>JBGAFN010000019.1:0-111145 GCA_044227235.1 Marmoricola sp. | reverse complement strand
ACCCTGCCCTATGCGGTGGCGCTGGCGAACAAGGGCTGGCAGGCCGCGTGCCGCGAGGACCACTCCCTGGCCCTGGGCCTCAACACCCACGACGGTGCCCTGACCAACGCCCCCGTCGCAGGAGCCCACGGCCTCGACTCCGTGTCGCTGGACGGGGTGCTGGTCTGAGCGCCTCGGTGGAGGGGGTCGCAACCCCCGAGCGGACCGGGCCGACGGCGGTCCAACGAGCCCTGCGTACCTACCTCGACCACCTGGTCGTCGAGCGTGGCCTGGCCGACAACACGCTCAAGTCCTACCGTCGCGACCTGCGCCGCTACGTCGCCTTCCTGGGCTCCCAGGGGATCGACGACCTGACCGCCGTCGACGAGGGCACGGTCGCGGCCTTCCTGGCCCACCTGCGGGAGGGCGACGCCGACCATCCTCCGTTGGCCTCCGGCAGTGCGGGACGCGCGGTGGTGGCGGTGCGCGGGTTCCACCGGTTCGCCGTCCGCGACGGGCTGTCCCAGGCCGACCCGGCGGCCGCCGTCCGGCCACCGGCGCCGGCCAAGCGGCTCCCGAAGGCGCTGCCGCTGGCCGACATCGAACGGATCCTGGATGCGGCGGCCGCGCCGGGGACCGCGCTGGCAATGCGGGACCGGGCGCTGCTGGAGCTGCTCTACGCGTCCGGGGCGCGGATCTCCGAGGCGGTCGGGCTGGACCTCGACGACCTGGACCTGGAGACCGCCACCGTGCTGCTGCGCGGCAAGGGCAGCAAGGAGCGGGTGGTGCCGTTCGGGTCGATGGCCCGCGAGGCGGTCTCGGCGTACCTGGTGCGGGGGAGACCCGCCCTGGTGGAGGCGGGGGCGGGGACCGCGGCCCTGTTCCTCAACGCCCGCGGGGGACGGCTCTCCCGGCAGAGCGCCTGGACGGTGCTGGTGCGCGCCGCCGAGCGGGCCGGCGTCACCGCCGAGGTCTCCCCGCACACATTGCGGCACTCGTTCGCCACCCATCTGATCGACGGCGGGGCCGACGTCCGCGTGGTGCAGGAGCTCCTCGGCCACGCGTCGGTGACCACCACGCAGGTCTACACCCTGGTGACCGTGGACAGTCTGCGCGAGGTGTACGCGACCGCGCACCCGCGGGCGCTGGGGTAGGTGCGGGTCGAGGTCCGCGACTTCCCGACCAACCGGGATTTGTTGTTGCGGGGTCTCGACACGGTCGCTCGTTCCTCGCTCCCTACTCGACCAGCGAGGACGGCTCGCTCCCTACTCGACCAGCGAGGACGGCTCGCTCCCTACTCGACCAGCGAGGAGGGCCAGAAAAGTCGACAAAGCGACGGCGCGCCGTCACTCGGTGACGGGTGCTCGCGACTAGTTTCACGAGTGTCCCCACCCGCACGAGGAGAGCGATCAATCGTGAACGACTACGGCTCAGGCACCTACGGATCCAGCGCCCCGGAGATGCCTCCGACGGTGCGCACCCCCGAGCAGGCCCCGGCCCAGCCGATCCCGTTCGCGCGCCGCGAGCCCGAGCCCGAGGTCGAGGTTGCGCAGGCCCCGAGCCAGGACGTCGCCGCGACGCTGGTGGACGTCCCGGAGGTCGAGCTCGGCCCGACCGGCCGGCCGTTCCCGGTGCTGCCCGAGCCGAGGCCGATCGGCATCCACGGCAACGCCCGGGTGATCTCGATGTGCAACCAGAAGGGCGGGGTCGGCAAGACCACGACCACGATCAACCTGGGCGCGGCGCTCGCCGAGTACGGCCGCAAGGTGCTCCTGGTCGACTTCGACCCGCAGGGCTCGCTGTCGGTGGGGCTCGGCATGAACCCGCACACCATGGACCTGACGGTCTACAACCTGCTGATGCAGAGCGACGTCACGATCGACGACGTCATCGTGCCGACCAACGTGCCGGGCATGGACCTGCTGCCCTCGAACATCGACCTGTCGGCCGCGGAGGTCCAGCTCGTCCACGAGGTCGCCCGGGAGCAGACCCTGCAGCGGGTGCTCCAGGACGCGATCAACGTCTACGACGTCATCCTGATCGACTGCCAGCCCTCGCTCGGGCTGCTCACGGTCAACGCGCTGACCGCGTCGCACGGCGTGATCGTGCCGCTGGAGTGCGAGTACTTCGCGCTGCGCGGCGTCGCCCTGCTCAAGACCACGATCGACAAGGTCAAGGAGCGGCTGAACCCCAAGCTGCACATCGACGGCGTGCTCGGCACCATGTACGACGGCCGCACCCTGCACAGCCGCGAGGTGATGGACCGCCTCGTCCAGGCCTGGGGCGACGACGTCTTCCACACGGTCATCAAGCGCACGATCAAGTTCTCCGACTCCACGGTCGCCGGGGAGCCGATCACCTCGTACGCGAGCAGCTCGGCCGGTGCGGAGTCCTACCGGAGCCTGGCCAAGGAGGTGCTGGCCCGATGCCTCGACGTGTGATCGTCCCGGCGGCGGACGACATCTTCCGACCGACCGCCGTCCCGGACCAGCCGGGCTCGCACGAGGTCGTCGAGCTGGCCGAGGCGAAGGGTGCGAAGGAGGCCAAGAAGTCGACGACCGCGAAGTCGGCGACGCAGGCCGCCGCGCGTGAGGCCAGCGGGCGGGTCAAGCACGACGAGAAGATGACGGTCTACGTCACCTCCGACGAGCTGCTCGACGTCGAGCACGCCCGCCTGGAGCTGCGGCGCCACCACGGGCTGGCCGTCGACCGGGGGCGGATCGTCCGCGCCGCGGTCGCGATGGCGCTGGCCGACCTCGACGCCCACGGTGCCCAGAGCGGTCTCGTCCAGCGGCTGAGCGAGGCGTGAGCACGGCCGTGGCCTCCCGCTCCGCTGCGGGCCCCGGTCCGGAGCTGGCCGAGGAGCCGTCGGGCGGGTTCCTGCTGTCCCTGGACAACTTCGAGGGCCCCTTCGACCTGCTGCTGAGCCTGATCGCCAAGCACAAGCTCGACATCACCGAGGTCGCGCTGTCGAAGGTGACCGACGAGTTCATCGCCCACATCAAGGCGGCTGGCGACGTCTGGGACCTGGAGCAGACCTCGTCGTTCCTGCTGGTCGCCTCGACGCTGCTGGACCTCAAGGCCTCCCGGCTGCTGCCGCAGGCCGAGGTGGAGGACGAGGAGGACCTCGCGCTGCTGGAGGCCCGCGACCTGCTCTTCGCGCGGCTGCTGCAGTACCGCGCCTTCAAGCAGGTGGCGGCAGTCTTCGAGGACCGGCTGCACGCCGAGGCCAAGCGGTTCCCGCGTGCGGTGGGGCTGGAGGAGCGCTACGCCACGCTGCTGCCCGAGGTGCTGATCGGGCTCGGCCTGGAGGAGTTCGCCGCGCTGGCGGCGAGAGCGTTGGAGCCCAAGCCGGTGCTGGAGGTCTCGCTGGCCCACCTGCACGCCCCGCAGGTCTCGGTGAAGGAGCAGGCGGCCCTGGTGGTGGACCGCCTTCGCCGGCAGGGCACGATGACCTTCCGGGCGCTGTGCGGGGACGCCGCGGACACCCTCACCAAGGTGGCGCGGTTCCTGTCCCTGCTGGAGCTCTTCCGGGAGAGCGCGGTCGCCTTCGACCAGGTCACCCCGCTGGGGGAGCTGACCGTGCGGTGGACCGGGGCCGAGGACGGCGAGATCGAGATCAACGACGAGTTCGACGAGGGCGACGAGCCCGCCCCGGAGGACGCCGACGCGACCGACGTCGTGGAGGAGGAGCAGGGATGACGGAGACGATGGAGCACGAGGTCACCGAGTCGGTGACGGAGGTGGAGACCCTCGAGGTCCCACTGGCCGAGCTGCGGCCGGCACTCGAGGCGCTGCTGATGATCGCCGACCAACCGCTGGACCACGTCACGCTGGCCTCCGCGGCCGGCTACCCCGCCGAGGAGGTGGTCGAGGCGCTGCACGCCCTGGCCGCGGAGTATCTCGAGCAGGGGCGCGGCTTCGACCTGCGCAACGTCGCCGGCGGCTGGCGCTACTACACCCGCGAGGAGCTCGCGCCGGTGGTGGAGAAGTTCGTCCTCGACGGCCAGCAGGCCCGGCTCACCCAGGCGGCCCTGGAGACCCTCGCCGTGGTCGCCTACAAGCAGCCAGTCAGCCGCGCCCGGGTCTCCGCGATCCGCGGCGTCAACGTCGACGGGGTGATGCGGACCCTGGTCTCCCGCGGGCTGGTCGAGGAGGCCGGGCACGACTCCGAGACGACCGCGACGCTCTACCAGACCACCGGCTACTTCCTGGAGCGGATCGGCGTGACGTCGCTGGCCGACCTGCCCGAGCTCGCCCCGTTCCTGCCGGCGATGGAGGACCTCGACGACCTCGACCAGGCCGAGTCGCTGGCGGTCGCGGTCGCCGAGACCCCGGTGCCGGTCGACCAGCCGGACCAGCCCGACCCGGTCGACCCCGCGTGAGCGACGACCGGATCCAGGTCGACGAGGACGGGCTCATCCGGCTGCAGAAGCTGCTCGCCCAGTCCGGCATCGCCAGCCGCCGCAAGTGCGAGGAGCTCATGCTGGACGGGCTGGTCGAGGTCGACGGCGAGGTCGTCACCCGGCTCGGCACCAAGGTCGACCCGACCGTCGCCGTCATCCGGGTGGACGGCAGGCGGCTCCCGCCGATCTCCCCGAACGTCTATCTCGTCCTCAACAAGCCGCGCGGCGTGGTCTCGACGATGTCGGACCCGCAGGGGCGACGGACGCTGGGCGACCTGGTGGCCGACCGGCCCGAGCGGCTCTTCCACGTCGGCCGGCTCGACACCGACACCGAGGGGCTGATCCTGCTCACCAACGACGGCGACTTCGCGCAGAAGGTCGCGCACCCGTCGTACGAGCTGGAGAAGACGTACGTCGCCGAGGTCGAGGGCGTCGTGGAGAAGGCGACCGTGCGCCGGCTGCTCGACACCGTCACCCTCGACGACGGCCCGGTCGAGGTGTCCCGCTGCAAGGTGGTCTCCAGCTCGCGGACCCGCTCGATCGTCGAGCTGGTGATCCACGAGGGCCGCAACCGCATCGTGCGCCGGCTGCTGGACGAGGTCGGCCACCCCGTGGTCCGGCTGACCCGGACCGCGATCGGTCCGGTGCAGCTGACCGGGCTCAAGCCGGGGGCGCTGCGCGAGCTGACCCGCGACGAGCTCGGGACGCTGCTGGACGCCGCCCGGCTCTGACCGGGGGACCGCACTAGGGTGAGTCCGTCCGGTCCACGGTCCACGAGGAGGCAGCGGTGCGGGTGCGAGCGGTCCGAGGAGCGACCCAGCTCGAGGAGGACTCACGCGAGCACATGCTCGAGCGGGTCGCCGAGATGGTGACCGACGTGATGGCCTCCAACGACCTGGTCGTCGACGACTTCATCAGCATCATCTTCACCGCCACCAGCGACCTGGTCTCGGAGTTCCCGGCGTACGCCGCCCGGAGGCTGGGGTTCGACGACGTCCCGCTGATCTGTGCGCGCGAGCTGGAGATCGACGGGTCGATGCCACGGGTGGTCCGGATGATGGCGCACGTCGAGACCCACATGTCGCGCTCCGAGGTCACCCACGTCTACCTGCACGGCGCCTCGAACCTGCGGCGCGACCTGGCCAAGGTCCGCGAGGTGCCCGACGAGGAGAGCCCGTGACCGAGCGGGCCTCCGGGCCGGGGGTCCCCGGCCCGGTCCTGGTGGTCGGCGCGGGCTTGCTGGGGACCTCGATCGGGCTGGCCCTGCAGGCCCAGGGCGTGCCCGTGCTGCTCTCGGACCTCAACGACGAGAACGTGCGGACGGCGTCGGGCCTGGGCGCCGGGACGGCGTACGACCCCGGGGTCGAGGTCGGGCTCGTCGTCGTCGCGGTGCCGCCGGACCACTTGGCCGCGGCGATCGCGGAGGCGCTGACCGCCACGACCGCCTTCGTCACGGACGTGGGGTCGGTCAAGACCGCGCCGCTCGAGCAGGTCCGGGCGCTCGTGCCTCCCGAGGCGCTGGGCCGGTACGTCGGGTCGCACCCGATGGCGGGCAGCGAGCGCAGCGGCCCCCTGGCCGCCTCCAGCGTGCTCTTCGACGGCCGCCCGTGGGCGGTCACCCCGCACGCGGGGTCGACCCCGGAGGCGGTGGCCGCCGTGACGGCCCTGGTGGACGCGTGCCGCGCCACGGCGTTCACCTTCACCCCGGAGGAGCACGACGCCGCGGTCGCCCGCACCTCCCACCTGCCGCACGTGGTCGCCGCCCTCGTCGCGGGCACCCTCACCGACGCCCCGGCGCAGCACCTGGCGCTGTCGGGGCAGGGGGTCCGCGACGTCACCCGGATCGCCGCCGGCGACCCGCGGCTGTGGCAGCAGATCCTCACCGCCAACACCGCGGCGCTCACCGCGCTGCTGCGGGGCCTGCGCGGTGACCTCGACGGCCTGCTCGGCGCGCTGGAGGCGGGCTCCCGAGAGTCACTCGGGGCGATCCTGGGGCGGGGTGTGGCCGGCACGGTCGCGATCCCCGGCAAGCACGGCGGCCCGGTCGTCGACGAGACCGCCGTCTTCGTCGTGGTCCCCGACCACCCCGGCGAGCTCGCCCGGCTCTTCGGCGACGTCGGGGCGATCGGGGTCAACATCGAGGACGTCCGGATCGACCACGACCCGGGCCGGCCGGTGGGGCTGGTCGAGCTCACGGTGGCCGCCGCGGAGGCCGACCACCTGCTCGGGGCGCTCGCGGAGCGAGGCTGGACGGGTCACCGGTAGGATGGACCCCGCGCCCCGGGCCTGATGTCGGGGCGTTGTCCATGTCAGCCCCCGGGGTCCGCCCCGGGGCCGCCGGTGAAGGAGCCCGTCCGTGCATGTCGTCGTCGCCGTCGACGGGACCTCCGGGTCCGGCAAGTCCAGCACCTGCCGCGGGGTCGCCTCCCGGCTGGGGCTGCGCTACCTCGACACCGGCGCCCAGTTCCGGGCGGTGACCTGGTGGATGCTGGCCCACGGGGTCGACCCGCACGACGCCGACGCGGTGGCCGCCCGCTGCGCCGAGCCGGTGCTGGAGTCGGGCACGTCGCCGGAGGCGCCCACCATCACCGCCGACGGTCGCGACGTGTCGGTCGAGATCCGCAGCAGCGAGGTCACCGCCAACGTGAGCCCGGTCAGCACCGTGCCGCAGGTGCGGGCGCGGCTGCTGGAGCTGCAGCGCTCCATCATCGCCGAGGCGCTGGAGACCGGCGGCATCGTGGTCGAGGGCCGCGACATCGGCTCGGTGGTCTGGCCCCAGGCCGAGGTCAAGCTGTACCTGACCGCCGACGTCGAAGCCCGCGCCGCGCGTCGTACGGCGGAGCACGCCCACCTCGGCGATGCCAGCGCCACCGCCGCCCAGCTCGCCGAGCGGGACCGGATCGACTCCGGTCGCGCGACCGCCCCGTTGACCATGGTCGACGGCGCGGTGCACCTGGACACCACCCACCACACGCTCGAGCAGGTCATCGACCAGGTCGTGACCCTCGTGCAGGAGACCGCGTCATGAGCACGCCCCCCGAGCACACCGAATCCCCGGGCGACGTCCGCGTCGCCACCCCCGTCCTGGCCGTCGTCGGCCGCCCCAACGTCGGCAAGTCGACGCTGGTCAACCGGATCATCGGCCGCCGCGAGGCCGTCGTGCAGGACGTCCCCGGGGTGACCCGGGACCGGGTCTCCTACGACGCCAACTGGAACGGTCGCGCCTTCACCGTTGTGGACACCGGCGGCTGGGACCCCGACGCCCGCGGGCTCGCCCAGGCCATCGCCGCCCAGGCCGAGGTCGCGGTCAACATCGCCGACGCAGTGCTGTTCGTGGTGGACGCCACCGTCGGGATCACCGACATGGACGAGGCCGTCGTCCGGATCCTGCGCAAGTCGAAGAAGCCGGTCGTGCTGGCGGCCAACAAGGTCGACGACCAGCGGATGGAGGCCCAGGCAGTGAGCCTGTGGGGCCTCGGGCTGGGGGAGCCCTACCCGGTCTCCGCGGTGCACGGCCGCGGGTCGGGCGACCTGCTCGACGCGGTGCTCGCCGCGCTGCCGGAGACCCCCGACCAGGACTCCGTCGTCGAGGAGGGACCCCGCCGGGTCGCCATCGTCGGCAAGCCGAACGTCGGCAAGTCCTCGCTGCTCAACAAGCTCGCCAAGGAGGACCGGGTCGTCGTCGACGACGCCGCCGGCACCACGGTGGACCCGGTCGACGAGATCGTCCAGCTCGGCGGGCGCACGTGGCGGTTCATCGACACCGCCGGGATCCGCAAGCGGGTCAAGGAGGCCTCGGGCCACGAGTACTACGCCTCGCTGCGCACCAACGGCGCCATCGAGCGTGCCGAGGTCTGCGTGATGGTCGTCGACGGGTCCCAGCCGCTCTCGGAGCAGGACCAGCGGATCATCACCTCGGTCGCCGAGACCGGGCGGGCGCTGGTGATCGCCTTCAACAAGTGGGACCTGGTCGACGAGGAGCGTCGCTACTACCTGGACAAGGAGATCGAGCGCGAGCTGGTCCGGGTGCAGTGGGCGCCACGGATCAACATCACCGCGCGCACCGGCTGGCACATCGACCGGCTGGTGCCGGCGATCGACGCCGCCCTCGAGGGCTGGTCGACCCGGATCTCCACCGGCCAGCTCAACGCCTTCCTCGGCCGGCTGATCGCCGAGCACCCGCACCCGGTGCGCTCGGGCAAGCAGCCCAAGGTGCTGTTCGGGACCCAGGCCTCCACCGAGCCGCCGACCTTCGTGCTGTTCACCTCGGGCCAGTTCGACGCCGGCTACGTCCGGTTCATCGAGCGCCGGCTGCGCGAGGAGTTCGGCTTCGTCGGGTCCCCGGTGCACATCGAGATCAAGCCGCGGGTCAAGAAGGAGCGCTCGAAGCGCCGGTGAAGCGGTCCCACTCCTCCAGCGGAGCGCCGACGACGTCGGACTCGACCCGCCGGCCCTTGTCGTAGCGCCACAGGCCCACCACCCGGCCGTCGCGCAGCACCGGGTGGTCCCACGTCTCGGCGGGCACCGAGCCGGTGAACGCGCCCGTCAGGACCTCGCGAGACTCGCTGTAGGACATCACCAGCTCGTCGAGGGTGTAGACGAGGTCCACCCGCTCGTCCGCCGGCGGGGGCGCCTCGCCGACGATCCAGTAGGTCCGCCCGGCCACGACGACCTGGTCGGCGCCGGAGGCCTGCAGGGCGGGCAGGGCCTCCTTCTGGGTCAGGGAGGCCCAGGTGGCGAAGTCCTTGGTCGTGGCCGGGCCCCGGCTGGTCACGTAGCGGCGGGCGAGCTCGACCAGCGCCTCGGGCCGGTCCAGGTCGACCGCGGTGGGGGCGCGCTCGTCCAGCAGTGCGTACGTGTGCTGTCGACCCTGCCGCGGGCCGCTGACGATCCACCCCTCGAGCTCGGCCCACATCACCATGCAGGCCAACCGCACGCCCGCTGCCTCGAGACCGGCCTCGGCCAGGTGCCGCTGCAGGTCCGTGCGGGTCAGCGCCGTCCCGGGCAGCACCGACTCCAGCACGCGTCGTACGGCGTGCATGGTGGGCTCGTCCACGCCGTTCCGGCGGTCCTGGTAGGCGTTGGCCTGGTGCACCCGGGGCGACGTCGCGGTCAGCAGCCAGCGCAGGTCGGCGGGGTTCACGAAGTGCCAGGTCGGTCGGAGGACGTGGGTGCGCAGGATCGCCCCGTCGTCGTACAGGCGCTCGAGGTCGCTCAGCGTGGGCCGCTCGGCGCTGCGCTGGGACAGCGCCCACAGGGCCGGCAGCACCTCCTGTCCCTGCGCGGCGCCGAGGTGCTCCAGCGCCGCCTGCGCCGTCGCCGCCGGGCTGCTCACCGCCTGCCGGTGCAGCCGCCACCGGGCGATCGTCGCGTGGTCCACCGGGCCAATCTAGGACGCGACGCGGACCGGTTCTGTCCCCGGGCCACCCCTGGGGTAAGGTTCCGTCCGGCCCTGTTGCTCCGGCAGGAGGGCCGGTCGCGGGCTGTAGCGCAGCTTGGTAGCGCACCTGACTGGGGGTCAGGGGGTCGCAGGTTCAAATCCTGTCAGCCCGACCATTCGTCCTGGAACATCCAGTGGATTCCGCGACGAGTCGTCGATCGCCAGTTCCGGGGTTGCTCCGGTCACTGACGACCGCCTAGGCGTCGAGCGTGGGGGCGAGGTCGGCGATGAGCGCCTCGATCCGGGCGCGGATCTCGTCGCGGATCGGCCGGACCGCCTCCACCCCCTGCCCGGCGGGGTCGGCGAGCTTCCAGTCCTCGTAGCGCTTGCCGGGGTAGATCGGGCACACGTCCCCGCAGCCCATGGTGATCACGACGTCCGACTCCTCGACGGCCTTGTCGGTCAGCACCTTGGGGACCTCGGACCGGATGTCGATGCCCTCCTCGAGCAGCGCCTCGACCACCGCGGCGTTGACCGTGTCAGCGGGCGCGGAGCCGGCCGAGCGGACCTCGACGCGGTCACCGGCCAGGTGGGTGAGGTAGGCGGCGGCCATCTGGGAGCGCCCGGCGTTGTGGACGCAGACGAACAGGACCGAAGGCTTGGGGGACATGGCGGTGGTCTCTCTGTCGAGTCGGGAGTCGAGTCAGGACGGGGGAGGGGTGCTGCGGTCGACGGCGTCGGGGAGGTCGAGGGGCTCGGCCGTCCCGGGGCGCGGGTAGAGGAGCTCGGTGAGCAGCGCGCCGACGCCCGCGCCGACGAGCTGGAAGACGACGAACAGCGGGACGCTGGAGGGTGCGATGCCGGCGAAGGTGTCGGTCAGGCTCCGCCCGAGCGTGACGGCCGGGTTGGCGAACGAGGTGGAGGAGGTGAAGAAGTACGCCGCGCCGATCCAGGCCGGGACCATCGCCGGTCCGAGGTGCCCTCGTCCGGTGCGGGTCAGGGCGCCGATGACCAGCAGCAGGCCCCCGGTGGCGACGACCTCGCCGAGCCAGAGGGGGAAGCCGGTGCGCTCGTGGGTCGAGGCCTGCCAGGCCGGCAGGTCGAACATCAGGTTGGCAAGCGCCACCCCCGCCCCCGCTCCGGCGACCTGCGCGACGACGTAGGTCCCGGCCTCCCGCGCGGGGATCTCGCGCCGTACGAGCTCCACCCCGGTGACCACGGGGTTGAAGTGCGCGCCCGAGATCGGGCCCAGCATCCAGATCAGCGTGCCGAGCGCGGCCACCGTGGCCAGGGCGTTGACGAGCAGGACGACGGCCAGGTCCTCGGACAGCGACGCGCCCATGATCCCGGACCCCACCACGGTGGCGACGAGCAGACCGGTGCCGAGAAGCTCGGCGGCCGCGCGTCGCGCGAGCGGGTGTGACATGCGGGCTCCTCTGCGGTGTGGACGTCGGAAGAGTAGTTGACACCGGCCAGAAAGATCAAAGAAAGTTGAGGCAATGAGCGTTGAGCGAAATCGGTCCGAGGTCGGTCGGACACGTCGCGCCGCCGTGCTGGCCGCCCTCGGCGAGCCGGTCAGGCTCGGGGTCGTCGACCTGCTGCAGGCCGGCGACCTGTCGCCCGACGCGCTGGCCCGCGAGCTCGACGTGCCGGGCAACCTGCTCGCGCACCACCTCAAGGTGCTGCAGGCCGCCGGGATCGTGACCCGCGCGCCCTCCCAGCACGACCGCCGCCGCACCTACGTCCACCTGGTCCCCGGGTCGTTCGAGGGTCTTCTCCCGGCGCCCGAGCAGCTGACCGCTCCGCGGGTCGTGTTCCTCTGCACGCACAACTCCGCACGCTCGGTACTGGCCGAGGCCGCTTGGCGCAGTCTGAGTCCGGTCCCCACCGCGTCGGCCGGCACCCGGCCCGCGCGCCGGGTGCACCCCCGCGCCCGCACGGCTGCCCGACACGCCGGACTCACGCTGCTCTCGACGGTGCCGCGGGCCGTCGAGGACGTGCTGCGGCCCGACGACGTGGTCGTCTCGGTGTGCGACGCGGTCAACGAGGAGCTCGCCGCCCTGACCCAGCCGCACTTCCACTGGTCGATCCCCGACCCGGCCGGCGTCGACACGGACGAGGCCTTCACCTCGGCCCTCGCCGACATCACCCGACGCGTGGGAGAGCTGGCCCCACGCATCCGCGGAGCTCGTCCGGGCGCAGGGCAGAGCCGCCCAGTCCCAGGACGACCGAGGGATGTCCGGACCTCCGAGACGAGCGGGTCGCCGTGACCTCTGGGCGGTCGCGAGCACGGTGCCCCGGACGACGATCCGAGCGGACCTGTCGCCGTGCCTCTGGGCGGTCGCGAGCCGCCCACCCAGGACGCCGACCGTCGGGTCCGGACGAGCGGGTGCTGACCTCTGGCTGTCGCCTCGGACGGCACCATGGCGGCGCGTGAGCCAGCGCCGGCGGTCGCCTCACCGTCGTTGCCCGTCGCCTCCTCGGCGGCCCCGGTGCACGTGCTCTCGCGCCGCTGCGCCGGCAGCCCTGGTCCGGGTGGGGCCGGGTGACGCCGGGGGTGGGGTCGTCCGGACGGCACGAGCATGGCCCAGTGGAGCCTCAGCCCGTTGCCGTCCCTCTCGCTCACCGCGACCCGGACGAAGCCGTCGCCGACTGCCTCTGCCGGTGCGATGGCCTCCACGACGCCTCCCGACGCGATGCAGGAGGGTGAGCAACAGGCATCATCCAGCCACACGTTGAGCAGGTCGCCGTGTCGTCCGGCACGGAGCGCGGAGGAGGGGAGCGCGGATTCGTGGTGCTCGTCGTGGTGCCGCAGCAGGATCTCGGTGACCGCGACCATGAGTGCGTCGTCGACGTGGGTGGCGGCGCTGGAGATCCGTGCCTGCAACGTCCCGGCTGCGATCTCCACTCGCTTCACCCCGTCCCTCAAGGCGACAGGACGGCCCACTGCCACCCCTCGTCGTCCCTGTCACCCACGTCATTGTCACCTCCGCCGTCGCCCCGGGTGGAGGGCAATTCGACCCACGGTTCACCGACCCATCCGAGGACTTTCGGCCATCCAGCGCTGCGGCTCCGGTGTCTAGCGTTGCCTGCACCTCGCGCCCGGCGACGTCGACCGTGGGGCGAGGCATCTGTTCGGTTCGAGCGCCAGGAGCCCGCATGGACCCGAGACCCCCGAATCCCCCGTCGTCCGGCCGCGAGCGGCGATCGTGGCGCTATGCCTCGGCCGTCGAGGCCGCCCGTGCGCTGGGCAGAGCCCCACGGACGGGGGTGCTTCCGGTTCAGCGCTCTCAACCCCGCCCGGCCTCCGGGGTGATGTCGCCGGGCCAGACCGCGCCGGCGCGGTGACGGGCCGGCTCTGGTCGCGCCACCAGGCTGCAGCGCATCCCGTCCGCCCCGTGCTTCACGCGGCACCCGACGGGGCTGCGACCGCTCAGACCTGACGCGGCAGGGCGCCGGTCAACGCGCACACGCCCTTCATCATGCGGTGGCCCGCGTCGGAGGCGGGTCCGAACATGCACGGGCAGCCTCCGTCGATGACGGAGATGCCGTGGCTGCGGCCGTACGCCGTGGCCTCCTGGGACACGCTGCCCGCGCCGAAGGCCCGGTGCATCCACACCCGGGTGACGCCGAGCTCCGCGCACTCGCGCATGGTGTCCGCCGCGCGTTCGGGCCTGGTGCCGATGACGACGGCGTCGACGCCACCGGGGATGTCGGCCAGAGAGGCGAAGCACGGGTCACCCTCGACGGCCTCCGCATAGGGGTTGACCGCGAACACCTCGTACCCGCGCTCGCGCAGCCTCTGGTAGACCACGTTGCTCCCGTGGTTGCCGCCCTGTCGTGACACCCCGGTCACCGCGACCCGTCGCTGCGCCAGGAAGTCCGCCGCGGCGTCCTTGACCTTGGTCATGCCCACCTCCGTCGAGTCCTGGGCCGGTGCCTGCCCGCCAGAGCGTCAGGTCGGCCCTCCTGTCGCCACGGTCCAGCGCCGAGGGCCCTGGGAGAAGGGGAGTTGGACCATCGGTCCACGGACGAGTCGCCCCCGTCAGTGCGAGAGGTCCGCCCAGCTGGCGACCGCGAAGCTCCTCGGTGGCGTCCCGACGATCGTGCTCACCCGGCGGAAGTCGTGCGTCCCGGGATCCCAGCTCAGCAGCCGGTCGCCCACCTGGAAGACGATCTCGCCCGAGGGCAGCCAGGTCGCGGGGCGGCAGCAGGCTTTGGCCCGGTCCCCGGGGCTGTCGGGCCAGACCACCAGCAGCGGACGGTCGTCGCCCACCGACACCCGGGCCACCTCGGGGTTGGTGATCGTCCCGGTCGGGACGGGCACGCCCGGGACCGAGTAGTAGGCCTGGGCGTCCTCGTAGTAGCCGCCCACGCTCTCGACCCAGCCGCTCACGCGCGGTCCGTAGGGCTGCTGCCCGGGCATCCCCGACCCGGGGGTCAGGTCGGAGACGGCCCGGCCGTCGAGGGCCACCACGTCGCTCCTGACGCCGGGCGTGCCGGGGATGAGCAGGTGGCGGTCGTCCTGCCAGGCCACCGACTCCACGCCCGGCCAGGGGAAGTCACTCCAGGCTTCGGACGCCACGTCGTACAGCACCACCCGGTCCGGCTGGACGAAGGCGAGGCGACGCCCCGAGGGGGACAGGGAGGTGACCACCAGGGGCACGGAGACGTTCCCGCTCGCGTCGGCGACGGGCTCGAGGTCGCCGACCTGCAGGTCGCG
This sequence comes from Marmoricola sp., assembly GCA_044227235.1. Taxonomy (GTDB): domain Bacteria; phylum Actinomycetota; class Actinomycetes; order Propionibacteriales; family Nocardioidaceae; genus Marmoricola_A. Next base: position 96,657 of record JBGAFN010000019.1, on the reverse strand, counting down.
CCAGGTGCCGTCCGCGGCGAGCAGCCGCACGACCTGCAGCCCGGTGCCCGCCCGGTCGCCCACGCCGAAGGCGGCCAGGGCACGGTCGATCCGCCCCCGACCCGCGGCCCCCGCCAGGTCGATCTCGGTGGGCAGCGCCGGACGGGCCTCGGTCAGCGCCGGCAGGTCCGCCTCCTGCGCGACCGTGGGCCCCCAGAACACCCGGGCGCCACCGAACGTGCCGTCCGGCGTGGTGCCGCCCTGCAGCGGGAGGGTCGAGGGCGAGGGGCTGGGACCGGGGGCGACGGGCCCGGAGGGGGGGTCTCCGCGCAGCTCGCCGGCGACCACGGCCCCGGTCACCACGAGCGCCACCGCGGCGGCCGACCCGACGACGGCCAGCCGGCCGCGTCGGGCCCGGGCGGCGCCGTCGGTCCAGGCGCGCTCGACGCCGGTGGCGGGCTGGGCGTCCTTGGTGAGCTCCTCGGCCAGCTCGCGGAACAGGGTGTGCAGGTCCCGGTCGGTCATCGGGTCTCTCCGATCGTGTCGGCGGCGAGCAGGTCGGCCAGCTCGGGCGCGCCCTCGCGCAGCCGCCGCAGGGCCAGGTGGGTGGTGCTCTTCACCGTGCCCGCGCTGACGCCCATCGCAGCGGCGGTGTCGGCCTCGGACAGGTCGTCGAGGTAGCGCAGGACCAGCGCCGCCCGCTGACGCTCGGTCAGCCGGTCGAGCGCGGCGAGCAGGACGAGCCGGCGGTCCACGGCGACCTCCGCGGCGTTGGTGCCGGCGGTGCCGGCGGTGTCGGTCGTGGTCGTGACGACCTCGAGCCGGGTGCGGCGCCACCGCGAGACGTTGTCGTGCACGATCACCCGGCGGGCGTAGGCCTCGGGGTGCCCCTCGGCCAACCGGGACCACCGCTGGGCCACCTTGGTGAGCGCCTCCTGGACGAGGTCCTCGGTGCGGCCATGGTCGCCGGTGAGCAGCACGGCGGTGCGCAGCAGCGACAGCCGCCGGGCGGTCGCCCACGCGGTGAACGCCTCGCGCTCCGCAGCCGTCATCCTCATGCCACTCCAACGCTCCCACGACCGGATCGGTTGGAGGGAGCAGAGCATCACCTGCTCGCGACGCCTCAGGGGGTGAGGACCAGCTCCGCCAGCCGGGGATTCTCGCCGCCCCGTCGGGTCGGCGGGAGCCGGAGGCGTACGGCGTCGCCGGTGACAGCCGGGAAGGTCACCTCGTCGGTGTCGGAGGCGCTGCTGCCGACCCGGTCGACGGTGCGCCATGCCCCGTCGTGGCGGACCTGGACCAGGTAGGTGGCCAACGGCCGGGTCGACCAGGTCAGCGTCGCGTGCCCCACGGACTGCTGGCCGTCCAGCGCGACGGTGAGCGTGCTCGACGTCGCGGGATCGGAGGCGGGCCCCCACGCCGTGGCGGGGCTGCCGTCGACGGCGGCCTCCGGCGGAGCGCTCGGGTCGGCCGTGGTGAGCCGCGCGGTGGCGGGTCGGCACAGGGCCAGGTTCGCCGCGGTCGCCGTGACGCCGCGGGTGGGCAGCGTGAGCGGCTGGCCGGTGGTCACGGTCCTGGCGCCGGCCGGCGTGTGCACCGGCAGCGCAGCGCCGCTGCGCAGCGTCACGACGGTCCGGCCCGGCCGCAGGTCGACGTCGAAGGTGCGTCCCTGCCAGCGCATCCCGGTCAGCCGGAGTCCACCGGCCAGCGCCGGCGGCAGCGTCGGGTCCAGCGCGATCCCGTCGGCGTCCCAGCGCAGCCCGGTGTAGCCGTAGAGGAACTCCTGCAGGAACCCGCCCTCACCGGTGAGGAACGTGAAGACGCCCTGGCCGCTGCGGGCCTCCGTGAACTGCTCGAAGGGCGGCTTGACGAACGGGTCGACGCTGCGACGGGTGTAGGTCCAGTCGGCGCAGCCCTGCCCGAGCTGCGCGGCCACGATGCTGTTGACCGAGTCGGTCATCGCCGGGCCGTCGGGGTCGCCGTGCAGCGCGTAGTAGTCGAGGTCGGAGCGGTCCACCGCGGCGGCCTGCGCGTACTGCCAGGGGTAGGTCAGCAGCACCGCGTCGGCCTGCTTGACCTGTTGCCCGGCGTAGCCGTCGAACTCGGGACGGACGGCGGGGAAGCCGCCGAGGGCCTGCGGTGCCTGGACGACGAGGCCGTCGGCGACCTCCGCCCAGCGCGCCGGGGGCGTCCGGCCGAGCGCGTGGGCTGCCTGCGCGGCGAGCCGGAGCGTCGAGGCTGCAGTGGCGTTGGTGTAGACCTCGTCGTCGACCGGCCAGTTCTCCTCGTCGGGTCCCTCGACCCCGGTGAGGTGGAAGGTGCTGCCGCTCTGCTCGGCCCGGCTGGCCCAGAAGTCCGCCGCCCCCTTCAGCACCGGCCAGCCGCGCGTGCGCAGCCAGGTCAGGTCGCCGGTGGCGAGGTAGTACTGCCACTGGGCCAGGGCCACGTCCGAGGTCACGTGCTGCTCGAGGCGTCCGGTCTCGGCCCAGGTGGGGGTGACCTCGTCGCCCGTGGCGGCGCTCTCCCAGGCGTAGCGCAGGCCGGACCAGCCGCCCGCCGCCGCGTTGCGACGGGCGCCGTCGCGGGTGCGGTAGCGGTAGTCCACGACCGTGCTGGCCACGTCCGGGTGCTGGGCCAGGAGGGCCGGGTACATCCAGGTCTCGGCGTCCCAGAAGACGTGGTCGTTGTAGCCGCCGGCGGACAGGCCGACCGGGCTGATGCTCGCGTCCACGTCGGGCCGGGCGCTGGCCAGCAGCGCGTACATCGCGGCCCGCACGCGTCGCTGGAGCTCCGGCTGACCCGGGACCCGGAGGTCGCTGCGCCACAGCCGGGCCCAGGCCGCGGCACTGGCACGGGTGATGGTCCCCGGTGCCAGGCGCGACGCGCGACCTGCCGCCAGGGCGGGGTGCGCCGCATCGACCGAGGTCGCGAACCCGACCACCTTCGTGAACGCGTACGTGCGCCCGGCGCGGACCCGCAGCGCGGCCGTCCGGGTCACCGACAGGCCGGCGGCGCTGGCCCGCACGGACGCCCCGCGCGGGGTCCGCAGCCGTGCCGCCTCGGCGACGACGGTCCCGGTGCCGGCCGCCCGGACCACGACCTGAGTGAGGTCGCGTGCGGCGCTGGTGCGCACCTTGCTCAGCGCGTCGGGGGTCAGGTCGGCACCCGCTCCGAGCACGTCGCGCACCTGCAGCCGGCCCGACCAGCGCGGCCGGACCTCGACGGTGACCAGCCCTGTCCGGGGGTGCGCGCGGTCCAGCAGCACCTCGTACCTCAGGTCGGTACGGCGGCCGGCGGTGGTCACGGTCCCGGAGGTCAGGACCCTTCCCTGCTTCAGATCCAGGACCTGCCGGTAGCCGGTTCCGGCGGCGGGGTCGAGTCGCCGGCCGCCGGCGACGACGTCGAGCTGGGTCCAGCCGGGCAGGTTGACCGACCCCTGGTGCTGGGTGCCGCCCGTGACCGGGTCCGGCACGTCGGCGTACACCCCCGCGACATGGGTCTCGGTCGCCACCGGCGCGTCGACGTACCCGGCGCCGGAGGCGGGCACCCGGGTCCCGACGTACCCGTTGCCGACGTACGGCGGCGCCGTCGCGACAGCGGACGGCGAGGTGCTCGCGAGCCGCCAGGCGGCGTCGCCCGCCCGGTGCGGCGCGCTCGCGGCCGCGCCTGCCGGCGCCGAGGGGAGCAGGCAGGCCGTGCCGGCCAGGCCGGTGGCCAGCAGCGCCACCAGACCGCTCCGCGCCCTCCTGCTCGACCGTCGTGTCGTGGCGTCGTCCTGCACGGTGACCTCCTCCTGCGCTGCGCATGGCTGGACGACGGGGGCGCCCGGACCTCCCCAGGAGGTTCCCTCGGCGGGGCGGACCATGCGCCTGGCAGGCCGGGGCTGGACGGCTGCCCGTCCGGCCACCGCGCGTCGTCGGGGGAGCCCGGCTTCGGGCATAGGCTGACGCAGGAGCAGTCCCCCACGAAGACGAGGTGTCCGGCGCGATGACCAGCGATTCCACGATCTCCCCTCCGGACAGTGCGGGCGACCCCGAGGAGCTCGACGAGTGGTCGGAGTCCTTCGACCAGCTCCTCGCCGCCGGCGGCAGCGGCCGCGCGGGGGCGGTCCTGCGCCGGCTCGGCCACCAGGCCGCGGACGCCGGTCTGGACGGCTACGAGACGGTCACGACCGACTACGTCAACACCATCGCGGCCCCGCAGGAGCCCGCCTTCCCCGGCGACGAGGACATCGAGCGCGGCTACCGCCGGCTGCTGCGCTGGAACGCCGCGGTGATGGTCCAGCGCGCCCAGCGGCCCAACGTCGGCGTCGGCGGCCACATCTCCACCTACGCCGGGGCCGCCACGCTCTACGAGGTCGGGCTGAACCACTTCTTCCGCGGGCCCGACCATCCCGGCGGTGGGGACCAGGTCTTCTTCCAGGGCCACGCCTCGCCGGGCATGTACGCCCGGGCCTACCTCGAGGGTCGCCTCGACGAGGCCGACCTCGACGGCTTCCGGCAGGAGAAGTCGCACGCGCCGCACGCCCTGCCGTCCTACCCGCACCCGCGGCTGAAGCCGGACTTCTGGCAGTTCCCCACGGTGTCGATGGGGATCGGCCCGATGAACGCCATCTACCAGGCCCAGTTCAACCGCTACCTGCACGGGCGCGGGATCGCCGACACCTCCGACCAGCGCGTCTGGGCGTTCCTCGGCGACGGCGAGATGGACGAGCCGGAGTCGCGCGGCCTGCTGCAGCTCGCCGCCAACGACGGTCTCGACAACCTCACCTTCGTGGTCAACTGCAACCTGCAGCGCCTCGACGGTCCGGTGCGCGGCAACGGCAAGATCGTCCAGGAGCTCGAGGGGTTCTTCCGCGGAGCCGGCTGGAACGTCATCAAGGTGCTGTGGGGCCGCGAGTGGGACGCGCTGCTGGCCAAGGACGCCACCGGCGACCTGGTCCGGATCATGAACGACACCCCCGACGGAGACTTCCAGACCTACAAGGGCGAGTCGGGGGCCTACATCCGGGAGAACTTCTTCGGCAAGACCCCGGCCACCGCGCAGCTGGTCGCCGGGCTCACCGACGACCAGATCTGGGGCCTCAAGCGCGGCGGCCACGACTACCACAAGGTGTACGCCGCCTACCACCACGCGTCGCGCAACAACGGCAAGCCGACGGTCATCCTGGCCAAGACCGTCAAGGGCTACGGCCTGGGCGCGAACTTCGAGGCCCGCAACGCCACCCACCAGATGAAGAAGCTGAACGCCGCGGACCTCAAGCTCTTCCGCGACCTGCTCCACATCCCGGTCACCGACGCGCAGATCGACGCCGACCCCTACCAGGTCCCGTACTACAAGCCCGGGCCGGACTCTGCCGAGCTCACCTACCTGCAGGAGCGGCGCCGGGCGCTGGGCGGTTACGTGCCCGAGCGTCGCGACCGCCCGCGGCTGCTGACGCTGCCCGACAGCAGCGTCTTCGACGCCGCCCGCAAGGGGTCCGGCAAGCAGATGGCGGCCACCACGATGGCGTTCGTGCGGCTGCTGCGCGACCTGATCCGCGACCAGGGGATCGGCCAGCGGATCGTGCCGATCATCCCCGACGAGGCGCGCACCTTCGGGATGGACTCGTTCTTCCCGACCGCGAAGATCTACAACCCGCGTGGCCAGCGCTACACCGCGGTCGACCGCGCCCTGATGCTGGCCTACAAGGAGTCCGACCAGGGCCAGATCCTGCACACCGGCATCAACGAGGCCGGGTCGATGGCCGCCTTCACCGCAGCCGGCACGTCGTACGCCACGCACGGCGAGCCGATGATCCCGGTCTACGTCTTCTACTCGATGTTCGGCTTCCAGCGCACCGGCGACCAGATGTGGGCCGCGATGGACCAGATGGCCCGCGGGTTCATCATCGGCGCGACGGCCGGCCGTACGACGCTGACCGGCGAGGGTCTCCAGCACGCCGACGGGCACTCACCGGTCCTGGCCGGCACCAACCCGGCGATGAAGGTCTACGACCCGGCCTTCGGCTACGAGATCGCGCACGTGGTGCGGGCGGGCCTGGAGCAGATGTACGGGCCGGACTCCACCGACCCGAACGTCATGTACTACCTGACGGTCTACAACGAGCCGATGCTGCAGCCGCGCGAGCCCGAGGACGTCGACGTCGAGGGCATCGTGCGCGGCATCCACCAGGTGGCCCGCTCCACGCACGACGGGCCCCGCGTGCAGCTGCTCGGCTCCGGCGTCTCGGTGCCGTGGGTGCTCGAGGCCGGCCGGCTCCTCGAGGAGGAGTGGGGCGTGGCCGCCGACGTGTGGTCGGTGACCTCGTGGACCGAGCTGCGTCGCGACGGGCTCGCCGCCGAGGAGCACGCGTTCCTGCACCCCGAGGAGGAGCGCCGGGTGCCCTACCTGACCCGCAAGCTCGCCGATGCCCCGGGTCCGGTGGTCGCCACCACCGACTACGCCTCGGAGGTCCCCGACCAGGTGCGGCAGTTCCTCCCGCGCCCCTTCGCCACCCTCGGCGCCGACGGACACGGCTTCTCCGACACCCGCGCAGCGGCCCGGCGCTTCTTCCACATCGACGTGCACTCGGTCGTCGTCCGGGCCCTGCAGCTGCTCGCGGACGAGGGCGCGGTCGACCGCTCGGCGCCGCGGGAGGCGGCCGAGCGCTACCGCCTGCTCGACGTCAACGCGGGCACCACCGGGAACGCCGGCGGCGACTCCTGACCTGACCCGGTCCACCGGCCGGTCTCAGGCGGGACGACCCGCCCGAGCCGCCCGGGACCGGGGCGGGTCGTCGCGCCACCAGGTCGCGGTGACGGTCTTGCCGCGTCGGCGGGCGCTGGCCTCCCAGTGGTCGGTCAGCGCCTCGACGATCGCCAGGCCCCGCCCGTCCGGGTCGTCGACCGACGCGCTGCGCGGTGCCGGCCACCCGTCCGCGTCGTCGGCGACCTGGAGCACGAGCCGACCGGGCTGCACCCGCAGGGCCACCTCGATCTCCCGGGCACCGGCGCGCACGGAGTTGGCGACGAGCTCGCTCACGACGAGCACCACGTCGTCGCACAGCGGCCGGGTGCCGACCACGAGGACCGGCTCCAGGTGGGTCGTCACGTAGCGCCGCGCCGCCGCGGGGGCGTGCACGTCGCCGGGCAGCCGGGTCCTCATGCGACCCCGCCCCACCGGAAGGCGAGCACGGCGATGTCGTCGGGTGCGGTGTCGTTGCGCAGCGCCCCCAGGGTGTGCTCGACGAGGTCCTGGACCGGGGTGCCCTGCTGGTGCGCCTGCTCCACGGTCGTGCGCAGGCGGTCCATCCCCGTGTCGATGTCCTCGGTGCGGCGCTCCACCAGCCCGTCGGTGTAGCAGAACAGCAGCGCGCCGGGGGGCAGGGTCACGGTGGTGCTGGGGTAGGGGGCGGGGCCGGTGCCCAGCGGCGGTCCGACCCGGGTGTCGAGGAAGCGTGCGGCTCCGTCGGCGACCAGGAGAGGACGGGGGTGGCCGGCGTTGGCCAGGGTGACTTCGCCGGTGCGGTGGTCGCCCACGCCCACCAGCGCGGTGGTCATGTGGCCGTCGGTGGTGATGTCGAACTGGTGGGAGCACATCTCCAGGGCCGCCGACGGGCTGTGGCCCTCGATCAGGTAGGCCCGCAGGGTGAAGCGGACGTGCGCCATGACGGCCACCGCGTCGACGCCGCGCCCCGACACGTCGCCGACCACGAAGCCGAACGTGTCGCCGGCCAGCGCGATGATGCTGTACCAGTCGCCCCCGATGTCGACCCCGCGGGCGCCGGCGACGTACTCCGAGGCGATCTCCAGGTGCGGCAGCGTGGGGATCACGTGGGGGAGGAGCGCGCGCTGCAGCCGTTCGTACGGTTCGCGCTGCTCCTCGTACAGCGTGCCCACCTGCTGGTAGAGCCCCGCGATGGTGGCGGCGTCCTGCTGCGCGTCCTGCCGGCCCGCGACCAGGTGGTAGCCGGTGCGCGCCGCGACGGCGGTCAGGACGAGGCCGCCGACCAGCAGCAGCAGGGACAGCCACCGGCTCAGGGTCGCGCCGAGGTGGTGTCGCGGTGTCGTGACCAGCGTCAGCACGGTGTCGCCGAACGGGACCTGGACGCGGTCGGTGTTCCCGCCCAGCGGCAGGCTCGCGGGGGCGACGTCGGTCGTCGACAGGGCAGCCTGACGGACCTCGGGACCCAGGTAGATCGCGTAGTGCAGGTCCGCGAACGCCGAGTCGCGGTCGACCGGGGCGCGGCGGTTCGCGGGGACGGCACGCTCGGCGTACACGACCAGGTCGGTGGACGTGTCGGCGCGCGCGTAGGCGATCCGCGACCCGGACCCCACGGTGACCGACCGCACCGTCACCGTCGCGACGTCGAAGGCCTTCCCCAGGTACGTCCGGGTGGCCGAGGCGGCCGGGTCCATCGCGGCCGGCAGCCCGACCGAGGTCAACCGGACCAGGTCCGACCCGCGACGCTGCCACAGCGCAGCGGAGACGAACAGCTTGTCGGGCCCGACGTACGCCGCCATCAGGTCGTCGAAGGCTCGTGGGTCGTCGGAGGGTCGCACCGCGCGCTGCACGCTCAGGGCCGTGCCCAGGGGCGCCTGGATCCCCACGATCGCCGACGACAGCACGGCCGCCGCCTGCTTGGTCTGGCCCTGGAGGAGGCGACGCTCCGCGTTGTGGTCGACCCGCGCTGCGGCCCACGCGCAGAGCACCGTGATCACCAGGCCCACCAGGGCGATCACGGCCGCCAGCCGACGGGCTGCGCGCCGGTCGGGGGGTGCCGTGGGGGCCGGGTCCGGCGTCGCAGCGGTCTGCTCGACGCCGGCGCGGCCGTGACCGCGTCCGCCCGCCTCCGGGAGGCGGCTGCGCGACAGCGACCGGGCGACCGACTCCGACATCGCGTCAGCCGTCGGACCGGGTGGGCAGGATCTCGGTCAGCCCGGTGATCTCCAGCAGGCGTCGGACCGAGGCGGGCACGTTCTCGAGCACCACCTGCTGGTCGTGCCGGGCTGCCGCGTTGCGCAGCTGCACGAGGGCGCCGAGGCCACTGGAGTCGATGAAGGTCACGGCGCCCAGGTCGACCCGCAGCTCGGAGGCGCCGCTCACCAGGCAGGGCTCGGCGGCGGGCAGCAGGTCGTCGGCCGACGCCACGTCCACCTCACCCGACACGACCAGCACGCGCGCGGTCTCGCCGAGGGACGCGGTGACGAACTCAGCCATGCCGTCCTCCAGGCCGTGACGAACCGGTACAGGCAGAACCTAGCGCCTCGCGGCCGACGGCGGGCCCGGTTGGGCGGACCGACGCTGCGGCGGGTCGGGCCGAACCAGCATCAGCCCGAAATTACTCATGATGAATATTGACGACGACAGCCAGCCGAACCACACTTGCAGGAGACCTGCAGGACCCGGACCTGCGCGCAAGAGGAGAGGCGGTCGGAGTGGAGCGGACGCAGCCGTCGACCTCGACCCCGTTCGTCACGCTCGCGTTCACCGCGGACGGCCTCCTCGAGCCCCCGGTGGTCGTGGTCGACCTGGACCGCGTCAACCCGGGCGACGACTGGGCCGCGGGCACGGCCGTGGCCGACGACCGCGCCGGGTGGTTCGCCGGGAGCCGGATCGCGATCGGCCACGCCGTCCGCCCGCTCGGGCCGGCGGCGCTGAGGGTGGCGCGCGCGCTCACCTGCACCCTGGTGCCTCGGGGCTCACAAGGCCCCGGCGTGGACGCCGTCCCGGCGCTCGTCGAGGTCGAGGACGTCGAGGCGTCGCTTTCGGCCGTCATCGCCCGCGTGGGCCGCGCGCCCCGGGCGAGCCTCGCCCTGGACGGGCTGCTCAGGCTGACCGAGGGACTCGGCGCCGGCCACGGGGCCGAGGCCGGGGTGGTCGCCGAGTCGTTCGCCTACAGCATGCTGCTCGGGGGACCCGAGTTCGCGGCGTGGCGGGCGTCGCGCCCCGCACGTCGTGGGGCCGTGGCGGGGGACCCGGTCCACCTGCGACGGGACGACGACGTCCTCGAGGTCGTGCTCGACCGCCCCAGCCGCGGCAACGCCTTCTCGGCAGACCTGCGCGCGGAGCTGGTCGAGGCGCTGCGCACGGCCGCGCTGGACCCGACCCTGGAGCGGGTCGTCCTGCGCGGCAGCGGCCGGCACTTCTCCACCGGCGGCGACCTCGACGAGTTCGGTCTGGCGCTCGACCTGGCGGCCGCGCACGCGGTCAGGCTCGACCAGAGTGCCGGCCTCGCGGTCCACCGGATCGCCGGCCGGGTCGAGGCGAGGCTGCACGGGCGCTGCATCGGCGCCGGGATCGAGGTGCCGGCGTTCGCCGGCCGCGTGGTGGCGGCGCCGGGCACCACCTTCCAGCTGCCCGAGCTCGACCTCGGCCTGGTCCCCGGCGCGGGCGGCACCGTCAGCCTGCCGGCCCGCATCGGCCGCTGGCGGACCGCGTACCTGGTCCTGACCGGGACCGAGCTGGACCTCGCGACCGCTCTGGCCTGGGGCCTCGTCGACGCGGTCGAGGGCGGCGCGCCGAGGGGTCCCGATGGCGCTCGTTGACCTGGCGCCCCGGGCCGCCGCGCCGAGCCCGCCGCAGCCCTCCCTGAGCGAACGGCTGCTCGGTGACCTCGCCGCCGACGTCCGGAACGTCGCGGAGACCGACGCGGGCCGAGCCTGGGCGGCGTCCGGAGGGCTCTGGCTCACCGGCACGGACGGGTCGGCTCCGTCGTACGCCGGGGCCGGGGCCGGAGCGGTCGCCGCGCACCTGCTGACCCTCGCCACCCCGCTGCTGCGTGCCGACCGCGTGGCGGTGGCCCCGACCGTCCGGGTCCTCGGCGAACGAGCGGCCTGCGCGGGCCTGGGGCGCCGGGGCAGCTGCTCGTGCGGGGGTGCGAGCAGGCTGCTCCCCGCCACGGACGGCTGGCTGGCGCTCACGCTGGCGCGGGACGAGGACCTGGACCTGGTGCCGGCCCTGGTCGAGGGCGACGTCGTCGGCGAGGCGTGGGAGACCGTCGCCCGCTGGGCGGCCGGCCGGCCCGTCGCGGACTGCGTCGCGCGCGCCCGCCTGCTCTCCCTGGCCTGTGCCGAGGTCGGCGCCGGACCCGCCACGCCCGGGCCCGCCGTCCGGGCCAGCGTGGGAGGGCGCCGTACGCCGCGGGAACGCCCACGGGTGCTCGACCTGACCTCGCTGTGGGCCGGCCCCCTGGCTGCCCACCTGCTCGGACTCGGGGGCGCCGACGTGGTCAAGGTCGAGAGCAGCCGCCGCCTCGACGGCGCGCGACGGGGGACGCCGTCCTTCTTTGACCTGCTGCACAGCGGGCACCGCAGCCTCGTCCTCGACCTCACCGACCCCGGCGACCGCGCCCGCCTGCAGGAGCTGGCCCGGGGGGCCGACCTCGTCCTGGAGGCGTCGCGTCCGCGAGCCCTGGCCCGGCTCGGGCTGCACGCGGAGGAGCTCGTCGCCGGCGGGGTCACCTGGGTGTCGCTGACCGCCCACGGGCGCCAGGCGGGAGCCGCCGACATCGGCTTCGGGGACGACGTGGCCGCGGGGGCCGGCCTGGTCGGGCGGAGCCCCGACGGAGGCCGGATCTTCTGCGGCGACGCGGTCGCCGATCCGCTCACCGGCCTGTGTGCCGGGCTGGCCGCCCTGATCGCGCTGCGCGGTGACCGCGCCCGCCTGGTGGACGTCGCGATGGACCGGGTGGCCGCGGTCGCCGCGGGCGTGGCCGTGGGACCCGGGCGGATCGCGCCCTTCGGCGACGGCTGGGTGCTGGAGAACGAGGCAGGCACCCATCCCGTCCTGCGGCCGCGCGCACGGGTCCCCCGGGGCGTCGCCGCGGCAGCGGGCGCCGACACGGCCGCGGTGCTGCGGGACTGGTCGGCATGAGGGTGCTGCTCCACGACGTCGAGGTGGAGGGCCGCCGGGTCGACGTGGAGATCCACGACGGCACGGTGACCGCGGTCGGACGTGGGCTCGCGTGCGCGGGGGCCGATCGGGTAGTCGACGGCGCCGGGGGTGCGCTGCTGCCCGGCCTGCACGACCACCACCTGCACCTGCTGGCGCTGGCCGCCGTACGCCGGTCGGTGTCGTGCGGCCCCTCCGACGTCACCGGCCCCGACGGGTTCGCCGAACGCCTCCGGCTGGCCCACCGGTCCCTGGACCCCGGGGCGTGGCTGCGGGGAGTCGGGTACCACGAGTCGGTCGCGGGCGACCTCGACCGGCACCGTCTCGACGCGCTCGTGGCCGACCGCCCCGTCCGGGTCCAGCACCGCAGTGGCGCCCTGTGGATGCTCAACACGCGTGCCGTCGACGAGCTCGCCGACGTCCTTCCCGAGCACCCCGACGTCGAGCGTGACCCGGCGGGCCGGCCCACCGGGCGGCTGTGGCGTCTCGACGGCCTACTGCGCGGCGTGACCCGCGATGCCCCTCCTCTGGACGACGTGGACCGCGAGCTGGCTGCGCTCGGGCTGACCGGGGTCACCGACGCGACGCCCGACCTCGACGAGGACACCCTGCGCCTGCTCGAGGAGATCTCCACGACAGGCTCGCTGCGTGCCCGGGTCCACGTGCTGGGGGCGCAACGCGCGCCGACGGCGCCACGGCTGACGGCGGGGCCGGTGAAGCTCTTGCTGCACGACCACGACCTGCCCGACCTCGACCACCTCGTCGAGCGGGTCAGGTCGGCCCACGACGCGGGCCGGCCCGTCGCGGTCCACGTGGTCACCCGGGTGTCGCTGGCCCTCACCCTGGCCGCCCTCGACCTGGCCGGCACCGTGCCCGGGGACCGGCTGGAGCACGCGGCCGTGGTGGCGCCCGACGTGCACGGCGACCTGGTCCGGCTCGGGCTGCGGGTGGTCACCCAGCCCGGCTTCCTGAGGACCCGCGGTGACGACTACCGGCACGACGTCGACCCCGACGACCTGCCGTGCCTCTACCCGTACGCCGGCCTGCTGGCCGACGGGATCCCGGTCGCGCCGTCCTCGGACGCGCCGTACGGGGAGCTCGATCCGTGGCGCGTCATGGCCGACGCGGCCGAGCGCGTCACCGCGACGGGTCACGTGATCGGCGCCGGTGAGCGCGTCGAGGTCGCCCGCGCGCTGGCCGGCTACCTCTCCTCGCCGGAGGCGCCCGGTGGCCCGGTGCGCCGCGTCCGGCCCGGAGCACCCGCCGACCTGTGCCTGCTCGGCGTACCGCTCGACGAGGCCCTGCGCCGTCCGGACCGTTCCGTGGTGCGCGAGGTCTGGCACGGCAGGGCGTGCGTTTCCACAGGTCTTTGACTTATCGCCCTTCGAGCGATGGAATGAAGCGGTCGAGCCCAGACCCCGCACGACGAGCTTCGGTCTCTGCGTGGAGTCGGCCACCAGGGACACTCTGTCGGGGAGCGTGTCTGATGATCGGGATGCAACGGCAACGACCACTCGCACCGCTCGCCACCTGCGCGGCCCGTCCGTGCCCCGCGTGGTGCGAGCACGAGCATCTCGGATCCGCGGAGGACAGCCTCGGGTTCCACCACGACAGTGAGGTCATCACCGTCGCCCTCAGCTTGTGCGGAGCCGACTCCGTGTACGTCAACGTCTCCCAGCACGAGCAGGCCGGCCAGCCCGAGGAGCCGGCGTACGTCGAGCTGCAGAACGACTACGCGACGCTCGCGGTGCTCACCTCCGCCGAGTGCGTCGAGCTGTCCCGCGCCCTGCTGCGGCAGGCCCGGCGCCTCGACCCCGACGACCCGCTCGCGCAGTCCTGGCTCGCTGCCCTGGCTCCCGAGGACGCCTGCACCGACCGGCTGCCCACGCTCGCGCTCCGGCTCGAGCCGTGAGACGAGCCGACCTCTGAGGGCGACCCCCCATCCTCCCTCAACGGTCGCGACGCACCCGGTCGGTGCAGGTCGGAGGACCGGTCTCACCGAAGCGACCCCGGCCGCACGATCGGCTGGCATGCTGGTCTGAGCGGACCCTCCGTCGGCGCTCCACGACGGCTCTGTGGTCGGTGAGGAGAGTGACGTGAGCGACGAGGCAGGGCGGCAGCCCGCGACCACGAAGATCCCGGGGGACCGGCGCAAGCCGGTGGCCCGCTACGTGCAGTTCGCCGATGCCGACGTCCAGGCGCGCTTCATCACCGAGGCCGAACACGGCTACCACGCGCTCACGGCAGCCGACACCTTCGAGGGTCTCGGCGAGGTGGAGCTGGTGGTGGCGCCCGCGACGACGACGCGGCGTGGTCTGTTCTCGCGCTCACGCCCGGTGCCTGCCTCCACCCGGTCCGTGCCGTCGACCGCAGCCCTGGCGCGCGTCGTGCACCTCGCCGAGGACGTGCCCGCCTCGCTGGCGGCGACGCCGCACCCTTGTGCGTCCGTCGTACGGGCGGGTCGGCTGCTGGCCACGGTGGCGCTCGAGCTCGCCCACGACCTGCTCGAGCTCAGCCCCGCGGAGCAGGCCGCCCACCCGGCGTACCGGCAGACCCTGAGGCTGGCCGCCGAGCTGGCCGCGCTGCGTGACATCGTGGCGAGCGTGGGGTGCACGGACCCCGAGAACTGCGTCGGCATCCGGCCCCCCGAGCAGTGGGGCCGTCGGCTCGAGGACGTCGAGGTCACCGAGGTCCGCGCCGTCCTCGCCCGTCTCGTCGTCGCCGACGACCACCACCCCTGACCCCCTCGGTCTCGCGTCTCGAAACTCCGTGCGCAGGCCCCGGAGGTCGAGGCGCGAAGGCGAAGCCTGAGCCACGAGACCCCTGTGCGGCGCCGGATCCATTCATCGCTGGTCGAGTAGGGCGTGAGGAACGAGCGCCCGTGTCGAGACCCTCGGACAGTCCCGGAGTCTCGTGGCTCGCCTATCGGCTCGCACCTCGACCTCCGTACCAACCCCGGAGGTCGAGGTGCGAAGGCGCAGCCTGAGCCACGAGACCCCTGACAGGCGCCGGATCCGTTCAGCGCTGGTCGAGTAGGGCGCGAGGAACGAGCGCCCGTGTCGAGACCCCGCACGCGGCCCGCGGACCCAGCCCCAGATCCGTACCCAGACACCCGGGGACGTCGAGAATCCCCAACCCTGCTTGACGAAAGTCCCCTGTGAACGGCGCCGAGAATGTCGGTGGCCCCTGGAAGAGTCACCCCCATGGCAGGCGACACCCCCACCCCCGGACCCCGCACCGGTCCCACCCCGATGGAGGCGCGGACGTGTGCGCAGCACCAGTTCACCGGACGGCTCCACCAGGTCCTCGACCAGATCCTGCCCGCCCCTGCCTGGCCGCTGAGCGTCGATGAGCTGGCCGAGACCCTGACCGAGGCGATAAGCGCCCGCAGCCGGATCGACGCCCTCATCGCGACCCTGCTCGCCGACGCCCAGTCCCGTGACCTCCCCACCGAGCTCGGGGCCACCAACCTCGTCGCCTGGCTGAAAGCCACCACCCGGCAGACCCCTCGCGCCGCGAAGGACCTCGTGGCATTGGCGCAGGGGTTGGAGGACCACGACCCCACCCGTACGGCGCTCGCCGCCGGGGACCTGCTCCCGGACCAGGCCGCGGTGATCGTCGCCGCGGTCGACGCCCTCCCGGACACGGTGTCGCCCGACGAGATCGCGAAAGCAGAGGAGCACCTGCTCGCCGAGGCGGCGCATCACGACGCCCGTGAGCTCCGTGCCCTGGGCAAGCACCTCCTCGACGTGATTGACCCCGACGCCGCGGATGAACGCCTCAACGCGATGTTGGAGAAGGAGGAGCGCGAAGCAGCCCGTAAGACCAGCTTCTCGGGGTTCCACGACGGGAGCGGGTCGTATCACTTCAAGGGCCGGATGCCGTCCTTGGATGGGGCGATCCTGGAGTCCCTGCTGGGCGCGTTCCTCAACCCGAGCCGCCCCGACCCCATCGCCCGCGTCGACGAGCAGGGGATCAAGGTCGCGACCCCGGAGCTGAAAGGCCAAGCCCTGGTCCAGCTGGTGGAGCGGTACCCGCGCAAGAGGCTGCCGATGACCGGTGGGGTGAACACCACCGCCGTGGTGCTGATCCCCCTGGAATGCCTCGAAGGGCGCCAGCAGGCCGCCGGGATCCTCGGCACCAACCTCCAGGTCTCCGCCGGACAGGCCCGCCGGCTCGCCTGCGCCGGAGGACTCATCCCCGCGGTATTGGGGTCGGACTCCCAGATCCTCGACCTCGGCCAGGAAGTCCGCGGCTTCACCTTCCCCCAACGGATCGCGATGGCCGTCCACCAGGGTGGAACCTGCGGCATCGTCGAATGCCAACGGCCCGCGACCTGGTGCGACGGACACCACCTGATCGCCTGGGCCGAAGGCGGCCCCACCGACCTGACCAACGGGGCCCTGCTCTGCCCCCGCCACCACACCCTCGCCCACGACCTCAGATTCGAACTGACACAACAACCCACCGGCGGGTGGAAACTTGTCCGCCTCAACCGACGTCAATAGCCCGCACCTCGGCACTAGTCCGCGGGACCCTCACGGGGTCTCGACACGGTGCTCGCAAGCTCGCACCTACTCGACCAGCGAGAAGGGGCTCGACCAGCGTGGAGGGGGTGTCGACCTCTGTACGCACGCCCGGTGGTCGAGGTGCGAACGCCTAGCGTGAGCCACGAGACCCGGCATCAGTCCGCGGAACCCTCACGGGGTCTCGACACGGTGCTCGCACGCTCGCACCTACTCGACCAGCGAGATCGGGTCTCGACCTCCGTTCGCGACCCCGGAGGTCGAGGTGCGAACGCGCAGCGTGAGCCACGAGACCCCCGGCCCTGGACCCCGCACCACTGAGGGGGTCTCGACACGGTGCTCGCAAGCTCGCACCTACTCGACCGGCGAAAACAGGTCTCGACACGCCTCCGTACGCAAGGCCTGCGTCCACGAGTTCCCCCGGCACCGGGCTGGTCGACCGGCGAGAGGGGCCTCGCCACAGGAGGGCGGTGCGAGACTGCGGGGGTGCAGGTTCCCGATCCCGCCCTGGTGCTGCTGGTGGGCGCCGCCGGCTCCGGCAAGTCGACGTGGGCGGCCTCGCACTACCGCGACGCCGAGGTGGTGTCCTCCGACGCGCTCCGCGCGGTGGTCGGCAGTGGGACCGCCGACCTCGACGCGTCCGTCGACGCGTTCCGGCTGCTGGACCAGATCGTCGAGGGCAGGCTGCGGCGCGGGCTCACGGTGGTGGTGGACACGCTCGGGCTCGACGGCGATCGACGCGCGGTCTGGGCGGCGCAGGCACGCGCTGCCCGGCTGCCGCTGGTCGCGGTCGTCCTCGACACCCCGGCGGCGGTGTGTCGAATGCGGAACGCGGGTCGCGAACGACCCGTACCGGCGCCGACCCTGGCCGCGCAGCTGCGGCGGATGCGCGAGGTGGAGTCGGAGCTGACAGCGGAGGGCTGGGACGTCCATGTGGTCCGGACGAGCGAGGACGCACCGCCGAACCCCGCCCCGTCGGCTGCACCGCCGCCGACCGCGAGCGGGCGTGGCCCGCGGGTGATGCTGCAGGTCGGCCGGTTCCCCTGGGGGGAGGATCCGCTATCGTGGCTCCGCCGCATCGCCCTGGCCGCGGACCAGGCCGGCTTCGCCGGGCTCGCGCTGATGGACCACCTGATCCAGATCCCCCAGGTGGCGCGGGCCTGGGAGCCGATCCCCGAGCCCTGGGTCACCCTCGGTGCCCTCGCCGCGCTCGGCACCGACCTCCACCTGGGCACCCTGTGCACCCCGGCCTCCTTCCGCGCACCGGGCATCCTCGCCAAGTCCGCCGCCACCCTCGACGTCCTCACCGGCGGGCGCGCGTTCTGTGGTCTCGGCGCCGGCTGGTTCGAGCGGGAGCACGCGGCGTACGGCCTCGACTTCCCGCCCGCCGTACAGCGCCTGGACGCCCTCGCCACGGCCGCCGAGACGATGCGAGCGCTCTGGGCCCCGGGCACCAAGGCGTACGACGGGGAGCGGGTCACCCTGCCCGAGACCACCTGCTACCCGCGCCCCGTCGGGCCCCTGCCCCTGGTGATCGGTGGCGGCGGCGAGCGCAGGACGCTCCGCATCGCCGCACAGTGGGGGGACGCCTGCAACGTCCGGGCCGACCTGGACACGGTCCGCCACAAGACGGCCGTGCTGCACCGGCACTGCGACGAGGTCGGCCGCCCCCGCGACGAGGTCGCCGTCACCGTCCTGGACGTCGCCGTCGTCGGGACCTCACGCGACGACAGCTGGGCCCGGGTCGAGCGGCTGCGGGGGAGGAGCAAGGCGGCGGACTTCGCGGCCCGCCACCACGCCGGTGAGGCCGCGGCACACCGGGAGCGCCACCAGCGGCTCCTCGACGCAGGGGTCGACACCGTCTTCCTGGCGCTGCCGGACCTGGACGGGCCCGACGACGTCGAACGGGTGGCGGCGCTGGCGCGTCGGTGAGGTCGCCCCCTCACTCGGTGGGCATGCTCGTGGGCACGGGCCAGCTGAGCCAGTCGCGGCCCTTGTCGCTCTCCCGGAGCTGCAGCCAGAGCTCGTTGAGCACCTTGCCCTGCGCCGTCGCCAAGTCGTCCCCCTGGGCCTGGTGGTAGGCCACCAGGAGCAGGAGCCGGTTGTGCACGGTGGTCTCCCGGGCCTTGGCCCGACCGGCGGCGATGCCTTCCTCGAACGACTCCCGGAGCTCCTCGGCCGAGTCGTTGAACCAGTCCACGAAGCCCTTGCTGCTGTCGGACATCCCGAAGGCCTCCCACATCACCCCGTAGCAGAAGCCCTCCTGTTCCTGCAGCCTCCGTCCCGTCCCGAAGGCGTGCGCGGTGGCCCACAGCACGATGACCGTGGACGCCACCATCCCGACCGGCCCCAACGCCTCACCGAACACCACCAGGCCGGCGTGCTCGCCCGCCCCGCCCGCGCGCGCCAACAGGCCGAGCACCTCGGCGGTGTCGCCCAGGTAGTGCGCCCCCTCGAGCCACTGGTGGAGCGCCTCCTTGACGGCGTCCTCGTCCATCTCGACCCCGCCGTGGGGTGGCGTGCCGGGGTCGGCCGTCGGCGGCGCGGTGGTCGTGGTGGTCGCGGGCGTGCCGGCGGCCGCTGCCTGCTCGGCCCTGAGCCGGGTCTCGTCCCAGTCGTACCTGGGCGTCGCCCCGTCGCGGACGACGCTGCGGATGTCCTGCCAGTACTCGATGAGCTGCGCGTGCTCGGGGTTCGCCGGGTCGAGCCGCGGTGAGTGCGGGAAGAACCGGTAGTAGTGGCTGTCGACCGTCGCGTTCACGAACCGTTCGTACATCTCCCACCAGTCCCGCACGAGCTGGGTCTGGCGGGGGTCGTGCGGGTCGAGCACGTGCGGTGCCTCGGGATGCTGCAGGCGGAACTCCCGGTCGACCTCGGAGATGACGAACTCGCGTGACGGAAGTGCCATCCCACCAGACTGCCGCCCTGCCACCGACCGGTCCTTCCCGGAGGGGCGCTCGACGGCGCTTGTCGCCTCGCCCGGCGGTCTGCCCCAACGGGCCGCGCTCCGGCGCCGTCAGGGGTCAGCCTCGAAGGAACGCCGAGGCCGAGGAGGAGCCATGTCGGGGGAGCCGGACCTGTCGCCGTCCACCAGCTCGGAGTGGGTCGCCTACCTGCAACAGCTGCTCAACCACCACTACCAGCAGAGCGTCGTCGCGGAGTCCGGGGAGTACGACGAGGCCACCGTGGCCGTCGTACGCCACTTCCGCGAGCAGAACGGGCTCGCGGAGTCCGACGGTGTCGACGCGTCGGTGTGGGCCGTGCTGACCGGCGAGCCCACCTCCAGCGAGGCCACCTCCAGCCAGTCGACCAGCACGGCCGAGGCGGCCGACCCGTGGCCGGACGCGCACAGCGTCAAGGTCTGGGTGAAGGCGTTCATCCCCGGCGGCTACGCCGGCAACATCGACGGCGTCGGCGCGGCCGCCGGGCACCGCCTGCTGCGCGGGCCCGTGTCGTGGTTCAGCGACTGCTTCCACACCGACGACCGGGAGTTCAGCGACGACATCGGCGCCTCCCACCGGATGCACTCCGAGGTCCGGCTCGAGCTGCCCTCGCTGGACTGGACCGAGTACCACCACTGCGGCGAGACGATCGAGCACGACTGCGAGGACGGCGACATCGAGTCCCGCGGGACAGCGGACACCGGCCGGATGCACTGGTCGAACCTGCGCCGCAGCGGCAACGTCGTCTCGCTCGACCTGGCGGCGGCGGCCAACAACCCGTGCTTCACGGGGTCTCCCGACATCGACTACCAGGGCACGCTGACCGTCGACCTCTCCACCCGCACGGTCTCGTTCCAGGGCCTGGTGAACGGGTTCCCCGCCTACGAGGCGTACGCGACGGTCAACGACGGCGCCGGCAGCACGCTCTTCCGGCACGGTCCCTCCGGTGACCCCGAGAGCCTGGTCGGTGACCCCGACGTGCCGGTGCACGGGTCGGTCACGTTCTGAGGGTGCGGGCCGTCTCCGGACCGAAGGTGCAGCCTTCGGGGCAGAGTGCGGGTGCCGTCGCCGGGCGCGGGGAACCCGGCGCTGCCCTCGGTTCTGTCCCGGCGTCGCTGCCGCACTCCCGTGCGGCCGACCACGCTCGGACCAGGAACGCAGCGCGCGTCCCGCGAGCACGGGAAAGGACCGGCCATGGGCTACATCCTGTTGGGTCACGGGGCCCTCAACCTCGACCCCCGCGTGACCCCGAAGGAGATGGAGTACGTCGCCATCCCGCAGGGCACGACGATCCAGTTCTACGCCGACGCCGGCCAGGGACTGGTCTACGGCAGCAGCCACCTCGACATCTGGGAGCAGCTGCAGGCGCCCTGGCCTGCACTGGACTCGACCCGGGTCACCTACAACCTGGCGCTCTACAACGCCGCTGAGCTCTGGGAGAACGAGCTCAAGAACAACCCGCAGTTCGGGGGCCACACGCTCATCCGCGCCGGCGTCGGCGGCGTCCCGGACCCGATCCGGATGTGCACCGGCACCCCGACCACCTGTCCGACCGACCCGCGCCAGGTCGCCGCCGGCCGGACGCACACCTGCAGCGGGATCCTGGGCCAGTACAAGGGCGACCTCTACTGGCTGGCGTGCAGCAGCTTCATCCGCCAGCAGCGGGGCAACTACGAGGGCGCCACCACCGCCATGCAGGGCGTGACGGACAACGTCGTGATGGGCGGCAACCCGGACTGGCTGCCGGACGACTCCGACTTCGCGGCCATCGCCGAGGTCAACCGGACCAACGTCAAGGCGGCCGGTGACGGCGACCTGCTCGAGTACCTGCTGGGCGGCTTCGTGTGCCTGATCGGGGACGGCCACGACCTGGCCCACACGCGCTACGCCAAGTTCGAGGACGACAAGGTCGCCGGCAAGCTGACCGTCAACAAGGGCGGCCTCACCGGTGCCGGGTCGCTGGACTTCGAGGGCGTCCCGGTCAGCAAGCAGGGCGTGGTGGAGAGCGCCGTCGAGCGCTTCTCGGACAAGAAGGTGAATTTCGTCTAGGTACCCAATGGGGTGGTTCCTCCAATTTGGGCCGATAGCCCGTTGCGCGTCGGCGTGTCAGGAGGGAAAGGTGGGACCGCGGACCCGGCCACGGTCTTCCCGGCAGTCATCCCGGCAGTACGACAGTCCGCACGGGGGTCGAGGCCACCGCCTGGGACCGGTTTCCCCACGACCGGTCAGGAGGGAGCACGACCATGCGTGTCCAGGCTGCCCTCGTCCTCGGACGGGCGACCCCCGTCCCAGGACGGGCGACCCTCGTCCTCGGACGACGGGCGACGACCGAACGCGGGCCCGTCGACCGGGCCTGAGGCGCCATGTTCTCCGTCACGCACCACCTCCAGGCCCCCGGGAACGGCACGCACCTGGTCGGACGCGACGCCGAGCTGCGCCTGCTGCGCGAGGTCGTCGCGGCCGACCGTCCCTCCCTGCTCGCCGCCGCGGTGCACGGTGAGGGCGGGATCGGCAAGTCCGCCCTGCTCCACGCCGTCCTGCGCGAGTGCCGGGTCCCGGTGCTCGCCGCCGCCGCCGACCCGTGGACGCAGCGCACCCGGTACGGCGTGCTGCTCGAGGCTCTCGCCGACCACCCCTCGCCGGTGGAGCCCTCGGGGGTGCGGGGCGCACCGCTCGGCGAGCGGCTGGTGCGCACGGTCGTCGAACTGTGCGCGCAGCGACCGCTCGTGCTGGCCATCGACGACCTGCACTGGGCCGACGCCGAGACGCTGGTGCTGCTGCAACGGTTGACCACGCTGCTGCACGACGTACCGCTGACGCTGCTCTTCACGACCCTGCCGCACCGGCACGGCCGCGAGCTCGGGCGGCTGCTCGACGAGCTGGCGCGGCGTGGCCGGCTCACCGAGCTCACCCTCGGGCCCCTCGACGAGGACGCGGTCGCCGCGATCGCCCTCCCCGCCGTCGGACCGCACCCGGAGGCCGACGTGATGCGGGCCCTGACGACGGCGGGCGGCAACCCGCTGTACGTGCAGCAGGTGCTCACCTCGGCGACGGTCCGGTCGCTCTCCCGGGGCGAGGACCCCGAGGGGGTGGGGGAGCCGCCCCCGCTCCGCGTCGCCGGGCTGCACGAGCTGACCTCGGACGCGCGGCACGTGCTGGTGGTGGCCGCGCTGCTGGGGCCGCACTTCACCGTGCGCGACCTCTCGGTCGCGACGCGACGCTCGGTCGGCGACCTGCTCCCGGTCGTCCGGGAGGCGTTGGACGCGGGGCTGCTCGGCGAGCGGGACGACGCCCGGCTCGGGTTCCGGCACGAGGTGGTGCGGCAGTCCCTGTACGACGAGCTGCCGGGAGCCCTGCGCCAGGAGCTCCACCGGGAGCTGGCCCGGGCCCTGCAGGACGCCGACGCCGGGCCGGGCGTCGTCGGCCCGCAGCTGACCCGGGCTGCGCTGACCCGCGACGAGGTGGGCTGGGTCGCCGCCGTCGCGGCGGACGCCGCGACCGAGGTGCCGGCGGTCGCGGTGGAGCTGTGGCGCCGGGTCGGCACGCTCGTCCCCCCGGACGACCCCCGGCGGCACGAGGCGCTGTGCGGGGAGGCCGCCGCCCTGTACGCCGTGGGCCGCCTGTCCGAGGCCGAGTCCGTGGCGAGGACGGCGACCGCGGAGCTGCTCGCGCCGCCCCTGGCCGGGAGCGCCTACCTGACCCTGGTCAGCGCCGCGCTGGCCCGCGGCGACCACCGGGGCGCCCAGCGCTTCGCTGCCGCCGGCTGCACCGCCCCGCTGCTGTTCCCCCACCAACGCGCCGAGCACCGGGCTCTCGCGGCGCTCGCCGCGCTCCTGGGCGGTGACGCGTCCGGCGCGCACCGGCTGGCCGCCCAGGCGGAGGCCGAGTCCCGCCGGACCGGGTCGGCGCGCGCGACCCTGCGGACCGTCGCGGTGCAGGGGTGGCAGGCCCACGCGCAGGGACGGCTCGAGATGGCCGCGACCCTGCTGGCGCAGGCGACGGTGCTGGCCCGCGGGGAGCGGTCGGCCGCCACGGTCGACGTGCTCGTCCCGCCCGCCAGGGCGGCGGTGCTGGCCGACCTCGACCGGTTCGAGGACGCGCTCGAGGCTCTCGACGAGTCGGCCGAGACGGTCGCCGCCCACGGGTCGCTCGTGGCCCGTCGCGCCTGGACCCGGGCCCGGGTGAACCTCGCGCTCGACCGGGGCGACCTCGTCACCGCCGCGCCGCTGCTGGCCGAGACCCTCCACGACGAGGAGGTCGGACGCCCCAGCCGTCGCCTCCAGCTGGCGAGGCGCACCGTCGTCGCCCTGCACCTGAAGGGGCCGCAGGCCGCCGGCCGCTGGCTGGCGACTGTGGGGGAGGCCCCCGCGGGTCCGCCCGGGCTGCCCGGCTCAGCCTGGCCGGCCCGGGCCGAGGCGCTCGTCCTGGTCGCCCAGGAGGACCGCGAGGCCGCGCTGGAGGTGCTGTGGCGGGGCTGGCGGCAGTGCCTGGTGACCGGGTGGTCGCCGGACCGGCTGCTGCTGGGGACCGAGCTGGCCGCCCTCGCCGCGGAGGTGGGGGAGCGGGCGATGGCCGAGGCGGCCGTCGCCGGTCTCGACGAGCTGGCCGAGCGGGCCCCGGCCGCCCCCACGCCCCGGGCCGCCGCGCTCGCAGCCCGCGCGTTCGCCGCCCGCGACGACGACCTGCTCCTCGCTGCGGTGCTGGCCTGGTCGCGCTCCTCGCGCGAGCTCCAGGCCGCCTGGGTCGTCGAGGCCGTCGCAGGTCACCTGAGCGAGGAGCGCCAGCAGGACGCCGACGAGCTGCTGCAGTGGGCGGCGGCGGCGTACGGCCGGCTGGGTGCACGCGCGGACGCCCTGCGGATGCGCGCCGTCCTGCGGGGGCGGGGTCTGCGGGTGTCGGGTCGCGACGCGCCCCGGCCGAGCAACGGCTGGGACGCGCTGACGCCGACCGAGCGCATCGTCGCCGGGCACGTCGAGCAGGGCCGCACGAACGCCGAGATCGCCGACCGGCTGGTGCTGTCGCGGCGCACCGTGGAGAGCCACGTGTCCCGGATCCTCGCCAAGCTCGAGCTGCGCTCGCGCCGCGACCTCATCATCGCCGCGGCGCAGGACGGCCGCATCGCCGAGCAGGCGGGGTCGACCCCGCCTTGAGACGTGGGCCGGCCCTGGCCCGTTCGGGCGGTTGACCCCTGGGTCATCCGTGCCGCCCCCTGCGTAGCTCGCGCGCGTCTCCGTAGTCCCACGGAGACGGTCCGGTCGGCGCCCGTGCCCGCAGGGGCGCGCGATCGGGCGGCGCCGGTTGCCCCCGGCCGCCGAGTTAGGTGTCCGTACGGACGCGGCGCGGGCAGCTCGGGACTAGCGTGCGAGTCCTTCGGCGTCTGCCGGGGACGACGCCAGGGGGCAACGTGACATGACGATCCGGCAGAAGACCCACGCCCACGCACTCGACCCGATCTCCTCGGCGGGCCTCGTCGCCCAGCTGCGTGGCCACCCGGGCATCGAGGTGGTCGAGCCGGGCCCGGCCGCGGACGCCGACTCGGTCGCGCTGTGCGCCGTGGACTCCAGCCTCACCGACGGCGCGGTCACGATGATCCGGCGGGCCAAGCGGCACGGCTGCCAGCGGGTGGTGCTGATCTGCACCAACCCGACCGGGCTCGACGTGATGGCGGCGATCGACCTGGGTGTCTGCGCGATCCTGCCCCGGCACGAGGCCAGCACGCACCGGCTGGTCCAGGCCGTGCTGAGCGTCGCGGCCGGGGAGGCGGCGATGCCGGCCGACATGCTCGCACGGCTCATCAACCACGTCGCCCGGCTGCAGACCGACGTCCTCGTGCCCCGCGGCCTGCACGTGTCCGGGATGGCCGACCGGGAGCGACAGATCCTGCGGCTGGTCGCCGACGGGCTCGACACCCGCGAGATCGCCAACCAGCTCAACTACTCCGAGCGGACCGTCAAGAACGTGTTGCACGACGTGACCACCCGCTTCCAGCTCCGCAACCGCTCCCAGGCTGTCGCGTACGCCGTACGGGAAGGCCTGATCTGACGCTGCGTCCGGGCCAGCCCTCCCGACCGGTCTCAGTGGCCCTCGGTGATCCGGGCCGTCGGCCGCGGGACCAGCGCCTGCCGGTCGACCGCCGGTCGCGGGCTCGGCGTGCGGGTGCCGAGCTCGACGTGGCTGGGGGGCGCCGCGAGGTCGGAGAGCCCGCCCTGCGGGAGCGAGGCCAGCAGCGACAGCTCCAGGGCCACCCGGCGCCCCTCGCGACCGCGTCGCTCGTGCGCGTCGGTCAGCGGGCGCGCGGGGGCGCACCGCAGCAGCACCTGCCGGGCGGACTCGGCGAGGCTGCCGACGACGTGCTCGGCGGGCACCACCTCATGCGCCGCCGCTGCCGTGAGCACGCGGCCGAGCACGTCGTGCTCGGTCAGGGCGTCGGGTCCGTGGGCGGTCAGCAGGTAGGTCAGCCGGTAGGTCTTGGCGGGCGGGACCCGTCCGACCTCGACCCCGCGCTCGTCGCGCACCGACGCCCAGCCGGCCGTGCTGGCGTCCGCGTCGAGGCGGACGTCGTACAGCTCGAGGGCGACGGTGGTCGCGGCCGCCCCGCGTGCCTCCGCGCGGCCGGCGGCCGGTGCGGGCGCAGGGTCGTCCGGCGGGACGTCGAAGGTGACGGGAGTGCCGTCGAGCACGGTGCCCAGCCATCCCGCGAGGGTGAGGTCCAGATCGCGGATCACCTGCCCAGTCTGGGATGCGCCGGCCGTCCGCGCTGCCCTGAGGAGGCAGATGGCCGCGAACGGCGGACACCCCATCGGGCAGCGAGGGCTGCCCGCGAGGCGGCCCTGCGGACGATGCCGCCCCGACACGCGACCTGTGACGTTGGGGGTTGACCCTCGACCTGCCCCTCAACTCCAGGAGGTCCGATGCCGACCTACTTGTCGCCCGGTGTCTACATGGAGGAGGTCTCCTCCGGTGCGAAGCCGATCGAGGCCGTCGGCACGGCCACGGCCGCGTTCGTCGGCTTCACGGAGCGGGGCCCGGTCAACCAGCCGACCCTGGTGACCAACTGGCCGCAGTACACCCGCACGTTCGGCGGGATGGCCGACGGTGCCTACCTGCCGCTGTCGGTGTTCAGCTACTTCATGAACGGCGGCGGCAACGCCTACATCGTCAGCGTCGGAGCGCAGCACGACGACGCGGCGGGGACCTCCCCCAACGGCGCCGCCAACGGGTCGGGCCCGGCCGCGATCACCGCGCACGCCGAGGCCACCATCACCGGCGAGGAGGGGAAGCCCGCGCTGCGGGTCCGCTCGATCGCCCCGGCGCTGGAGGCCGGCAACCTGGCCGTCGAGATCGCCGACCCCGGCGAGCCCGGCGAGGACACCTTCAAGCTGCAGGTGCTGCGCGACGGTACGGTCGCGGAGACCTACGACAACGTCAGCACGCGGCGCGGCTCCAACAACGTCGCCACCGCGCTCAAGCAGTCGACCCTCGTCCAGCTCGCCGACCTCAAGGGCGGGCCGGTCGCCCCGGCCCGGGGCACCACCACCCTGGAGGCCCCCGCCGCGGAGCCTCCGCAGGAGGTCGCCCTGCCGGCGGTCAGCCCCGAGAGCTACGTCGGTGACGTCAGCGACCGGTCCGGCTTCGGCGGGCTGGAGGCGATCGAGGACATCACGATGCTGGTGGTCCCCGACCTGATGTCGGCCTACCAGCGCCAGGCGATCGACGACGAGCAGCTCAAGGCGGTGCAGCTCGCGATGATCGCGCACTGCGAGCTCATGAGCGACCGCGTCGCGATCCTCGACACCCCGCCCGGGCTCAACGCCCAGCAGCTGCGGGACTGGCGGATGGACTTCGCCGGCTACGACTCCAAGTACGCGACGCTGTACTGGCCGTGGGTCAAGGTGATGGACCCCGGGACGGGCAAGCCGCTGATGATGCCGCCGTCGGGTGCGGTGGCGGGGATCTGGGCCCGCAACGACGACACCCGGGGCGTGCACAAGGCTCCGGCCAACGAGGTGGTCCGCGGGGCGATCGCCCTGGAGCTCAACATCACCAAGGGCGAGCACGACATCCTCAACCCCATCGGCGTGAACTGCATCCGGGCCTTCCCCGGCCAGGGCATCCGGGTCTGGGGGGCGCGCACCCTCTCCAGCGACGCGGAGTGGCGCTACCTCAACGTGCGCCGGCTCTTCAACTTCATCGAGAAGTCGATCCTGCTCGGGACCAACTGGGTCGTCTTCGAGCCCAACGACCACGCGCTGTGGGACCGGGTGCGCCGCACCATCACGATGTTCCTGCGACGCGTCTGGCAGTCCGGGGCGCTCTTCGGCCGGACCCCGGCCGAGGCCTTCTTCGTCAAGTGCGACGAGGAGAACAACCCGCCCGAGAACCGCGACGCCGGCATCCTCACCGTCGAGATCGGGATCGCCCCGGTGAAGCCCGCCGAGTTCGTCGTCTTCCGGCTCTCGCAGCTCTCCGACGGCGCAGCCCTGGAGGAGTGAGCACGGTGAACCGCTGCAGCAGCACCCCCACCACACCCCACGGAGGAAGCCATGGTTGACCTCAACATCGGGCGCCAGCTCACCCTGCAGAACGACCAGCGCGACAAGACGCTCACCTCGGCGGTCTTCAAGATCGACGCCCCGCCCAACGGGGTGGCGATGTTCTCCGAGCTCGCCGGGATCAGCAGCGAGCTGGAGCAGGTCGAGTACATGGAGGCCGGCGAGCGGGGTCCGGTCTTCGGCCGGTTCATCGGCCGCGCCAAGCCGCCGACCGTCTCGCTGAAGCGCGCGATGGGCACCGGCAGCGACACCCACTGGATCTGGGAGTGGCACGCGATGGCGCGGACCGGTCTCAGCACGGCGTACCGGATGACCACGCTGAGCCTGTACGCCGCCGGCCAGGACACCACCGGTGCGCCGACGAAGTCCTACCTGCTCAGCAACGCCTTCCCCACCAAGGTGGAGATCGCCGGGATGAAGGCCGGCGCCACCGAGGTCGTCATGCAGACGGTGACGTTGATGTGCGACGAGATCATCGAGGCCCCCTGACGCCATGGCGACGCTGAGCGAGGGACGACAGCTACCGCTGCCGGCCGAGGCCCGGCAGGAGTTCCTCACGTGCGCGGTCTTCCGGATCTGGACGCCGCAGGGGACGGCCGACTTCGCCGAGCTCGCCGGCATCAGCAGCGAGGTCGAGCAGACCGAGTACGTCGAGGCCGGACCGGTCGGGGCGCTGTTCTCCCGGCACGCGGGCCGTGCCAAGCCGCCGACCGTCACCCTGCGCCGCGCGATGCGCACCGGGTTCAGCAGCACCTGGCTATGGACCTGGCACCAGGCCACCCGGCAGTCGCTGCCCGCCATGTGGCGGGACTGCTCGCTGACCCTGTTCGGGCCCGGGGACGACCTGTCGGGCTCCGGGAAGATGACCTACCTGCTGATGAACGCGATGCCGACCAAGCTCGAGCTCGGCGGGGTGAAGGCAGGCGGCTCCGAGGTCATCGTGCAGACCCTGACCCTGCAGTGCGACGAGCTCATCGACCCGAACATCGCCTGAACCGCCGACCGGAGGACGCACCGTGACCCCTTCCCTGACCACCGAACGAGCCGGACCCACCGCGGGACTGCGGACCGAGTTCGACTTCGTGCTGCCGCGCGGCCTGGTCGACGCCCGCGGCCGCACCCACCGGCACGGCACGATGCGGCTGGCGACGGCCCGCGACGAGATCGCCCCGCAGTCGGACCCGCGCGTGCGGGCCAACCCGGCGTACCTGACGGTGCTGCTGCTGGCGCGGACCGTGACCCGGCTCGACGGGGTCGACGAGGTGGACGAGGTCGTCGTCGAGGACCTCTTCGCGGCCGACCTGGCGTTCCTGCAGGACCTCTACCGCCGGATCAACCAGCGCGGCGCGACGGTCGTCGACGTCGACTGCCCGCACTGCCACCAGTCGTTCGGCGTCGACCTGGCCGCCTCGGGGATGCGCGGGGTCGGCGACGTGGGGGAATCATGACGCACCCCTCGAGCCTGCTCTGGTCCGAGGTGGTGCGCCTGGCAGCCCGCCTGCACTGGTCCCTGGACACGATCCTCGACCTCGAGCACCCCGTCCGTCGGCGCGTCCTCGCCGAGCTCGACAGGCTGGACGGGCTGGACGGCATGGCGCGCCGGCCGGTGCTGGCCGCCCGCGCCGGCGGCTAGGCGGCGGCGATGCGCTGGCCGTTCGCCCGCCGTCCCCCGCAGCCCTCGCGGGCCGCGGCCGGCTGGCGCGTCGTGGAGCCGTTGGCGCCCTCCAGCACGCCGACCGGCTCCCCGCTCGTGGCGGCGCCGCTGCTGGCGCCCCCGGACGTGGCGGGGACGCACCCGCTCGTGCCACTGGTGCGCTGGCCCGCCCAGGACGCCCACGACGCCCAGGTAGCCCAGCCCGCCGTGCCGGAAGGCCCGGTGGTCGCGCCGGTCGTCCCGGCAGCCGCGGAGCCGGGAGCCCGGACCCGGGCACGGTCCTCGACCGCCGCGCCACCACCGAGGCCGGCCCGCGGGCTCGCCGTTCCGGTGCGTCCGCGCGGCGAGGAGCCCTGGGCGGTCCCGGGTGCCGACCACCGCCCGCTGCCTCTGCGGCCCGAGCCCGCCGGGCCGGCTGTGCCGGCCGTGACTGCGCCGAACGAGCAGGCGGACCCTGCCTGGGCGGGCTCCCTCGTGGACCCGTGGGTCGACTCCCAGCCGGACCTCCCGCCGTTCACCCCGCCGTACGCCCAGCCGTTCAGCCAGCCGGTCACCCAGCCGGAGGCTCTGCGGGAGGCACCCGACCTGCCCTTGCAGCGCGACCTGTCCGAGCCGGCAGGACCGCCTCCCGAGGACGTCGGTTCCCCGCCGGCGCAGGACCTCGCCGGCATCATCGCGATGCTCGACGCCGAGGTGGCCCGGTCGGCGATCGAGCACGGGCGCACGCCGTCCGCTACGGCCGAGCCGGAGCAGCAGGTCCTCCAGCGGCCCACCCTGGCCGAGAGCCGGCGCCGGGGCTACGGCATCGGGGCACGTCCCGACGAGCCGGCCGAGTCCGACGGCTCGCCGGAGGCTGCCGCGCCCGTCCCCGAGCCGGCCGCGCCCCAGGAACCCCCGTCCGATGCCGCAGGGCCGGAGGCCGCGCCCGTCGCGGAGGCTGCGCCCGTCGCGGAGGCTGCGGCCCCGGTCGTGCCGCGACTCGCGCCCGAGGGTCCACCCGCGCAGCCCGCAGCGCCGGACGACGACGCCGGGACCCGGTCCACCGAGGAGACGCAGTCGAGCACGCCGACCAGGCCTGAGGCCGCGACCGACTCCGTGACGGACCCGGGCGACGACCCCCGGAGCGGGACGGGCGGGTCGCTTCCGCCGAGCGACTCCCCGTCCCTCTCCGGCTCGGACGGCGTGGGGCGGGCGAGACCACGGGAGCTGAGGCCGGTCCCGCCGGCTGCGGAGGAGCCCGGGCCCGCCCCACGCGCCCCCGCCACGTCACGGGCAGCGAGCGTGCCGCCGGTCCCCGCACCGGCCGTCGCGCCCTCACCGGCCCCCGCACTTCCGTCGGCGCCGACGCCCTCATCGGACGCCGGCCCGCCGGCGACATCACCAGCGGCACCGACACCGGCATCGGCACCGACACCGGCACCGGCACCGGCACCGGCACCGCAGCCCAGGCGGTCCCGCACGACCGCGCCCTCGGTCCGGCAGGAGCCGCCGCAGGGCGAGGGACGCTCGACGGACCGGGAGCCGTCGCGGGAGATTCCGGCCCCGGAGCCTCCGACCGGGACGGCGGAGCCGCGCACCGTGGTGGCGGACCCCCCGGTGGACCGGCCACGGTACGAGGTGGCGCCGCCCGCGACGGTCGCGTCGTTCGGTCGGATGACCGGCGTCGACCTGGGCTTCGTCCCGGTGATCCGGACGCCCCGGGCCGCGCCCTCCTCGCCGCACGGCGAGGCGGCGGCGTACACCCGCAACGCGGTGGTGCACCTCCCGGTCGACACCGGGGACCTCGACTCGGCGGACAACACCGCCCTGCTCGGCCACGAGCTCACCCATGTGGCCCAGCAGCGGGCGCTCGGTGCGCTCGCCGACGAGGCCGGGGAGCTCGGCGAGCGGCTGGAGGCCCAGGCGGTCGGGGTCGAGCGGGCGCTGCGCGGCGAGAGCGTCACGCCTGAGGAGCTCGGCTGGCCCACCGGTACGACGCCGACGGGCTCCCTCGCCTGGTCGCCCGACGCCGGCTTCACCCGGCTCACCGACCCGTATGAGGTGTCAGCGGTCGAGGGCGGCGATCAGCGGCGGCTGCACGCGGTGGCCGGTCCCGCCGGCCCGGCCCAGCGCGCGACGCTCAACCGCGGCACAGGACCGCTGCAGGACCCGGGTCCTGCCGGCCAGCTCGGCGACTCGGGCCTGGCATCCCTCGGGAGCCCGTCGGCGACAGGGCCTGCCACGGGGGTGCTGGCGCTGCTCGCCAACGGGGAGCCGGAGCCCGAGTCGCCGTCCCAGCCGCTGGTGTTCCCCGAGGACGCCGCGGACTCAGAGGGTCGGGCGGCGAGCGGACCCGAGCAGCCGCAGCGCACGATCACCGCCGAGGACGTCTCCGACGAGGTGCTGGATCGGCTGGCGGCGCGGCTCCGCGTCCAGCAGCCCCGCACCCGGATCAACCCCCGCGACCCCGAGCTGCTCGACGCGCTGGCCCTGGGTCTCTACGGGCGGCTCCGCACGCGCCTGCGCGGAGAGCTCCTGGCCGACCGCGAGCGGGCCGGGCTGCTCACCGAGTTCCACTGACCCACCCGACCCCTGACCCGAGGAGCCAGCGATGGTGAACCCCCGCAGCCTGACCAGCCTGGTTGCCGGCGAGTTCAACCTGCGCGGCGACAGCAGCAAGTTCCTGGTGGTCTTCGACGACGGCGAGCACGACCTCGGCGCCTGGTCGAAGGTGAGCGGCCTCAGCGTGCAGTGGGACATGCTGGAGTACCGGCGCGGTGACGCCACCGGGGTGTGGACCGCGCCCGGGCTGCCGAAGTACAGCAAGATCAGCCTGAGCCGCGCGACCTGCCCCGACTCCCAGATCGTGCAGGAGTGGCTGGCGGCGACCTCCAAGGAGCCGAAGGTGTTCAGCGGCAGCATCAAGCTGCTGAGCTGGGCGGCCGTGCCCATCTGCGAGTGGACGCTGCGCGCGTTCGTGCCGATCGGCTGGAAGATCGCCGACTTCGAGTCCAAGGCCGCCACCGTCGTGATGGAGACCCTCGACCTGGCGCACTCGGGCTTCCTCGACGACGACCTGAAGTTCGGCAATGCGGGGGGAGCCGGGGGAGGGATGCTGGGATGAGCATCGCCGCGATCGGTGCGCTCGCGAACAGCTTCGGCACCGGGCTCGGGGTCCGCCCCGTCACCCCGGCGTTCGGCGTCGCGTTCCGCTTCAAGGTCGAGATCGACGGTCTGGCGCTCGGCGACTGGCAGTCCTGCAGCGGCCTCAAGGTCGACTTCAAGCCGGTGGAGATGAAGCCCGGGGGCAACTACCTGGGCTCGCACTGGCTGGCGGGCGAGGCGACGTACTCGCGGATCGTGCTGAAGCGGGCTGCGGTCACCGCCGACTCCGAGAACCTGCAGGCGTTCCTCCGGAGCCATTCGATCGACTGGCTCAACGGGCTCGACTCCTCGAAGGAGAGCAGCTGCAAGATCACCCTGTTCGACTCCGGCGGGCAGCCGGTGATGTGGTGGACCCTGACCGGTGCCCGGCCGGCCGCGTGGAGCGGTCCCGACCTCGACGCGGGCAGCTCCAAGGTGGCGATCGAGACCCTCGAGCTGGTCCACAACGGCTTCTCGGTCGGCACGCCCAAGGGCGGGGGTGCCTCGAGCACGACGCCGGACCCGAGCCAGTCCGCGCAGTCCTCCAGCGCGCAGGGCCTGACGATCTCGGAGTCGGCGGCAGCGGCCACCAAGGTGAGCTTCACCTACCCGCCACGCGAGGTGCAGGTGAAGATCCGTCAGGACAACAGCCAGTCCGAGCCCACCGGGGTCGAGACCGTCGGCGGCGCCGCCATCGAGGCGGCGGGGCGGCTGCTCGAGGCCAGCCTGGGGGCGCTCAACAAGGTCACCTACGTCCTCAACGACCTCACCCTCTTCGGGCCCACCACCCGTGCCGACGTCGAGCGGCTCACGCTGTGGGCGACGAAGGAGACCAAGCAGGACCCCAACAAGCCGAAGGGCACGCTCACCACGCAGACCGAGCTCAAGCTCAAGTGGGGCAACGGCTTCAACGGCGTCCCGGTCCACCTGCAGTCACTCTCGGCCACCTACACCCGCTTCACCGCCGACGGGGTGCCGACGCGGGCCAAGGTGACGCTGACCCTGGAGCAGTGCGGGCCGGCGCCCGCCGCCTCGCCGGGGACCGGCACCGCGGTCGCCGTCGGAGCGATGAACCCCACCTCGGGCGGCCTCCCGGGGCGTTCCTCGCACCGGGTCCTGGAGTCCGAGAGCCTGCCCGCCCTGGCCCAGGAGACGTACGGCGACGCCGGCCGCTGGCGCGCGATCGCCGAGGCCAACCGGGTCGACGACCCGCTCCGGGTGCGGCCCGGCACGATGCTGCTGCTGCCCGCGGCCAGCGAGCTCGACGCCGGCCCCGGAGGTGGAGCATGACGACGGCGGACATGGACGCCGCGCTGCTGCTCGAGCAGTCGACGATGGTCCCCGAGGTGAAGGTCGGGGCAGGCCGGACCGCGCTCTCGTCGTACGCCGCCGGCCTGCTGGTCAGTGTGGTGGTCGACACCCACGTGGGCCTGCCCGACACCTTCGAGCTGACCTTCGTCGACGCGCACCTCGACGTGCTGACCAAGGCCGGGCTCGCGCTCGGGACGCCCGTGCAGGTGCTCGGCCGGGTGCAGGACGACGCCGCGGTGAAGCCGCTGGTCGAGGGCGAGGTCACCGGGATCGGCGGCCTCTACGGCCAGGCCGGCCCCCGCACCGTGGTCCGCGGCTCCACCCTCGACCACCGGCTCCAGCGGGTCCGGCGGAGCCGGACCTTCGTCAACGGCAAGGACTCCGACGTCGCGCGGCGCCTCGCCGGGGACGCCGGGGTGCCCGTCGGCACCGTCGACGCCACCGCGCAGACCCACCCCCAGCTCAACCAGGACAACCAGACCGACTGGGAGTTCCTGCGCGAACGGGCCGAGGAGGTCGGCTACGAGCTCGGGGTGGCCGAGGGCAAGCTGTACTTCCGCAAGGCGCGCACCGGCCAGGGCGCCGTGAGCGTGGTGGCCACCGCCGGCGACAACCTGGTCGAGTTCACGCCACGCCTCTCCTCGGCCGGGCTGGTGCCCGAGGTCGAGGTGCGGGCCTGGGACCCGGTCAACGCCAAGGCCCTCGCCGTACGCAAGCCGATCGACTCCAGTGGCGTGGAGGTCGGTGCGGGCGACGCGGCGACCACCGCGCGCCTGTTCGTCAAGCAGGCGGCTCCGGCGGCGAGCGGGTCGGCCGAGCTCGGACCCGCCCCGAGCGGGCAGGCGCTGGTCGTCTACGACCGGGCGCTGACCGTCGACTCGGGCAGCACCCAGGCGCTGACCGACACCGCTGCGGCGCTCGCCCAGCGCGCGGCCAGCGGGTACGCCGAGGCCGAGGGCGAGATGCTCGGAGACGCCCGGGTGGTGGCCGGCGCGGTGATCCAGGTCGACGGCGTCCCGTCGCAGTTCGCCGGCACCTGGACCGTGACTCGGGCCCGGCACGTCTTCGACCACCACATCGGGTCCGGCTACCGGACGCACTTCACCGTCAGCGGTCGTCAGGACCGGTCGCTGCTCGCGCTCACGAGCGCCGGCGGGACCGCCGGCAACAACCGTGGCCCGACCCGGATCCAGGGCGTCGTGGGCGGCGTCGTCACCGCCGTCGACGACCCGCTCGGGCTGGCCCGGGTCAAGGTCGCCCTGCCCTGGCTCTCGCCGGAGTACGAGTCCGGTTGGGCGCCGGTCGCCCAGCTCACGGCCGGCAAGAACACCGGTGCGATGTTCCTGCCGACCCCGGGTGACGAGGTGCTCGTCGCCTTCGAGTTCGGGGACCTGCGCCGCCCGTACGTGCTGGGCGCCGTGGTGAACAAGCGCACCGGAGCGGGCGGGCTGGTCGAGCCGGGCGGGAACGAGCCCGGGAAGGCCGCGGTCAAGGCCGGGTCGCCGGCCGGGGTGATCCGGCGCGGCTTCGTCTCCCCGAGCGGGAACCGGCTCCTCTTCCACGACGACGGCCCGCCGTCGGGCGGCAAGCCGACCGCCTCCCGACTCGTGCTCGCGACCGCGGGCGACAAGCTCGGGCTCACCGTCGACGCCGTGGCCGGCTCCCTCGTGCTGGCCTGCAAGCCGGGCAGCCCGCCCGGCACGCTCACGATCGAGTGCGACGGCAACGTCGAGATCAAGGCCGGCCCCTCCGGCACCCTCACCATCGACGGCGGCTCCCAGCTGACGCTCAAGGGGAAGACCGTCCAGGTCGAGGGCACCGGACCGGTCTCGGTCAAGGGCAAGCCCGTCCAGCTCAACTGAGCCCGACCCCGTCACGCCACACCCAGGAGGAACCATGACGACCGAGGAAACGAGCCGCACCGCGGTGCTGCCCAGCGACGGGACGTCGGCCGACTTCGTGGGCCGGGGGTGGGCCTGGCCGGTGACGGTGGCCCACAACGGCGCGGTGGCCACCGTCGGCGGTGTCGCGAACCTCGAGAAGGCGATGGGGCTGATCCTGCGCACCTACCTGGGGGAGCGCCCGATGCGGCCCGACTTCGGCTCCCGGCTCCGCGACTACCTCTTCGACGGGGTGACCGACGAGAACGCCACAGCGATCGCCACCGAGGTGCGCCGGGCCATCGCGAGCTGCGAGCCCCGGGTCGACGTCACCCGGGTCGAGGTCACCCCCGTCACCACGGCGCTGGGCCGGTTCGACATCGACATCTTCTACACCGTGCGAGGCACCAACGACGAGCACAACCTGGTGATGCCCTTCTACTCGATCCCGGGAGAGGGGGACTGATGCTGCCCGCCCCCGCCCTCGACGACCGCCGCTTCCAGGACCTGGTCGACGACGCCAAGCGCCTGGTGATGCGCCGCTGCCCCGAGTGGACCGACCACAACGTCTCCGACCCCGGGGTCACCCTGATCGAGACCTTCGCCTACCTCACCGACGCGATGCTCTACCGGCTCAACCGGGTGCCGGACCGGCTCTACGTCAAGTTCCTCGACCTGGTCGGGCTGCGGATGTTCCCGGCCACGGCCGCCCGGGCCCCGGTCACCTTCTGGCTCTCCGAGCCGCCCCCGAGCGCGTTCACCATCCCGACCGCCACCGCGGTCACCACCGTCGGCACCGAGCAGGTGCAGCCGGTCGTGTTCAGCACGCGCACCGACCTGGAGCTGGTGCCGACGGCCCTGGCCGGGCTCGTCCGCGACACCGTCGACAAGGAGCCCGCCGACCTCACCCACGAGATCGAGCTCGGCAGCGCCGTCGCGGCCTTCTCCGCCCCGCCGGTGCCCGGGGACGTGCTGTACGTCGGCCTCGACGTCGCCGCCCCGTGCTGCGCGGTCCGGCTCGACCTGCTCGCCCAAGCCGAGGGGGTCGGGGTCAACCCGAAGCGCCCACCGCTGGTGTGGGAGGCCTGGTGCGGGCAGGCCTGGGTGGAGTGCGACGTCACCGAGGACGAGACCGGCGGGCTCAACCGCTCCGGGAGCCTGGTCGTGCACGTCCCCGAGGGCCACGAGGTGTCGGTCGTGGCGGAGGTCGGCTGCGGCTGGCTGCGCGCCCGGGTGGTCGAGCCCGAGCCCGGCCAGCCGCCGTACTCGGCGACGCCGGTGCTGCGCGGGGTGACCGCCTGCACGGTCGGCGGCACGACCGTCGCGGTGCACGCCGAGATCGTCGCGGCCGAGACCGTCGGCCAGTCCGACGGGGTCCCCGGGCAGCGCTACCGGCTGCTCCGCGGGCCGGTGGTGGCCGGGGTCGGCGACCCCGTGCTCGAGACGTCCTCGGAGGAGGGCTGGCAGGAGTGGCGGCGGGTCGAGCACTTCGCGGAGAGCGAGCCGACCGCGCCGCACTACGTGCTCGACGCGTACGCCGGGGAGGTCGTCCTCGGTCCGATGGTCCGGCTCGCCGACGGCGGGGTCCGCCAGTACGGCGTCGTCCCGCCGGCGGGCACCGTGCTGCGCGTCCGCGGGTACGCCGTCGGGGGCGGCACCGAGGGCAACGTGGCCGCACACGCGATCACCGCGCTGCGCTCCTCGATCCCCTTCGTCAGCCGGGTCGACAACCGGTACGCCGCGACCGGCGGGACGCCCGGGGAGACCCTGGCCGAGGCGATGCAGCGGGGACCCCTGATGCTGCGCACCCGGGACCGGGCGGTCACGGTCGAGGACTACGAGATCCTGGCGCGGGCCGCCGCCCCGGAGGTCGCGCGGGTCCGCTGCGTGGCCGCCGACGGCGACCAGGTCCCGGCCGGCACGGTCAAGGTGCTGGTGGTCCCGGCCGCTCCCGACGACCACGGGCGGGTCGCCCTGGAGGACCTCGTGCCGGCGGTGGAGTCCCTCGAGCGGATCGCCGCCCGGCTGGAGGAGACCCGCGTCGCCGGGGTCCGGGTGCTGCTCGAGCCGCCGCGCTACCGCGGGGTTACCGTGGTCGCGCGCCTCATCGCCCGGCCCCGGGTCGATGCCGCCCAGGTCACCGCCGACGCGCTCGACGCGCTGTACCGGTTCGTCAGCCCGCTGCCCGGCGGGGGCGTCGACGGCGCCGGGTGGCGGTTCGGCCGGCCGGTCCAGCACGGGGAGATCTTCTCGGTGCTGCGCGACGTGCGCGGCGTGGAGCTCGTCGAGGACCTGCGCCTCTTCGCCGCCGACCCCGTCACCGGGCAGCGGGGCGCCGAGACCCAGCGGCTCAACCTCGACAAGCACAGCCTGGCCTTCTCGTTCGAGCACCAGGTCCGGGTGGAGGAGAGCCGGTGACGCCCGGGCGCGGGACCGTCGAGGGGCTGGCGACGCCGTACCCCCTGGCGACGCTGACGCCGGGCGTCTTCCAGGAGGACGAGCTCGTCGTCCGCCTGACCACCGCGCTCGACGAGGTCGTCGCCCCGGCCATCTCCGTGGTCGACTGCCTCGACGCGTACGTCGACCCGATGCTCGCACCGGCGGACTTCGTCGACTGGCTGGCCGAGTGGGTGGGCGCCCTGCTCGACGACCACTGGTCCGACGAGCAGCGCCGCGCCTTCGTGCTCAACGCCTCCCAGCTGCACCGGCTGCGCGGCACGGTGGAGGGCGTGCGCGAGCTCGTCGAGCTCGCCACCCACGGTGACGTCGAGATCCTCGAGCAGGGCGGCGTGCGGTGGTCGACCTCGCCCAGCTCGCCCGCCGGCGACGCGGCCGCCGAGCCCTCCGTCCTGCTCATCCGGGTCGCGGTCGACAAGCCGGCCGACCTGCGGCTCGCCTCGCTCGAGGAGCTCGTCGAGTCCGCCAAGCCCGCCCACGTCCCGCACCAGATCGAGGTGACCCAACGATGATCGTCTGTCGCAAGTGCCGTGCCGCCAACAGCGACGAGGACGCCTTCTGCGGCTCCTGCGGGGCGTTCCTGGAGTGGACCGGCGAGAAGGTCGCCACCCCGGAGCCCGAGGAGGCACCGGCCGAGGCCGAGCCGGGGCGCCGGGTCGGCCTGGTGGAGCGGGTCACCCGCGCCGCCGCGACCGTGATCTCCCCCGGGGCCGCCCGGTCCGACACCGACGGCCAGTGGACCGGCTTCGGCAAGGAGCCGGTCGGTGGCTCCGGAGCGGGCCCAGGTGCAGGTCCGGGCGCGGGCCCCGGAGGCCCAGGCGGTCCTCCCGGACTGCCGCGACCCCAGCCGGGCCCTCCGCCGCCTCCCGGCCTGGGCGGCATGGGTGGCCCTCCGCCACCACCCCGGCCGCCGGGCATGGGTGGTCCGCCGCCGCCACCGCCACCGGGGATGGGCGGCCCTCCGCCGCCCCCGCCCCCGCCGGGGATGGGCGGCCCTCCTCCGCCTCCGCCACCGCCGCCGGGCATGGGCGGTCCACCGCCACCGCCGCCACCGCCGCCGGGCATGGGCGGTCCTCCGCCTCCGCCACCGCCACCGGGGATGGGCGGCCCTCCGCCGCCCCCGCCGCCCCCGCCCGGCGCGACGGCAGGGCCTCCACCCCCACCGGGGATTGGTGGTCCTCCGCCGCCCCCGCCGCCGCTGCCGCCGCCTCCCGGGACCGCGGGGTCACCGGCACCACCCCCGCCGGTGGCTCCGCCTCCGACCCTGCCTCCGCCACCGACCCTGCCCCCGCCTCCGGCGATGCCCCCGGCGCCGACCGTGGCGCCGGCCGACGAGGACGCCGGCGTGCTGCCGACGCGGGTGCTGGCGACCCGGGGAGCCGACCTGCTCGCGCCGGTCGAGGCCGAGCCGTCGGCCGCCCCGACGGAACCGGTCGGCGAGGTCGTCCCGCAGCGGGTCCGCAAGCGGGCGGCCCCGGTCACCAAGACGAAGCCGTCGCGGCGCCTGCAGCCCGGCGACCTGATCTGCGGGCAGTGCGGCGAGGGCAACCCCCCGGTGCGGAAGTTCTGCAGCCGCTGCGGGGAGGCGCTCACCTCGGCGGAGGTCGTGCGGGCGCCGTGGTACCGCCGGCTGATGTTCTGGCGTCGGGAGCCGACGGCGCACGAGGCCGGCGCACGCCCCGGGCGCGGTGGCGTGAAGGCGTCGCGCGGGGTGCGGGTGTCCACCGTGTATCGCAAGCTCCGCAACGGGCTGGCCGCCGTCCTGCTCGTCGTCGGCATCCTGGTCGTGGTGGCGCCCCCCGTCCGGGGGCTGCTGGTCAACCCGCTGGACAACCTCAAGGACCGCACCGTGCGGTGGTACCAGCACCTCACCGACAACTACATCGAGGTGCCTCCGGAGAACGCCGTCGCCGTCCCGGCGACCGCGGTCGTGAAGGGCCATCCGGCGAAGAACGTCATCGACAGCACCGACAGCTTCTGGGCTGCCCCCTTCGCGAAGTCGGCCCGCCCCGCGGTGCGGCTGACCTTCGGGAAGAAGGACGCGTCGAACTTCTACGACGTCGTCTTCGTCACCGGCGGGGCCTCGGGCAAGGACAAGGACGCCTTCCTGTATCCCAAGCGGCTGCGGTTCACCTACGGGTCGACCAACTCCGAGGTGTGCGAGCTCGCGGAGCCCTCCGGCAAGCCGCAGCGGTGCGACCTGGAGCAGGCGGTCACGTTCCGCAGCGTGACCATCACCGTGCTCTCGGTCTTCGAGAAGAAGGGCCTGGACCGGGTCGCACTCCAGGACGTCCAGTTCAAGCGCAAGAAGGGAGACTGACCATGGGCAGCCTGATGATCTCCGACCTGAGGGTGCACGGCGCCCAGTCCGAGCACCTGTACGACGACGAGCACCTCACCGTCACCGCCGAGCTGACCAACACCGGCACCATCCCGGTCCAGGGCGTGGAGGTGACGCTGGTCCTCGGCTCCGAGGAGGTGCACGAGCGCGTCGACGTCCCGGCCCAGGCCTCGGCCCGGGTCTCGGGCACCCTGGGGCCGCTGCACGCGGGGGGCTACGAGCTGGAGGCCACCGGCTCCTACGAGGACGAGGCCTCGGCGTCGAGCCAGGTGATCGACCCGGTCGGCGCCTCGGTGCTGGTGGACGCCCGCCCGCCGGCGGCGCCCTCGGCCCGGATCGAGTCCCTCCACCTGCAGCCGCACACCAACGTGGAGCACGCGGCCAACACCGCCTGGTCCACCGAGGCGGTCCGGGTCTCGGTCCGGGCCCACAACACCGGGACCACCCACCTCGACGCCGCGCTGGTGGTGGCCGCGGGGGACCAGCGCTTCGACGCCGCCGTCGCTCTCGCCCCCGGGGCTGAGCAGTGGTACACGTTCGACACCCGTGCCTTCGCCCCCGGCACGGTCGAGGTCGGGGCCTGGCTGACCACCGAGACCGCCACCCAGAGCGTGGCGCTGGACCACGCGTCGGTGCAGCTGACGGTGGTCGCCGCGCCGACCGACGACGGCACCGGCAGCAGCGACTGGGTGGTGGCCAACGCGCAGTTCCGGGTCACGGACTTCCGGGGCCAGCCGATGCGCAGCCACCACCTGCTGGTCCGGTTCGTGGGGATGGACGGCAGCCTCGCGTTCGGCGGGGAGACCATCGAGGCCGCGGCGCTGCAGGGCGGCCTGCAGACATGCTCCCGGGTGCACATCCCGCGCGAGGGCACGGTGCAGCTCTACGGCGTCAGCTCGGGGGCGGCCGGCGCGATGCTCGAGGGCCAGTGCGGCTACCGGCTCGTCGGCACCGACCACAACCTGTCCTTCGACGTCGTCCAGCAGCACGAGGACCTCACCTTCAGCGCTCGCAGCGCCGAGGAGGTCAGCCGGATGGTCGGGTCGGAGGTGTCGGCCGGCCTGACCATCGACATCCTCGAGATCGGCGGCAAGGTGGCCACCGAGGACACCCGGTCGCGGACCTACGAGCAGGCCGTGGAGTGG
Source organism: Marmoricola sp. (assembly GCA_044227235.1). GTDB lineage: Bacteria > Actinomycetota > Actinomycetes > Propionibacteriales > Nocardioidaceae > Marmoricola_A. The sequence goes on along the minus strand of JBGAFN010000019.1, from coordinate 54,873 downwards.
AAGGTCCGGGTCGCCCGCTCCGAGCTGACGGTCACGACCTCCGACCCGGCCGGCGGTCACTGACCGCGTCAGTTGCGGGAGACGAAGTCCGGCGGCTGCAGCGAGCCCGGGACCACGAGCACCTCGGCGTCGACCCCGACCACGTCGGTGGGCACGGGCCCGGCCGGCGACCCAGTCGGCGACTCGCTCGGCGACTCCCCGGGGGATCCGGGCGGCGGGGCGAGCAGGTCCGTCAGCCCGGGCACCGTCACCGACAGCCCGCGCGGGCCCGAGCCGCCCCCGGCCAGGACGATCACCGGGGCCGAGAAGCTGCCGGTCTCGTCCGGGACCACCGTCGAGGAGGCCACCGGGCCGCTGCTCCACGTCAGCAGGACGGGGACGCCGGGAGCGAAGTGCGTGCCCTCCACGAAGGTGACCCGTCCCTCGTGGGCCACGGCGGGGGAGAGCACCACCTCGGGGTCGGTCGTGCTGCCGGTCAGCGGCACGTCCTGGGTGTAGCCGATGCCGTCGACGGTGCTGACCAGCTGCAGCACCCCCGCCCGGGTGCCCAGGCCGAGGGGCTCGAACTCGACCCGCAGTACACAGGTGGCGCCGGCCGTGAGGTCGGCGCACCGGGGGGCCGGGGTGACCCGGAAGTCGCGGACGCCGGCGGTGATGACGCCGTCCAGCGCGAGCGGGATCTCGAGCACGTTGGTCACCCGGAGCCGCAGCGGGCGGCTCGCGATGCCGAGGTTCGTCTCGGGGAAGTCCAGGGCGGCCGGCACCAGGGTGACCACGGCGGGCACCGCGATGCCGGTGAGGTCCACGGCCGCACTCGGCGCCAGCTCGTCGTACGCCGCCGCCCCCGGGTCCACGAACGCGATCAGGCTCGCGACCACCTCGTCGTCGCGGACGACGGGGGCGAAGGCGACGGTGACCGTGCAGGACCCTCCGGGCGGGAGCGGGTCGGCGCAGCCGTCGACCTGGAAGGGCCCGGTCTCCTCGCGGCTGTCGATCGTCTCCAGCTCGACCCGGGCGGTGGACACACCCTGGTTGGTGACCGTCACCTCGCGCGGCGTGCCGACCGTGCCGACCTGCTGGATCCCGAAGTCGACGGACCCCGGGTCGACGGTGAGCACGCGGCCGCGGACGCGGACGTAGACCGAGTCGTACGGCGCGGCCTCCGAGGTGAGCGCGTCGGAGGTCTGGAACGCGACCACCCCACCGTCGCCGTCGACGGCCGGCAGCCCGGCCGGCTCGTCGAGCAGGTCACGCTCCGGGCGCAGCGACACCGGCAGCGGCCCGGGCCCCGCCGCGGCGGGCGTGGCCAGCTCGGAGGTCAGGTCGCGGGCGTGGACGGTGGGACAGCAGGTCTCGGCACCCTCGGGGAGCAGGTCGGTGGAGTCGGAGACGAACACGACGGTGCTGGCGTCCCGGGAGAGCACCGGGGACCAGCTCGGGTCGCGTCCGCCCGCGGTGCTGCCGGCGGGGGAGGAGGCCACGACGGTCCTCCCGTCGACCAGGTCGCGGACCAGCACCTGGGTGTCGTAGCTCTCGGTGTTGGCCTCGAAGTCCGAGGCGGTGTAGGCGATCCGCTGCCCGTCGCCCGACAGCGACGGCTGGGTGGCGGTGTCGTGCAGGCCGCCGGGCCCCGGCGACTCCCGGGAGGCCAGCACCGTGCTGCCGGGCTTCCCGGTCCGGCGGGTGTCGTGCACGAGGACCTGGTCGCTGCCGTCGGCGAAGGCGTCCGAGACGAAGGCGACCGTGCGCCCGTCCGCGGACAGCGACGGGGTGCGCCCGTCGACCCGCTGGCCGTCCGAGGCGACGCTGACCACCTCGGGAGGCCCGTCGTCGAGGAAGGAGCCGTTCCCGTCGGCGTCGCGACGGAGCAGGACGAGGTCCTGCCCGCCGGTGCCGACGAAGCGGTAGAGGTGCTGCGGGGGCTGGATGTCGTTGGTCAGAGCGAGGCTCGCGGCCGACGGCCCGACCGCGGTCGGGGTGAAGGCGACGTACGCCGTGCAGGTGCCCTTGGGGCGCAGCGTCTGGCCCTCCACGCAGGCGTCGTTGCTCGGACCGAAGATCGTGGGCGTGTAGAGCCGTAGCTCGCAGCCGTCCGCGGTGAAGTGGACCCTGCGGTCCAGGACGTCGGTGTTGGTCACCTGGGTCGCGACCAGGCCGGTGCTCCCGAGGAGCTGCTCGCCCACGCTGGCGGTCTCCACCAACGACTCCGACCCGTCGCTCCGTGGCCCGAAGTCCGCGATGTCGGGGGTGGCGCAGCCCTCGGCGCGGGCGGTGGACGGGCGGGTTGAGGGGTGGGTCGCGGGACGGCGTCCGGCCCCGAAGCAGCCGGTGTAGTCGTCGCCGACCAGGTTGACCGCCGTGCGCCCCCGGACGTTCGCCGAGTCGAGCACGAGCCGGCCGAAGAGGGGCCCGCAGGGTGACGGCCGCGGGAGGAACCGCACGGTCACCACGCAGGTGTCGCTCTCGCTGGAGCCGCCGATGGTCGAGCCCGCGCACTCGGGGACGCTGGTGTCGCTCGGCACCACCGCGAAGGCGTCCTCGCCGCGGGTGACGGCCGCCCGGTCGAAGGTGATCGCGTCGTTGCCGGAGACCCGCACCAGCAGGTCGAGGCGGCTGCTGTCACGACCGAAGTCCAGCGCCGCCAGGGCACTGTCCTCCCCCGGGGTGAGGTAGGTCGGCGGGTCCTTGGTGCCGTCGACGGACTCGTGCAGCCGGGAGGCGACCACCGACAGCCGGGCCGGCCAGGCGACGGCCCGCCCGTCGGCGGAGAGCTGCGGCCCGCACCGGTCGGCGGGGGAGGGGTCGTACCCGTTGCCCACCTCCGGGGCGCACCACAGCGTGCGCTGGTAGGTCAGGTCGTCGTCGGTGCCGGTCAGGGTCTCGTTGTTGCCCTCACCCCGCAGGTCGCGCAGGCGGACGTCGACGTCGCTGTGCTCACCGGACACGGTGCGGGTGCTGCCCAGGTCGGTGAGGAAGACGAGCCGGTCGCCGGTGCCGTCCAGGCTCGGGGCGCTGCTGGGGAAGTCGAGGTTGCCGACCCGGACCCCACCCCGGTCGGGCGGCAGGCCCAGGTCGCGCACGACGATCCCGTACGAGGACGGGCCCTCGACGGCCTCCTGCTCGGCGGCGTAGGCGACGGTGCTGCCGTCGGCCGACACCGCGGCCGAGGTCGCCAGCGGGTCCGGCGTCTCGCTGTCCCCCGACCCGGAGACCAGCACGGTCCGGCCGGGACCCATCACCTCGTCCCCGGTCGCCGCGCCGACCCGGTCCGGGGGGACGGTGACCAGGGCGGCCACGGCGGCCGACACCGCGGCCACAGCCACCGTCACCCTCAGGCCGGAGCGTCGCGGCCCGCTCACGGCGCGACCCCCGATGCCGGCCCCGGGCGTGCCTGCCCGAGCGGGCGGCCGGAGGGGTGACCAGGAGCGCCCGCTCGGGCAGGGGCCGGCGCCGGGGGTGTCGAGGGGGCTCCGGGGCGTCCTACGGTGACCGGCATGGCCGCTCCGCTGCTCACCTCGACCGCCACCCTGACCTGCTCCTTCGGCGTCGCCCCGGCGACCTTGAACGTCCTGCCCAGCACGCAGGTGCTCGTCGAGGGCAAGCCGGTCGCGACCATCCAGGACAGCGCCGGGATGGTGAACGTGCCGCCGTTCGGGATGTGCAGCTCGCTGGGCAACCCGGCGGTCGCGTCGGCCACCACCGCAGCCCAGGGGGTGCTGACCCCGCAGCCGTGCACCCCGCAGCCGACGCCGTGGACGCCGGGCGTGCCGCTGGTGATGGCCGGGGGGACCCCGGTGGCCAACGGCACCTGCACGACCACCTGCGCCTTCGGTGGCGCCATCACGGTCACCATGCCGGGGGCCACTCAGACGCTCGGCTGAGCCCGGACACGTCGTCTCACGGGTTCTTCTTCGGGGGCGGCGGCGAGACGACCTGGCCGCCGAGGTACACCGACGGGCTGCAGGCGTCGGTCTCGTTGCGGCACACGACCTCGACCACCACCGGGTCCTTCTGGGTGAACTGGGCCGGCTGGATGAAGTGGTAGTCCTGGTCGCGGAAGTTCTGCAGGCCGAACGTCAGCAGGGTCACGTCGCCGCGCTTGATCCGCAGCGTCCCGGTGTCGCCGGCCGGGTTCATCAGCAGCAGGTCGGTGATCCACAACGTGTCGTCGGCCTTGGGCGGGCCGAACGTCTCGCTCGCCGTCGCCCCGGACGCGGCCTCGACGGCCAGGCGCCGGTCCACGGCGGCGGTGGTGTCCAGCGTGGCGGTCGTGCCGCCCTGGGAGGCCTGGTCGATCTTGCCGCCGGGCTTGAGGGCGTTGTCGACCTTCTTGCCCGCCTGGGCGGCGTCGGCCGCGGCGGCGGACGACTGGGACTGCGCGGCGGCGGCGTCCGCACTCGCCTGGTCGGCAGCGGCGGCCGCCTGGTCGGCCTTCTTCGCGACGGCGGCGTTCTCGTCCTGGGCAGCCTGACGGGCGGTGGCCTGCACGGTGGGCCGCAGGACGGTCAGCCACAGCACCGTCAGGGCGATCGCGGCCACGGCCAGCAGTGCGAGGGCCTTGAAGAACCACGACGGCAGGATCGAGCGCTGCAGCAGGTTGCCCTGCAGGATGATCGGCTCGCCCTCGGCCGGGGCGGCGGCGACCTGGAACGGGATGGTGACGTTGGGCCCGCGCAGGAAGGTGCGCTTCGGCTTGACCCGCACCTTGACGAAGGTCGCGGTCCCCGGCGCCATCGTGACGTTCGCGGGCTCGATCCGGAAGTCGAGCTTGAGGTCGTCGTCGGTGGCCAGCACGGTCATCAGCTCGGGGTGGTTGCCGAGGTTGTCGATGACCAGCTGGTGGGTGGCGCCGCGCCGACCCGTGGAGGTCCGGGGGAGGAGCTCGCCGGTGAACTGGGAGAACGGCCCCACCTCGACGACGGCCTCCTGGATGGCGGACCCGTCGATGTCCTCCCGGGAGACCACCCGCAGGGCGAAGGGCACCTGGCCCTCGACGACCCGGGAGGTCCGCGGCGGGTTGAACACGATCTGCGCGGTGCTCTCCTCGCCGGGCATCAGGTTCACGGTGCGCGGCTCGACCTCGGTCCAGGCGGCCGCGTCCCCGACCACGTCGAGGACGAACTCGTCGACCACGGAGCCCGTGTTGCGGATCCGCACCGAGCTGCTGGTCCGTTGGCCCGGGACCACCTGCGTCTCCGAGCGGTCGATCACGACGGCTACACCCATGCCGCCAGTGTCGTGAGGGCACGTCGCCCCGCGGCGGGCGGACGGGTAGCACACCGGGTCGCCCGTCCTGCCCCATCAGGCACAGGGCGGGGTCAGCCGCGGTGCGTGCTCACCGCTCCGGCGGCTCCGGGTCGGTCTCCCAGCGGTCCGGCAGGGGCGGGGTGGCGCGGGTCTCGTTCGTGCCGTGGGACCGGCCCTGCGCCGACCCCCGGGTGCCGGTGCCCTCCTCGCTGTCGTCGGGGGTCTCGGTGCGCTCGCTGCTCACGCCCATGCCGCCGCTGAGGCCGGCGGGTCCGTCGCCGTTGGGGTCGGACTCCAGGACCGCCTCGGTCGGCTCGTCCCGCTCGACCGGGTCGTCGTCGTACTGGTTCATGTCGTGCTCCCTGCTGTCGTGGTGTCGCGGGCCCGCGATGGTCACGCGCCCGGTCCCGATCCCAGCTCCGACCGCAGTTCCGACCGCAGCGCCGGGAGGAGCTCACGCTGGGCCAGCTCGAGGAACTCGGACTGGCCCTCGTCGCCGACCTGCACCAGGGCCACGTCGGTGAAGCCCGCCTCGGCCCACGGGCGTACGGCGTCCACGATGGCGTCCAGGTCCGGTCCGCAGGGGATCGACGCGGCGACGTCCTCGGGTCGGACGAACTGGCTGGCGGCGGCGAAGCCGGCGGGTCCGGGCAGCTCGGCGTTGACCTTCCACCCACCGCCGAACCAGCGGAACTGCTCGTGGGCCCGTTTGACCGCGGTGTCGCGGTCGGGGTCCCAGCAGATCGGCTGCTGCCCGATCTTGCGGGACGGACCGGGGTGCTGCTCGTCCCAGGAGGCGACCAGGTCGGCCGAGGGCTCGACCGCGACGAGGTGGTCGGCGCGGCCGGCGAAGTGCGCGACGGACTGGTCGCCGGAGACGGCCATCCCGATCGGCACCCGCTGCTCGGGGAGGTCCCAGAGCCGCGCGGAGTCGACCCGGTAGTGCTCGCCGCTGAAGCTGACCGACCCGCCGTCGAAGAGCGAGCCGATGATGGTGAGGGCCTCGTCGAGCATGGCGTGCCGGACGTTGACCGGGGGCCAGCCCCGGCCGACGACGTGCTCGTTGAGGCTCTCCCCGGCGCCGAGTCCGAGGGTGAACCGGCCGTCGCTGAGGATCTGTACGGTGGCGGCCTTCTGGGCCACGACGGCGGGGTGGTAGCGCAGCAGCGGGCAGGTCACGTAGGTCATCAGCTCCACGCGGGAGGTGACCTGGGTGACCGCGCCGAGCATGCTCCACGCGTAGCCGGAGTGGCCCTGCTCCTCCAGCCACGGGAAGTAGTGGTCGCTCATCACCTCGAAGTCGAACCCCGCCCGCTCCGCCTCCGCGGCGTAGCGGACGAGCTCGCGAGGTCCGGACTGCTCGCTCATGAGGGTGTAGCCGATTCTCATCTCCACATCCGGCCGGTACCCGCGACGGCGGCCGTCAACCGGCGGGGCTGGGTGTCAGCCCGGGGGTGCGGTCTCGGGCGCCCCGCTGGTGGCGTCGTCGTGGGTGAAGAAGGAGACCTTCCCGTCGGGCTCCAGCACCGCCACCTCGACCGCGCGCAGGTCGCGGATGCCCTGCTGCCGGGCGGCCCCGCGGAGGTCGTCCTCGGTGAGCCGCTGCTGGCGCAGCGTGCGCACGAGCACCTCGCCGTCACGGACCACCACGACCGGGGTGCCGTTGACGAGCGGACGGAGGCTCGGGAAGCGCCACTGGGTCCAGGACAGGGCGACGGTGAGCAGCCCCATCACGCCGACGGCGAGCATGCCGCCGGTCACCGAGTAGTCCTGCTGGGTGACGGCCTGCTGGACCATGTCGCCCATCGTCACGTAGAGGATCAGCTCGAAGGTGCTGAGCTCCCCGAGGGTGGAGCGCCCGACCGCCCGGGTGACGCACCAGAGGAAGACGAACATCACGGCTGCGCGGACCACGATCTCCATGTCCACTCCCGCTCTCTGTCTGGGTGCTCAGGGCACCAGGTGGGTGGTGTAGGACACCGAGGCGACGCGGCGGCCCTGGACCAGCAGCGCGACGGTCGCGTCACGGCCCACCTGGCTGGCCGGCTGGATGTAGGCGTCGTAGTCGACGACGAACGTGTCGCCGCCCTGGCTGTCGAAGGTCAGCACGAGACGGTCGGCGTCCCGGGTCTCGCTGCGGGGCTCGGGATGGAAGCCCTGGGTCTCGAAGATGTCGAGGTAGTCACCGGTCAGGGCCAGCACCACCTGGCGGCCCAGCCCGCCCGGACGGGAGACCCGGACCTGCCACACCACGTCCAGGCCGCCGCGGGCGTGGCTGGGGTAGCGGACGCTGAGCCGGTAGCCGCCGGCCGACGAGGTCCGCTCGGAGGTGCGCACCCCGAGCCAGCCGGTGAGCCCGAGGACGACGAGCAGCAGCACCAGACCGAGGAACAGCCGGCGGCCCGCCATCGCCGTACGGCTGACCCGCTCGGGGAGTCCGGCCACGGTGCTCATACCGGTGCTGTGCCCGTTCGTCGGTACGACGATGCGCGTACCGCGGGCCGCAGCGGGTAGTGACTGGACATCACCCTCGACGGTTCAGGAGCACGCCATGGTCGGCATCACCGGGAGCACGCCCGTCGTGGTCCGCGAGGTCTCCGCCTCGCCCGCGGACGTCTGGGCGACGCTCAGCGACGGCTGGCTCTACCCGGGCTGGGTGGTCGGCGCGTCCCGGATGCGGCAGGTCGACGAGGGCTGGCCCGCGGTGGGCACCCGGCTGCACCACTCGGTGGGCAGCTGGCCCGTCCTCATCGACGACGTCACCGAGGTGCTCGAGGCCGTCCCCGAGCGCCTGCTCCGGCTGAAGGCGCACGGCTGGCCCACGGGGGCCGCCGAGGTGCTGCTCGAGCTGCGGTCCACCGGACCGGACAGCACCTCGGTCGAGATGCGCGAGGACGCGGTGGCCGGGCCCGCGGTGGCGCTGCCGCCGTTGCTGCGCAAGGCGCTCATGGTGCCGCGCAACCGCGAGGCGCTGCGGAGGCTGGCGTTCCTGGCCGAGCGGCGACGCTCTCTCCCGGCGGGTCACGGGTCCGCCGGGGGAGTCGGCGCCTGAGCGCCGCGGCGCCGGTCGGCCACGACCGGCACCCCCACCCACACGGTGGCGAACAGGACCAGCGCCACGGTGCCGGCCACGGCAGCTGGCCCGGTGCCGAGCACGACGTCGAAGACCAGGAAGAGCACGCCTCCGACGGTGAGGGCCATCAGCACCAGGCCGATCCGCGCGCACTGGTTGGCCGCCTCCACGATCCAGGCACGCTCGCGGTGCCGGAACAGGATGCGGTGGAAGGCGGCCGGCGCCACCACCAGCACCGTGGTGAGCACAGCACCGCCGAGGACGGCCAGGTAGGTGGCCCGCTGCAGGTCGTCGAGGTCGCCGAAACGGGAGGAGAACGGCACGGTCAGCAGGAAGCCGGTGAGCACCTGCACCCCGGTCTGGGTCACCCGGATCTCCTGCAGGAGCTCGTCGAGGTTCCGGTCGAGCCGGTCGCCCTCGTCCTCGTCACCCACCGGGACCCCCCTCTCGTCGCGGCCCGCTCTCCTGGTGGAGGTGCCCGCGGCGCCGGGCCGCGAAACGCGGTCTAGCATCCGACCATGGCACAGCGACGGTCCGAGTCCCGGCTCGTCACGATGGCTGACATCGCCGCCCACCTAGGGGTCTCCCGGCAGCTGGTCTCTGCGGTCCTGCGCGGTGAGTCCGGCCCCAGCGCGCAGGCCTACGAGCGGATCACCGCGGCGGCGCGCGAGCTGGGCTACCGGCCGCACGCCGGCGCGCAGGCGCTGCGCCGCGCCCGCAGCACCGACGTCGGCGTGGTGTTCACCCCGACGCACTCCTCCGAGCCCGAGATCGTGGAGGCCCTCTATCCGGCGTTGGCGAGCCGGGGCTACCAGGCGGTGCTCAGCGCCCTGACCGGGGAGCGGTCGACCCGTCAGGCGGTCGAGGAGCTGCTCGGGCACCGGTGTGCCGCCATCGTGCTGCTCGGCTCGGAGCTGACGCACGCCGAGCTGCTCGCGCTCTCCTCGGACTGCCCGGTGCCGCTGGTCGAGGTCGGCAGCGGGCGGCGCAACGACGCCTACGGCGTGGTCGTCTCGGCGGGGGAGCAGGGGATGGCCGCGGCGGTGCGGCACCTGGTCGGGCTCGGCCACTCCCGCCTGCTCTACCTGGACGCGCCCTCGATCCGCCCGACCCGCTCCCGGCTGCGCGGCTACCGCCGCGCGGTGACGGCGGCGGGCCTGGCTCCGCAGGTCGAGGTCTGTCCGGCCGGGTACGACGAGTGGGCTGGGGCCGGTGCGGCGGAGTCGCTGCTGCGTCGCGACGAGCTGCCGACGGCCGTGCTGGCGGCCAACGACCAGATCGCCTTCGGGTTGGTGCAGGCCCTGCAGGGGTCGGGGGTGCGCGTCCCCGAGGACGTCTCGGTGACCGGCTTCGACGACATCCGGCTGGCCTCGCTGCCGGGCGTCGAGCTGACCACCCTGCGACAGGACCCCGCGCTGATGGGAGAGGCCGCGGTCGCGACCGCCGTACGCCGGCTGGTCGACCCGTCGGAGTCGCCCGGCCGGACCGTGATCCCGACGCCGCTGGTGGTGCGCCGGACCACGGGCCCCGCTCGGACCTGACTTGTCACTATGACCAGACATTCGATTGACGACTTGGCACGTGCCAAGAGATGCTGGGCCAGTCACCAGGCCCTCCCTCGTAGTCCCGCAGGAGCAGCACATGTCCTCTGAGCCGACCCCCCGCGAGATCGGCGTCGCCGTCATCGGCTTCGGCTGGATGGGCAAGGCGCACACCACTGCCTATGCCCGCGTGCCGCACCACCTGACCGACGTGGCCGTCCGTCCGCGGCTGGTCGCCGTGGCCGACGAGGTCCCCGGCCGGGCCACCGAGGCGGCCGCCCGCTTCGGCTTCGAGTACGGCGTCGAGGACTGGCGCGACCTGCTCACCGACGACCGGGTCGAGGCGATCAGCGTCACCGCCCCCAACTTCCTGCACCGCGAGCTCGGTGAGGCCGTCGCCCGCGCCGGCCGGCACCTGTGGATCGAGAAGCCGGTCGGGCTCAGCCTCGCCGACGCCCGGGGCGTGGCCGACGCGGTCGACGAGGCCGGCGTCGTGGGCGTGGTCGGCTTCAACTACCGGCACGCCCCAGCGGTCGAGGAGGCCCGGCGGCTGATCGCGTCGGGCGCGATCGGCGAGCTGACGCACAGCCGGGTGCAGCTCTTCAGCGACTACGCGGCCCACCCCGACGGCGCGCTCTCCTGGCGCTACGAGCGCGCTCGTGGCGGCAACGGCGTGCTCGGCGACCTCGCCTCGCACGGCGTCGACCTGGTCCGCTTCGTGATGGGCGAGATCGAGACCCTGGTGGCCGACACGGCGACCTTCATCCCGCAGCGGGCGAAGCCGACCGGCGCCACGTCGGGCCACCAGCGCGCCACGGGCGGCGAGCTCGGCCCGGTCGAGAACGACGACGCCGTCTCCGCCCTGCTGCACCTGGCCGGTGGCGGCCGCGTCACCCTCGAGGCGAGCCGGGTCGCGGTCGGCGACCAGAACGCCTACGGCTTCGAGGTGCACGGCACCCGGGGTGCGCTGGCGTGGGACTTCCGTCGGATGGGCGAGCTGCGCAGCAGCCTGGGGGAGAGCTACCAGGACCAGCCGACGACCACGACGTACGTCGGGCCCGGCCACGGCGACTACGGCCTCTTCCAGCCCGGTGCCGGCATCGCGATGGGGTACGACGACCTCAAGGTGATCGAGGCGGCCCGCTTCCTGTCGACCATCGTGGACGGCACCCCGCGCGCTGCCACCCTCGCCGACGCCGTCGCCTCGGCCCGGACCCTGGACGCGATCGAGGAGTCGGTGGCCAAGCGGGCCTGGGTCGACCTGGCCTGAGCCGACCTGGTCAGGCGCCGGGACGTACGGGTCCGGTGCTGCCGCGCACGGTCAGCGTCGGCTCCAGCACGATCTCGCGGTCGGCGACGGGGCGGCCGTCGGACCGCGCGATGATCCGCTCGACCGCCAGCCGGGCGAGCTCCCGCGGGTTCTGCGTCACGCTGGTCAGCTCGGTCTCGGGGGCCCGGGCCAGCGCGCTGTCGTCGAAGCCGACCACCGACACCTGGCCGGGCACGGCCACGCCCTGCTGGGTCAGCACCGTCATCGCGGCGGCCGCGAGGTCGTCGTTGAAGGCCACAATGGCGGTGGGCAGCGGGTCGCCCGAGTCCAGCAGGGTGCGCGCGGCGCGCTGCCCGTCGAGCTGGTCCTCGCCCTCGCTGAGCACGATCCGGACCTGGTCCCGGAGCCCGTGCGCCTCCATCGCCGCCAGGTAGGCGTCGCGTCGGGAGCGGGCGACCATGCCGGTGCCGCCCTGGAGATGGGCGATCCGGCGGTGCCCGAGCCCGACGAGGTGCGCGACCGCGAGCTCCAGGCCGCGCTCGTCGGAGGTCCGCACGACGTCCACCTCGGGGTGCTCGACGTGCCACCCGATCACGACGACGGGCACCTGGCCGGCCAGCAGCGGCTCGGCCACCGGGGGGCCCAGCATCACCAGGGCGTCGAAGCGGAAGTCGTGCAGGGAGTCCAGCGCGCGCTTCTCGTCCCTGCTGGCGGTCAGCGCGCTGAGCACGAGGTCCCAGCCCAGCTCCTCCGCAGCGGCGTACAGGCCGTCGATGAGCTCGAAGTGGAAGCGTCCGGCGACCCCGAAGAGGACCCCGATCATGTGGGACTTCAGGCTCGCCAGCGCCCGGGCACGGACGTCGGGCCGGTAGCCGAGGTCGCGCGCAGCGGCGTGGATGCGGGTCCTGCTGGCGGCGCTCGCGCCCGGGGCGTCCCGCATCACGATGGAGACCAGGGCCGTGGAGACGCCCGCACGCTTCGCGACGTCGGCGAGGGTGACCCGTCGACGCGTCATGCCCGGATCCTCAGCCACGACTCTCCCTCTCCTGGTCCGCCTGCGCGGGGCCACGGTACTGCCGGCTCGGCCTCGAGCCCGGCTGGATCTGCGGGCGACGCGCCGGACGAGCAACTTATAGCGCTCTAGTCGTGATGCGCTATAGCGCTCTAGTCCAGAAACTAAAGCGCTCTAAAAAGTCCTGACAAAGTATTGACGCCGCATTCCTGGGTGGGTTTCTCTGGTGACCGGCGCCACACGGAGCCGACACCACATCCACCAGAACCGGGTCCCCCCTGGCAGCAACGACCCGGGGCCTCTGGTCAAGAGAGGGAGATTCCTCGTGAGCAACACCCGCACTTGGGTCCGCGTGACCCTGGGCAGCGCCGCGGCAGCGTCGCTCCTGCTGACCGCCGCCTGCAGCGGCAGTGACAGTAAGTCGTCCGACTCCGCCACCGACGCGGCCGCGGCCTCGGGCGACGGTGCGCAGATCTTCGTGGTCGGCGGCAAGTCCGACGACCCGTTCTGGTCCCGGGTGAAGCGGGGAGCCGAGGACGCCGGCAAGGTCGTCGCCTCGACCGGGGGCAAGGTCACCTGGCTCGGCCCGGCCAACTACGACAACCTCGGCCCCGACGCCGCCAAGCTGATCGACACCGCGGTCAGCAAGGGCGCGGACGCCGTCATCGGCCCGGACTGGGTGCCCGAGGCCGAGGACGAGGCGTTCGGTCGCGTCGTGGACAAGGGCATCCCGCTCTGGATCTACAACGCGGGTGGCCTCGAGGCCGCCGACAAGCTCGGCGCCAAGAACTACATCGGCAGCGACGACAAGGCCGCAGGCGTGGCCGGCGGCAAGTACCTGGGTGACAAGGGCGCCAAGCACCTGCTCTGCATCAACACCGTGCCCGGCTCGGTCAACCAGGAGGCCCGCTGTGCCGGTCTCGCCGAGGGCATCGCCGAGAGCGGCGGCAAGGGCGAGCAGCTCCCGCTGCCGGCCTCCAACTTCGGCAACCCGACCGCGGTCTCCCAGGCCATCAAGGGCGCGCTGCTCAAGGACGACTCCATCGACGCCGTGGTCACCATCGGCACCGGTGACGCCGAGGCCGCCGCCAGCGCCATCGAGCAGGCCGGGGTCGGCGACAAGGTCAAGTTCGGCACCTTCGACATGGACCCCAACCAGCTCGACCGGATCAAGTCCGGCAAGGAGCTGTTCTGCATCGACCAGCAGCCCTACATGCAGGGCTACCTGGCCGTCTCGATGGCCAACAGCTACGTGCTCTACGGCATCGACCTGCCGCAGCGCCCGCTGCTGACCGGCCCGGCGATCATCGACGCCGACAACGTCGAGACCGCCATCGCCGGCGCCAAGGCCGGCGTCCGCTGACCTGCCGCTGACCTGCCACTGACCTGCCGGTGCCGGCTCCGTCCACCGCGGAGCCGGCACCGGACCCACCGACCCAGACCTCAGAACCCGGAGACCCCTCTCATGGCCGCTGTCCACACCACTGACCATCCCGATCCCCAGACGACGAAGCGGACCGACCCCGGTGGGGCCACGCCGACGTCGAGGTTCAACGTCGGTGACCTGCTCCGTCGTCCGGAGTCCGGTGCCCTGATCGGCACCGTCGGGGTCTTCGTCTTCTTCGCCATCTTCGGCGGTTCCGAGTTCCGGGGCACCGGTGGTGCGGCGAGCTGGCTCAACGTCGCCGCCGAGCTCGGCATCATCGCGATCCCGGTCGGGCTGCTCATGATCGCCGGCGAGCTCGACCTCTCGGTCGGCTCCGTGCTGGCCTCGAGCTCGATGACGCTGGCCATCGTGTCGGGCCACTGGGGCGCGCCCATCGTCCTCGGGATCGCCGCCGCGCTCGCCCTGGGGCTGGTCGTCGGCTTCCTCAACGGCCTGCTGGTCACCCGCACCAACGTGCCGTCGTTCGTGGTCACCCTGGCCACCAACTTCGGCCTCGCCGGGCTCGCCCTCGGGTTGACCCGGCTGATCACCGGCACCACCAGCGTCGCGCTCACCTCCCCGTCGTGGGCCAAGAGCACCTTCGGCACCCTGCTCGGCGACAAGTTCGAGGTCGCCATCTTCTGGTGGCTGGCCGTCGTCGTCCTGGTCGGCTGGATGCTGCACGTGAGCCGCTACGGCAACTGGATCTTCGCCGTCGGCGGCGACCAGATCAGCGCCCGCGCCACCGGCATCCCGGTGCAGAAGGTCAAGATCGCCATGTTCATGGGCTCGGCGTTCGGTGCCGCCCTGGTCGGCGTCATCCAGACGATCCTCTACAACAGCGCCCAGGTCGCCAACGGGCAGGCGTTCGTCTTCAACTCGATCATCGCGGTCGTCATCGGCGGCGTGCTGCTCACCGGCGGCTACGGCTCGGTCGTCGGGGTCGTGCTCGGCACGCTCACCTTCTCGATCGTGCAGCAGGGCATCTACTACACCGGCTGGAACGCCGACTGGGCCAGCCTCATCCTCGGCGTGCTCCTGCTCGCCGCGGTGCTCATGAACAACACCTTCCGCAAGATGGCACTCGCCTCGCCGAGCAAGAAGAAGAAGGCCTGACATGACCGTCCCGACCCAGACCCCGTCCGGCACCCGGACCCCGGTGCTCGAGCTGACCGGCATCAACAAGTCCTTCGGCACCACCGACGTGCTGCACGACATCAGCCTGAAGGTCCACCCGGGCGAGGTGCTGTGCCTCCTCGGCGACAACGGCGCCGGCAAGTCCACTCTCATCAAGGTGCTCTCGGGCTTCCACGAGCCCACCACCGGCACCATGAAGGTCGACGGCGAGCAGGTGGTCTTCAAGAGCCCCCGCGACGCCAGCGACCGTGGCATCTCCACCGTCCACCAGTTCGGCGGCACCTTCCCGCTGATGACCATCGGCCGCTCGTTCTTCGTCGGGGCCGAGCCGCTCAAGGGCGTCGGCCCGCTGAAGCGGTTCGACCGGAGGTTCGCCGGCGAGGTGGCGGTCCGGGAGATGCAGTCCCTGGGCATCACCCGGATCACCGACGGCGACCGCCTGGTCGGCGGCCTCTCCGGTGGTGAGCGGCAGGCGCTGGCCATCGGCCGCGCGGTCTACTTCGGCGCCAACGTGCTGATCCTCGACGAGCCCACCGCCGCACTCGGCGTCAAGGAGGCCACCCACGTCCTGCGGATCATCATGCAGGCTCGCCAGAAGGGGCTCGCGGTCATCCTGGTCACCCACAACGTGACCCACGCGATGACCGTCGGCGACCACTTCGCGGTCCTCATCCACGGCGCCCTCGCGGCGGACTTCCGCAAGGGCGAGAAGACCCGCGAGGAGATCACCGACCTGATGGCCGGCGGCGAGGCGATGGCCGAGCTCGAGGCCGAGATCGAGGCCTACTCCAACGCCCACGACGGCCACCCGCCGGCGCCCATCCACTGACCGCACCCACTCCCGACAAGGACCTTTCCATGACCCAGAACTCCCTCGGCGTCGCCGTCATCGGCGCCGGCATGGTCGGACGCGCCCACTGCGCCGGCTACCGGGCCGCCGTCCAGACCTACGACCTCGACCTTCCCGAGATCCGCCTGGTGGCGGTGGCCGACGCCCACGAGCCCTTCGCCGTCGACGCCGCGCAGCGGTTCGGCTACCAGCGCCCCGAGACCTCGTGGCAGGCCATCGTCGAGGCCGACGACATCGACGTGGTCTCGGTGGCGATCGCCAACGAGCTGCACCGACCCGTGGTCGAGGCGCTGCTCGCGGCCGGCAAGCACGTGCTCTGCGAGAAGCCGCTGGCGCCCTCGGTCGAGGACGCCAAGGCCATGGTCGTCGCTGCCGAGGCTGCTGACACCCAGTCGGGGGTCGGCTTCTCGTTCCGTCGTACGCCGGGCATCAACGCGATCCGCACCGAGCTGGAGAAGGGCTCGATCGGCAAGGCGAGCCACTTCAACGGCCACTACTGGTGCGACTACGCCACCAACGTGGACGCCCCGATCAGCTGGCGCTACCAGGGCGGTCCGGGCACCGGCGCGCTGGCCGACATCGGCAGCCACATGATCGACCTGGGGGAGTACCTCTGCGGTCCGATCACCTCGGTCTCCGGCGCGGTCTTCCAGACCTTCGTGGCCGAGCGCCCCGTCCCGCTCGGTGCCGTCGTCGGTCACGCCGGCGGCGGCGCGGTGTCGGCGGAGAGGAAGCCGGTCGAGAACGAGGACATCGCGACCTTCACCGCCACCTTCGAGAACGGGGCCGTGGGCACCTTCTCCATCTCGCGGTTCGCCCACGGCCTGCCCAACGGGCTCGGCTTCGAGGTCTTCGCCGAGCGTGGCTCGGCGGCCTTCGACCTCAACCGCCCCGGTGAGTTCACCTTCGCCGACTACAGCGGCTCGGAGACCACGAACGGCTCGCGCACCGTCCTGATCGGTCCCCAGCACCCCGGCATCACCAAGGGCATCCCGATGGACTTCCCCTCGGTGGGCCACGGCCAGAACGACCTGTTCACCTGGCAGGCGCGCGCCTTCCTCGACCAGTGCGCCGGGCTGGGCAAGCTCACGCCCGTCCCGTCGCTGGCCCACGGCCTGCACAACATGGAGATCCTCGCCGCCGTCACCCAGTCGGCGCTCAACAACGGCGTCGCCGTCACCCTCGGCTGACCCCGCCTCGACCCGCCACCACGACTCGCCTCGACCCACAGAACACGAAGGAACCCCCTGCCATGACGACGATGAAGCTCGGCGCCTACACCGCCCCCCTGCACGACCGGCCCCTGAAGGAGATGCTCCAGGTCATCAAGGACCTCGGCCTGACCTCGGTGGAGGTCAACTCCGGCGGGTTCATCGGGACCCCGCACATCCCGATCGAGGAGCTCCTCGCCTCCGCGGAGGCGCGCGAGGAGTACCTCGCGACGTTCGCGGAGTACGGGATCGAGCTGACCGCGCTGAACTGCAACGGCAACCCCCTCCACCCCGACCCCGAGGTCCACCACGCCGCGGACCTCAAGCGCTCCATCGAGCTGGCCGGGCTGCTCGGCATCCCGACGGTGATCACCATGTCCGGGCTCCCGGCCGCCGAGGAGGGCGGGACCCGTCCGTCGTGGACGGTGATCCCGTGGGACAGCGTCTACAAGGAGACCCTGGACTACCAGTGGGGCGTGGCAGTGGAGTTCTGGAAGGAGATCCAGGCCCTGGCCGACGCCCACGACGTCAACGTCGCCATCGAGATGCACCCGCACAACCTGGTCTTCAACCCCGCCACGATGCAGCGTCTCGCTGCGCTGACCACCCCCGAGGGCGGCCGCAACCGGGTCGGCGCCGAGATGGACCCCAGCCACCTCTTCTGGCAGCACATCGACCCGATCGCCGCGGTCGAGGAGCTGGGCGACCTCGTCTTCTTCGCCGCCGCGAAGGACACCCTCATCCACCCGACGGCCGCCATCAACGGCGTGCTGGACGACCGCTTCGAGTGGATCCCGGCCGAGGAGAACCCGCTCGGCCTGGGCGGCCGCTACACCGTGACGAAGTGGCCGGCCGTCCCCGGCTGGTCGTTCGTCGCCGTCGGCCGCGGGCACGACGTCGACTTCTGGGCGCGCTTCCTGACCGCACTGGCCGAGCACACCCCGGTCCGCGCAGTCAACATCGAGCACGAGGACGCCTCGTTCGGCCAGATCGAGGGACTCCAGTACGCCGCGGAGAACCTCATCGCCGCCGGCGAGAAGGCCGGCCTGCTCTCCCCGGTCTGACCCTCGCCACACCCCCTCACCACCCGTCCTGCTCGGCGTCGGCCGGTGCGTCCCCCTCCTCCGGGGCTCCTCAGGCACACCGGCCGCACGCCGAGCACCTCCTCCACCCACCACCGGAAGGCCGCTCGTCATGAAGATCGCGCTGGACCCCACCCCCTACCACCACGACCACGGTCTGCTGGAGTTCCCGGAGGTGGCCGCCCGGCTCGGCTACGAGCACCTCCAGCTCACCCCGCACGTCGACCTCGCGCCGTTCTTCCGCTACCCCAAGGCCGACGACGCCCTGGTGGCCCGGTTCAAGAAGGCGGCGCGCGACGCCGGCGTCGGCATCCCGGCGATCCTGCCCGTGCAGCGGATCTCCTGGCCGGACGAGCCGCAGCGGGAGGCCGCGGTGCGCAACCTCCGGCGCGTGATCCAGCTGGCCGTCGAGCTCGAGATCCCCGTCATCAACACCGAGTTCTCCGGCCGCCCGGAGCGCTCCGAGGACAGCGAGGCCGCCTTCTACCGCTCGATGGAGGAGCTGCTGCCCCTGGTCGAGTCCGAGGGCCTGCGGCTCAACCTCGACCCGCACCCCGACGACTTCGTCGAGGACGGGCTCGAGGCGTGGCGAGTGCTGCGCGGGCTGAACTCGCCGTCGGTCGGCTTCGTGTACGTCGCCTCGCACACGTTCCACTACGGCGACCGGGCGACCACGCTGCTGCCCGAGCTGGGCGACCGCCTCGGCGCGGTCTACGCCGCCGACACGTTCGACCACCACCGCTCGCACGGGCTGCGCTACATCTCCAACCCGCCGGGCAACACCGCGCGCGTCCACCAGCACCTGCGCATCGGCGACGGCGACGTCGACTGGGACGAGCTCTTCGCGACGCTGAAGACCATCGGCTACCTGGACCGCGACGACGCCCTCGTCGTCTCCAACGTCTTCGCCGAGGACGAGGCCGCCGACGAGGTCTCGCGCTTTCAGCTGCAGCGCCTCCGCGAGCTCGTCGGCTGACGCCGCCGGCCGGTCCGCAACCCGGCCGCCCGTTTGCATCGGGACCGCCTCCCGTCGCAGAGTGGAGGGCCACCGAGCCGGGAGGGACACCAGATGCGGGCAGCAGCGGCAGGACGCGTCCTGGTCCTGCTCGTGGGCCTGATGCTCGCGGGAGGGGCGCTCGGGTCGAGCGTCGCGGTGGCCAAGCCGGACAGCAAGCCGGACAAGGCACACCACGCGAAGAAGGCCGACCACGGGCCGGGCAGGCCGTCGCTGGGCGCCTCGGTCCGCCCCGGCGGCCTGGTGGTGCTCAGCGTCCGCGCGGACCGCGGCACCCGGGTGGTCGTCCGCGACGGCGGCTCCACGGTGGCAGCGGGGCGAGCCACCGGCTCGTTCCAGTCCTACTCGTTCCACACCAGCGGCGGGTCGCACACCTACACCGCCCGTGCGACGGACCGGAAGGGGCGCACCAGTCCGACCGCCCGGCTCACCGTGTACGTCGACACCACCCCACCCCCGCTGGGCCGGCTCGCAGTGGTCCCCGGGACCCCGGAGGACTCCCGCAGCAGCGTCACCTTCGACACCGACGTCGGCACCGGCTTCACCGTCCTCGTCGACGGCAAGCAGGTCTCCCACGGCACCACCCGCAAGCCCCATGCCGAGATCCTCGTCGAGGCCGCCGACGGGCGTCACCGGGTCCGCCTCGAGCTGCGCGACGCGGTGGGCAACGTGACCTCGGGCTCCCGCTCCCTCACCGTCGACGTGCCGCGGCTCACCGTCGCGGTCAAGGTCGTCAGTCGTCCCACTCGGACGGTGCAGCTGCTGCAGGTGCGCTCCACCCCCAACGCGACCGCGGGCGTGGTGCGGATGCCGAACGGCGACGCGCAGCCCTTCCCGCTCACGCACGGGCGAGGCACCCTGCGGCTGCGACTGCAGGACGGCACCTACGAGGGCGTCCGGATCGCGGTCCGCGACCCGCAGGGCCGCACCGGGTCCTCGGCCGTCGACGCGGTCGTCGACGCGACCGCGCCCCGCCTCACCGTGACCCCCGAGGAGTCCCTCGCCGCCGACGGACGGTTCGGGGCGACCATCTCCACCGACGAGGGCGCCGAGGTCTCCTGGCGGCTGGTCGGGGCGGGCAGCCGCGTGGTGGACACCGGCACTTTCGAGGCCGGTGCCCGCGGCCGCCTGGTGGAGCGTGACGTCGAGGCCGGCAGCTACCGGATCGAGGTCACCGCCACGGACTCCTACGGCCGGGCGACGACCGCACGGGCGGTGTCCCGGGTCGCGGTCGACCCGCCACCACCGGTCGGCCTGTACGTGCTCCTGGTCGCGCTGGGCCTCGCCGTGGCCGGCGGCGGGTACGCCCTCGTCCGTCGCCGCAGCGCCCGGAGCGCCGTGGACGAGGGCCCCGGGCAGGACGGCGCCACCCGGGCCCGCCGCGACGCCCTGGTCGCCCTGCTCGACGTCGCCGAGCAGGGGCACACCGGCCCCGTGCCCGACCTGCCCGGGGTGGGCCTGCTCCCCGGCGAGCGCCCGCTGCACGTCACCTCCGCCCGGCTCTTCGAGACCGCCGGCGACGACGGCCGCCGGGTGACGCTGCAGGCCTACGACGGGCACCTGGTGGTGACCGACCTCCGGCTCGCCTTCGTCGCCGGTGAGCAGTGGAACTGGTGGTGGTCGCTGGTCGACGCGCCGCAGCACGACGCTGCCGGCCGGGTGCTGCTCCGCCGGCACGACGACCCGGCCTGGTCGGGCCTGGAGTGCGCCGACCCGGTCACGACCCGCCTCGTCCTGGACCTCGCGATGGCGCCCGCCGGGGAGACCCGGGAGGCCCTGCTCGCCGACGTACGGCGCGAGCTCGACGAGCTGGAGTCGGCGCACCCCTGGCTCGCCGCGCCCGCGACCACCGGTCTGGTCCCGGTGCAGCGCGCGTCCGAGGAGCAGCGCGAGGGCAGCGCAGCCCGCCCCTGACGACGGTTGCACCGGCGCGGCGACGGGCTTAGGTTCGCAGGGACCGGCCACACCAGCAACGCAACGGGGGCTTCACCGTGCTGCACAGGGCCATCGGCGTCAGCGTCCTCTCGCTCCTGCTCGCCACCGTGCCGGTGGCAGCCGCGACCAGGGCCGCCCCGACCCCCGGGTCTCCCGGGATCGGGGACGACTACTACCCGTTGGACGGCAACGGCGGGTACGACGTCCGGCACTACGACCTGCGGCTCCGCTACGACCCCTACACCGGCCTGCTGGGCGGCCAGGCGAAGCTCCGCGCGACGAGCACCCAGGCACTGTCGGCCTTCGACCTCGACCTGGTCGGGCTCACCGTCCGCAGCGTCACCGTGGACGGCCGGCCGGCCACCTGGACCCGTGAGGGCCAGGAGCTCCAGGTCGTCCCCGCACGGCCGCTGCGCCGGCACCAGCGCTTCGCCGTGGAGGTCCGCTACGACGGCGTCCCCGAGCGGCTCGACGGCGCCGGGTTCATCGCCACCGACGACGGGTTCGACATCGCCGGCCAGCCGCACGTCGCGGCCAGCTGGTTCCCGGTCGACGACCACCCGACCGACAAGGCCTCCTACACCTTCCGCGTGACCGTGCCCGAGAGCCGGCAGGTCCTCGCCAACGGCCGGCTGGTGGGCCGGCACCCGGCCGACCCGGGCTGGACCACCTGGACCTGGCGTGCCCCCGACCCGATGGCCAGCTATCTCGCGACCGTCGACGTGGGGCGCTTCGACGTCACCTCCTACCGTCGCGACGGGCTCCGCTTCGTCGACGGCATCGACCCCGACCTCTTCGACCCCGTCGCCCGGCCGTCCACGGGCACCCACTTCGCGGTGTCGCAGCAGGCCAACGGGTCCTACAAGCGACTCACCCACACCCTCGACGTCCCGGCCGGGGGAGCAGGAGTGGGCTTCACGATCACCCGCGACACCGAGCAGGACTGGGACTACGCGTTCGTCGAGGTGCACACGGTCGGCTCCGACGACTGGACCACCCTGGAGGACCTGAACGGCCACACCAGCCAGGACACCGGCCAGTCGTGCACCGGCTGGCCCGACGTGCAGCCGTTCCTCTCCAGCCACTACCTGACCGTCGACCAGGGGGCCGGCACCTGCACGCCCACCGGGGCCACCGGGCAGTGGTGGGCCGCGTCCGGGGCCAGCGACGGACCCGAGCAGTGGCAGGTCGACCTCGGGGCCTACTCCGGGCGGTCGGTCGAGCTGTCGATCAGCTACGCCAGCGACCCCGAGGTGCAGAACAAGGGCGTCTTCGTCGACGACGTCGTCGTCTCCACCGGGCAGGGGAGCACCTCCTTCGAGAACGGGCTGGACGGGTGGACGGTGCCGGGGGCACCGGCCGGCAGCCCCGGCAACGACAACGACTGGACCGTCGGCACCGTGGCCGACCTGCCGCCCTCGGAGGGCAGCATCGCCGCCGGCTCGTTCGCCCGCGAGCCGGAGATCATCGCCTTCCTGGCCGGCCAGTTCGGGCCCTACCCGTGGCGCTCGGTCGGCGGCATCGTCGACGACGTCCGCGGGCTCGGGTTCGCGCTCGAGACCCAGACCCGCCCCGTCTACGCCCGCGACTTCTTCACCGACCCGCTCTCCGGCGACGACGTGGTCGTGCACGAGCTCGCGCACCAGTGGTACGGCGACAGCCTCGCCGTGCACCGCTGGCGCGACATCTGGCTCAACGAGGGCTTCGCGACGTACGCGGAGTGGCTCTGGTTCGAGCACGAGGGCCTGTCCACCCCGCAGGAGCAGTTCGACTTCTTCTACAGCGGGTTCATCCCCGACGACCACCCGTGGTGGCAGCTCACGATCGGCGACCCGGGCCCCGACCAGCTCTTCGAGTACCCGGTCTACTTCCGGGGCGCGATGACCCTGCAGCAGCTGCGGCTCGCCGTGGGCGACGACGACTTCTTCCGCATCCTGCGGCGCTGGGCGGCCTCCCGCGCCGGCGGCAACGTCAGCACGCCGGAGTTCATCCGGCTGGCCGAGCGGATCTCGGGGAAGGACCTCGACGCCCTGTTCCAGGCCTGGCTGTTCACCCCGGGCAAGCCCGCCCTGCCGGCCGCCGAGGCACGACGGATGCCGCGTCACGTCGCGGTCCCCGCCGGTGTCGAGGCCGCCCTGGCCCGCGCCCGGCTGGCTGCGGCCACCCGCCGCTGACCCCGGACGAGAACAAGTTCTACTACCCTCTGCTCCATGAGCAGAGGGGCGTCCCTGGCGCGGGTCGGCGTGGCGTACGTCGTCGCGCTGGCGGTGGCGGCCGCCTGGCTGGCCTGGGGGCCGGGCACGGGGCGGCTGTGGCTGGACTCGCTGCTGGCCGACGTGCTGGCCACCCTCGTGGTCTTCGCGTTCAGCCGGGCCCACCACAACTCGAGCTTCTACGACGCCTACTGGAGCGTCGTCCCGCCCGCGCTGGTCCTCTACTGGTGGAGCCAGGCCGACCCGGGCCCCGACCGCACCCGCGCCACGCTGCTGCTGGTCGTGGTGCTGCTCTGGGCGGTCCGGCTGACCGCCAACTGGGTCTACTCGTTCCCCGGCCTGCACCACGAGGACTGGCGCTACCCGCTGCTGCGGGACCGTGCCGGGCGTGCCGAGCTGCTGGTCGACCTCGCCGCGATCCACCTCTTCCCGACCCTGCAGGTCTTCCTCGCACTGCTCCCGGCGTACGTCGTGGTGACCCGGCCCGGACGTCCGTTCGGCTGGCTCGACGTGGTGGCCTTCCTGCTGGGCCTGGGAGCGGTGGCCCTCGAGCTCGTCGCCGACGTCCAGATGCACCGCTTCGTCGCCCGCCGCGAGCCCGGTCAGGTGATGGACCGTGGGCTGTGGGCGTGGTCGCGGCACCCCAACTACCTCGGGGAGCTCGGGTTCTGGTGCGCGGTGGCCCTCTTCGGCATCGCCGCGTCGCCCGGCGACGCCTGGTGGCTGCCCCTCGGTGCGGCCGCGATGCTGGCGATGTTCCTCGGTGCCAGCATCCCGATGATGGAGGAGCGCAGCCTCGAGCGGCGGCCCGACTACCAGCAGGTCGTCGACCGGGTGTCCAAGCTGGTGCCGCGCCCGCCCCGCAAGGCGCCCGGGTGACGCGGGTCGTGGTCGCCGGCCTCGGCGACAGCGGGCTGCTGACCGCCCTGCACCTCGCGCGCCGGCTGGACGTGGTCGGGATCAGCTCCAAGCCCGGCCTGGTCAGCGGCCAGGAGCTCGGGCGCCGGCTGAGCCGCCCCGAGGAGTGGGCGCGCGACTACCGCGTCGACTTCGACCGCTACCGGCGGCTGCGAGGGGTCCGCACCGTGCACGGCACCCTCACCGCCCTCGACCTCGCCTCCCGGGAGGTCGCGGTGAGGCTCGCCGACGGCACCCCCACCACCGAGCCGTACGACGTGCTCGTCGTGTCCACCGGCGTGACCAACGGCTTCTGGCGCACCCCCGACCTGCAGAGCGCCGACGAGGTGGACCGCTCGCTGCGCGGACCGCACGAACGGCTGGCTGCGGCCCGCTCGATCGCCCTGGTCGGGGGTGGTGCCGCCGCGGTGTCCAGCGCCCTCAACCTGGCCACCCGGTGGCCGTCGACCCGGGTCGACCTCTACTTCCCACGCGAGCGCGCGCTCCCGCAGCACCACCCCCGGGTCTGGGCGAACGTCCGGGCCCGGCTGGTGGAGCACGGGGTCGGGCTGCATCCGGGACACCGGGCCGAGGTCCCGGCGGGCTTCGGCTGCGACGCCCTCACCGACGCGCCCGTCACGTGGGCCTCCGGTCAGGCGCCCACCACGGCCGACGTGGTGCTCTGGGCCGTCGGCCGGGTCCGCCCCAACACCGGCTGGCTGCCGACCACCCTGCTGGACGACGACGGGTTCGTGCGGGTGACGCCGACCCTGCAGCTGCCCGGGCACCCCGAGGTGTTCGCGGTCGGCGACGTCGCGGCCACCGACCCGCTGCGCGGCTCGGCCCGCAACCGCGCCGACCGCGTGGTCGCCCGCAACGTCCGGGCGCACGTCGCCGGCCGGCCGCTGCGCCGCTACCAGCCCCGCCGCTCCCGGTGGGGCTCGGTGCTCGGGGCGCAGCCCGACGGTCTCCAGGTGTTCGCGCCGGGCGGGCAGGCGTTTCGGTTCCCGGCCTGGTCGGTCGAGACCGTCCTGCAGCCGTGGGTCGTCCGCCGCGGCATCTACGGCGGGGTCACGCGGTCGGGCGCACCCTAGGCTGGGGCGCATGGCGGAGTTCCTGCGGATCGGCGAGGTGGCCCAGGCGGTCGGCGTCAGCGTCGACACCCTCCGGCGGTGGGAGGCCGAGGGGCGGGTCGAGTTCGAGCGGCGCGGCAACCAGCGGGTGCTTCCGGCGGACCGGCTGGCCCCGCTGATCGCCTCGACCAACCCGGGCAACGCCGTCTCCAGCGCACGCAACCGCTTCGGCGGCGTGGTGGTCTCCGTGGTGAAGGACGGCGTGATGGCGCAGGTCGAGCTCGCCTGCGGCGACTACCGGGTGGTCTCGCTGATGAGCCGCGAGGCCGCCGACGAGCTCGGCCTGGAGCCGGGTGTGCCGGCCACCGCGGTGATCAAGTCGACCAACGTCGTGGTCGAGGCCGGGGTCACGCACCGCCGCTGACAGGGCTCCTGGAGGCCGATGACGGGGTGAGGCCCCCGGCCTCGTTGCGAGCACTGGGAGCCGCGCGCCGAGACCAGGGACCTCGTGGTTGGTCGGCGGCCACTGCTGGGAGAACCTCCCGGCACCGCGCTTACCCCACAGCGTCTCGGCACCGGTCGGAAACAGCAGCCACCCCCACCACCGTCCATGTTCCCCGACGGGTGGTGACCGAAGCGCCAACCTGAGCCGAACTTGACCTGGCCGTGAGGTGGACCGGTCACGCCACCGTGCGGATGAGCTTCTTGTTGACGAACTCGTCCATGCCGAAGCGGCCCAGCTCGCGACCGAAGCCGGAGCGCTTGATGCCGCCGAACGGCAGCTCGACGCCCTCGGCGCCGACGCCGTTGACGAAGACCATGCCGGCCTCGATGCGGTCCGCGACCCGCTGGGCCTGGTCGGGGTCGTTGGTGAAGACGTAGGACCCGAGGCCGAAGGGGGTGTCGTTGGCCAGCGTCACGGCTTCGTCCTCGGAGCCGACCTTGAAGACGATCGCGACCGGGCCGAAGAGCTCCTGGTGGTAGGCGTCGGTGCCGGGCTGGACCCCGGTCAGCACACCGGGCGGGAAGAAGGCGCCGTTGCGCTCCCCGGTCGAGGTCAGCGTGGCGCCCTGCTCGACGGCGCGGTCGACCTGGCGGGCCAGGTTGTCCGCGGCGGTCTGCGAGGACAGCGGCGGGAGGTCGGTCGCGGCGAGGACCTTCTCGGTGAACCTGGCCAGGAAGTCGTCGTACAGGTCCTCGACGACGATGAACCGCTTGGCCGCGTTGCAGGCCTGGCCGCAGTTGTCCAGGCGACCCTCGGCGGCGGCCTCGACGGTGGCGTCGAGGTCGTCGGAGCCGAGCACGATGAAGGGGTCGGAGCCGCCGAGCTCCAGGACGACCTTCTTCAGGTTGCGCCCGGCGATCTCGGCGACCGCTGCCCCGGCCCGCTCGGACCCGGTCAGCGAGACGGCCTTGATGCGCGGGTCGGCGATCATGTCGGCGGCCTGCTCGTTGGTGGCGTAGACGTTGACGTAGGCGCCGTGGGGGAAGCCGGCGTCGGCGAAGATCTGCTCCATCGCCGCGGCCGACTCGGGGCACTGCGGGGCGTGCTTGAGCACGATGGTGTTGCCGATGACCAGGTTGGGGCCGGCGAACCGGGCGACCTGGTAGTAGGGGTAGTTCCACGGCATGATGCCCAGCAGCGGGCCGATCGAGCTGCGCTTGACGACTGCGGAGCCCTCGCCGTCGAGCAGGTCGATGGGCTCGTCGGCCAGGAACCGCTCGGCGTTGTCGGCGTAGAACTCGTAGATCGCGGCGGAGAAGTCGACCTCGCCCAGGGCGCCCGGGAAGGACTTGCCCATCTCGCGGTTGATGATCGCGGCGAGGTCCTTGCGGCGCTCCTTGTGGAGCTCGGCGACCCGGCGGATCAGGGCGGCGCGCTCGGCGACGGTCGAGCCGCGCGACCAGCCCTCGTGGGCTGCGGTGGCGTCGGCGACAGCCTGGGCGATCTGCTCGTCGGTGGCGGTCGGGTACTTCGCGAGGATCTCGCCGGTGGCAGGGTTGGTGACGGCGTAGTCGGTCATGTCGGCACTGTAGTCCGGGGTTCCTCTCCCCCCTACCCTGGCTCGATGACGAATTTCGGCGACTTCCAGCTCGGCCTCTACTTCGCCGGGCTGGCGGGGGAGCGGCCCGCGTTCCCGATGTCCTTCGACGGCCTGGAGGAGGCCGCGCAGCAGGTGCTGGACCCGGTGCTCTGGGACTACGTCGCCGGCGGCGCCGGCAACGAGCACACCCAGTCCGCCAACGTGGCGGCGTTCGACCGGTGGGGGCTCGTCCCGCGGATGCTGGCCGGCGCGGCCCAGCGGGACCTCTCCGTCGAGCTGTTCGGTCTCCATCTGCCGAGCCCGATCTTCATGTGCCCGATCGGCGTGATCGGCGTGATGACCCAGGACCGGCACGGCGACCTCGCCGTGGCCCGCGCCGCCGCCGAGACGGGGGTCCCGCTGGTCGGGTCGACGCTGATGCAGGACCCGCTGGAGGACGTGGCCGCCGAGCTGGGGGACACCCCGGGCCTCTTCCAGCTCTACACGCCGAACAACCGCGAGCTGGCCGAGAGCCTGGTGCACCGGGCGGAGGCGGCCGGCTACCGGGCGCTCGTCGTCACGCTCGACACCTGGACGCTGGGCTGGCGCCCGCGCGACCTGAAGCACGCGGCGATGCCGCAGCTCCAGGGCTCCTGCCTGGCGAACTACTCCTCCGACCCGGTCTTCCGCTCACTGCTGGCCGCGTCCCCGGAGGACGACCCGAGCGGGGTGGTCGCGGCCTGGGCGGGCACGTTCGGCAACCCCGCGCTGACCTGGGACGACCTCGCCTGGCTGCGTGGTCTGACCGACCTGCCACTGGTGCTCAAGGGCATCTGCCACCCCGACGACGTACGGCGGGCCCGGGACGGGGGAGTCGACGGGATCTACTGCTCCAACCACGGTGGCCGGCAGGCGGCCAGCGCGCCGGCCCTGGACTTCCTGCCGGGGGTGGTCGAGGCCGCCGAGGGCCTGCCGGTGCTGTTCGACTCCGGCGTGCGCAACGGCGCCGACGTGGTCAAGGCGCTGGCGCTCGGTGCGACCGCGGTCGGGATCGGCCGCCCGTACGGGTACGGCGCCGTGGTGGGCGGCACCGCGGGGACGGTCCACGTGCTGCGCAGCCTTCTCGCCGAGGCGGACCTGACGATGGGGCTCAACGGCTACGCGTCGATCGCGGACCTGACCCCGGGCAGTCTCGTCCCGGTCAGGGGATGAGCACGGTGGCCCGGACCATGTTGTGGTCCGAGGGCAGCGTCCCGACGACCTTGAGGGTGTCCGGGTCGTAGTCGACGACGACCTCCCACTCCTTGACCTCGAGGTCGTTGGAGGCGAACACCCAGTCGATGTTGTTGCCGATCTTCTGGCGCTGGTCGGCGAACCCGAAGTCGGCCACGTCGAGCCGGTTGTGGTTGTAGGAGCTGATCCAGCCGTTCACCAGCCGCTCGGCCCGGACGGCGGGGGAGAGCGGGTTGAGGCCGTACTGCTGGTCGAGCACGTCGCCGTAGCCGGCCTCCTTCATCGCCGGCAGCATGGTCTTGGCGATGGGGTTGTACTTCTGCACGTTGAAGTCACCGGTGGCGATGACCGGCAGCTTCCCCTTCAGCTTGTCGATCAGCCGGATCATCTGCCGCCACTGGGCCTGCCGGATGTCCGGGTCGCCGCTAGTCAGGTGCGTGGTGGTGAAGAGGAACTGCTTGCCGGTGGCCTTGATCTTCAGGATCGCCCAGACCAGGTAGCGGTCCTCGCGGATCTGCTTGCGGTAGAGCACCGACCCCTTGTCGACGACGTCGAACAGGTTGCTGTCGTAGATGATCCGGGTGCTGCGGGAGGCGCCCTGGTCCTTCGCGACGCAGTTGTGCCAGGTGTCGGGGTTGACGCAGTTGAAGGACTTGTTGCTGGTCATCCGGTAGGCGCCGCCGGAGGCCTTGTTCAGGCCGTTCTTGAGGTCGAGGTACTGGTTGGGCCCGTCCGGGTAGGCGATCCCGGTGTAGCGCCCCGGGTTGGCCTCCTGGATGCCCATCACGCCGACCTTCTCGGCGAGCACCTGGTCGATGATGACGCTGCGGCGCTTGAGCCACGCAGCCTCGGGGTTCTTCGCGAAGACGACGTTCTTGATGTTGAAGCTCGCGGCCCGGACCGGGGTGGCCACGCTGCGGCGGCCGTCGACGACGACCGCACCGCGGGCAGTGGTGGCGTGGGCGGTGACCGGCGACAGCGCGGTCAGCGCGGCGACGACGCCCGCGCAGACGAGTGAGACTGCTGTCCTGATCACCGGGTGGCCTCCCAACCATCTGGCGCCGCACAGCACGCGTGCAGCAGCTTGCGCGCGCCGCGGATGAGGGGGGTGCGGCGCTCGAGACGCCTCGACCATAACCCGGACACGTGTTCGCATGGGAGGGAACCGGGAAGGTCGGCAGGGCTACCCGTCGGTAGCCACCGAGACGTCCGTGCGCCGCCGGTCGGCGACGAGACTGGCCACGGTGGTCACCGCCAGCGTGCCGACGATGACCGCGAGCGACACCCAGATCGGGATGTCGGGCGCCCACTCGACGTGCTCGCCGCCGTTGATGAAGGGCACCTCGTTCTCGTGCAGGGCGTGCAGCACGAGCTTGACGCCGATGAAGCCGAGCAGGAACGCGAGGCCGTACGACAGGTACACGAGGCGCTTCAGCAGCCCCCCGATGAGGAAGTAGAGCTGCCGCAGGCCCATCAGCGCGAAGACGTTCGCGGTGAAGACCAGGTAGGGCTCCTTGGTCAGCCCGTAGATCGCCGGGATCGAGTCGAGCGCGAAGAGCAGGTCGGTGGTGCCCAGCGCGATCATCACGACGAGCATCGGGGTGATCAGCCGCTTGCCGTTCTCGACCACGACGAGCTTGGTGCCGTGGAACTCCTTGGTCGCGGGGAACCGCTTCTCCACGAAGAGGATCAGCCGGTTCTCCTCGAACTCCTCGTCCTCGTCGCCGGAGGTGGCCAGCTTGAACGCCGTCCACACCAGGAACGCTCCGAACAGGTAGAAGACCCAGCTGAACTGCTCGATGGCGACCGCACCCAGCGCGATGAAGATGCCGCGCATCACCAGCGCCAGCACGATGCCGACCATCAGCGCGGTCTGCTGCAGCTCCCGCGGGACGGCGAAGGTGCCCATGATGATGATGAAGATGAAGAGGTTGTCGACCGAGAGCGAGTACTCGGTGAGCCACCCGGCGAAGAACTCACCGCCGTACTGGCCGCCGGCGAAGAACCACACGCCGAGCCCGAAGAGGACCGCGAGGCCGATGTAGACGGCGAGGTAGCGGCCGGCCTCGCCCATCGACGGCTCGTGCGGGCGTCGTCCGATCACGACGACGTCGACGAGCAGGACGGCGGCGGTCACCAGGACGGTGACGCCCCACAGCCAGGGGTGGACATCCATGAGCTACTACCTCCGGAGGCAGACGGGCAGGTCAGGTCTCCGGAGGTCTCTTCCGCCCTGGGGTGGGCCGACGGAACCGGGCCGCCGAGACCTGCACGAGGTCCGGCGTCCGTGATGACGGCTCCGCCGCGAAGGAATACTCCCCTCCACGCAGCCCCCAGTGTCGCAGAGAAGGGGCCCGGACACCCAATCGGGTCACGCCGGGCGGTACAGGTGCTCGGGTCGACCGGACCCGCCGTAGTTCAGCCGGACCGCGGCCGAGCCGTCGGCGACGAAGTGCTCCAGGTACCGTCGCGCGGTGACCCGGGACAGGCCCAGCGCCTCCGCACAGGCGGCGGCCGACTGCTCGCCGCGCTCGCGCAGGGAGCCCAGGACGAGGTCGGCCGTGGTGCGGCTGAGCCCCTTGGGCAACGGCACCGGCAACGACAGGGGGCCAGTGCCGCGGACGCCACCGGAGAACACCCGGTCGATGGTCTCCTGGTCGGCCTCGCCAGCGGTCAACGAGGCCAGCGCGTCGCGCACCCGCTCGAGCCGGACGGCGAGCTCCTCGTAGGGGAACGGCTTGACCAGGTACTGCAGGGCCCCGCCGTGCAGTGCCGTGCGGACCACCTCGACGTCACGCTCGGCGGTCACCATGACCACGCCGGCCACGCTCCCGCGGGCGCGGAGCTCGGCGAGGATCTGCAGCCCGCTGAGATCGGGCAGGTGCACGTCGAGCAGGATCAGGTCCGGGTCGAGCTGCGCGGCGAGCTCGAGCGCCTGGGCGCCGGTGTGCGCCGCCCCCACCACGCGGAAGCCGGGAGTCCGCTCGACGAAGCCGGCGTGGATGCGGGCGACGCGGAAGTCGTCGTCGACCACGAGGACGTCGATCATGCCGGGCTCCCGACCTCGGCGAGCGTCGGCAGGTCCACCCGGAACACCGTCTGGGTGTCCTCCCGGGTCACGGCCACACTCCCGGCGCGCTCCCGGCAGATCAGGCGGACGAGGGCCAGCCCGATGCCGCGCCCCGTCGCGTCGCCCTGCTTGGTGGAGAACCCGCGCTCGAAGATGTCGTCCTGGGCTCCCGACGGCACTCCCGGCCCGTTGTCACGGACCTCGACGTGGACGGCCTGCTCGGAGCACGTGACCACGACCTCCACCCGGGCGCCGACCTCGCCACGGCACGCGTCGACGGCGTTGTCGACCAGGTTGCCGACGACCGTGACCAGGTCGGCCGAGACCTCGGGTGGCTGTGCCGCGAGCTGGGACGTCTCGGCCAGCTCCAGGGCGACGCCCTTCTCGTCGGCCACGCTGGCCTTCGCGATGAGCAGGGCAGCGAGGGGGAGGTCGCGCACCCGGGCGGCCACGAAGCCGGTGAGCTCGCGTCGCCGTCGGGTGGTCTCGCCGATGAGCGCCACCACCTCGTCGTACTCCTCGAGCTGGATCAGCCCGGAGATGGTGTGGAGCTGGTTGGCGAACTCGTGGGTCTGAGCTCGCAGGGTGTCGGTCAGGGAGAGGTTGGCGGCGAGCTGGTGGCGGACGGCGACGAGCTCGGTCCGGTCGCGCATGGTGGTGACGGTACCGATGCCCGTGCCCCGGCTGGAGGCAGCGCGCTGGTTGAAGACCAGGACCCGGTCGCCGACCACCAGCACCGCGTCGCGGGACTCCTCGTCGTCGAGCAGGAGCAACTCCACGGCGGGGTCGAGGTGCAGGTCCGTGACGTCGGCACCGACGACGTCGTCGGGGAGCCCGAGCAGCTCGCGGGCGGAGTCGTTGGCCATCGTGACCCGGCCGTCCGTCCCGACGGCGACGACCCCCTCCCGGATGCTGAACAGCAGCGCCTCGCGGTGGTCGGCGAGGGTGGCGATCTCCGCGGCGCGCAACCCGCGGGTGCCCCGCCACATCAGCCGGGACAGCAGGACGGAGCCGGCCACGCCGAGCAGGGCGCCGATGCCGAGGAAGAGGATCAGGTCCGGTGCGGCCGTGGTGAGCCGCTGCCAGGTGGTCGGGTAGTCCGCCTCGGCGATCGTGATGCCGAGCAGGGTGCCGTCGGCGGCGAGGATGGGCGCGTGCGCGGCCAGCACGGACCCCTGCGGCGTCTCGACCCGCCCGCTCCAGCCACGGCCTTCGGTCACCGTGCTGTCACCCAGCTGCGCGGCCGTCCCGACCTCCGGCGGGTCGGACGAGGCGAGCACCCGGCCGTCCGGTGCCGCGATCTCGACCCGGTCGGCGGCGGTGAGGGCGAAGGCCCGGTCCACCGCCGGTGCGAGGCGGGTCGCCGCGTCGGCGCCGCGGATCTGCGAGCGGACCACGGGGACGTTGGAGAGGTACTCGGCCGCGGAGCGGAGCTGGCTACCCCGCTCCTCCTCGAAGACCCGGGTGGACTGGCGCACGGAGATGACGCCGACCACGGCGAGCACGCAGGCCAGCACGGCCAGCTGCAGCACCAGCAGCTGGGCGGCGAGCGACAGCCGTCGCCCGGGCGTCGACCACAACGAACAGAACCTCCTTTGCGACCGCAAGGGTGACCACAGTCACAGCGGTCCCCATGATCGTCCCAGACGGCCGCTCGAGGCGACCGTCGTCACCGACAGGTGCGGAGGAGGACGGATGAGCAGGACGACACGAGCGCTCGCGGCGCTGCTGGTCGGCTGCCTGGTGCTCGTCACGGGCGCGTGCGGCGTGACCCGGGACGGGAGCGGGGACGAGCCGGGCAACCGCCGGCTGCGGATGATGATCCCGAACAGCCCGGGCGGAGGCTACGACCAGACCGGGCGTGCGGCCGTGCACGTGATGGAGGAGGACGGCCTCACCGGTCGCTTCGAGGTCACCAACGTCATCGGCGCCAGCGGCAGTGTCGCGATGCAGCGGCTGCTCAACGAGAAGGGCGCCGACGACCTCCTGATGACGATGGGGCTCGGCGTCGTCGGGGCCGTCTACACCAACCGCTCCTCGGCCCGGGTGTCGGACGCGACGGCGCTGGCCCGGCTGATCGAGGAGCAGGAGGGCCTGCTCGTGCCCGCCGACTCGCCCTTCCGCACGGTGCAGGACCTGGTCGACGCCTGGAAGGCGGACCCGGGCTCGGTGACGGTCGGTGGGGGCTCGTCCCCCGGCGGCCCCGACCACCTCTTCCCCATGCAGCTGGCCGCTGCGGTCGGTGTCGACCCGCGCGAGGTCAACTTCATCACCTACGACGGCGGTGGGCCGCTGACCTCGGCCCTGCTCGGCTCGAAGATCGACGTCGGCACCAGTGGTCTGGGCGAGTTCGAGGGACAGATCGCGGACGGCTCGCTCCGGGTGCTGGCCACCTCGGGGACCGAGCGCCTGCCCACCGTCGACGCGCCGACCCTGCAGGAGTCGGGCATCGACCTCGTCTTCACCAACTGGCGCGGGGTCTTCGCCCCGCCCGGCATCTCGAGCGCCACCCGCCGCGAGCTCACCGACCTGCTCGAGGAGATGCACGCGACTCCGGCGTGGAAGGCGCAGCTGGAGAAGAACGGCTGGATCGACGCCTTCGCCTCCGGTGAGGAGTTCGAGACGTTCCTCGACGAGCAGGAGACGCGCGTCGAGACGACCCTGAAGGAGCTGGGACTGGCATGAGCACGCGAACGGACAGCGCGCAGTACGGGCTGGCGGCCTTCGTCGCCGCGGTCGGCGCCTACGTCATCTACGACGCCTCGGGGCTGGAGCCGGCCTTCTCGGACCAGCCGGTGCAGCCGAGCGCGTTCCCCTACGTCATCGGCGCCGCCCTGGTCCTGCTCGCGGCGCTGCTGGGGGTGGCCACCTTCCGAGGTGACCGCCCGCAGGCGGAGGAGGGCGAGGACGTCGACCTGAGCCAGCAGGCCGACTGGCCGACGGTGGCGATGCTCGGCGGCGTGTTCGCCGCCAACATCGCCCTGATCGGAGTCCTCGGCTGGGCCGTGACCGGCGCGTTCCTCTTCGCAGGCTCGGCGTGGGTGCTCGGCAGTCGTCGCCCGGTGCTCAACCTGGCGATCGGAGCACTGCTCTCGGTGGGTACGTGGTACGGCTTCTACGTCGGCCTGGGCGTCCCCATCCCCGCCGGCATCCTGGACGGAGTGCTGTGATGGACACCCTCTCCCTGCTCCTCGACGGGTTCTCCAGCGCGCTCACCCCCACCAACCTGATGTACGCCGCCCTGGGCGTGCTGCTGGGCACGGCGGTCGGCGTGCTGCCCGGGATCGGACCGGCCATGACGGTGGCGCTGCTGCTCCCCGTCACCTACAACGTCTCCCCGAGCAGCGCCCTGATCATGTTCGCGGGCATCTACTACGGCGGCATGTACGGCGGCTCGACGACCTCGATCCTGCTGAACACGCCGGGCGAGTCGTCCTCGGTGATCACCGCCCTGGAGGGCAACAAGATGGCCAAGGCCGGTCGGGCGGCCCAAGCGCTGGCGACCGCGGCCATCGGCTCCTTCGTGGCCGGCTCGATCGGCACCGCCCTGCTGGTGTTCTTCGCGCCGCCCGTGGCGGACCTGGTCGTCCAGCTGGGCGCGCCGTCGTACTTCGCGCTGATGCTGCTGGCGCTCCTCGCCGTCACCGCGGTGCTCGGCAACTCACGGCTGCGCGGCTTCATCGGGCTCTTCCTCGGGCTGGCGGTCGGCCTGGTCGGCACCCAGACCGGGCAGGCGCGCCTCACCTTCGGCAACCCGCTCCTGGCGGACGGGATCGACATCGTCGTGGTCGCCGTCGCCGTCTTCGCCCTGGGCGAGGCGCTGTGGGTGGCGGCCCACCTGCGGCGCAAGCCGCTGGGGATCATCCCCGTGGGGGTGCCCTGGATGAGCCGCTCCGACCTGCGCCGCTCCTGGAAGCCCTGGCTGCGGGGCACGGCCCTGGGCTTCCCCTTCGGTGCCCTGCCGGCCGGTGGCGCCGAGATGCCGACCCTGCTCTCCTACCTCGCCGAGCGGAAGCTCACCCGTCACCCGGAGGAGTTCGGCAACGGCGCCATCGAGGGCGTGGCCGGTCCCGAGGCCGCGAACAACGCGTCGGCGGCCGGCACCCTGGTCCCGCTGCTGGCGATCGGCCTGCCGACGACCGCGACCGCCGCGGTGATCCTGGCCGCCATGCAGGGCTACGGGATCCAGCCGGGGCCGGGCCTTTTCGACACCGAGCCCGAGCTGGTGTGGACCCTGCTGGCGAGCCTCTTCGTGGCCAACACGCTGCTGCTCGTGCTCAACCTGCCGCTGGCGCCGGTCTGGGCCAAGCTCCTCCGCACCCCCCGGCCCTATCTCTACGCCGGCATCCTGTTCTTCGCCTCGCTGGGTGCCTACAGCGTGAACTTCCAGGCCTTCGACCTGCTGCTCCTGCTCGTGTTCGGCGTCCTCGGGCTGGTCATGCGGCGCTTCGGGATCCCGGTGCTGCCCCTGATCATCGGGGTGATCCTCGGTCCGAGCCTGGAGTACCAGCTGAGCCAGGCGCTGGCCATCTCCGAGGGGGACGTCACGACGCTCCTGCGCGAGCCGGTGGCTGTGCTGGTCTACGTGGTGATCGGGCTCGGAGTGGTGGCGGCGGTCGCCCAGGGCCTGCTCCGCCGCCGCGCACCCCAGTCCGGGTCGGACGACCCGGCACGACACGAGGAGAAGGTGGGCTCATGACGGTCCTGGTGGCCTACAGCGCCGACGCCTACGGCGAGGCGGCACTGACCTACGGCCTCGAAGAGGCCGAGCGCGCCGGCGAGGCGGTGGTCGTCGTCAACGTCACCCGCGGCGACGCGCTGGTCGACGCCCGGTACGCCGGGGACGCCGAGGCCTCCGCCCTGGAGCGCCGGCTCGCGGCGGCGGCGGTGCCCGCGCGGCTCCAGCGCTCGATGTCGCCCGACGTCGCCGAGGAGGTGCTGCGGACGGTCGAGGAGGAGGACGCGCGGATCGTCGTGGTCGGCGTCCGGCGGCGCACCCCGGTCGGCAAGCTGATCATGGGCAGCGTCGCCCAGCGCCTCATCCTCGACGCGCCGTGCCCGGTGGTGGCGGTCAAGCCGTAGGTACGCTGGGCCGGTGGAGTCGCAGGCCCGATGGCTGGCCGCGGGCGAGCACGCGGTGCCGGAGGACCAGGACTTCCTGACCCCGGCGGAGGCGGGGTACCTCGCCTCGGTGCGGTTCACCAAGCGGCGTACGGAGTTCCTGCTGCGCCGGTGGGTGACCAAGCAGGCGGTCCTCGCCACGCTCGGGGGACCGCCGAGGCCACTGGCCGGCATCGAGGTGGCCCACCATCCCGGCGGGGCGCCCTACGTGCTGGTGGACGGCGAGCGCTGCGGCCTGGAGGTGTCGGTCAGCGACCGGGCCGGGTGGGCCGTGTGCCTGGTCGGGACGGACCTGGGTCGGCTGGGCTGTGACCTGGAGATCGTGGAGCCGCGGTCGGCGGGGTTCGTGGAGGACTTCCTGACCGACCGCGAGCGCGACTTCGTGGCCTCCCGTGCGTCCCACGACTGGGACGCGGCGGCCAACCTGCTGTGGTCCGCGAAGGAGAGCGGCCTGAAGGTGCTGCGCACCGGCCTGCGCCGGGACACGCGGTCCGTGGAGGTCGCCGTCGGGGATCCGGACCCGGAGACCCGCGGCTGGGGGGCGCTCGGCATCGAGCCGGTGGAGGGCGGGCGCCTGGCCGGCTGGTGGCGGCGCGAGGGCGTCTTCCTGCTCACCGTCGCCTCCGACCGTCCCCTCGCGCCGCCCGAGCCGCTGCCCGGCTGCGCCGACCTCGGTGCCGCGGCCCCGGTGCACTCGTGGGTCGCGAACCCGGTGGCCGACTGAGGCCGGGCGCTAGGGGCCCACGGTCCCCCCGGCGCGGGACATCCCGCGCTCCAGGGCGTCGACCAGGTAGGGCCGCAGCCGGGAGGCGGGCACGATCACGTCGACGGAGCCGACGTCCCGGGCCCGCTCGATGGTGTGGATGGCGTCGAACTCGTCGGCCACCTGGCCGAGCTTCTCGGACCGCGCCTCGTCGGTGACCCGGATCAGGTGGGCCCGCGCCGCGCCCACCTCCGCGGGCGCTGCCGCGGCGAGTGCGGCCCTGGCCGCGGCGACCCGCGGGTCCTGCTCGGTCCTGCTGCGGACCTCCCGGGCGAAGACGGTCGCCGCGGCTGGTGTACCGCCGATCACGGAGGCGTAGGACCCCTCCACAGCCGCGATCTCCATCCCCGGGTTGAGCCGCTTGGAGAAGACCACGAACGCTCCGCCGTGGTAGCGGGAGACGACCACGAAGACGATCGGCCCGTCGAAGTTGGTCACCGCGCGCCCGATCTCCGCGCCGTACTCCAGCTGCCAGTGCCGCATCGACTCGGGCGAGCCGTCGAACCCGGACAGGTTCGCCAGCACCAGCAGGGGCCGGTTGCCGCTCGCGGCGTTGACGGCGCGGGCCACCTTGCGCGCCGACTGCGGGAACAGCGTCCCCGAGCTCCAGGAGGTCGGGCCGTCGGCCGGCACGAAGCCGCGACGCGGCAGCGCGTGGGACTCCAGGCCGACCAGGCACACCGGGATCCCCCCGACGTGGGCGTCCCACACCACGGCGGTCTCGGCGCCGCGCCACCGGGACCAGCGCTCCAGGGGCGCGCTGTCGACGTCGGTCACCGCCCGGAGGACGGCGCGGATGTCGAACGGCTTCTTGCGCTCGGCGTTGTGCCGGGGCGAGAACACGTCGCCGACCCGGGTGAGGTCGCTCCCCGGCAGCACCGGGTGCGGGCTGCTGCTGATGTCGCGGTCGACGGGGTCCGCCGAGACGGCACGGCGCGGGAAGCGCTCGCCGGGCACCACGTAGGTGTGGTCGTAGTGCCGCATCAGGGTCCGGCAGGCGTCCTCGAGCCCGGAGGCCCAGTACTGCGCCTGTCCGTTGGGGCCCATCACCCGGTCGAAGCCGCCGATCCCGGCGTTGTCCTCCGCGGAGACCCCGCCGGAGAAGTCGAGCGCCTGCTTGCCGGTCAGCACCATGGTCGCGGTGGGGACCATGACCAGGATGCCGCGCGTGTGCATCAGCATGGTGGCCTCGGCGTTCCAGTAGGGCTGCCCGCCGACGTTGATGCCCGTGACGACCACGTTGACCTCGCCGCCGCGCTGGGTGAAGCCGACCAGGGAGCGCAGCACGTCGGCGATCCAGTCCATGTTCTCGGTGCCCGAGTCCATCGCGATCAGCGCTCCGGAGGAGACGGCGAACCACTCCACCGGCACCCCCTGCTGCTCGGCGAGGTCGAGCGCGGCCAGGATCCGGCGGCACTCCGGTTCGGCGAGGTTGCCCAGCCCCTGGGTGGGGTCGCCGAACAGCGCCACCCGGGTCATCCCCTCGGGGACCTTGCTCGTGAAGCTGGTCACCAGCCCGACCACCAGGTGCGCGGTGTTGAGCCCGGGGTCGCGCGTGACGGGCTGCAGGGTGCCGTCCTCGGCGAGGTCGAGCTCCACGAAGGTGCCCGGCGGGAGGTCGCCGGAGGCGCCCCGGGTGGGGGCGAGCATGCGGACGATCTCGTAGGGGTAGGGCACCCCGAAGCGCTGTGCGGCGAGGACCTTCTGGCGGTACGGCGACAGCGGCCGCACCGGGTCGTCGCCGGGTGCCCGCTCGAGCACGGTCACGCCGTCGCCCCCGACCCCCTGCACGTCGACGACCGCCTCCCGGAGGCTCCCGTCGGGCTCCGGGATGTGCACCCGCAGCAGCACCTTCTCCAGGTCGGCCCCCTGGGCCAGGGGAGCCAGGGTGCGGGCGAGCTGGACCCAGTCCTCGCGCGGGACCGTGAACGGGGGCCGGACGTAGAGCACGATGCGGTTGGCGCGGGGGCGCTCGCGGGGCGGGGAGCCCGCCAGGGCCAGGCGCATCGCCGCGAGTGCCTGCAGGCCCATCCGGCTCAACCACGGGTAGTGCTCCACGCCCGCGGCGTCGCGGACGGGGGTGAGATCGCGCACCTCGGCGACGGCGAAGAGCCGTCGGTCCGTCGGGTTGTCGTGCGCGACCCCGTGGAAGAGGTAGACGTCCTCGGCCGAGGCCAGCCGCCGCAGCGAGAAGTTCGCCAGCCGCCAGAGGTCCAGGCGCTTGGCCAGCATCGGGTGGAGGTTCCGGTAGAGCGGGTCCTCGCGCAGCGCACCCCCGGCGTCCGGACGGTAGCTGAGGTG
Source organism: Marmoricola sp. (assembly GCA_044227235.1). Taxonomy (GTDB): domain Bacteria; phylum Actinomycetota; class Actinomycetes; order Propionibacteriales; family Nocardioidaceae; genus Marmoricola_A. The sequence goes on along the minus strand of JBGAFN010000019.1, from coordinate 15,379 downwards.
CTGGGTCCGGGCGTGCTCGGCGTCGTCCCCGGCGGAGCTCGTCACCGTCACGTCGAGGCGGCGCAGTGGCCCGCCGAAGTCGCAGCGCGCGAGCAGGGTCTCGATCTCGGCCGCGGTGTCCTCGACCGGCGCCTGGACGCCGGGACGCCAGGTGGCGAGGTCGACGGTGAGCTCGCGGTCGGTGGGGTTCTGTGACCGGGACCGGCTCACGGCACGCGCGACCGCGGGGAGGTCGTCGAGGGGGCAGTAGGCGACGACCAGCCTGATGTGCTTGAGGTCGACGTCGTAGTCGGCCAGGCAGAGGAGCACCGGCCCGTGCTCCTCGAAGCGCAGGTGGCGCAGGGCCCGGATCCGGTAGAACCGGCGCGCGTAGATCTCCAGCACGGCCCGGTGCAGGGCCGGGTCGTCCGACCCGAGCCAGCGCCGCAGCAGCGCGCCGCGTTGGGGGTGGGGGGAGCGGACCAGGCGCGCGACCACCGCAGCCCGCTGCGGACCGTCGGGGTCGGTCGCGAGCTCCGACAGCGCCCGTTCGGTGTCGGCGTACTCGTGGGCGACCAGGGACTCCAGCACCGGCGCGTCGAAGTAGCGGAACCGCACGTCGTCGGCGAGCTCGGCGACGCCGTCCAGCCGGCCCAACGCCGCGTGGGCGAGCCGGTCGAGCCGGGCCCGCATGTCCTCGTCGGCGAGGGGCACTAGCACGCTTCCGGCGCGCAGGCGGCGCTCCAGCACCGAGCGGACGACGGGGACGAGCTCGTGGACCCGGGAGAACGACCGGAACATCCACACCGTGGCGGCGTACAGCTCGGGGGTCCGCTCCAGCGAGGTGACGCCGTAGTGGGCGAGGACGGTGAGCAGCCGGTCGCGGAAGGAGTCGGGCAGGCCGGCCCGGTCCGCGTCCAGCCACTGCAGGAAGCCCAGCAGGTACTCCTGCGAGCTGGCGGTGCCCGTCGCGCCGTCCGCGTCGTCGTCGGAGCGCGGCCGGTAGAGCGCCCCGACCTCCGCGACCAGGTCGAGCAGACCGTCCTCGCACTGCAGCAGACCCGCGTCGCCGGGAGGGCTCACGTCGGCCAGCCGGCGCTGCTCGGCGAGCAGCCGGGCGAGCGTGGTGGCGTCGAGGTCGTAACCGAGCAGGTAGCTGCGCAGGGCGCCGTAGACCCGTTCGCACAGCGGGGTGCCGGGAGCGGGCCGGTGCTCCAGGCCGGCCAGGTCGACCGCCGCGGCGGCGCTGGGTGCCGCACCGAGGCGGCCCTCGGTGCCCTCGGTCGCGCGCAGACGCACGAGCGGCGTGCCGGCGGCCACCTGGGCGTTGGGGACCACGTCGACCGCGGTGACCGTGCCGGCGTACGGGGCGACGACGGTGGACTCCATCTTCATCGACTCCAGCACCGCCACGGGGTCACCCTCGGCGACGATGTCGTCGGCCCGGACGAGGACGGACACGACGTACGCCGGCCACCCGGCGAGGACCGCGCCGCCGTCGTCCCGGACGAGGCGGTGGGCCCGGTCGTCGACCACGACCCGGATGACGTCGCCCTGGGTGACCGTGACCACCCGGTGCCGGCGTCCGGCACACCACACGCGCCGCTCGTAGGTGTCGACGACCTCGACGGTCAGGTCGCACGCCAGCCTCCCGTGCCGCACGCGGTAGGACGTCGGCGAGGTCCGGTAGGTCTCGAGCGTGTGGCTCGCCCCGGCGTACCGCAGCTGTGCGGTGGTGCCGACGCGGTCGGGCACCTCGGGCCGCCCGCGCCGGGCACCCGCGTGGAACGCGGCCTCGACCGCGGCGTGGTCCGCGCGGGAGGCCTCCACGGCGGCCATCAGCAGGGCCACCGGGTCCGGCGCGGCCAGGTGCTCCTCGGCTGCGGTGAGGCGGTCCAGCCAGTGGTTGTCGACGTCGCCGGAGCGGACCTCGGGACGGTCGAGCAGGGTCAGCAGGAAGGACCGGTTGCTCGTGCCGCCCTCGACGACCACCAGGCTCTGGGCGAGGGCGCGGCGGAGCCGGGCCAGCGCCTCGTCCCGGTCGCGGCCCCAGGCCACCACCTTGGCGATCATCGAGTCGAACTCCGGCGGGATGGCGTCGCCATCGCGGACGCCGGAGTCGACCCGGACCCCGGTCCCGCCCGCGAGCCGGAGTGCGGCGATCCGTCCCGGCGCCGGCGCGAACGACTGCTCGGGGTCCTCCGCGCACAGACGTGCCTCGACGGCGTGCCCGTGCGGCTCCGGAGGCTCGCCCTCCAGACGTGCCCCGACCGCGAGCTGGAGCTGGAGCTTGACCAGGTCGAGCCCGGTGGTGGCCTCCGTGACCGGGTGCTCGACCTGGAGCCGGGTGTTCACCTCCATGAAGAGGAACTCCTGGGTCTCCGGGTCGACCAGGAACTCGACGGTTCCGGCGTTGACGTAGCCGGCGGCCACGGCGAGCCGGACCGCGGCCGCCCGGACGGCCTCCTCGGTGGCCCGTCCGAGCGCGGTCGAGGCGGACTCCTCGATCACCTTCTGGTGGCGCCGCTGCACGCTGCAGTCCCGCACCCCGACCGCCCACACCGTGCCGTAGGCGTCGGCGACCACCTGGACCTCGACGTGACGGGCAGCGGCCACGAACCGCTCCAGGAAGACGGTCGGGTCCCCGAAGGCGAGCTCGGCCTCGGCTCGGGCCGAGGCGAGCGCGTCGGCGAGGTCCGCGGGGGCGTGCACCAGTCTGATCCCGCGACCTCCGCCGCCGGACGCGGCCTTCACGACCAGCGGGTACCCCAGCCGCTCGGCCTGGCGGGACGCCTCCGCCGGGTCGTCGACCGGCCCGCCGCCCCAGGGCACCACGGGGACGTCGGCGAGCTCGGCCAGCCGCTTCGCGGTCACCTTGTCTCCCAGCCGCCGGATGGTGCTGCTCGCCGGTCCCACGAACGTCAGGCCGGCCTCCTCGCAGCGCTGCGCGAACGACGCCCGCTCGGAGACGAAGCCCCAGCCCACCCAGACCGCGTCGCACCCGGCCGCGACGAGCGCGGAGAGCACGCCCGCCTCGTCGAGGTAGCGGGACTTGCGGTGCCCGTCGGTGGGGTCGAGGAAGGTGGCCGGGCCCAGGCACACCGCCTCGTCGGCTTCCTGGACGAACCAGGCCTCGGCGTCGGGCTCGGTGTAGAGCACCACCGTGGTGATGCCGTGCCGGCTCCCGTCCGGCGCACCGTCGCCGCGGTTGAGCTCGGCCACGGCGGTCAGCACCCGCATCGCGGGCTCGCCGCGGTTGACCACGCCGAGCCGGTGGATCGCCTTCATGAGGGGACGGTGGTCGCCATGGCGTCCCGCAGCGGGGCGCGTACGTCGTCCTCCAGCAGCCCGGGCAGCGCGACGGTGCGGTAGCCGTCGAGCCGCAGCAGGACGTTGCCCTGCGCGTCCTGGACGCGGCAGTCGAAGGAGTCGCCGCCCGCGCCGGTCGGCACGGCCACGGCCATCAGGTCCGGTGCCTCGGCCGGCGTGCCCAGCACGGTGAGCCGGTCGATGTGCGCCGGCAGGCCCAGCGTGCCCTCCGCGCCGGCCTCCCAGAGGCCCGCGGCCTGGAAGCACAGCTCGACCAGGCGCGGCGCGACCAGGAGGGCGCCGGTGGCCGGGACCCGGTCGGTGGGGAGGTCGTCGGAGAGACGCGCGGCGGCCCCGCCGTCGGCCCGCCAGGCCTCGCCCACCACCTGGTAGGCCGGGCCGTGGAAGTAGAGCCGGTAGACCTCGTCGTGCGAGACGACGCCGGTGCCGTCCGGAGGGGGCAGGGGCAGCGGGGCCGCGTCCGGCGCTCCCGGCGCCGCCTGCGGGGCCAGCCGGACGGAGCCGGTGAAGTGGACGGTGCGCTGCGGGGTCGGCGACCCGGCGAGGACCCGCTCCGCCTCCAGGCGGCAGTCGGCGACCAGCTCGTCACCGTCGGGGTGGATCCGGGCGACCACCTCCACGGTCCGCGGCTCGTCGCGGTAGAACTTCAGCGGGGCCAGGAAGTCGACGTCCTCGACGGAGACCACGGCGTGGTCGGGCACCAGCAGCCGAGCCGCCTCCGCGAACGCCTCGATGCCCATCACGCCAGGCAGCACGGGCGTGCCGTCGATGCGGTGGTCGTCCAGGAACGGCTGGGCGGTCGGGTCGAGCGTCGTTCGGACGACGAGCCCGTCCAGCACGCTCGCCCGGACGACCTCCCCGACCATCGGGCCCATCGCCTCGCCGAGGGTCGAGGCCGCCGGGTCGAGGCCGCCGGTGGGAGTGTCGACGGCCGCGAGCATCCCGAGCTCTCCGGCCGCCACGACCTCGCCCCGGAAGGGGTGCGCGGTCAGCTCGCGGCGGATCCACGCGACCCCCGCCGCAGGAGGCAGCATCTGGACGCCGGCGAGCTCCATGATCCGGGGGATCGATCCCCGGGTGGCCATCCCGATCCCGCCCCAGGCGGTCCAGTCGACCGCGATCGCCCGGGTGGCCGGCCGGGTGCGTCGCATGCTGCTGGTGATCTTGCAGAGCAGGTCGTTGGCTGCGGCGTAGTCGGTCTGTCCGGCGTTGCCGAACCGGGCGGCCACCGAGGAGAACACCACGGTGGCCCCGATGGGCAGGTCGCGGGCCGCCCTCATCAGGTTGAACCAGCCGTCCGCCTTCACGTCGTGCACGAGCGCGAACTCCGCGGCGTCCTTGTCCGGCAGGGCATGGCTGATCTCCAGCCCCGCGGCGTGCAGGAGGAGGTCGATGCGCCCCGACTCGGCGGTGAGCTCGCCGACCGCCCGGGCGACCGCGGCGCCGTCGGTGAGGTCCACCTGCTGGTAGTGGGCGGCCCCACCGGCGTCGCGGACCGCGTCGATCGCAGCCCGGGCGGCGACCAGGCGCTCGACGCGGGCGAGCTCGCGCTCGACGAGGACCGGCGTGGGACGGACCCCCTCGGCCCGCAGCCGGGAGGCGAGCTCGGCCTTGAAGCCGTCGCGGTCCGCGACGAAGTGCTCGAGGTCGGGGTCCGCCGGGTCCGGCTCGGGGGTCAGGTCGAGCAGGTGGAAGGTGGCGCCACTGGCGCGGGCGAGGTCGGCGGTGATGGCCGCAACGATGCTGCCGGCGGCGCCGGTGACCAGGACGGTGCTGTCCGGAGTCAGCGTGAGACCACCCTCGACCGGGGAGTCCTGCGGAGGGAACGGCTCGGTGGCGAGCCCGACGCCCCACCGCTGGGCGTGCGCGTGGCCGATCTCCACGCAGCCGGGGTCGTGCAGGGTCTCGAGGACCAGGAGGTCGGCCACGGCGTCCGGCGGGGTGCCGGTGGTGACGTCGACGGCCTTGACCAGGGTGTCGGGATGCTCCTTGCGGTAGGACTTGGCGAAGCCGGTCACCGCGCCGCCCATCGGGGCGGTGGCGCCGGCGTCGTCGTACCCGTGGAAGCCGCCCAGACGGGTCGCCGCGACCAGGAACGGGGCGTCGCCGGCCAGGGGCCGCAGGGTCGCGTGCAGGGCCTTGACCCGGCGGCGCAGTGCCTCGCGCCACCCGTCCAGGTCGAGGTCGGCGTGCGGGCCCTCGTCGTCGAGGGCGGGCAGCCAGTAGACGCCGGCGACCGGCCCCTCGGACCGCCAGGCCTCGACCTGCGCGGCGACGTCGTCGGTGTCGCTCGACGTGTCGAGGACCAGTGCGGTCGCACCGGTCTCCCGCAGCCGCTCGACCAGGGCGTCGGCCACCCCGCCGTCGTCACGGGCCACGACCACCCGTGCCGGGGCGTCGAGGACGACGCCGGTGGGCAGGCAGCGCGTGAGCGCGGGGCGCAGGACCGGCACCGGCACCCGGCGGGGCAGGGCGTCGACGGCGTCGAGGTCGCCGGCCACGGTGGCGGGATGGACGGAGCCGTCGGGCTCGTGCGCCACGACCGCCTCGGTCGGGACGTGCGCGATGGTCGTCGGTGCCGCCACGGTCTTGTCGCGGATCCAGCCGATGACGTGGGTGAGGGTGGGGAAGTCGCGGAGGGAGAGGTTCTCGTCGCGGGGGACGTCGTAGTGCTGGCGTACGGCGGCGAAGACCTCGGCCTGCTTGACGGTGTCGACGCCGAGGTCGGCCTCGAGGTCGAGGTCGAGGTCGAGCAGGTCGGCGGGGTAGCCGGTGAGGTCGGCGACGATGCCGACCACGGTGGTGGTGAGGTCGTCGGTGGCCGGTGCAGCCGTCACCTCGGCGACGGGTGCGGGGGTCACCTCGGCGACGGGTGCGGCGACGGGTGCGGCGACCGTTGCGCTCGGGGTGTCCTGGTCGACGACGCGCAGGCGTCGGGTGACGAGCTCCAGCCGCGCGCCGGGGACGCCGCTGACGGTGTCGAGCCAGCGTTGCCAGCGGTCGCGGTCGACGATCCGGTAGTCGTGGCCGAGCTCGGAGGGGGAGCGGTGACGTCCGTCGGGGACCGGGGTCCACCGCAGCAGCGACATCGCGATCTGCGAGCCGAACCCGGCCCCCAGCCGGAGCGCGTGCCGGACCGGGTAGGCGCCGCCGACGGAGAGGGAGAGCTCGCCCAGCTCGGGGTCGGGCTCCTTGTGGTTGGGCACCGGCGGGACGATGCCGGTCTCGAGCGCCTTCACCGCGACGACGTCCTCGATGCCGGCGCCCATCGCGTGGCCGGTGAACCCCTTGGTGTTGGTGATGACGATGGACGACGCGGCGTCGCCGAAGGTCGAGCGGAGCGCGTTGATCTCCGCCGAGGCGCTCCCGCCGCGGGCCGGGGTGTAGGTCTCGTGGGAGACGAAGACCGTCGACGACGCGATCTCGGACCGCTCCACGCCGTACCGCTCGGCGTCGCGGACGAGCCGCTCCATGACCTGGCCGATGTGGTCGACGTCGAGCCGGGTGCCGTGGAAGGCGCTGTTGGCCGTGACCGCACCGAGGACCTCGCAGATCGGCTGCAGGCCTCGTTCGCGTGCAGCCGCGGCGGACTCCACGACGAGCGCGGCCGCGCCCATGCCGACGATCATCCCGTGGCGGCGCCGGTCGAAGGGGGTGGCCGCGTCCTCGACCGAGTCGTCGGTGGCGGCTGCACCGGAGGCGAGGAAGCCGGAGGCGACCCAGGGCAGCAGGGTGTCGGAGGTGACGTCGTCGGCGGCCACCACGACCACCCGCCGGCACCGCCCGGCCCGGATCCAGTCCTCGGCCAGGCTCAGGGCCTGGGTGGTGCTGGCGCAGGCGGCGTTGACCTGGGTGTTCGGTCCACGCGCGCCGATGATCTCGGCGAACTGGGAGTGCCCCATCGACAGGCAGCGGAACAGGAACCGACGGTCGAACGTGAACGGCTCCACCTCGAGCAGGTGGCGCAGCTCGGCGACCCTCCGGTCCACCTCGCTCACGGCCGCCTCGCCGCCCGACATGCGCGCCCGCACGGCCTCCAGCGCGAGCAGCTGCTCGCGGCGGCCGCGGTCGGTCAGGTAGGCCTCCAGGTCGTGGGCGAACGAGTCGTAGCCCGGGAAGGCGGAGGCGAAGATGACGCCGGTGTCGTCGCGCAGCGCGTCGGGCAGCCCCCAGCGCTCGGGCAGCCGGGTGCCGAGCGTGGTGGTCTTGTAGCGCATCACCAGGGGGATCCCGGCGTCGCGCAGCGCGTCGAAGCCGGCGCCGATCGCGAGGCGGCTGACCGTGTCGAGAGCGGCGTCGCGAGCCGCGTCCACCCCGAACTCCGTGACCAGGTCGAACGGCGCGTGGCGGCCGGCGAGCTTCACCACCTCGGCCTCGTCGGCAATGGTCTCGAAGGTCGGGTCGCCGCTCTCGCGCTTGACCAGCCGGGTGATCCGGAGGTCGACCATCTCCTGGCGGAACCGGTGCGGGATGGAGTCGATGAACTGCTGGCCGTCCAGGATGCGCTGCAGGTTCTCGTCGTCGAAGACGTGGTCGACGCCGGGGAGACCGAGGGCGGCGCCGGTGATCACGACCGGCTCCGGCAGGGCGGCGGGGTCGGAGCCGGCGGCGGCCGCTCCGGCCGGGGCGGCCGCCGCAGCCCCGTACACCCGGAGGCCCTGGTCCAGGACGCCGGCGAAGAGGCGACCCAGCTCGACGTACTGCTCGTTGGTCATGGTGGCTCCCGGAGAGCTGGTGGCGGCGGTGACGGTGGCCGGGGTGGCGGTGGTGGCCGTGACGGTGGCGACGGTGGCGGCGGTGGTCGGCTCGTCCTGCGGGGCGAGGCCGACGCCGGCGGCCCACAGCCCGCAGAGCGCGGAGTTGACCGACGGCACGTCGCCGTTCTTGGGGTGGTTGGTGAAGAGCGCGACGACGTCGTCGTGGGCCCCCAGCACGTCCTCGACGAAGCCGTGCAGGGCCTTCTTGGGGCCGACCTCGACGAAGACCCGGGCGCCGGCGTCGTAGAGCGTGTGCAGACCGCGGACGAACTGGACGGGCGAGGAGACCTGGCGCCCGAGCAGGTCGAGCATGGTGTCCTGGTCCGCATCGGCGGGGTAGAGGTCGCCGGTCACGTTGGAGACGGTCGGCACCGTCGGGGCGCGCAGCTCGAGCCGTCGGAGGGCGCGGACGAGCGGCTCGGTCGCCGGCGCGACGATCGAGGTGTGGAAGGCGTGGCTGACCGGGATGCGGCTGGCCGTGATGCCGGCCGCGGCGAAGGTGGCCACGGCCTGCTCGACGGCGGCGGTGGCCCCGCCGATGACCGCCTGGCTGGTGCTGTTGAGGTTGGCCACCACCACCCCGTCGATCCCGTCGACGATCCGCTCCACCTCCTCCAGCGGGCCGAACACAGCCGCCATCGCGCCGTTGTCCTCGGTGTGCAGAGCGCTCATCTCGTGACCCCGGGCGCAGACCGCCTCCAGGGCGGCGGCGAACGTCATCGCGCCGGAGGCGACCAGGGCGCCGTACTCCCCGAGGCTGTGACCCATCACGAGGTCGGGGCGGATGCCGTAGGCGCCGAGGAGCCGGCTCAGGGCGAGGTCGGTCGCGAGCACCGCGGGTTGGGTGATCTCGGTCTGGAGCAGCTGCCGGGTCGCGGCGGCAACGGCGTCGGGGTCGGCGCCGTCGACGAAGACGTACGACGACAAGGGGCGGCCGAGCAGCGGCGTCATGATCCGGTCGGCCTCGGCGAAGGTGTCGGCCACGACGGGTTCGACCGAGCGGAGGTCCTGGAGCATGTTCACGTACTGCGAGCCCTGCCCGGTGAAGAGGAACGCCACCCGCGGGGCGGGTCCGCGGCCGAGGTGGACGCCCTGCGCCCGCAGGATCCGCCAGCTGGCCGGCGAGCCTCCGGCGAACGCCTGGACCGCCTTGGTGGCCTTGGCGGCCAGGTCCGCCGCGTCGGCGAAGTCGAGGGCGACCCGGACCGCCGCGCCGGCGAGCGCCGGGTCGGGGGCGGCGACGGGTGGGGTCCTGCCGGCGGTCGCGTCGGACGCGAGCGTCTGCAGCCGGGCGACCACCTCGGCGTCGGTGGCGCCGCCCACCACCGCCGCGCCGCGCAGGGGCGGGCGCGCGGTGGTCCTGGTGCGGGGCACGTCGGCTGCCGCGAACACCCGAGGGTCGTGCTCGGAGCGGTGCAGCCCGGGGACGTACTCCTCCAGAACGGCGTGGAAGTTGGTGCCGCCGAAGCCGAACGCGCTGACGCCGGCCCGGCGCGCGCCGTCGGCGTCGGCGGGCCACTCCCGAAGCTCGGTGCTCACCCGGAACGGTGAGCGCGTCCAGTCGACGTTGGGGTTGGGTTCACGGAACCCCAGGCTCGGGGCGAGCTCCTTCTCGTGCAGCTGCATCACCATCTTGAGCAGTCCGGCGGTGCCCGCGGCGGCTTTGAGATGGCCGATGTTCGACTTGACCGAGCCCAGGGCGATCGAGCCCGGTGCAGCCCCCGCCCCGAACGCCTCGGTCAGACTGGCCAGCTCGGTGGCGTCGCCGACCCGGGTCGAGGTCCCGTGCGCCTCGATGGCCGAGGCGCAGGACGGCTTGAGCCCGGCGTTCTCCCACGCGCGTTCCACGGCGAGGCGCTGCCCGACCGGGTTGGGGGCGGTGATGCCCTTGCCCTTGCCGTCGCTGGCGCCGGCGAGGCCGAGCAGCACGGCGTAGACGCGGTCGCCGTCACGCTCGGCGTCGGCGAGCCGCCTGAGCACGAACAGGGCGGCGCCCTCGCCCATCACGAAGCCGTCGGCGCCCGCGTCGAAGGGCCGGGTGCCCGTCGCCGACAGCGCGCCGATCTTGCAGAACTTCACGAAACCGTTGACCCCCATGTTGCGGTCGACCCCGCCGGTGACCACGGCGTCGTACTGCCCGAGCGCCAGGCCCTGCACGGCGGTGCTCATCGCCGCCAGCCCGGACGCGCAGGCCGCGTCGGTGGTGAAGTTCGGGCCGCGGAAGTCGAGCAGGTTCGCGATCCGGCCGGCCGTCACGTTCGCCAGCTCCCCGGGCATCGTGTCCTCGTTGATCTCCAGCTCGTGGGCGAGGAACCGCTCGTGCCACTGCGCCAGGATCTCCTCGCGCTGGTCGGCGGGAAGGGCGGCGAAGGCGGGCGCCTCGCGCAGGTCGCGGACGTACTCGGGGAACGAGATCCGCAGCGAGGTGCGGTAGTGCTTGTCGCCTCCGATCGCGTTCCCCAGGATCACCGCCACGCGGTCGCCGTCGACGTCCCAGCTCGGCCAGCCTGCGTCGAGCAGCGCCGAGCGGGCGGCGGAGACGGCCCAGCGCTGCCCCACGTCGAGCTGCTCGGACACCTTCGGCGGGATCGGCAGCCGCCAGGCGAGCGGCTCCCAGGGGTACTCGCGGACCCAGCCGCCGATGCGGCTGTAGGTCTTGTCCGGTGCGGCCGGGTCGGGGTCGTAGTAGAGGGCGGGGTCCCACCGGTCCGCAGGCACGTCGGAGATGCTGTAGCGCCCGGCGCGGAGGTTCTGCCAGAAGGTGGGCGCGTCCGGGGCGTCCGGCAGGATCGCGGCGACTCCGACGACGGCGACCGGGGTGGGGGCGAGCTCGGGCATCGGGAGTCCTTCGTGGGTCAGGTCGTGGTGCGGTGGTAGAGGACGTCGGCGATCGCGTCCAGGTCGGCGACCAGGCCGGCCTGCGCGGCGCGGACCCGGTCCAGGGGGAGGGAGGCGGCCAGCGCGCTCGCGACGTCGGGCTCGGCGGCACCGACCACCCAACGGACGCCCTCCTCGCCGACCTTGAGGGCGGCCTCGCGGGCGGCCACGCGGCTCAGGGCCGCCAGTGCGGGCGCGTCGAAGCGGCGGTCGGCCTTCTCCGCCCGCTCGCCGCAGGCCGCCGCGGCAGCGCGTCGGGCCAGCGCGGCAGCGGCCTCGGCATGGGCGCACAGCTCGCCGAGCCGGAGCAGCACGTGCTGGTGGCGGGTCAGCCGTCCGACACGGCAGGCCTCCAGCACCGCTGCCAGGCACTCGAGGGCCAGCGCCGCGACGTCGGCGCCCACCGTGGGGTGCGCCCGGTGGAGAGCGTGCAGGTCGGTGGCGAGCTCGCGGTAGTGCCCGCCACGGGTCTTGAGGTGGCGCTGCCACCGGTCGCGGGCGATCGTCATCTCCATGATCTCGGAGGTGCCCTCGTAGATCGTGGTGATCCGGACGTCGCGGCGGATCTTCTCCACCAGGTACGGGCGGGTGTAGCCGTAGCCGCCGTGCGCCTGGATCGCGGCGTCGGCGGCGGCGATGCCGGCCTCCGTGGCGAGGTACTTGGCGATGGCGCCCTCGGTGTTGAGGGCGCCGTCCTCGCCCTCGCCGGCGTCGATCCGCGTGGCGGTCTCCTCGACGAACGCTCGCGCGGCCTCGAGCCGTACGACGTGCGGGACGACGAGCTTGTGGGTGTACCCCTGCTTCTCGCTGAGCGGGACGCCGGCTGCCATCCGCTCGGTGGAGTAGGTGATCGCCCGGTCGAGCGCCGACCAGCCTCCGCCCAGGCCGAACGCGGCGACCATCAGCCGGGTGTAGCCGAAGACCTGCTGGGCCTGCACCAGGCCCCTGCCCTCCTCCCCGCCGACCAGGCTCTCGGCGGGCACGTGCACGTCGTCGAGGAAGAGGGCCGAGGTGTTCGAGAGCCGGATGCCGTGCTTGTCCTCGGGCGGTGCGGAGGAGAAGCCGGCTGCTCCTCGCTCCACGACGAACCAGGACGGCCCGCCGGGGGCCAGGGCCAGGATCGTGTAGGCGTCGGCGATGCTGCCGTTGCTGATCCACTGCTTGCGCCCGGTGATGCGGTAGCCGCCGGCCTCGGGGACCGCCCGCGTGCGCAACGCCGCCAGGTCGCTGCCGGCGTCCGGCTCGGTGGCCCCGTAGGCGAAGAGCAGGCCGTCGTCGGCGATCCGGCCGAGCCACTCCTTGCGCTGCTCCTCGGTGCCGCCCATCAGGATCGGGTCGCTGCCCAGGAAGGTCGCGAAGACCGAGGTGGCCAGGCCGATGTCGACCCGGGCGAGCCGCTCGCAGACCCGGTAGGAGTCGAAGGCGCCGCCGCCCATCCCGCCGTACGCCTCCGGGATGAAGACGAGCTGGACCCCGAGAGCGTCGCTGCACATGGCGCGGACCGTGTCCTCGGGACAGACGTCCTCGTGGTCGAGCTCGAGCATGCGGTCGTCGCTCAGCGCATCGGCGACGAAGTCGCCGAGCGCCTCGAGCATCGCGGCCAGGGTGTCGGCATCGACGCCGGTCCCTCCGAGGCTCGGCCTGGTCCCTGGGTCGGAGATCGTGGTCACCGTCGGCTCCTCCCGATCGCGGGGTGGTGCTCCCTCAGCACGCTACGAGCGGGCGGTGGTCCCGGGACCTTCCGAACTGCCTCAGGGGGATTGACCTTCGGTCTGCGCGATCACCGGGCGCGAGGACGATCGCCCACGGTGGTGGGAGATCCGCGAAGGGCTTTGGTCGCGAAACGGACGGGTGCCGCAGGCCCCGTCGGCCGTCCGGGAGGGCTCCGGACTAGCCCGACCTGAGGCTGGCCGGGCGCACCCGGACCGGGGCGAGCGCGTGCGCCACGAGCACCGCGGTGATCGACCCGGCCGCCATGATCGAGGCCAGCACGACGATCTGGAAGCGGCCCGCCTCCAGCGGCGACACGCCGCCGAAGATGGCGCCGACGAAGGCGCCGGGCAGGGTCACCAGGCCGGTGGTCCGGGTCTGGTCGGTCGACGGGATCATCGCGGACGCGACCGCCCCGCGGGCCAGGTCCAGGGTCGACTGTCGGGGCGTCGCCCCGAGGGCGAGCCAGCCCTCCACCTCCTCCCAGCGGTCGTGCACCGACTCCAGCAGGCGACGCCCCGCGAGGGTGGCGACCGTCATCGCGTTGCCGATCACGATCCCGCCGATGGCGAGGGCATAGCGGGGGGACAGCTCGATCGCCCCGCTCGCGAACACGATCGCCAGGGTCACCACGATGCCGGTCCCCATCGCCACCGCCACCACCGCGTAGCGGCGCCAGGACCAGACCAACCGTCGGGCGGCGGTGACCGAGGCGACCGTGAACATCACCGCCAGTGCCACCGCGATCCAGGCCGGGCTGGTGATCAGACCGCCCAGGACCAGGCTGATCACCGCGAGCTGCGCCGCGCCGCGCAGGATCGCCAGGGCCGGAGCGACCGGCCGAGGGGTCCGCGAGGCGCGGAGGACGCCGACCGTCAGCGCCATCAGCAGGGCGAGGCCCAGCAGCGTGGGGGCGAGGTCGGTCAGGTCGTGCACCGCCCGAGCCTAGGCCTCCGAGGTCAGCGCGTCCCGGACCTGACCGAGGACGTGGTCCAGGTCGGCTCCGGGCGGGCACACGACGACGGTCGCGGCCCGGGTCGTCGTACGCTCGGCGCGTTCGCCGCCGCCGAGCGCCAGGGTGAGCGCCCGGTCGAACGCGGCCCGGGGGTCACCGGCGGTGCCGCGGAGCCAGTCGCGCAGGACGTGGTTGTGCGCGGTGATGACGGCTGCGGCGATCAGGTCGGCGCGCAGCGGGCCGTCGGGCTCGTCGGCCAGGAGCCCGCGCAGGGAGCGTGCGAAGAGCCGGAGGTAGCGCTGGACGCTGGCGCTCTCGCGGTCGCGCAGCGCCGGCACCGTGCTGGTGAGCCGGTAGCGGGCCCGCGCGTTCTCGCCCTCGGCGAGGTAGTGCTCCAGGACCAGGGCGGCGGCCTCCCGCAGGGCGACGTCGCGGGTGGTGGGGGTGGCGGTGGACAGCCGGGCCTCGACGCGGGGGAGCAGGGCGTCGTGGTCGGGGAAGATCACGTCCTCCTTGCCGCGGAAGTGACGGAAGAAGGTGGTCCGGCCGGTGCCGGCGCGGGCGGCGATCTCCTCGACCGTGGTGCCGTCGTACCCCTGCTCCTCGAAGAGCGCGAACGCGGCCGCGACGAGCCGCTCGCGCGCCGGGCGCGCGGCGTCGGGGTCTGGCATGGGTGCTCCGTCCGTCGGTTACTTCGCGGTACTGAGTTCCTCAGATACGGTACTGCATACCAACGTCTGTGGAGGTGTCATGCGCAAGGTCGGTGTCGTGGGGTGCGGGCTGATGGGGGCCGGGATCGCGGAGGTGTGTGCGCGGGCCGGCAAGGACGTCGTCGTGGTGGAGTCCAGCCCGGCTGCCGCCGCGGCCGGCCTGGCCCGGCTGCGCTCCTCCCTCGAGCGCGCCGAGGCCCGCGGGAAGCTGTCCAGCGCGGCCGAGGTGCTGACCCGCCTGCGCGTGGTCACCGACCTCGACGAGCTCGCCGACCGGGACCTGGTGGTCGAGGCGATCCTGGAGGACGAGGCCGCGAAGACCGCGCTCTTCGCCCGGCTGGACGCGATCGTCACCTCGCCCGAGGCGATCCTGGCGTCGAACACCTCCTCGATCCCGATCATGAAGCTGGCCGTGGCCACCAGCCGTCCCAGCCACGTGCTGGGCATCCACTTCTTCAACCCGGTGCCGGTGCTGCGGCTCGTCGAGCTGGTGCCCAGCCTGCTGACCGACGACGAGACCACCGAGCGCGCCCGAGCCTTCGTCACCGACGACCTCGGCAAGCACCCGATCCTGTGCCAGGACCGGGCCGGCTTCGTCGTCAACGCGCTGCTGATCCCCTTCATCCTCTCGGCGATCCGGATGCTGGAGTCCGGGTTCGCGACGGCGGAGGACATCGACCAGGGCCTGGTGCTCGGAGCCGCCCACCCCCAGGGTCCGCTCGCGCTGGCCGACCTGATCGGTCTCGACACCACCAAGGCGGTCGCGGAGTCGCTCTACGAGGAGTTCAAGGAGCCGCTGTACGCCGCCCCGCCGCTGCTGGCCCGGATGGTCGACGCCGGGCTCCTCGGCCGCAAGACCGGCCGCGGCTTCTATACCTATCCCTCGACCCCCTCGACCCCCTCGACCACTGGAGCCAAGTGATGAGCGACTTCCCGATGTATGCGTTGTCCGAGGAGCACCTGGCGGTTCGGGAGGCGGTGCGGGCGGTGTGTGATGCGAAGGTGGCGCCGTTCGCGGCTGAGGTCGATGAGCAGGCGCGGTATCCGCATGAGGCGGCGGA
>JBGAFN010000003.1:0-482870 GCA_044227235.1 Marmoricola sp. | reverse complement strand
CAGACGCCCCTCAGCAGGTGACGTCGCCGTCCGGGACGACCCCGGAGACGAGGTACTTCTCGATGGTGTCGTCGACGCAGGAGTTGCCGGCACGGTAGCCGGTGTGGCCGTCGCCGTCGCGGGTGAGGAGCACCCCGGAGTCGAGCTGGGCGGCGAGCGACTGCGCCCAGGCGAGCGGGGTGGCGGGGTCGCGGGTGGTGCCGACGACGAGGATCGGGGCGGCGCCGGCGGCGGTGATGGCGGCGGGGCCCTTGCCGGTGTGGACGGGCCATGCGCCGCAGGCGGTCAGGCCGAAGGCGAAGATCCGGCCGAAGGTCGGGGAGGCCTTGGCGAAGCGCCGTTCGTAGCGTTGCACCTGGTCCAGCGGAATCGACTCGTCGTGGTCGAGGCAGTTGACGGCGTACAGGGCCTCGGTGGAGTTGTCGGTGAAGCCGTCGGGCCCGCGGCCGGTGTACGCGTCGGCGAAGGTCAGCAGGGTGGCGCCCTGGCCGTTGAAGGCCTGCCCGAGGGCGACGTCGAGCGCGGGCCAGGACTTCTTGTCGTACAACGGCGCCCAGATGCCCAGGACGCCGAGGCCCTCGGTGAGCACGCGCTTGCCGTCCCCGGGCAGGGGTGCGCGGTCGAGCTGGGCGAGGAACTCCTGGATGCGCCCGATGCCCTCGTCGACGGTGCGACCGAGGTAGCAGCTGCCCTTGTCGACGCAGTCCTGCACGTAGGCCCGCAACGCGACCTCGAACCCGTGCGCCTGCACCAGGGAGGTCCGCACCTGGTCCAGCGCCGGGTCGATGGCGCCATCGAGCACCATCCGACCGACCCGCTCGGGGAAGAGCCCGGCGTACGTCGCCCCCAGGAACGTGCCGTACGACGCCCCGAAGTAGGCCAGCTTGTCCTGGCCGAGCGCCGCGCGCAGCACGTCCATGTCCTTCGCGGCCTCCACGGTCGACATGTGCCGAGTGAGGTCGCCGCTCTTGTCGAGGCACCCCTGGCCGAAGCGGGCGAGGTCCTGCTCGGCCGACTGTGCCTCAGCGGTGGTGTCGGGGTCGGGGTCGGAGGCGATGTAGGCGTCCAGGGTGGAGTCGTCGAGGCAGTCGATCGGCGTGCTCTCGCCGACCCCGCGCGGGTCGACGCCGACGATGTCGAAGGCGGCCCGGACCTCCGAGCCGAAGTAGGCCTCCGCGTTCGCGGCGTAGTTCACCCCCGACCCACCCGGGCCACCGGGGTTCACCACCAGCGACCCGATGCGCTGGTCGTCGGAGGTGGCCGGCACCTTCAGCACCGACAGCTTGATCGTGGTGCCCTCGGGGTGGTCGTAGTCCAGCGGCACCGTCAACGTCCCGCACCGAGCCCCGTCGCGACAGTCGCGCCAGCTGATCTTCTGCCCGTAGAACGCGTCGAGGCCCGAGGGGGTCGCCTCCGGGCTGTCCGTGGCCGAGGGCAGCGGGCTGGCCGACAGCGCCGGGTCGTCGCCGGAGAAGGCCGAGCACGACGACAGCACCACAGCGGCGGTCGCAGCGGCGGCGGTCAGGGCAGCCACACGGGCACGGGACACGGGAAGGCCTCTCACGGGTGCAAGGACGGGCGCGGGAACGACG
The DNA here is from genome assembly GCA_044227235.1 of Marmoricola sp. Classification (GTDB taxonomy): domain Bacteria; phylum Actinomycetota; class Actinomycetes; order Propionibacteriales; family Nocardioidaceae; genus Marmoricola_A. The sequence goes on along the minus strand of JBGAFN010000003.1, from coordinate 481,278 downwards.
GGGTCATCGGGTCCGCAGTGCCACCATCATCGACTCCAGCGCCAACAACGGTGGGGTGTTGAACTCGAGCATCTGCTCGCGCGCCTCGTAGACGGCGTCGATGCGGCGCAGGTTGTCCTCCGGCGTCGTACGACGGGCGAGGTCCTCGACCTCGGGCCGCTCCTCCTCGTTGACCAGCGGCCGGGAGCCCGCCGCGGTCTGCAGCACCAGCACGTCGCGGTACACCGACAGCAGGTCCATCAGGGAGCGGTCGATGACGTCGAGCACCTGGCGCTTCTCGCGCGCCTTCTGGTTGCGGGCGAGCTCGGCGACCGCCGCCCGGTAGGACCGCGACGACTTCGCCTTGCGGTCGTCGCCGTAGAGCACCTCGAGGTCGTGGGTCTCCCGCTCCCCGCTGTCCTTGGTGAGCGTCTCGGCCTCCGCGTTGGCGATGTCGACCAGGTTGGAGGCGGCGTTGAGGCAGGCGCCCAGGCTGGTCAGTCGCGGCGGCAGCAGCACCACCTCGCGGCGCCGGTTGCGGGTGGACTCGTCGGTGGCCAGCGCCTTGGCCCGACCGATGTGGCCCTGGCTGGCCCGGGCAGCGTGCGCGGCCCGCGCCTCCGGGACGCCGAGCCGCTCGGTCAGGAAGCCGGCCACCTGCTCCGGGGTCGGCGTGGCCAGGCTGACGTGGCGCGAACGCGACCGGATCGTGGGCAGCACGTCCTCGGAGTGCGGCGCGCACAGCATCCAGATGGTCTTGGCGCCCGGCTCCTCGATCGCCTTGAGCAGCGCGTTGTTGGCGCGCTCGTGCAGCCGGTCGGCGTCCTCCACGATGATGACCTGCCACCGCCCGCGCACCGGCATCAGCGTGGAGTCGCGCACCCACTGCCGGGCGTCGTCGACGGAGATGATCATCTTCTCGGTCCGCTTGACGGTGACGTCGGGGTGCGACCCGGCCAGCGTGGTCTGGCAGGCCTCGCAGTGACCGCAGCCGCCCTCGAGACACTGCAGCGCCGCGGCGAACGCGATCGCCGCGTTGGAGCGGCCCGAGCCGGGTGGACCGGTGAAGAGCCAGGCGTGGGTCATGCCCTTGCCGGCCACGGCGTCGCGGAGCGTGGCGATGACGTGGCGCTGCCCGACGAGGGAGTCCCAGACCGTCACGACGTGCTCCCCGGTGCGGTGGTCTCGTGGCTCGCTCCGCTCGCGCCTCGACCTCCGGGGTGGCTGACGGCACCGGACAGCAGCGGCTCGACCCGGGCACGGATGGTGGCCCCGATGGCCTCCACCGGCTGCCGGGCGTCGACGACCAGGTAGTGCTCGGGCTGCTTCTCGGCGAGCCGGAGGAACATCGAGCGGACCCGCTCGTGGAACTCGACCGACTCCGCCTCGATCCGGTCGCGCTCCTCGAACCGGGTCAGCCCCGCCTGCGGCTCCAGGTCGAGCAGCACGGTCAGGTGCGGGCGCAGGTCGCCGGTCGCCCAGCGGGCGATCCGCTCGACCTCGTCGTCGACGAGGTCGCGGCCGGCGCCCTGGTAGGCCAGGGTCGAGTCGACGTAGCGGTCGGTGACCACCACAGCGCCGCGCGCCAGCGCCGGGGCGACCACCCGGTCGACGTGCTCGGCCTTGTCGGCGGCGTAGAGCAGGGCCTCGGTCCGGTCGCTCATCACGCCGGTGGCGGGGTCGAGCACGATCTGGCGCAGCTTCTGGCCGATCTCGGTGTCGCCGGGCTCGTGGGTGAGCAGCACGTCATACCCGGCGTCCTCCAGCCAGGCCTGGAGCCGGCGGGCCTGGGTCGACTTCCCGGCACCCTCGCCGCCCTCGAGGGCGATGAAGCAGCCGGTCGCCGCGTAGGTCCCCGCGGCGCCGGAGGTGGTCCGCAGCGACTGCTCGAGATCGGTCAACAGAGAGGGCCCTTCGTGGTCGTCCATCTGACGATAGGCAAGCACACCGACAGCAGTCATGAGCACGGCGGCCACCAGGATGGTCACCGCCGCCCCCCGGTAGGAGAACAGGTGCTCGCCCGCGGCGTCGACCGGCCCGAAGCTCACCGAGCCGATCGCGCCGGCCAGCAGCGGCGCGACGGCGAGCACCAGGGCCAGCGCGAGCCGCACCATCGAGCCGACGAAGGCGAAGGTGCGGCCACGCAGCGCGTCGGGCACCTCCAGCCCGAGCAGCGTGGTCCCGGTGATCCAGGCCGCCCCGGCGCCGAAGCCGACCCCGACCGCCAGCACCACGACGACCTCCAGGTGCGGCACCAGGGCCAGCGGCACGAGCAGCAGCCCGCACCCGGTCAGCGCGTAGCCGAACACCCGGCGCCGGCTCACCCGGGACAGCAGGCCCGGGCCGCGCCACATGCCCAGCCCCATCCCGACGAAGACCGCCCCGAAGAGCACGCCGTAGCCGGCGTCGCCACCGCCCAGGTCGGCCACGTAGGTGCGGGCCAGCCCCACCACGACACCCCCGGCGGCGAAGGCACCCACCATGCCGATGACCAGGCCGCGCACCAGCGGAGTGGAGAAGACGTAGGCCCAGCCGTGCACGATCGCGCCGACCAGGTTGCTGTCGCCGTGCACGTCGGCCTTGCCGCGAGGGATCTGGTGCAGGCTGGCGATCACCACGCCGGAGACGACGAACGAGAGCCCGTTGAGGACCAGGGCCACGTCGACGGCGCCGCGGTCGGCGAAGCCCATCACCCCGGGAGCGACCCGGTCGAGCACGGTCAGCAGGGAGAAGAGCGCGGCCGCCGGGACCGCCGAGCCGTACGTCGTGGCCGCGCTGATCTGGTTGGCCGCCTCGAGCTGGCTGCGGGAGACCAGGTTGGGCACGGTCGCGTCCTTGGCCGGACCCCACACCAGGCTGACCATCTCCACCAGCACGGTCACCACGAAGACCCACCACAGGGTCCCGACGAACGGGATGGTCAGGAAGAGGACGCCGCGGACGTAGTCGCCCCAGACCAGGGTGGTCTTCCGGTCGAGGTGGTCGGCGACGTAGCCGGCCAGCGGCCCCACCACGATCGCGGGCAGCACCCGGAGGAACAGCACCCCGGCGATCGCGTAGTTCTTCGCGGCGTACCCGTCGACCATCTGGTTGGCCATCGCGGTCAGGGCCAGCAGCCCCATCCAGTCGCCGAGGCTGGACAGGCCGAGGCCCACCCACAGGCGCCGGAAGGCCGGCACCCGCAGCACGGACCCCTCGGCGGCGACTGAGCTCACCGCCCCAGGGTAGGCGGCAGGGTCACGCGCACCGAGCGCCGACGGAGCCGAGGGGGCTCGACCTCAGCCCTCGCAGTGCGCCTTGAGCCCGCGCAGCTCGGTGTCGAGGTACCGCCGGGTCAGCGAGCCGGTGAGGAGCCCGACCACCGGCCCGAGCAGCCCCTCCTGCAGGAGCGTGGCCGTCACCTCGGCGGAGCCGGCCCCGGTCGCCCTGACCGCGTGGATGCCGGTCGTCCGTACCCCTGGCCCCCGTGCGACCCAGCTGAACCGCGCGCCGGGCTCGAGCTCGGTGACCTGCCAGACCGCCACCGGCAGACGCGGCTGCCGGATCCGGGCCCGCGAGCCGACCCGGAGCGGGCCCGGGTCGAGCAGCTCGACACTGGTCACGCTCTCGGTCCACGCCGGCCAGCCCTCGACGTCGGCGTACACGGCGAAGACCCGGTCGGCGGGGGCGGCGACATCCTGGGTGGCCTCGAAGCGCATGGTCCGACTCTAAAAAGCGCTGGCTCCGTCGCGCCTCGCTAGAAGCCACCGAAGTCACCCCCGCCGAAGTCCCCGCCCCCGAAGTCCCCACCCCCGAAGTCGCCTCCTCCGAAGTCCCCACCCCCGTCGCCGACGTCCCCACCGCCGTCGCCACCGCCGTCGCCACCACCACCGTCACCGCCGTCGCCGGTGTCGAACCCGTCGGCGGGCGTGCCGTCCCAGCTCGAGGAGAGCAGGCTGCCGAGCAGGAAGCCGGGCAGCAGACCCGAACCGGCGTACGACGCGAAGTAGCCCATCGCCCACGGCGAGTAGGCGGGCCCGGCACTCCAGTACGGCACCCGCCCGACCCCGGCGGGCACGGTCCGGACATCGGGCTCCGCGCCCTGGGCCAGGCGGTCCTCGTCCGCGGCGCAGACCGGGACCTGGCGCGGCTGGCCGCCCGGCGGCGCCCACGAGACGTCCGCCGTCGACGGACCGTGGGCCGGGTTGAAGAAGCAGGGAGGACGTCGTGCCGGGACAGGCCGGCCGTCACGCCGGGCCAGGACACAGGCCACGGCGTACCTCCCGTCCTCCAGCGCGGAGGTGACGTGGCGCAGCTCGTCGGGGTGTTGCGCGAGCTGGAGGGACCGGTCGGCCGCCTCGTAGGAGTCCAGCGCCCGCTGCCAGTCCTGGCGCATCGCGTCGTCCACCAGGGACATCCGCACCTCGGCGTCGAGCCGCTGCAGCTCCTCACCGAAGCGCGTCACGTCCTCCTCGGTGACCTGCTTGGCGCCGGCCAGGTCGGCCGGGGAGACCGCGCGACGTCCGCTCGAGGCCGGGGCGACGGCGTTGCGACGGCGCAGCCACCACCAGGCGGCCACGAGCATGACGACCAGCACCAGGAAGTAGTCCACCTCCTCAGGCTACGCACGCACGCATCGTGTGGTCGGGAACGGCGGTGCCACCCGGTCCGGCTCCGCTACCGTGCAGGCGACAGGCCGGAGGCGGAGGAGTCAGCGTGGGTCCTGGACAGCAGGGGGACGGTGCCGACACCTCCATCGAGGTCTCGGTGGTGGTCGCCTGCCGCGACGCCGAGGAGGACCTCGCCGAGCAGCTGCGCGCCCTCGCGGCGCAGGAGTGCGGCGCGACGTGGGAGGTCGTGCTCGCCGACAACGGCTCGACCGACGGCACGCTGGCGGTGGCCGAGGCCCACCGTCACCTGCTGCCGGGGCTGCGGATCCTCGACGCGTCGTCCGCCCGCGGCCCGGCCGGCGCCCGCAACGCGGGCGTGCGAGCGGCGCGCGGCGACCTCATCGTCTTCTGCGACGCCGACGACGTGGTCGCCCCCGGCTGGTTGGCGGCGATGGTCGACGCCCTCCGGGAGCACCCCGTGGTGGTGGCCCGCCTGGACCACGACCAGCTCAACCACGCCTGGTCGCGGGCGCTGCGCGCCTCGCAGACCGGCCTGGTGCAGTCCGAGCCGCCGTTCCTGCCATACGCGTTCTGTGCCGCCCTCGGCGTACGACGCTCCGCGCACGAGGCGGTGGGCGGGTTCCGGGAGGAGTTCGACCGGGCCTGCGAGGACCGCGACTACTGCTACCGCCTCCAGCTCGCCGGCTACCCGCTGAGCCTGGCCGACGGCGCCGTCGTGCACTACCGCCACCGGGAGAGCCCGCTCGGCGTCTTCCGGCAGTCCCGCAGCTACGGGCTGGGCAACGTGCAGATCTACGCCGCCTACCGGGCCGAGGGCCTGGGGCGTCCCTCGCAGCCGCAGGCGCTGGCGAGCTGGCTGCTGACCCCGGTCCGGTTCGTGCAGGCGCTGCGCAGCCGGGACCGGTTCGCGGTGTTCATGGCGCGCACCGGCTGGCGGGTCGGCCGGCTCCAGGGCAGCCTGCGGTTCCGGGTCTGGTGCCTCTAGGGAGCAGGGCGCAGCCGGGACCGGACGCGCCCCAGGCGGCGACGGGCCCGCCGCCGGGCCGTGGTCAGGTCGGGGCGGGTGAGCCGCCCGCCGGACCACACCTTGAGCAGGAAGCGCAAGCCGGCACCGTCGCTGCGCAGCACCTCGACCCGGGGCAGCTGCAGCAGGTCGGCGCCCGGGCGGACCACACCGGGACCGACCGTGAACGCCGCGCGGAGACCGGCGTCGGCGACCGCCTCCCGCGCGGCCGCGTCGTGCGCCCCGTGCGGGTAGGCGAAGGTGCGCCCGGTCAGGCCGAGCCCGCGGAGCAGGTCCGTCGCTCCACGGGTCTCGTGGGCCAGCGCCGCAGGGTCGGCCGAGACCGACGTCAACGGCACGTGGGTGGCCCCGTGCACGCCCACCTCGACCCCGCCCTCCTCGAGCGCGCGCAGCCCGGCGGCGTCGAGCAGCGGCAGCGTGGGGGCGCCGAGGCGGGCGTCCCAGGTGTTGGTGGCGCCGACCCGGTCGGCCACGGCGTAGGCGACCGCGGGCACCCCGGCCGCCTGGAGGACCGGGAGGCCGAGGGCGAGCAGGTCGGCGTAGCAGTCGTCGAAGGTCACCAGGACCGCCCGCCGCGGCACCCCCCGCTCGCCCCCCGCGGCCCGGAGGGCCTCGTCGAGGCCGACGAACCGGACGCCGCAGCGGCGCAGCAGCCGCAGCTGCCGCGCCAGGGCGTCGGCCGGGACGCCGTACTCGGCCAGCGGGCCGCCGCGCAGGTCGACCAGGGCGTGGTAGCAGAGCACCCGCACCGCCCGCGGCTCGGGCAGACCGCCCTCGCCCTCGACGCCGCGCCAGTACTCCAGGCTGCGGAGCTTGTAGAAGACGCGGGCCGCCCGGGGGTCGCTCCGGCGCCGCTCGGCCAGGCGGACCACGGCCGGGCGGACGGCCGCGGCGACGGCGTCACGCACGACCGGGACCCGGGCCAGCGGACGGATCACCAGCCGGTTCGCCCGGCCCTCGGGGTCCATCCGGCCGTACACCTCGTCGAAGTCGCCGGGGTGCTTGCGCAGGTAGGTCACGTCGGCGGCGCCGGCCTGGTGCCACTGCCGGAGGTGGGCGCGCGGGGTGACGGCGTAGTGCTGGAAGCTGACCGCGTCGGGGGCGAAGTCCACCCGGTAGCCGCCCTCGAGCAGCCGGCGACCGAAGTCCTGGTCCTCGGCGCCGAAGCTGCCCCCGGCGGTGAACCGCTCGTCGAAGCCTCCGAGCGCCTCGAACACGTCGCGTCGCACGGAGAGCTGGCCGGTCAGCACGTCCGACATGGTGCGGATGCCGGTGGCCAGCAGGCGGTCCCGGCGGCGTGCCGGCCAGTCTCCGCGGCCCTCGCCGAGGTCGAACAGGTCGGTGCCCGGCACCAACGGGATGTGGCCGACCACCGCCTCCGCCCCGGCGACGTGGGCGTCGCGGACCACCTGGAGCAGGTCGGGGGCGGCCATCATGTCGTCGTCGAGGAAGAGCAGCAGCTCGCCCTGCGCCTGCGTGGCCCCGCGGTTGCGCGCCCGGGCCGCCCCGGCGTTGGCCTGCTCCACGACATGCAGCGGGAAGGGAAGCTCGAGCGCCCGCAGGGCGGCCGCGGTCCCGTCGGTGGACCCGTCGACCACCACGACGACCTCGAGCGGCAGCACGGTCTGCTCGGCCAGCGCCCGCACCGCGGCGCACACCAGGTCGCGGCGCTGGTAGCTCGGCAGCACGACGCTCTGCCGCCACGCAGTCGCCTCCCCCGCCGGTCGCATGCGCGCCACTCTAGTGTTGGGCGGCATGCGACCCGCGATCTCCGTGCTGGTGCCGCTCCACCAGGCCGAACGCACCATCGGGCGCTGCCTGGAGTCGCTGCTGCAGCAGACCTTCACCGATCTCGACGTGTGGGTCGTCGACGACGGGTCCACCGACGGGGGCGCTGCCGTGGTCGAGGAGGTCGCCCGCCGTGACGCCCGGGTGCACCTGCTCCGCAACGACCGCAACCGCGGCGTGGCGGCGACCCTCAACGTGGCGCTGCACGCGTCGTCGGCGGGCCTCGTCGCCCGGCTCGACGCCGACGACGAGGCGCTCCCGCAGCGGCTTGCCGAGCAGCACGCCTTCCTGGCCGCCCACCCAGAGGTGGGCGTGTGCGGCTCCTTCGTCCAGTACGCCGGGCGGCCGGGCCGCGAGGTGCTGGGCACCGTGCCGGTCACGCACGCCGAGATCGAGCAGACGCTGCGCACCACCACCTCCAGCCCGTTCTTCCACCCCTCGGTCCTGATGCGCCGCGACGTCCTGCTGGCGGCGGGCGGCTACCGGGAGTGGTTCGGCAACGCCGAGGACTACGACCTGTGGCTGCGCCTGCTGGGCCGCTGCGAGCTGGCGAACCTGCCGCAGCCGCTGACCCGCTACCGGCTGAGCCCGGCCGGAGCCTCCCTCGGCGACCTCGCCCGGCAGCGCCGCTTCGCCCTGGTCGCCAAGGCCTCCTCCGAGCGCCCCGACGTCGCTCTGGACGACCTGTGGGCGGAGGTGGTCGCGGGCGAGTCGGCCACCGGGACCGCAGCCCTGGAGCGGCGCGAGCGCACCAAGTTCGCCACCCTGCTGGCCGAGGTCGGTTACCCGGTCGAGGCCACCCGCTACCTGGTGCGCAGCCGCCGCGAGGTCGGCCGGCTCGCGGCGGCCCGGTTCGTCGCCGGCCGGGCCCGGGGCTCGCTGCGCCGTCGCCTCGGCCGCTGAGCCCCGGTGCATACTGACCCGGTGACGGCTGGAGACGACGACGCCTTCGCCGCCCCGCCGGCTCCCCCGGGCGCCGCCGCCGGGCCCGGTCCGCGGCCGACCTTCTCCGTGGTCATCGCCGCCTACCAGGCCGCCGAGGTGATCGGCGACGCGCTCCGCTCCGTGCTCGCCCAGACCGAGCCTCCGCTCGAGATCGTGGTCGGTGACGACGGCTCCACCGACGACCTCGCCGCCGCGGTCGCCCCCTTCGGCGACCGGGTCACCCTGCTGACGCTGCCCCACGCCGGCGCCCCGGCGGCCAGCAACGCCGCGGTCGACCACGCCCGTGGCGACTTCGTCGTCATCCTGGACGCCGACGACACGTGGGAGCCGGCCCGGCTGGAGCGGATGGCCGACCTGGCGGTGGCCCGGCCCGACCTCGACGTGGTCACCACCGACGCCTGGTTCGTGCAGGACGGGCGGCGCGGGGGGCGGTTCTACGAGGTGAACGACTTCGAGACCGCCGACCAGCGCACCGAGATCCTGCGCCGCACCTTCGTCTTCGGCCACGTCGCCGTCCGGCGGTCCCGCTGGGTCGAGGTGGGCGGGTTCACCGAGGACCTCCCCCGCGGCTACGACTGGGACCTGCAGCTGCGGCTGCTGCTGAGTGGCTCCGCAGTCGGCTGCGTGCTCGAGCCGCTGGCGTCGTACGTCATCCACCCGCAGAGCCTCTCGGCCAGCCGGTACGCCTCGATGATGGCCCGCGTCGACCTGCTCGACCGGGCCGAGGCGCGGCACACCCTCAGTCCGGCCCAGCACGAGGCGCTCGCCACCGCGCGGGCGACGTACCGGCGGCGCGGACTCGCCGCACGCGCCGAGCACAGCCTGATGGAGCGGAGCCCCGACCGGCGCCGTGCCGCCCTCGACCTGCTGCGCCAGCCCGGCGCCGGCCGCCGCGAACGGGTCTTCCTGGCGCTCGCGGTCGTCGCGCCCGGGTGGGCCGGGAGCCGGCTGCGCCGTCAGGCCGAGGCCCGCGGACGGGCCGCGTCGGACCGCGACATCGCCCTCAACGCCTGACGGCGACCACGAAGAGCGCCCGCGGCGGCCCCCACGACAGCCCGGCGCGCTCGACCGCGACGGCGGCCGCCATCACCGGCAGCATCGCGAGCTGCACCAGCCGGCCGCGCCGCTTGAACCGGTCACGCACGTCCTGCGCGAGCGCGACCAGCCGGCGGAAGGTCGGGGCGACCGACTCCACCGCCAGGCCCAGGCCCTCGAGCTCCGCGACCAGGGCGTCGGCCTCGTAGCCGTGCCGGGCCTCCCGACGCCAGGACCGCTCCGCGCTGCGCAGCACCGGCGTCCAGTCGGCCGTCGGCACCTGCAGCAGCAGCGTGCCGCCGGGCCGCAGCGCCGCCACGAGGGTGCGCAGCGCGGCCTGGTCGTCGGGGATCTCCACCAGCGACTCCAGGGCGGTGACCACGTCGAAGCCGCCGTCGGCCAGCGGCTGCTGCAGGTCGCAGCAGACGAACGACACCCGGCTGCCGGCGGCCTGCGCCCAGGCCAGGCCCCGGTGCAGTGGCGCCTCGGCCAGGTCGGCGGCGACCAGCGTCCACCCCGGGTGTCCGGGCGCCAGCCGCAGACACAGCAGGCCCTCCTCGCTGCCGGCGTCCAGCAGCCGTACGTCGTCGCGGCCGGCGAAGCGTCGCTCGAGCTCGGCGTGCGCGACCCGCAGCCGCAGCCGCCGGCCCGGCGGCAGGTCGCGCAGCTGGCCGGACAGGAACGCGCGCATCCTCGCCACCGTCCGGCCCATGAGCGAGCAGGCGCCCGAGGTGCGACGCCTCGGCCGCCCCGGTGCCGGTGGCCGCTCGGCCCTCGACCGCTGGCTGGCGGGCGACGACCACCTGCTCGGCGGCCTGCGACCCCTGGTCGGCCCGCTCCCGGTCCTCACCGTCCCCGACGGTCCGCCCCCGGCCGGCGGGTGGAGCGCTGCCGACCTGGCCGCGGCCGAGGTGGCCGCGCTGCGGGCGGACCCCGGCACGCTGGCGCCCCGCACCGGGCGCGTCCGCAGCCGGCGTGCCCTGGCCCGGCTGATGCGACGCCGCGGGCAGGGTTCGGTGGAGGCCTGGCGGGCCGACCCGGTCCTGCTCCCCCGCCTCCAGCTGGGCTCCTGGTGGAACGCCGGCTGGCGCAGCCGGCTGCTCCGCCGGGTGCTGCTCGCCACCGGGGTCCCGGCCGCCCTCCTGCCACCGCGGGTGGCCGCCGACGTCGCCTTCTGGCGCGGGGTCCGTCGTACGGCGTCGGCCACGGAGTGGGCCCGGCTGACTCGCAGCTCCTACGTCGTGCTCTGCTACCACCGCCTCGACGGGTCCGCGCCGCCCGGTGCCGGTGCTGCCGCGGCGCCGGTACGTCGTCACCGCCGACGACGGCTTCGTCGACGCCGTCGGCGAGCTGGGCCGCCACCCCGAGCAGCAGCCGCAGCTCTTCGCGGTCACCACCGCCGTCGGCGGCACCGCGGACTGGCTCGACCGGGTGCCGGTGTCCGGGTGGGACGACCTGGAGCGGGTCGACCGGTCCGGGTCGGTCGGCAGCCACGCCCGCCACCACGTCCGCCTCGACCGGCTCGGCGACGCCGAGCTCGCCAGCGAGCTCGGCGGCTCGCTCGACGACCTGCGCGAGCACCTGCCCGGCGGGACCGCCACCAGGCTGCCGCTGCTGGCCTACCCGCACGGAGGGCACGACCTCCGGGTCCGGGAGGCGTCCCGCGCCGCGGGCTACGTCCTGGCCTACACCACCCGGCAGGGCCGCAACGGCGCCGGCACCGACCGGTGGCTGCTGCGGCGGGTCGAGCCGAAGGCCTGGGACGGGTCGGCGTCGTTCCTGTGGAAGGTGCTCACCGGCGAGTCGCCCCCGGCCCGGTGGGAGCGCCGGCTCGAGGCCCGCTGGCGGTCGCGCTCAGGTCGCTGAGGAGGTCGCTGAGGAGGTCAGCCGGGCGGCAGCCGCAGGCCGGAGCCGACCTCGACGCCGGCCGTCTGGCGGCGGGCGAGCACCCGCGGCGCCAGCACGCCGACCGCTGCGCGCACCCGGGCTCGCGGCCCCAGTCCCGGTGCGAGCGCCAGCCGCAGGTGCGCCGCCCGGGCCCCCCTGGCCACCGGGCGCAGCGTGGCGTCCGCGTCGCGGCGTCGCAGGTCGGCGCGCTCGCGTCGCAGCGACGCCGCCACGGTCGCCCGGTCCTCCGCGGTCAGGTCGGACCGGGCGGCGGCGCGGCTCAGCACCTCGATCCGGGCCGCGACGAGGCGGCGCCGGTCCGAGCTCAGGCTGCCGGGGGCGAGCCGGTAGCGGGCCAGCGGTACGTCGACCAGCCCGACCTGGGAACCGGCCAGCACCAGCCGCAGCCAGAAGTCCCAGTCGGTGGCGCGCGCGATCGACTCGTCGAAGCCGCCGGCCTCCAGCCACCGCTCGCGTCGTACGGCGGCCAGGCCCAGCACGAAGTTGCGGGTCAGGATCTCCCGCCGCTGGTCGGCCACCGGGAAGGTCCAGCCCGGGTGGTAGGCCTGCCGCGCGAGCGTGCCGCCGACCTCCACGAACGCGTCGGTGGTGAGCACGTCGAGGTCGGGGCGCTGCCGGGCCAGCCAGGCCAGCGCCTCCAGCCGGCGCGGGTCGAAGACGTCGTCGGCGTCGAGCACGACCACGTAGTCCCCGCGGGCCGCGGCGACCGCGGTGTTCTTGGCGGCCGCCTCGCCGCCGTTCTCCCGCCGGACCACCCGCACCGGCGCGTCGTACCGGGCGAGCACCGCGGCGGTGCCGTCGGTGGAGCCGTCGTCGCACACGACGACCTCCAGCGGCGGCAGGGTCTGGGCGAGCGCGGAGTCGACCGCCTCGGCCACGGTCGTCTCGGCCTGGTAGGCGGCGACGACGACGGAGAAGGTGGGCGCCCGGTCCAGCGGCACGACGGCGCCGCGCGGCGGGGGCACGAGCACCGGCCAGGCCTCGCCCGGGGCCGGTCCGGTCTGCTCGTTCGACGAAGGGGACACCGAGCCGGACAGTACCCTAGGCCCCGTGACCTCCCCCGACGCTCCGGCGCAGCCCGGCGCCGACGGGAGCGCCGGCCGACTCGCTCAGCACCACGACCCTGCCCGGACCGTCACCCGGCTGGAGGCCTCCCGGGGCTGGGTCGCCCTCGGCCTGGGCGACGTGTGGGAGTACCGCGAGCTGCTGTGGTTCCTCGCCGTCCGCGACATCAAGGTCCGCTACAAGCAGACCGTGCTCGGCGCCGGCTGGGCGATCCTGCAGCCGGTCGCCACCACCGTCGTCTTCGCACTCGTCTTCGGCCGCCTCGCCAAGCTGCCCTCGGACGGGGTGCCGTACCCGATCTTCGCGCTGGCCGGGCTGGTGATCTGGAACTTCTTCTCCGCCTCGGTCGGCACCACCTCGCTGTGCCTGGTCAACAACACCAACCTGCTCAGCAAGGTCTACTTCCCGCGCCTGTGCGTGCCGTTCGCCTCGATGGTCGTCTTCCTGGTCGACCTGCTCGTCTCCGCCGGGGTGCTGCTGGTGGCGATGGCCTTCTACGGCGTGGGCGGCGGCTGGCGACTCCTCGCCACGCCGCTGTTCGTGCTGCTGGGGTTCACCGCGGCACTGGGCCTGTCGCTGTGGCTCTCCGCGGTCGCCGCCCGCTACCGCGACGTCCGGCACGTGGTGCCGTTCCTGCTGCAGTTCGCGCTCTTCGCGACCCCCGTCGCCTACTCCAGCAGCATCGTGCCGGAGCGGTGGCGGGTGGTCTACGGGCTCAACCCGATGGCCGGCACCGTCGAGGGGTTCCGCTGGGCCACCCTCGGCTCGCACCCCGACCTGGCCGCGCTGCTGCCGTCCTCGTGCGTGGTGGCGCTGCTGCTGCTGGTCACCGGGGCCTTCTACTTCCGCCGGATGGAGCGTGACCTCGCCGATGTGCTGTGACCCCGGACGTCGAGGACGCCGTGGCTGAGGCGATCCGCACCGAGCACCTGTCCAAGGAGTACCTCCTCGGCGCCGGGGGCTACGGCTACGACACGTTGCGCGAGCGGATCACCGCGCTGGCCGCCGCCCCCGTACGACGCCTGCGCGGCGGCGCGGAGGGCCGCTCCCGCGACGTGGTCCTGCACGCGCTGGACGACGTCGACCTCACCATCGACCAGGGCGAGGTCGTCGGCATCATCGGCAACAACGGGGCCGGCAAGAGCACCCTGCTCAAGGTGCTCTCCCGGATCACCGAGCCGACCTCGGGCTTCGCCGAGATCACCGGCCGGGTGGGCTCCCTGCTGGAGGTCGGCACCGGCTTCCACCCCGAGCTGACGGGGCGGGAGAACATCTTCCTCAACGGCGCGATCCTCGGCATGCGGCGGGCGGAGATCCGCCGGCAGTTCGACGAGATCGTCGCCTTCGCCGACATCGAGCAGTTCCTCGACACCCCGGTGAAGCGCTACTCCAGCGGCATGTACGTGCGGCTCGCCTTCTCGGTGGCCGCCCACCTGCAGACCGAGGTCCTCATCGTCGACGAGGTGCTCGCCGTCGGCGACACCGCCTTCCAGCGCAAGTGTCTGGGCCGGATGGACGCCGTGGCCCGCGAGGGCCGCACCGTGCTCTTCGTGAGCCACAACATGGCCGTGATCCAGGCGCTGTGCCAGCGCGGCATCCTGCTGCGCGCCGGACGCGTGGCCGCCGACGGACCGGTCGACGACGCCGTGCGCGACTACCTGCGCGGCCTGGAGGAGCTCAGCTCCGCGGACCTGCTGGAGCGTACCGACCGCCGCGGCTGGAACATGATCATGGTCTCCGCGGTGGCGGCCCGGCGCCCCGACGGCGGCGCCCTGACCACGGGGGGTCCGGCCCGCTTCACCGTCACCCTCAACGGTCTGCAGCCGGGCACGACGTGTGCGCTGACCTTCCTCAACCACCTCGGCCAGCCGGTCTGCCGGCTCGAGAGCGGCAACGTCGCCCCGGCCGACCGGACCCGTCCGGCGGCCTCGCCGGAGGAGCCGGTGGACTTCGTCTGCGAGCTCGACGAGCTGCCGCTGCTGCCCGGGCGCTACCGCGTCGACGTGCTGGTCCGGGGCACCCACCGGATCGAGGACGACATCGACTCCGCGCTGCTCTTCGACGTCGAGCCCGGCCTGGTCGCCGGCCGGCCCGTGCCGGTCAACGGCGTCGGGGACGTGCTGCCCGACCACCGCTGGGACGTCCCCACGCTCTGAGCGGGCGGGTCCTCAGGCCAGCCCGGCGTACAGCCGCTCGTAGGCCCGCGTCATCGCCTGCACCGAGAACTCCGCGTGGGCCAGCGTCCGCGCACCCTCACCGAGCCGGGCCCGCAGTGCGGGGTCGTCGCGCAGCCGGGCCAGCGCACCGGCCAGTGCGACCTCGTCGTCGACCGGCACCACGAGCCCGGTGTCACCGTCACGGAGCGCGTCGCCCATGCTGCCGACCGTCGTGCCCACCACCGGACGGCCCTGCATCATCGCCTCCAGCAGGACCAGCGGCAGCCCCTCGAACCGCGACGGCAGCGCCACCACGTCGAGGGCCGGCAGCCAGTCGGTGGCCGCGGGAACCCAGCCGGTGACGGTGACCCGGTCCGCGACCCCGACGTCGGCGGCCAGGGCCTCCAGCGCCGTACGCTCCGGGCCGTCGCCGACCAGCACCAGGTGCACGTCGGACACCCGGGCCACCGCTCGCACCAGCACGTCGAAGCCCTTCTGGGCGTGCAACCGGCCCACTCCGCCGACCAGGAAGTCACCGGTCGGACGAGCCACCGACGCCGTCGGCCCGGGCAGCGGTACGCCGTTCGGGATCACCCGCACCGCGCCGGTGCGCAGCCCGCTCATCCGCTCGACCTCGCGGGCGGCGGCGGTGCCGACCGCGACGTGCGCGTCGAGCCGGCGGGCCGTGACCCGGGTGAGCAGCCGGATGCCGCGCGAGGGGATCGGCATCGGCAGGTGCTCGACCGCGACGACCGTCGTGCGCGGTACGCTCAGCGCCGCCACCACGGTGTACGGCGCGGCGAACGGGACGGGGAGGTTGACGTGCACCACCTCCGGTCGCTGGGCCGCCAGGGCGCGGCGCTGCGCGCGGAACGCGCCCACGTCCCGCTTGTCGGTGATCTCGGGGACGAGCGCCGCCGGCACCCCCGGCCGGTACGACGCGACCCGGGCCAGGACCTCGGCGTCGACCCCGACCAGGGACGGCTCGAACCCCGCTCCGAGCTCGGCGAGCAGCCGACCGAGGAAGATCTCCGCGCCACCCCACGCCCGAGCCCCGCAGTAGAGGCTGACCCGGGTCATGCCGACCACACTCCCCGGAGGTCGAGGTGCGAGGGCGCAGCCCGAGCCACGAGACCCCCGGCGCCGCTCCCCCCTCGGAGGTCGAGGTGCGAGGGCGCAGCCCGAGCCACGAGCCCCCCCGCACCCCTCCCCCCTCGGAGGTCGAGGTGCGAGGGCGCAGCCCGAGCCACGAGACCCCCCGCACCTCGATCTCCGCAGGTGCGCGTCCGATGAGGGTACTGGTGGTCAGCGACGAGTACCCGTGGCCGGCGCGGACCGGGTACCGGCAGCGGCTGGCCGCGATCCTGCGCACCCTGACGGCCGAGCACGAGGTCGACCTGGTGACGGTGCTGCGCAGGGACCAGGTCCTGGAGCCCGCCCCGGTGTCCCTGCGGGAGCAGCTCGCGGTGGTCGCCGGGGCCCGCACCGAGCACCGGGCGCAGCGGCTGGCACGCTGGCTGACCGGCGACCTGCCCCGCATCCTCAACTGGCGGGACTGGACCCCGGCCCGGGACGCGCTGACCGCCTGGCTCGCCCGGCACGGCGGCGAGGACGCCTACGACGTGGTGTGGTTCAGCCACCCGGAGACGCCCCAGGCGCTGGCCGACCTCGTGCCCGGCCCCCTCGTGGTCGACCTGGACAACCTGAACTCCGAGCTCCTCGCGCACCGCCGGCGACGGACCCCGCCGACCGGGACGGGGCTGCGCGAGCGGGGAGCGGCCGTCGCCGCCCGGACCGCTGACCGGGTGGACGAGCGCCGCTGGCGCCGGATCGAGCGCGCCTGCGCCGACCGGGCCGCGGTGGCCGTGGTGTGCAGCGGGCTCGACCGCGACCGGCTGCACGCGCTCGAGCCGACCGCCGCCGTGCGCGTCGTGCCGAACGGCTACGAACCCGCTCCTGGCACCACCGGCGGATCCCGCGCCCCGCGGTCCGAGGGACCCGTGCTGCTGATGGTCGGGCTGCTCACCTACGAGGCCAACCAGGACGCGGCGGCCTTCTTCGGCCGCGACGTCCTGCCGCTGGTCCGGGCTCAGGCTCCCGCGGCACGCTTCCGCGTCGTCGGCCGGTACGCCGCCCCCGACGTCGCCCGGTTCGCTGGGCTGCCCGGTCTCGAGCTGACCGGCGAGGTCGCCGACCTCGGCGCCGAGCTCGCCGCCGCCGACGTGGCGGTCGTCCCGATCCGCTTCGGCGGCGGCACCCGCATCAAGATCCTGGAGGCCTTCGCGACCGGGCTGCCGGTGGTCGCCACCTCCGTGGGCGCGGAGGGCCTCGACGTCGTTGGGGGACGCCACCTGCTGCTGGCCGACGACGCGGAGTCGTTCGCCGAGGCCTGCCTGCGGGTCTGGCGCGACCCCGTCCTGCGGGAGTCGCTGGTCGCCGAGGGTCGCGCCCGGTGGCAGGAGCGGTACCGCTGGGACGTGATCGCCCCGACCATCACCGCAGCGGTCGCCGAGGCCGCCGCTGGCCGGGCCTGACGCAGGGATCCTCCTCATCGCCCCTCCCACGCCGACCACGTGATGCCCAGGTCGGGGTGCTCCAGCCACGGACCGGCCATCCGGGCGAGGTGGCCCAGCGGGGCGGGGGTCGCGTCGCCCAGGGCGTCGGCGCGACCCTGGGCCGAGAGCCCGTGGTGCAGCCAGCACAGCGTCGCCACCGGCCCGACGGCCTCACGCGGCAGGTCGAGCCGCCGCACCGCCTCCCCGACCCACCGCTGCAGCACCGCGGAGTGCGGGGAGCGGCCGGCGTGCACCGCGACGCAACGGTCGAGCAGCACCTCGGGGGTGGCCGGGCCGTCGAGCCGGGCCAGCGCGTCGCCGAGGAAGTAGAGCAGGTCCCACAGGGGCAGCCCGACCCCGCGCGCAGACTCCCAGTCGACGGCGGTGAAGCCGCCGGCGTCGACCAGCAGGTTCCAGGTGCCCAGGTCGTTGTGCTGGAGCACCCCCGGCAGGTCCGGCAGCCCCGCGACCAGGTCGGCCACGCCCGGCCAGCGGGCCAGGACCTCCTGCTGCAGGCGGCGGCGCTCCGGACCGAGGTCGGCCGGGCCCGTGGCCGTCCCGACCGCCACGTCGACCAGCCAGCCGGCGACCTCGTCGACGAGCTCCCGGGCCCGCTGCGGTGAGCGGCCGACGACCTCGACGAACGGGCGCCCGGTGGCCAGCGTCTCCACCGCCAGCGGCAGCCCGTCGACCTCGGCCCGGGCGAGCAGGGCCGGGGCGTGCGCAGCGACCACGGGCGACGCGGCGACCAGCCGGGCCGCCGCCTCCTCCCGGTCGAACGCGTCGTCGGCGCCCCGGACCCGGCGGAACTTCGCGACCCAGGGCGGCTGCCCGGCGGGCAGGACGTGCAGGACCGCGCGCTGCAGGTCGTCGCCGTGGCCGAGCACCAGCACCCAGTCCGGGCTGCTCGGGCGGTCCGCCGCGGCCGCGGCGACCTGCAGCAGGCGCGGCACCGGCTTCTCGCCGTACGGCTCGACGAGGGTGAGCACGCGGCCCGACGGGACCGCCCGGGTGGGGAGCGCGCCGCTGCGGGTGAGTGCCGCCACCAGCCGGTTGCGAGTCGTCCCGGCCCGCGAGGACGGCGCGGCGACCGCGGTGAGGTAGTGCACCAGCGCCGCCCGCGAGGCGAGGGGGACGACCGCGAACGGGCGGTCCAGCGGGCCCAGCACCAGCAGCTCGTCGACCTGGGCGCCGCGGCCACGGAGCCGGCGCGGCGGCATCCGGCCGGCGAGGAGGTGGGCGCGGGCCGGGACCTCGAGTGCCTCCTCCGCCCGGTCCGTCGAACCGACCACCAGGTCGACGGGGCGCTGCGACGCCGACGCCGGGGGGCCTGAGCCGACGTCCACGCCGGACGCGCGGAAGCCCTCCCCGATGCGGGCGAGCTCCGGACGGCCCGGGTCCGCCAGGACGACCGCGGTGCCCACCTCGTGCCCGAGGACGAACCGGAGGTCAGCCCCGCGCAGCGTCATCCGACTCAGGGGACACGGGTCATGGGGGTCTGCTCGGCGGAGCCGGCCTCGGCCGCCGGGGCGGCGCTGCGGTAGAGCCGCGCGAAGAGGTTCGCCGAGGCGAGCACGAAGTAGGTCAGGGTCAGCGCGAAGGCCACGTGGAGGACCACCTCGTTGCCGGTCAGGGGGGCGACGAAGAGCAGCAGGGTCTCGAACTCGACGGTCCGGGGCAGCCGGTAGAGCCGGTGCCGCTCCATCCAGCCGGCGGCGCCCGAGCGGACCCGCGGCGGGCCCGGGGTCGGGTGGCCCATGTCCCAGGCGATCAGCCAGAAGAGCACGAAGCAGAAGAAGGTGGTCAGCCCGGAGAGGACGAACGGAACGACATCGGGGCCTGCCTCGCCGCGGACCGTCGGGGCCAGGTACCACGCCAGCGCGCCCATCGCCGAGGTGATCAGCAGCACGTCGGTGGCCATGTCGAGCAGGGCTCCCCGCTGGGAGGCCAGGCCCCGGACACGGGCCACCTTGCCGTCGAGACAGTCCAGGAAGAACCGGATCTCGAAGAGCACCGCGCCGAGCACCAGGTGGCCGGTGAGGAACGACGCGACGGCGCCGACCCCGAAGGCGCAGCCGACCAGGGTGATCCGGTTGGGCGTGGCCCAGGCACGGCGCAGGGTCCACGGCAGCACCCGCATCACGAGCGGGTCGACGGCGAGCACCGCCCACCAGACGTCCGGGTACTTCAGGGCGACGGCCCTGAGCTCCTCGCGGGAGAGGTCCTCGCTCATCGACGGCCCTGACGGCGTACGGAACCGATGCGGGGACGGCTCGGCACCGAGATGCTCCGAGCAAGCATGGTCCTGGTTCCCATCGACGACTGACGCTGTCATCGAGGCTACCGGGAGCGCGGGCGCGCCGCGGCCGGACTCTGACATTCGGTCAGGTGCCGGACCCCCTCGCCCGTCGAGCCTCCTTCGCGGCCGGACCCCTCGCCCGTCGAGTAGCCCGGAGCCTGCGGAGGGCGTGTCGAGACGCCCGGACCCGGCCGCTCAGGCCCTCACCGCGGCCGGACCCGAGGGTCCGGCCGCGAGGGTCACGCGTCCTCGAGCACCCGGTCGTGGTGCAGGGACGACCGGCTCGTCTCCGGCGCGAGCAGGACGGCCACCACGGTGATCACCGACGCGATCCCGACGTACACGGCCAGCGCCGTGGTGTTCCGCTCGTCGACCGAGCCGAGCAGCTCCAGTGCCAGGATCGGCGCCAGCGCGCCGGCCAGGATCGAGGCGAGCTGGTAGCCCACCGACGCCCCCGTGTAGCGCACCGAGGTGCCGAACAGCTCGGCGAAGAACGCCGCCTGCGGGGCGTACATCAGCGAGTGCAGCAGCAGTCCGACGATCACCGCGAGCATCACGTTGCTCTGGTCCATCGTCTCCACCAGGTGGAGGAAGACCGGCGTCCAGACCCCGACCCCGATGGCGCCGGCGAGGTAGAGCGGGCGGCGGCCGATCCGGTCCGACAGCGCGCCGACGACCGGCACCCAGAAGAACTGGATGGCCGCACCGACCAGCAGCGCCTTGAGGACGATGTCGGTGCTGTCCTCGAGGTAGACCTTGACGAAGGTGATCACCACGACGGTGAAGATGTAGTACGAGATGTTCTCGGCCATCCGCATCCCCATCGCCAGGGCGACCTCCTTGGGGTACTTCCGCAGCACCTGCAGGATCGGCAGGTGGGTGCTCTCCGCGGTGGCCTCACCCGACTCCGCGAGCTCGGCCCGCTTGGCCTGCGCCTCCGCGAACACCGGGGACTCCTCCAGGGTCAGCCGCACCCACAGGCCGATGAAGACCAGCAGTGCCGAGAGCAGGAAGGGGATCCGCCAGCCCCAGGCCTCGAAGGCGGCGTCGGACTGCACGGCGGCCAGGACCCAGAGCACGCCGGTGGCGAGCAGGTTGCCCAGCGCCACGCCGGCCTGCGGCCAGGAGGTCCAGAAGCCGCGGTGCTGCGGGTCTCCGTGCTCGGCGGCCATCAGGACCGCGCCACCCCACTCGCCGCCGACCGCGAAGCCCTGCAGCAGCCGGCACGCGAGGAGCAGGATCGGCGCGCCGATCCCGATGCTCGCGTACGTCGGGAGCAGGCCGATCCCGACCGTGGCGATCCCCATCAGGAAGAGCGCCACGACCAGCATCTTCTTGCGGCCGACCCGGTCGCCGAAGTGGCCGAAGACCACCCCGCCGAGGGGACGGGCCACGAAGCCCAGCGCGTAGGTGCCGAAGGCGAGCAGGGTCGCGGTGACCGGCTCGGACTCGGGGAAGAACAGGGCGCCGAAGACCAGCGCGGCCGCGGAGCCGTAGAGGAAGAAGTCGTACCACTCGACGGCGGTGCCGATCAGGCTCGCGAAGACGACCTTGACGATCGGGGAGCCCGAGCGTGGCGCACGGTGGTCGGGTCCGGTGGCGGGGCTCCCGGTGGCGGGGGCGTGCGTGGTCATGGGGCCGTGTCCTTTCAGAGGTGTTGCCGGGGCGGCGGGGCGGGGGGTCATGCGGCGGTCCAGCCGCCGTCGAGGGAGAACGAGGAGCCGGTGACCGAGTCGGTACCCGGTCCGCACAGGAAGCCGACCAGGGCGGCGACCTCGGCAGGCTCGACGAGGCGCTTGACCGGCGTCCGGGCGAGCAGCACGTCGTCGACGACGGCGTCCTCCTCGATCCCGTGGGTGGCGGCCTGGGCGGCGATCTGCCCCTCCACCAGCGGGGTGCGGACGTACGCCGGGCACACGGTGTTGCTGGTGACGCCGCGTCCGGCAGCCTCCAGGGCGATCACCTTGGAGAGTCCCTCCAGCCCGTGCTTGGCCGACACGTAGGCCGCCTTGTACGGCGAGGCGCGGTGCCCGTGGACCGACGAGACGTGCACGAGCCGGCCCCAGCCGGCGTCGTACATCCCGGGCAGGACGGCCCGGGCGAACCGGAACGGCGCCTCGAGCAGCACCCCGTGGACCAGGGCGAACATCGCCGGGTCGAGCTCCTCGACCGGCGCGACGTGCTGCAGGCCGGCGTTGTTGACCAGGATGTCGATGCCGCGGTCGGCGAGACCGAGCTCGTCGACGACCGCCGGATCGGCCAGATCGGCGACGAGGTGCTCGCCGCGGACGTTGTGGGCCACCTGCTTGGCGCCGGTCTCGTCGCGGTCCAGGACCAG
Organism: Marmoricola sp.; assembly: GCA_044227235.1. Classification (GTDB taxonomy): domain Bacteria; phylum Actinomycetota; class Actinomycetes; order Propionibacteriales; family Nocardioidaceae; genus Marmoricola_A. The sequence continues at coordinate 459,576 of JBGAFN010000003.1, read as the reverse complement.
GACGTGCGCTCCGGCGGTCGCCAGGTGCTCGGCGACCGCGCGCCCGATGCCGCTGGCACCGCCGGTGACCAGGGCGGTGCGGCCGTGCAGAGGGGTTGGGTTCATGGCCCCGACGCTACGGACGCCCACCGCCCCGGACCATGTGGCGTCGAACCACACTCAGCCCCGAACTATGGGCTGAAGACCCCGTTTCGGAGTCGCCAGACCTGCAGCGCGAGCTGGAGGTCGAGGGCGCGGGCCGGGTCGCGCCATCCCTCGCCGAGCAGCCGGGTGACCCGGTCCAGGCGCTGGGTGACCGTGTTGGGGTGCACGTGGAGGCGGCGGGCGGCCTCGGCGAGCCCGCCCCCGGCGGCGAACCACGCCTCCAGGGTGTCGACGAGTCGGGACCCGCGTCGCTCGTCGTACGCCAGCAGCGGGCCGAGGGTCCCGGTGACGAAGGCGTCCAGCTCGGCCGGACCGTTGTGCCCCAGCACGAGGCGGGCCAGGCCGAGACCCTCCGGGTCGCTCACCTCGCCGGTCCGGCCCAGGGTGAGCAGCGTGGCCAGGCAGGACCGGGCCGCCGTCCAGGCCGCGGTGACCGCGTCGGCGCCGGCGACCCCCACCGTCGGTTCGTCCCCGCCGCGGGCGAGCCTCTCGTGCAGGGTCCGCCCGACGGTCGCCGCATCCGCGCCCGGCAGCACCAGGACCACGCGACCGTCGTACGCGCCGCCCAGGCCGCCGCCGTCGGAGCCCAGCCGGGCGGCCACCCGGGCCGCCCGGTGCAGGTCGCCGCTCCCCGCGTCGGCCCCCAGGTCGGCGACCGCCAGGACCACCGGGCCGTCGAGGTCGGCGTGGTGGCGCCGGGCCCGCTCCCGGAGCCGGACCGGGTCGCGCTCGCGCCCCGAGAGCAGGTCGGCCAGGAGCTCGCCGCGCACCCGGTCCTCCGCCTCGGAGACGGTCCGGCTGAAGAGCAGCACGAGCGCGGTCACCACGGCGCCCCGCTCGACCACGCGCCGCCCGGCCGTGCCGAGCGGCTCGCTGCGGGCGATCACGAGGGTGCCGAGGTGCTGGGCGCCGGCGAGGGCGGCCGCCACGTAGAGGGGTCCGGTCGGGGTCGGCACCTCCACGCTCCGCCCCGAGCTGCGGGTCTCCGCGAGTGCGCCGTCCAGGTCCGCCTCGACGGGCGACCCGACCAGCGCCCGGCCCTCGTCGTCGAGCACGCAGACCCGGCCGTCGAGGACGTCGGCGAGCACGGCGGCCACCGCGTCCACACCCCCGCCGTGCAGCAGCGCGTCGGTGAGCCGGTCGTGCGCCTCGGCGGCGACCTCGACCGCGCGGGCCTGCTCGCTGATCCGTCGGTTCGCCGCGTCGAGGTCCGCCAGGGCGGCCCGGGTGGCCTCGAAGAGGCGGGCGTTCTCCAGCGCCACGGCGGCGTGTGCCGCGAACGAGGTCAGCAGGGCGACCTCCTCGGGCGGGAACGCCCGCACCGTGCGGTGGCCGGCCAGCAGGGCCCCGATCACAGTGCCCTCGACGACCAGCGGGACGCCGAGGATTGCCCGGATCCGCTCGTCGCCCACCGCGTGGTCGATGTAGTCGCGGTGCAGGAAGCGCTCGTCGCTCTGGTAGTCGTCGGTGTAGTAGGGCGCCCCGCTCTGCGCGACCAGGCCGAGCAGGCCGGTGCCCAGCGGCAGCCGCAGGTTGCGGAACTCCGCGGAGACCGAGCCGTCGGTGACCTTCATGTACGACGCGCCCTCGGCCTCGTCGTTGAGCGAGAGGTAGGTCATGTCGGCGCCGAGCAGCTGGCGGGCGCGCCGGACGATCGCGGCCAGGATGGCGTCGACGTCGCGGATCGCGGTCAGGTCGTTGGCCGTCTCGTACAGCGCGGTCTGCTCGGCCTCGCGTCGCCGGTGCCGCTGCAGGCGCTCGCGCAGCCGCAGCGCGACCGCCCGGTCCGCCCGCAGGGCCCCGAGGGTGGCCTCGTCCGCCCCGGCCCTCTCGGCCTCAGCGACGACCGCGTCGAAGGCGTCGTCCGCGGCGTCCTCGTAGAGCAGGTCCAGGAAGCTCCCGGTCACGGGCTCAGGCCTTCTTGGCGGCCGTCTTCTTCGTGGCCGTCTTCTTCGCGGTCGCCTTCTTGGTCGTCGTCTTCTTGGCGGCGGCCTTCTTGGTGGTCTTCTTCGCCGACTTCTTCGCCGGGCCCTTGGCGCGCTTGTCGGCCAGCAGCTCGGCGGCCCGCTCCAGGGTCAGGGTGGCCTCGTCGTCGCCGACCCGCAGGGTGGCGTTGTACTCCCCGTCGGTCACGTAGGGGCCGAACCGGCCGCTCTTGAGCAGGATCTTGGCACCGCTGACCGGGTCGTCGCCGATCTCCCGGCCCGGGTTGGCGGCCGCACGCCCACGCTGCTTGGGCTGGGCGTAGATCGCCAGCGCCTCCTCCAGCGTCATCGTGAGCAGCTTCTCCTCCGAGTCGATCGACCGGGAGTCGGTGCCCTTCTTCAGGTAGGGGCCGTAGCGGCCGTTCTGGGCGGTGATCTCCTCGCCGCCCTCCGGGTCGACGCCGACCACCCGCGGCAGCTTCAGCAGCTCCAGCGCGTCGGCCAGGGTGATCGTCTCCAGGGTCATCGTCTTGAACAGCGACGAGGTCCGCGGCTTGGCCGACTTCGGGGCGTCCTCGGGCAGGACCTCGGTGACGTAGGGGCCGAAGCGGCCGTTCTTCGCCACGACCGTCAGGCCGGTGGACGGGTCCGTGCCGAGCACCTGCTCCGCGCCGGCCGGGTTGGCCAGCAGCTCCTTGGCCTTCTCCAGCGTCAGCTCGTCGGGGGGCAGGTCGTCGGGGACGTTGCCCCGGTTGGCGTCCGCGTCCTCGACGTACGGGCCGTAGCGGCCCACGCGCAGGTTGATGCCCTCGGCCGGGTCGCCGATCGGGAAGGTCGCCAGGTCGCGGGCGTCGATGTCGCCGAGCTCGTTGACCAGCTTGTGCAGGCCCTCGGTGTCGCCGTCGCCGAAGTAGAACGAGGCCAGCTCGGTGACCCGCTGCTTGCGCCCGCCGGCGATCTCGTCGAGGACGTCCTCCATGCCGGCGGTGAACTCGTAGGAGACCAGCCGCGCGAAGTGGTCCTCCATCAGCCGGATCACCGAGAAGGCCAGCCACGCCGGGACCAGCGCGGTGCCCTTCTTGTAGACGTAGCCCCGGTTGAGGATCGTGTTGATGATCGAGGCGTACGTCGAGGGCCGGCCGATCTCGCGCTCCTCGAGCTCGCGGATCAGGGTGGCCTCGGTGTAGCGGGCCGGCGGCTTGGTCTCGTGGCCGACCGCCCGCATCGCGGCGGCCGCGACGCTGTCGCCCTCGGCCACGTTGGGGAGCCGGGTCTGGGAGTCGTCGGACTCGCTGTCGGTGTCGTCGGTGCCCTCGACGTACGCCTTGAGGAAGCCGTGGAAGGTGATGGTCCGGCCGCTCGCGGAGAAGACCACGTCCTCGCCGGTGGTGGCCGTGCCGCCGAGCCGGACGGTCACGGTGTTGCCGAGCGCGTCGCGCATCTGGGAGGCGACCGTGCGCATCCAGATCAGCTCGTAGAGCCGGAACTCCTCGCCGGTCAGCCCGGTCTCCGCGGGGGTGCGGAACCGTTCACCGGCTGGGCGGATCGCCTCGTGCGCCTCCTGCGCGTTCTTGACCTTCGAGGCGTAGACGCGCGGCTTGTCCGGCAGGTACTCCGCGCCGTACAGCTCGCGGACCTGGTCGCGCGCCGCGTTGACCGCGGTGTCCGACAGTGTGGTCGAGTCGGTCCGCATGTAGGTGATGAAGCCGTTCTCGTACAGCCGCTGCGCCACCGACATGGTGCGCTGCGCACCGAACCCGAGCTTGCGGGAGGCCTCCTGCTGCATCGTCGTGGTGCGGAACGGCGCGTAGGGCCGGCGCGTGTAGGGCTTGGACTCCACCGAGCGGACCGCGAAGGTGCTGTCGTCCAGCGCCGCGACGAGCGCCTCGGCCCTGCTGCGGTCCACGTGGGTGACCCCGGCCTTCACCGCACCCTCGGTGAGCGCGGCGTCGGGGCCGAAGTCGGAGCCGCGGGCCACCCGCTTGCCGTCGAGGGAGAAGAGCTTGGCGGGGAACATCCGGTCGGCGTGCGCGCTCCCGGCGTCGAAGGTGCCCTCGAGGTCCCAGTACGACGCGACCCGGAACGCGATCCGCTGACGCTCGCGGTCGACCACCAGCCGGGTCGCCACGGACTGCACCCGGCCCGCCGACAGCTTCGGCATGACCTTCTTCCACAGCACCGGGGAGACCTCGTAGCCGTAGAGGCGGTCGAGGATGCGCCGGGCCTCCTGCGCCTCGACGAGGTCGAGGTCGAGCTCGCGCGGGTTGGCCACCGCGTCCTGGATGGCCTGCTTGGTGATCTCGTGGAAGACCATCCGGTGCACCGGCACCTTCGGCTTGAGCTCCTCCTGCAGGTGCCACGCGATGGCCTCGCCCTCGCGGTCCTCGTCGGTGGCGAGGTAGAGCTCGCTGGCGTCCTTCAGCAGGCCCTTCAGCTTGGTCATGTGCGGCTTCTTGTCGCGGCTGACCACGTAGTACGGCGTGAAGTCGTTGGCCACGTCGACGCCGAGCCGGGCCCACTTCTCGCCCTTGATGGAGGCGGGGATGTCGCTCGCGTCGCGCGGAAGGTCGCGGATGTGCCCGATCGAGGACTCCACGACGTACCCGGGACCGAGATACCCGGCGATCGTCTTCGCCTTGGCCGGAGACTCCACGATCACGAGCTTGTGACCGTTGCCGGTGCCCTTCGCTGCCACAGCGTGCCTTCCCTGCCCCTCATCGCCCCACATTTGCCGAACGGGAAGAACGGTAACGCTCCCTGTCAACGCGACCCGCAACGGTGCTGCGATGCTGGACAGGTGGAGCAGGTCAGCGCAGAGGACGTGGAGCAGGCCGCACGAGTGCTCGGAGCCGCGGTGGACCCCACCCCGCTGGAGCACAACGCACGGCTCTCGGCACTGGTCGGCGCCGAGGTGTGGCTCAAGCGCGAGGACCTGCAGCCGACCCGCTCCTACAAGGGCCGCGGCGCCTACAACTTCGTGAGCCACCTGTCGGCCGAGGCCCGCGCGGCCGGCGTGGTCTGCGCCAGCGCCGGCAACCATGCGCAGGGGGTGGCGTTCGCCTGTGCCCGTGCCGGCGTGCAGGCCCGGATCTACCTGCCCCGGACGACGCCGCGGCAGAAGCGCGACCGGGTGGCCGCCCTGGGTGGCCCCTGGGTCGACGTCCACGTGGAGGGCGACGCCTACGACGACTCCGCCGCGCTGGCCGCGTCGTACGCCGCGAGCTCGGGGGCGACGCTGGTGCCGGCCTTCGACGACCCGCTGGTGATGGCCGGCCAGGGCACCGTGATCGCCGAGGCGGTGGGCCAGCTGGGCCGAGCGCCGGACGTCGTGGTGCTGCCGGTCGGCGGCGGCGGCCTGATCGCCGGCAACCTGGCCTGGCTCTCCCAGCGGTACCCCGACGTCGCCGTCGTCGGCGTGGAGCCGGCCGGGGCGGCCTCGATGACCGCGGCACTCGCCGCCGGGCAGCCGGTCGACCTCGTCCGGGTGGACCCGTTCGTCGACGGTGCCGCCGTACGGCGGGCGGGCACGTTGACCTACCCGGTGGTGGCTGCCCACCGGCCGCGGATGGTGAGTGTCTCCGAGGGCGCGGTGTGCGTGGAGATGCTGGAGCTCTACCAGGTGGACGGGATCATCGCCGAGCCCGCCGGGGCGCTCGCCCTGGCGGCCCTCCCGACCCTCGGGCTGGCACCGGGGTCGGTCGTCGTCACGGTCGTCTCCGGCGGCAACAACGACGTCTCCCGCTACGCCGAGGTGGTCGAGCGGGCGCTCGTGCACACCGGGCGCAAGCACTACTTCCTGGTCGAGTTCCCGCAGGAGCCCGGCGCCCTGCGGCAGTTCCTCGACGACGTGCTCGGCCCCGACGACGACATCACGCTCTTCGAGTACGTGAAGCGCAACAACCGGGAGACCGGCCCCGCCCTGGTCGGCATCGAGCTCGGCTCCGCCGAGGACCTCGCCCCGCTGCTGGCCCGGATGGACGCCGCCCCGCCCCGCATCGAGCAGATCCCTCCCGACTCCCCCCTCTTCCGCTTCCTCCTCTGACCCCCCCACCGAGACGACACCAACGCACCGTCCCAGACCGGCGACACGACACCTACGCACGGTTCACACCCGGCGAGACGACACGAACGCACCGGTCCGCACCGGCGAGACGACACGAACGCACCGGTCCGCACCGGCGAGAAGACACGTGTGCACGTCCACGCTTGCCGACGCCCGTGCGTTCGCGTCCTCTCGCCGACCTGCAGCAGCGCGTTGGTGTCGTCTCGGCGGTGCGGGAGCGCACGTTGGTGTCGTCTCGCCGGTCCGGGAGCGCACGTTGGCGTCGTCTCGCCGGATCTCAACCGGGCGTTGGTGTCGTCTCGGCGGAGGGGGGTCAGGTGAGGAAGCCGTCGGCGACGAGGGAGCGGACGGTGTCGGCGCCGAGGTCGGCGGGGGCTCCGGTGAGGGAGGCGACCGCGTCGAGGATCTGGGCCGGCGTCAGGTCGCCGTCGCTCGCGCCGACCAGGGCGGCCTCGGCGGTGTCGACCTGCCGCGCACGGCGGAGGCCGCGCTGCTGCCGCAGCACGATCACCTCCGGGTCCTCCGCGCCCGGCGCACCGACCGTCTCCTGCCGTACGTCGGGCCGCGCGGTCCACGGACGGCCGAGCACCTGCTCGTCGCTGAGCCCGGCGAGCAGGTCGACCGAGGCGGCCCAGGCGCCGACGGTCGGCCCGAGCGGCTGTTCCACCTCGTACGGCCACTCCTCGATCCGTACGACGGGCCGCTCCCGTTCGGTGCGGCGCAGGTTGATCCACCCGAACCCGATCCCGGAGATCCCCTGGTCCTCGAACCAGCCCGCCCAGGCGTCGTAGCGACGGACGTAGTCCGGGGACCGGTCGTGGCCGGCGTCGCGCAGCCACAGCTCGACGTACTGGGCGGGGTCGGCGACCTCGCGCTGCACCACCCACGCGTCGCAGCCGACGCCGTCGCCGACGAGCCCCTCGATCCAGCCGGAGAGGCGCTCCTCCCAGGGCTCGCCCTCGACGTGCACCCAGTTCGCCAGGATCTGGCCGAGGCCGCCGGGAGCGAGGTGGCGCGGGGTCTGGGTGACCACCCGGCGGACCATCTCGTCGCCCGGGAGTCCCGAGTCGCGGTAGACGAGCAGCTCGCCGGTCGCCGGGGAGACCACGAACGGCGGGTTGGTCACGACCAGGTCGAACTCCTCGCCGCGCACCGGCTCGAAGAGGCTGCCCTCCCGGACGTCGTACTCCACCTCGTTGAGCCGCGCGTTGAGCCGGGCCATCGCCAGCGCCCGGCGGTTCACGTCGGTCGCGACGACCCGGCGGACGTGGTCGGCCAGGTGCAGCGACTGCACCCCGCAGCCGGTGCCGAGGTCGAGGGCCCGGTCGACCTGGTCCCGCACGGTCAGCTGGGCCAGCGACGACGACGCCGAGCTGATCCCCAGGACGTGGTCGGACCCGACCCTATTGGGCGACCCGTCGAGCCCGGGGGTGAGGTCGGAGACGACCCACCAGTCGTGCTCGTCGTCGGCGTACGGGCGCAGGTCGACCCGGGCTCGCACCGAGCCCACCGACCGTTCGAGTAGTCCGGCCACGCAGAGCGGGTCGACCAGTCCGGGGAGCGCCGCCTCGGCCGCCTCGGCGTCGACCGCGGCCTGCAACGGCCACAGCCGGGTCAGGGTGTCCAGCGGCGTGCGGGCCGCGGTGGCCCGCAGCCCCATCGTCGTCTCGTTGCGCGACAGCGCGGCGTGCGCGAGCGGACCGAGCCGTTCCGCGACGGCGTCGTACCCGAAGCCGGCGTCCAGCAGCGCGGCCCGCAGCCGGTCCACGAGCGCGGGCTGGAGCAGGTCGCGCGGCGGCGGTGTCGTCATGGGCCCCACCCTAGGAGGGTGCCTGCACCGCCCCGGCGGGGCATCCTTGCAGGTCGTCCCAACAGCGGTCTGGACCACGAGGACCGATTCCAGGTAAGCCCATCCGGCCCACCCATAGCGACGAATGTGGTGTGGTCCGCGTCACAACGGCGCGACAGGACGATGGAGCATGTCGTGACAGACAGCAGCAGAAGGATGTTCCTGGCCACCGGCGCCGGAGCCGGCGCGGTGGCAGCCACCGGGATCGTGGGGGCGGGCACCGCTGCCTCGGCCTCGACGCGGCGCAACCCGAACAGTGCCCAGCGGTCGGTGGTGGCCTTCGTGAAGGACCCGCGCTCCGACGTGGTGACCCTCATGGTGGGCGAGGACGAGGTGGTGGTCCACGACCGCGACCTGGTCAACCGGATCCTCAACGCGGCAGGGGGTCGCTGACATGTCGTCCCACCGCGAAGCACCCGAGATCTCCAAGGACCCGGTGGCCGACGGCACCGACGTCTACGCGTTCGTCAGCCCCGACAAGCCCGACACGGTCACGCTGATCGCCAACTTCATCCCGCTGCAGAAGCCCGACGGCGGGCCGAACTTCTTCGAGTTCGGCGAGGACGTCCGCTACGAGATCCACGTCTCCAACCGCGGCACGGCCGAGGCCGACATCACCTACCGGTTCCGCTTCAACACCGTGGTGCGGAACTCCAAGACGTTCCTCTACAACACCGGCCAGGTGAACAACATCTCGGACCCCACCTGGAACCGGCCGCAGTACTACACGGTCACCCGGATCAAGAACGGCCGCGAGGCGGTCCTCGGCCGCCACCTGGCCTGCCCGCCGGTTAACGTCGGTCCGCGCAGCATGCCCGACTACGCCAAGCTCTCCCGGCAGGCGATCCACCGCATCGGCGGCAACCGGCGGGTGTTCGCCGGCCAGCGCGCGGACGCCTTCCACGTGGACCTCGGCAGCGTCTTCGACCTGGGCACCCTGCGCCCGTTCGAGGCCGCGCACCTGATCTCCACGCCGAACGCGGCCGGGGTCAACGGGCTGCAGGGCTACAACGTGCACACCATCGCCCTCCAGGTCCCGATCAAGCAGCTCACCAAGCGCGGCGACGTGCCGACCAACCCCGCGAAGGCGCGCTCGGTGATCGGCGTCTGGGCCACCGCGAGCCGCCGCAAGTCGCGCATCTACGAGCCGTCCACCGGCACCTACGTCGGGCACGGCCCGTGGACGCAGGTCTCGCGGCTCGGCAACCCGCTGGTCAACGAGGTCCTGATCCCGATGGTGGAGAAGGACAACTGGAACTCGCGGCAGCCCAAGGGCGACAAGAAGTTCGAGAAGTACGTCGACCACCCCGAGCTGGCCGGACTGCTGCCGGTGCTCTACCCGGGCGTGTTCCCGAACCTCGCGGCCTACACGAAGCCGCGGGCGGACCTGAACGCGATCCTGCACACGGGCATCCCCAACGGGGTGGTCCCCGGCTTCCAGAACTACACCGGGCCCACCCAGGCGGACATGCTGCGGCTCAACGTGGCGATCCCACCGTCGAACAACCCGAACGACCTCGGTATCGTCGGCGGGGATCTGGCCGGCTTCCCGAACGGTCGCCGGCTCAACGACGACGTCGTCGCGATCGAGCTCAAGGCGGTCGCCGGTGCGACCATCCCGCTGGTCGACCCGTCGTTCACGCCGGACGGTGCCGCCTCGGCGCTGAACGACGGGACGACGAACACCAACGAGGCGGTCACGGCCCACTTCCCGTACCTCGGTCTGCCCGGTGGGGGCTACCAGACCGAGCCGGGGACCACGTCGCCCTGATGGGCCGGCACGTGCACGCCGAGAACCCGCACGCCGGGCAGGGCACCGCCGTCCTGCTCGACATCGGGGGTGACATCGGAGCGCTCATCGTGACGATGCCCGCTGCAATGGAGGGCGAGGAGGTCGAGATCCGGCCCGCCGGTCACCGCCACGAGCACGGTCATGAGCACGACCACGGGCACGACCACGGGCACGACCACGGGCACGACCACGGGCACGACCACGGGCACCTGCCCCACGTGGCAGTGGTGGACCGCCCAGTGATGGGGCCGACGCTGGTCTTCCCTGAGGTCACCACGGGCCGCTACGAGCTGGTCCTCAAGGGCACCGAGGACGCCCGGCTCACCGTCGAGGTCACCGGAGGCGAGGTCACCACGGCCGCGTGGCCGTGAGCCCGAGCCCGCAACGCACGAGGGCCGCCGACCATCTCTGGTCGGCGGCCCTCGTCGTACGACGTGCGCGGCGTCAGACTGCGGCCGGCTCCTCGGCGCCGATCGCGACCTCACGCTGCTTGGAGATGTAGACCGCGACCGCGATGATCGCGACCGCCACCACGGCGATGACGATCCGGACCGGGTCGTTCTGGTCCTTGCCGACGCTCATCGAGACCACGGCACTGGCGATCAGCAGCGAGACCAGGTTCATCACCTTGATCAGCGGGTTGATGGCCGGACCGGCGGTGTCCTTGAACGGGTCGCCGACCGTGTCGCCGATGACCGTCGCGGCGTGCGCCTCGGAGCCCTTGCCACCGTGGTGCCCGTCCTCGACCAGCTTCTTCGCGTTGTCCCAGGCGCCACCGGAGTTGGCCAGGAAGACCGCCATCAGGGTGCCGGTGCCGATCGCGCCCGCGAGGAAGCCGGCCAGCGCACCCACACCGAGGCCGAAGCCGACGGCGATCGGGGCGAGGACGGCCAGCAGGCCCGGGGTGACGAGCTCGCGCAGCGAGTCCTTGGTGACGATGTCGACGACCTTGCCGTACTCGGGACGGCCGGTGCCCTCCATGATCCCGGGGATCTCGCGGAACTGGCGGCGGACCTCGAAGACGACCGCGCCGGCCGCGCGACCGACCGCGTTGATGGCCAGGCCGGAGAACAGGAAGACCACGGCCGCACCGATCAGGATGCCGACCAGGATGCCCGGGTTGAACACCTCGAAGCTCAGCAGCGAGAGCTCCTTGTCGCTCGGCTGCGCCTTGGCGACCGCGTCGGCCACCGAGGTGGCGTAGGAGCCGAAGAGAGCCGTGGCGGCGAGCACCGCGGTGGCGATCGCGATGCCCTTGGTGATGGCCTTGGTGGTGTTGCCGACGGCGTCGAGCTCGGTGAGGATCTGCGCCCCCTCCTCGCTGACGTCGCCGGACATCTCGGCGATGCCCTGGGCGTTGTCCGAGACCGGGCCGAAGGTGTCCATCGCGACGATGACGCCGACGGTGGTGAGCAGGCCGCAGCCGGCCAGGGCCACGGCGAACAGCGACACCGTCAGGGTGGCACCACCGAGCAGGAAGCCGCCGAAGACAGCCGCGCCGATCACCAGCGCCGTGTAGACGGCCGACTCGAAGCCGACCGAGAGGCCGGAGAGGATGACGGTGGCCGCGCCGGTCAGCGAGGTCTTGCCGACGTCCTTGACGGGGCGGTACTCGGTGCCGGTGTAGTAGCCGGTGAGGGCCAGGATGCCGGCCGCCATGACGACGCCGATGACCACGGCGGTGGACGCGATCACCCGGGGGTCGCCCTCGGCCGTGGCCATGTCGAGCCCGGTCTTGTTGGCGAGCTCGGCGAAGCTGCCGGGCAGGTAGAGGAAGGACAGCACGACCGAGCCGACCGCACCCAGGGCGGCCGAGATGTAGAAGGCCCGGTTGATCGTGGTCAGGCCGTTCTCGCCGGGGCGGGGGCGGCACAGGAAGACGCCGACGACGGCCGTGAGCGCACCAATGGTGGGCACCAGGAGCGGGAAGACCAGGCCCTTGTCGCCGAAGGCCTGCGAGCCGAGGATCAGCGCCGCGACCAGGGTGACGGCGTAGGACTCGAAGAGGTCGGCCGCCATGCCGGCGCAGTCGCCGACGTTGTCGCCGACGTTGTCGGCGATCGTGGCCGCGTTGCGCGGGTCGTCCTCGGGGATGTTGTTCTCGACCTTGCCCACCAGGTCCGCGCCGACGTCGGCGGCCTTGGTGAAGATGCCGCCGCCGACCCGCATGAACATGGCGAGCAGGGCGGCGCCGAAGCCGAAGCCCTCGAGGACCTTCGGGGCCTGGTCCTTGTAGAGCAGGACGACGACCGAGGCACCGAGCAGGCCGAGCCCGACGGTCGCCATGCCGACGAAGGCACCGGTGCGGAAGCCGATGGTCATCGCGGGGTCGCGGCCCTCGGTGTTCGCCGCCGCGGCGACGCGCAGGTTGGCGCGCACGGCCAGCGACATGCCGAGATAGCCGATGGTCGCCGAGAAGCCCGCACCGACCAGGAAGAAGATCGACCGCCCGATCCGCTCGGACGTGCCGTCGGCGGGGAGCGCCAGCAGCAGGAAGAACGCGATGGCCGCGAAGACTGCCAGCGTCCGGAACTGACGGGTTAGGTAAGCGTTTGCGCCCTCCTGCACCGCCTGGGCGATGTTCTTCATGTTCTCCGTGCCCTCGCCTGCAGCCAGGACCTGCGACCGGAACATGACCGCCATCGCCAAGGCGCCAAGCGCGATGACGGCGACGACCACGACCAGGGTCAGGTTGCTGCCGGACAAGGTCACAGCGCCTTCGGCGTGGGCAACGCCGGCGGTGACGCGGGACATCCGGTTCCTCCGATTCGGGCCACGAGGCCCATCGTCATGCAACGAGCACCACGCGAGAGCCGCGGGTGCGGGCAGTGTAGTGACCTGCCTCTCACAAGTGAGACGTAGGTTACTGACGCGTTGCCGGGCGTCAAAGCACCCCCGGCCGGTTCTGGATGAACTTCGGCGTACCGAAGGGCGAATCGCGTGTGTTCGTGGGGCTCTCAGGCCCCGGCGTCGCCCGCGGCGAGGGCCTCGTCCTGGGTGGCGTGCAGGGCGAAGACCTTCGACAGTCCCGTGATCCGGAAGATCTTCAGCAGGTGGTCCTGGGTGCAGACCAGGTTGAGCGAGCCCTGGTGCGCGCGGACCTTCTTCAAGCCGCCGACCAGGACGCCGAGACCCGTGGAGTCCATGAACTCGACCCGCTGCAGGTCCACGACGAGGTGCTGGTGGCCCTGCTCGACCAGCTCGCCGATGCGTTCGCGCAGCTGGGGCGCGGAGTAGACGTCCACCTCGCCCGCCACCTCGATCACCGCGCGGTCGCCCTGCAGCCGAGTCGCCAGGGACAGCTCCACCATGCCTCCTCGTCACCACGCCGAACACGTGCGACCCCGATTCAACCACGCCTGGGAGACTCGGGTGGTGCCCTCGCCCACGCTCCGCAGTGCGGACGACCTCGTGTCGCTCGTGGCCTCGCGCGGCGCCGAGGACGAGCGGCTCACCCACCTCGAGATGCTGCCGGCGCGACCAGGCACCCACGGCGACTGGCCGACCTGGGCGCCGCCCGTGCTGGTGGACGCCTGGCGATCGCGGGGCGTTGACGCACCCTGGGCCCACCAGGTGGCCGCGGCCGAGCACGCCCGTCACGGCCGGCACGTCGTGCTGGCCACCGGCACCGCCTCGGGCAAGTCGCTGGCCTTCCAGCTGCCCGCCCTGACCGCGGTCCTGGAGTCGCGCCGTACGACGGGCCGAGGCCCCCGCCGCGGCGCGACCGTCCTCTACCTCTCGCCGACCAAGGCGCTCGCCCAGGACCAGCTCAGCGGGGTGGCGGCGCTGCGGGTGCCCGGCCTCGCGGCCGCCACCCACGACGGCGACAGCCCCCGCGAGCAGCGCGACTGGGCGCGGGAGCACGGCGAGTACCTGCTGACGAACCCCGACATGCTCCACCACTCCCTGCTGCCCGGCCACGCCCGCTGGGCCTCGTTCCTCTCGATGCTGCGCTACGTCGTGGTGGACGAGTGTCACCACTACCGCGGGGTGTTCGGGGCGCACGTCTCGCTGGTGCTGCGGCGGCTGCGCCGGGTCGCCGCGTCGTACGGCGCGCACCCGACGTTCGTGCTCTGCTCGGCCACGGTGGCCGAGCCGGCCGTCTCGGCGAACCGGCTGACCGGCTTGGAGGTCGCTGCGGTCACGGAGGACACCTCGACCCGGGGCCAGGTCGCCCTCGCGCTGTGGGAGCCGCCGTTCAGCTCCTACGCCGGGGAGAACGGTGCCCCGGTACGGCGACCCGCGACCGCCGAGGTCGCGGACCTGCTCACCGACCTGGTGGTCGACGGGGTCAGGACGCTGGCGTTCGTGAGGTCCCGCAAGGGGGCGGAGTCGGTCGCGCTCCAGGCGCAGCGCCAGCTCGACGAGGTGGAGCCGGGGCTGTCCGGCCGGGTCGCGGCGTACCGCGGGGGCTACCTCCCCGAGGACCGGCGGCTGCTCGAGCAGTCCCTGCGCGACGGCCGGCTGCTCGGGGTGGCGGCCACCAACGCCCTCGAGCTCGGCATCGACATTGCCGGGCTGGACGCCGTGCTGCTGGCCGGCTTCCCGGGCACCCGCGCCGCCCTGTGGCAGCAGGTCGGCCGGGCCGGCCGCTCGGGCAGCGACGCACTCGGGGTGATGGTGGCCCGCGACGACCCGCTCGACACCTTTCTGGTCACCCACCCGGAGTCGCTGGTCGGCGCTCCGGTGGAGGCGACGGTCTTCGACCCGTCCAACCCCTACGTCCTCGGACCGCACCTGTGCGCCGCGGCGGCCGAGATCCCGCTCACCGAGGTCGACCTGCCCCTGTTCGGACCGACCGCCCGGGCCGGGGTCGACGCGCTGACGTCGGCAGGCATGCTGCGACGCCGGACCTCCGGGTGGTTCTGGACCGACCACCGCCGCGCCTCCGACCTGGCCGACCTGCGCTCGACCGGGGGCCGGCCGGTCGACCTCGTCGAGCAGGAGACGGGGCGGGTCGTCGGCACGGTGGACCACGCGTCGGCGCACTCGACGGTGCACGAGGGAGCGGTCTACCTGCACCAGGGCGAGACCTACCTGGTGCGCCGGTTGGACCTCGAGGACCACGTCGCCGTCCTCGAACGCCACGACCCCGGCTACTCCACCTCGGCCCGCGACGTCACCGACATCGCCGTGGTCGCCGAGGACCTGACCGTCGCCTGGGGACCGGCCCGGCTCTCGTTCGGCTCGGTCAGCGTCACCAACCAGGTCGTCTCCTACCTCAAGCGACGCCAGCCCGGCGGCGAGGTCGTGGCCGAGGAGCCGCTCGACCTGCCCGAGCGGGTGCTCGACACCCGGGCCGTCTGGTGGACCCTGCCCGACCAGGCGCTGGTGGACGCAGGCCTGGCCGCGGCGGACCTGCCCGGTGCGGCGCACGCCGCGGAGCACGCCTCGATCGGGCTGCTCCCGCTGTTCGCGACCTGCGACCGCTGGGACATCGGCGGAGTCTCCACCGCCCGGCACCCCGACACCGGGGTCCTCACGGTCTTCGTGTACGACGGACACCCGGGCGGCGCGGGCTTCGCCGAGCACGGCTTCCACCACGCGGCGACCTGGCTCCGGGCGACGCGGGAGGCGATCGCGTCGTGCCGCTGCGAGGACGGCTGCCCCTCGTGCGTGCAGTCGCCGAAGTGCGGCAACGGCAACCACCCGCTCGACAAGGCGCGGGCCGTGGTCCTGCTGGACCTGCTGCTCTCCGGGTGCCCCGAGCAGCCCTGACCCGTCGATCGGGGTCATCGGGGACCCGCCACGGCCCGGGCCCGGACCCGGACGGCCTGGCCCCCCACGCGCCAGACCTCGCCGGTCGCACCGATGCGGACGACCTCGCCCTCGGTGCGGCAGGTCACGAGCGTGGCCCGGTTCTGCCGGGCGATCCGGGACGCCGCGGCGCAGGCGTCCTCCCCGCGCTGGACCGCGGAGGCCCCGGCCAGAGCGGCCAGGTCCGCCGCGACGGCGACCCGTCGCTGCTCGACCAGGACCCGGCCGAGGACGCCGCCGCCCACCGCCACCACCACGAGGACGGCGGCGAGCCCCACCACCAGCGTCACGACCGCCCCCACCTCGCCGCGCGCACGGGCCGCTCGTCCCGGCCTCACCGGGGCTCCTCGGCGGCGACCGCGCGGGCGTGCACGCGGACCCCTCCGACGAACGCGAAGAGACCGCCCGGACCCCGCACGACCGCCGACACCACCGCCACCACCCGCTCGCCGTCGCGACTGACCCGGACATCGGCACGGCCGGGGGCGACTGCGGCGCCGGCGGCGAGCGCGTCGGTGTCGCTCTCCCCCCGCGCCGCGGCCCGCGCCGTCTCGCGGGCCGCGTCGACCACGCGGACCTGGGTGGCCGCGAGGGCCACCAGCCACACCAGTCCGAGGGTCAGGGCCACCAGCACCGGCAGCACCGCCGCGGTCTCGGCGGTCACCGCCCCGGACTCGCCCCGTCGCGCCCGGGTCGTCCACGGGATGACCGTGGGGGCCCGCCGGCCCCGACGCACCCCCACGGTCGTCGACTGCATGCTCAGATCCGGACGCCGACGAGGCCGAGGAAGAAGTTCAGCAGGGTCTTCAGCAGCTGCTGGCCGAAGTCGCTGGTGAGCAGCTTGATCAGGATGCCGGCGAAGCCGCACCCCGCCGCGGTGACGGCGGCGTACTCGGCGCTCGCGGCGCCGATCTGGGTGCGGACCCGCTTCACGGGTGCAGCGGTCATGGTGTTCCTCCTCGGTCGGGACCGGGACCGGTTGCCCCAGATCTCGTTGACGAGGAGGACTCTCGCCAGGCCGCGGCCCTGCTCGCCGGCCCGGCGCCGCACCGGGGGACAGCGGGGCCCCTCCCCGACCTGGGGACGTCCGGCGAGGTCCGGCTTCACGACAGCACCAGCCCCTGCACGGCTCCCGCCACCAGCGGTACGACGCCGACCAGCACGAACGCGGGCAGCAGGCAGAGGCCGAGCGGCACGGTGGCACGCACCTCGACCTGGCGGACCCGGGCCTGCACCTCGGCGCGGGTCCGGGAGCGCAGGTCGTCGGCGAGGCGACCGAGCGCGTCGACGACCGGCGCCCCGCTCTCGGCCGACCGTTGGAGCACCACCCCGAGTCGCCCGAGCTGCGGATGCTCGGCCAGCGAGCGCCAGACCGAGACCGGGTCGGCACCGAGCCGCAGCCGGGCCAGGCTGGGTCGCAGGTCGTCGGCCAGCGGCCCCCCGAGCTCCACCAGCACCCGTTCCAGCGCTCCGGCCGGAGGCGCCCCGGCCTGCACCACCGCCAGCACCAGGTCGACGAGGTGCGGGAGCTCGGCCCCGAGCCGGGCACGCCGGCGGCGGACCGCGACCGGCTCGAGCCGACCGCTCCTGTGCCAGCCCACCACCCCACCCACCCCTGCCAGGACCCACCCACCCCACCCCGGCACGACCAGGAGGGACACCAGCACCACGCCGAGCACCACCGCCAGCCGCAGCAGCGAGGTGCCCTGAGCCTCGGGCTGCGGCCCCCGGGAGTCGGCCGACCTCGCCGACGGCGTCGGGCGGCCGAGGGAGAGGGCGACCGCCCACCCGGCGAGCAGGGCGCCGGCGAGGCCGACCGTCGTCATGCCCCCGCCCGGGCCGCATCGCGGCCGATCCGCTCGATCCAGGCGAGGCCGGCGAACCCGAACGTGCCGCCCAGGCCCAAGCAGGTGAGTCCGGCGGGGGTGTCGAGGAGGAACGCCCAGGGGCTGGCGCCGATGCCCTGGGCGGCGAGCAGCACGACCAGCGGGAGGACCGCCACGAGCCGGGCGGTGGCGCGGGCGGAGGCCAGCTCGGCCTGCACCGAGCGCTCGACCTCGAGGTCGGCCCGCGCGGTGGCGAGCTGGTGCTCGACGGCGACGGCGAGACCCGACCCGGTGTCGGCGCAGAGCGACCACGCCGCCGCGAGCCGGGCCAGGCCCTCGGCCCCAGGTGACCTCGCGAGCGCACGCAGCGCGTCGGGGACGTCGCCGCCGAGCCGGGTCACCGAGGCCACCGGATGCAGCAGCGGAGCGGTCTCGGCGGCCCCGCGCACCGAGGCCGCCAGGGGCCGACCCGACCGCAGCTCGCCCAGCAGCGCCTCGCACGCCTCGACGACCTGCGCGCGCCGGCGGCTGGTGGCCGCGCTGCGGCGGGCCTGCCGGTCGAGATGGGCCCCGGCCGAGACCGCCAGCGCCAGCAGGGCGACCCAGGCCAGCCGGGTGCCGTCCAGCAGCACCACCGCCGCGACCGACGACGGGACCAGGGCGAGCAGCAGCGACCGGGGTCCGGGCGCACGGGCCGACCGGTGGCCGGGCGTGGTCGCCAGCCATCCGGCCGCCCCCGCCGCAGCCACCGCGAGCAGGGCCGCCGGCGCCGGCCCGGTCACGACCCACCGCCCAGGCGCCCGGCGAGCCGGGCCGCCCCTGCCCGTTCTACGACCGCTCCCTCGGCGGTGAAGGTGACCGCCGGGGTGGCCCGCACCCGGCCGTCGTGGAGGTCGAGGACGGCGAGGTCGGTGACCCGACGCCGCCCGTCACGGTCGCGGGTGCAGTGCACGACGACGTCGACCCCGGCGGCGAGCTGGAGCTGGAAGGCGTCCCAGGGCAGCCCGGCGGCCAGGGCGAGCCCGGCCAACCGGGTCGGGACGTCGGCCGCGGAGTTGGCGTGCACGGTGCCGCACCCGCCCTCGTGTCCGGTGTTGAGCGCGGCGAGGAGGTCGACGACCTCGTCCCCGCGGACCTCGCCGACCACGAGCCGGTCGGGTCGCATCCGCAGCGCCTGTCGCACCAGGGTCCGCAGGTCCACCGCACCGACCCCCTCGACGTTCGCCGGCCGGGCCTCCAGCCCGACGACGTGGGGCAGGTGGGGACGGAGCTCGCTGGTGTCCTCGACCAGCACGAGCCGCTCGGCCGGGTCCGCGGCCGACAGCAGGGCGTCGAGCAGGGTGGTCTTGCCCGCCCCGGTGCCGCCGCTGACCAGGAACGCCGCGCGGCTGGCGACCAGCGCGCGGAGCAGGTCCGCGCCCTCCGGCGGCACCGCCCGCGCCTCGACGAGCTCGGCGAGGGTGAAGGCGCGCCGTCGTGGCACGCGCAGGGAGATCGTGGTCCCCGGCCGGGCCAGCGGGGCCAGGACGGCGTGGAACCGGGTGCCGTCGGCGAGCCGCAGGTCGGCGTACGGCGAGGCGTCGTCGAGGCGGCGGCCGGCGGTCGCGGCGAGCCGCTGGGCCAGGCGACGTACCGCGGCGTCGTGGGGGAAGCACACCTCCGCCGGCTCCAGGCCCTGGCCGCGGTCCAGATAGACCGCCTCGGGCCCGTTCACGAGGACGTCGGTCACGCCGGGGAGCGCCAGCAGGGGCTGCAGGGGGCCGGCTCCGTCCACCTCCCGCCGCAGCAGGTCGTGCACCGCCAGCACGGTCGCGTCCCCGACGGGGCGCCCCCGGCCACGCAGCGCCGCCGCGACGACGGCGGGCGTCAGCGGCGCGGCGTCGCGGGCGAGGTCGGCCCGGACGGCCTCCAGCAGGTCGGGGTCGACGTCCTCGCTCACCGGCGGGTGCCCGACGCGGCCAGAGCCTCCAGGAGCTGGTCGGCACAGCGCGCGAGGGCACCCCCGCGTCGCCCGCAAGGCCCGAGGCCCAGGTCGAGGTCCTCGTCGAGGTGGCGTTGGTCGGGCAGCTCGCCGAGCAGCGGGAGACCGAGCGCCTGCGCAGCCCCCGGAGCCGACGGGGAGTGCCGGCGGGCGCGGACGACGACACCGGCACGGGTCACCCCGAGGTCCCCCAGGGCTGCTCGCACCCCCACCGCAGAGGCGAGCCCGCAGACGGTGGGGCGGACCACGAGCAGCACGTCGTCGCAGCCGCCGAGCTCGGCCAGCGCGCCCGGGGCGGTCAGCCCGGCCCGGGGCAGGTCGAGAACCACCAGGTCGTGGCCGCGTCGCCCGGCGTCGAGGACCTGCCGCAGCACCGGGGGCGAGGGCAGGGCACGGTCGCCGGCGCCCGGAGCCAGGACGGCCAGGTCGTCGTGCCTCGGCAGCGCCTGACGCAGCTCCTCGGCACCGAGCCGTCCTCGAGTGTCGGCGAGGTCGCCCCAGCCGAGGCCCGGGACCTCCTCCAGGCCGAGCAGGCGGCGCGCGTCCGGCCCGGCCGGGTCGAGGTCGGCGAGCAGCGCGGGACCGCTCCGGGCGGCCCGGTGGGCGAGCGCTGCCGCCAGCACCGAGGCGCCCACCCCGCCGGCCCCGCCGACGACCGCCACCGTGCGGCCGACGCGCGACCGCACGCCCGGCGCACCCAGGTCGGCCAGCATCGCCATCAGCCCCTCCTCGTCGGCAGGCAGGACCCGCACCGCCTGGGCCCCGCACTCCACCGCCCAGGTGAGGTCGGCTGTGGTCAGGTCGTGCGGCGCGACCACGACGACGCCGGCCCGTCGCGGCGGCGCGAGGGAGGCCAGCGCCCCGAGCTGGTCGGGGCCGACCAGGACCGCGGGTGCGGCTGACCAGCCCTGCAGCGCCGCCTGCGGGCCGCTGTCCCGGTCCAGGTCCACCTGGTCCAGGTCGACCCCTGCTGCTGCCGCCAGCCGGTGCGCCCGGTCGGCGAGGTCGGCGGAGCGGGTGAGGAGCAGCGGACGCGACGCGGAGACCGGTGGCGCGGCAGGAGAGGAGGCCATGGCCCCGACGATGACCCCGCGGGGGGACCTCGTCGTGCCCGGAGGGCGCCGGTGGGGAGAGCCGGGCCGGCCGTGCCCCTGGGGACGGATCCGCGCGACCACCCGGAGCGAGGCCGGGTCCGGACATGGGTAGGCCCCTGGCAAGGGGGGATCGCCAGGGGCCTGAGGTCCGGGCTGGGGGGGACAAGCCGGACCCGTTCCAGCGACGGGGGGAATCGCTGGAGATCGAGGGGGACGCGCTGGGTGCGGTCCGTCTTCCAGTGTAGGTCGGGGCGATCCGGAAAAGTAAAGACCGCCGAAGATTCTGTTTGCCGGGCCCTTCATAGTGGACCCCGTGACGGACGTCGCACACGGAAGCGGGCGTGTCGCCGCACGAAATGTTTCACGAAAGACCGTCAGATGCCACCACGCGCACCTCGCGGGGACGAGACTGAGGGGGTGACGACCATCCCAGATCCGGACGTATCACCCACGATCGGGGTGGTCGCGCGTCGTCCGGCGGGTCGTCCGGCGGCGTTCTTCGACCTGGACAAGACCATCATCGCGAAGTCAAGCGCGTTGGCGTTCAGCCGCTCGTTCTATGCAGGTGGTCTGATCAACCGGCGCTCGGTCCTGCGCAGCGCGTACGCCCAGTTCGTCTTCCTGATCGGCGGGGCCGACCACGACCAGATGGAGAAGATGCGCCAGTTCCTCTCCCAGATGGTGACCGGCTGGCACGTCGACACAGTCCGCGAGATCGTCGCCGACACCCTGCACAACATCGTCGACCCGCTGGTCTACGACGAGGCCGTCTCGCTGATCGAGGAGCACCACCTGGCCGGTCGCGACGTCATCATCGTCTCGGCCTCCGGCGCCGAGATGGTCGAGCCGATCGGGGCGATGCTGGGTGCCGACGCCGTCATCGCCAGCCGGCTGGCGATCGAGGACGGCCGCTACACCGGAGAGATCGACTTCTACGCCTACGCCGAGAACAAGGCCCTCGCGATCGCCGAGCTGGCCGTGGAGAAGGGGTACGACCTGGCGCGCAGCTTCGCCTACTCCGACTCCATCACCGACCTGCACATGCTCGAGGCCGTCGGGCACCCCTCGGCGGTCAACCCCGACAAGGAGCTGCGCAAGCGCGCGGCGGCGAACGGCTGGCCGATCCTGGTCTTCAGCCGGCCGGTGGACCTGCGGTCCCGGATGCGCCTGCCCCAGAGCCGCTCCCGCCTGGCCGCTCTCGCGGTGGGCACCGGGGTCGTCGTGGGCGGGGCGATCTACCTCTCCGCCCGCCGGCGGCTCGACCGGCTGGCCGAGGCCTGACCGCCCGACCGGTCCGCCGAGTGACGGTCGGGTTCACGTCAGGACGGGTGCGCCTCCCGTCAAGGGCGGCTTGGACCATCCGCAGCCCTCTCCCGCCTGGGCCCTGCGAAACAGTGCAGATTGCTTGTCGCGCCCCGGCCGCGAGCGTACAAATGAGTCAGGAACAACAACTCCAGACAGCACACGAGCTCGGCACCCACGCGGTGACCTCCCTTCTTTCAGGGCGTTGACCCCGGGTTCACCCGAGGCAACAACAATCGGCGCACGCTTGGTAACCGTGTCTCGTGTGTCAGCAGCGGCACTCCCCCGGGAGTGCCGCTCGCATGTCCGGGCGGTCGCGCTCAGCCCCGGTTGAGGGGCGAGGCCTGGGCACCGGCGGTGAACGCCTCCGCGCTGTAGAGCAGCCACGCGTGGACGCCCGCCAGGCCGCCCTCGGCGTAGCCCACGAGGTTCGACTCGTACGCCGACCGCAGCGCCAGGTGTCCCGCCTCCGGCACCGTCAACGAGGTCGGGTCCACGCCGCGGGCGACCAGGACCAGCCGTTCGGCGGCACGGGCGACGAGCCCGTTGTGGGACACGAACGGCGCCACGGTGCGCAGCTCGGCGTGCACGACGGCTGCGGCGACCAGGGCCGGCGCCGTGGTACGGCCGAGCAGCAGCCGCCCGAGCCCCGCGAGCCGCTCGGCGCCCCGCTGGTCGGCCGGACGGCCGAGGTCGGCCTCGTCGACCTCGCCCTTCGCGGCCAGCGTGTGCAGCCGGGCGATCGCCTGGAGCGGCGAGTGGGCGAGCACCGGCACCAGCCCCAGCAGCTCGGTGGAGACGCGCAGCGACGCCGCCGCCACGGCGTCGCCCTGGCCGGCCCGCGCCTGCTCCAGGGTGCTGGCGGACCCGTCGAGCACGGCGCTCGCGTGCGCACCCCGCAGCAGCGACTCCCCGGTCAGGTCCGGGGCGGTGCGGCGCAGGCCGCGGTCGCGCAGCAGCGCGTCGATGCCGTCGCGGGCCGCGGCCATCGCCGAGCCCACCCCCTCCAGGGCGGCCAGCTGGGCGAGCGGATCGGCGGCGGGGGTCTCGGGCACGGTCGTCAAGGCTACCGGCCGCCCCGGCGGGCCCCTGCCTGCTCGCTCCCGCATGGACCAGCGGGCGGCGGATCGCCTTGTTTCATGGGGCGCACGGTAGATTCAGCACCACGATGGAGCCCTCTCGAACGCCCCGCACCCCCGACCACGCCACCGCAGCCCGGTCGTTCGCCTCGGTGGCCGACGCCTACGACCGCGCCCGGCCGACGTACCCGGTGGAGGCTGCCGAGTGGATGGTCGGCCGCCAGCCCGCGACGGTGGTCGAGCTCGGCGCCGGCACCGGCAAGTTCACCGACCTGCTGGTCCGCCTCGGTCACGACGTCCTGGCCACCGAGCCGCTGGACGAGATGCTGCAGTACCTCAGCTTCCGGCACCCGGAACTGCGCGTCGCCGCCACGCCCGCCGAGGAGATCCCGGCCGCCACCCGCTCGGTCGACACCGTGGTCGCCGCGCAGTCCTTCCACTGGTTCGACCTCGCCCGCGCCCTGCCCGAGATCGCACGCGTGCTCAAGCCCGAGGGACGGGTCGCGCTGGTCTGGAACGACCTGGACGACCGCATCCCGTGGGTGCGCAAGCTGCGCGCCCTCATCGGGAGCCCCGGACCGCAGCCCGACCCCACCGACGACCTGGTCGGCTCGATGCTCTTCGGGTACGTCGAGGAGGAGTCGTTCCGGTTCTGGCAGCCGTTGCGCAAGCGCGAGCTGCGCGACCTGGTGCTCTCCCGCTCGTACGTCGCGACCCTGGACCCGATGGCCCAGGACCGGCTGCTGCGCAAGGTCGACGAGCTGTTCGACGAGTACGACCGCGGATCGGACGGTCTGCGGCTGCCCTATGTGACCCGGTGCTACCGCGCCGTGGTCCGGCCGCGCGGCCTGATCGACGAGCCCGAGCACAGCCGCGACCTGACCGCGGCGGCCGAGGCCGTGCGTGCCCGGATGGCCGAGCGCGAGGCGCAGCTGCAGGCCGAGGAGGAAGCGGCCGCGACGCTCATCGACTTCCGCTGACGCGGACGAAAGCTCAGACCTCGTCGGGGAGCCAGCCGCCGTAGACGTCGACCATCGCGATGACGCCGTCGTCGAACGGCTGCACCTCCAGCAGCCAGCGGCTCTGCGAGGCCGGGTCGGGGTTCTCCCGTCCCCGGGCGGAGTAGCCCTCCTCGGTGAGCGCCTTCGTCAGCTCCGCGGCGTCGGCCTCGGACAGGAAGTGGATCTGGCTCATCCCCCGAGGATAGGGGTCCCGACACGCGCCCCCGGCAGCCTCCGGCGCTCCTCGACCGAGGGGGCCGGCCTTACAGTCGCGGGATGGCGGTGTGGCAGCGCGGGTCGCGGTGGATGCGCTCCGGTCATCTCGGCACCGAGGCGGACCGGGCGACCTTCCGCACCCTGCACACCGCCTCCCTGGCCGCACCGGCGCTGCGCCGGGGGCTGACCACGGCGTCGGCCGAGCGCGCGGTCCGCCACCTCCGGGCCCTGCTCGGAACGCCCTCGGTCGCCCTCACCGACACGCACGCGGTGCTCGCCTGGGACGGCGACTACGAACGGCACCGCCCCCGTGCCTCCGAGCTCGCGCGCACGAACCCGGACGCCACCGCGGTCCAGGAGGTGCATGCCGACGCCTGCGACGACCCGTCGTGCACGGCCGGGCACGTGGTGGTCTGCCCGCTCGCCGTGGAGGGCATCGTGGTCGGCACCCTGCAGGTCGTGGTGCCGGTGGCGAGCGCAGGCCTGGTGCGCACGGTCGAGGAGGTCGCGGCCTGGGTGTCGGCGCAGCTCGAGCTCGCCGAGCTCGACGCCAGCCGCACCCGGCTGATGGAGGCGGAGGTGCGGGCCCTCCGCGCCCAGATCAGCCCGCACTTCATCTACAACTCGCTCAACGCGATCGCCTCCTTCATCCGCACCGATCCCGAGCAGGCCCGCGAGCTGCTGCTGGAGTTCGCGGACTTCACCCGCTACTCGTTCCGCCGGCACGGCGAGTTCACCACGCTGGCCGAGGAGCTCCGCTCGATCGAGCGCTACCTCGTGCTGGAGAAGGCCCGCTTCGGCGACCGGCTGCACGTCAGCGTCCGGGTGGCGCCGGAGGTGCTGCCGGTGGCCGTCCCCTTCCTGTGCCTGCAGCCGCTGGTGGAGAACGCCGTCCGGCACGGTCTGGAGGCCAAGACCGGGCCCGGCCGGATCGAGGTGATCGCGGAGAACCGCGACCAGGAGGCGGTGATCACCGTGGAGGACGACGGCGTCGGCGAGGACCCGGAGCGGGTGCGCCGCGTGCTGGCCGGCGACGACGCCAGCGACTCGGTCGGACTGGGCAACGTGGACAGCCGGCTGCGCCAGACCTTCGGCGACGAGTACGGCCTGGTCGTCGAGACGGCCGAGGGTGCCGGCACCAAGGTCACCGTCCGGGTGCCCAAGTTCGCTCCCGGGGTGCACCCGTGAGCGGCCTGACCGTGCTGGTCGTCGACGACGAGCGTCCCGCCCTCGACGAGCTCTCGTTCCTGCTCCGGCGCGACGACCGGGTCGGGTCCGTGCTGACCGCGGACTCGGCGGCCGAGGCGCTGCGGGTGCTCCAGGAGCAGGACGTCGACGCGGTCTTCTCCGACATCCGGATGCCCGGGCTGAGCGGCCTGGAGCTGGCGCAGGTGCTGCGCCGCTTCCGCAACCCGCCCGCCATCGTCTTCGTCACGGCGTACGACGAGCACGCGGTGGACGCCTTCGAGCTGCACGTCGTGGACTACCTGCTCAAGCCGGTGCGGGAGTCCCGGCTCGGCGAGGCGATCCGGAGGGTCGTCGACTCCGGCGCCGCCCCCGACGAGTCGGCCGACGACGCGATCCCGGTGGAGCTGGGCGGCGTCACCCGCTTCGTGAAGCGCTCCGAGGTCCGCTACGTCGAGGCGCAGGGCGACTACGCCCGGCTGCACACCCCGTCCGGGGCGCCGCTGATCCGGATCCCGCTGACCACCCTGGAGGAGGAGTGGGGCGGCGCCGGCTTCGTCCGCATCCACCGGTCGCTGCTGGTCGCCCTCGCCCATGTCAGCGAGGTCCGCACCGAGGGTGGCCGCTGCACCGTCGTCGTGGACGGCGAGGAGCTGACCGTGTCTCGGCGGCACACCCGCGAGCTGCGCGACCTGCTGGTCCGGCGGGCCCGGCCGGGGTCGGGCGGCCGGGCGTGAGCACGCCGGGGACCCCGCCCCGACGGGTCCGCGTGACGAGCCCGCGGACCACCGCCCGGCGCACCCGGCGGTCGAGCGCCAGCTCGGAGATCGACGCCCGCACGCGCCTCGGTGAGATCTATGTGGCGACGTTGCTGCGCGCCCAGCTGCGGCTCGCCCTCGGGGTGCTCGCGATGCTGGTCGGGCCCCTGGCGGGCCTGCCGCTGCTGTTCCGGGCCGTGCCGGAGACGCGCGAGCGGCTCGTGGTCGGGATGCCGTTGCCGTGGGTCCTGCTGGCGTTCGCGGTCTACCCGTTCCTGTTCCTCTGCGGGTGGTTCTACGTCCGTCGGGCCGAGCGCAACGAGCGGGACTTCGCCCGGGTGCTCGGTGAGCAGCTGCCCGCCGAGGACGACGAGCGGTGAACCACTCCTACGGCGTGGTCGCCGTCCTGCTGGTCTCCCTGGCCACGCTGGCGATCGGCGCCTACGGGTGGCGCTTCTCGCGCACCACCAGCGACTTCTTCGTCGCCTCCCGGTCGATCCGCCCGGCGCTCAACGCCAGCGCCATCGGCGGTGAGTACCTGTCGGCCGCGTCGTTCCTGGGAGTGGCCGGGCTGGTGCTGGCCTTCGGTGCCGACATGCTCTGGTACCCGGTCGGCTGGACCGCGGGCTACCTGGTGATGCTCGTGCTGGTCGCCGCACCGCTGCGCCGCTCGGGTGCGTACACGCTGCCGGACTTCGCCGAGAGCCGGCTGGAGTCGCGGTTGGTGCGCCGGGTCTCCTCGCTGCTCGTGGTCGCGATCGGCTGGCTCTACCTGCTCCCCCAGTTCCAGGGGGCGGGGCTGAGCCTGGGCACCGTCGCCGACACCCCGCCATGGGTGGGGGGCCTGCTCGTCGGCGTCGTCGTCCTGGTCAACGTGCTGTTCGGCGGGATGCGCAGCATCACCTTCGTGCAGGCCTTCCAGTACTGGCTCAAGCTCACCGCCCTGCTGGTGCCGGCGTTCTTCCTCGTCTCCGTGTGGCTCGGCGACGGCGGCACCAGCCCGGCCACGGTCACCGCGGGCGGGCTCTCCGGCGCGGCCTGGTCGGACCCCACCGCCTCGGCCGGCGCGCACGGCCTCTACACGACGTACTCGATCATCGTGGCGACGTTCCTGGGCACGATGGGCCTGCCGCACGTGGTCGTCCGCTTCTACACCAACCCCGACGGCCGGGCCGCCCGACGGACCACGCTGGTGGTCCTGGCCCTGCTCGGCGCGTTCTACGTGCTGCCGCCCGTGTACGGCGCCCTGGGCCGGATCTACGCCCCCGACCTGGTGGCGGCCGGGGCCACCGACACGATCGTGCTGGCTCTGCCGGAGCGGATGGTCGGAGGCCTGGGCGGCGAGCTGCTCTCGGCGCTGACCGCGGCCGGGGCGTTCGCGGCGTTCCTGTCGACCTCGAGCGGGCTCACCGTGGCGGTGGCGGGGGTGCTCTCCCAGGACGTGGTCGGTCGCGGCGACCTGGGCCGGCGGCTCGGGGGCGTGCGCGCGTTCCAGGTCTCCGCGGTGCTGGCGGTCTCGGTGCCGCTGCTCCTCGCGCTGACCGCCGAGGGCGTGGGTGTGGCCCGCGCCGTCGGGCTGGCCTTCGCGGTGGCGGCCTCGACCTTCTGCCCGCTGATCGTGCTGGGGATCTGGTGGCGGCGGCTGACCGACGTCGGCGCGATCGCCGGGATGCTGGTCGGGGGCCTGCTGTCCGGCCTGAGCGTCATCGACACCCTGCTGGACCACCAGCACGCCGGCTGGGCGGGGGCGCTGCTGGGTCAGCCGGCCGCCTGGACGGTGCCGATCGCCTTCGCGTCGATGATCGGCGTCTCGCTGGCGACCCAGTCCCGGCTGCCGCGCAACGTGGTCACCACGATGGTGAGGCTGCACACCCCGGAGTCCCTGGAGCTGGACCGGGGACCGGGCCGCCGCCGTTGAGCGGCGACGGCCCGGACACCACCGAAGCGATCCTCAGCCGTCCGCGCGCTGCAGGACGGCGCCCGACTCGTCGCCGAGCCTCTCGAGCTCGTCCTCGCGCTGGATGGTCCGCCGCAGCGGGACCTCGCGGATGAAGAGCACCGCGATGAGCGCGAGCGCCGCCACCGGCGTGGCGTAGAGGAAGATGTGCGCAGTGGCCTCGCCGAAGGCGTGCTGGAACACCTCGCGGACCGGGGCGGGCAGCGTGGACATGTCCGGGATGGTGCGGCTGTCGCTGCCGGCCGGCGGCGCGATGCCCAGCGCGGTCAGGCCCGAGGCGACCTGGGTGGCCACCTGGTGACCGAGGCCGGCTCCCAGGGCCGAGACGCCGATCGCGCCGCCCATGGTCCGGAAGAAGGCGACCAGCGAGCTCGCCGCCCCCATCTCGCTCTGGGCGGCGTTGTTCTGCACCGCCAGCACCAGGTTCTGCATGGAGGCACCGAGGCCGAGGCCCAGCACGGCCATGTAGAGGCCCATCACGACCAGCGGGGTGGTCTCGTCGATGGTGCTGAGCAGGCCGAGCCCGACCACGGTGAGGGCCATGCCGGAGACCAGGAACCGCTTCCAGCGGCCGGTGCGGGTGATGATCCGGCCGGTCCCCATGCTCGAGAGCACCAGGGCCAGGACCATCGGCACCGACATCAGGCCGGCGTGGGTGGGCGACATGCCGCGGGAGACCTGGAAGTACTGGGACAGGAAGACGGTGGAGCCGAACATCGCCACGCCGACCATCACCGAGGCGAAGGTCGAGAGGCTGGTGGTGCGGTCGCGGAAGAACCGCATCGGGATGATCGGCTCGGCGACCTTGAGCTCGGTGACCACGGCCGCCACGAGGAGCGCGATGCCCAGGCCGACCATCCAGGCGCTGGTGCCCGAGACCCAGTCGAAGTCGGTGCCGGCGAGCGAGACCCAGATCAGCAGGGTGGACACGCCACCGGCGATGAGGGCGGCGCCGAGGTAGTCGATGGTGACGTCCCGCTTGACCGTGGGCAGGTGCAGCGTCTTCTGCAGCACCGCGAAGGCCAGCACGGCCACCGGGATCGAGACGCCGAAGCACCAGCGCCAGCCGAGCCAGGGGGTGTCGACGATGAGGCCGCCGATGAGCGGTCCGCTCACGGTGGCGACGGCGAAGACGGCGCCGATGTAGCCGGAGTACCGGCCACGCTCACGCGGCGGGACGATCGAGGCGATGACGACCTGGACCAGGGCGGTGAGCCCGCCGGCGCCGATGCCCTGGAAGGCCCGGGCGCTGATGAGCAGGCCCATCGTCGGGGCCAGCCCGGCCAGCAGCGACCCGGCGGCGAAGATCACCAGCGCGAGCTGGACCAGTGCCTTCTTGCTGAACAGGTCGGCCAGCTTGCCCCAGATCGGCGTCGAGGCCGTGGTGGTCAGCAGGGTCGCGACCACGATCCAGGTGTAGCCGGACTCGCTGCCGTCGAGGTCGCTGACGATGCTCGGCAGCGCGTTCGAGACGACCGTGGAGGAGATCATCGCGACGAAGAGGGCGAGCAGCAGCCCGGAGAGGGCCTCGAGGATCTCGCGGTGGGTCATCGGCTCCGGCACGGGAGCCGTGCCGCCGGCGGACGCCGGGATCGCCGGGCCGGTGGTCTCGGTGTGGGTGGTCATCGGGGGGTCTCCTCTGGAGCGGGTGTGGAGGTGGTGGCGGCGGTGGCGTGCCCGGGTGTCTCCCAGGCGATGTCGTCGAGCAGTCGTTGGAGGTTCGCGGCGAAGTCCACGAGCGTGTCGGTCGGCCAGGTGTCGAGCCGGGACACGATCCGGCCGGCGAGCCGGCCCCGGCCCTCGGCCAGGATCAGGGCGCCGGAGCGGCTGATCCGGACCAGATGAGCCCGCCCGTCGCAGGGGTCGACCTCCCGGCGGACCAGGCCGAGGCGCTCCAGGTGCTGCGCCTGGCGGCTGATCACCGAGATGTCGACCCGGGCGTGCTCGGCCAGGCTCCCGATCCGGGCCGGGCCGTACCGCTCGACCAGCGACAGGACCAGCAGCTCCGACGTGCTGCGCTCGGGGTGGACCTCGCGGCCCGCATCGCGCAGCCAGCCCTTGACCTGGGTGAGGGACTGCAGCACCGCGGCGACGGCCTCCTGCCGGGCGCCGTCGTCGACGAGCGCCGTGGACCCGGTCGTCGCCATTGATTGCATAGAACAACTATGCAACTGGTTGCGTCATGAAAGCAAATGGTGGGTGGGTGTTCCCGACCACAGCTGGGCGCCCACCGCCCGCAGGCCGACCGTTCGTCGTACGGGAGCGACCGTCCGCCGATCCGCGGTCCCCGCCGGGCGCGACGGGACTCGCAGGGACTCCCCGACCGCCGTCGTCCGCTGTCAGCGTGACCGTAGTCACACAAGGCTCGCCCCCGAGCCCGGACCCGGTTGGAGGACCCCCTTGAGCGAGTCGATCGATGAGCGCACCGGCACTGCCGGTGACGCCGCCAGGCACGAGGTGTACGAACGCCTCCGCAGCACCGAGGAGTTCCAGGAGCTCCGCCGCCGCTACCGCGGCTTCGCCTTCCCGTGGACCGTCGCGTTCCTGAGCTGGTACCTGCTCTACGTGATCATGTCGAACTGGGCCCACGGCTTCATGAGCACCAAGGTCGTCGGCAACATCAACGTCGCCCTCGTCTTCGGCCTGCTCCAGTTCCTCTCGACCTTCGCCATCGCCCGGCTCTACGCCGTGCACGCCAACAAGGAGCTGGACCCGCTGTCCGAGAAGCTCCGTGCCCAGTACGACCAGGAGATGGGCGCATGAGCCACCAGACCCTCACCACCGTCCTCTTCCTCGCCGTCGTCGGCCTCACGATCGGCATCACGATCTGGGCCAGCCGCCAGGGCTCGGGCACGGCCAACTTCTACGCCGGTGGACGATCCTTCTCGGGCTTCCAGAACGGCCTGGCGATCGGCGGGGACTACATGTCGGCCGCGTCGTTCCTCGGCATCTCCGGAGCCATCGCGCTGTTCGGCTACGACGGCTTCCTGTACTCGATCGGCTTCCTGGTCGCCTGGCTGGTCGCCCTGCTGCTCGTCGCCGAGCTGCTGCGCAACTCCGGCCGCTACACGATGGCCGACCAGCTCGCCTACCGGATGAAGCAGCGCCCGGTGCGCACCGCGGCCGCCACCTCGACGGTGGTCGTCTCGATCTTCTACCTGCTCGCCCAGATGGTCGGCGCGGGCTCGCTGGTCACCCTGCTGCTGGGCATCACCGACCCGGGCGCCAAGAACCTCGTGGTCGTCGGCGTGGGCCTGCTGATGGTCTTCTACGTCACCGTCGGCGGCATGAAGGGCACCACCTGGGTGCAGATCGTCAAGGCCATCCTGCTGATCGCCGGCAGCCTGCTGATCACCGTCCTGGTGCTGGCGAAGTTCCACTTCAACCTCTCCGACCTGCTCGGCGCGGCGCAGACCAACAGCGGCAAGCCCGGCTTCCTCGAGCCCGGCCTGAAGTACGGCGTCACCACCACCAGCAAGATCGACTTCATCAGCCTCTCGATCGCGCTCGTGCTCGGCACCGCCGGCCTGCCGCACATCCTGGTCCGCTTCTACACCGTCCCGACCGCCAAGGACGCCCGCAAGTCGGTCTTCTGGGCGATCAGCCTGATCGGCGCCTTCTACCTGATGACGCTGGTGCTCGGCTTCGGTGCCGCAGCCCTGCTCAACACCGGGGCCGACAGCGAGGTCGCCGCCTCCGGCGGCAACCTGGCCTCCCCGCTCCTGGCCGAGGCCGTCGGCGGCGGCACCGGCTCCACGGGCGGCGCCGTCCTGCTGGCGCTGATCTCCGCGGTCGCCTTCGCCACGATCCTCGCGGTGGTCGCCGGCCTCACGCTGACCAGCGCCTCGTCGGTCGCCCACGACCTCTACGCGACGGTCTGGAAGAAGGGCAAGGCCTCCGAGAAGGACGAGGTCAGGGCTGCCAAGATCGCCGCCTTCGTCATCGGTGGCGTCGCGATCGTGCTGGCCATCCCGGCGCAGAAGCTCAACATCGCCTTCCTGGTGGCGCTGGCCTTCGCGGTCGCCGCCTCGGCGAACCTGCCGTCGCTGATGTACAACCTGTTCTGGCGGAAGTTCAACACCCGGGGTGCGACCTGGTCGATCTACGGCGGACTGATCTCCAGCGTGACGCTGGTCTTCTTCTCCCCCGTCGTCTCCGGCAAGGGAGTCAACCCGGTCACCGGCGCGAGCCTCTCGCTCTTCCCGGCGAGCGTCGACTTCCACTGGTTCCCGCTGGAGAACCCGGGCCTGATCTCGATCCCGCTCGGCTTCTTCTTCGGCTGGCTCGGGACCGTGACCTACAAGGAGCGCACGATCGACAAGTACGACGAGCTCGAGGTGCGCTCGCTCACCGGCGCCGGCGCGGAGGGTGCGATCGCTCACTGACCCACCCCTCTCCGGCGGCGGGCAACCCCGTCGCAACGTCCGCGGCCACACGCTTGGTTCTCCTCGCGTGTGGCCGCGGCCACACCCGATGCATAGGCTGCGAAGAAGGAGTAACCGAGACATGACGGCAGGAGTCACGATGACCGAGCAGACGCTGGAGAACCTCAGCCGCGAGGAGAGGACCTTCCCACCGCCGGCCGAGCTCGCTGCGGCCGCCAACGTCACCCAGGCCACCTTCGACGCGGCAGCCGCCGACCGGCTGGCGTTCTGGGGCGAGCAGGCCGGGCGGATCACCTGGGCCGAGCCCTTCACCGAGGTCCTCGACTGGTCGAACCCACCGTTCGCGCGGTGGTTCGTGGGCGGGAAGGTCAACGCGGCCTACAACTGCGTGGACCGTCACGTCGAGGCCGGCAACGGCGACCGGGTGGCGCTGCACTGGGTCGGCGAGCCCGAGGACGACGCCCGCACGATCACCTACGCCGACCTGCAGGCCGAGGTGTGCCGGGCCGCGAACGCCCTGACCGACCTCGGGGTGGTGGCCGGCGACCGGATCGCGATCTACATGCCGATGATCCCCGAGACGGTCGTGGCGATGCTGGCCTGTGCCCGCCTGGGCGCCCCGCACACGGTGGTCTTCGGTGGCTTCTCCGCCGACGCGCTGGCCTCCCGGGTCGAGGACTGCGGCGCCAAGGTCGTGATCACCTCCGACGGCGGCTACCGCCGCGGCGCCCCTTCTGCGCTGAAGCCCGCGGTCGACGAGGCCTGCGAGAAGGCGACCGTCAACGGCACCAGCCTGGTCGAGCACGTGCTCGTCGTACGGCGGACCGGGCAGGAGGTCGACTGGACCGAGGGCCGCGACGTGTGGTGGCACGACGTGGTCGACGCCGCCTCCGAGGTGCACGAGCCGGAGGCCTTCGACGCCGAGCACCCGCTCTACGTCATGTACACCTCGGGCACGACCGGCAAGCCCAAGGGCATCAAGCACACCACCGGCGGCTACCTGGTCGGCACGTCGTACACGCACTGGGCGATCTTCGACCTCAAGCCGGAGACCGACGTCTACTGGTGCACCGCCGACGTGGGCTGGGTGACCGGCCACTCCTACATGGTCTACGGGCCGCTGGCCAACGGCGCCACCCAGGTGATGTACGAGGGCACCCCGGACTCCCCACACAAGGGCCGCTGGTGGGAGATCATCGAGAAGTACGGCGTGACGATCTTCTACACCGCCCCGACCGCGATCCGGACCTTCATGAAGTGGGGCGCCGACATCCCGGGCAAGTACGACCTGTCCTCGCTGCGGCTGCTGGGCTCGGTGGGCGAGTCGATCAACCCCGAGGCCTACATGTGGTATCGCGAGACCATCGGCGGGGACCGCTGCCCGATCGTGGACACCTGGTGGCAGACCGAGACCGGCCAGATCATGATCTCCCCGCTGCCCGGCGTCACCGCCGGCAAGCCGGGCTCCGCGATGGCGCCGATCCCGGGCATCTCCGCCGAGGTCGTCAACGACGAGGGCCACCCGGTCGGCAACGGCGAGGGCGGCTACCTGGTCCTGACCGAGCCGTGGCCGGCGATGCTGCGCACCCTGTGGGGCGACGACGACCGGTTCAAGCAGACCTACTGGTCGCGGTTCCCCGGCAAGTACTTCGCCGGGGACGGCGCGAAGAAGGACGAGGACGGCGCGATCTGGCTGCTCGGGCGGGTCGACGACGTCATGAACGTCTCGGGCCACCGGCTCTCCACCACCGAGATCGAGTCCGCGCTGGTCTCGCACCCGAAGGTGGCCGAGGCCGCGGTCGTGGGCGCCGCCGACGAGGTCACCGGGCAGGCCGTGTGCGCGTTCGTCATCCTGCGGGAGTCCGCTGGGGACGGCGGTGCGGACATCGTCGCCGAGCTGCGCAACCACGTCGCCCACGAGATCGGCGCGATCGCCAAGCCGCGCCAGATCATGGTCGTCCCCGAGCTGCCCAAGACCCGCTCGGGCAAGATCATGCGCCGCCTGCTCCGCGACGTCGCGGAGAACCGGGAGGTCGGCGACGTCACCACGCTGGCCGAACGACGCTTGTGCACCTTCCAAGGGTGCACAAGCGTCGTCTCGCTGGAAGGGGAAGGTGCACAAGCGTCGTCTCGGCGGGTCGCTAGGGTGGAGGCGGTGAGCCGGGAAGTCTGGTC
Source organism: Marmoricola sp. (assembly GCA_044227235.1). Classification (GTDB taxonomy): domain Bacteria; phylum Actinomycetota; class Actinomycetes; order Propionibacteriales; family Nocardioidaceae; genus Marmoricola_A. The sequence goes on along the minus strand of JBGAFN010000003.1, from coordinate 425,087 downwards.
GGCGTCCACTCGTCGTACGCCGAAAGGGACCGCGTGAGCGACAAGCGCACCTTCCTGCCGCTCTCCTCAGCCGCCGAGGAGAGCTTCCTGGCCCGGCTGCTGCGGCAGGAGACCGTCGGCGGTGCGGTGGTCCTCGGGGCGGCGGTGATCGCGGTGCTCTGGGCCAACTCGCCCTGGGCCGACGCGTACGTCGACCTGCGGCACGTGACCCTCGGCCCGCTCGACCTGGAGCACTGGGCCGCCGACGGCGCGCTCACGCTCTTCTTCTACCTCGCCGGCCTCGAGCTCAAGCGCGAGATGGTGGTGGGCTCGCTGAGTCGCCCCGCCGACGCGATGGTGCCGATTGTCGCCGCCTGCGCGGGCGTGGCCGTCCCCGCCGTGCTGTACACGCTGGTCAACGGGTCCTGGGTGAGTGCCGACGGCCGCCCCGAGGGCTGGGCGATCCCCGCCGCCACCGACATCGCCTTCGCCCTGGCGGTGCTGGCCGTGGTCGGCAGCGCGCTGCCGGCCTCCCTGCGGGCCTTCCTGCTGACGCTCGCGGTGGTCGACGACCTGATCGTGATCGTCATCATCGCCGTCTTCTTCACCGACGAGCTGCACTGGCTCGACCTGGGTCTCGCGGTGCTCGGCCTGCTGGTCTTCGCGGTCCTGCAGCGGATCAGGGGCGAGTCCTGGCTCTGGTACGTCCCGCTGGCCCTGGCGATCTGGTGGTTCACCCACGAGAGCGGAGTGCACGCCACCGTCGCGGGGGTGGCGATGGGGCTGCTCACCCGGGTCGTGCCCGACCCCGGTGAGACCGCCTCGCCCGCCGAGCGGCTCGAGCACACCCTCACGCCGTGGTCCTCGGGTTTCGCCGTGCCGTTCTTCGCCCTGATGTCGGCCGGGGTCGCCATCAGCGGGGGGAGCGACCTGGTCCGCGACCCGGTGGTCATCGGCGTCGTGCTGGGCCTGGTGCTCGGCAAGCCGGTGGGCGTGCTCGGGGGCGCCTGGGTGGTGACCCGGCTGACCCGCGCCGAGCTCAACGAGGAGCTCTCGTGGCGCGACGTCTTCGGGGTCGCGGTGCTGGCAGGGGTCGGGTTCACCGTCGCCCTGCTGGTGGCCGACCTGTCCTTCGAGCCGCACGAGACCGACGCCGCCAAGACCGCCGTCCTGGCCGGCTCCGTCGTCTCCGCCCTGCTCGCCGCGGGCGTCCTGCGCCGGCGCAGCAAGGCGCACGCGGCCTGACCGGCCGACACACCGGCATGGTCGGGCCGAGGAGGGGAACCGCACGGGTGTGCCCGGCGTTCACGGCGGGTCGTCCGTTCCCCTAGGCTCGGACCCAGCCTGACGAGGAGATGTGATGTCCCAGAACACCCCCACCCAGCCCGTCGCCGCGACGCCCGAGCGTGCCGTGGTCGGACCGGAGACGGAGCCCACCATCGGGCAGCTGGTCGCCGGCGCGAGCCGTGACATCTCCACGCTCGTCCAACACGAGATCGCGTTGGCCAAGTCCGAGCTCAAGCTCAGCGTCAAGGCGGGCGGCACCGGCATCGCGCTCTTCGCAGCGGCCGGCTTCCTCCTGCTGCTGGCCGTCATCATGCTCTCGGTCGGCATCGCCTACGTCATCCACCTGACCGGCCTGGACCTGGCCTGGTGCTTCCTGCTCGTCTTCCTGCTCTACACCCTGACCGCCGGACTGCTCGGCTTCGTCGGCTACAAGAAGGTCAGCAAGGTGCGCCCGCCCGAGCGCGCCATCGCCCAGGCCCAGCAGACCAAGGACGCCCTCCTCCACCGCGGCTGAGGCCCCGTCGCAGGGACCCTCGGTCAGGCGCAGGCGCCGGTGTCGACCTGCCGCGCGCCCGCGATGCCGCGGGCCGCTGCCTCCGAGACCTGGTCCGCGGTCAGCGCATAGCCGGTGGCCCGGTCGGTGACCGAGGCGGCGAACACCACGCCGAGGACCTTCCCGCCCCGGGAGACCAGCGGGCCGCCGGAGTTGCCCGGCCGGATCAGCGACCGCAGGCTGAAGACCTCGCGCACGACCGTGCCCGACCCGTAGATGTCGGGGCTGCGCAGCCGCTGCTCGGCGCGGATCCGTGCCCCCTGCACGTCGAACGGGCCGTCCTGCGGGAAGCCCAGCACCGCTCCGGCATCGCCCGCCTGGCCGCTGCGGTCGAAGGCGAGGAACGGCAGCCCGAGGTTGCTCACCGCCAGCACCGCGACGTCGAGCTCGGGGTTGTAGTAGACGACGGTGGCGTCCACGGTGTCCTTGCCGACGATCAGCTCGGGGTTGCGGACCCCGGCGACCACGTGGGCGTTCGTCATGAGCCGGTTCGGCGCGTAGAGGAAGCCGCTGCCCTCGACCCCGCGGCCGCAGCCGTTCTCGCCGCGCACCTTCAGCACGCTGCGCCCGGCCAGCACGATGTCGGGGTCCGACGCGATCCCCGGCGGCGGGGGCCCGACCCGGACGATGCGCTCGGGCGCGAACGGCTCCAGGTAGCGCGGGAAGAAGCTCGACCCGACCACGTCGTTGAAGGAGTTCAGCGCCCGGACGGCACCATCGGGCATCACGCCGTCGACCTCGCCGAGGACGACCGAGGAGCGCACCTGCGAGGAGACCCACGGCAGCCGCGCGCCGCTCACCGCGACACCCAGCGCCCACCCGACGACGAGCACCGCGACCACGCTCAGCGCCGCGCCGCCGACGGCGTCCAGCGCGCGCACCGGCTGCCAGGGGATGCGGTCGCGGATCCGCGACCCGGCGTACTGCAGCACGGCCTGGCCGAACGACGCGCACAGCAGCACCACGAACAGGGCCCCGAGCGACACCCACACCGACGGGTCGGCGTCGCCGAGCAGGCGCGGGGAGAGCCACACGCCGAGGAACCCACCGGCCAGGAGACCAGCGGTGGCGAAGGCGCCGGAGATGAAGCCCTGCCAGTAGCCGGAGACGGCGTACGCGAGGACGAGCAGGACCAGGACCAGGTCGAGGGCGTTCACCGCTCGGGCCCGTCCGCGTCCTCCGGAGCGTCGCCCGGCGCGTGGTCGCGGTCGGTCCGGGCCGCCCGCGCGGCCAGGGCGGCGCGGGTGGCCTCGTCGAAGCGGGTCAGGTCGGGGTCGAGGTCGATCGGCTCGGTGAACCCCTCGTCGTACCCCTCGGGCACCAGGCCGGCGGCGACCGGGTCGAACTCCTGGCCCTCGGGCACCTCGATGCCGAGGAAGGCGGCGATCCGGTTCCACTCCAGGTGGCGCCCCGGGAGCCCGCGGACGGTGTCGGTGTCCCAGGGGCGGGTCCACCCGACGAAGTCGAAGAGCGCGTTGATGATGCCCGCGGTGAAGCCCCAGAGCAGCACGTCCTGGTCGGGGCCGATCATCCAGCCGGGGCCGGCCCACCCGAGCGGGTGCTTGACCTGGAACCGGTTCGCCGGGTCGAGCAGCTCCTCGATCGTGACCCGGAAGACGGCGTGCACCTCGCGGTCGTTGACCACCTCGACGTGCTGGTCGTGGCGCCAGTACCCGAGCACCGGGGCCACCGCGAAGTTGCGCGGCGGCAGCCACAGCCGCGGCAGCACCGCGAAGACGTCGATGTCGGCGGGGTCGACGCCGGTCTCCTCGCGGGCCTCGCGCAGGGCCGCCTCGACCGCGGACTCACCCGGGTCCAGCGAGCCGCCCGGGAACGACACCTGGCCCGGCTGGGAGCGCATCGTGTGGGCCCGCTCGGTGAGCAGCAGGTCGGGGCCGTCGGGGCCGTCGCCGAAGAGCACCAGCACGGCCCCCTCGCGCGGTGGCGGGTCGGACGGCGGGACGAACGCGCTCAGATCCTCGCTGCGGATCGTCCGCACACCCTCGCGCAGCGGCTCGAGCCACGCGGGCAGGCTCGGCTCAGGGGACGTGGGCGCGGACACGGCACGAGCCTAACCGGCGGCGACCCGCACCCCGGTGTGCGCCTCGACCAGCGCGAGCAGCTGGGCGTAGGTCTCGATCCGCTTCAGCTGGAAGGTGACCTTCCCGTCGCCGTCGACCAGCAGGATGCCGGGCAGCCCGGTCAGCCGGTAGTGGTCGGCGAGGTCGCCGCCGGGGTCGGCCACCTGCGGGAAGGTCGCCTTCGTGGTGCGCAGCAGGCTCAGCGCGGCGCCGGGCTGGGTGTCCTGGTAGTCGACGCCGACCACCGTCAACCGCTTCCCGGCCTGCTCGCTGAGGCGCTGGTAGAGCGGCAGCTCGTGCGGGCAGGAGGTGCACCAGGAGGCCCACAGCTGGACGACGGCCGGTCCGGCGATCGTGCTGAGGTCGACCGGGGTGCCGCCGCCGAGACAGGGCAGGCTGACCGCGGGCAGGTCGCTGCTGCCGGTCCCGGCCGCGCACGGCTGCACGCCGGCCTGCCTCTTGGCCTCCCGCAGCGCCGGGTTGTCCACGTCGACCCGGGAGGACAGGTCGGCCTGCGGGATCACGTCCTTGGTGCAGCCGGCCAGCACCCCGAGCGTGACCAGGACGGCGACGGCCAGCAGCCCCCGCCTCACGCCCGCCCCTCGGTCTTCACGAGCTTGGCGGCCTTCGCCGGGTCGGTCGGGCCCTCGCCGTACGCCGGGCACCAGTGCGCCACCGGACACGCGCCGCACGCCGGGTTGCGGGCGTGGCAGCGGCGCCGTCCGTGCCAGATCAGCCGGTGCGACAGCATCGTCCAGTCCTTCTTGGGGAAGAGCGCCCCGACCTCGTGCTCGACCTTGACCGGGTCGGTCTCCTCGGTCCAGCCGAAGCGGCGCGCCAGCCGGCCGAAGTGCGTGTCGACGGTGATCCCGGGGACGCCGAAGGCGTTGCCGAGGACGACGTTCGCGGTCTTGCGCCCGACGCCGGGCAACGTGACCAGGTCCGCCAGCCGGCCCGGCACCTGCCCGTCGTACCGCTCGACGAGGGCCTGGCTGAGCTTGAGGACCGCCTCGGTCTTGGCCCGGAAGAAGCCGGTCGACTGGATGATGCGCTCGATGGTCTCGCGGTCTCCGGCGGCCATGGCCGTCGCGTCCGGGTACGTCGCGAACAGCGTGGGGCTGACCGCGTTGACCCGCCGGTCGGTGGTCTGGGCGCTCAGCACGGTGACCACGAGCAGCTCGAACGGGGTGCTGAAGTCCAGCTCGCACCCGGCGTCGGGGTAGGTCTCGGCGAGCACCCGGTCGATCTTGCGGGCGCGCCGGACGAGGCTGGTCTCAGGCACCGCTCCAGCGTACGGGCGGGTGGTGCGTGGCCCGGCACCGGGCGAGCCCGCCCGGCGCGGTGCTTGCAACCTGCTAGCGTCCGTCCAGGAGACGAATCGACCCCCGGTGCAGCAGAACGAGGGCTGATGCGTCAAGATGTGACCTGAAACACTTGGGTTCGTTGTGCACCGCGAGGTCACCCGACCCGACACAGACACGGCACCGCGCCCACCCCGCACCACGCGCGGCTGTCGCTACGAGAGAGGCATTACGTGGACACCGACGTGCTGCGCCAGGCACCCCTCTTCAGCGCCCTCGACGACGAGGCGGCCGCCGCGCTCCGGTCGTCGCTCGGCACGGTGAAGCTGCGCCGGGGCGAGGTGCTCTTCCACGAGGGCGACTCCGGCGACAAGCTCTACATCGTCGCCGACGGCAAGGTGAAGCTGGGACGGACCTCGGCCGACGGCCGCGAGAACCTCCTGGCGATCCTCGGCCCGGGCCAGATGTTCGGCGAGCTGTCGCTGTTCGACCCGGGCCCGCGCTCGGCCACGGTCACCGCGGTCACCGACACCTCCTTCTTCTCGCTCTCCCACGACGACCTGCTCCGCTGGCTCAACGGACGCCCCGACGTCGCCAACGGCCTGCTCTCGCAGCTGGCCTCGCGCCTGCGCCGCGCCAACGACGTGGTCGCCGACCTCGTCTTCTCCGACGTCCCCGGCCGGGTCGCCAAGGCTCTGCTGGACCTGGCCGACCGCTTCGGCCGGACCGCCGACGACGGCGTACACGTCCACCACGACCTCACCCAGGAGGAGCTCGCCCAGCTGGTCGGCGCCTCCCGCGAGACCGTGAACAAGGCACTGGCCGACTTCGCCTCCCGTGGCTGGCTGCGCCTCGAGCCGCGCTCCGTCGTCATCATGGACGTCGAGCGTCTCTCCCGCCGCGCCCGCTGACCCCAGGAGCTCTGCGGGGGGGCCGTTTGGGGGCACGGTTTCCCACGGGATGTCGGCAAACTGCCACTGCCCATGGCGTACGCCCCATGGTCAGTGGAGGTTTGCCATGGGCAGATCGGCCCTACTCGTCGTAGGGCGGGCGCCCGCCCGGACTCCCCATGGGAAACGGCCACTGCCCATGGCGCGTACACCATGGGCAGTGGCAATTTGCCTGCATCCCGTGAGAGACCGCCCGACCCACAGAGAAACCGCCCGACCCACAGCGCACCCACCCGACCCTCACCGCACGCCGGGTGGGTCAGCTCCGCAGGTACTCGAGCTGGGCCCGGACGGAGAGCTCGGCGGCACCCCAGAGGACGGGGTCGACGTCGACGTACACGTGCTCGACGACGGCCCGGGGGGTGGCGTCGGGGCCGAGGGTGCGCAGGGCCTCCCGTACCTGCTCGAGCCGGTCGCGCCGGTGGGCCAGGTAGAAGTCGAGGGCCGCGAGGGCGTCCTGGATGACCGGGCCGTGGCCGGGCCAGACGGCGTCGACGGAGCGGGCCTCGGCGAGGGCGTGCAGCCGCTGGAGCGAGTCAAGATAGGCGCCGAGCTTGCCGTCGGGGTGGGCGACCACCGTGGTGCCGCGACCGAGCACGGTGTCGCCGGTGAGCACGGAGCTCTCCGCGGGCAGCAGGAACGAGAGCGAGTCCGAGGTGTGGCCGGGCGTCCCGACGACGTGCACCTCGAGGCCGTCGAGCGCGACGACGTCGCCGTCGTGCAGCCCCTCGCCGCCGTACCGGTGCTCGGGGTCGAGTGCCCGGACACCGCAGCCCATCCGCTCGGCGAAGGCGCGGGCGCCCTCGGAGTGGTCGGCGTGCCCGTGGGTCAGCAGGACGACGCCGACCTCGCCGGCCGCCGCGGCGACCGCCTCGAGGTGGGCCTCGTCGAGCGGTCCCGGGTCGACCACGACCGACCGGCGGGCACCGGGCTCGCGCAGCACCCAGGTGTTGGTGCCGTCGAGCGTCATGATCCCGGGGTTCGGGGCCAGCACGCACCGCGCCCGCTCACCGAAGGCACCGCCCGCCCACGCCTCCATCAGCGCCCCCGCAGCCGCTCGACGGTCTCGCCGAGAGCGACCAGCCGCTCCGGGAGGCGCAGGTAGCCGCCCTCGGGGTCCATCTGCATCTCGGGGAGGATCGGGGACCGGTCGCGGGTCGAGGCCGACGCCAGCGCGTCGGCCGGCGTCAGGTGCTCGAAGAGCTCCAGGCAGGTCGCGTACGTCGGCGGCAGCATCGCCAGCCGCTGCGCGTCGACGGCGTCGACGGCCTCGCGCACCGGCATCCACACCACATGGTCGGACTCGGTGGAGACGTCCCGGGTGACCTGCCCCGCGGGCAGCTTGGCGACGAAGAAGCGGGTGTCGTAGCGACGCGGCTCGAACACCGGCGTGATCCAGGACCCCCACAGCCGCAGCAGGTCGGTCCGCAGCCGGAGGCCCCGCCGGGACAGGAAGTCGGTGAACGACAGCTCCCGCGCCTCGAGCGCGACCCGGTCGGCCTCCCAGTCCTCACCCGTGGTGTCCGCGACGACGGTGTCCTCGGTCGGTCCGGCGAGCAGCACCCCGGACTCCTCGAAGGTCTCCCGCACGGCAGCGCAGACCAGGGCGCGGGCGTGGCTCTCGGTGGTGTCCATCAACACGGCCCACTCGGCCGCGGTCGGCCCGACCCAGCCGATCTCGGCGTCGAAGTCGCGGGGGTCGACCCCGCCGCCGGGGAAGACGCAGAACCCGGCTGCGAAGGCCATGTCGACCACGCGGCGCAGCAGGTAGACCTCCAGGCCGCCGGGCCGGCCGTCACCAGCCCGCAGGAGCACGACGGTGCTGGCGTCCTTGGCCGGCACCGGCGTCCGGGTGCCGTCGGCGAAGGCGCGGGCGTTCTCGACCAGGTGCGGTGGCAGGTTCCGCAGGGTCGGGTCCACTCAGGCGACCTCGACGATCATCTCGACCTCCACCGGCGCGTCCAGCGGCAGCACCGGGACGCCGACCGCGGAGCGGGCGTGCCGGCCGGCCTCCCCGAACACCTGGCCCACCAGGTCGGAGACGCCGTTGGCGACCTGCGGCTGCCCGGTGAAGTCGGGCGTGGAGGCGACGAAGACGACGATCTTGACGACCCGCACCACGGCGTCCAGGGGCACCTCGGTGCGGATCGCGGCGAGCGCGTTGAGAGCGCACTGCTGCGCGCACTCGACCGCCTGCTCCGGGGTCACCTCGCCGCCGACCTTGCCGGTCGTGATGAGCGAGCCGGCACGCATCGGCAGCTGGCCGGCGGTGTAGACGTGGTTGCCGGAGCGCACCGCCGGGAGGTACGACGCGACGGGCTTGGCGACCTCGGGCACGGCCAGACCGAGCTCGGCGAGACGGTCCTCCGGGCCGGTCACTGCTTGGGCCGCTTCAGGTAGGCGACGAGGTTCTCCGGGTTCATGCCCGGGACGACCTGGACGAGCTCCCAGCCGTCCTCGCCCCAGTTGTCGAGGATCTGCTTGGTCGCGTGCACGAGCACGGGGACGGTGACGTATTCCCATTTGGTCATGGGGCGACTCTAGGCGAGCCCCTCGCGCGCCGGCACCCACGGGCACAATGGCCGGGTGAGCGACGTCCTGACCCGTCCGGGCCCGCTGCCGGACGCGGTCGTGCGCTACGCCGAGCACCCCGACGGGCTGCTCGACCTGCACCTGCCGGCCGGGACCGTGCGGGGGCTGCTGGTCCTCGTGCACGGCGGCTTCTGGCGCGCGGAGTGGGACCGGCGGCACACGCGCTGGGCCGCCGACGCGCTGCGCGAGGAAGGGTGGCTCGTCGCCACCCCGGAGTACCGCCGGACCGGTGCGACCGGCCCGAGTGCGGGCGGGTGGCCCCGGACCGGTGCCGACGTGCTGCACGCCGTCGAGCAGGTGCCGGGACTTCTCGCCGGCCTGGGTCTGGACGCCCCGGCGCCGCTGGTCACGGTCGGCCATTCGGCCGGGGGTCACCTGGCCCTGTGGCTCGCGGCGCGCTGCCCGTCCGTGGCAGCCGCCGTCGCCCTGGCCCCGGTCGGCGACCTGCGCGACGCCGAGCGCCGCGACGTCGACGGCGGCGCCGTACGCGACCTGCTCGGGGGTGGCCCGGGCGATCGCGGCCCGGCGTACGACGACGCGGACCCGGCCAGCCTGTGGCGCGGTCCGGGGTCACGGGCACCGGTGGTGGTGCTGCACGGCACCGCCGACCGCCAGGTGCCGGTGCAGAACGCGGCCTGGATGGAGGGTGCCGCCGGGATCGACCTGCGTCTGCTGGACGGGGTGGATCACTTCGCGCTGGTGGACCCGGGCTCCGCGGCCTGGCCGGAGGTGCTCCGGGCGGTGGGCGACGCCGCCGGCAGCGCGAGGGTGAACGTGGCGCCCTGACCCAGCCGGGAGTCGACGGTGATGGTGCCGCCGTGCGCGACGGCGAGGTCCCGCGCGATCGAGAGCCCCAGCCCGACCCCGGGGACTCCTGCAGTGCCCGGTTCGCGGTGGAACTGCTCGAACACCGCCCGGTGCTGCTCCGGGGCGATGCCCGGTCCGTGGTCCACCACCGCCACCAGCACCGACGGACCTGACACCGACACCCGGACGGTGACCGTCGCGCCGTCGGGTGAGTACTTCACCGCGTTGCCGACGAGGTTGTCCACCACCCGTTCCAGGTCGCGCACGTCGCCGAGCACCACCGTGCCCCCGGGCAGCCCGGCCGCGCTCTCCACCTCGACGGTGATCCCGCGGTGGGCACTGAGGACCTGGTAGCGCGCGACCACCGCGTCGGCGAGGTCCCGGACCTCGACGGGACGGGTCGCGCCGTCGACGGGGCGTCGGCCGGTGACGTCGCCGAGGCCCTGGAGCAGGGAGCCCATGAACGCCGCGGAGCGTTGGAGCCGGTGCACCCGGTCGCGGGAGGCCGGGCTCAGGGCGGGGTCCTCCGCCAGCAGCTCGGCCAGCCCCCGGACGACGGCCAACGGGCTCGCCAGGTCGTGGGCGACCTTCCCGACGTACTCCCGGACCAGCCGCGAGGTCTCCAGGACGTCGGCGGTCTCCCGCGCGGTGACCCGGTGCCGGGTGACGAGCTCGCTGTTCATCCGGCTCAGCTCGGCGATCAGGAGCCGGACCTCGTGCGACTCGCTAGCGGGCACCCGCCACCCCGGTCGGGTGAGACAGGACCGCGGCTCCAGCCGGCGTGGCCACGGACGGGGCCAACCCGACCAGCCGGTCGCAGATCTCGACGGCCTCGCTCCCGTCGGCCACCCACGCGTCCGCGCCGATCGCCTCGGCCAGGCCCGGCTCCGTCTGGAACGGCCTGCCGCCGACCACGATCCGCACCTCGCGCAGACGGGAGTCCGCGCGAACGGCCTCGACCAGGCGCCGCACGTGACGCACGTGCCCGGCCATCGTCGCCGAGACGGCCAGGAGGTCGGCGCCGGTCTCGACGAGCTGCTCGACCACGTCGGGGACGGGGACGCCGGCGCCCAGGTAGGTCGTGCGCCAGCCGGCGTGCTCGAGGAGGTCGCTGACGATCCGCATGCCCACCTCGTGCGCCTCTGTGCCGGCGCACAGGGCGACCACGGAGCGTCCGTTGCGCCGACCGTCGAAGAGGGCGGGGTAGAGCATCGCCATGGCCAGCTGGGAGACCGCCGTGGTGAAGTGCTCCTGGGCCACCGACACGCGGCCCTGTTCCCAGAGCCAGCCGAGCTCGATCTGGGCGGGCTGGATGATGTCGAGCAGGATGTCGCCGACGTCCGTGCCGGCGGCGAGCTCCTTGCCGACGAGCTCGAGGGCGGCCACCCGGTTGCCGCGCAGCAGGTGGTCCAGGTACGTCGTGGCGCGCAGGCCCAGCTGCGGCTCGTCGTGCACCACGGCCGCGTCCGCGTCGGCCAGCTCCCGTGCGACGGCGACGTGGCCGTCCACCAGGGCCAGTGCGTCGGGTGCGAGGTCGGCCGCCAGCACGTGTCGTACGGCGTCGACGACCTGGTCGCGGGTGATGTCCGGGGCGACGGTGGTGAGGCGGATCCGCTGCCACTCCAGCTGGTCGGCCAGCAGCCGGGGCAGCCCGAGCGACAGGGAGGAGTCCAGGACGACGACGTAGAGGGTCACCAGCTCGACCATCGGCTCGGTGGGCGTCCGGAGTGCCTCGACGACGAGCTCGGACACCGCCGACGGGGTGTGCGGCACGGTCTCCAGGGGTGTCGCGTCCCAGACAGCCTTCACCCGTCCACGGTAGAACGGCGCAGGCCCCGGCGGTACGGAACGACCGATGCGAGTGTCCTTGGTCCCGACCTGACCGAGGCCGTGCATCCGGCTGCGGCGCTCAGGCCAGCGGCACGTCGTCGAACAGGGGCGGCACGAGCATCGCCCTGACGAGCTGGTCCACCGCACTCAGGTGGCGGGCCGTCTCCGGTGGGACCTCGCCACCAACGACCAGGCGGCGCAAGGTGCCGCGGACGGGGTCCACGACCTCGTCCAGCAGGGTCTGCGGGTCGGCTCCGTGCTCGACCTCGCCGACCAGCAGTCGCAGGGCCCGGGTGCGGTCGCCCTCGACGATGAGCCCGAGGTAGGTCTGGGCCAGGGCCTGCAGCGGGGGTCGCTGCAGCGACTCGGACGCGTGTGGTCCGCGTTGTGGGCGCAACGACGTCACGGCCTCCCCCTTTCGGCTCAGGACACCAGCCTGCGCCGCGCGTCGGGTCGACGCCAGGGGCGGACGGCCCGGGCGGGTCCCGAACCTGACAGACCCCCACGTTCCTCGCAGTCGGGACCAGGGCCGCCGGCGCGGCTCAGCCCAGGGGTGGTTCGGTGGCCTTCTCGACGTCCTCGCGGGTGACGCCGGGCGCGGTCTCCACCAGCACGAGGCCGGCCGGGGTGACGTCGATGACGGCGAGGTCGGTGATGATCCGCTGCACCACGCCCTTGCCGGTGTAGGGCAGCGAGCACTCGTTGACGATCTTGTAGGCCCCGTCGCGCGCGACGTGCTCCATCAGCACGATCACCCGCTTCGCACCGTGGACCAGGTCCATCGCCCCGCCCATGCCCTTGACCATCTTCCCCGGGATCATCCAGTTCGCGATGTCCCCGCCCGCCGAGACCTGCATCGCCCCCAGGATCGCGGCGTCGATCTTCCCGCCCCGGATCATCCCGAAGCTCGTGGCGGAGTCGAAGAACGACGCGCCCCGCCGCAGCGTCACGGTCTCCTTGCCGGCGTTGATCAGGTCCGCATCCACCGCGTCCTCGGTCGGGTAGGCCCCCACCCCGAGGATCCCGTTCTCCGACTGCAGCACCAGCTCCACGTCCTCGGCGACGTAGTTCGGCACCAGCGTCGGCAACCCGATCCCCAGGTTCACGTACGACCCGTCGGTCAGCTCGCTGGCAGCCCGCGCCGCCATCTCCTCACGCGTCCACCCTGTCACCGGCATCTCAGTCCCCTGCCTTCTCGGGCGAGGTCTCGACACGCTCGCTCCTTCGTCGCTCGCTAGTCCTCGGGTTGAGCAGGTAGCGAAGCGACCATGTCGAAACCGACCACCGAGAGGGGGTCATCGGACCGTCCTCTTCTCGATGTGCTTGTCGGCCGCCTGCTCGGGGGTCAACGGCACCACCCGCTGCACGAACACCCCCGGGGTGTGGACCTCGTCGGGGTCCAGCTCACCGGGCTCGACCAGGTGCTCGACCTCGGCGATGGTGACCCGACCGGCCATCGCGGCCAACGGGTTGAAGTTGCGCGCCGACATCCGGTAGACGAGGTTCCCGTGCCGGTCGCCCTTCCAGGCCCGCACCAACCCGAAGTCGGTGCTGATCGCCTCCTCCAGCACGAACTCCCGCGGACCCGACGCCGTCGCATAGGTGCGGACCTCCTTCGGAGGAGACGCCACCAGCACCGACCCGTCCGCGGCGTACCGCCACGGCAGCCCACCCTCGGCGACCTGGGTGCCGACCCCGGTCGCGGTGAAGAACGCCGCGATCCCACTGCCCCCGGCCCGCAGCCGCTCGGCCAGCGTGCCCTGCGGAGTCAGCTCGACCTCCAGCTCACCGGACAGGTACTGCCGCGCGAACTCCTTGTTCTCCCCCACATAGGAGGAGACCATCCGGCGGATCCGATGCGCGAACAGCAGACGCCCCAGACCCCACTCGTCGACCCCGCAGTTGTTCGACACCGCCTCCAGGTCACCGACCCCGCCCTCCAGGATCGCCTCGATCAGCACCGACGGGATCCCACACAACCCGAACCCACCCACCGCCAACGACGCACCGTCCGCGATGTCAGCCACCGCCTCAGCCGCCGAGGCCACCACCTTGTCCATGCGTTCTGGCTCCCTCTCCACGACCGGCTCGGACCCGGCCAGACTATGACAGCGGACACACCCGATCATCGCCCGGAGCGTGACCGCTCTCACCGCGGGGTCCAGGTACCCGCCGGTAGGCTCCACCCTCGTGAGCACCGAGAGGAAGAGCGACTGGCCCCGCGTGCAGCTGCACGTGGTCAGCGGCAAGGGCGGCACCGGCAAGACCACCGTCGCAGCGGCTCTCGCCCTGGCGCTGGCCTCGCAGGGCAAGCAGGTCCTGCTGTGCGAGGTGGAGGGTCGGCAGGGCATCGCCCAGCTCTTCGACGTGCCGCCGCTTCCCTACGAGGAGCGGCTCATCGCCCGCGGTCCCGACGACGGTGGCGACGTCTACGCCCTGGCCATCGACGCCGAGTCCGCGATGCTCGAGTACCTGCAGCTCTACTACCGGCTCGGCAACCGCACCGGGAAGCTCCTCGACCGCTTCGGGGTCATCGACTTCGCGACGACCATCGCCCCGGGCCTGCGCGACGTGCTCCTGACCGGCAAGGTCTTCGAGGCCGTCGAGCGCAACTCCCGCAACAAGAACGCCCGGGTGTACGACGCGGTGGTCCTCGACGCGCCCCCGACCGGCCGGATCGCCCAGTTCCTCAACGTCAACGGCGAGTTCGGCGACCTGGCCAAGGTCGGCGCCGTCCGGGGCCAGACGGAGCGGGTGATGGGCCTGCTCAAGTCGCGTCGTACGGCGGTGCACCTCGTCACCGTGCTGGAGGACATGCCGGTCCAGGAGACCGCCGACGGCATCGCCGAGCTCGAGTCCCACGGCTTCCCCCTCGGCGGGGTGGTGGTCAACCTGACCCGCCCGCAGGACCTCGCCTCCGACGCGCTGGACAAGGCGGCGGCCGGGGACCTGCCCCGCGAGCAGATCGAGGCCGACCTGCTCAAGGCCGGCGTCGACGTCACCCCCGAGCTCCTCGACGGGCTGGTCGACGAGGCCAGGGCGCACGCCGAGCGGCGGCTCCTCGAGGACGAGCAGCGCGAGCGGATCTCCGCCCTGCAGCACCGCACCTACGAGCTGACCCGGCTGGCCGACGGGATCGACCTCGGCGGGCTCTACGAGCTCGCCGCCGACCTCCGAGAGCAGGGGATGGCATGACCGCCCGCAGCAACCCCCGGGTGGGCCCGCTGGCCTCCCGGCCCGGCGAGAGCCCCCACCTCGACATCGACGCGCTGCTCGACGACCCCGGCACGCAGGTCATCGTGTGCTGCGGGTCGGGCGGCGTCGGGAAGACCACGACCTCGGCGGCGCTGGCGCTGCGGGCCGCGGAGCGCGGGCGCAAGGTCGTCGTGCTGACGATCGACCCGGCCCGGCGCCTGGCGCAGTCGATGGGCATCGAGAAGCTGGACAACGTCCCGCGTCCGGTGCCCGGCGTCAGCCCCACCGCCGAGGCCGCCGGCGGCTCGCTGGACGCGATGATGCTGGACATGAAGCGCACCTTCGACGAGGTCGTGGAGGCCCAGGCCAGCCCGGAGAAGGCTGCGCAGATCCTCAACAACCCGTTCTACGTGACGCTGTCGAGCTCGTTCGCGGGCACCCAGGAGTACATGGCCATGGAGAAGCTCGGCCAGCTCCGCCAGGACGCCCGCAAGAGCGGACGCTGGGACCTGATCGTGGTCGACACCCCGCCGGCCCGCTCCGCCCTGGACTTCCTGGACGCCCCCGAGCGGCTCTCGGGGTTCCTCGATGGGCGCTTCATCCGGCTGCTGCTCGCTCCCGCCAAGGGCCCCGCCAAGCTGATGACCAGCGGCGTGGGGATGGTCACCAACACGATGGCCAAGGTCGTGGGGGCCCAGGTGCTCAAGGACCTGCAGATGTTCGTGGCCGCCTTCGACACCCTGTTCGGCGGCTTCCGCAACCGCGCCCAGCAGACCTACGACCTGCTCAAGACCCGCGAGACCGCGTTCCTGGTGGTGGCCGCCCCGGAGCCCGACGCTCTCCGCGAGGCGGCGTACTTCGTGGAGCGGCTGTCGGCGGAGAACATGCCGCTGGCCGGTCTGGTGGTGAACCGGGCCACGGACGCGCTCGAGGGACTCTCGGTCGAGCAGGCGGTCGCGGCTGCCGACCGTCTCGAGACGAACGGGTCGGAGGCTCCCGGTCTCACCGTGGGCATGCTCCGGCTGCACGCCGACCGGATGCGCCGGGTGGCCCGGGAGGTCCGGCTGCGGCAGCGGTTCGCTGCCGCCCACCCGCACGTCCCGACCGTGGTCGTGCCGGCCCTGTCGACCGACGTCCACGACCTCGACGGCCTGCGGCGCGTCGGGGACCTGCTCGCCGTCTGACCTGTCACGTCTCGACCCCCGGGGGGAGGTCGAGACGCGAGCGGTCGATCGTCAGGCGGTGACGGAGGAGGCCTGCACGGTGGCGGCCTCCTGCTCGGCACGGGCGGCCTCGAAGAGGTTCCTCCACGAGGTCACGTTGGGGCGCTTGCGGAGGACGGCCCGGCGCTCGCGCTCGGTCATCCCTCCCCAGACTCCCCACTCGATCTCGTTGTCGAGGGCCTCGGCGAGGCACTCGGTGCGCACGGGGCAGCCGGAGCACATCTGCTTCGCGCGGTTCTGCGCTGCGCCACGGACGAAGAGCTCGTCGGGCCGGGTCTGCTTGCACTGTGCTGCTGACGCCCAGTCGTCATTCCAGGTCATATGCGTATCCCTTTGGTGAAGCCTGCTCTCCCAAACAGGCTGCGGAGAAACTCTCCACGACGAAGGTAAAGACAAAGCACCATCCGCAGGCAGACACACCGTGATCAACTTCAAATAGTCCTTTAGGACTATGGGCTCTCACCATGTGGCGGACCAAGGGCCTGAAATTCGCGGAGAAGTCCCGAAAAATGACACTGGTGTGGTTCATGTTACTGGTGTGACGTCCTTTTTGGGACGGTCCCTAGTCATAAGTGACTAGGTAGGCCCAGTGCAGATGCACACGCCGGTTTAATGACACGCGTGTAATTCCGAGCACATTCTGCTAGGTAAAGCCGTCCTATATCACCACGTAGGCTTCTCCCATGTCCTCCGGTCGTCCCGACGAAGCGAAGTCCCCCAGCGTCCTGTCCCACGTGGGGGTCATGGTCGCCGTCGCCGCAGTCATGGGTGTCCTGGTCGCCGGGATCGCCATCCCGTTCGCCGCGGTGGCCGGCCTGACTGCCCGCACCGTGGCCGACAACATGAAGAACCTGCCGGCCGAGCTGACCGCCGAGCCGCTCGCGCAGCGCACCCGGGTGCTGGCCGCCGACGGCAGCACCCTGGCCACCTGGTTCGACCAGTACCGGGTCAACGTCCCGCTCAACAAGGTCTCGCTGACCATGCGCAAGGCCATCGTCGCGATCGAGGACTACCGGTTCTACGAGCACGGCGCCCTGGACCTGAAGGGCACGCTGCGCGCCTTCGTCACCAACCAGGCCAACGCCGGCACGGTGCAGGGCGGCTCTTCGATCACCCAGCAGATGGTCAAGCAGACCCTGATCAACCAGGCCCGGACCAAGGCACAGGCCGCGGCGGCCACCGCCGAGACCTACGAGCGCAAGCTCAACGAGCTCCGCTACGCGATCGCCTTCGAGGAGAAGTACTCCAAGGACTGGATCCTCGAGCGCTACCTCAACGTGTCGTACTTCGGGGACGGGACCTACGGCATCGAGGCGGCCGCCCGGCACTACTTCTCGGTCCCCGCCAAGAACCTCAAGCTGCGTCAGGCCGCGTTGCTGGCCGGCATCGTGCAGAACCCGTCGCGCTACGACCCCACCAACGACGCCCAGGCGGCCAAGGAGCGCCGCGACGTCGTCCTGCGCCGGATGGCCGGCCTCAACGTGATCTCGCAGACCGAGGCCGACCGGGCCCAGGCGAAGGGCCTCGGTCTCAAGGTCTCGCCCAACCGCAACGGCTGCGTGCACACCAACGGCGAGTTCTTCTGCGACTACGTCCGCGAGTACCTCAAGCAGGACCCGCAGCTCGGCCGCACCGTCGCGGAGCGCAAGCGGCTGCTGAACACGGGGGGCCTGACGATCCAGACGACGCTGGACCCGCGCATGCAGCGCGCCGCGGACACCTCGGTGGCCGACCACGTCAAGGCGACCGACCAGGCCATCGGAGGCCTGGCGATGGTCGTCCCCGGCACCGGCGAGGTCCGGGCGCTGGCCCAGTCCCGCCCGATGGGCAGCAACAAGGCCAAGGGCCAGAGCTACCTCAACTACGTCGTCCCGCCGAAGTACGGCGACTCCGACGGCTTCCAGGCCGGCTCCACCTTCAAGGCGTTCGTCCTCTCCGCGGCGATCAAGCAGGGCATCCCGCTGTCGACCAGCATCAAGTCCCCGCAGACCATCGACGTCCCGCCCAGCAAGCTGCGGACCTGCGACGGGCCGCTGGCCAGCACGGACACCTGGCACGTGAACAACTCGACCGGGCCCGGCACCTTCAACCTCTACACCGGCACCCAGCACTCGGTGAACACGTTCTTCGCCCAGCTCGAGGAGCGCACCGGGCTCTGCGACCCGGTCACGATCGCCCGGGACCTCGGCGTCGAGGTCCCCGACCGCGACATCGTCGGCCCGTTCACCCTGGGCGTGACCAGCACCAACCCGCTGACGATGGCTGCGGCCTACGCCACCTTCGCCGCGCACGGCGAGTACTGCCAGCCACGGCCGGTCTCCCGCATCCTGGGCCCCTCGGGCAAGGTGCTCGCGGAGTACCCCGACAAGTGCTCGCAGGTGCTGCCGTCCGCAGTCGGCGACGCGGTGAACGACGTGCTGCGCGGCGTCCAGGAGCCAGGCGGGTTCGGCTACAACGCCGGCCTGGCCCTCGACAAGCCGTCCGCCGGCAAGACCGGCACCATCCAGGAGAACCGCGCCGTCTGGTTCATGGGCTACACCCCGGCCCTGGCGACCGCCGCCATGCTGGCCGGGGCGAACTCGGTCGGGCAGCCGATCACCCTCAACGGCCAGACCGTGGGTGGCACGTACATCAACCGGGCCTTCGGCTCCACGCAGGCCGGCCCGATCTGGGGCGACGCGATGCACGCCATCCAGGACCTGCTGCCCGACGTGGACTTCACCCCGCCGGACCCGACCGCCATCGCCGGCCGGGTGATCTCGGTGCCGTTCGTGAACGGCATGGCACCCGACGCGGCGGCCACCCAGCTGCGCGAGGCAGGGCTGCTGCCCTCGGTGGGCGCCCAGGTGCGCTCGAGCTACCCGCGCGGCACCGTCGCCTACACCTCGCCGACCTCCGGGGCGCAGATCGGCACGGGCACCCCCGTCACGATGTACATCTCGGCCGGACCGAAGAGCTCGGGTGGCAGCGGCAACGGCGGAGGGGGCAACAGCGGCCCGGGCAACGGGAACGGCAACGGTCGGGGCAACGGGCGCGGCTGACCGCCCCGCGCGACCCCGCGCCGGCGTCAGCCCAGCTGGCGCCGCACCTCGGCCGACACGACCCCGCCGTCGGCCCGGCCACGGATCTGCGGCTGCAGGGCGCCCATCACCCGGCCCATCGCCCGCATGCCGTCCGCGGCCGCGCCGGTCTGCTCGATCGTGGCGGTGACCAGCGCGACGATCTCCTCGGACGTGAGCTGGGCCGGCAGGTAGTCCGCGATCACGGCAGCCTCGGCGCGCTCCTTGGCGGCGCTCTCCGCCCGCCCCGCCCCCTCGAAGGCCTCGGCGGCCTCCCGGCGCTTCTTCGCCTCGCTGGTGAGCACCCCCAGGATCTCGTCGTCGCTGAGCTCGCGGGCCTCCTTGCCCGCCACCTCCGCGTTGGTCACCGAGGTCAGCACCATGCGCAGGGTCGAGGACCGTACGGCGTCGCGGGCCTTCATGGCGGTCGTGAGGTCGTCACGGAGCTGGGACTTGAGGGTGCTCATGGCTGTCATTCTGTCAGCCTGTGGCAGCCTGGGCGCATGGCTCTCTCCCCCGCCCGTACTGGGCTCGCGCTCACCGGAGCGGCGGCCGGGGGCCTGGCCTACGCGTGGGCCGAGGCCCGCTGGTTCGCGCTGCGCTTCGTCGAGGTCCCGCTGCTGCCCCCGGGCGCACGGCCGTTGCGGGTGCTGCACCTGACCGACCTGCACCTGACGCCCTACCAGGGGCGGAAGATCGCCTGGCTGCGCTCGCTCGCGTCGCTGGAGCCCGACCTCGTCGTCGACACCGGCGACAACCTGGCCCATCCCGACGCCGTCCCGGTGCTGCTGGACGCGTTCGGGTCGCTGACCGAGGCGCCGGGCGTCTTCGTGCTCGGCTCCAACGACTACTACGTCCCCGGGCTGCGCAACCCGGTCGGCTACCTGCTCCCGGATCGCGGCGTGCGCCACACCCGCACCCCCGAGCTGCCCTGGCCCGACCTGGTCAGCGGGCTGGTCGAGCGCGGCTGGGCCGACCTCGGCAACCGGCGGACCACGATGGAGGTCGGCGGCCTGCGCATCGCGTTCGCGGGCGTCGACGACCCCCACCTCGAGCGCGACGACCTCGCCGCGGTCGCCGGCCCGGCCGACGCCGACGCGGACCTGCGACTCGCCGTCACCCACGCGCCGTACCTGCGGGTGCTCGACCAGTTCGCGTCCGACGGGTACGACGCCGTCCTCGCCGGGCACACCCACGGCGGCCAGCTGCGCCTGCCCGTCAAGGGTGCCCTGGTCACCAACTGCGACCTCGAGCCCGCCCGCGCGCGCGGCCTCCACCGCCACCCGGCGGACTCCCGCGACGGCGACAAGGGCTCGTCCTGGCTGCACGTCTCCGCAGGCGCCGGCACCTCGCCGTACGCCGTGGTGCGCTTCTGCTGCCGGCCGGAGGCCACGCTGCTGACCCTGACGGCACGCACCTGAGACCCGATTTCGGCGACGGGGTGCCGCTCGGATAGACTCCCCGACGGTTCACGGGCTGTGGCGCAGTTTGGTAGCGCGCTTCGTTCGGGACGAAGAGGCCGCAGGTTCAAATCCTGTCAGCCCGACGTGAGCACCGAAGGCCCCCACCCTCGCGGGTGGGGGCCTTCGTCGTTCTCGCGGGTGCGGTCAGGAGACCTCGGAGCGGCGCAGCAGCACCAGCCCGACGGTCAGCGGGAGGACCAGCCACAGCGTGGTCGCGGTGGCCAGGTGGGCCCACTCGGTGGAGGTGGGCACGCCGTCGTACAGCACGTTGCGGGCGACGTTGAAGTCCACCCACGGCTGCAGGTCGCGGAACCACGACTGCGTGGAGGCCAGCAGCTCCGAGAGCGGGGGCACGACCAGGGTCACCACGAAGTACGAGACGACCGCTCCGGCGGAGTTGCGGGCGAGGACACCCAGGGTGAAGCCCAGCGCCATCCCGAGCAGGTCGGCCACGACGATCGTGGCCATGTTGCCCGGCGACAGGTCCCAGGTCAGGTCGGCCCCGGTCACCGCGGCGCCGAGCAGGTTGCCCAGCGCCCCGACGGCGAAGGCGATCCCCATCGAGACCACGCCGACGACCAGGGTGGCGACCGCCTTGGCACCGATCACCCGGCCCCGGTGCGGGACGAGGGTGAAGGTGCCCAGGCCGCTGCGCTGGCTCCACTCGCTGGTGACCGACAGGATCGCCACGATCGGCAGGATGATCGTCATCGGGACGCCCACGGCGGCCGCGAAGTTGTCGTAGACGATCTGGTCGTCGGGGGCGAAGAGGATGACCGCGCCGGTGGCGATCACCGCGGTGGCGACGATGCTGGTCATCAGCCAGAAGCCGGACCGGGTGTCGAACATCTTGCGCAGCTCCACCCCGATCACCCGGGACTGCGGGATCCGCTCCGGGACGGGACGCTGGCGCGTCGCGACGCGGTCGACGGTGAGGGTGGTCATGCTGCTGCTCCTTCTCGTTGGGTGTCGGCGGTGAGCTCGAGGAACATCTCCTCCAGGCCGGCGCCGTCGGCGGCCCGCAGCTCGGTCAGGGCCAGGCCGGCGGCCAGGGAGACCCGTCCGACCTGGTCGGCCGGGGCGTCGGCGCGGACGGCCCCGTCGTCGCCCAGCGTGGCGGCGATCCCCGCCTCGCCCAGCGCGGCCAGCAGGGCCAGCGGGTTCTCGCCGCGCACCACGCAGCCGGCCGCCTGCAGCAGGCTCTGCTTGGAGCCCTGCGCGACGATCCGCCCGTTGCCGATCACGACCAGGTCGTCGGCGACGACCTCGATCTCGTGGAGCAGGTGCGAGCTGAGCAGCACGGTGCCGCCCTCGTCGGCGAAGCCCCGCAGCAGGTCCCGCATCCACCGGATGCCGCTGGGGTCGAGCCCGTTCGCCGGCTCGTCGAGGATCAGCACGTGCGGGTCGCCCAGGAGGGCCGCCGCGATGCCGAGGCGCTGCCGCATCCCCAGCGAGTAGCTGCGCACGCGACGGTCGGCCTCGGCTGAGGTGAGTCCGACCAGGTCGAGCATCGCCGCGACCCGGGCGGCCGGCAGGCCCATCGTCCGCTGCGCGACGGTGAGGATCTCCCGGCCGGTGCGGCCGGCGTGCTGGGCGGAGGCGTCCAGCAGGACGCCGACCTCGACCCCGGGGTTGGGCAGGTCGGCGAACCGGCGACCTGCGACGGTGGCGCGGCCCGCGGTGGGCGGCGTCAGCCCGACCATGATCCGCATGGTGGTGGACTTGCCGGCGCCGTTGGGACCCAGGAACCCGGTGACGCGCCCGGGCAGGGCCGTGAAGGTGATGTCGTCGACGGCAGGTACGCCGCGGAACGTCTTGGTGAGTGCTTCGACCTCGATCATGCCGAGGATCCTCGCCGTCGGAGCGGGGCCGCCACATCGGGGAAGCCGCCCATCCGACCCCCCGGCCGACCCTGAGCCACCCTCAGGGGAAGGGCCCCCGACCCCCGGGACTGGACCAGGGCTCAGGCGGCGGGGAGGCTGAGCACGAAGCAGGCCCCGGTCGGGCTGTCACCCAGGCCCAGGGTGCCGCCGTGGCGCTCGGCCACGGCGCGCGCGATGGCCAGCCCCAGCCCCGCGCCACCCGCGTCGCGGGCCCGAGCGCCGTCGCCGCGCCGGAACCGCTGGAAGACCTGGGTGCCGAGCGCCGGGTCGACGCCGGGGCCGTCGTCGACGACCTCGAGCCGGACGTCGGCGCCGTCGGTCGCCAACCGCAGCCGGACCGTGGAGCGGGCGTGCCGGGCCGCGTTCTCCAGGAGGTTGCGGACGAGCCGGCGCAGCTGCTCGCGGTCCCCGACGACCGGACCGGCCGAGACACCGGCCACGTCGAAGGCGACCGGGGTGGTGCCGCGGAGCCGGGCCACCTCCTCGAGCACGAGGTCGTCGAGGTCGAGCGGATGGGCGAGGACGACGGGCTGGTCGTCCCCACGGGCGAGGTCGAGCAGGTCGCGCACCAGCCGCTCCATGCTGGCGTTCTCGGCGAGCACCTGGGCGGCGGTCGCCTGGTCGAGGGGGCCGGACTCCAGCAGGGCACGGCTCGCGGCGAGCGGACTGAGCAGCTCGTGCGAGGCGTCGGCCAGGAACGTGCGCTCGCGCTCGCGTGCCTCCGCGACCGGCCGCAGCGACCGGCCGACGAGCACCCACACCCCGCCGAGGACGAGCACCAGGGCGAGCGGGACGCCGACCGCCAGGCTGCGCCGCAGCGACGCCGAGGCCTCCGCGACGGACTCGAGGCTGTCGCCGACGTACGCCGTGACCTCGGGCGCGATCCGCTGGGCCCAGACCCGGTAGGTCTCGACGTCGCTGTCGTCCGGCCCCCTCACGGTGACCACGGCGGCCGCGTCGCCGCTGGGGCGGAAGGTCGTGAGCCGGGGTCGGCCGGCCACGTTCGGCGAGGCGGCGAGGACCGTGCCGTCGGCGCCGACGACCTGGACCACGCCGTCACCGGCGTCGGGCAGGACCGCGGGCAGTCCTTCCCGGGAGACCTGCGCGGCCAGGGTCTGCAGGCGGTCCTGGCTGACCCGGTCCGAGCTCGTCGTCAGGGACCGGTCCAACGAGCGGACCAGCAGGACCGCCGCCAGGACCAGGACCGCCGTGCTGACCAGGCCCGCCACCAGCGTCGTCCGCAGCCGCGCCGACACGAGCGGCTCTCAGTCCTCGTCCGGGTCGAGCACGTAGCCCACCCCGCGGACGGTGCGCAGGGTGCGCCGGCCGAACGGCTCGTCCACCCTTCGACGCAGCTGCCCGACGTACACCTCGACGATGTTGGGGTCGCCCTCGAAGCCGAAGTCCCAGACGTTCGCCAGGATGGCCGCCTTCGACAGCACCTCACCGGGGTGGCGCAGGAACAGCTCGAGCAGCGCGAACTGGCGCGGCGTCAGGGCGAGCTCGGTGGAGCCCCTCCAGGCACGGTGGGCGCCGGGGTCGAGCCTCAGCCCACCGGCGGTCAGCACCGCCGGCCGCTCCCGCGGCGTACGGCGGACCAGGGCGCGCAGCCGGGCCCTCAGGACGACCAGCGAGAACGGCTTGGCCAGGTAGTCGTCGGCGCCGCAGTCCAGGGCCGCCGCCTCGACCAGCTCGCCGGTCCGTGCGGTCAGCATCAGGATCGGCGTCCAGTCGCCCTCGGCGCGCAGGGACGCGCACAGGTCCTGCCCGGAGAGCCCCGGGAGCATCACGTCGAGGACGAGAGCGTCGTAGCGGTGCTCGCGGGCGTACCAGCGACCCTCGGGACCGTCCCCCGCGACGTCCACCGAGTACCCCTCCGACTCCAGACCCCGGTGGACCGCGCCCGCGACCACGGCGTCGTCGTCGACCACCAGGATCCGCATGGGCCCAGCGTGGCACCGACCGCCTGAAGGCGCACTGAACGAGGCCTTCAGGTCCCCTTCAGCGGCCGAGGTCCACGATCGAGGGGTCGCGGGCCGTCCGGTCCGGACGAGAGGAGCCGGTGATGACCAGACGAACGACGTGGGTGGCGGGGGCAGGCGGCGCGGTGGCGGCCCTCCTGGTGCTGGGAGGCACGGGGCCGGCGGGCTCGGTGGCCCGGCAGCGGGCGGTCGACCCGGCTGACTTCGCGCACCCGGTGGCCAACGCGTACTTCCCGCTGACGCCGGGCACGACCGTGTGGCTGCGGGGGACCGACGAGGGCGAGCGCTTCCGGGAGCGGGTCCACGTGACCGGCCGGACCAAGCTCATCCAGGGCGTCACCACGGTCGTCGTCACCGACGTCCTGCGGCGCGCGGACGGATCGCTGGCCGAGAGCACCCGGGACTGGTACGCCGCCGACGACCTCGGCGCCGTCTGGTACTTCGGCGAGGACACCGCGACGTACCGGCGTGACGGGAGCGTGGAGAGCCGGGAGGGCTCCTGGCAGGCCGGGGTGGACGGCGCGCGGGCCGGGCTGGTGATGCCGGCGGCGCCGCACGCCACCCAGGCGTTCCGGCAGGAGTACGACCGGGGCAACGCCGAGGACCAGGCCTGGGTGGTGCGCAACGGTGGCCGCGCGACCGTCCCGCTGGGGCGGTTCCGGCACGTGGTGCGCACCTTCGAGTGGAGCCGCCTCGAGCCCGGCGTCATCTCCACCAAGCTCTACGCCCGTGGTGTCGGGATCATCCGCGAGCACGACCTGTCCGGGGGTGACGAGACCTTCGAGGCCGTCCGGGTCCGCCACTAGGGCGCGTGGCAGACTTCGACGCATGGCGGACGACGAGGACAACTCGGGCAGCGAGCCGGCGACCGAGCCGTCGCTGGAGCTGCCGTCCCTGTTCGGCCGGCGGAGGCGTCGTCGTACGACGGAGCCGACCGCGGTGTCGGCGCCGGGCTCGACGGCGGGCTCAGCGGCGGGCTCAGCGGCGGGCTCGACGCCGGCGGTCGACCCGCTGGAGGCCACGGCGCGTGAGGTCACCGACCGGATGAGGCCGGGTCTCTGGGACAGCCTGCCGGAGGAGTCCCGGCGCGAGATCGTCGCCCGGGTGCGCGCCGAGCAGACGGACACGCCTGCCGACGAGCCGGCGCCCGGCGCTCCCGTCTCCGCGGCGCCCGTCGCGACCGCTCCGGAGGTCCCCCCGGCGGCACCTCGGCCTCAGGCACCGCCGGTGCGGACCGAGCGGGCGCCCCGCCCGCTGCGCGGGCCCTCCCCGGTGACCGGCGCCCTGACGATGCTGGCCGGGCTGCTCTCCGGCCTCGTCGGCGTCGGCCTGACGGCCCTCGGCTTGCAGGGCTGCGAGGCCGTCCGGGGCACCAGCTCCTGCGGTGGTCCCGGTGTCCTGGTGCTGGTCGTCATCGTGGTGGCGATGGTGCTGGTCGGCACTGCCCTGCTCCGGCTGTTCCGGGTCCCGCAGCCCGGCAGCGTCAGCTTCCTCGGCGTCGGGGTCGCCGTGGCCGTCGCCGTTCTCTTCCTGCTCGGGATCCTCTTCGACCCCGTGATCGTCCCCGTCCTCCCCGTCGTGACCGCGATCGGCTTCGCCAGCGCCTACTGGGTCACCACCCGCTACACCGAGGACGGCTGACCCCTCCCCGTTCAGTGGGCGCGCGTTTCTCGTCGAGTGGGCGCGCGTTCCCAGTTGAGTGGGCGCGCGTTGTCCTGCAACGGCGCGAGACGCCGAAACGAGGGGCAACTCAACGCGAAACGGGCGCCCACTCGACGAGGGGCAGCTCAGCGAGACGGAGTCAGGTGAGGTCGGCGGCGATGAGCTCGGCGATCTGGACGGTGTTCAGCGCCGCGCCCTTGCGGAGGTTGTCGTTGCTGATGAACAGCACCAGGCCGCGCTCGCCGTCGACCGAGCGGTCCTGACGCACGCGACCGACGTACGACGGGTCCTGGCCGACCGCCTGCAGCGGGTTGGGGACGTCGGTCACGACCACCCCGAGGGCGTCGGCCAGGATCTCGAGGGCGCGCTTGGCCGTCAGGTCCGAGGCGAACTCCGCGTTGATCGACAGCGAGTGGCCGGTGAAGACGGGGACCCGCACGCAGGTGCCGGCGACCCGCAGGTCGGGGATGCCGAGGATCTTGCGGGACTCGTTGCGCAGCTTCTGCTCCTCGTCGGTCTCCTCCGAGCCGTCGTCGACGATCGACCCGGCGAGCGGGACGACGTTGTAGGCGATGTTGCGCACGTACTTCTCCGGCGAGGGCAGCGTGACGGCGTCCCCGGCGAAGGCGAGGCCGGACGCATCCCCGGCCGCGTTGACCTGGCCGGCCAGCTCGGCGACACCGGCCACCCCGGAGCCCGACACGGCCTGGTAGGTACTGGCGACGAGCCGGACCAGACCCGCCTCGTCGTGGAGCGGCTTGAGGACGGGCATCGCGGCCATCGTGGTGCAGTTCGGGTTGGCGATGATCCCCTTGCGCGCCTCGCGGATCGCCTCGGGGTTGACCTCGCTGACCACCAGCGGAACGTCGGGATCCATCCGGAAGGCCGAGGAGTTGTCGACCACGGTGACCCCGGCCGCCGCGAACCGGGGCGCCTGGGCCCGCGAGGTCGTCGCGCCGGCCGAGAAGAGCGCCACGTCGAGACCGGTCGGGTCGGCGGTGCCGGCGTCCTCCACGGTGATCTCGCGGTCACCCCAGGTCAGCGTGGTGCCGGCCGAGCGGGCGGAGGCGAAGAAGCGCACCTGGTCCACCGGCAGGCCGCGCTCGAGCAGGATGTCGCGCATGACGACGCCGACCTGACCGGTCGCGCCGACGATGCCGATGTTGAGCGGGCGGGCCATCTCAGCGCCCCGTCCCGCCGTAGACGACGGCCTCGACCTGGTCGGAGTCCAGGTCGAACGCCGTGTGCGCGGCGGAGACCGCGTCGTCGACCTGCTCCTGGTCCACGATGACCGAGATCCGGATCTCCGAGGTGGAGATCATCTCGATGTTCACCCCCGAGGAGGCGAGCGCGGCGAAGAACTTGGCGGTGATGCCGGGGTGCGAGCGCATTCCGGCGCCGATCAGCGACACCTTGCCGATCCGGTCGTCGTACTGCAGCGAGTCGTAGCCGACCTCCTCCTTGATCCGCGACAGCGCGGTCATCGCGGTCTGGCCGTCGCTGCGCGGCAGCGTGAAGGAGATGTCGGTGAGGTTCGTGGAGGCGGCCGACACGTTCTGCACGATCATGTCGAGGTTGATCTCGGCGGCGGCGAGCGCCTCGAAGATGCGGGCGGCCTCACCGACCTTGTCCGGGACCCCGACGACGGTGATCTTGGCTTCGCTCCGGTCGTGGGCGACGCCGGCGATGATGGCCTGTTCCATGACTTCACTTTCTTCGATGTCGGCGATCCAGGTGCCGGTCAGCTTGCTGAACGAGGACCGGACGTGGATCGGGATGCCGTAGCGGCGGGCGTACTCGACGCAGCGCAGGTGCAGGATCTTGGCGCCGCAGGCGGCCATCTCGAGCATCTCCTCGTACGAGATCCGCTCGCGCTTCTGGGCCGCGCCCACGATGCGGGGGTCCGCGG
The DNA here is from genome assembly GCA_044227235.1 of Marmoricola sp. Lineage (GTDB taxonomy): Bacteria > Actinomycetota > Actinomycetes > Propionibacteriales > Nocardioidaceae > Marmoricola_A. The sequence continues at coordinate 397,331 of JBGAFN010000003.1, read as the reverse complement.
TGAAGACGCCGTCCACGTCGGTGTAGATCTCGCAGACGTCGGCCCGCAGTGCAGCGGCGAGCGCCACGGCCGTGGTGTCCGAGCCGCCCCGGCCCAGGGTGGTGATGTCCTTCGTGCCCTGGCTGACGCCCTGGAACCCCGCGACGATCGCGATCGCGCCCTCGGCCAGCGCCTTCTCGATCCGGCCCGGCGTGACGTCGATGATCTTCGCCCGACCGTGCGCGCCGTCGGTGATCACGCCGGCCTGGCTGCCGGTGAAGGAGCGAGCCTCGTGGCCGAGGTTGCCGACGGCCATCGCGACCAGCGCCATCGAGATGCGCTCGCCGGCGGTCAGGAGCATGTCGAGCTCGCGCGGCGCGGGGAGCGGGGAGACCTGCTCGGCCAGGTCGATCAGCTCGTCGGTGGTGTCGCCCATGGCGGAGACGACCACGACGACGTCGTTGCCGGCCCGCTTGGCGTCCACGATCCGCTGGGCGACGCGCTTGACGCCTTCGGCATCCGCGACGGAGGACCCTCCGTACTTCTGCACGACGATGCCCACGGCTCTCCTCAGGTTGGCGGTTGTTGCGACCACCTGATTCTACCGGCGACGCCGTCCGTCACCGACCAGGTATCGCACCGCAAGAACCGCCTCTGACGGTTCATTGACCGTAAGATCTTCGATCAACGTGGTGCGCAGGCACCTGACACCGGAGGATTTCCGGTCAGACGATCGAGCCGCCCAGCATCTGCTCCGCCGCCTCGACGTCGTCCTGCTCGCTCTCGAAGTCCGCGTCGAGACGGTCGTGGGCGATCACCGACTGCAGGGCGCGCAGCACCGCGCTCGCCTCCCCGCCCCACGAGGAGACGTAGGAGAACTGCCACCACCACAGCGCCTCGGAGACACGGTCGTCCTTGAAGTGGCGCAGGCCGTGCGCCAGCGCCGCCGCCATCGCGGTCAGGTCGTCGGAGAGCAGCCCCGAGACCAGCTCGGGCGGGTCGACGTACGGGTCGAACACCTCGGTGTAGGCATCGACGCCCTCCAGGAGCATCGCCAGCCGCAACCGCAGGTCGTCCAGGTCGGGGTCGGGGCCGGGGTCGGGCTCGTACTCCTCCGCCGGCTGGAAGTCCTCGTGGACGCCGAGCCGGCCACCGGCGAGCAGCACCTGGCTGACCTCGAGCAGGAGGAGGCTGATCGCGTGACCGTCCGGGGCGTCGCCGCGCGCGATCGCGCGCAGGGCGATCAGGAACGACTCGACCTGGTCGGCGATCTGCTGGGCGAACTCGTGGAGCTCGTCCGCGATGTCGGCACTGCTGCGTGCTGCGTACTCGGTGTCAGCCATGGACCGACCGCCTTCCTTCGAACGCACGCCCGAGGGTGACCTCGTCGGCGTACTCCAGGTCCCCGCCTACGGGAAGTCCACTCGCAAGTCGGGTCACGCGCAACCCCAGGTCCTTCAGGAAGCGCGTGAGATACGTCGCCGTCGCCTCGCCCTCGAGGTTGGGGTCCATCGCCAGGATCACCTCGGTCACGTTCCCATCTGCGAGCCGAACCATGAGCTCCTTGATCCGGAGCTGGTCGGGACCGATGCCGTCGATGGGCGAGATCGCGCCTCCGAGGACGTGGTAGCGCCCTCGGAACTCCCGGGTCCGCTCGACGGCGACCACGTCCTTGGACTCCTCCACGACACAGATCACGCTCGGGTCGCGCCGCGGGTCGCGGCAGATCCGGCAGGTCTCCTCCTGCGCGACGTTGCCGCAGACCGCGCAGAAGCGGACCTTGTCCTTGACCTCGATCAGGATCTCCGCCAGGCGCCGTACGTCGGCCGGGTCGGTCTGCAGGATGTGGAAGGCGATCCGCTGCGCGCTCTTGGGTCCGACGCCGGGGAGCCGGCCGAGCTCGTCGATCAGGTCCTGGACGACACCCTCGTACATCAGAAGCCGAGCGGCCGGGAGCCGCCCTCCCCGCCGCCGAGCGCGTCCAGCCCGCCACCCAGGGCGCCGCCGAGACCACCGGCCAGGGGGCCGAGCGCCTGGGCTGCCAGGGCGTCGGCCTGCGCCCGGGCGTCCCGGTACGCCGCGACGATGAGGTCCTCGAGGTCCTCGGTGTCGTCGGGGTCGAACGAGCCGGCCCGGATCCTCACCCCGACCAGCTCGCCGGTGCCGTTGACGGTCACCGTGACGAGCCCGTCGCCGACGGTGCCCTCGACCTCCGCCTCGCCCAGTCGCTGCTGGGCCGCGACCATCTGCTCCTGCATGGCCTGGGCCTGCTGCAGGAGGGAGCCCAGGTCGAAGCCGCCCTCACCGAAGGGATTCATCTCCGTCATCGTGCTGCCTTCCGTTCTGTCCTCCACGAGGCTATCCGGCGGTGCCGCACCACCGGCACCGCCTCGCGCAGCGGGGAGGCGTCGCCTCAGTTGTGCGGGATCTCCTCGATCACCTGGGCGCCGAGACGCTCGGTGAGCAGCTCGGCGCCGTGCAGCACCTCGTCGGCGTCCGGGTCGTCGCGGCGGGCGTCCGCGTCGCTGGGGCCGTCGCCGGAGCGGGCGGGAGCGCCGCCCTCGCGGGTCGGCTGGATCGCCTCACGTGCGGACCGGGTGACCTCCGGCGAGGGCGGGGTGGCCACCCGGGCGGGAGGGGGCTCGGGGGCAGCGGCCGGCGGGGCGTCCGGCGGGGCGTCCGGCACCGGCGGGGGCGGGTCGGCGACGGCACCTCGGGTCACGGTGAACCCCTTGTCCGCGCCGGGCTGCGCGGAGGGGTCGACGATGGCGTCCACCCGCCAGTCCTGTCCGACCAGGTCGATGACGACCTGGCGGACGATCTCGTCACTGCGTCCGTTGACGAACGACTCCCGCGCGCCCGCGTTGTTGAAGCCCAGCGTCAGCACGTTGCCCTCCAGCCCCACGGCCTGGGCGTTCTGGCTGAGCGTGATCCAGGTGACCCGGCGCTTGTGCTTGACGGCCTCGACGATCTCGGGCCACAGGCGTCGTACGTCGACCAGGGTCAGACCTCCGGCGGACGTCGGCGCCGGGGTGGGTGCCGGGGGCGCCGCGGAGGCAGCTGGGGCGGGACGGGCAGCCTCCGCGGCGGGGCGCGGGGCCTCGGCGGCCGGCGGGGGGCTGTCGGTCCGGGTGGCGGCGGGCCACGCGTCGGCTGGTGGAGCTGCAGCAGGAGCCGGGGTGGGGGCCGGGGCAGGAGCCGGGGCGGCCGGACGCGGAGCCGCCGGCGTGGGGGCCGCGTCGGCGACCGGCGCCAGCGACATCCGCTTCTCGAGCCGGTCGATCCGGGCGGCGAGCCCCTCGGAGCTGTCGTCGGCACCGGGCAGGAGGATCCGGGCGCAGAGCAGCTCGAGCAGCAGACGGGGCGCGGTGGTGCCCTTCAGGTCGGTCAGACCGGTCGCGACCAGGTCGGCGGCACGGGAGAGGTCGTGCCGACCGAAGCGCGCTGCCTGGGCGACGAGCCGCTCCGCCTGGTCCTCGGGTACGTCGATCAGGCCGGTCGCCGGGGCGTCCGGCACCGCCGCGACGATCACCAGGTCGCGCAGCCGGCGCAGCAGGTCCTCGGTGAAGCGGCGCGGGTCCTGGCCGGTCTCGATGACCCGGTCGACCGCGGCGAAGACCGACGCGCCGTCGTGGGCGGCGAACGCGTCGATCACCTCGTCGAGCAGCGTGTCGGGGGTGAACCCGAGCAGCCCCGCGGTGAGCTCGTAGGTGACGCCTCCGGCACCCGCGCCACCGATGAGCTGGTCGAGCACCGACAACGTGTCCCGGGCCGAGCCCGCCCCGGCGCGCACCACCAGGGGCAGCGCGGCGGCGTCGATGGAGACGCCCTCCTTGGCGCACAGCTCGGCCAGGTAGTCGGAGAGGACCCGCGGCGGGATCAGCCGGAACGGGTAGTGGTGCGTGCGGGAGCGGACCGTGCCGATGACCTTCTCCGGCTCGGTGGTCGCGAAGATGAACCGGACGTGCTCCGGCGGCTCCTCGACGATCTTGAGCAGCGCGTTGAAGCCGGCCGGGGAGACCATGTGGGCCTCGTCGATGATGTAGATCTTGTAGCGGTCGCGCATCGGCCGGAAGGTGGCCTGCTCGCGCAGGTCCCGGGCGTCGTCGACGCCGCCGTGCGAGGCCGCGTCGATCTCGATGACGTCGACCGACCCGGGCCCCCCGGTGGCCAGCTCGACGCAGGACGGACAGGTGCCGCAGGGCTCCTCGGTGGGGCCCTGCTCGCAGTTCAGGGCCCGGGCCAGGATGCGGGCGCTGGTCGTCTTGCCGCAGCCGCGGGGGCCGGAGAACAGGTAGGCGTGGTTCACCCGGTTGTTGCGCAGCGCCGCCCGCAGCGGACCGGTGACGTGGTCCTGCCCGATGACCTGGGAGAACGTGTCCGGCCGGTACCGGCGGTAGAGGGCGAGGGGGGCATCCACGAGACAGACCCTAACCGGGGCCACCGACGACCGTCCCGGCCGCTCGGAGGGCGGCCCAGCGACGCCGTACCTCGCAGGGCGAGTGGACGCTTCGCAGGGGGCGGGCGCCTTGTGATGCGTCCGTAACCCCGCGTTACAGCAGCGGGTTGGCCGGGGAGCAGAAGGCCCCCCGCGCACCCGACAGAGCTCACCTGCCCTTGCTGCCTTCCGGCCCTGGGGGAGTTCAGCGAGATGCCGCCGCACGGGGGGTTGGCCAGAGTCTAGGGCAGGGGTCGGGGCCCCTCCAACGCGGGCCAGATTTCCCGGCGGCGACCAGGACCGGTAGCCTTCGCGGCGGAGGATTCGCCTAGTGGCCTATGGCGCTCGCTTGGAAAGCGGGTTGGGTGCAAGCCCTCAGGGGTTCGAATCCCCTATCCTCCGCCAGCCCCTCGGCCGGCCCGGACCGCCCTGCGGCCCGGGCCGTTCGTCTCTCCCGGGACCCGATGGCTACCGGAGCAGGTCCCGGGCCAGCACGCCGAGGGCCACCGCGCCGTACGCCGCCACCGCGACGCCGACCACCCGCACCCGAGAGCGCTCCGGGAGCGAGGTGTGCGCGAGCAGCCAGGCCAGCGCCGGCAGGACCAGCACCCCGTGCAGCGTGACGCCGTGGACGTCCTTGAGGAAGCCGGTGACGGCGTACACCCGGTCGGCGGCGTCACCCCGGGCCCGGGCGACCGCCCCGCGGGCGATCATCGCGGCTCCCGAGGCCAGCCCCGCGAGCAGCAGCGCGAAGCCGGCGCGGACGGCCAGCACCATGCTCGGCGGGCCGTCGACCTGACCCCGCAGCGCCGGGACCGCGAAGCTGCCGAGCACGACGACCAGCACCGCCCCGCCGGCGGCCAGGCCCATCGCGACGGCCGCGTTGAGCGGCGTGGTGGTGTTCAGGTGCGACGGCTGGTCGCGCCACGCCTGGACGGTGATGCCGGCGACCTCCACCACGCAGTCGATCGCGAGCACGGCGAGCAGCAGGGCCCGACGGCGCGCCGGCATCCGCAGGGAGGACGTCACCCAGACCACCGACGCCAGGGTCACTCCGAAGGAGACGCCGAACGTGAACGGCTTGCGCCAGGAGAGCGGACCGTGCCAGGGCCGGTCGTCCGCCACGAAGACGCCCAGGTGGACCAGCCCGGAGGCCACCAGGACGGCGGCCACGACGAGGCAGGCCCGCGTGACCCGGTCCGCGTCCCGCGGAGAATCGAGAGCGGTCATATCGTTCATGATGTGAACTATTCCATGCCAGACGGGTTGTGCCAAGATGACCCCGTGACACGACCGTCGGGCGCCGCCCTGCTGCTCTCGCAGCTCGGGAGCCAGGTCGCCGGCGAGCTCGCGCGACGGCTGGCCCCCCTCGGGCTCACCCCCGCGCACGTGGGGATCCTGCGGGTGCTGGCGTCGCGTCCGGGGATCAGCCAGCAGGAGCTGGCCTCGGCGATCGGGGCGGTGCCGAGCAGGGTGGTCAAGCTGCTCGACGAGCTCGGCGAGCGCGGGCTGGTCGAACGGCGGCGCAGCACCAGCGACCGTCGCCACCACGAGCTCTTCCTGTCCCCCGCCGCCGGCGACCGGCTGGCCGAGGTGCGCCGGGCGGTGAGCGAGCACGACGCGGCCCTGGTCAGCCCCCTCACGGCCGAGGAGCGCGAGACCCTGGTGTCGCTGCTCGGTCGCCTGGCCGCAGCGCAGGGGATCGCGCCCACCGGTCACCCCGGCTACCGGGACTGACGGCCCCGGCGGACGAGAGGCTCCTCAGGTCCCCGCCAGCGCCGTCTCGTCGTACGACGGGTCGTCGGTGACGTCGCGGACCGCCCATCCCGGCACGGCTCCGGTCGCACAGGTCACGGCGTCCTCGGTCCGGGCCAGCAGGAGCCCCTGGTGGGCCGCGGCGTACTCGTCGACCTCCCACCACACCCCGGCCAGCATCGCGCCCCGCCGGGTCTTCTCCAGGGTGCGGGCACCCTCGGAGGCGAGCACCCCGGCCAACGCGTCCGGGGTCGCCACCGGTACGACCCCCTCGATGGTCAGCCCGGTCGTCGAGCCGGTGCGCTGCAGGGTCGCGGCCGTGGTGGGTCCCGGTCCCGACGACCGCAGGTGCAGGGTGAGCCGCCAGTCCGGACCGAGGTCGACGTAGGCGATGGTCAGCGAGGTCGCGTAGAGCCAGTGGAACGGGGGCAGGACCTCGAGGAGGAAGCGACGTGGCTCCCCGCTGGCCGTGCCGGCGGTGGTCACCGCGTCAGACCGGCGGCAGGGTGACGACCTGGCCGGCGTAGCTCAGGCCGGCACCGAAGGCGATCAGCAGGGCCAGGTCCCCCGCCTTCGCCTCGCCCCTGCGCATCATGGCCTCGATGGCCAGCGGCACCGAGGCGGCCGAGGTGTTGCCGGAGTCGACGACGTCGGTCGCGACCGCGACGGACTCCGGGAGCTTGATGTTGCGCGCCAGGGTCTGGGTGATCCGCAGGTTCGCCTGGTGGGGCACGAAGGCGTCCAGGTCCTCCACGGTGATCCCCGCGCGGTCGATCGCCTCGTGCGCGACCTTCGCCATCGCGAAGGGCGCCCACCGGAAGACGGCGGTGCCCTCCATCTGGACCACGGGGTGGGTCTGGTCCTCGTCGGTGTCGCGGCACCCGGGGGTCTGGGTGATCACGTGCGCCTGGGAGCCGTCCGAGCCCCACGCCACCGGCCCGATCCCCGCCTCCTCGGCCGGTCCGACTACCACCGCACCCGCCCCGTCGGCGAAGATGAACGCCGTGCCGCGGTCGGTCGGGTCCATGAACAGGCTGAGCTGCTCCACCCCGATCACGAGCACGTACGACGCGGTCCCGCCCCGGACCAGGTCGGAGCCGACGCTGAGCGCGTGGCAGAAGCCGGCGCACCCGGCCGAGACGTCGAACGCGGCGGCGGTCGAGCCAAGCCGGTCGGCCACCTGGGGCGCCGAGGCGGGCGTGTGCTGCGGGTAGGTCGAGGTGGCGACGATCACGCAGCCGAGCTGGGCGGCCTGGATCCCGGCGACCTCCAGGGCTCGGGTGGCGGCAGCGGTCGCCATCGTGACCAGGTCCTCGGACTCGTCGGCGAAGCGGCGGGTGCGGATGCCGGAACGGGTCTGGATCCACTCGTCGCTGGAGTCGAGCACCTCGCAGATCTCGGCGTTGTCGACGAGCCGCGCAGGTCGGTAGACCCCGAGTCCCAGCATCGCCGTCGCACCGGCTCCGACCGCCTGGTTGATCGCCATGTGTGCCTCTCTCCGTCGCCACGCCCACCCGCCCGGCCAGCATAGGCATCACCGCCTCCGGCGCGCCCGCCCCACCGGCGCTGCACCCCCGCCCCCTAGCATCGGCACCAGCCCCGCGCGCCGCCGGCGCAGCAGGGCCCCACTCGGACGAGGAGCACCCATGAGCCGCACGATCCCCGCCGCGCAGGTCCCCGAGGGCACCGTCACCGGTGTCGAGGGCTACGCCGTCGGCAACAACGGCGACTACTTCGCCGTCTCCCGCAAGTGCCGACACCTGCGCGCCGACCTGGCCGGAGGCTCGATCGACGCCGACGGCTGCCTGGTGTGCCCCTGGCACCAGGCGAAGTACGACGTCACCACCGGCCGGATGGTGCGCGGGCCCCAGGGCGTCTTCGCCAAGGTCCCCGGGCTCGGTGCCGCCTTCAAGGCGCTCACCGCGGTGCTGCCGCTGCGCCGCGCGAAGGTCACCCGGGACGGCGAGACGCTCACCGTCGAGTAAGCCTCACGCGTCGTACGCCGTGCCCCGCTTGAGCTTCCAGCCCGGCGTGCCCGAGAGCTGCCAGGTGGCCTCGTAGGTCCGGCGGTAGCCGGTGTGCCGGATCCGCCAGCCGTCCGGGGTGCGCACGTAGGTGTCCTCGTAGAAGGCCGCACCCTCGAGGCCGAAGTCGAACGCGGGCACCAGGACGGTGTCGAAGAGGTACCAGCGCCCGGTGGCGGTGTCACCGTCGACGGTGATCTCGGGGTGGTGGGCCTGGTGGACGGTGATCATCTCGGTCGGCAGGTTGGCCCGCATGTAGTCGACGATCTCCTGCCGGGAGCCGAACACCAGCTCGGCGTAGGCGCCCGTGGCCTCGGGCACGAAGAGCGCCTCGTACGCGTCCCACTGCTTGAGGTCGAGGGTCCGGAAGTAGGCGTACTTCAGCTGCTCGATGGCCCTGATGTCGTCGCTGTCGTGCATGGGTGCCCTTTCAGTCCGCGACCGAGAACCAGTCGGCGAAGCCGGTCGGGTCGTGCCGCCCGACGCTCGCGTGCTCCAGCAGCCCGTGCCCGGCGGCGCCCCCGCAGGTCGCCCGGGCGACGTGGTCCGTGACGCCCCACGGGATCCGGCCGGCGACCTCGGGGTCGGTGTAGTCGTAGGTCGACAGCGCGACCCAGCCGCGCCCCCGCCACTGACCGTGCGACCACTCGCCGTCACCGCCGTACCCGCAGCCCACGTGCAGCGGGACGAAGCCCTGGGCCCCGACCGTCTCGACCTCGACGAGCAGCGGCTCCCCGGCCGGCGTGGTCAGGTGCAGCCGGGCGCCGGTGGGGTGCCGCGAGCCGGGCCGGTAGTCGAGCTCGACGCGCGGCCAGCCGAGCTGCTCGACGCGGCCGTCGGCCCAGACCCGGACGGCGTCGTTGGCGGTGCGGTAGCCGTCGGGCTGCTCCTGGACGATGACCACGAGCTGGAACTCCTCGAAGCGCAGCGGCACGTAGAGCCACCAGAACCCCTCGCCCGGCTCGTCGGCGGCACGCCCCGGCGGGTCGGCGTCGCCGGAGGGACGGATGCCCCACGACCGGTCGCGGCAGCCGACCCACACGTCGGGGTCGACCGCCCAGTCCCGGCCGGCCGCGCGCAGGGTGCCCTCCCAGGTGCCCACCTGGGCGAACCGCTGTGCGTCGAGGGTCGGCCGGTTCAGGGTGAGCATCACGTGGCGCTGCTCGAGGACCGCGTCGAAGGACCCGGTCCAGGTCAGGTCGAAGCCGAGGTCGTCGTGCTCGGCGACCAGGCGCAGCCGCCGCAGCGGCTCGACGACCTCGACCCGCATCGGCCCGACCCGGTGCTCCAGGGTCCGCTCGTCGAGGGCGTCGGAGACCCGCAGCACGTGCTGCACGTCGCCGACCCGCACGCAGGCGAAGCCGTCCCGCACGCCGAGGTGGGGGTAGAGGCCCATCCCGGCGATCATGAAGACCTCGCCGGTGCGGTCGTGGGCGTTGAAGTAGCAGCGGTCGTAGAAGTGACGGTCGCTGGTCGCGGCCCGGGCGATCGGCAGCGGCGCCTGGTGGACCGGGTACTCGTCGAGCGGGTCCGGCCTCATCCGGCACCGCTGATCAGGGCGTCCAGCGCCAGCCGATGCATCACGTAGTCGTCGGGGTCCGCGGGCACGGTCTCCTCGCCGAAGTGGATCATCCGGCGCTTGATCCGGGCCATCACGATCGCGTGGCGCAGGGCTGCGTAGACGACGTACCAGTCGAGGTCGGCGACCCCCACCCCGCTGCGCTCCTCGTACGTCGCCACGACGTCCTCGGCGCGCGCGAAGTCCGGGAGGCCCGGCAGCTCGAAGACCTCGGCGATGTCCTGGAAGAAGCGGTGGATGAAGACGTACCAGCCCAGGTCCACCTCGCGCGGCGCCAGCGCGGCCATCTCCCAGTCGAGGACGACCACCGGGGTGAAGCCGTCGTAGAGCACGTTGCCCGGACGCGCGTCGCCCCAGCTGAGCACGGGCTCGGCGTCCGCGGCGGCCGCCGGCCAGTGCTCCTCCAGCCAGGCGAAGGCGCGCTCGATCAGGGGGACCCGGACCCCGTCGTCGGCGCACGTCCATGCGTAGTAGGCGCGCTGCGCCTCGACGTGGGAGCGCAGGGCGTCGGTCCCGGCGTCGGCGGCGAGCCCGGGGAAGACGGTGCGGGCATCGCCGATGGCGTGCAGGTCGGCGATGACCCGGACCGTCGCGGCGTCCAGGGCGGCCCGGTCGGCGGGCTCGGCGTCGAGCAGCCACCCCCCGAACACGTACGGCGGGTTGTCGACCGGAGCCCTGCCCTCCACCGCACGCATCACCAGGAACGGCGAGCCGAGGACCTCGCCGGTCGGCTCGATCGCCACGAGCGCCGGGACCGGCACGTCGGAGTGCGCGGCGACGGCGGCCATCACGTCGTACTGCTGCTGCAGGTCGTAGCGCGGGAACACGGGGTAGGCGTCGGCGTCCGGGGCGATCCGGACCGCGAACCGGTCACGGAGCCCGACGCCGTCCTGGGTCCAGGAGCAGTCGACGATCAGGGTCACGCTCGACATCCCGGAGCCGGACGGGGCCTCCGGGTCGTGCAGCGTGACCGGGCCGTCGGCTCCCAACGGTCCGCTGAGCCAGCCTGCCAGCGGAGCGAGCAGCGTGGCCGGGTCGCGCTCGTCCTTGGTCAGGGAGCGCTCGGCCATCACGTCGGTCGTGTCGTCGACCATGCACCCTCCCAAGAACACGTTCTAGTTCGGGCACTGTAGGGCGCCGCTGTGACCGGGTCAACGGGTCCACGGACGGGCCGTAGCCCGCTCGTAACCTTCACGCCACATTCCCGGCAAACAGGTCTGTTCCACTGGTCCCACGCACCCCACCTGGAACGGAGAGACCGATGGAGCTGTCATCCACCGCCACCGTCGCTCGCCGCGAGCCCGCGCCGGTCACCGCCGCGCCCTCGCTGCAGCTCGCCGAGACCGTCTTCCGGACGGTCTTCGACCCCGACCTCCCGCCGGCCCGCCGCACCGTGGCGAGCCGGCGCAAGGGACGACCCGCCACCCGCGCCGAGGGGCGCCGCGCCGAGCAGCGCCGCGCCCGCAACAGCAACGGCCTGACCCACCTCTTCGCGGAGCGGGCCGAGCTGCAGGGGGTCTCGCCCGTCGCCGACGTCGTCGTCGAGGCGGTGCGCTGGTCGGCCTGACGAGGCCGGCACGCCGGTCGGTCGTCCGCGGGGTCCCTCCTCAGCAGGGGGCACCGCGTCGCCGCGCACTCCTCAGCGCGAGCGGCGCCCGACTCCGAAGACCCCGCGGGCGATCTCCCGGGCAGCGGTCCGCATGAACTCCTTGGCGGCCTGCGACTTGAGCACCTCGGTCACCATCGAGTCCTGGGGCTTCGCGGCCTTCGGGGACTTCGTGGCCTTCGGCTTCGCCTTCTCCTGCTGCGGGTACGACGCGTGCTGGTCGGCCGGTGACGCGGGTGTCGGGGCCTGCTCGGCCTCGGCCTTGGCGGCCCCCGCCTCGAGGCGCTGCGCGAGCAGCTCGCGCGCGGACTCCCGGTCCACGGTCGCGGCGTACGTCGGGTAGAGCGGCGAGGCCGTCACCGCCGCCTGCAGGGCGGCCGGGTCGGCCGCGCCCATCAGGGACTCGGGGGCGCGCAGGCGCGTCCAGGCCACCGGGGTCGGCGCACCGCGCTCGTCCATCACCGTCACCACCGCCTCGCCGATGCCGAGGGTCGTGATGACCTCGCCGAGGTCGGCGTACGCGCTGGTGGGGTAGGTGTTCACCGTCGCCTTGAGGGCCTTGGCGTCGTTCGGCGTGTGCGCGCGCAGCTGGTGCTGGATGCGGGAGCCGAGCTGGCCGAGCACCTCGTCGGGCACGTCGGTGGGCGACTGGGTCACGAAGAAGACGCCGACGCCCTTGGAGCGGATCAGCCGCACGGTCTGGGTGATCGCGGCCAGGAAGTCCTTGGAGGCGTCGGCGAACAGCAGGTGCGCCTCGTCGAAGAAGAAGACCAGCTTGGGCTTGTCGACGTCGCCGACCTCGGGCAGGTCGTGGAAGAGGTCGGCCAGCAGCCACATCAGGAAGGTCGAGAAGACCGCCGGCCGGTCCTGGAGGTTGGGCAGCTCCACCAACGAGATCAGCCCACGGCCCTCGGGCGTGGTGCGGAGCAGGTCGCGGGTGTCGAACTCGGGCTCGCCGAAGAACGCGTCGGCGCCCTGGTCGGCGAAGGTGATGAGCTCGCGCAGGATCACCCCGGCGGTCGCCCCGGAGAGGCCGCCGAGCTCCTTGAGCTCCGGCTTGCCCTCGTCGCTGGTGAGGTGCTGCACGACGGCCCGGAGGTCGGCGAGGTCGAGCAGCGGCAGGCCGGCCCGGTCGGCGTAGTGGAAGACGAGGCCGAGCGAGGACTCCTGCGTGGCGTTGAGCCCGAGCACCTTGGCGAGCAGCGTCGGGCCGAAGGACGACATGGTGGCGCGCAGCGGGATGCCGGTGCCCTCCCCGCCGAGGGCGAAGAACTCGACCGGGAAGCCGGTGGCGGTCCAGGTCTGACCGACCGAAGCGGCGCGGGCGCTGAGCTTGTCGCTGGGCACGCCCGGCGTGGAGAGCCCCGACAGGTCGCCCTTGATGTCGGCGGCGAAGACCGGCACGCCGGCGGTGGAGAGCTGCTCGGCCAGCAGCTGCAGGGTCTTGGTCTTGCCGGTGCCCGTCGCACCGGCGACCAGCCCGTGCCGGTTGACCATGCCGAGCGGGATCTTCACATGCACGTCGGACAGGGTGGTGGCCGAGGTCATCAGGCCACCGAGCTCCAGAGCGGGACCGGTGAAGGCGTAGCCCGCCCGGACCGCCTCACTGATCGGATCGCTCGCAGGGTCGCTGGCCGGGTTGCCGGCTGGGTTGCCGGCTGGGTTGCCGGCCGGTGCTGCTCCGCCGGGCTCCGGGGCCGTGCCCGGTGGCTGCTCCGTCATGAGGCTGAACCTATCCTGGGTCCCGTGATCTTCAAGCGTGTCGGCAGCGAGCGCCCCTACCCCGAGCACGGCCTGGCGCCGCGCGACTGGGCCACGCTCGCGCCGGTGCAGCTGCGGCTCGACGAGCTGGTCACCACCAAGGACACCCTGCACCTGGCGACGTTGCTCGACGAGGACTCCACGTTCTTCGGCGACCTGTTCGCCCACGTCGTGCAGTGGCAGGGTGACCTCTACCTCGAGGACGGGCTCCACCGCGCCCTGCGCGCCGCTCTCCAGCAGCGGCACGTGCTCCACGCCCGTGTCCACGTGATCCAGGACTGAGAGGCGGCCGGGATGGGGCGACGAGGACTGACCGCGGTCACGCTGACCACGCTGTCCGCGTTGCTCGTGGTCGGCCTGTTCGTCGGCTGGCGCACGCTGTCCGCCCCGGTCGGGGACCCGTCCGCCGACGGCTCCGACGACACCTCCGCCAGCCCGTCGTGCGACAGCGGCCTGCGCGCCGGCGACGTGGTGCGCAGCAGCGACGTCACGGTCAGCGTCTACAACGGCGGCACGGTCAACGGCCTGGCCGACAGGACCCGCGACGCCCTGGTGAAGCGCGGCTTCCTCCCCGGAGACGCGGGCAACGCACCTGACACCTTCTCGGTCCAGTTCGTGCGCGTCCTGGCCCCCACCAAGAACGACCCCGCCGCCGCCCTGGTCGCCGCCCAGTTCGGCCCGAACACGCTCGTGCAGGTCAGCCGGGACGACCTCGGTCCCGGCGTCGACGTCATCGTGGGTGACGAGCTGAAGGGCCTGGCCAAGGCGCCCCGCAAGCTGCGGGCCGCCGCGTCCGGCTCGGGCTGCTGACCGCGCTCGGCCCCAGGATCAGTCCAGCCAGTCGGCCAGCCTGCCGCGACGGGAGACCGCCCGGAGCCGCGTCTCGGTCTGCTCCTTGAGCCGCCTCGGCGTGACCACCAGCAGGTCGTCGCCGCGGCGCAGCACCGTGTTGGCCTTGGGCGTGGTGGTCTGACCGTCCCGGACGATCAGGGCGATCGAGGCGCCCTCGGGGAGCCGGAGCTCGCGGACCTCGACGCCGTGCATCTGGGACCGCTTGGTGATCCGGATCTGCAGCAGGTCGGCGGCGATCTGGTCCAGCGGCGCGGACTCGACCTCCAGGTCGCGGACCTCGCCGGCGACGGTGACCCCGAGCCGCTTGGCGACCCACGGCAGCGTCGGTCCGGTGACGAGCGTGTCGACGACCACCAGCACGAAGACGATGTCGAACAGCGCGGTCGCCCCCGGGACCCCTTGGGAGAGCGGGATGGTGGCGAGCACGATCGGGACCGCCCCGCGCAGTCCGGCCCAGGTGATGAAGGCCATGTCGGGCAGGCTCGTGCGCTGCCACACAGTGCTGGCCAGCACCGAGAGGGGGCGGGCGACCAGGGCCAGGAAGAAGCCCGCGACCAGCGCGTTCCACAGGTCGCGGCCCGAGAGGTCCGCCGGGGAGACCAGCAGCCCGAGCATCACGAAGAGGCCGATCTGCGAGAGCCAGCCGAGGCCCTCGGTGAAGGACCGGGTGGCCGAGCGGTGCGGCAGCTCGCTGTTCCCGAGGATCAGCGCGGCTGTGTAGACGGCGGCGAACCCGGAGGTGTGGATCGCCGCGGCGCCGCCGTACGCCAGGACGCACAGGCTCAGCACCGCCAGCGGGTAGAGGCCCGAGGAGGGCAGGGCTGCGCGCCGCATCAGCCAGGCGCCGCCGAAGCCGACGGCGAGACCGACCGCCACGCCGACGCCGAGCTCGTAGACCAGGATCCCGGCGAACCCGAGCACGCCGTGCGCGAGGACGTCCCCCTCGCTGGCCAGGGTCACCAGCAGCACGGTCGGGGCGTCGTTGAGTCCCGACTCCGCCTCCAGCGCCCCGGTGAGGCGCCGCGGCAACGGCACGCGGCGCAGCACCGAGAAGACCGCGGCCGCGTCCGTCGGCGCGGTGACCGCGGCCAGGAGCAGCGCCAGCTGCCACTCGAAGCCCAGCAGGTAGTGGGCTCCCAGCGTCATCACCACGACGCCGACCCCGACGCCGACGGTCGCGAGCATCGCCCCGGTGCGGATCACCGGCCGGATCTCCGCCCAGCTGGTGGTCAGGCCGCCCTCGGCGAGGATCACCACCAGGGCGGCGAAGCCCAGCACCTGCGCGAGCTGGTCGTTCTCGAAGTTGATGCCGAACCCGGAGTCGCCGAGCACCACGCCGAGCAGCAGGTACATCAGGAGGCTCGGCAGCCCGGCCAGGGCGGAGAAGCGGACCGCCAGGATCGCGACCAGGAGGACCCCGGAGCCCAGCAGGAGCACCTGGTCGAGCTGGTCGACGTCGAAGGTCACCGGTCCCCCTTCGTGGTGGGCGGGCTGGTGGCGGCGCCCTCATCCTAGGGTGTGGCCATGGAGCCGAGCCGCGCCGCACACCCGTCGCCGGACCCGACGTACGAGCGGTTCGCGGCAGCGAGCCGCGCCGACGTACCGCCGTTCCACGTGATGGACCTGCTGGCCGCGGCGGCCGAGCGGGCCCGCACGCACGGCGACCTGGTCAACCTCGTCGCCGGGCAGCCGTCGACGCCCGCACCGGCGCCGGTCCGGGCCGCGGCGCGACATGCCCTGGACGCCGAGCTGCTCGGCTACACGGTGGCGCTCGGGCTGCCGGAGCTGCGGGCCGCGATCTGCGCGCACCACGCCCGCTGGCACGGGCTCGACCTCGGCATCGACGACGTGGTGGTGACCACCGGGTCGTCGGGCGGCTTCCTGCTGGCGTTCCTGGCCGCGTTCGAGGCCGGCGACCGGGTGGCGATCGCACGCCCGGGCTACCCCTGCTACCGCAACGTCCTGTCCGCGCTGGGGTGCGAGGTCGTCGAGCTGCCGACCGGGCCGCAGACCCGCTTCCAGCCGACCGTGGCGATGCTCGAGGAGCTCGACCGCCCGGTGCGCGGCCTGGTGGTGGCCAGCCCGGCGAACCCGACCGGCACCATGCTCGCCCCCGACGAGCTCGCGGCCCTGGCGCGCTGGTGCGAGGAGCACGGGGTGCGGCTGATCAGCGACGAGATCTACCACGGCATCACCTACCCCGGGGCGCCCGCGAGCTCGTCGGCCTGGCAGACGTCCCGTGAGGCGGTGGTCTTCGACTCCTTCTCCAAGTACTTCTCGATGACCGGCTGGCGGATCGGCTGGATGTTGGTGCCCGAGCGGCTGCGCCGCGCCGTCGACGTGCTCACCGGCAACTTCACGATCTGCCCGCCCGCCCTGGCCCAGCACGCCGCGGTCGCCGCGTTCGACCCGGCGTCGTACGAGGAGTGCGACGGCCACGTGGAGCGCTATGCCCGCAACCGGGCGCTGCTCCTCGACGGCCTGCCCCGGCTGGGGCTCGACAGGCTCGCCCCGGCGGACGGCGCCTTCTACGTGTACGCCGACGTCGGTCACCTCACCGACGACTCGATGGCGTTCGCCCATCGGCTGCTCGCCGAGACCGGCGTGGCCACCGCCCCGGGCGTGGACTTCGACACCGTGGCCGGCGGGCGGCACCTGCGGATGTCGTTCGCGGGGTCGGAGGCGGAGATGCATGCCGCGCTCGATCGTCTGGCAACCTGGCTGCCCGCTCGGCAAAGAAACGACAGCGTGAAGGTGAAATAACCACAAACCCGAACAAAACGGGCTCACGTTTGTTCCATCCTGGGGACCTCGGGATCCACGGAAGGAACCTCCATGAGCCTCAGGACGAGAGCCGCGGTGATCGCGGTCGCGGCCCTCGGCGTCGGCACCCTGCTGGCACCCGTGACGGCCCAGGCGACCGTCCCCGGCCCGCGCTCCGGCGTGGCCGTGCACCAGCGGGCCGTCCAGCTCGCCACCCAGCGCCTGACCGGCTGGACCCTCGATCTCGACGGGTACCAGCTCGACGACGTGACCGTGACCGCGACCGACGTCGCGACCGGCCGGACCGTCGCCTCCGCCCTGAGCTACGGCGGCGAGTACGAGCTCTGGGTGCCAATCGGCATCTACGACCTGTCCTACGAGCGCGACGGCTACGCCCCGTCGACGCGCCGCGTCACCGTGCTCGCCAGCCAGTACCTCGAGGACGTGACGATGCTGCTCCCCGCCCCGACGGCGACCGTGGCACCGTCCTTCGGCTCGCGTGCCCGGGTCGGCGACAGCGTCGTCGCCGACCCCGGCACGTGGACGCTCGACGGGCTGACGCTGCGCTACCAGTGGAGGGCCGACGGCGTCGCGCTCCCCGGTGCCACCGACGACCGGCTGCGGGTCACCCCGCGGCTGGTCCGCAGCGAGCTGACGGTGACCGTGTCCGCCTCGCGGGTGGGGCACGCGCGGGGATCGGCCACCAGTGACCCGGTGGTGGTGACGCCCGCCCGGCTCGGCCTCGAGCTGGCGACGCCACGGCGTTCCGCGGGCCGGTGGCGAGTCCCCTTCGCGCTGTCGGGCCCTGCCTGGCTCGACGCGGACGGCACCGTCACCTTCTGCACCGGCCGCGCCTGCATCGACGCCCGGGTGACCGACGGCGCCGGCACGGCCACGCTGCCCGGGGCCCGGCACGGGCGCAGCTACGACGTCACCTACGACGGACCGCGCGGGGTCACCGCCGCACCGACCACGCTCCGGGTCCGCGGCTGGTAGCAGCCCCGCCCGACCAGCCCCCGACCAGCCCCCACCAGGAGGTCCACCTCACCAGACCATCGTTGCCCGCACCGACCCGATCTCCCCGGAACCTGCGCACTCACGCCAGGAGCCACGGGCCGGTGGGCAGACCCAGGCGCACGGCCCCTGGCCCCCTCAGTCGAAGGGGTAGGGGACCAGGACGCGAGGCCGTGCGACTCCCAGAGACGAGGCGCCCCGGAACCGGGCAGGGTTCGGGGCGTCTCGTCGCGTCCGGACGGCCCCACGGTCCTCCGGCCAGCCACACTGGCAGGCATGAGCCCGCGCGCACCCCTGTCCGCCTGGCGCTTCGTCGTCGCCTTCGGCGTGGTGGCGATGCTCGGCGACGTCGTCTACGAGGGGGCGCGATCGGTCATCGGCCCGCTGCTGGCCGGCCTGGGTGCGAGCGCTTTGGTGGTCGGCGTCGTGACCGGGGTCGGCGAGGCCGCGGCCCTGCTGCTGCGGATGGTGTCCGGTCCGCTGGCCGACCGGTCGGGCCGCTTCTGGAGCTGGACCATCGCGGGCTACCTGATCACGATGGTCAGCGTCCCACTGCTCGGGCTGGCCTCCGCGCTCTGGGTCGCCTCGGCCCTGGTGATCCTCGAACGCGTCGGGAAGGCCGTGCGCGCCCCCGCCAAGGACACGCTGCTCTCCCACGCGACGGCGGTCACCGGCCGCGGCCGGGGCTTCGCGGTCCACGAGGCGCTCGACCAGGTCGGCGCCCTGGCCGGACCGCTGCTGGTCGCCGCCGTCCTCGCCGCGACCGGCGACGACTACGAGCCCGCACTGCTCGCGCTGGCGGTCCCGGGTCTCGGCGTGGTGGCGCTGGTGCTGTGGCTGCGTTCGCGGGTCCCCGACCCGGCCGCCTACGAGGCCGGAGCGTCGCGGCTGCCGGCGTCCCTCTCGCCCGAGGTCGCCGCGCCCGCCCATCAGCAGGTCCTGGCGCCGGCCGAGGTCGACCGCCTCCCGCGGGCGTTCTGGGCGTACGCCGGCTTCACCGCCCTGACCACCTCGGGGTTCGCGACCTTCGGGGTGCTCTCGTTCCACCTCGTGCACGAGGGCCTGATGCGCGACGCCGCAGTGCCGCTGGTCTACGCGGCCGTGATGGTCGTCGACGCGTTCGCCGCCCTGGCCACCGGCTGGGCCTACGACCGCTACGGACCCCGGGTCCTGGCCACCCTGCCCCTGGTCGCCGCGGTCGTCCCGGCCCTGGCCTTCTCCGGGACGGTGGCCGTCGCCGTGGCGGGGTCGCTGGCCTGGGGCGTCGCCCTCGGCATCCAGGAGTCCACCCTGCGCGCCACCGTCGCCGACCTGGTGGCCCCGCAGCGGCGCGCCACGGCGTACGGCGTCTTCGGTGCGGTCGTCGGCGTCGCCGCCGCGGCCGGCGGCGTCCTCTCCGGCGGCCTGTACGACGTCTCGGTGCCCTTGCTCGTCGGGGTCACCGTCGCCGTGCAGGCCCTCGCCCTGGTGGTGCTCGTGCTCACCCTCCGCGACCCGCACAGCTGACCCGCCCTACCGGTCCAGACACCTCGCAGCTCCGGCCCATCCACCGCCGGGGCCATCCCGAACGGCTACCAAAGTGCACGACAATCGCCGCGCCGGGGAGGGAAAACCAGGCGCGGCCCTCCTGGAGGGAACGACTCGCATGCGCAAGAACCGCACACTCGCCCGCCTCACCGGAACCGTGGCCGCAGCAGCGCTGGCCTCCACCGCAGCGCTGACGGCGGCACCCGCCCAGGCGGCCCCGGGCACGACCAGCCTCGCCGAGGTCCTCGCCGCCGACGGCAACCGGCTCGACCACAACTGGAACGACTTCGACCTCGTGGAGAAGGCCGTCTACGCCGTGCTCGCCGCCAAGCCCGACAGCGACGTCGCCGTCCTCGCCGACGGCACGGTAGCGCTGACGGCGTTCATCCCCACCGACAGGGCGTTCCGGCGGCTCGTCAGCGACCTGACCGGCCACCGCAAGGCCACCGAGCGCGGCGTGCTCCGCGCGATCACCAAGATCGCGGACGCCGACACCCTCGAGGCCATCCTGCTCTACCACGTGGTGCCCGGCGCGACGATCACGCTGGCCCAGGCCCGCCAGTCCGACAACGCCGTGCTGACCACCGCGGGCGGCGGGACGATCAAGGTCAACGTCGTGGGGAAGCAGGTCCGCCTGCGCGACGCCGACACCAACGACCGCAACCCACGGGTGAAGCCCAGCAAGGCCAACCTCAACGAGGGCAACCTGCAGATCGCGCACGGCATCGACCGGGTGCTGCGCCCGCTCGACCTCTGACGAGGCAGGCACGCCACGGAGCCCCTGGGCGCGGCTCGCCCAGGGGCTCCAACCCTTTCCCCGCTCTTGCAATAATACCCCCTAGGGGTATGCTGCAGCCATGACCAGCCACGACCTCCGCCCGCATGAGCACGCCAGTGCGCACCACGCCGCCGAGGGGCTCGACGCACGGGCCCTGAACGCGATGGCCGTCGGGGCCACCCTGCACTGCCTGACCGGCTGCGCCATCGGCGAGATCGCCGGTCTCCTCATCGGCACCGGTCTCGGGCTTCCCAACGGGCAGACCATCGCGCTCTCGATCGCGCTCGCCTTCGTGTTCGGCTACACGCTCTCCACGCTGCCCCTGCTGAAGGCCGGGCTGGCTGCCGGCACGGCCCTTCGGGTCGTCCTCGCCGCCGACACGCTCTCCATCGCCGTCATGGAGGTCGTCGACAATCTCGTGATGGCCCTGATCCCGGGCGCGATGAACGCCGGCCTGGTCAACGTCGTCTTCTGGGCAGGCCTGTCGATCTCGCTCGTGGTGGCGTTCGCGGCGGCCTACCCGGTCAACCGCCACCTGCTGCGGCGCGGCAAGGGCCACGCCCTCACGCACGGCTACCACGGTGAGTCCCACGGGAGCGGCGCACGCCGGTTCATCCCCTCCATCGCCACCTCGGTCCTCGTCGTGGCGATCAGCTGCTTCATCCTGGGCGGGCTGGTCGTCTCGATCGCCGACGAGACCGGGGCCGGCACCACGAGCCAGACCAGGACCGACCACTGACCGACCGACACCGCACGACCGACTCTCCACCACCACTGCCGGGAGGACACCCATGCGCACCACCGTCCGGATCCTGACCGCCCTTGCCCTCGGCTCAACCCTCGGCCTCGCCGCCTGTGGGAGCGACACGACCCCACCACCTCCGTCATCGGCGACCAGCGCCACGGAGCACGGCGACGCCGACGTCGCCTTCGCGACCCGGATGATCCAGCACCACGCCCAGGCTCTGGCCATGGTCGACCTGACCCGCGGACGGCAGCTGGACCCCGAGGTGCAGGCCCTCGCCGACGACATCGCGGCCGCCCAGGCACCCGAGATCGAGACGATGACCGGCTGGCTCCGCGCGTGGGGCGAGGACGTCCCCGAGACCGTGCGCGACCACGGCCACGCGGGGCACGACATGGGGGACATGGGCGGGGACGCGGGCGACGTCCCCGGCATGATGAGCGCCGAGGACATGGCCACCCTCGACGAGGCGTCCGATGCCGACTTCTCCGACCTCTGGCTGCGGATGATGCAGGAGCACCACGAGGGTGCGATCGCGATGGCGAAGGACGAGCAGGCCGACGGCCGCTATGCGCCAGCCACCAAGCTCGCGGCGCGGATCGTGGTCACGCAGTCCGCCGAGGTCGACACCATCGAGCGCCTGCTCTCCTGAGCAAGGGCCACGCGACGCCAGACGGCCCCCGACCGCAGCGAGGCTGCAGGACGGGGCGGGGCCAGTGCCATCAGGATGCCCACCTACCGGGATAGGTGGGAGGATTCGGGAATGACCCGTGCTTCCGAGGTCTCCATCACCTGGGACCGGGCGCTGGCCTGGCGGTTGGAGCGACAACTGCTCGATCCGGTCGGGTCCGGGTCGGTGGGCGACGTTGTACGTCGGCTCGGTGCCGTGCTGTCGATGGATGAGTCCCTAGCTGAACTCGCCGTGAGCACCCGCCGTACGGGGTCCCGGCCCGGGGAGCTGGCGAAGGCCCTGGCGGACGGGACCGTGATCGAGGCGTTCGCGTTCCGCGGCTCAATGCACTACCTCTCGCCCGAAGAGGGCGGCATGTACCTCGCGTTGCGATCCGCCGGGCGGCAGTGGGAGCTTCCGAGCTGGGTGGAGCACTATCGGCTCACCCCGTCGGACTGGCCCGATTTCCGGGCAGCCGTGCGCGAGGCGCTGAGCGATGGGCCGTTGACCGTCCACGAGCTCGGTGAGGTGCTCACCAGGAACCGGGCCTATCAGCATCTGAAACCGGTCTTCGACGAGGGCGCGGGCACCTTGGTGAAGCCGCTGACCTGGCAGGGGGACATGGGCTTCGGGCCTCCTCGCGATGGGAAGCGCACCTTCCAGCGACTCGACCTCAACCCGAGGTGGTCCGGCATTCCGGACCTCGACGACGCGGGTCCCCGCGCGATTCGGGCCTATCTGCGCGCCTACGGACCTGCGACGGTTGAACACATCCACTACTGGCTAGGCAATGGCCTGAGCGCCGGGCGCAAACGCCTTGATGGCTGGATCTCCCAGCTCCGCGACCAGCTGGTTGCGGTCGACATCGAGGGCGCCACAGCCTACGTAGTTCAGGAGGACGTCGACAACCTCAGCGCCGCGGAGCCCTCGAGAGCGGTGCGGTTCCTTCCCGGGCATGACCAATGGGTCATGGGACCTGGCACCAAGGACGTCCACGTCACCCCGCCGTCTCGACGGGGAGTCGTCACCCGCAAGGCCAACCTGGTAACCCTGGGCGGTGTCGTCTGCGGGACCTGGACGCGCACGGGCGACGAACTCACGGTCGCGTGGCTCGACGATGAGCCTCCACCCGAGGGGGCCGTCGAACAAGAGACCGCGCGACTCTCCGGCATCCTCGACCGGGACCTGCACCTCAGACTCCGCCCCTAGCCTGCCAACGGGCAGACTCAGCGCCTGTGGAGACCGCTCTCGACTCCGCCGCGCGTCAACGGACCCGCATCACCAAGACGGGCAAGAAGAAGAGCGCGTCAGCCGACCCCGACGCACGCACCGGATACCGCAGCAAGACTCAGGTCACGGGCAGGAAGTGGGTGTTCGGGTACCAGATGACCGCGTTCGCCCGCATCGGCGATGTCGGAGAGTCCGACGTTCCCCTGCTCATCGGCGCCAGAAGGCCAAGCTCGCCAGGTGGGAGAAGGCGCGTCGCACGTTGGAGGAGCTCGAGGAGCTCATCGCCGAACGCAAGGTCTACCGGTTCGAACGGATGGGAAAAGCCACCGGCGGCAACGAACGGTTCAGGTGCCCGGGTCTCGGTGGTGAACTCCCAGCGCCTGCTGGCGTGGTCTGAGCGCAGCAACGACACCCGGGACCCGCTGACCCAGTTGGACACAACTGCGTACGGCTTCGACGAAGTCGGACCCGACGGGATGCCGCTGCCGCAGAGCTCCCGGATACGACGAAACCCCGCCCGGGGAGTCCCCGGGCGGGGTTTCGTCACGTCAAGGTCCTGAGTTTCGTCAGAACCCCTTGGCGGTGGCGGAGGGATTTGAACCCTCGGTGGACTTTCACCCACAAACGCTTTCGAGGCGTTCTCCTTAGGCCGCTCGGACACGCCACCGCCGACGAGGGTACTAGAGAGCCGACACCGCGTGGAAATCAGGGTCGCGCGTCAGCGTGGGACGCGACGTGCCCGGAAGAAGTCGCGGAGCAGGTCGCCGCACTCCTGCTCGAGCACCCCGGCGAGCACCAGGGGCCGGTGGTTGAGCCGCCGGTCGCGCAGCACGTCCCACAGCGAGGACACGGCGCCGGCCTTCTCGTCGTACGCCCCGAAGACCAGGCGGTCCACCCGGGACAGCCCGGTGGCCCCCGCGCACATCGTGCACGGCTCCAGGGTCACGACCAGGGTGCAGCCCTCGAGGCGCCACGACCCCTGCCGGGCGGCGGCCTGTCGCAGGGCGACCACCTCGGCGTGCGCGGTCGGGTCGTGGTCGACCTCACGGCGGTTGCGGCCCCGCCCGAGGACGGTGCCGTCGGCGTCGAGGACGACGGCACCCACCGGGACGTCACCGTGCTCGGCGGCGGCGCG
The DNA here is from genome assembly GCA_044227235.1 of Marmoricola sp. GTDB lineage: Bacteria > Actinomycetota > Actinomycetes > Propionibacteriales > Nocardioidaceae > Marmoricola_A. The sequence continues at coordinate 373,475 of JBGAFN010000003.1, read as the reverse complement.
CGCCTCGTCGAGGGCCAGCCGCATCGGGCCGACCCAGTCCTCGTCCGTGGTCACGTCGCGGGCACACCCAGCACGTCGTCGTACAGCGCGCCGAAGCCGAGCCTGTGGGCGATGTCGCCCAGGATCTCGTCGGGGTAGAGCTCGTAGTCGTCGAGCAGGGCGCCCATGTCCATCGCGGGCAGCCCGAGGTCGGAGACGATGCCGAGGTCGCCGGCCGGGACCTGCTCGTCCTCGTCCTCGGGGAGCGGGAGCTCGAGGAGCTCGACCGCCGAGCGGGCCAGCGGCCACTCGGTCGCGGCGGTGACGTCGGAGAGCAGCACCCGGGTCGTCGCGCCGGCGACCCGCACCAGCAGGAAGAAGTCCTCGTCGACCGAGACCAGCCCCAGCGATCCGAAGTCGCCCGGCCAGCGGCGGAGCTCGGCCGACAGCCCGTCCATGTCGCCCAGGCTGGCGTCGGCGATCTCCTCGACGCGCCAGACGTTCTCCTCGCGGTAGACGACGAGTGCGAAGTCCACCGCCTCGACCGGATCGGAACCCATGGGTCGCCCTCCTCCTCGCGGCATCGCTGCCTCCACGAGGATGACAGAGGCGACCGGCGCAGGCCAGGGCCGGCCGACCAGGGAAGGCCGCGGGCCGGCCAGGGTTCACCCGCTCGTTACTGTGCTCCCATGCGCGTTCACGTCGTCGAGCACCCGCTGGTGCTGCACAAGCTCACCACCCTGCGCGACGAGCGCACCGACTCCCCGACGTTCCGGCGCCTGGTCGACGAGCTGGTCACCCTGCTGGCCTACGAGGCGACCCGGGACGTCCGCGTCGACGACGTCACCGTGCAGACCCCGGTCGCGCCGGCGCACGGCGTGCACCTCGCCCTGCCGCGCCCGCTGGTGGTGCCGATCCTGCGAGCCGGTCTCGGGATGCTCGACGGCATGATGCGCCTGATGCCCACCGCGGAGGTCGGCTTCCTGGGGATGGCCCGCAACGAGGAGACCCTCGAGGCGATGACGTACGCCGAGCGGCTCCCCGAGGACCTGTCGGGCCGACAGTGCTACGTGCTGGACCCGATGCTCGCCACCGGCGGGACGCTCGCCGCCGCGATTAGGTTCCTGGTCCGCCGTGGCGCCGACGACATCACCGCCATCACGCTGCTCAGCGCCCCGGAGGGCTGCGCCCGGCTCGAGAAGGACCTGGAGGGGGTCGAGGTGCCCGTCACCGTGGTGACCGCATCGATGGACCAGCAGCTGAACGAGAAGGGCTACATCGTGCCCGGCCTCGGCGACGCCGGCGACCGGCTCTACGGCCTGGCGCAGTAGGTCCACCCCGGGCTCAGCCGCCCAGCACCCGGCCCGCGCGGGTCAGGCAGGACGCAACGGCGATGTCGTCGTCGACCTCGCCCTCCAGCGCGCCGACCGCCACCAGGTGCAGCAGCAGGGCGACCACGTTGCGGGCGTAGAACCGGGAGGCCTGCTGGGGCAGCTGCGAGGCCACGTCGCTCCCACCCCAGACCTGGGCGTGCCCGACCCGGACGACCTCGCCCGCGACCACGCCCTCGACGTTGCCGCCGGCCTCGGCCGCCAGGTCGACCACCACGGAGCCGGGCCCCATCTGCTCGACCATGGTTCGGCTGACCAGGACCGGCGCGGGCCGCCCCGGCACGGACGCGGCCGTGAGCAGAAGGTCGGCCTGCGCGACGTACGGCGCGAGCAGGCGGCGCTGCTGCTCGGCCCGGTCCGCGGTCAGCTCCCGGGCGTAGCCGGCGACCCCCTGCAGCGGTGGCAGCCCCAGGTCGACCGCCTCGGCCCCCAACGACCGGATCTCCTCCGCGGCGCTCGCCCGGACGTCGTACGCCGCGACGTGGGCGCCGAGCCGCCGCAGCGTCGCGATCGCCTCCAGCCCGGCGACGCCGGTGCCGAGCACCAGGGCCCGGGCGGCCGGCACCGTGCCGGCCGCGGTCATCGTCAGGGGCAGGAAGCGACGGAGGAGCTCCGCGCCGACCACGGCGCCGCGGTAGCCCACGACCAGTGCCTGGGAGGTCTGGGCGTCCATCGCCTGCGCCCGGCTGGTCCGGGGCACCCGCTCGAGCGCGAACGAGGTCACGCCGGTCTCCGCCAGCGCCGCGACCGTCGGCGCGTCGGGCACGGCCAGCGTCAGCGCCGCCCCGCCCGGCCGGAGCAGGCGCGGTGGAGGTGGGCCGACCGCGAGCACGACATCGGCGCCGACCGGGACGCCGACCTCCGCCCCCGCTGCGGCGTACGCGGCATCGTCGACGAGGGCCGAGGCGCCGGCTCCCGGCTCGACCAGCACGTGGTGGCCGGCGTCGACCAGCTCGCCCACGACCTCGGGCACCAGCGCCACCCGCGCCTCGCCGGGACGGGTCTCGCGGACGACGGCGATCCTCACCCCGGCAGGCTAGCGACTCGTGGTCCTTCGGCCCTGGACAGCCGGTCGGGGCGAGGTATCGACAACACCGCTCAGGTTCGTCAGGCTGGACAGGTGCTGGTCCGGTTCATCACCCCCGGCGGGGTCGAGACCTCCGAGGACGATGCGCTGCCCACGTTGCTGGAGCGCACCGACGGGTTCGTCTGGCTGGACATCGCGTCCTGGGACTCCCACGCGGCGGCCCTGCTCGACAAGTACGTCCAGGCCCACCCCAAGGTCATCGACGCGTGCGCCGGCCGCAACCACGTGCCCACGCTGCATGGGTACGCCGACCACTACTTCGTGGTGCTGCACACGCCGCTGCTCGGCCACGCCGGGCACGTGCACCTGCTGGAGATCGACCAGGTGGTCGGGTCGCGGATGCTCGTGACCGTGCACGGGCCGCTCAACCCGGTGCTCGACCCGGCAGTGAGCCTCGTCGAGACCGACGGGGTGCTGCACCGGATCGAGGAGGGACGCTTCCGCCCGTCCTCGCCCGCCGAGCTCTCCTACGCGATCGGGACGGCGGTGGCCCGTCGCCAGCGCGAGGTGATCAGCAGGGTGGCGGAGAAGGTGCCCGGGCTGGAGCAGCGGGTGATGGCCAACGACTTCCGCGAGCCGGAGTCGCTGCTCGAGGACCTGTTCCTGATCCGCCACGAGCTGCTCACCGCGCGCACGATGGCCGCGCAGACCCACGACGTCTACGCCCGGATCACCGGCCTGGCCAAGATCCCTCCGCTGGACCGCGAGTACGCCGTCGACCTGTCGGACCAGTTCGACCGGGTCCGCTCGGTGGCCGACGGCGAGTCCCAGTTCCTGCTCGGCGTGATCGACCTCTACCAGACCCGGGTCACCACCAAGATGACCGTGGCGATGGAGCGGCTGGCCGTCATCGCCGCGGTGACCCTGCCCGTCACGGCGATCGCGTCGGTCTACGGGATGAACGTGATCGTCAACGACAACACCCACGTCACCCAGCTGCTGCTGGTGCTGGCCGCGATGGCCGTCATCTCGGGGTGGCTGCTGGCGTGGACGCGACGGCAGGGCTGGTGGTGACCGGCTCGCCCGGGCCTCAGCGGTACTCGGGATTCTCGAAGTCGAAGCGCGTGCCGGCGTCCCACTCCGAGCGCTGGTTGCCGTAGCCGGGCACGCCGCCGGCGTCCTTGAGCAGCCGCGCCAGGTGCATCAGGTTCCACGTCATGAACGTGGTGTTGCGGTTGGTGAAGTCGTTCTCGGGCCCGCCGCTGCCGGGGTCCAGGTACGACGGCCCGGGGCCGGCCTCGCCGATCCAGCCCGCGTCGGCGTTGGGCGGGATCGTGTAGCCGACGTGCTGCAGGCTGTAGAGGACGTTCTGCGCACAGTGCTTGATGCCGTCCTCGTTGCCGGTGATCAGGCAGCCCGCCACCCGCCCGTAGAACAGGTACTGGCCCTTGTCGTTGAGCATCCCCGACAGCGCGTAGATCCGCTCGATCAGCACCTTGGTCTGGCTGGAGTTGTCGCCGAGCCAGATCGGCCCGGCGACGACCAGGATGTCGCTGGCCAGGATGCCCGGGTACAGGTCGGGCCAGGCGTCGCGCTCCCAGCCGTGCTCGGTCATGTCGGGGTAGACGCCGGTGGCGACGTCGTGGTCGACCAGCCTGATCTCGTCGACCTGCACGCCGTGCTTGCGCATGATGCCCGCGCTGACGTCGACCAGGCCCTGGGTGTGGCTCGGCTCGGGCGACCGCTTGAGGGTGCAGTTGACGAAGGTGGCCCGCAGGCCGGAGAAGTCCCACTCGCTCATGGGCCCGACTCTCGTCCCCCTCCACCCCGCCCGACAAGGGCCGGTGGTGACGGGTCCCTTACGGCCGCCGGTGCACGCTCACGGCGTAGCCGCCCCCGTCGTACGGCGTCCCGTCCCAGCCGGCGTGCCGGGCCACCAGGGCGAGGCCTGCGCCCGCGCAGGCCTCGTCGTACGACGCGAGCGGGACGACCGGGCCATCCGGCGGCAGGTGGTCGGCGTCCAGCCCGAAGCCGCACACGACAAGCCCTCCGGACACCGTGACGCTCGCCAGCCGTTCCGCCACGGCGGGGAGAGCCCCGGGGCTGATGAAGGGCACGACGTTGCCGGCCAGCACGACCAGGTCGACGATGCCCGGCAGCTCGAGCGCGCCGAGGTCCGCGACGTGCCACTCGAGGGCGGGCCAGCGCTCCCGGGCGACCGCCACCATCGCCTCGTCGACGTCGACCCCGGTCACGTCGTACCCGAGCTGGTGGAGGCGGGCCGCCACCCGGCCGGTGCCGCAGCCCGCGTCGAGCACCCGGGCGCCGGGCGGCACCAGGCCGGCGACGAACCGGGCCTCCCCGTGCGGGTCGCCCCCGGACGCCTCGACCTCGTCGAAGCGGCGTGCGAAGCGGTGGGCGTAGTCGGCCCCGCCGAGCCCCGCGACGTGCTGCTTCCAGAGGGCGCCCGGCTCGTCGTCGTGGGTCATGTCGCGGGTCATGTCCTGGGTCCTCGGCTTCTCGTTCGCGGATTCTGTCGGAGGTCTGCGCCAGTCTTGTCCTGCGACGTCGTCCCGCACCACTCGGGGGACGTGGTCACGGCGGTCCGGGGTCGGACCACCGCGGGCCACGCGAGCGGCGCGCAGCCACACCGGCCGGGGGTCGCCGGTGCGCGGGTGTGCTCGGGGGAGCACCGCGCGGCTGCGCGGCGTCGTACGGCGCGGCCCGGGGCCTGGTGGCCCCGGGCCCGCTGCCGGTCACCGGCATCCCGCATTCGCCTGTCGGGACGGCGATCGACCCGTAGCGTGACGCGCACAGGGAGAGGTCGACCGGCGCAGCCGCCGACGGCCGGACGGGGAGAGCACGAATGGGTCGGACCGGTCGCGCACTCGTGACGCTGGGTGTGGTCTCGGCGCTCGCCCTCCCGGCGAGCCTGTCGTTCGGAGGACCGGCCGCGACGGCTGCGGGTGGCCCGACGCACACGCTCGTCGTCGGCGGGGTGGGCGTGGCGACCTACCCGGCGTTCGACCCCGCGGTCGAGCGCTACGCCGTGACGACCACGGGCGCCACCGCCGGCTCCATCACGGTCACCGCCACGACCTCGGACCCCGCGGGCACGGTCCGGGTCGACGGCCGGCCGGTCACCGGCCCGACAACCGTCGACGGCCTCAGCGAGGGCGACGAGGTCTCCGTGCTGATCGACGACGCGGGCGGCCACGAGGTGCACTCGCTGGTCTACCTTCCCACCGGCTTCCCGACGCTGGCCGTGACCACGAAGCGGGCCGGAATCGCACCGGGGGACGTCGGGCTCACCCTGAACCGCTTCGCCGGCGACGGGTCGCCCACCTTCGACACGATCGTCGACGACAACGGGGTCCCGCGCTGGGTGAGGGAGGAGCCCGCAGCCGGCGACCTCGACCTCAAGCGGCAGCCGGACGGCAGCCTGACCGTCATGAAGCCCACGACGTCGCCGGGCCGCTCGGGCAACGTCCTGGTCACACTCGACGACCACTACCGGGAGACCGGCCGCCTGGAGACGACCGGGCTGGTGAACACCGACGGCCACGACTCCTGGCTGTTCCCCGACGGCCGCAGGATCCTCATCGCCTACGAGCCGAACGCCAGCACCCACCGGACCGACGCCGTCATCCAGGTCGTCGACCCGCAGGGTGTGGTGACCTTCCAGTGGGACAGCGCGGGCCTGGTGGCCGACTCCCTCTACGGCGGTCAGGACGGCACCGACTACGCCCACATCAACTCGGTCTGGCCGATGCCCGACGGCGACATCGTGGCCTCCTTCCGGCACCTGTCAGCGGTCCTGCGCATCGCCACCACCGCGCACGACGGCTACGAGAGCGGCGACATCGTCTGGAAGCTGGGCGGCCGCGACAGCGACTTCACCTTCCCCGATCCCGGCTTCGAGGGTAGGCCCTGCGCCCAGCACACCGCCAGCGACGTCGTGGGCCCCGACGGCAAGGAGCACGTGCTGCTCTTCGACGACGGCTCCAACGGGCTGACCGGGACCGTCTGCGTCGACCCCGCCGACCCGTCCGGCGCCGCCGTCCTCCGCCCGCAGACCCGGGCCACCGAGTACGTCCTGGACCCCGTCGCCCACACCGCGACCGTGGTGTGGAACTACCAGGTGCCCGGGCAGTCGTCAGCCTTCGCGGGGTCGACCCAGCGGCTCGCGAACGGCGACACCCTCATCGGGTGGGCGGCCACGCCGTACGCGATCGCGACGGAGGTCGCCGCCGACGGGACCGTCCAGTGGCAGCTCGAGGACACCGCCGCCACCAAGCGCTACGTGAGCTATCGCGCCGCCCGCTTCCCCGCGCCGGATGCGATCGCCCCCGAGCTCACGGTCACCACCCCGGCCGAGGACGCCACCTACGGGCTCGGGACCGAGGTGCAGGCCGACTACGCCTGCACCGACCGGGGCGGGTCGAGCCTGACCGCCTGCGGCGGCGACCGCGTGCCCGGAGCGCTGCTGGACACCGGCCGGCCCGGGCGCACGACGGTGACGCTCAGCGCGGTCGACGGCGCCGGCAACCATGCGACGGTGGTGCGTCACTACCGCACCGCCGGGCCGTTCCAGCCCGACGCGATGGTCCGAGCCGGCAGCCGATGGGTGGGCAGCGACGTCTACGGGACGTGGCGCAGCCAGCGCACCACCAGCCGGCTGGGACGGGCCGGAGCGTCCCGCGCGACCCTGGTCCGCCTGGTCAACCGGGGCACGTCCTCGGACCGGCTCCGCCTCGACGGCACCGCCGGCACGGCGGCGTTCGGGGTGCGCTACGTCGTCGGCGGGCGGGACCGCACCCGGGCCGTGCTCGCCGGGACCTACCGCTCCCCCGTCCTCGGCCCCGGTCAGGCGATCACCGTCCGGCTGACGGTCACCCGGCTCCGTGCCGCGCACGTGGGCAGCCGGCACGCCTTCCGCCTGGGCGTGCGCTCGGCCCACGACACGACCGCCCGCGACGCGGCCGGCGTGCTGGCCCGCGCGACTCGGACGCCCTGAGCCGCCAGGCGCTCAGTAGTACCAGGGGTACGGCGACCAGTCCGGGTCACGCTTCTCGAGGAACTGGTCGCGTCCCTCGACGGCCTCGTCGGTCATGTAGGCCAGGCGGGTGGTCTCACCGGCGAAGAGCTGCTGGCCGACCAGGCCGTCGTCGATGAGGTTGAAGGAGTACTTCAGCATCCGCTGCGCGGTCGGGGACTTGCCGTTGATCTTGCGCCCCCACTCCAGCGCCTCGCGCTCGAGGTCGGCGTGGTCGACGACCTTGTTCACCGCGCCCATCCGCTGCATGTCCTCGGCCGTGTAGGTGTCGCCGAGGAAGAAGATCTCGCGGGCGAACTTCTGGCCGACCTGCCGGGCGAGGTACGCCGAGCCGAAGCCGCCGTCGAAGGAGCCGACGTCGGCGTCGGTCTGCTTGAAGCGGGCGTGCTCGCGGCTGGCCAGCGTGAGGTCGCAGACCACGTGCAGACTGTGGCCCCCGCCCGCGGCCCAGCCGTTGACCAGGCAGATCACCACCTTGGGCATGAACCTGATCAGCCGCTGCACCTCGAGGATGTGCAGCCGGCCGAGCCGGGCCTTGTCGGCCGGGCTGCGCTCGTCCACCTTGTCGGTCCCGGTGCCGTCCTCGTACTGGTAGCCGCTGCGCCCCCGGATGCGCTGGTCGCCGCCGGTGCAGAACGCCCACTTGCCGTGCCGCTCGCCCGGACCGTTGCCGGTCAGCAGCACGCAGCCGACGTCGCTGGAGGTCCGGGCGTGCTCGAGCACGCGGAGCAGCTCGTCGACGGTGTGGGGGCGGAACGCGTTGAGGACGTCGGGCCGGTCGAACGCGACCCGCACGGTGCCGTGCTCGACGCTGCGGTGGTAGGTCAGGTCGGTGAGGTCCTCGAAGCCGGGGACCTCCCGCCAGGCGTCGGGGTCGAACGTCTCGGACACGAAGGGCAGCGCAGACATGAGGCGCAGGCTACCGGCCGCGCTCTGCGGGCCGCCCGCGGCTACGCGGGGGTGAGCGCCTGGCGCAGGAACAGCCGGAACTCGCTGCCCTCGCCGGGCTCCGAGATCAGCTCGACGCGGCCCCCCTGGCCCTCGACGAACTGCTTCACGATCGCGAGGCCGATGCCCGTGCCCGGGTGCGCCGCGGCCGAGTCGGGCACCCGGTAGAAGCGGTCGAAGACCTTGTCGTGCTCGGACTGCGGGATGCCGATCCCCTCGTCGCGCACCGAGACCATCACGCCGTCGGGGCCGACGCGGGAGCGGACCCAGATCGTGGAGCCGCTGGCGGAGAACTTCGCCGCGTTGGTGAAGAGGTTCTCCAGCACCCGCATCGTCGCCATCCGGTCGACCAGCACCCAGGCGTCGTCGTCGAGCTGCACCTCGAGGTGGTGGTTCTCCATCGAGGTCCCCGCGTGCAGCAGCGTCTCCTGCACGATCGTGGACAGGTGGTGCGCCCCCACCTCGACCTTGAGGTGCCCCCGCTCGAGCCGGGAGAAGTCCAGGAGGTCCTGGATCAGGAAGTCCAGCCGCCCGCCGGCGTGCAGGATCCGGTTGACCATGTCCTTCTTGCGCTGGTCGGGCGTGGAGTCCCACGAGCCCACCAGCCACTCCGCGAACCCCTTGATGGCGGTCAGCGGCGTGCGCAGCTCGTGGCTGACCGTCGAGAGGAAGTCCGAGCGCAGCCGGTCGACCTCCCGCAGCCGGGTGATCGCCTCGCGCTCGCGGTCGAACGCCAGCGCCTGGGCCTCCTCGGCCCGCTTGCGCTCGCTGACGTCGCGGATCGAGGCGGAGATGGTGACGCCCTCGTCGGTGTCCAGCGGGCTCAGCGAGATCTCCACCGGGAACTCCGAGCCGTCCTTGCGCAGCCCGAAGAGCTCGACGCCGGCCCCCATCGGACGGACCCGGGGCTCCTCGCCGTACAGTCGCCGGCTCTGCGGGTGCCGGTCGCGGAAGCGGGCCGGGACCAGCATCTCCACCTTGCGGCCGAGCAGCTCGTCACGGTCGTAGCCGAAGAGGCGCTCGGTCTGGGCGTTGACCAGCCGGATCAGCCCGTCCTCGCCGACCATCACCATCGCGTCGGGCGCGGCCTCGACGAGCCCGCGGAAGCGCTCCTCGGCCCGCTTGCGCTCGGTGACGTCGCGGACCGCGGCCGAGACCAGCAGGCCGTCGTCGGTCGCGATCGACGAGAGCGAGATCTCGACGGGGAACTCGGTGCCGTCCTTGCGGCGGGCGACCAGGTCGAGACCCTCCCCCATCGGGCGGGAGCGGGGCTCGTTGACGTACCGCTTGCGTCGACCCGGGTGCAGGGCGCGCAGCGACTCGGGCACCAGGACCTCGACCGGCTGCCCCACCAGCTCCTCGCGGGCATAGCCGAAGAGGTGCTCGGTCTGCTTGTTGACCAGCACGATCACGCCGGCGGAGTCGACCCCGACGATGGCGTCCGGGGCGGTCTCCAACAGGCCCTTGAACATGGCCTCGATCGCGCGGCGCTCGGTGACGTCCCGGATCGTCGCGGCGTACGACGCCGGCTCGCCCGCGTCGTCGGTCAGCGGGCTCAGCGAGATCTCGACGGGGAACTCGGTGCCGTCGGCGCGCAGGCCGTAGAGGTCGAGGCCCGCCCCCATCTCGCGGAAGTGCGGGTGCTCGGCGTACTGGCGGCGGTGCTCGGGGTGGTCGGCCCGGAACCGCTCCGGGACGAGCAGCTCGACGTGCTTGCCGACCAGGTCCTCGCGGGCGTGCCCGAAGAGCACCTCGGTCTGCCGGTTGACCAGCTCGATGCGGCCGTCGGCGTCCACCACGACCATCGCGTCGGGAGCCGCCTCGACCAGTCCGCGGAAGCGGTTCTCCAGGCGGACCCGCTCGGTGACGTCGCGGGTGACCGCGGTGGCTCCGACGATCGCCCCGTCGGGGTCGCGGACGGGCAGCAGGCCGATCGAGACGTGGCCCGGGGTGCCGCGGTGGCGGGCCCGGACGCCGGCGTAGGCCTCGACCAGCTCGTCGGGGCGCACCCGGAGCAGGATCCGCTCGACGTCCTCCTCGCGCTCGGCGGCGACGACCAGGGAGATCGACGGCCCGACGACCTCGAGGTCCTCCTCGGGCTCCGGGTCGGTGTCCCGGTCGGCCAGCAGCGCCTCCAGCGCCACTCGCCGCCGGTCGGGGCCGGACCGCTCGAGGGCCGCGTTGACCGAGGAGACCAGCCGGGCGCCCTCGAAGGGCTTGGTGAGGTAGTCGGTGACACCGGTGTCCCAGGCCAGGATCTCGTCGCGCTCACGGGTGCGCGCGGTCAGCATCACCACGGGGATGTCGGCGGTCTTGGGGTCGCCCTTGAGCCGGCGCAGCACCTCGATGCCGTCGAGGTCGGGGAGCATGTAGTCCAGCACGACCACCGACGGCTGGGTGCTGGAGGCCAGCTCGACGGCCTGCCGGCCCGTGCGCGCCTCGAGCACCTCGTAGCCGGCGCCCTGCAGGTGCAGCGCGCACACCATCGCGACGTCGGGGTCGTCGTCGACGACCAAGGCCCAGCGCGGTGCCCCCGGGCTCTCCGTCACGGCGCACGTCCTTCCGGTCTCAGGCCCCGTGTTGTCGCTCGTGTGTCCTCGTGCGTGTCCGATCCCAGCCTGCCGCGTCGGGGCGGCCCTGTCTCGCCGAGACACGAGGTCCGGACCTTCGTCCCGCCACCCGGCGGCCCGGTCGGCGGCGACAGTCGTCCATCCGGACGATCTCGGACGATCTCGGACGCCGCGGAGGCGGGTCAGCGCGCGAGTCCCGTCCAGGTGGACTCCCGGACCCGACGCGGCCGGTCAGCCGGCGTCGTGGATGGCGATCGCCAGCGAGACGAGGTGACCGAGCCGGGCGATCTCGGAGTCGAGGATCTCGGGCCCGCCGCGGCGTCCGAAGGCCACGATGCCGCCACCGACCACGGGCGCACCGGCCACCACGTTCTCGGAGAGGTGGCTCCACTCCGGGGGCACCTCGAGGCGCGCCGCCCGCTCGATGCCGAACCAGAGCGCCTGCTGGTCGCCGAGGTCGGGCGCCGCCGAGGTCGCGTGCACCTGCTTGACCCCGGAGTCGGTCCGGGTCAGGCGCACGCCCCAGTCGGCCCGGAACGTCATCGGCAGCGCCTCGACGAGCTCGTCGAGGGCAAGCGCCGGGTTCTGGGTGAGGGCCTCGACGACCTCGAGGTCGAGGAAGAGGTTGCCGCCGGCGGCGTACCGGGAGACCCACAGCACGCGGACGCCGTCGAGGAGGTTGCAGGCCGACACGACCGAGTCCGGCATCGAGCCGGGCGCCATCTCCAGGAGGACATCGTCGACGGCGGTCCCGTCGGCGCGGTGCTCGACGATCTCGATGGCCTCGATGTCGCCGCCGGCCTCACCGATGGCGGTCGCCACACGGCCCAGCGAACCGGGCACGTCGGGCAGCTCCACCCTCATCAGGTGCGGCACGTCTCTGTCGTCCTTCCGTCTGGCTGGTGACCGGCTGACACTACCCCGACCGTGTGAACGTCGTGTTTCCCCACGAACCGGACGCCGGGATCGTCAGCGGACGATCTTGAGGTTGAACTCGGCGGTCCCCAGGGACCCCATCAGCTGCAGCCACAGCGGCAGCCACATCTCCAGGCCGCGGGCGGCGACCAGGCTGCCCAGCTCGACCACGTCGCGCCAGCCCGCCTCCCGCAGCAGCCCGACCACCAGCGCCCGGGCCTCGGCGTCGTCCCCGGCGACGAAGACCGACGTGTCCGGGTCCGGCAGCGCGGTGGGGTGCAGCATCAGCGCGGCGGTCAGCGTGTTCAGCGACTTCACCACGCGGGTCTGGGGGAAGGCCCGCTGGATCTGCTCGGCCAGCGAGTCGGTGTCCTTCACCGACAGGGTCGGCGGGAAGCCGGCACTGAAGTCGAGGGGGTTGGACACGTCCAGGAGCACCTTCCCGGCCAGTGCCCCGACCCCGATCTCGCGCAGCGCCTCCAGGCTGACCGCACCCCCGGTGGCGTTGACGACCAGCCCCGCACCCGCGGCGACCTCGTCGAGCGGCATCAGCGGGACGGAGTGGTGCTGCCACTCCTCGCGCTGGGCGGTCGCGGCGGGGTCGCGGGTGCCGACGACCACGTCGTGCCCGAGCTCGGCGAACCCGCTCGACAGGGCCTGCCCGACCGCACCGGTGCCGACCACGGCGATCCTCATCCGACGCCCCTTCCGCCCGGGGCCCCTCCCCCGACGGGTGGACCCTGGCTCTGCGAACGTACGCCGACGCGCCCGATCGCGAAAGTGTCGACGACCTCGTAGCGCGGGCGGCCGCGCGGTCCCTCACCGAGGTGGGAGCGCACCAGCGCGACCTCGTCGACCTCGAAGGACGGACCGTCGTACGCGTCGAGCACGCGCAGCCAGCGGGTGGCCTCGAACGGGCGGCGCGCCCGCGCCAGCGTCAGGTGGGGCCGGAAGCGGCCGCCGTCGGCCGGTGCCCCGGCCCGGTTCGCGGCCGCTCGCGCGCCGGTGGCGAGCCGGGCCAGCTCCTCGCGGGCGCCCGGCTCGCCGTCGACCCCGACGTACAGCACCTTGGCGCCGGCGGCGCCGGGGAAGGCACCTCCCCCGGCGAGACCGAGCGTGAACGGCGTACGACGCGCGCCGGCACGTCCGAGCCGCTCGACCAGGTCGTCGAGGCTGCGCTCGGGGACGTCGGCGAGGAAGGCCAGCGTGAGGTGCCACTGCTCCGGGGTCGTCCAGCGCAGCGCCACGTCGGACCGGAAGGACGCGTCGCGTCGGGGGGCGAGGAACTCCTCGAGGTCCTCGAGCGCCTCGACGGGCGGCACCACCGCCACGAACATCCGCACCGCACCAGGCTAGGACCCCGCGCCACAGGGTTTCTGCGGCGCAGGGTTTCGGCGGCGCAGGGTTTCGGCGGCGCAGGGTTTCGGCTGCGCTTCGCCTCGCCTGGGCCGCGAGACCGGTCCTGGGGAGGGCACCCGGTCTCGCGGCCCGTCTCGACGCCGCCCTGTCAGGCGTCGACGAGGGCGGGGCCGGGGTCGGCGGCGGGGCCTGCGGGGGCCTCCTCGCGGAAGCCGTGCCGCTCCCACCAGCGCCGCAGGGGCGCGGGGGCCCACCAGTTCGCCGCCCCGAGGAGCTTCATCGTGGCGGGCACGAGCAGCGCCCGGACGATGGTGGCGTCGACGAGCAGGGCGACCAGCATGCCCACCCCGATCAGCTTCATGAAGACGATGCCGGAGGTGCTGAAGGCGCCGATGACGACGGCCAGCAGCAGGGCCGCGCTGGTGATGATCCGACCGGTCTTCTGCAGGCCGACGGCGACCGAGCGGGTGTTGTCCCCCGACGCGTCCCACTCCTCACGGACCCGGCTGAGCAGGAAGACCTCGTAGTCCATCGAGAGGCCGAAGAGGATCGCGAGCATCAGGATCGGCTGGGTGGCGTCGAGGTAGCCCTGCGACTCGAAGCCCAGCAGGGAGGCGCCGTGCCCCTGGGCGAAGATCCACGTGACCACCCCGAACGAGGCCGTGATCGACACGACGTTCATCGTGATCGCCTTGATCGGCAGCACCACCGACCCGAAGGCGAGGAACAGCAGCACCAGCATCACGCCGACCACGATCAGGCCCATCCAGGGCAGGTGCGCGCCGATGGAGTCGAGCAGGTCGACGGTGTTCGCCGACAGGCCGCCGACCAGCGCGTCGCCCTGCGCGGGCTCCACCGCGCGGAGCCCCTCGACCAGGTCCTGGGAGGCCTGGGTCTGGCTGTTGCCCTCCCAGGTGACGCGCAGCAGCGTGTCGGTGCCCTGCTGGTCGACCGTGCGGACGGCGGCGACCCCCGGGACGGCGCCGAGGTCGTCGGCGTAGGCGGCCGCCGCAGCCTGGTCCGCCCCGCGGAGCAGCACGTCGGCCCCGGAGGTCTCGGGCCCGAACTCGGTGTTGAGCCGCTCGGCGGCGACCCGGGCCGGGGCGTCGGAGGGCAGCACCTTGTAGTCGACGCTGCCCCACACGACCCGCAGGAACGGCGAGGCCACCAGCAGCAGCACGGCGACCACGGCGACGAGGTAGGCCATCGGGCGGCGCATCACGCTGCGGGCCAGCCGGGCCCAGGCGCCGGTCTCCTCCAGCGCACCGGCCACGGTCCCGGTGACCGAGGGCAGCCGGCGACGGCGGTTGAGCAGCGGCACCCGGCCGGCGTCGATCCGTCGTCCGAGCAGCCGCAGCACGGCCGGCAGCACGGTGAGGGCGGAGACCATCGCGACGACGACCGCCGCCATCCCGCCGTACCCCATGGACTTGAGGAAGCTCTGCGGGAAGACAAGCAGGGAGGAGAGCGCCGCGGCCACGGTCAGGCCGGAGAAGAGGACCGTCCTGCCGGCCGTCGACATCGTCGCCCGGATCGCCGTCGCGGCCGCGTCCGGGTCGTCGGCCGGGAGCCGGTCGAGCTCCTCACGGAAGCGGCTGATGATGAACAGCGCGTAGTCGATCGCCAGCCCCAGCCCGATCAGGGTGATCACGTTGATCGAGAAGACCGAGACGTCGGTGACGTAGGTGATGCCCTTGACGACCGCCAGCGCGCCGACGACCGCCATCACGCCGACCAGGACCGGCATCGCCGCGGCGACCAGGCTGCCGAAGATCAGCAGCGAGAGCAGCAGCACCAGCGGGGTGGAGAAGGTCTCGGCCCGGCGCAGGTCGGACTCGGTGATGGTGTTGACGTCCCCGTAGACGGCGAACGAGCCGGCCAGGTCGGTGCGCAGGCCGTCGGCGTGCAGCGTCGGCTCGAGCCGGTCCCAGCTGCTCAGCAGCTCGTTCTGCGTGGTGCCGGCCAGCGAGATGACCACCTGGGTGGCGCGACCGCTGTGCCCGAGCAGGTCCGCGGCGCCGGTGTCGTAGTAGGTGACCACCGAGGTGGTCGTGCCCTCCGGGATGCCGGCCAGGGTGTCGCGCACGATCCGCTCGAAAGCCGGGTCGGTCGCCTGCAGCCGGTCGCTGGAGTAGACGGCGACGATGTCGGGGCTCTGGTTGCCGAACAGCTCCCGCTCGGCGACGCGCTCGCGCGCCGAGGGGCTCGATGCGTCGTCGAAGCCGCCCTGGGAGAGCCGGTCGAAGACGTTGCTGCCGAAGAGACCGGCGGCGACCACGGCGAGCAGCCCCACCACCACGACCCAGCGCGCCCGCTCGGCGACGACGCGCCCCCATCGATCGATCATCCGGTCGCCTCCGTAATCGGCTCTCACTTCGGTTAACGCTGTTCACCGTAAACGTCGTAAACTAATGTCGTCAAGCCCTTAGCCTTGGCTGGGACGGACGAGGACTGGAGGAGTCGTGAGCAGCGCAGCAGTGGCCACCCTGAGCCGGCGTGAGCGGCAGCGTCAGGCGACCCTGGCCGAGATCATCGCCGTCTCGCGCAGCCTGCTCGGCGAGCCCGGCGGGCTCTCGCTGCGGGCGGTGGCCCAGAAGATGGGCATCACCGCTCCCGCGCTCTACCGGTACGTCGACGACTACCAGGCGCTGGTCACCCTGGTCGCCCGCGACATCGACGCCGAGACCGCGGACGGCCTGCGCGAGGCCCGCGACACCCAGCCCGACGACGACCCCGCCGCCCAGGTCATCCGCGCCGCCGTCGCCTTCCGGTCCTGGGCGCTGGGCCACCGCGAGGAGTTCGCGCTGGTCTTCGCGAACCCGGCGGCGGTCGCCGAGGGCTGCGTCGACGAGACCGTCAAGCAGCAGACCGGCCTGGTCTTCACCGACCTGCTGAAGAAGATCTGGCGCAAGTACGACTTCGCGCTCCCCCGTCTCGAGGACCTCGACCCGCTCGTCGTCGAGGCCCTCGCCGACCCCGTCATCCCCGCCGAGCTGGACGACCTGCCGGAGTCGGCGCGCACCCTGGTCTGGGTCTTCACCCAGTCCTGGGTCGCCCTCTACGGCACCGTCACCCTGGAGGTCTTCGGCCACTGCGACCCGCGGATCATCGCCAGCGGCGCGCTCTTCCGCAGCATGCTGG
This sequence comes from Marmoricola sp., assembly GCA_044227235.1. Classification (GTDB taxonomy): domain Bacteria; phylum Actinomycetota; class Actinomycetes; order Propionibacteriales; family Nocardioidaceae; genus Marmoricola_A. The sequence continues at coordinate 357,089 of JBGAFN010000003.1, read as the reverse complement.
CCGACCAGGCCGAGCGGCTCGGCATCACCGAGGAGCTGCCCCGGCTGCTGCCGCTGGTCGAGCAGTGGCTGGCCGCATGACAGAGCCCGGAGGACCGGGCCTCCGCCCGGGCACCCACCTCCCCGACCGCCTTCCCGACCGCCAGATGGTGCTGGCCAACGAGCGGACCTTCCTGGCCTACGTCCGCACGGCGCTCGCGCTCCAGGTCGCCGGCCTCGGCGTCCTGCAGTTCCTCACCGAGGGCCACACCGCGGTGCGGGTGCTGCTGGGCCTGGCGCTGGTCGGCACCGGCTCGTACGTCGGGCTCGCCGGCCTGGTGCGCTACCGGCACTACGACGCCGCGGCCCGCACCGGCATCCCGATGGACCACCCGCGCTCGCCGTGGGTCACGACCGCCCTGGTCGCCTCGGTGCCCCTGGTCGCCGCCGTCCTCCTCGTCGTCACCTGAGATGCGCACCCCCCGCACCCGGGTGCGCCTGCGCGACGGCACCCGCGCGGTCATCCACGCCTACGAGCCGCTGCCGCGCGAGGTCATCGAGGACGCCTACGACCACCTGTCGCCGGAGTCGCAGTTCCACCGCTTCCTGACCGCGTCACCGCACCTCACCGACGCGATGTACCACCACCTCGTCGACGACATCGACGGCGTCGACCACGTCGTCCTGGTGATGGCGCTCAGCCCCGAGCGCAGCCCGAGAGCGCTGGTGGGGGTGGCCCGGTGCGTGCGCTACCCGGACCGGCCCGACACCGCCGACGTCGCGGTCACCGTCCGCGAGGACTGCCACGGGCGCGGCATCGCGACCGCGCTGCTCGCCGAGCTCATGCGCCGGCGGCCCGCAGGGGTGACCCGGCTGGCCACCCTGGTCGCCGCCGACAACCCGGCGGCGCTGGCGATGCTGCGCCCCCTGGGCCGGACCACGGTGAGCCCGCCCGAGGACGGCATCCAGACCGTCGAGGTCGAGCTGCCGGAGCTGCCCGCCTAGAGGATCGCGCCGGGCACGTACGACGCGGCGGCGGGGTCGGTGGCGACCACGGCCTCCACCCGTCGTACGACGGCCTCGACCTGCTGGACCGCCGCCCCGGTGAACCCGATCGGCTCGGCGACGAGGCCCGCGAGCTGCTCGGCGGAGAGCCCGAGGGACTCGTCGGCGGCGAGCCGGGCGAAGACGTCGTTCTCAGCCTGCCCGCGTCGCATGTCGAGGGCGACACCGACGGCGGCCTTCTTGATCGCCTCGTGGGCGGTCTCCCGGCCGACACCGGCGCGGACCGCGGCCATCAGCACCTTGGTGGTGGCCAGGAACGGCAGGTAGCGGTCGAGCTCGCGCTGGATCACCGCGGGGAACGCACCGAACTCGTCGAGCACGGTGAGGAAGGTCTGGAAGAGCCCGTCGATCGCGAAGAACGCGTCGGGCAGCGCGACGCGCCGCACCACGGAGCAGGAGACGTCGCCCTCGTTCCACTGGTCCCCGGCGAGCTCCCCGACCATGGAGAGGTGCCCGCGCAGGATCACCGCGAAGCCGTTGACCCGCTCGCACGAGCGGGTGTTCATCTTGTGCGGCATCGCGCTCGAGCCGACCTGGCCCTCCTTGAACCCCTCGGTGACCAGCTCGATGCCGGCCATCAGCCGGATCGTGGTGGCCAGGTTGGACGGGCCGGCGGCGAGCTGCACCAGCGCGGAGACCACGTCGAAGTCCAGGGAGCGCGGGTAGACCTGGCCGACGCTGGTCAGCACCCGCTCGAAGCCGAGGTGGGCGGCGACCCGCTCCTCGAGGTCGGCCAGCCGGGTGGCGTCGCCGTCGAGCAGGTCGAGCATGTCCTGGGCGGTGCCCACCGGGCCCTTGATGCCGCGCAGCGGGTAGCGCCCGATGAGGTCCTCGAGCCGGTCCAGCGCGACCAGCATCTCGTCGGCGACCGTGGCGAACCGCTTGCCCAGCGTGGTCGCCTGGGCGGCGACGTTGTGCGAGCGGCCGGCCATCACCAGGGACTCGTGCTCGGTGGCCAGCCGGGCCAGCCGGGCCAGGGTGGCGATCGTGCGGGTGCGGAGCAGCCGCAGGGAGGAGAGGATCTGCAGCTGCTCGACGTTCTCGGTGAGGTCGCGGGAGGTCATCCCCTTGTGGATGTGCTCGTGTCCGGCGAGCGCGCAGAACTCCTCGATCCGGGCCTTCACGTCGTGCCGGGTGACCCGCTCGCGGGCCGCGATGGAGGCCAGGTCGACGTCGTCGACGACCTTCTCGTAGGCCTCCACGACGCCGTCGGGCACGTCGATGCCGAGGTCGCGCTGGGCCCGGAGCACCGCGATCCACAGCCGCCGTTCGAGCACGATCTTGTGCTCGGGCGACCAGATCTCGGCGAGGTCGGCGCCGGCGTACCGGGTGGCCAGGACGTTGGGGATGCTCACGGTGTTCCTTCGGTGACTCTTCGGGACTGCTGGGGCTGGTCGATGGGCTCGGCGGGTCAGTGGCCGGCGGCGATGTCGGTGCGGTGGTGCGCGCCGTCGATGTGGACCAGGTCCACCCCGGCGTAGGCGCGGGCGCGGGCGTCGGCGACCGAGTCGCCGACCGCGGTGACGGCCAGCACCCGGCCGCCGGCGGTGACCAGCCGCCCGTCGACCAGGGCGGTGCCGGCATGGATGACGTCCACGCCGTCGAGGGCGCCGGCGTCCTCGATCCCGGTGATCTCGTCGCCCTTGCGGGGCGACTCCGGGTAGCCCTCGGCGGCGACCACCACGGTCACCGCGGCCCCGGGCCGCCAGCGCGGCGGGTCGACCTCGTCGAGCCGACCCTGGGCGGCAGCGAGCAGCAGCACGCCGAGCGGCGAGTCGAGCCGCTGCAGCAGCGCCTGGGTCTCGGGGTCTCCGAACCGGGCGTTGAACTCGACCACGCGGACCCCCCGCTTGGTGAGCGCCAGCCCGGCGTAGAGCAGGCCGGAGAACGGCGCGCCACGACGCTCCATCTCGCGCACCGTCGGCACCAGCACGCGCTCGTACACCTCGTCGACCAGACCCTCCGGGGCCCACGGCAGCGGGGTGTAGGCGCCCATCCCGCCGGTGTTCGGTCCGGCGTCCCCGTCCAGGGCGCGCTTGAAGTCCTGGGCCGGCTGCAGCGGGTAGACGGTGCGGCCGTCGGTGATCCCGAAGAGGGAGACCTCCGGACCGTCGAGGTACTCCTCGATCACGACGCGCTCGCACGCCTTGGCGTGGGCCAGCGCCTCGGCCCGGTCCTCGGTGACCACCACGCCCTTGCCGGCGGCCAGGCCGTCGTCCTTCACGACGTACGGCGGACCGAAGGCGTCCAGGGCGTCGGCGGCCTCCTGCTCGGTGGTGCACACGTGGGCCATCGCGGTGGGGACGCCGGCCGCGGCCATCACGTCCTTCGCGAACGCCTTGGACCCCTCCAGCGCCGCGGCCTCGCCGGACGGGCCGAAGCAGGCGATGCCGCGGGCGCGGACCGCGTCGGCGACCCCGGCGACCAGCGGGGCCTCCGGACCGACGACGACCAGGTCCGCGCCGAGCCCGGCCGCGAGGTCGGCGACGGCCTCCCCGTCCATCGGGTCGACCGGGTGGAGCGTGGCCACCTCGGCCATCCCGGGGTTGCCCGGCGCCGCGTGGACCTCCTCGACGCTCGGGTCCCGCGAGAGGGCCAGGACCAGGGCGTGCTCGCGGCCGCCGGTGCCGATGACGAGGGTCTTCACGTGGCGCAACTCTAGTCCGCGCCCCACCCCCCGCTGCCTGTAACGCGGGGTTATGGACGCAGCACAAGGCGCCCGCCCCCTGCGAAGCGTCCGGACGCCCTGGGAAGGCCACCCGACCAGCACTAGAACACGTTCTAGATTCGCGGTAGCCTGCGGCGATGACGTCCCCTGAGCGCCCCCGCGTCGTCGTCCTCACCGGAGCCGCCTCCGGCATCGGCTACGCCACCGCGCAACGCTTCCTCGCCGCCGGCGACATCGTGGTCGGCCTCGACGTCCAGGACACCGTCCCCGACGGCATCACGCTGCATCGGCTGAGCGTGGCCGACAAGGACGCAGTGGACGCCGCCCTGGCCGCCGTCGGCGCCGAGCACGGGCGCGTCGACGTGCTGCTCAACGTGGCCGGCATCAGCCAGTTCGGCCGGATCTCCGACATCGACGTCGAGGAGTTCGACCGAGTGGTGGCGGTCAACCTGCGCGGCGTCTTCCTGACCATCCAGGCCGCGCTGCCCTGGCTGCGTGCGGCGGGCGGGGAGGGCCGGCTCCCCGGCTGCATCGTGAACGTCGCCTCGATCACCGGCATCCGGGCCCAGCCCTACACCGCCGCCTACGCCGCGTCGAAGGGCGGCGTCGTGATGCTCACCAAGGCACTGGCCATGGAGCTCTCCGACGAGGGCATCCGGGTCAACTGCGTGGCTCCCGGCATGGTGCAGACTCCGCTGGTCGACGTCGTCGCCGGCAAGATGACCGACGACATCAACCCCCGCCTGCTCGACCGGATGATGTCGCTGCTGCCCAACGGGTGGCTGACCCCCGAGGAGATCGCCGAGGGGCTCTTCTACCTCTCCTCGCCCGCCGCGCGGAACCTCACCGGCGTCGCCCTGCCGATGGACGGCGGGATGGACTGCTGATCAGGCGGTCACGCCGTGCCGGCCGAGGAAGTCCAGCGCCGTCTGCGCGACCTTCTCCCACCCGGAGTCGATGACGAGCGAGTGCCCGACGCCGTCGATCTCGACGATCTCGGTGGGGTGCGCGTTGCGCCGCTGCTGCTTGTACGCCGCATTGGCGATCGCCCAGGGGACGATGTTGTCGCTGCCGCCGGAGACCACCAGCAGCGGGCCGCGGTCGGGGTGGCGGGTGTCGACCTTCGCGGCGGTGCGCGGGTCGAGGTTCGCGGTGGCGGCCTGGAAGAGCGGGCGGCCCGGCGCCGGCACGGCGTACGTCGCGTAGAGCTCGTCGGCCTCCGCGTCGTCGACGGCGTTGGTGAAGCCGTAGCGGAACTGCGCGGGCGTCAGCATCACGTGGCCCTTGCGGTTGCGCGGGTTGCCGAGGACGGGGAACGACGCCTTCAGCGCGCTGAACGGCAGCGGCAGGACGCCGCGGAACGGCGCGGGGTCGATGGCGACGGAGGCCAGGGCGAGCCCCCGCCCGGCCAGGACCTGCGCGAACAGCCCGCCGAAGGAGTGCCCGATCACGACCGGCCGGCGGTCCAGTGCTCCGACGACATCGGCGAGGTGGTCGGCGACCTCGGCGACCCCCAGGCCGTCGTACACCTCGCCGTGGGCGCGCGCCTCCTCGACGGTCGCGGGGTCGCCGGGCCAGTCGGCGGCGAGCGCGGCGAACCCGCGTGCCTCCAGGTGCGCGACCCAGCGGTCCCAGCTGCTCGGCAGCATCCAGAGGCCATGGACGAGGACGACCGGCTGCCGGCCGGAGCCGTTGACGCGGGCGACCTCGGCGGCCTCCCGTGCGGTGAGAGTCATGGGGGTTCCCTTCGTGGAGGTGGTGGGAGACGCTCGCACCACTCTGCCCCGCCCGCCGCGACGGGGGAACCTCCCTTACCGCAGCTGCAGGGACTGCTCCCGGCCCGGGCCGACCCCGACGCCCCAGAACGGCGCGCCCGAGAGCTCCTCGAGGCGACGCACGTACGCCTGCGCGTTCGCCGGGAGCTCCTCGAAGGTGCGGCAGTCGGAGATGTCGGACTTCCAGCCGGGGAGGAACTCGTAGACCGGGCGGGCGTGGTGGAAGTCCGACTGCGTCATCGGCATCTCCTCGACCCGCTCGCCGTCGATCTCGTAGGCGACGCAGACCGGGATCTCCTCCCAGGCGCCGAGGCAGTCGAGCTTGGTGAGGAAGAACTCGGTGAGGCCGTTGATGCGCGCCGAGTAGCGGGCGATCACCGCGTCGTACCAGCCGCAGCGGCGCGGGCGTCCCGTGGTGGTGCCGAACTCGGCGCCGATCTGGCGCAGCTGCTCGCCGTCGTCGTCGAGGAGCTCGGTCGGGAAGGGGCCGGAGCCGACCCGGGTCGTGTAGGCCTTGATGACGCCGATGATCCGGTCGATCCGGGTCGGGCCGATGCCGGCGCCGGGGCCCACGCCGCCCGAGATCGGGTTGCTCGAGGTCACGTAGGGGTAGGTGCCGTGGTCGACGTCGAGCATGGTCGCCTGGGCGCCCTCGAAGAGCACGGTGCGGCCGTCGTCGAGCGCCTGGTTGAGCACCAGCGAGGTGTCGCGCACCATCGGCTTGAGCCGGTCGGCGTACTCGCCGATCTCGTCGAGGATCTCCTCCACGCTGATCGCGCGACGGTTGTAGACCTTGACCAGCAGGTGGTTCTTCACGTCGAGCGCGGCCTCGACCTTGGCGGCGAGGATCTTCTCGTCGAAGACGTCGGCCACCCGGACGCCGACCCGGTTGATCTTGTCGGCGTACGCCGGGCCGATGCCACGACCGGTGGTGCCGATCTGGTTCTTGCCGAGGAACCGCTCGGTGACCTTGTCGATCGCCGTGTGGTAGCTGGTGATCAGGTGCGCGTTGCTGGACACGAGCAGCCGGTCGGCGTCGATGCCGCGGGCGAGCAGCCCGTCGATCTCGGTGAAGAGGACCCGCGCGTCCATCACCACGCCGTTGGCGATGACCGGGACGCAGCCGGGGGTGAGCACGCCGCTGGGCAGCAGGTGGGTGGCGAACTTCTCGCCGTTGACCACGATGGTGTGACCGGCGTTGTTGCCCCCTTGGTAGCGCACGCAGTAGTCGATGGCACCGGCACGGTCGGCGCCGAGCAGGTCGGTCGCCTTGCCCTTGCCTTCATCGCCCCACTGGGCTCCGAGGACCACGATGGCGGGCATGAGCCCCCCTCTCCACCAGCCGGTCGGACCACCTCGGGCGGCCCTGCGAACACCGGTCCCCGGTAACGACGCCGGGGCGGACGTGGCTGGAACGACGAAAGCCCCGGAGGTGCAACAGCGACCGGGGCTCTTGCGGCGTCACGCTACCAGAACCCTGACATGCTGTGCCTGCGATGAGCGACTACCTGCTGGTGACCAACTCCTCCGCCGGCAGCGCCGCGGAGGACTCCATCGACGCCGCGCGACGGGAGCTCGGCAGCGCCGGTGACGTCCGCGTGGCCGCCACCTCCTCCCCCGACGAGCTCGACGCCGTGCTGGCCTCGGCCCAGGGGCGCACGGTCGTGGTGGCCGGTGGCGACGGCAGCCTGCACGCCGTGGTCAACGCCCTGCACCGCACCGGCACCGACCTGACCATCGGCTTGGTGCCGCTGGGCACCGGCAACGACTTCGCGCGCGGCGCCGACATCCCGCTGGACCCGACCGAGGCGGCGCGGGTGATCACCTCGACCGCGCCGACCGGGCTGGACCTGATCGTCGACGAGACCGGCGAGGTCACGGTCAACAACGTCCACCTCGGCGTCGGGGCGGACGCGAGCCGGGCCGGCGCGGTCCTCAAGCCGCGACTCGGCAAGGTGGGGTACGTCGTCGGGGCCGCGGTCGCCGGGCTGCGCCCCCGGTACCTGCACCTCGAGGTCACCGTGGACGGACGCTCGGTCTACGCGGGCCGGGTCACCCAGGTCGCCATCGGCAACAACGCCTTCGTGGGCGGCGGCACCGAGCTCGTGCCAGGGGCCGACCCGACCGACGGCCGCGCCACCGTGATCGTCTCGCGCCAGCTCGGCCCCGGCACCCGGCTGGCCTACCTGGTGCACCTGCGCCGCGGCGAGCACCACCGGATGCGCGAGGTCAGCCGGGTCCGGGGGATGGAGGTCTCCGTGGCCGGCGAGGAGTTCTGGACCAGCAGCGACGGCGAGCTCTCCGGCCCCCACGCCTCCCGCACCTGGACCGTCCTCCCCGCCGCCCTGCAGATGCACCTCCCGTCGCAGCCCTGACCTCCTCCGGCCCCCGCGCGGCGGGCTGTGGGCCGCCGGCGCGCGCCGCTGTAACGCGGGGTTACGGACGCACCACAAGGGCCAGGAGCCCTGCGAAGCGTCCGAGCGCCCTGCGAAGTCGACCGGCCTGACTCCCCCGAGTCCGACGTCCCCAGGGGCCGACCTGCCGACCCTCTCCCCACGTCGTACGACGAGGCGACGGGATCGTCCGTCGGCGGAGCACCGTGCCGCCATGAGTCCCGAGCTACGAGCGCGTGCTGCCGTCCAGGGCGGGGTGTTCACCCGTCGCCAGGCCGAGCTTGCCGGCCACTCCGAACGTGAGATCAAGACGCGCACCGGCGCACGCGGCGACTGGGTCGTCGTACGACGGGGCGCGTACGTCGAACGCGCGCTCTGGGAGACGCTGAACGAGGACGCCCGGCACCGCGCCCGCGTCCTGGCCGTCACGCTGGTCGCCACGAAGGACGCCGTCGTCAGCCACACCTCCGCAGCCGTCCTCCACGGCTTCCCGATGCGACCACGGTGGCGCGACCTTCTCCACGTGACGCGCGAGGGCGTCACCGGGGGCCGCACCGAGGGCGGCGTCAAGCACCACCGGGCCGCGTTCACCGAGGCGGAGGTGACGAGCATCGACGGGCTGGCCGTCATGACTGCCGCCCGCACAGCGGTGGACATCGGCCGTGAGCACGGGTTCGAGGACGGAGTCGTGGCGGCCGACGCCGCGCTGCAGCGGGGCGCGGAGCGCGCGGACCTGGAACGGAGCGTGGCCCGGATGACTTGCTGGCCAGGGGTGACGCGTGCTCGCCGCGCCGTCGCCCATGCGGACCCCGGGGCGGAGTCGATCGGGGAGTCGCTCCTCCGGCTGGTGGTCGTCGGGCTGCGGCTCGGCCGCGTGCACACCCAGCACCACGTCACCGACGGGTCCCTCGAGGCGTGGGTGGACCTGCGGGTCGGTCGGCACCTGATCGAGTTCGACGGGAAGGTGAAGTACCTCGGTCGTGAGTCGGGTGGGTTCGCCGACAAGGAGCCGTGGGAGGTCGTGTGGTCCGAGAAGCGCCGCGAGGACTGGATCCGCGCCCAGGACGGCGGCTACGGCATGTCCCGCGTGGTCTGGGAGGAGCTGTTCGGAGCCCAGCGCACGCAGCTGGAGCGCCGGTTGTGCCGCGAGCACGCCGAGACCTGCCGGCGCTACGGCTACACCGACGACTGACCTTCGCAGGGCGCTCGGACGCTTCGCAGGCGTCGTGGCCCTTGTGAAGCGACGCTAACCCCGCGTTACAGCAGCAGGGCGTCGGCCGCCTCGGGGGACGAGTCGCGCAGGAAGGTGGAGCAGCGCTCGGCCTCGGGGGTCTCGCCGATGGCGGCAGCGGCCTTGGCCAGGGCTGCCAGGGCCCGCAGGAAGCCCCGGTTGGGCTCGTGCGACCACGGCACCGGCCCGTGGCCCTTCCACCCGTTGCGGCGCAGCTGGTCCAACGAGCGGTGGTAGCCCACCCGGGCATAGGCGTACACCGTCACGTCGTCGGCACCGGCGGCCGCCGTCTCCTCGGCGAGCGTCGCCCAGGCGATCGGCGACTCGGGGTGCGACCGTACGACGTCGATGGCCGCAGCCCCGCCGGCCAGCTCGGCCGCGGCGGGATCCTCGGGCAGGTGGGTGGGGGGCGGTCCGGCCATCAGGTCCTGGAAGCTCATGGCGCCCATCCTGCCAGCGCCCTGCGCGGCGAGGCGCCGCCGAGGGAAGGGACGGGCCGGAGTGCCCCCGTAGCACTCCGGCCCCGTCCGGTCGTCCTCTTCCCCGCGAACACCGGGGAACGGTCCCGGCCTTGCGGCATCGGGAGCCTTGGCTCCCGGTGAGAGGACGATAGAGGGATCCTTTCAAATGCCACCTTTCGGGTGAAGTAGGGATTCTGCGGAGCCACACCGGACGAACCGCGCTACCCGGAGACGTCGAACGGCGCGTCGTACTGCCACGATGGGCGCATGGGTGGTCACGGGGCGGACGAGTTGCGGCGGCTTGCCGTCGACGGCCACGGTGCCCAGGCCCGCCGGGAGCTGTCGACACTGCTCGCGGGCACCGACGACCCCGGGGAGTGCTGCGACCTGCAGACCGAGGTCGCCTTCGTCGCGGTCATGCAGGGCGACTACGCCGCCGGGCTGTCCGCGGCGCAGGCGGCGACCCGGCTGGCGTCCGACCCCGACCGGCGAGCCACTGCCGCCGCGGCCGAGGCCCTCGCCGTCGCGTTCCCCTGGAGCACCGACCCCACCCGGTACGGCGAGGTCGCGCAGCTCATGGCCGAGGCGCTGGACCGGGCCCTGGCCGCAGTCGCCCTCGCCCCCGGTCCGAGCGCGATGTGCCACTACCTGCTGGCCGAGGCCGCGCTCTCGCACGGTGCGCCCGCCGTCGGTGAGGGCCACGCTCGGCTCGGCATCGCGGCCTGCGCGGCGGACGAGCCGGTCCTCGACCTGCTGAACCGCAAGGTCCTCGCGCGGGCCGTCGGCATCCAGGGACGGCTGCAGGAGGGCGCCACCGAGCTCGACGAGTACGTCGCCCAGGCGTCGGCGGACGGCAACGGCCCGCTGTGTGCGATGGCCACCGCCTTCCTCGCCTTCCTGTACGCCGTCCGGGGCGACAAGCCCTCGTCCGTCGACCAGGCGATCGCCCGGGCCATCGAGCTCGCCCGACCGGTCGACCGGAGCTTCGTCGCGTGGAACACGATGACCGTGATCGCCAACGTCCTGTCCACTCTCGGCCGGCACGAGGAGGCCACGACGGTCCTGCTCGAGGGGGCGGGCACCACGGACCTGCGCCGCCTCCGCTGGACCGACCAGCTCTACGGCTACCGCGTGCTCATCGAGGCCGCGCTGGCGGCGGGCGACCCGACCACGGCGGCCACCTGGCTCGAGCGGATGGAGCAGCTGCCGCACGCCGGTTTCGCGATCGGCCTGCTCGAGGCCGCTCGCGCCCGCGTCGCGCACGCGCTCGGCCAGAGCACCGACGAGCTCGAGGCGGGCATGCGCGCCTCCGAGGCCGCCTCCCGGCACGGCGAGCAGCTCGAGGCCGCCCGAGCGCGGGTCGCCACCGGGGCCGCCCTGGCCCGGGCGGGCGAACGTCAGCGGGCGCTGCAGGAGCTGGAGCGCGTCGCACGGCAGACCGAGGAGTTCGGGGCCGGGTCGATCCGGGCCAAGGCGGTCCGCGAGCTGCGCCGGCTCGGCGAGCGCTACCGCGCCGACAGCGGCTGGCCCGGGCTGACCGAGCGCGAGCGCGCGGTCGCCCGGATGGCGGCCGCGGGGCGGACCAACCGCGAGATCGCCGCCGAGCTCTTCATCTCCGAGAGGACTGTCCAGAGCCACCTGGAGGCGGCCCACCGTGCCCTGGGGCTCAGCTCGCGGACCCAGCTACCGGTCGCGCTGGCCGGGCTCGAGCAGCCGGTCGTCGCCGACGTCCTCGACGGTGGCCAGGAGCTGACCGAACGCCAGTGGCAGGTCATCGACCTGGTCGGCAGCGGCCTCTCCAACGGCGAGGTCGCCGCCGGTCTCGGGGTCAGTGTGAAGACCGTCGAGAAGCACCTCTCGGAGGTCTACCGGCGGCTCGGCGTGTCCAACCGGACCGGGCTGACCGCGTTCTGGCAGGCGCACCGGTCACAGCGCGCGGCCGCCGACGCCGACCAGCCCTGAGTGCTGGCCTCGCCACCCGTCGTACCTCGCAGGGCTGACGGACGCTTCACAAGGCGCAGGAGCCTTGTGAAGCGTCCGTAACCCCGCGTTACAGCCGCACCGAAAGCAGGTAGGTCAGAGCTTGTGGCCGACGCTGCTGAGGTCCTGGCAGGCCTGGACGACCCGGGCGGACATGCCGGCCTCTCCCGCCTTGCCCCAGGCGCGGGGGTCGTACGCCTTCTTGTTGCCGACCTCGCCGTCGACCTTGAGCACGCCGTCGTAGTTGGCGAACATGTGGCCGGCGATCGGGCGGGTGAAGGCGTACTGGGTGTCGGTGTCGACGTTCATCTTGACCACGCCGTAGCTGACCGCGGCGGCGATCTCCTCGGGCAGTGAGCCCGAGCCGCCGTGGAAGACCAGGTCGAACGGCTTGGAGCCGGGGTCGAGACCGAGCTTGTCGACGACGGCCTGCTGGGCGCTCTGCAGGATCTCCGGACGCAGCTTGACGTTGCCCGGCTTGTAGACGCCGTGCACGTTGCCGAAGGTCAGCGCGGTCATGTAGCGACCCTTCTCGCCGATGCCGAGCGCCGCCACGGTCGCCAGCGCGTCCTCCGGGGTGGTGTACAGCTTCTCGTCGATGGCGCCCTCGACGCCGTCCTCCTCGCCGCCCACGACGCCGATCTCGACCTCGAGGATGATGTTCGCCGCGGCACACAGCGCCAGCAGCTCCTCGGCGATCTGCAGGTTCTCGGCCATCGGCACCGCCGAGCCGTCCCACATGTGCGACTGGAAGATCGGCAGGCCGCCGGCCCTGACCCGCTCGGCCGAGGCCTCGATGAGCGGCCGGACGAAGCCGTCCAGCTTGTCCTTGGGGCAGTGGTCGGTGTGCAGCGCGATGTTGACCGGGTAGTTCTTGGCGACCTCGGCGGCGTACGCCGCGAAGGCGAGCGAGCCGGTCACCATGTGCTTGACGGTCGGGCCGGAGAAGTAGTCGGCACCGCCGGTGGACACCTGGATGATGCCGTCGCTCTCGGCCTCGGCGAAGCCGGCCAGCGCGGCGTTGAGGGTCTGGGAGGACGAGACGTTGATGGCGGGGAAGGCGAACGCGTCGCGCTTCGCCTTGTCGAGCATCTCGGAGTAGATCTCCGGAGTTGCGAGAGGCATGGGAAGTCTCCTGGTTCTTCCGGTCCGGGTCGATGGACCTGGACCGGGTCGACTGGGGGCAAGCGGTTGCCCGGATCCCCGGGCGGTCCTCACTCTAGTCCGACCGTGATCCGCCTCACCGATCCGCTCAGGTGGGCCGCGCGACGGCCGATGTGGGGGGCAGTCGGTGGGACTGCTCGCCCCGCCCTGCGAGGAGGACACGTGAACAACGCGGCACCGGTGATCGACCACAAGGACCTGCTGTCCTCCGCCGAGGCCATCGACGCGCTGCCCATCACGGTCAGCAAGCTCGCGTCGATCATCTCCGACGGCGACCACGACATCCGCGAGATCGTCGACGTGGTCTCCCTCGACCAGGCCCTCACCGCCACCCTGCTCCGGCGGGCGAACTCGGCAGCGCTGGGCGGCGCGATGCAAATCAAGACCGTGCGCGACGCCGCGGTGCGGATGGGCACCGGCTCGCTGCTCTCGATGGCGCTCGCCGCCAGCGTCTCCGGCCGGATGAACCACGCGCTGCCGGCGTACGGCCTGGCCGAGGGCGAGCTCTGGAAGCAGTCGGTGGCCGCCTCGGTCGCCGCCGACCTGGTCCGCGTCCGCGCCCGCATCGACGTGCCCACCGAGGCCTCGACGGCGGCGCTGCTGCACGACTTCGGCAAGATCGTGCTCTCCAACCACTTCGGCCCGCAGGTGCTGGACCTGCTCCGGGCGGCCGCGCAGTCCGAGGGGATCAGCATCCTCGAGGCGGAGCAGACCATCTTCGGGGTCACCCACGCCGACATCGGCGGCGTCGTCGCCCAGCAGTGGAAGCTGCCCTACACGATCGTCGACGCGATCATCCACCACCACGTGACCGGCCCGGACCACACGCCGATCAGTGCGACGGTCAGCCTCGCCCACGGGATGGTCCACGACATCCTGCACTTCGGCGAGACCGATGAGGTGCAGGAGGTCCAGGAGACCACTGCGCCGTCGGTGCACGAGCCGGTCGTCGAGTCACACGCCGCGGTCCTCGCCGTCCTCGGCATCCCGGCGGAGTCCTACGACGACCTGCTGGGCACCGCCCACACCAAGTACCTCGAGCTGGCCGACCGGTACGCCGTCGACTGACGGTCCGAAGGGGGCGGTCAGCCCCTCCAGGCGTCCCCGGCGAGGTCGGCGTGCTGGACCACCCAGGTGTGCATCGCGATCGCGGCTGCCGCCGAGGCGTTGATGGACCGGGTGGAGCCGAACTGGGCGATCGAGAACGTCCCGTCGCACCCGGCTCGGGCCTCTTCCGAGAGCCCCGGCCCTTCCTGCCCGAAGAGCAGGCAGACCGCGCGCGGCAGGGCCAGCGTCTCCAGCGGCTGGGCCCCGGGGAGGTTGTCGATGCCGTACACCGGCACGCCCTCGGAGCGCATCGCCTCGACCAGGTCCTCGACCCGGTCGTGGTGCCGGACGTGCTGGTAGCGGTCGGTCACCATCGCGCCGCGCCGGTTCCAGCGCCGCCTCCCGACGATGTGCACCTCGGCGGCGAGGAACGCGTTGGCGGTGCGGACGATGGTGCCGATGTTGAAGTCGTGCTGCCAGTTCTCGATCGCCACGTGGAACGGGTGCCGCCGTGCGTCGAGGTCGGCGACGATCGCCTCCATCGTCCAGTACCGGTACCGGTCGACCACGTTGCGACGGTCCCCCTCGGCCAGCAGCACCGGGTCCCACTGCGGACCGGTCGGCGGGTCGCCCTCCCAGGGGCCGACGCCCACCTCGGCAGGGCCGTGCGGCATCGGGTCGTACGGCGCGCGGCCGGCCTGCTCCTCCACCGGGTCAGCGTAGGGGTGAGGCCGGATTTAACTCGGCGCAGCATCAGGTCGGTGCCGCCGGGGCCGACAATGGGGCCAGGGTGGGCGGTCGCACGGATGCGACCGCGGCACGGCCGCGAGGTCGTCAGGGACGAGAGGTGCACCGCATGAGGACGTGGTTCCGGGGGAGACGACGCGACCGTCGGGAGGCACCGCGCGAGCTGGCGCAGCTGATGGCGGCCTACCAGCCGCCCCGCCGGGAGTCGCTGCCCGAGCGGGTGACGAGTGCGCCGAGCAGGGCCGGACGACGGCGCTCGCTCAGGTGACGTACAGGTCCGGCGACTAGGCTCCCTGCGTGGACCTCCTCGCCCCGCTGCTCGTGCACCCGGCCGCCTCCAGCTTCACCTGGATGGACCCGAACTGGCTCCTGGACCGCTTCGGCGAGCAGATGTTCTGGATCAGCGCGGCCATCGTCTTCGTCGAGTGCGGCCTGCTCTTCCCGCTGCTGCCCGGTGACTCGCTGCTCTTCTCGATCGGCCTGTTCATCAACCGCGCCAACGCCGGCGAGTCCGGCATCCACATGAACATCCTGGTCGCGTGCGCGGTCCTGAGTGCCGCCGCGTTCCTCGGCAACGTGGTCGGCTACGAGATCGGCCGCGCGGTGGGGCCGGGTCTCTTCGAGCGCAACGGGCGGTTCCTGAACCCCCGCAACCTGGAGAAGACCCACGACTTCTTCGAGCGGTACGGCGCGCGCGCCCTGGTGCTGGGCCGCTTCGTCCCGATCGTGCGGACCTTCATCACGCTCGTCGCCGGCGCCGGACGGATGGACCGCCGCCACTTCCTGACCTGGTCGCTGGTCGGTGCCGTGCTGTGGGCCACCGGCCTGACGCTGCTCGGCTTCGCCGTCGGTGGCAACGCCTTCATCCGCGACAACCTCGAGGTGGCCCTGCTGGCCATCGTGGCCTTCTCGCTGATCCCGCCGGCCGTCGAGTGGTGGCGCCACCGCCGCAAGGCCGCCACCTCCGCCTGACCCCCTTCCCGTTGAGATGGCACCCATTTCCCGTTGAGTGGGCGCCGGCTTCAGGTTGAGTTGGCGCCCATTTCGCCGTACTGAAACGCGCGCCCACTCGACCCCCAGATTCAGGGTGTCGTCGCAACGCCCGGGTCTTCTTGGTCTTTGGCGAGTATCGCAGCGATGACTTCGTTGGGGGTCAGGAAGCCGTGGCGCTTGCGGGGGCGGTTGTTGAGTTGGGTGACGGCTGCCTGGACCTCCTCGTCGGTGACGGTGGCCAGGTCGAGGCCCTTGGGGAAGTACTCGCGGAGCAGCCCGTTGGCGCTCTCGTTGCTGCCGCGTTGCCGGGGGGCGTGGGGGTCGGCGAAGTAGACCTGGATGTTGGTGTCGATGGTGAACTGGGCGTGGGCGGCCATCTCCTTGCCGCGGTCCCAGGTCAGGGTCTTCATTGGCCATCCTGCCCGGGTCAGCGCGTGCTGCAGGCCGGTGACGGTGGCCTGGGTGGTCTTCTCGGTGGGGAGGTGGAACGCAGTGAGGTGACCGCTGGTGCGTTCGACCAGGGTCCCGATCGCGGCACGGGTGCCGCCGGGGCCCACGATCAGGTCACCCTCGTAGTGGCCCGGGATCGTGCGGTCCTCGATCTCCTCGGGTCGGTCGTGGATCGAGACCATGCCCGTGATCTGTCCCCGAGTCTCACGGCCCTGCCGGGTGTTGCGGCGGGCACGGATCCTCCGGCCTGTGCGCAGGTGAGCGCGCAGCTCGCGGCGTAGCTCTCCACGAGGCAGCACATAGATCGCCCGGTAGATCGTCTCGTGGCTGATGCGCATGTCCTCCTCGTCGGGGAACTCCACCGGCAGCCGTCCCGCGATCTGCTCGGGAGAGTCACGTTGGTCCAGCCGATCCTGCACCCACTCTCGCAGCCGCGGGTGGTCGGCGAGCTTGGTCTTGCGTGGCCTGACCCTGGCCAACAGCGCGGCCTGATGAGCCGCCTCGGGCTGGTATCGGCCTTCGGGCCCACCGCGACCGACCCGGCCCGGAACGCCCACGGGTCGGCGTTCACGGCCCAGCTCCCGACTGATGGTCGAGGCCGGACGACCCAGACGACGACCGATCTCCCGCACCCCTTGGCCGGCGTCACGGAGCCGAGCGATCTCGTAGCGCTCCTCTCGACTCAGGTACCGACCGGACTCTTGTGCGCGTTCACGGATCACCCCGCCAACCTGGGCCCGCCACGACAGGACCGCGGTCTGCGACACGCCCAGCTGGGCCGCCACCTCCCGCGGCAGCAACCCCTGTCCTAGCAGCGCGAAAACCTCACGCCGAACCATCAACGAAAGCGTCACGAGCACCTCCCACACGAGCAGGTGTTGCGACAGTCACGAGAACCTGAGACCCGAAACGCGCGCCATCTCAACCGGAAACGCGCGCCATCTCAACACCGACGCGGCGGAGACCCAGAAACGCGCGCCATCTCAACCCGAAACGCGCGCCAGCTCAACGCGAAATGCGCGCCCGTTCAACGGGGAGGGGTCAGAGGCCGAGGTCGTCCTTGCTGACGGCGTAGAGGTAGGGGAGGCCGGCGTCGGCGACGCGCTCGGCGGCCCCGGTGGCCCGGTCGACGATGACGGCGACAGCGACCACGTCGGCGCCGGCTTCGCGGAGCGCCTCGACGGCGGTCAGGGCGGAGCCGCCGGTAGTGGAGGTGTCCTCGACGCACAGGACGCGGCGGCCCTCGACAGGGGCGCCCTCGATGCGGCGCTGGAGGCCGTGGGCCTTGCCCTCCTTGCGGACGACGAACGCGTCGAGCACCTTCCCCTCCGCGGCCGAGGCGTGCAGCATCGCGGTGGCGACCGGGTCGGCGCCCAGCGTGAGACCGCCGACGGCCTCGAAGTCGAGGTCGCGGGTGAGCTCGAGCATCACCCGACCGACCAGCGGCGCGGCGACCCCGTCGAGCGTGATCCGGCGCAGGTCGACGTAGTAGTCGGCCTCCTTGCCCGAGGCCAGGGTGACCCTGCCGTGCACGACGGCCTTGGCCTTGATCTCCTCGACGAGGGCGTCACGGTCGGTGGTGGGGGCGGCGTCGCTCATGGCGCCGACCCTACCCACGCCGGCCGGCCCCACGCCGACCGGGCGGAGCCGGGGCCGGTCACCGCGGGTGACCGTAGTAGGCGACCTCGGCCCGGGTCTGCGCCTCGGTGAGCGCCTGGTTCTGGGCGGGGGTGAGCCGCCACGGCGCGGGCAGCTCCCGGGTGCAGGCCTCCCCCGAGCAGGTGACGTACTCCCGCCACAGCGCCTCCAGCGCCCGCCGTACGCCGGGCCGGGCGCGGGGCCGCAGGCTGTCGAGCTCCAGCGGGTCGGCGCGGAGGTCGTAGAGCTCGGACTCCCCGGTCGCGTAGTGCACCAGCTTCCAGCGACCCAGCCGGATCCCGACCGTGTTGAGGCCGCCCCACGGGACGCCCGTCCCGGCGCTGACGTAGCGGGACTCGGTCATCCGCCCCTCCAGCACGATCGGGCGGAGCCAGCCACGGTCCCCGCCGGAGATGACGTCGCGCAGGTCCAGCCCGTCCGGCGGTCCCAGCGGCCCACCGAGGCTGACCCGGCCGTAGCCGGCCAGCGTGCGGGACAGGTCCACGGTGGTCACCGGGTCGAACCGGCGACCGACCGGCACCCCCGGCCCGCGCACCAGCAGCGGGACCCGGATCGACGGCTCGTGCAGGTTGATCTTGCCCTGGCGCTTGCGGTGCTCGCCCAGGTAGTAGCCGTTGTCGGAGGTGAAGACGACCACGGTGTCCTCGCCGGCGCCGACCCGGTCGAGGTGCCCCAGCACGTCGGCCACGCGGTCGTCGAGCACCGAGAGCGCCTCGGCCCGCTGGCGGCTGACTGTGGTCTCGGCGGCCAGCTCGGCGGCGTCCAGCTCGGGCTTGGTGCGCAGGTAGCGCGGTTTGTCGGAGACGTCGGGCTCGGTTCGGCCGTCGGGGCGCACCCCGAGGCCGCGGGGGATCTGCGCGTCGAACCGGCCCTTGACCGCGTCCGGCCGGGCCGGGGTCGGGAAGGTCATCGCGAACCCGTCGGAGCGCAGGACGGTCCCCGGGTCGTCGGGCTCGACGGGGTTCCCGTGGTGAGGGGCGACCGGGGTCCACCACACGAACCACGGCTTCCGCCGGCCGGCCGCCGCGGGTCGCTCGTCGCGGCTGAAGCGCGTGAGCAGGTCCTCGGTCTGCCGGGCGGTGACGTCGGTGGTGTACTGCCCCGGCCAGGTCTGCACGGTGCCGTTGACGTTCGAGGTCAGCTGGAAGTAGTCGTAGGTGCCGCCGGCCCGGCCGACGGTGTCGTCGAGCCCGCCGTACCACTGGCTCCAGCCGGGCGGCACGTACGTCGAGGAGGGGGCGCCATCGCGGGTGGGCTGGATGCCGTACCCGTTGAGGTACTTGCCGACCAGGGCGGTCTCGTAGCCGGACGCCTGCAGCGCGGTGGCCAGGGTCGAGCGGTCGTCGAGGACGTGGAACCCGTAGGGCTCCTCGTGGCTGAGGACGTGGTGGTTGTGCGAGTAGAGCCCGGTCAGGAAGCTCGACCGGGACGGGCAGCACAGCGGGTTCGGCGCGAACGAGTTGAGGAAGGTGAGCCCGCGTCCGCCCACGAGCGCCCGGGTGTGCGGCATCCAGCGCAGGTCGTCGGTGCGCATGTCGTCGGCCTCGATGACCAGCAGGTTGGGGCGGGTGTCACCACGCGGGGTCGGGCGGGCGGTGACCGTAGTCAACGGTCCGACCGGGTCGGGGGACGCCGGGTCCGTCGCCCGGCTCGGCGAGGCCGACCCGACGACGGTCCCGCCCGCGGAGCAGGCGGCCAGCGCGAGGGCGCCGAGGAGCGCGGCGGCGACCAGCGCCGGTGCCCTCCGCGCGCGCTCCGGTGTCACGACCCTTCCCCCGTTCCGCCCCGTCCTCGTGGTCCGGGTGCCCTGGCATCCTGCCACCCCCGGGTACCGTCGCGAGGGTGGACAGGCGAGCAGGGCAGCGCTTCGAGGCCTTCGGCGAGACGATCTTCGCGACCATGTCGGCCCTCGCGGTGCGGACCGGCGCGCTCAACCTGGGACAGGGCTTCCCCGACGCGGACGGGCCTCCCTCGGTCGTCGAGGCCGCGGTCGCGGCGCTGCGCGGCGGGCGCAACCAGTACGCCCCCGGCCGGGGCACCCCCGAGCTGAGGGCCGCGGTCGCCGAGCACCAGCGGGCGTCGTACGGGATCGACCTGGACCCCGACACCCAGGTGGTGGTGACCGCGGGGGCCACCGAGGCGATCGCGGGCGCGATCCTCGGCCTGGTCGACCCCGGCGACGAGGTCGTGGTGGTCGAGCCGTACTACGACTCCTACGTCGCCTGCCTGACGATGGCCGGAGGCGTACGGCGGCCGGTGACCCTGCGCTGGCCGGACTTCCGGCTCGACCTCGACGAGCTCCGGGCCGCCGTCACGGATCGCACCCGGGCGATCCTCGTCAACTCCCCGCACAACCCGACAGGGATGGTCCTCGACGCCGCCGAGCGGGCCTGCATCGCCGAGCTGGCGGTGCGCCACGACACCCTGGTGATCACCGACGAGGTCTACGAGCACCTCGTCTTCGACGACGCCGAGCACGTGCCGCTGGCGACCCTGCCGGGCATGTTCGACCGCACGGTGACGATCTCCAGCGCGGGCAAGTCGTTCTCGTTCACGGGCTGGAAGGTGGGGTGGGCGACCGGTCCGGCCGACCTCGTCGGGGCCGTGCTGGGGGCCAAGCAGTGGCTCACCTTCACCAACGCCAGCGCGCTGCAGCCCGCCGTCGCCCACGCCCTCACCCACGAGATGCCGTACGTCGCCGGGCTCGCCCGGAGCCTGCAGGGTCGCCGGGACCTGCTGGTGGCGGGGCTGCGGGACCTGGGTCTGCCGACCACCTCGCCGCTGGGCAGCTACTTCGCGCTCAGCGACATCAGCGCCCTGGGGCACGCCGACGGACTGGCGTTCTGCCGGACTCTGCCGGAGCGCGCCGGCGTGGTCGCCATCCCGACCCAGGTGTTCCACGACTCCGACGCGGGCGACCAGCTGGTGCGCTGGGCGTTCTGCAAGGAGACGGCCGTCCTCGAGGCGGCGCTGGAGCGGCTCGCCGCGGCCGACCTCACCGCCTGAGGGTCACCAGGGGTCGACACGCCCCGGGGGCGGACCGGCAGCGGGCGGGACGGGGCCCTGGGGCGGCGGCCCTTGCTGGTAGGGGTACGACGGCGGTCCCGGGCGACGCGGCAGCCGCCGCGCGAACCAGTCGTTGGCGCCGCCGGAGAACAGGAGCGTGATCGTCGCTGCCGCGAGGATCAGGGGCACCACGGCGACCACGCTCAGGATCATCAGCAGGCTCGCCAGCACGGTCGCCGACGCGGAGACCACCAGCCCGATGCGCCCGGCCTGGCTGCGGCGGAAGGCCATCACGGCGAGCACGGCAGCGGCGACCGCCCACAGCGCCACCATGGCGGCGAACGCCCAGCCCACCGCGAGCACCTGCTGACGGTCCAGACTGATCCGGCTGCCCTGGGCCGCCTTGTCGAACTCCCGGATGAACAGGTCCCCGTCGGTGGCCAGCAGCACCATGAAGGCCACCATCCCGGCGGCGACCGCGCCGGCACCCACCCAGGTCAGCAGGGCGGCGACCGTCACGGTGGCGGGACGCCGGTCGGCCTTCCCGGTCACGACCGGAGCGCCGTACGGCGCCGGAGCCGGAGGCGTGCCGTAGGCCGGCGGGTAGGCCCCGGGCTGCCCGTACGGCGCGGGAGCCCCGTACGGCGCGGGGGTCGGGGCCTGCCCGTACGACGGGCCGGGCGGCGGGCCCGGCGGCGGGTAGGTCACCGGGGTCTCCGCGGGCGGCGGGCTCCCGAACGGGTACGCCGCCGGCGGCGGGGTGGTGGGCGCGCCCGGTGTGCCGACCGGCCAGGTCGGCGGAGCCGGCTCCCCGGCAACCTCCGCGGGCGGCTGGACGGGCGGCCGCTGCACGGAGGGGGGTTGGGGCAGCCACGGCGCCGGGGTCTCCCGGGTGGGAGGGCCGTCGCGGTCGGGGCGGGCGGCGTCGGCCTGGGCGGGAGTCCGTCCGGCGTACCAGTCGCGCGCGGGCCGGCTCCACATCAGCCCCGCGGCCGCGGCCACCAGGAACGGCATCGCGCCGGCGACCGGGATGGTGAGCAGCAGCAGTCCCGCGGTCACCGTGAACCCGATCCGGGCGACCCGGTGCCGCTGGAGCACGTAGACGGCGAAGACCAGGGCGGTGGCGGCCAGCGCCCCGCTGACCAGTGCGAGGACGCGGGCCAGCTCGGTGACCTGGTCGACCGTGACGCCCAGGCTGTCGCCGGGCGGGCGGGTGAGGAAGTCGTCGATCGCCGAGCGGGCGTCGGGGGTGCGGAGCCGCTGCAGGGTGTCGAAGAGCCCCACCACGAGCAGCAGGCAGGCCACCACGGACATCACTGCTGCCATGGTGACCTGCCGGGGACGCGGAGGCGCCTTCTGCTCGCTCACGGGGTTGCTCACAGGGTCATTGGATCAGACCTTGCTGAGAACCAGCCCGTCCGAGGTGTCGTTGGCCGCGACCCGGACGGTGCTGCCGTCGGGGATCTCGCCGGCCAGGAGCAGCCGGGCGAGCTGGTCGCCGATGGCGGTCTGCACCAGCCGGCGCAGCGGGCGGGCGCCGTACGCCGGGTCGAAGCCGGCCAGGGTCAGCCAGTCCTTCGCGTCCTGGGTGACCTCCAGGGTGATCCGGCGGACCTCCAGCCGCTTGGCCAGCGAGGCGACCTGGAGCTCCACGATGTGGGCGAGCTCCTCGCTGGTGAGGGCGTCGAACATGACCACCTCGTCGAGCCGGTTGAGGAACTCCGGCTTGAAGGCCTGTCGCACCACGCCCATCACGGCCTCGTGCTTCTTCTCGGTGTCCAGCGACGGGTCGATCAGGTAGGTCGAGCCCAGGTTGGAGGTGAGGATCAGCACCACGTTGCGGAAGTCCACGGTGCGGCCCTGACCGTCGGTGAGCCGGCCGTCGTCGAGCACCTGCAGCAGGATGTCGAAGACCTCGGGGTGGGCCTTCTCGACCTCGTCGAGCAGCACCACCGAGTAGGGGCGGCGCCGGACGGCCTCGGTGAGCTGTCCGCCCTCCTCGTAGCCGACGTAGCCGGGGGGCGCCCCGACCAGGCGGGCCACCGAGTGCTTCTCGGAGTACTCGCTCATGTCGATGCGCACCATCGCCCGCTCGTCGTCGAACAGGAAGTCCGCCAGCGACTTGGCCAGCTCGGTCTTGCCGACGCCGGTGGGCCCGAGGAACAGGAACGACCCGGTCGGCCGGTTGGGGTCGGAGATGCCGGCCCGCGAGCGGCGTACGGCGTCGGAGACCGCGGCGACGGCGGGGCGCTGGCCGATCAGCCGCTCCCCCAGCACGTCCTCCATCTTGAGCAGCTTGGCGGTCTCGCCCTCCAGCAGGCGTCCGGTGGGGATGCCCGTCCATGCCTCGACGACCTCGGCGATCTCCTCGGGACCGACCTCCTCGCGGACCATCGGCTCCTCGTCGCTGGGCGACTCCGCGGCACTCAGCCGGTGCTCCAGCGCCGGGATCCGGCCGTACTGGATCTCGCTGGCCTTGGCCAGGTCGCCCTCGCGGAGCAGCCGCTCGTACTCGACCCGGAGCCCCTCGATCTGCTTGCGGATCTCGCCGGCGCCCTCCAGCCCGGCCTTCTCGCGCTCCCACCGGGCCTCGAGGCCGCGCAGGGTCTCCTGCCGGTCGGCGAGGTCGGCCTTGAGCTTCTCGAGCCGGTCGGCCGAGGCCTGGTCGCTCTCGCGCTCCAGCGCGAGCTGCTCCATCTTGATGCGGTCCACCGACCGGCGGAGCTGGTCGATCTCGACCGGGGAGGACTCGATCTCCATCCGCAGCCGGGACCCGGCCTCGTCGATCAGGTCGATGGCCTTGTCGGGCAGCTTGCGGCCGGTGATGTAGCGGTCCGACAGCATGGCGGCGGCGACCAGCGCGGCGTCGGTGATCTTCACCCCGTGGTGCGCCTCGTACTTCTCCTGCAGCCCGCGGAGGATCGCGATGGTGTCCTCGACGCTCGGCTCGCCGACGAAGATCTGCTGGAACCGCCGCTCCAGGGCGGGGTCCTTCTCGATCCGCTCGCGGTACTCGTCGAGCGTGGTCGCGCCGATCATCCGCAGCTCGCCGCGGGCCAGCATCGGCTTGAGCATGTTGCCCGCGTCCATCGCGCCGTCCCCGCCGGCCCCGGCGCCGACGACGGTGTGCAGCTCGTCGATGAACGTGATGACCTGCCCCTCGGACTCCTTGATCTCGTTGAGCACGGCCTTGAGCCGCTCCTCGAACTCGCCGCGGTACTTCGCCCCGGCGACCATCGCCGCGAGGTCGAGGGAGAGCAGCCGGCGTCCCTTGAGGGAGTCGGGCACGTCGCCGTCGACGATGCGCTGGGCGAGGCCCTCGACGACGGCGGTCTTGCCGACCCCGGGCTCGCCGATCAGGACGGGGTTGTTCTTGGTCCGGCGGGAGAGCACCTGGACGACCCGGCGGATCTCGTCGTCGCGTCCGATGACGGGGTCGATCCGGCCCTCGTTGGCGCGGGCGGTCAGGTCGACGGCGTACTTCTCCAGCGCCTGGAACGTCGACTCCGGGTCCTGGCTGGTGACCCGGCCCTTGCGGACGCCGGGCAGCGCCGCGCGCAGCGTGTCGGCGGTCGCCTTGTGCTCGACCAGCAGCCGCTGGGCGGGGGACTCGACGCTCGCCAGGGCGACGAGCAGGTGCTCACCGGAGGTGTAGTCGTCCTTCAGCTCCGCAGCGATCTCCTGCGACGTGCTCATCGCCTGGATGGCCGAGCGTGCGTACGACGGGGCCGCGACGGTGCTCCCCGAGGCCGAGGGCAGCTTGCGCAGCTCGCCCTGGACCGCGCTCGCCACTGCGGCCGGGTCCACCCCGGCCGCCTCGAGCAGCGGCCGTACGACGGTGTCCTTCTGCTCCAGCAGCGCGGCGAGCAGGTGCACCGCCTCGAGCTGGCTGTGGCCCGCGGTGTTGGCGGCCTGGATCGCCGAGGCGATCGCCTCCTGGGTGCGGGTGGTGAACTTCGAGATGTCCATCGGTGTGGGTGCCCTCCCTTGTGGTGCCCCGGCAGCGCCGGTCGTCGTGATCCGTCCACCGGGTCCAACGTCGCAGAAGTTGAGTCTGTTCCGCTCAACTCTAGGGAAAGTCGGGGCCCGCGTCGACGCCCGACGGAGGTTCGGGCAGATCGGGCGGAACGGGCCACGCCGGGGTGACGTTCCGCCGGTCCGCAGGGCCTCCCCGCGGCGTACCTTGGTCCACGATGACCTCCACACCCTCAGGTGACGGCCTGCGCCGCGCGGTCTCGTCCGCGGGGGCGTGGGTCGTCGTCGTCGCACTCCTGCTCCTCGGCGTCGTCGCTCTCGGGACCCTGGCGGTGCAGCTGAGCCCCTCCGGGTCGCACGTGGCGGCGGTGTGGCCGGCGGCCGGTGTCTCGTTCCTCGCCCTCGCCTTCACCCCGTCGCGCTGGAGGCCCGCCACCGTCGCCGGGCTGGCCGCCGCGAGCGTGGCCGCGAACCTCCTCGGCGGACGCGACCTGGACACCTCGGTCCTCTTCGCGGTGGCCAACACCGCCGAGACCGTGCTGGTCATCGCCTGGGTCACGCGCGGCCGGACGCCCTCCACCCGCGGGGGGCTGCCCGCCCGCCCGCCGCTGGAGACCCTCGGTGACCTCGGCCGGTTGCTGGTGGGCAGCCTGCTCGGGTCCCTGGTGGCCGGGCTGATCGCCTCGCTGGCGGTCATGATCGATGTCTCCGGCGAGTTCTGGCTGATCTGGCGCGCGGTCGCCGCCTCACACACCGCCGCGCTGCTGATCATCTGCCCGCTCGGCATGCGCCTGCCCCGGCCGGGGGCCCAGGCGAGCGCGGGCGAACGGGTGCTGCAGTGGACCGCGCTGGCCACCACCGTCCTGCTGGTCTTCGCCCCGGGGCAGACCCTGCCGCTCACCTTCGTCCCGTTCGTGGTGCTGATCTGGGGCGCGATCCGGCTCACCCCCCGGGAGATGTCGGTGCAGCTGGTCCTGATCGGCACCGTCACCACGACGCTGACGCTGCGCGGCCACGGGCCGTTCGCGGCTGTCATCGCCGCCGGGCAGCCCCCCGAGATGGTCGGCACCCTGCTGCAGGCCGACCTGCTCGCCTCCGCGCTGATCGTGCTGCCACTGGCCCTGGTGAAGGCCGAGCGGGTGCTCGCCCTGGCACGCCTCACCGCCAGCCACGCCCTGGTCAGCAACATCCTCGAGGCCAGTACCGCGACCGGCATCCTGGGCACGGACCGCGCCGGACGCATCGAGTTCTTCGGCGTCGGGGCGGAGGAGCTCACCGGGTGGTCCCGGGCCGAGGTGACCGACCGGGCGACCGTGCGCCTCGCGGTGGACGAGTCCGGCGGTACGCACTGCACGATCGTGCTCGACGACGCGCGCGACACGGTCACCGTCGCTGCGCTGGTCGGGCCGGCCCTCGACCTGCCCGGCGGCCGGGTGACCCTCGACTGGGACCTCGAGCGCAAGGACGGCGACCACCGGACGGTGGCGGTCACGATCACCCAGCGGTTCGACGAGGACGGCACCTGGATCGGCTACCTCGGCGTGGTCGAGGACGTGACCAGCCGCCGCGAGCAGGAGGCCCAGGTCGCCGAGGCGCTGAGCGCCGAGCAGCGCCTGGTCGACCAGCTCGCCGAGGTGGACAAGACCAAGAACGACTTCATGGCCACCGTCAGCCACGAGCTCCGCACGCCCATCACCAGCATCATCGGCTACTCCCAGCTGCTGCTCTCGGTCGGCACCGACGACGCCCCGCCCGACCCCCTGGACCGGCAGGGCCTCTCGACGATGGAGCGCCAGATCGTCCACCGCATCGAGCGCAACGGCCGCCGGCTGATGGGGCTGATCGAGGACATGCTGACCATGTCCCAGGTCGAGATGGGCTCCTTCCGGCTGCGCACCGCCCCCCTCGACCTCGCCTCCGTGGTCCGGCGCGCGGTGGAGTCCCTGGGCGACGCGCTCCCGCACCAACAGGTCTGCGTCGACCTGCGGCTGGTGCACGGCGTGGTCCCCGTCTCCGGGGACGCCGACAAGCTCGAGCGGGCGTTCGTCAACCTGCTGAGCAACGCGGCGAAGTTCAGCCACGAGGGCGACACGATCACCGCCGCCCTCGCGGTCGCCGGGGGCGAGGCCATCTTCCAGGTGATCGACACCGGGATCGGCATCAGCGAGCAGGACCAGCGCCACCTCTTCGACCGGTTCTACCGCGGCAACGACGCGCGCCAGCTCGCGATCCAGGGTGCGGGGCTGGGGCTGACCATCGTCAGCTCGATCATCGCCGGGCACCACGGCACCGTCGAGGTGGAGTCCACCCTGGGTCAGGGCACCACGTTCACGGTGCGGCTGCCGCTGCTGCGCGAGGCGCTGCCTCCCGAGGGCGCGGCGGACCCCACCGTCTCGGTCCCGGCGGTCGGGGACACGGTCGGGGACACGGTCGGAGACACTGCCGGGGAGCCGGTCAGCTGAGCGGTCGGCCGCGCCGGGCCATGGTGGCCTCGACGTGCTCGCGCAGCTCGATCGGCCCGAAGGGCTTGATGATGTAGGTGTCCGCCCCGGCCTCCATGCCGGCCTCCACGTCGGTGGCCTGGGCCCGCGCGGTCATCAGGATGATCGGGAGGTCCTTGAGGTCGTCGTCGGCGCGGATCGCCCGGCACACCTCGAGGCCGTTCATGATCGGCATGGTGATGTCGAGCAGCAGCAGCACCGGGGGCTCCTCCCGGCACGCGGCGAGCGCCTCGGCACCGTTGCCGACCGGGCGCACGGACAGACCCAGCCCCTCCAGCACGATCTGGACGAGGTCACGGATGTCGACATCGTCCTCGGCAAGCACGACTGACACGACTCGGCTCCAACCTGCCCCGCAGCCCCGGGGCGTCGCTGCTCTCCCACGTGAGTAGCCCTAGGATGCTATCGGAACCTGAGAGGGTGTTGTCACCGATTCAGCGGCCGCGGCGCCAGACGACGACAGATTGTGCAGCCGAGGTGTCCAGGACGGCCGGAAGGTTTCGGGCCGAGCCCCGATCGGCGAGCGTCGCCCGCAGGGCGTACTCCGCGGCCCCCAGCTGGTCCTCCAGGTCGCGCAGCCGTGCCTGCAGCGCGGCGACGTGGTTCTCCAGCTCGAGGATCCGGCGGACTCCCTCCAGACCGATCCCCGACGCGGTCAGGTCGGCCACCTCGCGGAGCAGCTCGATGTCGCGCCAGGAGTAGCGGCGGCCGCCGCCCCCGGTCCGGCCGGGGGAGACGAGTCCGATCCGGTCGTAGGTCCGCAGGGTCTGCGGATGCAGGCCGGTCAGCTCGGCGGCCACGGAGATTACGTAGACGGGGACGTCCGGACCCGGCACCTGCTCGGTACGACGCGCCCGCCCGCGCGGGGCGGGACCGGGAAGGTCGCCGGAGGTGCTCATCGCGTGCCCCCTGCCTCGAAGAGCCGGCTCCTCACGTCGGCGCCGGCGCCGGAGGCCCGGAAGGCCTCGACCGCGGCCCGCGCCTCGGCGGACAGCGTGGCGGGCACCTGCACCTCCACGGTGACGAGCAGGTCGCCCTTGGTGCCGTCCTTGCGGGTGACGCCACGACCCCGCACCCGGAACGTGCGCCCCGAGGGCGTGCCCGGGGGCACCTTCACGGTCACGGGCGCGCCGAGCAGCGTGGGCACCTTGATGTCGGCGCCGAGGGCGGCCTCGTCGAAGCTGACGGGCACCTTCAGCGTGAGGTTGTCCCCGGTCCGCCCGAACAGCGGGTGGGCGTTCACGCGGACCAGGACCAGCAGGTCCCCCGCCGGGCCGCCGTGCTCGCCGGGAGCGCCCTTGCCACGCAGCTTGATGCGCTGGCCGTCCTTGACCCCCGCCGGGATGCGGGCCTGGATCGCCCGGTCCGACAGGCCCCGCCCGGACCCGTGGCAGGTCGGGCACGGGTCGTCGACCACCAGCCCGCGGCCACGGCACTCCGGGCAGGTCTCGTTGAGCGTGAACGCGCCGCCCCGGGAGGCCGGGCGCATGCCGACCCCCTCGCACTCGGGGCACACCCGCGGGGTGGTGCCCGCGCGGGCGCCGGTGCCGCGGCAGTCCTGGCACGGCGCCTCGCTGGCCATCCGCAGCGAGACGGTGACGCCCTCGAGCGCGTCGGTGAAGCCGATCGTCGCCGTCGTCTCCACGTCCGCACCCCGGCGGGCCCGCGAGCGGGTGCCGCGGCGGGCGCCGCCCTGGCCGAAGAGGTCGCCCAGGACGTCGGAGTAGCCGCCCGCACCCCCGGCCTGCCCGAAGAGGTCGTTGAGGTCGAACGGCGCCCCCTGGCCGGGGCCGCCGGTGCCGCCGTACGGGTTGAAGCCGCCCGAGAACATCGAGCGCATCTCGTCGTACTGCTGGCGCTTCTCGGCGTCGCCGACGACGTCGTACGCCTCGGCGATCGCCTTGAAGCGCTCCTCGGCCGCCTTGTCGCCGGGCTTGGAGTCGGGGTGGTTCTCGCGGGCCAGCTTGCGGTAGGCCTTCTTGATGTCGGCCGCCGAGGCGTCCTTGGCCACGCCGAGGACCTTGTAGAAGTCCTTGTTGGCCCAGTCCGTGCTGGTCATCCGCGCCCCCTCTCTCGTGTCCGGGTCAGCCCTGCGTGCTCTCGTCCAGCCGGGCGGCGCCCTGGGCGCCCTCGGCGTCGCCGGCGTCTGCGGCGTTGTCGGTCTTCGCGGCGTCGTCGTTCTCCGGCTCCACCACGACCGGGGCGGCGTGGGGGTCGGGGTCCACCACAGTCACCATGGCGGGCCGCACGACGCGGTCACCGAACTGGTAGCCCGCCTGCACGACCTTGTCGCAGGTCGTCGTCACCACGTGCGGCGACAGCGAGTGCATCAGCGCCTCGTGCAGGTGCGGGTCGAAGGGGTCGCCCTCGGCGCCGAACTTGACCAGGCCCTCGCCGGCGACGATCCGCTCCAGGGACTCCGCGATGGCCTTGAAGCCGCCGGAGAGCTCCTCGTGCTCGCGGGCCCGGTCGACGTCGTCGAGCACCGGCAGCAGCGCGGAGAGGATCGAGAACTTGGCGTTCTGCAGGACCAGGTCACGGTCCCGGTCGACCCGTCGCTTGTAGTTGACGTACTCGGCCTGGAGCCGCTGCAGGTCCGCGGTGAGCTCCTTGATCCGGCCGGCCATCTCGTCGGGCGTCTCGACCCACCGGTCGTCGCTGTCAGCAGCGCCGTCACCAGCGCCGCCCGCGGGGGCCGCAGCGTGCTGCTGCGACCCCACGCGCTCGTCGACGGTCTCGGCGTCGAAGTCGACCTGGCCCTCCTCGGGGAAGTGGCCCCCGGCTCCGGCCGCGCCCTCTCCAGGGGTCACTTGTCGTCACCCTCGTCGTCGACGATCTCGGCCTCGACCACGTCGTCGTCGGCGTCCCCGGTCCCGGCGTCGCCGGCTCCGGAGGCAGCCGCGCCGGCCTCGCCGGCGGCGTACATCGCGGCACCCATCTTCTGGCTGGACTCGGCGAGCTTGGCCGCGGCCGCGCCGATGGCGTCGGCGGCCTCGTCGGAGGTGTCCTCGAGCGCCTTCTTCAGCGACTCGACGTCGGCCTTGACCTCGTCCTTGACCTCACCGGGGATCTTGTCGTCGTTGTCGGCGAGGAACTTCTCGGTCGTGTAGACGAGCCCCTCGGCCTGGTTGCGGGCCTCGACGGCCTCCTTGCGGCGACGGTCCTCCTCGGCGTACTGCTCGGCCTCCTTGACCATCCGGTCGATGTCGTCCTTGGACAGTGCCGACCCGCCGGTGATCGTCATCGACTGCTCGCGGCCGGTGCCCCGGTCCTTCGCGGAGACGTGGACGATGCCGTTGGCGTCGATGTCGAAGGTGACCTCGATCTGCGGGACGCCCCGCGGCGCCGGCGGCAGGCCGGTCAGCTCGAAGTTGCCGAGCGGCTGGTTCTGCGCGGCCATCTGACGCTCGCCCTGGAAGACCTGGATCATCACCGAGGGCTGGTTGTCGTCGGCGGTCGTGAAGACCTCCGAGCGCTTGGTCGGGATCGTGGTGTTGCGCTCGATGAGCTTGGTCATCACGCCACCCTTGGTCTCGATGCCGAGCGACAGCGGGGTGACGTCGAGGAGCAGGACGTCCTTGACCTCGCCCTTGAGCACCCCGGCCTGGAGCGCGGCGCCGACGGCGACGACCTCGTCGGGGTTGACGCCCTTGTTGGGCTCCTTGCCCCCGGTCAGCTCGCGGACCACGTCGGCCACGGCCGGCATCCGGGTCGAGCCGCCGACGAGCACGACGTGGTCGATGCCCTTGACGTCGATCCCGGCGTCCTTGATGACCGACTTGAACGGCGCCTTGGTGCGCTCGAGCAGGTCGGCGGTGAGCTTCTGGAACTCGGCGCGGCTGAGCTTCTCCTCGAAGTGCAGCGGGCCGGACTCGCCGTGGGTGATGTAGGGCAGGTGGATCGAGGTCTCGGTCGAGGAGCTCAGCTCGATCTTCGCCTTCTCCGCGGCCTCCTGCAGGCGCTGCTTGGCGATCTTGTCGGCGCCGAGGTCGACGCCGTTGTTGTCCTTGAACTTCTTGACCATCCACTCGACGAGGCGGTTGTCCCAGTCGTCGCCACCGAGGTGGTTGTCACCGGAGGTGGCCTTGACCTCGACCACGCCGTCGCCGATCTCCAGCAGGGACACGTCGAACGTGCCGCCGCCGAGGTCGAAGACCAGGATGGTCTGGTCGCCCTCCTTGTCGAGGCCGTAGGCCAGCGCCGCCGCGGTCGGCTCGTTGACGATCCGGCTGACGTTGAGGCCCGCGATCTCGCCGGCCTCCTTGGTGGCCTGGCGCTGCGCGTCGGAGAAGTACGCCGGGACCGTGATCACCGCGTCGGTGACGGTCTCGCCGAGGTAGGCCTCCGCGTCGCGCTTGAGCTTCTGCAGCACGAAGGCGCTGATCTGCTGCGGGGTGAACGACTTGTCGTCCACCTGCTGCTTCCAGTCGGTGCCCATGTGCCGCTTGACCGACCGGATCGTCCGGTCGACGTTGGTGACGGCCTGCCGCTTGGCGACCTCACCCACGAGCACCTCGCCGTTCTTGGCGAACGCGACCACCGAGGGGGTCGTCCGTGCGCCTTCGGCGTTGGCGATGACCGTGGGCTCGCCGCCCTCGAGAACCGCCACGACCGAGTTCGTCGTACCGAGGTCGATGCCTACCGCACGAGCCATGTCCGCTTACCTCCACGCTTGTCGGGCCGGCCCCGTGCGGGCCGCGCCTCGTTGAAGTCTGTCAAAAGAGTTGAGCGCGTTCAACTCAAGTTTCATTCCCGGTCGTGGCGCGGAATTTCGTCCATCCGGACGCTCGTCGCGCCCCCGACGGCTGGAACGGCCGCGAGAACCGTCGAGATGGACGGAACTCGACCGACGAGACCGCAGGAAAGGCGTCAGCCGATCTGGACGGTGACGACGTTCGAGGCCTTCTGGTCGGAGGTGTCGACGACGCGGAACTTCGTCTCCCCGGTCCGGCTGGTCATGATCCAGGTGGAGAAGATGCCGCCTCGGACCGTGGCGTCGACCGGGAAGTCGGTCCACACGCCGGCCTCCTTGCGCTGGATCTGCAGGGTCCGACCCTCGCCGCCGCCGTACACGCCGGTGAAGTCGATCCGGCCGCCGGCCGCGACCTTCAGCGGCGAGGCGTTCAACGTGATGGCCTGCGCGGGGCTGGCGCTCTCCTCGGCCAGCGAGGGCGAGGGCGACTCGTTGGCCGGGGTGCCGGGCAGCTCGAGGTCGTCGGAGGCCGAGGCGGTGGGCTGGTAGTCGGGGATGTAGAGCGACGCGGGAGCCGAGTCGATGCCGGTGTCCGCACCGGCCCCCACCCCGGCCACCTTGAGGCCGACCACGGCGACGACGCCGATCGCGAGGCCGACCAGCAGCGCCACGCCGGCCATCGCCCCGAGCGCGGTCAGGAGCGTACGACGGGGGTCCTCCTCGTCGTCCCAGGGCCGGCGGCGCGGGTCGTCGGCAGGGCCCGCCCCGGACTCGTCGGTGGGGCCACCCTTCTGCTGCAGACCGGACATGGGTCCAGTCTCGCCCACCGGGAGGTCGGATCCCAATCCGCGGTCGCCGGCCCTGGCCAGGACCCGTCCGGGGTCCTACCCTTCTCGGCGGGCGGGGAGGTTCCTGGGGAGGGACCGACCGAGGGGCAGACTCATGAACGGACGTCACGCGCAGCGGCGACGGGCAACGACCAGCAGGGGGCGCCGGGTCGCCGCACCGGGTGGACGGCGCCGGGCGGGCCGACAGCCCGGCCGGCACGCCGTACGCCGTCCGGGCGCCGAGCACGCCTGGTCCCGCACCGCGACGATGACCGCGGTCGGCGGGGTGGCGGCGGTCGGGGTCACGGTGCTCGGGATGGCGGCGGCCGGGCCCGGCGAGGACACCCTGGTCGATGCCGGGAGCTCGCGGCAGATCGTGGCCCGGCAGGTCACGCTCCGCGCGAGCGGCGCCCCGGCCGGGCGCACCGTGCCGGTCGCCGCGCACCGACGCCCGGTGAGCGTCCAGAAGGCCGCGGCCTCACCGACCCCGGCCGCCGGCCCGACGACGAGCCCGGCCCCCGCCTCGACCCCGCGCCCGACGGTCAGCGCGCGTCCCACGCCGGTCGCGCCGCCGACCGCGGTGGCGACCTCCGCGCCGGCCGGCGGCGTCGGGGGGCTGCTCGGAGGCCTGCTCGACCCGGTCCTCGGGACGCTCGTCGGGAAGTGACGCGCCACCCGGTCGACCCCGGGGTCAGCTGTCCTTGCGCTGCCAGATCAGCTCCTCGACCAGCTCGCGGCTGCGCCACCCGTGCTCGGTGCGGACCAGGTGGTGCACGTAGGCGCCCCCGAGGTCCATCTGCCAGGTGCCGCCGTCGGGCTGGGCGATCTGCATCGGGTTGAGGAAGTAGGCCCGCACCCGTGCGGTGTCCCCGTCGAGGACGACCTCCTTCTGGCAGATCACGTGGTGCAGGGCCGAGAACATCGGCAGCATCTCGGCCAGCCACGCCTTCACCTCGGGAATGGCCCCGGCGATGCCGCCGGACGCGGTGTAGTCGATGTGCGCGTCGGGGGTGAACACCTCGTCGAGCCGGTCCCAGTCGCCGGCGTCGATGGCGAAGGTGTAGCGCGTCAGGAGGTCGTCGATCTCGAGGCGGTCCGAGACGGTCGGCAGATCCAGCATGGCAGGACTCTACCGCTAGAACTGGAACAGGTTCTAGTATCGCGGGATGCGCTTCACCTACGCCGAGGCGATGACCTCGGCCCACTACTACCTGCCGCTCGCGCAGG
This sequence comes from Marmoricola sp., assembly GCA_044227235.1. GTDB lineage: Bacteria > Actinomycetota > Actinomycetes > Propionibacteriales > Nocardioidaceae > Marmoricola_A. The sequence continues at coordinate 323,249 of JBGAFN010000003.1, read as the reverse complement.
CCGCCGAGGCCGCGGGGTACAGCTCGATGACGGTCGCCGACAGCCTGATCTACCCGGCCGACTCCGACTCGCGCTACCCCTACACCGCCGACGGCAACCGCGAGTTCCTCGAGGGCAAGGAGTTCATCGAGACGATGACGCTCTGCGCCGCGATCGGGGCGGTGACCACCACGCTGCGGCTGACCCCCTTCGTGCTCAAGCTGCCGATCCGACCGCCGGTCCTGGTCGCCAAGCAGGCCGCGTCGATCGCGTTCCTGACCGGCAACCGGCTCGGGCTCGGCGTCGGCCTCTCCCCCTGGCGCGAGGACTACGCGGTGATGGGGGTGCCGTGGGAGAAGCGCGGCAAGCGGTTCGACGAGTGCATCGACATCGTCAAGGGCCTGACCCGCGGCGGCGAGTTCGAGTACCACGGCGAGTTCTACGACATCCAGCCGATCACACAGACCCCGGCTCCCACCGAGCCCATCCCGATCCTGGTCGGCGGCCACGCCGACGCCGCGCTGCGCCGGGCCGTGACCCGCGGCGACGGCTGGATGCACGGTGGCGGTCCGAACGACGAGCTCGACGTCCTGCTCGACCGGATCCAGGAGATCCGCAAGGAGGAGGGGGTCGAGGACCGGCCGTTCGAGCTGCACGTGATCTCGTTCGACGCCTACTCCGTCGACGGCGTGAAGCGGCTCGAGGACCGTGGCGTCACCGACGTGATCGTCGGGTTCCGCGATCCTTACGTGAAGGGCTCCGACACCGAGCCGCTGGAGAAGAAGATCCAGCACCTCGAGCGTTTCGCCGAGGACGTCGTCGCCAAGGTCAACCGATGAGCTCCAGCACCGAGGCGTTCGCGGCCGCCATCGCGGAGGCGGAGGCGCTGGTGCGCGGCGCCTCGTTCGTCACCACCGAGGCCGAGCTGGCCGAGGGGCTCGACTACCTGGCCGGGTCGATCCGGGCCTCGCTCCAGATGGCCTGGGCCTGGTCGCCCTCGCACCCGTTCCTCGTCAACTCCACCAACCAGCACACGAAGATGGGGCTCGACAACCCCGACACGATCTACTACCACGCCAACGTGCGCAGCGACCTGACCTACGTCGTCCGGGGCCGGCTGGGCACGACCACCGACCTCAGCTTCCAGGTGCTCGGCGGCGACTACACCCCCAGCTCCACGCCGGACGGCTCCACGGCCTTCGACGACCGGGCCCTCAAGGTCGAGGACGACGGCTCCTTCGAGGTCAGCTTCGGGCCGGCCGGGTCGCCGTACGCCTCGCCGCACCACGTCGTGCTGCCGGAGTCCGCGGCGATGCTGGCGATCCGCGAGGTCACCTCCGACTGGGTGCGCGAGGAGCGCGGCCGGCTGACCCTGCACCGGGCCGACACCCTCGGGGTGCCCTCGGAGCCGGCGACGAGCACGGCGGCGGTCGACAAGCGGTACGGCGTCGCGGCCCGGATGCTGATCGGCCGGATCAGGACCTGGTTCGCCTTCCCGGAGTGGTTCTACCTCAACGAGCCGGTCAACACCCTGACCGTGCCGCGGCCCACCCCCGGCGGCCTGTCCTCGCAGTGGTCCTCGGTCGGCCACTTCGACCTCGAGCCCGACCAGGCCCTGGTGCTCACCGTGCCGCGCGGGACCGCGCCGTACCTGGGCTTCCAGCTCGGGACGCTCTGGTACACCTCGCTGGAGTACGCCGACCACCAGACGTCGCTGAACGCCGCCCAGGCGCAGGTCGACCCCGACGGGATGATCCGGATCGTCGTCTCCGACCGGGACCCCGGCGTGCACAACTGGGTCGAGCGGCTCGGGCACCGGCGGGGCTACCTGCAGTTCCGCTGGCAGCGCCTCGACGGTCCGCTGACGGCCGAGGACGGTCCGACGCTGGAGATCGTCGACGTGGACGAGGTCGCCTCCCGGCTGCCCTTCCACGAGCACAACCAGGTCACCCCCGAGCAGTGGGCGCAGCGGATCGCCGACCGCCAGCTCGGGGTCGCAGCACGAATGATCGGATGAGGGGCAACGGATGACGGAACTGCTGGTCGACAAGGTGGTGGTCCTGGCCGGCTACGGCCCCGGGCTGGGGGCGGCGCTCGCCGAGCGCTCCGCCGCCGAGGGAGCCCGGCTGGTGCTGGCCTCCCGGACCCGGGACAAGCTGGAGGCCGCCGCGGACAAGCTGCGCGCGGACGGTGCCGAGGTGACCGTGGTGCCCACCGACGTCGACGACCCGCTGGCCTGCCAGCACCTGGTCGACGCGTCGCTGGACGCCTACGGCCAGGTCGACGTGCTCATCGCGAACGCCTTCCGGATGCCGCCGATGGACCCGCTGACCCGGGTCGACCACCACAAGATCGAGGCGTCGATGCGGACCAACGTGCTGGCGCCCCTGCGGCTGGCCTCGGTCTTCGCACCCGCCCTGGAGCAGTCCGGCGGCAACGTCGTGATGATCAACTCCGGCGTGCTGTGGCAGTCGCAGCCGGAGTTCGCGGCCTACAAGCTGACCAAGGGCGCGATGCTGCACCTGGCCCAGTCGCTGGCCACCGAGCTGGGGCCGCGCGGCATCCGGGTGAACTCCATCGCGCCGAGCTGGATCTACGAGGACGTCAACAAGATGTACTTCGACTGGCTGGCCGCCGAGCGCGGCGTGACCCACCAGGACGTCTACGACGAGAAGGCGGCGCTGAACGACCTCCGCCGGCTCGCGACGCCCGACGAGGTCGCCAACGCCGTGCTGCTGCTGGCCTCGCCGCTGGCCAGTGCCGTGACCGGGGTGTGCCTGGACGCCAGCTGCGGCGAGTTCCACCGCTGATGGTCCGCGAACGGGCCTCGATCGGCACCTACGACGACCTGCACGAGGCCGCCACCCGGATGACCGGGCTCACCGACTTCGGCACCGACGAGTACCAGGAGCCGCTGCGGCTGCTCGTCGAGGGGTTCACCACCGAGGCGGGGCTGACCGGCGTCGGCAACACCCAGCACCGGTCGTTCCTGCGCGGCGCGCTTGCGGCCCGGCTGCTCGCCAACGCCGCCTTCGCCGCCCACCCGTCGTACGCCGAGGTCGTCGTCGAGCGGCCGATCTTCGTCACCGGCATCCAGCGCTCGGGCACCACCGCCCTGCAGCGCCTGCTGCATGCCGACCCGCACCACCAGGGGCTCGAGATGTGGCTGACCCAGCTGCCGCAGCCCCGACCGCCGCGCGACACCTGGGACGACGACCCGGTCTACGCGATGCTCAAGGCCGGCTTCGAGCAGCACATGGCCGAGAACCCCGAGGCCGCCGGCATCCACTACATGACCGCCGACACCGTCGAGGAGTGCTGGCAGCTGCTCCGCCAGACGCTGATCACCTCGGCGTACCCGGCCCTGGCGCACCTGCCCACCTTCACCCGGTGGCTGCGCACCGAGGCCGACTGGGTGCCGTCGTACGCCCGGCACAAGCAGAACCTGCAGCTGATCGGGCTGCACGAGCCCGAGAAGCGGTGGGTGCTGAAGAACCCGAGCCACCTCGACGCGCTGGACGCGCTGATGACCGTCTACCCCGACGCGCTGGTGGTGCAGACCCACCGCGACCCGGTCGTCGCGGTCGGCTCTGCCTGCAGCCTGGCGGCCACCACGACCGCCGGCTGGTCGACGGTCTTCACCGGCGAGCAGCTCGGCCGGGACACCCTGGAGCTGCTGTCCTGGGAGGTCGACACCTTCCGGCAGGCCCGCGAGGCCTACGACCCGGCCCAGTTCGTCGACGTGCAGTACGACGACTTGGTCAAGGACCCGGTCGGCACGGTCGCCGGGATCTACGCCGCCTTCGGCCTGCCCTGGGACGAGGACGTCGAGGCCGCCGTGACCGCCGACCACCGCGCCTCCCAGGACGGCCCCCGCGCCCCCCGCCACCACTACTCCCTCGCCGACTACGGCCTCACCGAGGACCAGGTCCGCGACGCCTTCCCCCACGGCGCCTGACCCCGCTTCTTTGACGCTGGCCCCCGCCGCCGCTGTAACGCGGGCACCGCCGCCGTTGTAACGCGGGGTTATGGACGCTCCACAAGGTCCACGCCCCCTGCGAAGCGTCCACCTGCCCTGCGAAGACGCCCGTCGTACGAGGCCCGTCGTCCGTGTCTCAGAGCGGCAGGACGAGCACCAGCACGGCCCCGCCGCCCTCGGCCGCGCGGACCTCGACCCGTCCGTGGTGGGCGAGCGCGACGTCGGCGACCAGCGCGAGACCGAGACCGTAGTGCCGGCGCCCGGTCGGCTCGGCGTCCTCGGCGCGGGTCGAGGCGAACCTCTCGAACATCCGCCGTGCGACCTCGGGCGGCACGCCGGGCCCGTCGTCGGCCACCGCCACCTCGACCGTACGACGCCCCGCCACGACCGTGACGCGGACGGCGTGCGCCGCATGGTCCAGGGCGTTGTCGACCAGTGCGGTCAGGGCGCGACGTACGGCGGGCTCGGAGACCTCGACGACGACCGGGGCCAGCGCACCGGTGTCCAGGCGCAGACCCCGCTCGGCCGCCGCGGCGCTCGCCGCCGCCACCACGGAGCCGACCAGGTCGGGCAGGTCGACCGGCCCGACCTCACGCTCGAGCCCGGGCTCGGCCGCAACGAGGAGCTCGTCGAGCAGGTCGCCCAGCGCACGGGTGTCGGCGACCACGCCGTCCAGGTCGCGGCGCACGTCGTCGGAGGTGCTCGGGTCACGCGCCAGCCGACGGGAGAGGAGCTGGACGCGGGTGCTCAGCAGCGTCACCGGCGTGCGCAGCTCGTGGCTAGCGTCAGAGACGAACCGCCGCTGCATGGTCAACGCGTCGGTGAGCGGGTTGAAGAGCCGCCGCGTGAGCGCGGCCGCCACCGCACCGGCGAGCAGGACGCCGATCGCCGAGGCGAGCAGCAAGGCCCGGACCAGCCGCCCGCTGGCGGTCTCGGCACTGGTGCGGTCCACCACGACCTGGACCACGCCGTCCTCGCGCGCGGCGGTCCGGACGAAGTACTGCCGGTCGTCGGCGGAGAACTCGTGCTGGCGGGCGCGCCCGTCCGCGGCCACGGCGGCGAGGTCGCGCTCGTCCGGCAGTCCGGACGGGGTGGGGCCCGACTGGGTGCGCGTCGACCCCTGCTCGAGCAGCACCCAGAAGCCGGGCGGCGCGTCCGCGGGGGTGTACGTCGCGGTGGCGGCGCGCAGGGTGGCATCCAGCTCGCGGTGCTCGGTGCGTTCGTAGAGCCACAGCGCCAGCAGGGCGACCGCGGCCAGGAGCGCGACGATCAGCACGACGACCTGGAGGGCGAGGCGGCGCGAGCGGCGGTGCAGCTCGTCGGTCGGGGAGACCAGGGTGCGACCGGTCACGACGAGCCCAGCCGGTAGCCCAGGCCGTGCACGGTCTGCACGACCCCCTTGCCGAGCTTGCGCCGCAGGTAGTGCACGTAGGTGTCGACGACGCCGTCCTCCTCGGCCGACGGGAAGGCCAGCGCGAGCAGCTCGCCGCGGGTGAAGACGCGGGTGGGGTGCCGGGCGAGCACCTCGAGCAGGGCGGCCTCGCGGCCGGACAGCGCCACCCCGGCGCCGTCCGGGCCGACCACGGTGCGGTGCTCGGTCTCGAGGTGTCCCCCCGGGACCGCGAGCCGCGGGGCGACGTCGGCGTGGCGGCGCAACAGGGCGCGGAGGCGGGCGAGCAGCTCCTCGACGTCGAAGGGCTTCCCGAGGTAGTCCTCGGCCCCCGCGTCGAGCCCCTCGACCCGGGCACGGGGGTTGGCCAGGGCGGAGAGGACGAGCACGGGGGCCGTGACGCCCCGGGACCGGAGCCGACCGAGGAGGTCGAGCCCCTCGACGGCGGGCAGGCCGCGGTCCAGCACCAGGACGTCGTACTCGTGGGTGAGGCCCAGGTGCAGTCCACGCTGACCGTCGTGGGCGACCTCGACCTGGTAGCCCTCGTCGGTGAGCAGCCCCCGCAGCATCTGCGCCAGGTCGCGGTCGTCCTCGACCAGGAGGACACGGGGGGACGGGCTCACGGGCTCATGCTGCCAGCCGTCGCGTGGCAGCCGTCGCGTGCCAGCAGTCGAGTGGCAGCCGTCGAGTCCGGTCAGTCGCCGTCGCCGGCGTTCTGGTTCTGCGAGGTGGACTCCTTCGCGACGTCACCCCAGGCGGACTTCGCGCCCGAGTGACCGATCAGCACGACCTGGACCATCGTCCCGGCGGCGACCACGGCACCGGCCACCATCAGGGCGATGCCGGCGCCTGAGCCCAGGCTCTTGCCGCCGCGGCGCAGGAACCAGGAGGCACCGGCCACCAGGAGCATGCCGACGGCCCACCAGATGAGCAGGTCGGCGTAGTGGGCGTGCTTCTCGATCAGCGCGGACTCGCCGACCATGTGCTCCAGGCTCTCGCCGGTGCTGGTCGACAGCGGGGTCAGGATCACCGCGCCCACGGCCAGGGCGAGCGGCAGGATGCCGGCCCAGTCGCGGAACCGCTTCGAGAAGACCGAGGCGAGTATGACGAGCGCAGCGGTGGGCACGACCACGACGGTGGCGTGCACGATCAGGGGGTGGAGCGGCAGTCCGAAGATGGTCTCGGGCATCGATGCCTCCCAGGCGTCGGGATGTCGGGGTTGTCCCGAGCATGGCGCCCGATTCTTGGAGGTTTCTTCGAGTTGCTCGGATCTTGCGGGTGTGACGCCGTACGAGCGGCCCGCCGCTGGCTGTAACGCGGGGTTACGGACGCATCACAAGGGTACGGAGCCCTGCGAAGCGTCCAACTGCCCTGCTAAGAGCAGCAGCGCTAGGCCATCGAGAGCAGGAACGCCGCGGTGAAGCCGAGGACGGTGACCAGGCCGACCAGGGCTCCTGCATGCTCGACCGCCTCCGGCACCATCGTGTCCGAGAGCATCGTGAGGATGGCACCGGCGGCGAAGGCCTCGGTCACGGCGAGCGTCGTCGCCCCGGCGCCGCCGAGGACAGCGAAGCCGGCGACCGCCGCCACCGTCGAGGCCAGCGTCACCGCTCCCCACAGCCCGAGGATCTGGCCGGTCGACCGTCCCGTCGCCTTCAGGCCGGCGCTGGCCGAGAGCGACTCGGGGATGTTGGAGAGGAAGACCGCGACCACCACGGCCACCCCGACCCCACCCCCGCCGACCAGGCTGACCCCGATCGCGGCGGACTCCGGGATCCCGTCCAGCAGAGCCCCCAGGACCAAGGCGGCCGGACCGGCTCCCTCCTGCGGACCGTTGGGACTCTTGCGCCGGTGCCCGCCCTTGCGGTCGATCAGCCAGTCGCCGGCGAAGAAGGTGAGCGAGCCGGCGAGGAGCCCCAGGACGACCGCGTCGGTGCCCGCGCGGTCGTAGGCCTCGGCGGTGAGCTCGAACGCCACCGCGCTGACCAGGACGCCGGTGCCGAAGCCCATCACCAGGCCGATGAACCTCTTGCTCGCGGGGAGGTAGAGGCCGCCGAGTGCGCCGAGCAGCAGCGCCGCGCCCGCCACGAAGCCCCAGAAGCCCGCCTCCACCACGGCCCTCAGCCTGCCGTACGACGACCCCGAAGTCGCTGCGACGCTCGGGTGGTCTTCGCAGGGCGTGGGGACGCTTCGCAGGGGGCGGGCGCCTTGTGGAGCGTCCGTAACCCCGCGTTACAGCCGCGCCGCGGGGCGGGGCCGGCACAGCCGCCGCGGGGCGGGGCCGGCACAGCCGCCGGGCGGGGCGGGGCGGGGTGCGGAGCGGTCAGCCCAGGAGGCCGGTACGCCGGCCGATGGCGGCGGCCTCGGTGCGGCTGGCGGCACCGAGCTTGGCGAGGATGTTGGAGACGTGCACCGAGACGGTCTTGGTGCTGATGAAGAGGCGGCGGGCGATCTCCCCGTTGCTGAGCCCCTCGGCGACCAGGCCGAGGATCTCGTGCTCCCGGGCGGTCAGCCCGCCGGCCGCAGCGGCCGGCGCCGGCCGGGCCACCTGGTCGAGCAGCGCGACCAGGGGGACGGCGCCGAGGTCGACGGCCACCGCTCGGGCAGGTACAGCGACCTCCGCGGCTTCCGGGGCCCGTCCGGCTCCGGCGAGCGCCTCGGCGAGCCGGGCCTGCGACCGGGCCGCCTCGTAGGGCTGGCCGTAGGACTCGAACGCCGCGGCGGTGTCACGCCAGGCGGCCAGCATCGCCTCGAGGTCGACCGGCTCGCCGGTGCGCCACCCCAGCCGCAGCCGTTCGGCGCGGGCACGGAGCACCCAGGCGGCCCACTCCGGACCGGTACGGCGTTGCTCGGCCTCCACCCGCCGGACGACCGCCTCGACGACGTCCGCAAAACGGTCGCCCTCGGCACGCAGCTCGGAGGCCGCTCCCGGGGTGGCCGCCGCGTCGGCCAGCTGTCCGAGGACCAGGGCGGTGAGCCGGACCCGGCCCAGGAAGAGCGGGCTCCACATGCCGCCGACGACCTGCACCACCTCGTCGTAGACGCGCCGCATCGAGGCCAGGTCCCCGGCAGCGCCGTACAGCTCGATCGCGGCGGCGCCGCTGGTGATCGCGCTGATCGCCTCCCGCGGCCACGAGGGCCGTACGGACTCCAGCGAGTCCAGCACGGTGGCGTCGCCCCGGGCCGCGCCGAGCAGCATCCGCAGCGACCGCAGCAACGCCTCCGGGTCCATCGGCGGCGTCTGGCCGCTGACGTCGGTGAGGGCGGTGACCTCGTCCCACCGGCCGCGGACGTACGCCGTGAGCGCCTGCATGAACCGGGCGTCGAACCCGTACGGCGCCCACGGCTGGCCCAGCCGTTCGGCGACCGCCGCCGCCCGGGCGAACGCCTCCTCGGCCTCGGCAAGCAGGCCGCGCTCGAGGTGCAGCGAGCCCAGGTTGTAGGCGCCCCGCATCTCGCCGTACCCGTCGCCGCGGGCGCGGGCGTCGTCGGCCACCTCCAGCAGCGCCTTGAGGGCCGGCTCGGCGTCCCCGGACCTCTCGTCGATCTTCGCCAGCGTGGTCGTCGCCTCCGCCACGACCCGTGGGACCTCGAGCTGCTGGGCCATCACCAGGGCCTCTCCGGCGTAACGGGCGGCCTCGCGGTCGTCGTCGGCGATGGCGTGCGCGATCGCGTGCAGGCTCAGCGCCGAGGCCCGCAGCCGGGACGGCTCCTCACCGACCAGGGCCAGGGCCTCGCCCGTCGCGATGCGCAGGTCGTCGACGACCTCGTTGAGCAGGGCACTGGCGCTCCAGGCGACCAGCAGCCGCGCCCGCTCGTGCGCCGACCAGGCGCGGACGGGTCGGTCGAGGTGGTCCCCGAGCAGGGCCTTGGCCCGGGCCGGGTGGCCGGAGGCGGTGACCGCCTCGGCGGTCCGGATGACCAGGTCCGCCAGGTCGACGTCGTCGGCGTCGCCGCGCGAGGCCAGGTCGAGTGCGGCCTCGAAGTGGGTGGCGGCGTCGTCCGGGCCGCCGACCGCCATCGCCTCCTCGCCGGCCCGGATCCCGGCGCGCACCGCGGTCGGGACGTCGTGGGCGGCCCGCGCGTGGGTGGCGAGCTCGGCCGCCGTGCCCTCCACGGTGCCGTCGGTCAGCACGCGCACGAACGCGGCGTGCAGGCGGGCGCGCTCGCCCGGCAGCAGGTCGTCGTGGACCGCTTCGGCGAGCAGCGCGTGCCGGAAGCCGAACGAGTCCGCGCCGGTGCGGACGAGCACGTGGGACTCGACGGCGCCGCGCAGCGCGGCCTCGAGGTCCGGCACGTCGACCACGGCGGCCAGCAGGGCGTGCGAGACCCGACGACCGGCGCAGGCCGCGGCCCGCACGACCGCGCGCCCGGCGTCGTCGAGGCGGTCGAGCCGGACCAGCAGCAGGTCGGCCAGGTCGTCGGGGATGCCCGCCGCGGCTCCGGCGGCGACCAGCTCCTCGGCGAAGAAGGCATTGCCCTCCGCGCGGGCGACGATCCGGGCAACCTCGCGCTCGGGCAGCGTGCCGGGCGCCAAGGACCGCACCAGCCGCCGTACGTCGGGATCGGCGAGGGGCTCCAGCTGGAGGCGGTCGACGCCGCGGACGCGCGCCCACTGGGCCAGCGCGGCCCGCAGCGGGTGCCGCCGGTGCAGGTCCTCGGAGCGGTACGACGCGACCAGGGCGACGCGGCCGCGGAACGGCCGGGCGAACAGGAAGCTGAGCAGGTCGCGGGTCGACTGGTCGGCCCAGTGCAGGTCCTCCACGACGACCAGGACGGGCGAGCGGGTGGCGAGGGTCTCCAGCGCGGCGTGCATGCCCTCGAAGACGGTGGCCCGGTCGAGCGACCCGACCGGTTCGGCGTCGGACATCAACCGACGACCGGGGGCGAGGGCGGTGATCGCGGGGTGCTGCTCGGCCAGCCAGGTCGCGGTCTCGGGATCCTCGTCCGCGAGCCGCCCGACCAGCTCGGAGAACGGCAGGTAGGGCAGCAGGCTGTCGGCGAAGTCGAGGCAGTGGCCCACCATCACCCGCCAGCCCTCGGCCCGGGCGCCGTCGACGAGCTCGACCAGGAGGCGGGTCTTGCCGAGGCCGGCGTCCCCGCCGACCAGGACGGCGCCACCGCTGCCCGCGGGCTCGAGCCCGAGCCGCTCGCGGAGCAGGGCGAGCTCGCGGTCGCGGCCGAGGAGGCGGCCGTGGGCCTGCGGAGCGGGAGGCATCCCCCCATCCTGCAAGGTCGGCGTCGCGCTGTGCGAGACGACCGCCGGCTGCCGGCTCAGGTGTCGCTCCGGCTCCGGCCGGCGCTCGCGCTGTCGCGCCCGGGGGTGCGTGGCCAGCGCCGGCGCCCCCGGCGGATCGTGGTGGTCGCCCGCTCGCGGCGGAAGTCGACCTCGGACTGTGCGTAGTACATGTCGGTGAAGTTCATGTCTCGATGCTGTGCCTCTGAGGTAGCCCCCCACATCGGAAGAACTCCCTATCTCCCACGTTGAGTGGGCGCCCGTTCCAGGTTGAGTGGGCGCCAATTCGGCGTTGAGTGGGCGCGCGTTCCGAAACGAGCGCCATCTCAACCAGAAACGCGCGCCATCTCAACCGGAAACGCGCGCCACCTCACCACCGACGCGGCGGAGACCCAGAAACGCGCGCCATCTCAACCCGGAACCCGCGCCCACTCAACCGGAAACGCGCGCCACCTCAACACCAACGCGGCGGAGGCCCAGAAACGCGCGCCACCTCAACACCAACGGGGCGGAGACCCAGAAACGCGCGCCATCTCAACCCGGAACGCGCGCCATCTCAACTGAGGACGTCGTGGACGAGGGGGACGCCGGGGCGGTAAGCGAGGTGGACGTACGACGGGGCGTCGAGCACGACCAGGTGGGCGATGGCCCCGACGCCGAGGTGGCCGACGTCGTCGCGGGCCAACGCGGCGGCGCCGCCCCGGGTGGCCGCGGTGAGCGCCTCGGCCGGGGTGAGGTGCATCTCCCGGACGGCGAGCGCGATGCACAGCGGGAGCGAGGAGGTGTAGCAGGAGCCGGGGTTGCAGTCGCTGGCCAGCGCCACCGTCACACCGGCGTCGAGCAGCCCGCGCCCGTCCGGGTACGGCGACCGGGTCGAGAACTCCACCCCCGGCAGCAGGGTCGCCACGGTGCCCGAGGCGGCCAGCGCGTCGACGTCGTCGGCCGACAGGTAGGTGCAGTGGTCGACCGCGGTCAGCCCGAGCTCACAGGCGAGCTGCACGCCGGGCCCGGGCCCGAGCTGGTTGGCGTGCAGCCGCCCGCGCAGACCGGCCGCCGCGCCGGCGGCCAGGATCGTCCGGGCCTGGTCGGCGTCGAAGGCGCCGCGCTCGCAGAAGACGTCGATCCAGCGGGCGTACGGCGCGCAGGCCTCCAGCATCGGCCCGGTGACGAGCGCGACGTACGCCGCCGGGTCGTCGGCGTACTCCGCGGGCACCACGTGCGCACCGAGGAAGGTCGTGTCCGAGACCAGGGCCGCGGCCACGGCGAGCGAGCGGGCCTCGTCGCGGACGGTCAGCCCGTATCCGCTCTTCACCTCGACCGTGGTGGTGCCCTGCCGGCGCATCTCGCCGAGCAGCCGGACCAGGTTCGCGGTGAGCTCCTCGTCGGTGGCCGCCCGGGTCGCCGCGACGGTGGTCCGGATCCCGCCGCCGTCGTACGGCGTGCCGGCCATCCGGGCGGCGAACTCCGCCGCCCGGTCGCCGGCGAAGACGAGGTGGCTGTGCGCGTCGACGAACCCGGGCACGACCGCACGGCCGCCGGCGTCGTAGACCGCGTCCGCGGCCGGGGCGGAGGCACGCGGCCCCACCCAGGCGACTCGGCCGCCCTCGACCACCAGGGCCGCGTCGGCCAGCGCGAAGGGCAGGGCCGGATCGTGGCTGACCAGCTCGCCGATGCCGGTGACCAGCAGGCTGCTCACCTCCACACCTCCCGGATCGCGGCGTCCAGCCGGGCCCCGACCGGGTCCCCGGCGCGGAAGACCACCCGCCCGTCGGCCACGACCTGCACCACGTCTGCGGCCGCGGCGGCGAAGACCAGCGTCTCCGGCGTCGCGCCGCACCCGGCGGTCCGGGCCGAGGCCAGGTCGACGGTGACCAGGTCGGCCCGGGCGCCGACCGCGATCCGGCCGGCGTCGGGGAACCCGAGGGAGGCGTGCCCGGCCACCGTTGCGGCGGCGAGCAGCTCGGGGGCCGACCAGTGCCCGCGCTGCCGGGTGGCCAGCCGCTCGTCCAGCTCGACGGCCCGCATCTCCTCGAACAGGTCGACCACCGCGTGGCTGTCGCTGCCCAGCGTCAACCCGGCGCCGGCGGCCGCGAGCTCGCGCGAGGGCCCGATCCCGTCGCCCAGGTCGCGCTCGGTGGTCGGGCAGAAGCACGCGTACGACGCGGCCGCGCCCAGCCGGGCGACGTCGACGTCGGTCAGGTGGGTGGCGTGCACGACGCTGGTGCGCGGGCCGAGCGCGCCGGCCTCGGCGAGCACCTCGGTCGGGGTCCGCCCGTACGCCGCGAGGCACTCCTCGTTCTCGGCGACCTGCTCCGACAGGTGCACGTGCAGGGGCACCTCGAACCGATCGGCCCAGTCGGCGACCACCCGCATGTCGTCCAGCGGCACGGCGCGCACCGAGTGGATCGCGGCTCCGACGACGACCCCGTCGGCCACGAGCGTCCCGAGCGCGTCGGCGCGCTCGAGCCACGCCCCGCTGCTGCCGTCGGAGAAGCGCCGCTGCACGCCCTCGGGCGGCCGGCCGATCCCGGCGGCGAGGTAGCAGGTGTCGAGCAGTGCGATGCGCAGCCCGACCGAGCGGGCGGCCTCGACCAGCGCGGCCCCCATCGCGTTGGGGTCGTCGTACGGCGTCCCGTCGCTCCGGTGGTGCAGGTAGTGGAACTCGCCGACCGAGGTGACCCCCGCGGCGACCATCTCGGCGAAGACGGCGGTCGCCAGGGTGCGGTAGGAGTCCGGGTCGAGGCGGGCGGCCAGGTCGTACATCTGCTCCCGCCAGGTCCAGAACGACCCGCGGCCGGTCTGCGTGCGGCCGCGCAGCGCCCGGTGGAAGGCGTGGCTGTGGCAGTTCGCCAACCCCGGCAGCGTCAGCCCCGGCACCGTCAGCCCCGGCGGCGTCAGCCCCGGCGGCGTCTGATCGTCGGGCCGCGGCGCGCCGGACCCGCCGACCTCGACGGCGCTGAAGCGGCCCTCCTCGACGGTGACCAGCACGTCGTCGTGGACGACCCCGTCGAGGAGCGCGTGCTGCAGCAGGTACGACGTCATGCCAGGGCCTCCAGGCAGTCCGCGAGCGCCTCGACCCCGGCCAGGCAGTCCACGACCTCGGCGTGCTCGTCGGGCGAGTGCGAGACCCCGGTCGGGTTGCGGACGAAGAGCATCGCGGTGGGGACGCCGGCGTCCTGCAGGATGCCCGCGTCGTGCCCGGCGGCGGTCGGGATCACCGGCACCCCGCCCAGGGCGGTGGCGAGCCGGCCGGCGAGGTCGGCGTCGAAGGTGATCTCCGGGGTCACCGACTCCGCGGTCACCGTCACCGTCGTGCCGTCGCGCCCGGCCCGGTCGGTGGCCTGGCGGGTGATGTCGGCGACCAGCGCCTCGAGGGCCTCGGTCGAGGAGGCCCGGGCGTCCATCCACGCGGTCACCGCCGACGGGACGGCGTTGGTGCCGTTGGGCCGGACCTCGAGGCGGCCGAAGGTTGCCCGCTGGCCGGTCAGCCGGGCCTGCTTGTTGGCGGCCAGCGCCGTCATCGCGTAGGTCAGCATCGGGTCGTGCCGGTCCTCCATCCGGGTCGTGCCGGCGTGGTTGGCCTCGCCGGCCAGGTCGAAGCGGTACCGCCCGTGCGGCCAGATCGCGCTGGCCACGCCGACCGGCGCGTCGCGGTCGACCAGGTCGCGCCCCTGCTCGACGTGGAGCTCGACGAAGCAGCCGATCCGCTCCCGCAGGTCCGGCCAGGCCAGCGGGTCGTCGGGGACGAGGTGCGTCCCGGCGGCGTCGGCGGCGTCGAGGAACCAGGTGCCGTCGGGGTCGCGCAGCGAGGTCAGCCGGGCCAGGTCGACCGCACCGGTGACGACCCGGGAGCCCAGGCAGGCCAGCCCGAACCGGGACCCCTCCTCCTCCAGGAAGAGGGCGACCCCGAGCGGGCGGGACGGGGTGACGCCACGGTCGCGGAGCAGGTCGATGGCGGCGAAGGCCGAGACCACGCCGAGCGGCCCGTCGTACGCCCCGCCGTCGACGACGCTGTCCAGGTGCGACCCGGTCAGCACGCCCGGGACGCCGGGACGGTGGCCCCACCAGGCGATCGTGCAGAAGCCGAGGGCGTCGGCCTCCACCATCAGGCCGCGAGCGTGGGCCTGCTCGAGGAACCAGGCGTGGCACTCCCGCTCAGCGCTGCCGAAGGGTTGGCGCAGGTACCCCCCGGTCGCCGCCGAGCGGCCCACCGGGGCCAGGTCGCGCCACATCTGCTCGAACGTGCTCATCGTGGAACCGCCATCATGGTCCGGTGGAGTTCACCGAGGTGGTCCGGCGACGCCGGATGGTCAGAAAGTACTCGCCGGAGCCCGTGGACGCCGCCGTCCTCGACCGGGTCCTGGCCAACGCGCTGCGCGCCCCGAGCGCCGGGTTCACCCAGGGATGGGCGTTCCTGGTGCTCGACACGCCCGAGGACGTCGCCCGCTACTGGCAGGTGACGGCCGGCGAGCGGCTGGCCGAGCCCGACTCCTGGCTGCGCGGGATGATGACCGCGCCGGTGGTGATCGTGCCGCTGACCCACAAGGAGGCCTACTTCGCCCGGTACGCCGAGCCGGACAAGCAGCGCGGCGCTTCCGCGGAGCAGGCCTGGCCGGTGCCGTACTGGCACATGGACACCGCGATGGCCTCGCTGCTGATGCTGCTCACCGCGGTCGACGAGGGCTTGGGCGCGTGCTTCTTCGGACTCCCCCGCGACCGCACCGACGCCTTCCGGGAGGCCTTCGGGGTGCCCGGCTCGCACATGCCGATCGGGGCCGTCACCCTGGGGCACCGGATCGAGGACACCGGCTCGCCCGGGTCGGCGCGCCGGGCCCGCCGACCCGTCGAGGAGGTCGTGCACCGCGGACGCTGGTGAGCACGCGGGGAGGGAAACGGGTAATTCTGCGGGTACCCCGCACCGGCTCGGCGAGCGATGCTGGAGGTCGAGCCGGTGTCCCCCCGTGCGGCTCGATCGGAGCAGTGCATCCCCCACGCGCGCTCCGCCGAACGGAACACCCCCGGCGCGGTTGGGAGGGCGTCCGGGGGGTTCCGTGGTGTCCGAACTCGCCATTCCCCCGGGACCTTCGGCCGACCTAGGGTCGGGGTCGACGTGACGACGACGGCCATGGCCGCCACTCCCCTGATCGGGCGGCAGGAGGAAGTCGCGGCCGTGCGGGGGACGCTCACGGCCGCGCGCCTCGTCACGCTCACCGGCATCGGCGGGGCCGGGAAGACCCGGGTCGCCCGCCAGCTGGCCTGCGAGCTGGCCGCGGACGTGACCGTCTGGTTCGTCGAGCTCGCCGACGTCCTCGACCCCGAGCTGCTGGGGCACGCGGTCGCCCAGAGGGTCGGGCTGCAGCCGACCTCCGACACCCCCGAGAGCATGCAGGTCGCGGCGTACGTCGGCGACCGCTCCGCCGTGCTGGTGCTCGACAACTGCGAGCACCTGGCCGCGGCATGTGCCGACCTTGTCGAGGAGCTGCTGGCCGCCTGCCCGGGGCTGATGGTGCTCGCCACCAGCCGCCAGGCCCTCGGGCTCGCCGAGGAGCACGTGCACCCGGTGCCTCCGCTGCGGGTCCCCGACGCCGAGGAGCCGGCCGCGCTCGACGGAGCCGAGGCGTGGCGCCGGATCGCGGACGTCGAGGCGGTCCGCCTCTTCGTGCAGCGCGCGAGCGCCGTGATGCCCGACTTCGCGCTGACCCCGCGCAACGCCGAGGCCGTCGGCCGGCTGTGCGCCGCGCTCGAGGGCGTGCCGCTGGCGATCGAGCTGGCCGCAGCCCGGATCCGGGTGCTCACGCCGCAGGCGATGCTCGACCGGCTCACCGACCGCTACGGCCTGCTCAGCCGCGGCTTCCGCGGGGCTCCGCTGCGCCAGCAGTCGCTGGCCGCCTCGGTCGGCTGGTCCTACGACCTGTGCACCGAGCAGGAGCGGCTGCTCTGGGCGCGGCTCTCGGTCTTCACCGGCGGCTTCGGGCTGGAGGCGGCCGAGACGGTCTGCTCGGGCGCCGGCATCGAGCCCGGCGACGTGCTCGACCTGCTGGCCTCCCTGCTGGACCGCTCCCTGCTGACCCGCGACCCCGACGAGGTCGACGTGCACTACCGGATGCTGGAGACGATCCGGCAGTACGGCGCCGACCGGCTCGAGCTCGCCGGCGAGACCGAGCAGTGGCAGGTCCGGCACCGGGCCTGGTTCCTGGGCCTGGCCGAGCGGTGCGGCGAGGCGTGGCACGGTCCCGACCAGGTCGCCTGGGTCCGGCGGATGCAACGCAACCACCCCAACCTCCGGGCGGCCTTCGAGGCGGCCTCCGCGCTGCCCGAGGAGGCGCCCCGGGTGCTCGGCGCATGCGTGGCGCTGGAGACCTACTGGGTCGCGACCCGCCTGCTCAGCGAGGCCCGCCGGTGGACCCGGCGGTCGCTGGAGCACCGCACCGGCACCGACGACCAGCGCGCGGTCGGCCTCGCCCTCGCGGCGTACCTGGCCAGCGTGCAGATGGACCTCGACGAGGCCGCGCTGCTCCTGGAGGAGGAGGCGAGGCTCGCGGCCGCCTCCGGCGACCTCGCGGTGCGCGGGTACGACCACCTCGCGCACGCCATGCAGACGCTCTTCGCCGGCGACGTCACCGGGGCGATCCCCCGCTGCCTGCAGGCCGTCGAGCTCTTCGCGCAGGCCGGTCGGCCTCGCCCGGAGGGGACCGCCCGCGCCACGTTGGGCGTCATGTACTTCTACGCCGGCGAGCTCGACCGCTGCCGGGACTTCCTGCAGGAGCTGCTCGGCTGGCTGCCCGAGGGCGAGCTCTACTTCGCCGGCTTCGCCTACTGGATCCTGGCCTCGGCCGCCCTCATGGGAGGCGACACCCCGCGCGCCCTGACGATGGTCCGCGAGGGCGCTCGGGTCAACGCCGCGCTGAGCAACCAGCTCGGGCTGGCCTGGACCTTCGAGACCGCCGCGGCCGTCGCCGGCGCCGAGGGATCCGCTGAGCACTCGGCCACCCTGCTCGGCGCCGCCCAGTCGATCTGGCGCCGCGTCGGCGAGTCCTCGCTGTCCGCGCCGTACATCTCCGCGCAGCGCGAGCTCGGGGAGCAGATCGCTCGCGGCACCCTGCCCGACCGTGGCTTCGAGGCCGCCTACCGGCGCGGGCTCGCGCTGTCGCAGGACGAGGCCGTCGCGTTCGCCCTCGGCGAGGGACGACCTCGACCCGTCTCCGACTCCCCGCTCACGGCGCGTGAGGAGCAGGTCGCCGGCCTGCTCGGCGAGGGCGCCTCCAACCAGGAGATCGCCGACCGGCTGGTGATCTCCGTGCGCACCGCGCAGGGGCACGTGGAGAACATCCTGCGCAAGCTCGGGTTCAGCTCCCGGGCCCAGGTCGCCGCCTGGGTCGTCCGCCGGGAGGGCGTCCCGCCGGCGTCGCTGCGCGCGGTCCGCTGACCCGCTCACCCTTCGCGCATCGGGATCCGGACGCCCCGCTCGGCGGCGACCTCCGCCGCCCGGTCGTAGCCGGCGTCGACATGCCGGATCACGCCCATGCCCGGGTCGTTGGTGAGCACCCGCTCGATCTTCTCCGCCGCCAGAGCGGTGCCGTCGGCGACGGTGACCTGGCCGGCGTGGATCGAGCGGCCCATCCCGACGCCGCCGCCGTGGTGGATCGAGACCCAGGTGGCACCACTCGCGGTGTTCACCAGCGCGTTGAGCAGCGGCCAGTCGGCGATCGCGTCGGAGCCGTCGGCCATCGCCTCGGTCTCCCGGTAGGGGCTCGCCACCGACCCACAGTCGAGGTGGTCGCGGCCGATCACGATCGGCGCGGACAGCTCGCCGCTGGCCACCATCTCGTTGAAGCGCAGGCCGGCCAGGTGGCGCTCGCCGTACCCGAGCCAGCAGATCCGGGCGGGGAGTCCCTGGAAGTGCACCCGCTCCTGGGCCATCCGGATCCAGGTGTGCAGCCGGGCGTTGTCGGGGAAGAGCTCGAGGATCGCCTCGTCGGTCTTCCGGATGTCCTCGGGGTCACCGGACAGGGCCGCCCAGCGGAACGGGCCCTTGCCCTCGCAGAACAACGGCCGGATGTAGGCCGGCACGAAGCCGGGGAAGTCGAAGGCCCGGGCGAACCCGCCCTTGCGGGCCTCGTCGCGGATCGAGTTGCCGTAGTCGAACACCTCGGCGCCGAGGTCCTGGAAGCCGACCATCGCCTCCACGTGCCGGGCCATCGACTCCTGGGCGGCGGCGGTCAGCCCGGCCGGGTCCTTCTCGCGCAGCTCGGCCCAGTCCTCGAAGGCGACCCCGGCGGGCAGGTAGTAGAGCGGGTCGTGGGCGCTGGTCTGGTCGGTGACGATGTCGATCGGCGCCCGGCGGGCGAGCAGCTCGGGGAGGACCTCGGCGGCGTTGCCGAGCACCCCGATGCTCAGGGCACGGCGCTCGTCGCGGGCGGCCACGGCCAGCTCGAGCGCGTGGTCGAGGGAGTCGGCCTGGACGTCGAGGAAGCGGTGCTCGAGCCGCCGGGTGATCCGGCTCTGGTCGCACTCGACGCAGACCGCGACGCCGCCGTTCATGGTGACCGCGAGCGGCTGCGCACCCCCCATGCCTCCGAGCCCCGCCGTCACCGTGATCGTCCCCGCCAACGAGGCACCCTCCGCGCCGGCCAGCTTGTCGGCCACCGCCGCGAACGTCTCGAAGGTGCCCTGGAGGATCCCCTGGGTGCCGATGTAGATCCACGAGCCGGCGGTCATCTGGCCGTACATGGTCAGCCCGAGGTGCTCCAGCCGGCGGAACTCCTCCCAGTTGGCCCAGTCCCCGACCAGGTTGGAGTTGGCGATCAGCACCCGCGGCGCCCAGGGGTGGGTCCGCATCACGCCGACCGGGCGCCCCGACTGCACGAGCATCGTCTCGTCGTCGGCCAGCGTCGTCAGGGTCCGCACCAGCGCGTCGTACGACGGCCAGTCGCGGGCCGCCTTGCCGGTGCCGCCGTACACGACGAGGTCCTCCGGCCGCTCGGCGTTCTCCGGGTCGAGGTTGTTCATCAGCATCCGCAGCGCGGCCTCGGTCTGCCGGTCATGCGAGGTCTCCGATCGGTTCGCGTTGCGCTCATTCAACTCCGCGCAGCACCTGGTCAGGAGCCCGCCGCCCCCACCGTTGTCTCGGATCCGAGACTTCTCGCACGGTCGGCGACCCTGGCGGCCCTCCCCCGTCCCGGCTAGGGTCGACAGGGTCCTAGCGAGGTGCTTGCCCCTTGGTCGACCTGCTCCTCTCCGAGCGTGAGCAGCGCGCGCTGCGGACCCTCGCGTCCGCCGAGCCCGTGCCGGGGAGGCCCCTGCCCACCCGCGAGGTGCTCGACGCGCTGGGCACGCTGGTGCCGGCCGACGAGGTCGGTGTCGGCTACGCGGACGACACGGGCCGGGTGCTCCAGGTCGTCAGCATCGCGGGCACGCTGGACGACCTCGACCCCCAGGTGTGCGACGGCCCGCTCATGGTCGGCCAGCTGCACCTGAGTGCGGTGCCCGACCTCCTGCACTACCTGCACGAGCGGAACGTCCGGGACGAGATGTGGCTGGGGTTCCGCAACGGCGCGCGGCACGTCGTCCAGCTGGACCTGTACCGCCGTACCGTCCCGTTCGACGCCCGCGACGAGGCGATGCTCCGGATGGTCGCACCCCTGGTGCAGCGGCTGGTGCGCGAGCGGCCGACGCCCCAGCTGCCCGCCACCCTCACCGTCCAGGAGCGACGGATCCTGATGCGGGTGGCAGCGGGCCACACGAACGGCGAGATCGCCCAGTCCCTGTCGATCGCGCCGTCGACCGTGCGCAAGCACCTCGAGCACGCGTACCGCAAGCTCGGCGTGGAGAACCGGGTGGCCGCGGTGGCCCGGATGCAGGGACGGGACACGGTCGACGTGGACCTGCGGGAGCGGCTCGAAAGATACGCCTGAGCGCGAATACCGCGCGGCCCCCGGCGCGCCGAGACTGCGGGCGACAGCCCACTTCTCAGCCAGGGGGATCCCGCATGACCAGCACACGCTCCACCGCGACCGGCCTCGCCGTCGTCCTCGCCCTCTCCACCGCGCCCGTGTTCGTGCCAGGCTCGGCCTCCGCGGTCGATCCGGCGCTCTCCGGCAATCGGGCGGCCTCCCAGACCGTCCTCGACTGGGAGACCACCGCCATCCGCAGCATCTACACCGAGAACGCCTCCCCGGTCCCGGTCGGCGCGCTCTACCTGGGGTTCACCTCCCTGGCCATGGACGATGCCGTCCACCGGGCCCACCGGGGGCCGCGGGCCGCAGCGACGGCCGCCGCGGTCGCCGCTCACGACGTGCTCGCCGAGTACTTCCCGGCCTCGACGGCCGCACTCGACGCCGACCTGGCCACCAGCCTCTCCGCCGCCGGTCCGTGCACAGCCCGGGCGGTGCGCGCCGGGCACGAGGCGGCGGACGCGCTCATCGCCTCCCGGGTCGGGGACGGCCGCGGCGACGCCTCGATCGTCTACACCCGCGCTCCCGGCCCGGGCGTGTGGCAGCCGCCCGCCACCGGCATGCTCGCCCCCTGGCTGGGCTACGTGCGCCCCCTGGCGCTGCGCCACGTCGTGTCGGTCCCCGGCCCCGACCCGCTCACCTCCGCGGCGTACGCGGCCGACTACGACGAGGTGCGCCGGCTCGGCTCGGCGACCTCGACGGAGCGCACGGCCGAGCAGACCGCCACCGCGCTCTTCTTCAACTCCAACTCCGCGATCATGCTGACCGAGGCCGTCGTACGTCACCTGCGCGAGCACCCGCTCGGGGTGGCCGCCACCACCCGGTTCTTCGCCACCGCGCACGCCTCCGAGGCCGACTCGGTGATCGGCGCCTGGCGGCAGAAGTTCGACGTCGGCTTCTGGCGACCGACCCAGGCGATCGCCGGGGCGGCCGACGACGGCAACCCGGCCACCGCGCCCGAGGCCGGGTGGACGGCCCTGCTGCCCGTGCCCCCGTACGGCGACTACGTCAGCGGGCACGCCGCGCTCACCGGGCCGGTGGCCCAGGTGATCCGACGCACGCTCGGGGAGCACACGACGTTGGTGCTGCACTCCTACGCGACCAACGCCGACCGCACCTACACCTCGATCGGGGCCATCGAGCGCGACGCGTTCAACGCCCGGATCTGGGGCGGCCTGCACTTCCGGCGGGCGATGGTCGACGGGTACGCCCTGGCCCACCGGACCGCCGAGCGGGTGCTGGGGCTGCGGAGCTGAGCCCGGCTCGGGGGAGGGGCCTCAGGCCAGGTCGCCGAGGACCCCCTCCACCACGGAGCGCACCGCCCCCGAGGCGACCGCGTGCACGGCGGCCTCGATCTCGGGGGCGAGGTGGCGGTCGGGCCCCGGCCCGGGCACGGTCTCGCGGAGCAGGGCGCGGACGGCGCCGGTGGCAGGCGAGGGCGCGAGGGGGGCCCGGAGGTCCAGGGCACGGGCGGCGGTGAGGAGCTCGATCGCGAGCACCCGGGTGAGCCCGTCGATGCTGCGGCGCAGCTTGCGCGCGGCCGACCAGCCCATCGAGACGTGGTCCTCCTGCATGGCGCTGCTCGGGATGGAGTCGACGCTGGCCGGGTGGGCGAGCCGCTTGAGCTCGGAGACGATCGCGGCCTGGGTGTACTGCGCGATCATGTGGCCGCTGTCGACGCCGGGGTCGTGCGCCAGGAACGGCGGGAGGCCGTGGCTGCGGGTCTGGTCGAGGAACCGGTCGGTGCGCCGCTCGCTGATGCTGGCGAGGTCGGCGACCGCGATCGCGAGGAAGTCGAGGACGTAGGCGACCGGGGCCCCGTGGAAGTTGCCGTTGGACTCCACCCGGCCGTCGTCGAGCACCACCGGGTTGTCGACCGCGCTCGCCAGCTCGCGGGAGGCGACCAGGGCGGCGTGGTCGGCGGTGTCGCGGACCGCGCCGTGCACCTGCGGCGAGCAGCGCAGCGAGTAGGCGTCCTGCACCCGGTTGCAGTCGGGGCCGCGGTGGCTGGCGACCACACCGGAGTCGGCCAGCAGGCGGCGCAGGTTGGCGGCGCTGGCGGCCTGGCCCGGGTGCGGCCGCAGGGCCTGCAGGTCGGCGGCGAAGACCCGGTCGGTGGCCAGCTGCCCCTCCACCGACATCGCCGCGGCGACGTCGGCGACCCGGAGCAGGTCCTCCAGGTCGGTCAGCGCCAGCACGAGCATGCCGAGCATGCCGTCGGTGCCGTTGATGAGGGCCAGGCCCTCCTTGGCGGCCAGCTCGACCGGCGCCAGGCCGACCTCGGCCAGGGCGGTCGCGGCGTCGGTCAGGGTGCCGTCGGCCCGGCGGACCGGGCCCTCCCCCATCAGGGCCAGCGCGCAGTGCGACAGCGGCGCGAGGTCGCCGGAGCAGCCGAGCGAGCCGTACTCGTGCACGACCGGGGTGATCCCGTGGCTCAGCAGGCCGGCGAGCAGCTGCGCGGTCTCCGGCCGGACGCCAGTGTGACCGGTGCACAGGGTGGAGAGCCGCAGCAGCATCAGCGCGCGGGTGACCTCGCGCTCGACCTCCGGGCCGCTGCCGGCCGCGTGGCTGCGGACCAGGCTGCGTTGCAGCTGGGCGCGCAGCTCGGGGGCGATGTGCCGGGTCGCGAGCGCCCCGAACCCCGTCGAGATGCCGTACGCCGGCGTGGGGGCGGCGGCGAGCTCCTCGACGTGCGCACGGGCGCGGGTCAGCGCGGCCTGCGCCTCGTCGGAGATCCGGACCGCGGCCCCACCCCGCGCGACGGCGACGACGTCGGCGAAGGACAGCGCCCCCACCCCCACCTCCACCGGCGAGAGGACACCAACGGACGCATCAGACCCGGCGAGAGGACGCGAAGGTGCGCCCGGACCGGCCGAGGGGACAGGAGTGGACGTGACCATGCCCTGATTCCACTCCTGCGCGACGCCGAGGGCGAGCCGTGCGAGAGTGTCTCTGTCTCGGATCCGAGACACATCACGAGAGGGCGTCCATGGCACAGGTCCCGGCGGCGACGCGCACCATGCGCGTGCTGCGCTTCCTCGCCACCCAGCCGACCCCCGTGACGCTGGAGCGGCTCGCCGCGGCCTGCGACCTGCCCCGCTCCACGGCGTACCACCTGCTCGCCGCGATGGTCGAGGAGGGCTTCGTCGTCCACCTGCCCGAGGAGCACCGCTACGGCCTCGGGGTCGCGGCGTTCGAGGTCGGCAGCGGCTACTCCCGGCAGGAGCCGCTGCAGCGCCTCGCCCGGCACCGGCTCGCCGGCCTGGTCGACGCCGTCGGCCAGAGCGCACACCTGGCCGTCCTGCACGGCCGCGACGTGCTGTACGTCGTGGAGGAGCGCGCCCCCGGCCGGCCGCCGCTGGTCACCGACGTCGGGGTCCGGCTGCCGGCCCACCTGACCGCCAGCGGCCGCGCGATCCTGGCCGCCCTGCCCGCCAACCAGGTGCGGGCGCTCTACCCGGACCGCACCGCCTTCGTCGACCGGCTCGGCCTCGGACCGACCTCGCTGTCGGCCCTCCGGGTCGTGCTGGCCGAAACCCGTCAGCGTGGGTACGCCGTCGAGTCCGGCGAGGTCACCCCCGGCTTCGCCTCCGTCGCGGCCGCGGTGGTGGACCACAACGGGCATCCCGTCGCCGGGGTCGCGGTCACCTACGCCGAGGAGCCGGCCCCCGACGCGGCCCGGATCGTGACCGCCGTCGTGGAGACCGCGGCCCGGATCACCACCCGGCTGTCGGGCCGGCCGGGCTGACCGGCTGGACCGGTCGGGACCGATCCCGGGTGCCGGTCAACCGATCGGCACCCTCGTTCCGTAGGAGAGGCAAGAGATCCGCGAACGAGGAGGCATTTCGGATGAGCAGAAGGACCACGGCCCTGGCAGGGCTCCTGGCGGCGACGAGCTGCGTCGGGATGGGCGGCATCGGCGTGGGCGGCGCAGCCGCGACGCCAGTGGACAAAGGGCAGTTCCACGACACCTTCACCGGACCCGTCGTCGACTGCGAGGGCACCCCCGTGCAGGACCACGTCGACATCACCGGCACCTACGTGCTCAACCAGCGCGGCCCGTCCCCGTTCCCGTACTACCGGGAGAGCACGCGGGGCACGATCACCTGGACCAACCTGGACACCGGTGGCACCTTCACCCGCGTGTTCACCGCGAACTCCCGCGACACCCGGATCACCGACAACGGCAACGGCACGATCACGATCGTCGTCTCCGCCGCCGGCGGCTCGCGCTTCTACGACAGCGCCGGGAGGCTCGTGCTCAAGGACCCCGGCGCGGTCAGGTACTCCTTCGCCGTGGACTACCACGGCACCCCGGGCGACGTGGAGGACGACACCGACGTGCCGGACTCGTTCCAGGTCCTCAAGCCGTCCACCGGCCACAGCGACCTCTCGACGCGCGACTTCTGCGACGACCTGCGCCAGTTCGCCCGCTGAGCCGCCCCGGCGCGTCCGTGCCCTCTCGGCGTGACCGGGAGCCGACGACGGTCGTTGGCGGTCCATGAACCCCCGTGGTCTCCGCCTGCTCGCCTCGACCGGACTCGCCGTCGGCGGCGTCACCGCCGCCTTCCTCCTCGTCCCACCGGACCCGACGCCCTCGGGGGCACCGGTGCCGGCGTCTGCGGTCGGCGTCCTGCGCGCGGCCCACGACCGGGCGGCACGGGCCGAGGCGCTGGCCGCCGGCGACCTGGTCGCGGCCGAGGCGCTGCCGCACGTCGACGGACCCGGCAGCGCGCCGCACCGGCACGACGACCCCGCCACCAAGAACCTGCTCTCCCGCGCGGTGCCGGCGCCGGGCGAGGACACCGCCGACCCGACGACGCCGGCGCAGGCCCGGCGCGGGGTGGCGACCGTGGAGGCCCAGCGCGCCGAGCCCGACCCGCGCCTGGTGCGGGCGCCGGCGCCGCCCGCACGCCGCGCGGTGCCGCAGGACCGGTACGCGATGGCCGGCGGCTGCTACGCGCTGCAGGCGCCCGACGGCCGCTGGGTGACCCGCCAGGGCACGTCGTACGACGCGACCGCGGCCGACGCCGGCCAGGCCGAGCCCTTCCACTTCCAGGCCACCGACCTCGGCTCCTACCTGCTCTACGACACCACCCGGTCGTTCCCGACCCCACAGGGGAGGGCCGGGGCCCCGGGGCCTGAGTCGACCTGGACCGTGCGGCGCGACGGCTCCCGCTTCACCTTCCGCCAGGGCGCCACCTCCCTGCTCGGAGCGAGCGGCTTCGCGCTGCGCCGGGTCACCGGCTGCGCCGCCTGGCCGGAGATCGGGGTCGACATCACCGGCCGCCCCTTCGCCGGCGCGACGCCCTACCAGGAGGTCCGCGGCGTCACCGACGCGCACACCCACGGGATGGCCTTCGAGTTCCTCGGCGGCGACGCGCACTGCGGCCGCCCCTGGTCGCCGTACGGCGTGACAGTGGCGCTGGTCGACTGCCCGGACCACACCGGCAACGGCGTCGGGGCGGTGCTGGAGAACCTGACCCGGACGGGCTCGCCGGTCGGCACCCACGACCCGGTCGGCTGGCCGACCTTCCACGACTGGCCGGCGCCGGACTCGCTGACCCACGAGGGCACCTACTACAAGTGGCTGGAGCGCGCCTGGCGCGGCGGCCTGCGGGTCTTCGTCAACCTGCTCGTCGAGAACAACCAGCTCTGCACCCTCTACCCGGTCAAGCGGAACTCCTGCGACGACATGGACTCGATCCGGCTGCAGGCCCACGACATGCGGCTGCTGGAGCGGTACGTCGACGCGCAGTACGGCGGCCCCGGCAAGGGCTGGTACCGGATCGTCACCGACCCCTTCCAGGCCCGCCGGGTGATCAACGAGGGCAAGCTCGCGGTGGTGATGGGCATCGAGACCAGCGTCCCGTTCGGCTGCTCGACCGTCCTCGACGTGCCCGAGTGCACCGCCGAGGAGATCGACGCCCAGCTCGCCGAGGTGCACCGGCTCGGAGTGCGGCAGATGGAGCTGGTGAACAAGTTCGACAACGCCCTGGCCGGGGTGGCCGGCGACACCGGCGGCATCGGCCCGCTGGTCAACGCCGCCAACTTCCTGGAGACGCAGTCCTTCTGGGACATGCGGACCTGCCCGTCGTCGTACGCCCCGGGGGTGCAGGACCGCGACCAGACCACGCTGCCCGCCGACGGCGGCCTGCTCGGCCAGCGCGACAGCCTCTTCGGCGCCGTGGCGGAGCTGACCGGGCTGAGCGTGCCGTCGCTGCCGCTCTACGCCCCGACCCCGCACTGCAACAACCGCGGCCTGACCGGGCTCGGGGACCACCTGATCCGGGCGATGGCGCAGCGCGGGATGATCGTCGACCCAGACCACATGAGCGTGAAGGCCCGGCAGGCGAGCCTGACGCTGCTGGAGCGGCTCCACTACTCCGGCGTGATCTCCAGCCACTCCTGGTCCACCCCCGACGCCTACCCGCGGATCTACCGGCTCGGCGGCGTGGTGATGCCGTATGCCGGCGACTCCTCGGGCTTCGTGGCCAAGTGGCGCCAGCACCTGCGCTGGGCCGACCCGCGCTACTACTTCGGCTTCGGGTACGGCGCCGACATCAACGGCCTCGGCGCCCAGGGCAACCCGCGCGGGGCGAACGCCGCGGACAAGGTGACCTACCCGTTCACCGGGCTCGGCGGGGTGACCGTCCGGCGCCAGCGCAGCGGCCAGCGGATCTACGACATCAACGTCGACGGCGTCGCGCACTACGGGCTCTACCCGGACTGGCTGCAGGACCTGCGGCAGCAGGCGGGTCCGGCGATCACGACCGACATGAGCCGGGGCGCCGAGGCCTACCTGCAGATGTGGGAGCGGGCGGTCGGCGTCACCAACGACGCCTGCCGACAGTCGGCCCTGGCCCGCCCCCGGGCGGCCTTCGCACGGCTCGCCCCCGGGTCGACCGTGAGGCAGGTGCTGCTGCGGGTCGGCCAGCCGCACGAGCGGCTCGGGTCCGCCTTCACCTACTGCACCTCGACGGGCCGGGTGCGGCTGACGTTCACCCCGGGCGGCCGGCTGCGCTGAGGCCCTCGGCGGGCTTGCAGATCCTCCGCCGGGCAACCGGTTACGAGGGCGAGGTCCTCCGCCGATGAGAGCGCCGGACCGGACGCAAGAGTCACATTCAGGTCACAACACCGCGGTTTGGCCTGGGCAGGACGGGGCAAGGGTGACTTGAATCACCCTCAGGCCGGCCACGGTGACCGGCCTCCTCACCGAAGGGGGTTTGCCCATGCGGGCAACCTTGCTCGCCGCTGCCACCGCAGCGTGCGTCTCCGCGGCCCTGCTGGCCGCACCCGGTGCCTCACAGGCGGCACCGACCTCCGCCCGGCCGACCGCGACCCACGGGTCCGCGCGGGCCGTGGCGGTCTCGCGGGCCCGGGCCCACGCCGACCAGCACGCCCTGGGCCGGGCCCAGTCCGCCGTGCTGCGCGACGTCGCGCTCCACCGCGGCGGCGCCAGCGACGTCCGGTTCGACCGGACCTACCGCGGCCTGACGGTCGTCGGCGGCGACTTCGTGATCCACCAGCGTGCGAACGGCGCCTACCGCTCGACCAGCGGCGCGAGGGTGCCGTCGTTCCGGCTCTCCGTGCAGCCCGGCATCTCCGCCCGGCACGCCGCGGACCTGGCCGCGCACCGGGTCGGCTTCCGCCCCAGCACGGCCCGTCCCGAGCTGGTCGTGCTGCTGCGCCAGCAGCGCCCCGTCCTGGCCTACCGGGTGAACGTCGAGGGCCGCGACCGCACCGGCGCCCCCCACGGCAGCTACCTGTTCCTCGACGCCCGCAGCGGGCGCACGCTGACCCGCTGGGCCTCGGTGCTCAACGACACCGGCAGCGGCACGGGGCTCTTCGTCGGCACCGTCCCGCTCGAGACCACGCTGAGCGCCGGCACCTACCGCATGGTCGACCCGCTGCGCGGCAACAACGAGACGCACAACGGCCCCTTCGCCTCCTCGGCCCCGGTCTTCACCGACGCCGACAACGTCTGGGGCGGTGGCGCCCAGACCGCCGCGGTCGACGCCCACTTCGGCATCGCCAAGACCTGGGACTTCTACAAGAACACCTTCGGCCGCACCGGCATCGCCAACGACGGCAAGGGCGCCCGCTCCTACGTCCACGACGGCGCCTACGTGAACGCCTCGTGGAGCGACTCCTGCTTCTGCATGAAGTACGGCGACGGTGACGCCACGACGTACCCGCTGGTCGAGCTCGACGTCGCCGGTCACGAGATGACCCACGGCGTCACCTCGCGCACCGCCGGCCTCCGGTACGCCGGGGAGTCCGGCGGCCTCAACGAGGCCACCAGCGACATCATGGGCACGATGGTCGAGTTCTCGGCGAACAACGCCGGCGACCCCGGTGACTACGTGATCGGCGAGGAGATCTTCCGCTCCTACAACCCGGCCACCAACTACATCCGCCGGATGGACCGGCCCTCCCTGGACGGCGGCAGCCAGGACTGCTGGTCGCGTCGCACCAAGAGCGTCGACGTGCACTACTCCTCGGGCGTGGCCAACCACTTCTTCTACCTGCTGTCCGAGGGCAGCGGCGCGAAGACGATCGGCGGGGTCGCCTACAACAGCCCGACCTGCAACGGCAGCACCGTCACCGGCATCGGCCGCGACGCCGCCGCGGCGATCTGGTACCGCGCGCTGACGTCGTACATGACGTCGACGACGAACTACGCCGGCGCCCGCACCGCCACGGTCAGCGCCGCCACCGCCCTGTACGGCGCGACCTCGACCCAGGTCGCCGCCGTGAAGTCCGCCTGGTCGGCAGTCTCCGTGAACTGATCAACGGGCTGAGCCTGCAGCACTCGACGAGCCGGCGCTCGTGGACCCCTCGGGGTTCCGCGGGCGCCGTCTCGCTGTCTCCGGGGCCTGTCGGGGGCGGCGCGACCGCGACGGGCGGCGGAAAGTTACTGGTTGGTAGGATATCTCTCACACCCGTGACCCCCTGACCCGGCGGTCAACATCCGCGTACTCTCGGTCCGACCCGAGCCGCACCACTTCCGGCGTCACGCCGGGAAGGTTGGAGTGACAGTGACTCTCGTTCTGATCCTGGGCGTCGTGATCAACCTGATCGCGCTGCCGATCGCCGCGCGCCGCGTGGTGTTCC
Source organism: Marmoricola sp. (assembly GCA_044227235.1). GTDB lineage: Bacteria > Actinomycetota > Actinomycetes > Propionibacteriales > Nocardioidaceae > Marmoricola_A. Next base: position 293,595 of record JBGAFN010000003.1, on the reverse strand, counting down.
TCTACCGCCTCATCTCCAACGGTCAGCCGGCACCGGACCGCTTCGAGAACGTGACCAAGCGGACCGGGGTGGCGATCAAGAACCAGCTGGTCGAGGTCCTCGGTCAGAAGAAGCTGCTCAAGTGGTCGGTGCCCGGCGCTGCGCACTTCTTCGTGATGTGGGCGTTCCTGATCCTCGGCACGGTCTACCTCGAGGCCTACGGCATCCTGCTCTCCCGCAACGAGCAGTGGGCGATCCCGCTGGTCGGCCACTGGGAGGTCCTCGGCTTCGCGCAGGACTTCATCGCGGTCATGTGTCTGCTCGGCCTGGCCACCTTCGCCGGCATCCGCCTCAAGAACGCCCCGGCCAAGCTCGGCCGGAAGTCGCGGTTCAAGGGCTCGCACCTCGGGGGCGCCTGGCTCGTCCTCTTCATGATCTTCAACGTCATCTGGACGATGCTGCTCTTCCGGGGCGCCTCCTCGGCCGGCGGCAACCTGCCCTACGACAAGGGCGCCTTCGCCTCGATCGGCATCGGCAACGTCCTCGACGGGCTGTCGGAGAGCGCCGTGCAGACCCTCGAGCACGTCGGCCTGCTGCTCCACATCGGCGTCATGCTCGTCTTCCTCATCATCGTGCTGAACTCCAAGCACCTGCACATCTTCCTGGCCCCGCTGAACGTCATGTTCAAGCGCGAGCCGGTCGCGCTCGGCGCGCTGCAGCCGATGGTCGTCGGCGGCAAGCCGCTGGACTTCGAGAACCTCGACGACCTCGACGAGGACGCCGCGATGGGCATCGGCAAGATCGAGGACTTCACCTGGAAGGGCATGCTCGACTTCGCCTCGTGCACCGAGTGCGGCCGCTGCCAGTCGCAGTGCCCGGCCTGGAACACCGAGAAGCCGCTCTCGCCCAAGATGCTGATCATGAACCTGCGCGACCACGCGTTCGCGAAGGCGCCGTACATGCTGGCCGACGAGGCGGGGCGCGAGAGCCTGCCGGACGCGGTCAAGCGTGAGGCCGAGCGCGAGCTCGTCGGCGCGACCGAGGGCGAGGCCTGGCACCCGACCGGCGGCGCGGTGATCGACACCGACGTGCTGTGGTCCTGCGTCAGCTGCGGCGCGTGCGTCAACCAGTGCCCGGTCGACATCGAGCACGTGGACCACATCGTCGACATGCGCCGCTACCAGGTGCTGATCGAGTCGAACTTCCCCTCCGAGCTCAACGGCCTCTTCAAGGGCCTGGAGAACAAGGGCAACCCCTGGAACATGTCGCCCAACGCGCGGATGGACTGGGCCAAGGACCTGCCCTTCGACGTCAAGGTCATCGGCGAGGACGTCGAGGACCTCGACGAGGTCGAGTGGCTCTTCTGGGTCGGCTGCGCCGGCGCCTACGAGGACCGCGCCAAGAAGACCACCCAGGCGGTGGCCGAGCTGCTCGACAAGGCCGGCGTCACGTTCGCGGTCCTGGGCAACGGCGAGACCTGCACCGGCGACTCCGCCCGCCGCGCCGGCAACGAGTTCGTCTTCCAGCAGCTCGCGATGCAGAACGTCGAGACCTTCAAGGAGACCAAGGTCAAGAAGGTCGTCTCGACCTGCGCGCACTGCTTCAACACGCTGAAGAACGAGTACTCCCAGCTCGGCATCGAGCTCGAGGTCACCCACCACACCCAGCTGCTCAACCGCCTCGTGCGCGAGGGCAAGCTGACCCCGGTGGCGGACACGGCGGGTCCGAAGAAGACCATCACCTACCACGACCCCTGCTACCTGGGTCGGCACAACCAGGTCTACACGCCGCCGCGCGAGCTGCTCGAGGTCATCCCGAACACCGAGTTCAAGGAGATGGAGCGGCGCGGCGAGCGCTCCTTCTGCTGCGGCGCCGGTGGTGCCCGCATGTGGATGGAGGAGACCATCGGCCAGCGGATCAACGACGTCCGCTCGACCGAGGCCGTGGAGACCGGCGCCGACCAGATCGCGGTCGGCTGCCCGTTCTGCCGGGTGATGCTCTCCGACGGCGTGACCAGCCTGCAGTCCTCCGGCAAGGCCCGCGAGGAGGTCGAGGTCCTCGACGTCGCCCAGCTGCTCCTGGCCGCGGTCAAGCGCAGCGAGCCGGTCGCGGCTGCTGCGCCCGAGCAGCAGGAGGCCCCCGGGTCCGTCGCGGTGCTCGAGCGCGAGCCCGAGGCGCCGGTCGCCGACGCCGCTCCGGCTCCGGTGTCCGACCCCGCTCCGGCTCCGGTCGCCGACGCCGCTCCGGCTCCGGTCGCCGACGCCGCTCCGGCTCCGGTCGCCGACGCCGCTCCGGCGGAGGCGCCCGTCGCGGACGAGCCGGAGGCGGACGAGAAGCCTGCCTGACCAGCACGGCACCAGCAGCACACCGCCGCGGGGCGGGTGGCCCACCGGGTCGCCCGCCCCGCGGCGTTCGTGGTCCTCGCACCGGACCAGATCCCCTCTGCCCGGGCCGTATCACCGCCGGGTGCTGATCCTCCTGATCAGCACGGTCCGATCCGCGGCGAGGACAGCGGCGGGTAGTCCGAACAGCGATGTACGGCGTGACCCGAACGGGTATCAGGAATCGTCGAAAGATCGATTCCTGGCCTTTCGGCTCGACCTAGGGGCCTCGGGTGCCGATCCTCAGGGATACGGCGAGAGTCGCCACGACGGACGGAAGGCCAGCACCAGGTCCCACGAGGAGGCGCACCATGTGGCAGTCAGGAGTCATCCGCAGGCGACGGCACCGCGCCCTCGCGGAGCTGGTCGAGACGGCCGTCCGCACGGGCGACCTCGAGACGCCGTGGCGGGCCACCCCCTTCATCTGGGACCACTTCGCCGACGAGGCCGAGATCCTGCGCGAGCTGCAGCACGACTGGCGCCACGCGCTGGCCGGTGCGGTGTACGTCGCGATCGAGCGGGGCGAGGGCGACCTGACCAGCGACGTCACGAGTGCCTTCCGCACCACCCGGGCCCGTCACCGTGGCGTCCGGGCGCTGCTCGAGCACCACGCCGACCACCCCGCGATCGCCTCGGCGATGCGGAAGGAGCGCGCGCTGCTCTCCGCCTTCGGGCTGGCGGCCGCCGACGGCGCGGGCACGGTGCAGGAGAGCACCCCCGACCGCGACAGCGACCGCGCCGCCTGACCCTGGCGCGCGGGCACCGGCCACTCAGACAGGCAACTCGCCCGCTCTGACCCCGGATCAGGCCCGGGGCGGGCACAGTTGCCTGTCCGAGTGGCCGCCTCACACCTCGACCGAGCCGCCGAGCGGCACCGTCAGCAGCTCGCAACCCGGGGCGAGCCGGGTGAGCTCCTTGGCGAACGCCTCCAAGGGCCGGTGCATCCAGTGCAGTCCGGCGTACTGCATGCCCCGCACGTGGAAGGTGGCGTGGTGGATCGGCAGCGCCGCCCGCGCCCCGGTCATGGCGCAGGCGCGGGCCGCCTCCGTCGGGCCCATGTGGCCCGGCGACAGCCGCGGCCCCCACCCCGCGATCGGGACCAGCGCGACGTCGACCGGGGCGCCGGCCAGGTCCGGGAGGTCGGCGAGCCCCGGGTAGAGGTCGGTGTCGCCGGCGAACCACACCACGCCGTCGGCGTGCCGGAGCAGGTGGCCGTTGGCCTCGTTGGGCCGGTGCGGCATGGGCCGGCTGTGGTGGTCGGCGTGGAGCAGGGCCACCTCCAGGCCGGCGACGTCGAGCCACTCGCCGAGGTCCCCTGTCAGGGTGGTCAGCCCGGCGCGCTGCTCGAGCCAGGCGGCGTTCTCGCGGCCGGCGACGTACGGCAGGCCCGGCGGCAGCAGCGCGATGGAGCGCAGCTCGGCGTGGTCGTGGTGCAGGTGCGAGACCAGCACCGCGTCGGTGCCCTCCCAGCTCGCCGGGTCCGGGCGCGGCCCGATCCGGTGCAGCGGTCCGGCGTGGGGGCGGAGCAGCGGGTCGGTCAGGATCCGGGCTCCGCCGAGGTCGAGGACGACCGTGGCGTGGCCCACCCAGGTGAGACGCATGCCCTCAGTCTGCCCTGACATCAGGGTGACACCCACGTGATGTCACGATGGTGTTGACACGACACCACCATGATATCATCGTGGTGCACATGGACATCACCCCCTACGTCGAGAGCCTGCGGCACGACCTCGCCGTCGCCGCGGCGGCAGGCGGCCCGGACGTGCAGGCGGCCGCCGAGCGGCTCACCCTGGCGCTCGAGCCCGCCCTCCGCCTCACTGCGATGGAGCTGCTCTCCGACGCCGCAGCACAGATCACCGGCGACCTGCCGGCCGGATCCGTCGAGGTCCGGATGCGCGGCCGCGAGCCGCAGCTCGTGGTCGACGTCCCCGCCGTCGCCCCGAGGTCGTCGGAGGAGCCGACCCAGGCTCTGCCGCTGGCCGAGGAGGATGGCGAGGAGGACGGCGCGATCGCCCGCATCACGCTCCGGATCCCCGAGAGCGTCAAGACCCGCGCCGAGGAGCTCGCTGCCCGCAGCGGCCACTCCCTCAACGGGTGGATCGTCAGCGCCCTTCGGGCCGCGACCACCCAGCGCGCGGTCAACGTCGACATCGACCTGAGCAGCCTGCCGTTCTTCGACGAGGGCCCCGGCGGCCGAGGCCGGCCCGGCTCGCGCCGGATGTCCGGCTGGGTCTGACCCCTCCCGTCCACCACCACCCTCTCCCCAGGAGGACCACCATGCAGCACGAGTTCCAGAGCACCGTCCCCCAGCAGCTCTACGTCGAGATCGGCGGTGGCCGCGTCAACGTGGTCGCCGAGGAGACCGACCGGGTGCTGGTCGAGGTCAGCGGCGAGAGCCCCGAGGACGTCGTGGTCGAGCAGCGCGGCGACCTCGTCGTCGTGGTCGCCCCGCGTCGTACCGGCTTCTTCAGCGGCTCCCCCAACCACCAGGTCCGCCTGGTCGTCCCCCGCGGGGCCGACCTGACCACCAAGACCGGGTCCGCCGACGTCACTGCGGTCGGCACCCTGGGCCACCTCGACCTCACCTCCGGTTCCGGTGAGGTCGAGGTCGAGGCCGCCGACGGCGACGCCGTCGTGAAGACCGGCTCCGGCGACGTCGGACTCGGTCAGGTCGGCGGCCGTGCCCGGATCAAGTCCGGGTCCGGCGACGTCGAGATCAGGTCGCTGCAGGGCAAGGCCGACATCGGCACCGGCTCAGGCGACATCGCGGTCGGCCGCACGACCTCCGCGCTCCAGCTCAAGTCGGGCTCGGGCGACCTGCGGGTGGGCGAGGCGGCCAGCGACCTGACCCTCACCACCGCCTCCGGTGACCTGCGCGTGAGCCGCTTCTCCCGCGGCCAGGTCAGCGCCAAGAACGTGTCGGGCGACATCCGCCTCGGCATCCCCGCCGGCGTCCCCGTGTGGACCGACGTCTCCAGCACCAGCGGCCACGTCCGCTCGTCGCTGGTCGGCGCCGGCCGGCCCGCCGACGGCCAGGACCACATCGAGATCCGCGCCCGCACGGTCAGCGGCGACATCCTGCTCGACCAGCTCGACGAAGGAGCAACGGCATGAACGGCTTCGACACGATCCCCGACCGCAACGCGACCGCTCAGATCAACGAGCGCGTCCAGATCGCCGAGCGGGCCCGCCTCGCCCCGCGCGAGCGCACCACCCGCCGCCGGGTCGCCCGAGGCCTGCACCACCTGGCCGACCGCCTCGACCACTGACCCGCCTGCTCGGCGGCGCGCGAACTCCGTCCACCTGGGCGGAGTTCGCGTGCGTTCGGGGCGGGGCGGTCAGCGCTTCCGGAGCGTGAGCGTCAGCTCGAAGCCGACCGGCATGAGGGTGAGGCGCTCGCTGACCCGGAGCTCGTACGACGGGTCGCCGGCCACGTCGTACCGGTGCAGCAGCCGGGCCAGCACCAGGACCGCCTCGTGGAGGGCGAACTGCCGCCCGATGCAGGCGCGCTCGCCGGTCCCGAACGGCTTGTAGGAGTGCGGGGCCCGCCCCCTCGAGCGCTCCGGCAGGAAGCGGTCGGGGTCGAAGGCGTCCGCGTCCTCGCCCCACACGGCGGGGTCGCGGTGCACCAGCGGCAGCAGCACGATCACCCAGTCCTCGGGCCGCATCCGGTGCTCGCCGGCCAGGAGGGTCTCCTCCCGCGGGCTGCGGGTGAACGCGGGCGCGGTCGGCCACAGCCGCAGCGACTCGTCCAGGACGCGGCGCAGGTGCCGGAAGCGGGCGACCTGCTCGTACGTCGGGACCGCGTCCGGGTCCTCGCCGAGCACCGCGTCGGTCTCGGCCTGTGCGGCGGCGAGCACGTCGGGGTGGCGGGACAGGTAGTACAGCGCGAAGGAGAGCGCCCCCGAGGTGGTCTCGTGGCCGGCGACCAGGAAGGTCAGGATCTGGTGCCGGATGTTGAGGTCGTCGAGGCGTTCGCCGGTGACCGGGTGGGCCTGGTCGAGCATGATCCCGAGCAGGTCGTCGTGCTGCTCGCCGGACGCCCGGCGTTCGGCGATCAGCTCGTCCAGCAGGGTGTCGATGTAGGCCTGGTGCGGCGCGTTCTGCCGCTCCAGCCGGCGGACGAGCAGCGAGACCCCGGGCATCGAGTTCAGCACGCCCTTGCGCTGGCCGGTGCGCAGGGCGGCGACCATCGCCGGCACGAACGGGTGCGGCTCCGCGCGGGTGAAGGACCCGAAGTCGCGGCTGAAGGCGGTCCGCGCGATCGTCTCCAGGGTCAGCCGGGTCATGTCCTCTGCGACGTCGACCGGGCCCGGCGCCGCGTCCCAGTGCGCGACCAGCTCGTCGACGGCGGCCAGCATCACCGGGTGGTAGGACTGCATCGCCTGCTTGGTGAAGGCCGGCATGAGCAGGTCGTGGGCCAGGCCCCAGTTCCGCTCCCGGGTGTAGGCAGTGAAGAGGCCGTCGCCGACGAAGTCCCGCAGGCTCTCCAGTGCCGGGGACAGCGCCTTCTCGAAGCGCGACTCGTCGCACAGCTCCGCGGCGAGCTCGGCGGAGGCCGCGAAGACGAACCGCTGCGAGAAGACCTGCAGCTCGAAGAGCGGACCCAGGTCGCGGCACCGCGCGAGCGTGCTCTGCAAGGGTGTCGCGCGGCTGCCGCCCAGCACGTCGCCGAAGAACCGGCGGCGCCCCTCGGGGTGAGGCAGGACCTGCCCCGACCAGTCGTTGCGCAACCGCGCCACAGGGCCGGCCTCAGTCGATCGTGGTGCGGTGGAAGCTCAGGTGGGACCGCGAGGGCGTCGGGCCTCGCTGCCCCTGGTACCGGGAGCCGTACTTGCTTGACCCGTAGGGGTGCTCGGCCGGCGAGGAGAGCCGGAAGAAGCAGAGCTGGCCGATCTTCATCCCGGGCCACAGCTTGATGGGCAGGTTCGCCACGTTGGCCAGCTCCAGCGTCACGTGCCCGGAGAAGCCGGGGTCGATGAACCCGGCGGTCGAGTGGGTCAGCAGCCCCAGGCGGCCCAGCGACGACTTGCCCTCCAGGCGGGCCGCGACGTCGTCGGGCAGCGACACCACCTCGTACGTCGACCCGAGCACGAACTCGCCCGGGTGCAGGATGAACGGCTCGTCACCCTGGGGCTCGACCTCGCGGGTCAGCTCGGACTGGTCCTCCGCCGGGTCGATGTGCGGGTAGCGGTGGTTCTCGAAGACCCGGAAGTACCGGTCGAGCCGGACGTCGATGCTGGAGGGCTGGATCATCGCGGGGTCGAGCGGCTCGAGGCCCACCCGCTTCGCCTCGAGCTCGGCCATGATGTCGCGATCTGACAGCAGCACAGCCGCACCCTACCCGGCCGCGGGCGGGCGTCTCCGGCGTCCCACAATGGCAGCCATGTACTCCCGCTACGTCGCGTTGGGCGACTCCTTCACCGAGGGGGTCGGCGACCCCGACCCGACCCGCCCGAACGGCGTCCGCGGCTGGGCCGACCGGGTCGCCGAGGCGCTCGCCGACCAGGCGGCCTCCGCCCAGACGGTCTCGTACGCCAACCTCGCGATCCGGGGCCGCAAGATGGCCTCGGTGCTGGACCAGCAGGTCGAGCCGGCGGTCGCACTGCGGCCCGACCTGGTCTCGGTGTACGCCGGCGGCAACGACATCCTGCGCCCGGTCGTCGACGTGGACGCCGTGGTGGCGTCGTACCGGGAGGGGCTGGCCCGGATCGCCGCGTCCGGGGCGCACCTGGTCCTCTTCACCGGCTTCGACCTGGGCTGGGCCCCGGTGTTCGGCCGCCTCCGCGGGCGGGTGGCGGTCTACAACGAGCTGGTCCGCGAGGTCGCCGACGACCTGAGCGCGACGCTGGTCGACTTCTGGCGGATGCGCGAGTACCGCGATCCCCGGTTGTGGGACGTCGACCGGATCCACATGTCCACCCTCGGCCACCAGCGGATGGCCGTGGCGGTCCTCGAGGCGCTGGGCGTCGAGCACCGGCTGCAGCTCGACCCGCTACCCGTCCTGCCGGAGCAGACCCGCGCGGAGCGGCGCGACGCCGACCGCGCCTGGGCCCGCGCGCACGCCGCTCCCTGGGTGCAGCGACGCCTCACCGGGCGCTCCTCCGGCGACGGCCTGGAGCCCCGCTTCCCGACCCTGACCCCGGTGCCCACCGGCGGCCTGACCGCGTCAGGTAGCATCTGACCCGGCCGACCGCCGGAGCGATCCGGGGCCGACCATGCGGATGTAGTTCAATGGCAGAACATGAGCTTCCCAAGCTCAGAATGCGGGTTCGATTCCCGTCATCCGCTCTCACTGAAACCCCAGGCCTGACCTGGGGTTTTCTGTTTCCGGGTCCTCGGGCACGGTCCCATCGAGGGCTCCAGAAGGCTTCGCGTGCGATCCGCGTGCGACATCTCCCCCGCTCGCGGCCTGTTCGCTGACGCTCTTCTCGAGCCTCTGCGCCGTCCTGATCCGCTCGTCGAGGGCCCGGGCGATCGCGTCGTCGACCTCCCGGGTGGCGTGCTGGTAGATCAACGCCGCATGCATGCTGTCGTGGCCCATCCGCGCCATCAGGTCCCGCGTGCTCACGCCCACGCCGACCGCATCCGCGGCCTGGTCGACGACATCGTCGGACGCCCACACGCCCAACCGGACCAGATGAAGCCCCACCCACGCATCCTGCTCGACGCTCTGGCGCTCGTCGACGATCGCCCTGAACGATGCGTCATGATCGGCGACTCAGCGACCGACATCACTGCCTGCCACGCTGCTGGCGTGCGCAGCATCGCCTACGTGAAGGCCTCCAACCGCCGCCCCGCTTTGGTAGCTGCCTCACCCGACGCGTTCACCACATCCATGGCGATCATCGCGGATGTCATCCGGGACGTCACCATCACATGGAGGGCCAGCGTAAGCATGGCGAAACGTGGTATCGACTGCACCAAGGACCCCAGCGCACCAGAGCTCAACAGCCTCATCCCGGGGGTGATACCCAGTTCGCGACGAGCCACGGCCGTCGGTCTGCTGCGGGACTGGAGACCACGTTCCCGCGCGGTTTGAACACAGGCAATGTGACGCGCGTGCTGGCGCGGCAGGAGAGAGTGTTACTCGGATCCCGCACACCGCGTCTGAAGTGACGTGCGCAGCAGCGAGTGGCGGTCTGGTGGCCAACCACTGGACCCCGATAATCTGGATGTGACCGAGGTGGCCCCCGTTCGGGGCGACGAAGCCCCAGATACCTGTTCACTCATGAGACGAGGCGCCCCCGGTGAGGATCAGATCAGTTCACTTCGAGGCGTTCAAGTCCTTATACGACTTTACTGCGGATCTCGCCAATTTGACCGTTATCACTGGGGCCAATGGCTCAGGCAAGAGCAACCTTGTCGACGGCCTGGTCTTTGTCAGCAACGCTTACCTACACGGACTCGAACACGCTGTGAGCCATGGAGGTGGGTATGAGAACCTCGCGCACCGGCGTACGCGGCGGGCGCGACGCCCGATCCGGATAGCCGTCGAGGTGGAGGTCGAGGCCAAAGATCTGGAAGACGTGCTTCGGCACGGAGGGCTACGCGGCCGGGAACGCAAGAAGGGGCGGAACCGTCAGAAAGTTCCGGGTGTGGTCATTCGGCACGACTTTGCGTTTCGCACTGTCTCTCAGACGCTAACTGCCGACTTCGAGGTCATTGAGGAGTCAATCTCGGTGAGGACTCTGGAAGGTCGGGCACTCGCGAATATCCAACGACAGCGGGCCGGTGGCATCAGTGTCGAGCGACAGACTGACGCGGAGGACATCTCGGAGTTCCTTGATGGCCTGCTTCACGTGTATGAGCGGGACGAGTTCGTAGCGGAGATCAAACTTGCCCCGAGTGATCTAATCTTCGCACGCGGCTTCTACGTCGACGTTTTTTGGCAGGTTTCACGATTCCTATCCTCTATCCGGGTCTTCCAACTGTCGCCCCACACATCGCGACTCTCCGGGGTCGCATCCCCACGCGCTCAACTGCAGTTGCACGGTGACAACCTTCCGGGAGCGACAGATTTCCTTCGCCGGAATCATGCTAATGCCTGGGCAAGCGTCGAATCTGCTATGCGCACCATCCTCCCAACGCTCGAAGAGATCTCAATCGCGTACACCGAGGACAGGCGCCTCGCGGTTCAGTTTCGCGAGAGGGGAGTCGGCCGGCCCTGGAACTCCGCAGAAGTCTCAGACGGCACGATCCAGGCTTTCGCGCTGCTCGTGGCAATCTTTGACCCACGCGCGTCGATCCTGGTGATCGAGGAGCTCGAGAACGCCTTGCACCCTTGGATCCTCAGGCAACTACTTCAGCTCTGCCAGGACTCGCACAGGCAGATTCTGCTGACGAGCCACTCCCCGGTTCTGCTGACCACTGTGCCGCCTGAGTCGGTTTACCTAATGTGGATGGAGGCGGGGCGGAGCCGCATCGCTCAGGTTGCATCGATGGATCCCGAAGTCGCGCAGCAAGTACTCGACGGCGAGATCACGGTCTTTGAGCTTCTCGATAGTGGCGCCGTCTCAGAGGCTCTTCCGCGCGGACTCGGGTGAACACTCATGAAGACAATGATCGCGACAGAGGGCATGGGCGAGTTCTCCGCTTTCAAGAAGCTCTTCGGGTCGCTGCCCACGAGGACCGGAGTCCTGGCTCCCAAGATCGTCCACGTGACGTGTCAACCGGACGGACCCGCGAAGGGCATCGCAAAAGCCTGCGAGCCTTTGCTGCGGCAAGCCCACGCCCGGAGCACCGGTCTGTTCGTGCTCGTGATTGACCGCGAGCAGCAAGTGAGTGCCCCTGGAGAGTTGGCCACTGCGCTGAAGGACGAGCTAAGCCGGCTCTCCCCCGGATCGTTTCGCATCGAAGTCGTCTATAAGGACCGCACATTCGAGAACTGGCTCATCGCCGACCTCGGGGCACTGCGCAAGCAGCGGGCCCGGTATGAGGTTTCGAACGCGCTGGTGAAGCATGTTGAACCGGACAAGGCGGACAGAGCGAAGGCTCTTGACCTCTTAGAGAAGGCGGCGAAGGGCAAACAGTACGACAAGATCGACGACGGTCAGAAGATCGCAGATCGACTCGACCTGATGGCGGCAGCCCGCAACAGCCGCAGTTTCCGACACCTGCTCCACATTCTCGGCCACTTCGAGTATCAGGAACAATGCAAGCAGCCCGTCATCGGCTCGAAGGCGTAACTTGGCGGCCTGGCGCGTGCTATGCGATGAGCGCCGTCGCGCCGCGGAGAGTCGCCATGAATCAGACATGTGTCCGCGTACTTCTGGGCGCAATGACGCACGAGCCTGCGCGAGATCATCCGCTCCTCCTGCCCGACCTTTGCCGAGCACACCTCTAGCGGATCAAGAGCGCCGGCTCCGCCGGCGCGGCGGCCTCCGGGCGGCGCTGCGCGCCGTCCTCGGCCCGCCCGCTACGGCCAATACTGGCTCGGCGGATCGGTGGCTGGATTGCTCACGTCGAACCGCCGCCTCCCCGATGCGAGGCTGTGTATACGCACAATCCGTTGCGAGTTGGCCGCCCCCAGATCCGTAACTACAGGGCGGATGGCTGCACAGATGGCGGCGGATGCCATCGCCAGTCCGTCCAGACCGTCGCGCAGCTCATAAGAGATGTAATGAAGACCGGACCGTTGAATCGCGCGACACTCATCGGGATCCTGCAGTTGGCGCAGGTCGTTGGTCAAGACTGCGTCGAACCGTCCGGCGGCATCTCGGTAGAGCGCGAGATCCTTCTTCCCCCTCCATCCGACAGTCTGAACATGCTCAACCACATTGCCGCGCAGCAAATGCTTGAGCAAGCCAAGTAGCGGCTGGGGAACATCCTCATCCAGCAGAAGCCGCACGCGTCCCAGGCCTAACCAGCGACCGCGGGACGAGTCATCTCATCCACCCACTCCGCCAAAGCGTGTGCGCCCGCGACTTCGCGCGGCGTGACCGCAGGGTAGAGATCTGCGATTTCTTCGTCGCTCAGGCCGTCCTGGCGGAGGCTCGCCACGACTGTAAAGGGAATTCGTGTTCCCTCGATGACTGGAAACCCTGCTCGTACGCCAGGATCGATTGAGACGCCTTGCGTGGGCTCGGCCAGATCGGGGACCCTCCGTCCACTCTCCGTGATGAACTCACCGAATAGATCACTTAGGACGACCTGGAACCCCGGTTGACCGGGATGCTCGACGACATCGACGTGGTCACCGTCCGGGCTTATCCAGACCGCAGTGCTGCCCACTGCCTTAAGTTGATGCGCGGCGAGATGGGTCTCCGGGAAGTTTCGCTCGAGCCACTCAACCGCGCGACGGACTCGTTGCAGCGACAACTGCTCGCGAAGCTGAACGAACATCCTTAGCGCGACGATGTCACGGTAGGAGTAAAGGATCCGCGGCGAACGGCCATGCTCGGGTTCGAACAGACTCGGAGGCTTTCGCCAATATGCCAGCTGCCGCAGCGAAGCCCCGCTCAGGGTCGCAGCCAGCGGCGGTGAGTAACTCACGACGCCCCCTCCCTGCGCACCCGATCCATCTCGCCCGGACTGATCTGTCACCTACTGGGATTCTGTCAGAATCCCGAGCGGTGTGCCCTAACGTACCTGTTCATTTCGTGGGCCAACCCCCAACCGGCGCCAGCAACCGCTCGCAACGATGCACACTGGTCACCGTGCGATCCGCGTGCGACAACACATGACAGCCCGCGGTCCCCGCAGGCGTGGCCAGGCAGGCAGAACGAATCTCCTTCACGCTCGGTTGCCCACTTCCCAAGCTCAGAATGCGGGTTCGATTCCCGTCATCCGCTCTGGGTGATCCCCCGCTACGGTGGTTGAGGAGCCGAGCCGCTAGGCGAGGCGTCTCAAAACCCCTTCTGAGCCGCTCGAAGCCGCTCAAAGCCGCCTGGGCGATGACGTACTCGAGGTCCCGGGGGGGTGTGCTGGGATCGACAACAGCGACCCAGCCGAACCGTGCCGCAACCCAATCTCCGGGTCTTGGTGTACGACGCGAACAGAGGGGGAGCCTGGTCCGCGCTCCAGGTGCTGCGCGATTGGGCTTGGTCGAGATGGTTCAGTTCTGCTTTGCGAGCTGATCGACCTCTCGCACCGCACGGGCGATGACGCTCGGAACGACCGGCTCCATGAAATGTGGTGCGTCCACCCACCGGAAGACGCCCGGCGAGAACCGGTTGACGTAGGCCTTCAGCGCACCGAGGACGCGAGCATGGTACTTCGGTGACCCGATGCCGTTCTCATCGAGTTGGTCCTGCCTCGAGGCGAGGTAGACGACCGGGATGTCGGGCTCTCTTCCGATGCCGGGTTGGAGCGAGCGGAAGAGGTCGTACTGTGCGATCCGCTCCACCGAGCAGCACATGTCCTGCTGCCGGAAGTGGTCGGACCGCTCCTCCCGCGGGAGTAACCGATCCAGGCTCAGTTCGTCGGGGAAGTGGGCGTCGAGGAGAACCATCCCCTCCACGTCGTCGGGGTGGGCCTGCAGGTACGACGACGCGACGAGACCTCCGAACGAGGCTGCCATCAGGATGTAGGGCGGCTTCGCACCTCCCGCAGTGAGCACCGCCTCCATATCGTGCAACAAGTCCGCGGGGGTCTGCACGGCGTCGACGGTCTCGCTCGACCCGACGTTGCGGCGGTCGTACAAGCACACGCGGAAGTCGTCAGCGAGCCGGTCGCGGATGCCGGTCGCACTGTCGTGCGGTACGTAGCTCGGGTCCTGAACCCAGCCGTGCACGTAGACGACGGTGACCGAGCCGTCGCCGGTGCAGGACATGTACAGGTCGTGCCCGCCGACGTCGTACATGTTGGGCTGCTGGGTATCGGATGACCCGCGCGATGCGCCGCACCCTGCCAGCATCGTGGTCACGAGCACGGCCGTGACCACGCTCGTCAGCCGCCGTGAGTCGTCCATGGCGAGAACGTTGGTCATGACGCCCTCCTCGTCCGATGACAGTGGTCGTGCCATCCGAACCCGAACCCGACCCGGTCCATATCCGATCTGGTCAACATGGGAGGCGGAGCGGCCCGCATGGCAACGAGAGCCGTCCGTGGTTGAGATTACTCAACCTCGAGCCTGCGGTGCCATGCTGTTTCAGGCCCGTACCTGTCGCTGCCTGCGTTCGCACTCGCATCGGCATGAGGGTGCCTTGATCGCGACTCGGGTGTCCTCAAGCTCGTCTCCCCGGACTTCGTCGAGCGCATCTTCGCGAGGGAACGAAACTTGCGGCGACGAGACGAAGCCCACTCTCCACGGTATCCACCCCTTCGTCCCGATAGACCTCCCTCTGCCCCCGTGAGCCTCACCACCCCCGACCGATCGCCACCCTTTCGCCCCTCGGCACAGCCACTCGATTCCTTTACCTTGGCTTCGGGTGCCGCGGGGGTGCCCCACAGCGGGGCCTAGCAAAGCCCCACATATGCAAGGGGCACAAAGATGCACCACTCTCTCGGATCCGAGCGCACGCGCACCCGGGTCGCAGCAGTCGCGGTTGCGGTCGGTACGACGGTGATGACCGTCGGCGTGGTCTCGGCTCCGGCCGACGCGGCGGCGGGCGATGCCCGAACAAGCAGCCTCGTCGTGGCCGGCGGCTCGCCCACGGCGCCGACGCCGACCGCCCCGCCGACCACCCCGGCCCCGACTTCCGCGTCGCCCTCGGAGACCCCGTCGGAGTCGCCTTCGGAGTCGCCGAGCACGACCACCCCGACGGTGCGGCCAAGTGAATCCACGGCCACCACGACGCCGACCGTCAAGCCGAGCGAGTCGACCGCGGTGCCGACCGCGGTCGCCGGTGGTGTCGCCGGCTCCGACGGGGGCCACCCCGGCGGTGCCCTGGTCTGGGTGGGCGGAGCGCTCGCACTGCTGGGCGCAGCGCTGGGACTGAGCCCGTTGGCGCGACGGGGCAAGTACCAGGCCTGAGCCCGTTGGCGCGACGGGGCAAGTACCAGGCCTGAGCCCGTTGGCGCGACGGTCAGGTCACGTCGCGGCGCACGGTCAGCGCCAGACCGACACCGGCGAAGAGTACGCCGTACGCCGCGAGGACGATCGCCCCCGCCCACCACGGCAGCAGGTCCAGGTTCTGCTCGGCGGGACTGGTCATCGCCGACGCGGCGCTGGACGGCAGGAACCGCCCCACCGCGTCCAGGTCCAGGGCGTGCAGCCCTAGGGCGAGCAGCGGCTCGACCAGCACGGCGAGGAAGAGCGCGACCAGGATCGCGGCGACCTGGTTCCGGATCAGCGTCCCGACGCCGAGACCGACCAGCGACCACACCGCGACCGCCAGCACCCCCAGGCCGCTCGCCCGCACCAGCCCCGGAGTGTCCAGTCCCAGGTCGTAGCCCCGGATCAGCACCACGGTCCCGCCCACGACCAGCGCGGTCAGCAGGGCCACCACGCCGTACGCGAGTCCCACCAGCACATGCGCGACCGCCTTGGCGACCACGACGCGCCCCCGTCGGGGCGTGGCCAGGAACGTCGGGGTCGCGGTCTGGTAGCGGTGCTCGCCGGTCATCCCGGTGACGCCCAGCACGAGAGCGAAGAGGTACCCACCGCCGACCGCGCCGGCCGCATAGACGCTGCGGATCGCCTCGTCGGTGTCCAGCCCCGGGGAGGCCGGCTGACCCGCACCGGGGTCGACCCCGGCGAAGCCGGCGGTGACACCGGCCTGCACTGCGGTGTAGACGACGACGCCGAGCAGCAGCCCCCACCACAGCCGGGTGGTCAGCACCTTGGTCAGCTCCGAGCGGAGCAGGGCGCTCATCGGGGCTCCTCGGCGGTGAGGTCGAGGAAGAGCCGTTCGAGGTCGGCGGCCTGGTCGCGCAACTCATGCAGCTCGACGCCGGCGACGAACGCGAGGTGGCCCACCTCGGCCGCCGTCCGGCCGGTCACCCGGAGCCCGGACCCGGGCCCGGTCTCGGCTGCGGGCTCGACCGTGACCCCGTCGCCGGCCAGCACGCTCGCCAGCCGGTCCGCCTCCGGGGACTGCACCAGCACGGCCGCCCGGGCCGCCTCGAGGTCGGCGAGCACCCCCTCGACCACGAGCCGCCCGTGCGCGATGACGACCACCTGGTCCACCGTCTGCTGCACCTCGGACAGCACGTGGCTGGAGATCAGGACGGTCCGGCCCTCGGCGGCGAGCGCCCGGAGCAGTTGGCGCAGCCACGCGATGCCGGCCGGGTCCAGGCCGTTCGCCGGCTCGTCGAGCACCAGCACCCCCGGGTCGCCGAGCAGTGCCTGCGCGAGCCCGAGCCGCTGCCGCATGCCCAGCGAGAAGCCGCCCACCCGGCGATCGGCGTACTCGTCGAGCCCGACCGCGGTCACCACCTCGGCGGCCCGGGACCGGGGCAGCCCGGAGGCCTCGGCCAGATAGCGCAGGTGGTCGCGGGCCGACCGGCCGGGGTGGAAGCTCGCGGCCTCCAGCGCGGCGCCCACCGTGCGCAACGGGCGGTCGAGGGCGGCGTACGGGCGCCCGCCCACCAGGGCCTCGCCGGTGGTGGGGCGGACCAGCCCCAGCAGGCAGCGCAGCGTGGTGGTCTTCCCGGCCCCGTTGGGCCCCAGGAAGCCGGTGACCCGGCCCGGGGCGACCGTGAAGCTCAGGTCGTCGACGGCCCGCACCGGGCCGAAGTCCTTGCGCAGGTGGCGGACCTCGAGGGTCAGCCCGTCGTGCGGGGTCAGCGGACCACCGCCACCGGGCAGCGGGCGTGCGTCAGCACGGTCGAGCTGACCGAGCCGAGCAGCAGCCCGAGGAAGCCGCCGCGACCGCGGGTGCCGACCACGACCAGCGAGGCGGTGGCCGACGCGTCCGCGATCGCGCGGATCGGCGGCAGCGGCACCGCCTCCAGGGAGACCGCGACGTCGGGGTACTTCTCGCGCAGCCCCGCCGTCAGCTCCGAGAGCAGCCGGGTGGCCTCGGCCATCGAGTCCGCGACGGCCGGCGAGATGTCCACGGCGAGCGGGCCGTTGTTGGCCGCCACGCCGCGACCGTGCACGACCGCGACCTCCGTGCCGGTCCAGCTGGCCTGGTCGAAGGCGAACTCCAGCGCCCGCACCGACGTCTCGGAGCCGTCGACGCCGACGACGATGCGGCGGGCGTCGGCGGCCTCGGTCTCCCGGACGACGACCACGGGGCAGGCGGCGTGCCGGCTCAGGTGCTGGCTGACCGACCCGATCACCAGGCCGCCCAGCGCGCTGTGGCCCTGGGCGCCGACGACGACGAGGTGTGCCTCGCGGGAGGCCTCGAGCAGGTCCGGGACGACCGGGCCCTTGCCGGCGACCAGCTCGACGTCCTCGAAGCCGCGCTCGGCGAGCCGCTTCCGGCCCCGCTCCAGCCAGTCCTCGACGACCGGGGCACGGTCGGCCGCGGTCCACTCCGGCAGGTACTCCAGGTCGCCCCCGGAGGCGTAGACCTGGACCGGCAGTCCCCGCGCGGCGGCGTAGCCGGCCGCCCAGTCCAGACCCCGATCGGCGTCCTCGGAGGCGTCGTAGGCGACGACGACAGGCGGGCGTGTGGCGCTCATGGTGGTGCTCCTTCCCTCACCTTCGAGACAACACCCCGCGCCGGAGCGAAGCAAGGATCGACAGTCCCGCCGCGCAGGGTCACCTGCCGGTGCGAGGATCACCGCCATGCCCGTGCGTCTGCGCCCCCCGACCGGCCTCCTCCCGTCCTGGCTCCCGCCGCTGTGGGAAGGAGGCTCCCGGACCATCTCCCCCACCGCGCACTACACCGGCTATGTCTGGGCCCGGCACGGGCTCGGCGACCCCTCCCTGGCCACCCCCGAGGGACGGGCGTTCTACCTGGCCGGCCAGGTCGCGATGGTCCCCCTCGACCTGCTCGGAGCCCCCACCCTGGAGCACTTCCTGCTCGCCCGGCACCGCGTGATCGACCTCCTCCTCACCCGCGAGATCGAGGCCGGGCGGGTCCGCCAGGTGGTCGAGCTCGCCTGCGGGATGAGCCCGCGCGGCCACAGCCTCGTCACGACGTACGGCGACGACCTGACCTACGTCGAGGTGGACCTGCCCGGGATGGCCGCCCGCAAGCGCGCCGCCCTGGCCCGCCTCGGCACGCTCGGGCCCCACCACCGGGTGGAGGCCGCCGACGTGATGACCGACGCCGGGCTCGGCCCGGTGTTCGACCGCCTCGACCCGCAGGTCGGCGTCGCCGTGGTCACCGAGGGCCTGCTGAACTACTTCCCCACCCCGACCGTCGAGGGCCTGTGGAGCCGGGTGGCCGCGCAGCTGGCCCGCTTCCCCCACGGCACCTACCTCTCCGACCTGCACGTCCACGCCACCGCCTCGCTGCCCGACCGGCTCTTCGCCGCCGGACTCGGCCTGGCCGTGCGCGGACGGGTGCACTTCCACTTCGCCGACGACCGCGCCGCCGAGGAGGCCCTGCTCGCCGCCGGGTTCGCCGAGGCCCGCCTGCACGCACCGGCGGAGTACGCCGCCGAGCTCCCGGGCACCGATGCGGCCGGAGCCGGACGGGTCCGGGTCGTCGAGGCGCGGAGGGACGCGCCGACCGGCTGACTGGGGTCTTCCGGCCCTTCCCCCGCCGCCCCAGCGGAGCACGATCGAAGCAGGGGCGGAAGGAGACGAGGACGATGAGCACGACCATGCGGGCACTGCGGCTGAACGCCTGGAAGAGCGAGGCGGTGCTGGAGGACGTCGACCGTCCCGAGCCCGGACCGGGCCAGGTGCTCGTCCGGGTCGGCGGCGCCGGCGCCTGCCACTCCGACCTGCACCTGATGCACGACTTCGACGCCGGGGTGCTGCCCTGGGGGCCGCCCTTCACACTCGGCCACGAGAACGCCGGCTGGGTCCACGAGCTCGGCGAGGGCGTGACCGGCCTCGAGCCCGGCCAGCCCGTCGCGGTCGTCGGCGCCTGGGGCTGCGGCGCGTGCGCCCGGTGCCGGGAGGGCTTCGAGACCTACTGCGACGACCCGCTGTCCGCCCCGGTCCCGGGTGGGGGCGGCGGGCTCGGCCTCGACGGGGGTATGGCCGACTACCTCCTGGTGCCCTCGGCCCGGTTCCTGGTGCCGCTGCCCGACGGGCTGTCCCCTGCGGCGGCGGCTCCGCTGACCGACGCCGGCCTGACGCCGTACCACGCGGTCAAGCGGTCCTGGCCCAAGCTCACCCCCGACGCCACCGCCGTCGTGATCGGCGCCGGCGGGCTGGGCCACCTCGGTGTCCAGATCCTCCGCGCCACCACCGGCGCCCGGATCGTCGCGGTCGACCCACGTGCCGACGCCCGCAAGCTGGCCGAGCACTCCGGCGCCGACCTGACCCTGGCCCCCGGCGACGACACGGTCGCGGAGATCCGGGCGTTCGCGCACGGCCGCGGCGCCGACGTCGTGCTCGACTTCGTGGGCTCGGAGCAGACGATGCAGACCGGGCTGGCCTCGACCCGGGCCCTCGGCGACTTCACCCTGGTCGGCATCGCCGGCGGCGCGACCCCGTTCTCCTTCTTCAGCCAGCCCTACGAGGTGAGCCTGCAGACGACGTACTGGGGGAACCGGGGCGAGCTCGTCGAGGTGCTCGAACTCGCCGCTCGTGGGCTGCTCCACCCCGACATCACCCGCTTCACCCTCGAGGACGCGCCCGAGGCCTACCGCCGGCTCGCCGCCGGCGAGGTGACGGGGCGGGCCGTCGTCGTCCCGTTCGAGACGCCAGCCGCCTGAGTCCGCGCGACCTGCCCCCTCGGGCCGGGGAGGAGCCGGAGGGGGCACGGCCGCGTGTCCGGGTGCGCCGTACGCTCGGCGGCATGACCGACTTCGCGGGCTTCCCGGTCGCCGCGCTCGACTTCTACGACGACCTGGAGCTGGACAACACCAAGTCCTTCTGGGCCGCCCACAAGCACGTCTGGGAGGAGTCGGTCCGCGACCCGATGCTCGCCCTCAGCGCGGCGCTGGCCGACGAGTTCGGGCCCGCGAAGGTGTTCCGCCCCTACCGCGACGTGCGGTTCGCGAAGGACAAGACGCCGTACAAGACCCACCAGGGCGCCTTCGTGCCGGCCGGCCCGTCGACCGGCTGGTACGTCCAGGTCGCAGCCCCCGGGGTGATGGTCGGGGCCGGCTTCTACGAGGCGTCCGGCGAGATGCTGGCCCGCTTCCGCGCCGCGGTCGCCGACGACCGCACCGGCCCCGAGCTGGAGAAGATCCTGCGCCGGCTCACCCGGGCCGGGTGGGAGGTCGGCGGCGACCGGCTCAAGACCTCGCCGCGTGGGTACGACGCGGACCACCCGCGCATCGAGCTGCTCCGCCACCGGTCGCTGACGCTGCGCAAGAGCTACGGCTTCGAGCCCTTCGTGCACACCGCCGACCTGCTCACGCACGTGCGCCGGGACTGGCGCGCGGCCCGCCCGTTCGTCGCCTGGGTGGCCGACGTCGCCGGCTGAACGTCAAGGCAACGTTAAATGGGACGAAAATGATCTTTCTTCCGCCCCCAGGATCCCCCCAGGTCGCTGAGGATGATGGACGCCAGGCGCCGGCACCCCGGCGCAGCTCCTCGAAAGGTCACCCCGCCATGTCGATGTTCCACCGCGCCGGGAAGGTCACGGCGATCCTCGCCGGCTCCGCCTTCGCGCTGTCCACCGCCGCCCTGACCGTGCCGGCTGTCGCCGCCAGCAGCGACCGCGACCACGACGGCATGCCGAACCGCTGGGAGAGCCGGCACGGCCTCAACCCCAACAGGAACGACGCGCGCGGCGACAAGGACCACGACGGCCTGCGCAACCTCGCCGAGTTCAAGCACCACAGCAACCCGCGTGACGAGGACTCCGACAACGACGGCGTCGACGACGGCGACGAGGTGCACGACGGCAACCCGGGCACCCGCCTGCACGACCGCGACTCCGACGACGACGGCGTCCGCGACGGCGACGAGGACGCCGACCACGACGGCATCGACAACGAGGACGAGGACGACAACCTCGAGAGCTGCATCGCCGACGACGACGACTCCGACCACGACGGCCTCTCCGACGAGGACGAGAACGAGCACGGCACCAGCGCCCACAACGCCGACTCCGACGACGACGGCGTGGTCGACGGTGACGACGACTCCGACAACAACGGCCAGGCCGACGAGGACGACGACGACCACGGGTCCTCGGACCACTGCGAGGACGACGCCGAGGACAACGACGAC
The DNA here is from genome assembly GCA_044227235.1 of Marmoricola sp. GTDB lineage: Bacteria > Actinomycetota > Actinomycetes > Propionibacteriales > Nocardioidaceae > Marmoricola_A. Next base: position 272,097 of record JBGAFN010000003.1, on the reverse strand, counting down.
TTCGTCGGCACGATCGTGTCGTACGACGCGGGCAACGGCTCCCTGGTCCTCAACACCGGTGCCACCACCGTGACGTACCTCGTCACCGGCTCCACCGAGATCAAGTACGACGGAGACCACGGCGGCACCGAGACCGACGAGTCGGCCCTGGTGCCCGACGCCGTGGTCGAGGAGGTCGACGTCGCCGACGGCAACGAGCTCGACGAGATCGACCTGGCCCCGCCGGCCTGACCCCCCCCCGATCGCGAGCCCCGCAGACCAGCCCCCCGGTCTGTGGGGCTCGCCTCATCTCCGGCGCGTCACTCCTTGCGGAGCGAGGCCATCGTGCGCTCGACCTCCCAGTAGGCGCGCATCGACGCCACCCTGCCGGCGGCGTCGACGGTGTAGATCGTGATCAGCTCGGTGTCGGCCCGGGTGCCGTCCTCGAGCCAGGTCGTGAACGTGCCCTGGTTGGCGCAGGAGTCGCCGCACGCGAACGACTCGCGGATCGTGAACCGGAACCGGGCGATCGGTGCGATCGCCAGGTCCCAGAAGGCGGAGATGCCGTCGCGGCCGTGGTGGCCGGCGCCCTCGGGGTCGAAGAACGACGGGCCGACCGGGTCCTCCAGCACGCAGTCCTCGGCATAGAGCTCGAGCCAGGCCTGCTTGTCCTTGGTGGCCACGCAGGACAGCGAGCGCTGGGCGGCGCGGCGGGCGGGGTGCTCGCCGTCGGGGGCGTCCCAGGTCACGGCGTCAGGAAGCGTCAGAGTCATGCGCGACTGTAACGCGTTCTAGTTTTGGCGGACAAGAGTCCGCCGTGCCCGCTCAGTGGGGCTGCCAGGCGTCCTCGTCCTTGGTCCGTTTGGCCACCGAGGCGGGCAGCTTGCGCTTGGCGAGCGACTCGATGGTGACCGCCTCGCAGACCTCGCGGAGGCTGCTGCGCGCCGCGATCCAGACGTGCTGGAGCTCGGAGGCCGACTCGTTGTAGGTCACCGACTCCGGACGCTCGCCGTGCACGCTGACCAGCGGACCGTCCACCGCGCGGATGACGTCGGCCACGGTCACCTCCGACGGCGCCTTCGCCAGCTTCCAGCCGCCGGACTGGCCACGCTGGCTGAGCACCACACCGGACCGGCGCAGGTCGGCCAGGATCGCCTGGAGGAAGCCGTGCGGGATGTCCTGTCGACGGCCGAGCACCTCGGCACTGACCGGGTCGCCGTCGGGCTGGACGGCGAGCTCGATCAGGGCTCGCAGGGCGTAGTCGGACTTGGCTGAGACGCGCACAGGGGAAGTCTGTCAGACGAGTCTCTGGTTCGATGACTCCATGACGTCCCCCGAGGGCCCTCTGCACGTCGCCGCCCGGCTGGAGGACCGCGTCCACCATGTCGTGACTGGTCGGCTGCGCGGCATCGGCTGGCAGCCCACGCTGGTCAGCTATCCCGGGTACGGCGTCCCGGCGGCCGAGGACGCCGACGGCTGGGTCCGGGTGCTGGCCCGGGTGCTGATGGCGGCGCCCGGCACACCGGAGCGCACCGACGACACCCGCGGGTGGCGGCGCTTCATCTCCCCTGCCGGGCCCGAGATCCCCGTGCACGTGACGGTGGGGACCACGACGTACCGGGTGGTCAGCGACCGCAACGGCTACCTCGACGTCCGCCTCCCGGTCGCGCCCGGCAGCCTGCGCACCGGCGAGGACGGGTGGGCCAACGTGCTGCTGCGGGTGCCCGACCCCGACGGCGGCCGGCCCGTGGACACCGCGGTGGCGCCGGTCCGGATGGTGCCGGCCGGCACCACCGCAGGCCTGGTGAGCGACCTCGACGACACGGTCATCGTGACGATGCTGCCGGAGCCGGCGAAGGCGCTGCGCAACGCGTTCATCGAGCGGGAGAGTGCGCGGCGGCCGGTGCCAGGGATGGCGGCGCTCTACCGCGAGCTGGTCGCCGCCCATCCGGGGCTCCTCGTCGTGTACCTCTCGACGGGGGCCTGGAACACGGTCATCCCGATGCGGGCGTTCCTGCACCGGCACGGCTTCCCGCCGGGGCCCATGCTGATGACCGACTGGGGTCCGACCCCGACCGGCTGGTTCCGCTCCGGCCCGGAGCACAAGCGGACGTCGCTGCGCCGGCTGCTCGAGGACTTCCCCGAGATCTCGTGGCTGCTGGTGGGCGACGACGGCCAGCACGACCCCTCGATCTACGCCGAGCTGCGCGAGGAGCATCCCGACCGCGTGCGCGGCATCGCCCTGCGCGAGCTGTCGGCAGCCCGTCAGGTCGTCGGGCACGGCGTACCGCTCGCACCGGACGAGTCGCTGCTGGGCGGCGAGCTGCCCGGCGACCCGGTCGTCGCCCGCACCGGCTACGGCCTGGCGAAGAGGCTCCGGGCCCGTGGCCTGCTGCCGGAGGGCCCTGCGCCGACGTGACCTCGGTGACCAATTCACCCCGAAACGTTGATTTGGTTACCAGCGAGTCACATACTTGGGTTACTGACGAGTAGCAAACGTGCGGGCCGGGTTCCTCGGCCCCTGTCTGGCAAAGGTGCAGCAGTGAGCCACTACAAGAGCAACATGCGCGACATCGAGTTCAACCTCTTCGAGGTGCTCGGCCGGGACGAGGTCCTCGGCACCGGCCCGTTCGAGGACATGGACTCCGAGACCGCACGCTCGATCCTCGCCGAGGTCGACCGCCTCGCCCGCGAGGACCTCGCCGCCTCCTTCGAGGACGCGGACCGCAACCCGCCGAAGTTCGACCCGGAGACCGGCAGCGCCGACATCCCGGAGTCCTTCAAGAAGAGCTACCAGGCCTGGATGGACGCCGAGTACTGGCGCCTCTCCATCCCCGCCGAGATGGAGGGCACCCCCGCCCCCGCGACCCTCAACTGGGCGATCGGCGAGCTGGTGCTCGGCTCCAACGCCCCGATCTGGATGTACGCCGCCGGCCCGAGCTTCGCCTCCGTGGTGCACCGCAACGGCAACGAGCGCGACAAGAAGATCGCCATGCACATGGTGAACCGGCAGTGGGGCGCCACCATGGTGCTGACCGAGCCGGACGCCGGCTCCGACGTCGGCGCCGGCCGCGCCAAGGCCACCCCCAACGCCGACGGCACCTGGAACATCGAGGGCGTCAAGCGCTTCATCACCTCGGCCGAGCACGACATGAGCGAGAACATCATCCACCTGGTGCTCGCCCGTCCCGCCGGCGTCGAGGGCATCGGCGGCCCGGGCACCAAGGGCCTCTCGCTCTTCATCGTCCCCAAGCTCCACTTCGACCTCGAGACCGGCGACCTGACCGGCGAGCGCAACGGCGCCTACGTCACCAACGTCGAGAAGAAGATGGGCATCAAGGTCTCCAACACCTGCGAGGTCACCTTCGGTGAGAAGGAGCCCGCCGTCGGCTACCTGCTCGGCGAGGTCCACGACGGCATCGCGCAGATGTTCCAGGTCATCGAGAACGCCCGCATGATGGTGGGCTCGAAGGCCATCGCGACCCTGTCGACCGGCTACCTCAACGCGCTGGAGTTCGCGAAGTCGCGGGTGCAGGGCGCCGACCTCACCGAGGCCGCCAACAAGACCGCCCCGCGCGTGACGATCACCCACCACCCCGACGTGCGCCGCTCGCTGATGACCCAGAAGGCCTTCGCCGAGGCGATGCGCTCGCTGGTGCTCTACACCGCGTCGTGGCAGGACCGCGTCATGATCGCCGAGCACAAGGGCGAGAAGGACGAGCTGGCCGAGCGCGTCAACGACCTGCTGCTCCCGATCGTCAAGGGCTACGGCTCCGAGCGCTCGTGGGTGCTGCTGGGCACCGAGTCGCTGCAGACCTTCGGCGGCTCCGGCTTCCTCGCCGACTACCCGATCGAGCAGTACGTCCGCGACGCCAAGATCGACACCCTCTACGAGGGCACCACCGCGATCCAGGGCCAGGACTTCTTCTTCCGCAAGATCGTCAAGGACCAGGCCAAGGCGCTGGGCTTCCTCGCCTCGGAGATCGAGTCCTTCATCAAGAGCGAGGCCGGCAACGGGCGCCTCAAGGTCGAGCGCGAGCTGCTCGCCACCGCGCTCGAGGACGGCAACGCCATGGTCGCCACGATGATCGGCCACCTGATGTCGGCCGACGTGAACGCCGAGGGCGGCGACCTGCGCAACATCTACAAGGTGGGGCTCAACACCTCCCGCCTGCTGATGGCGCTGGGCGACATCGTCTGCGGCTGGCTGCTGCTGCGCGGCGCCGAGGTCGCGCTGGAGAAGCTCGCCGGCGAGGTCTCCGCCAAGGACAAGGACTTCTACGAGGGCAAGGTCGCCGCGGCGCAGTTCTTCGCGCGCACCAACCTCCCGAAGCTCAGCGCCGAGCGCGCCATCGCCGAGGCCGTCGACCTGTCGGTCATGGACCTCCCGGAGTCCGCCTTCTGAGGCTGACCTCCTGATCGTTGCGGCGGCCCGCGGACCTCACGTCCGCGGGCCGTCGTACGTCGTGGGGCGTCTTGGGGAGCGGCGAATTCCGTCCATGAGGACGAGATTCGCGCGCCGATCCGCCGTTTCTCGTCGAAAACTCGTCCAGGTGGACGGTTCTCGCGCCCGGGTGTGAGCGGGCTCGCAGGCATGAGCGGACGAGACCACGGGTACCCCAAGGAAGCCGGTCACCCCCGCCCGGCCCCTTACGGAAGGAGCCCCTCATGGGCATCGGACTCGGAATCATTCTTCTCGTCGCCGGACTCGTCCTGGTCCTGGACGTCGTCCAGGTCGACATCTCGTTCATCAACGACAACGCCTTGGGCTGGATCCTCCTGCTCGCCGGGATCATCGCCCTTGCGATGAGCCTCGCCGTCACCCGCCGCACCCGCACCCACGACACCGTGGTGGAGCGTCGCGAGGTCCTCTGACCCTCAGCGTCGTACGACGACGGCCCGCAGACGCACTGTCCGCGGGCCGTCGTCGTACGTCAGGGCTTGCGGTCGCCCTTCGTCCAGCGCGGCTTCTTCGCTCCCGCCGGAGCGCCCGTGGCTCGCTTCGGACCACCCGTGCCAGCGCCCTTCGGGCCCGCCTTCGGCGCCCCCGCGGACGCTCCCTTGGCGCCCCCCTTCGGAGCCGCCTTCCCGGCAGGCTTCCCGGCCGCCTTGCGGGACGCCTTCCCGGACGCCTGTGCCGGCGCCTCCGAGCGTGAGGTCTGCCGGCCGTCCGAACCCTGACCCGCGGGGCGCCCCGAGCCACGCTTCTCCGACGAGGACTCCCGGGCCGAGCGACCCGTGGCGGACCGCTCCTCGCCGGACCGCGACGCCGGACGGTCCTCGCGCGGGGCTGCCCCACGCTGGCTCGGCTGGCCGCCCGGGCCGCCCTGCCGACGCGGTCCGCCCCGGTGCGGCGGTCGGGACGCGCCCGGCCGGTGCTCCCGGTGGCCGCGGGCGGGGCCGTCGGTGCCCGAGGCGGCCAGCGCCTCGCGCGTCAGACGCTCGGGCGCGGTCGTGAGGTCGTGGTGCCGGACCCGGACGCCGGCGGCCTTCTGCATCGACACGACCGCGCCGACCTGGCGAGGGGTCACCAGCGTGACCACGGCACCGGACTCGCCGGCCCGCGCGGTCCGGCCGGACCGGTGCAGGTAGGCCTTCGGGTCGGTCGGTGGGTCGAAGTGGACGACCACCGCGACGCCGTCGACGTGGATTCCCCGCGCAGCGACGTCGGTGGCGACGATCGCCTGGGCCCGTCCGTCGGCGAACCGCTCGAGGTTCCGCTCGCGCACGTGCTGCGACAGGTTGCCGTGCAGGTCGACCGCACCGATACCGCGCTCGGCGAGGGCATTGCGGAGCTCGGTGGCTCCCTCGCGGGTGCGGGTGAAGACGATCGAGCGCGGGTTCGCCTCGACGAGCCGTACGGCGGCGGCGGTCTTGTCGCGGAACCCGCCGACCACGAGCACGTGGTGCTCCATCGTGGTCACGGCGCCGGCGCTCGGGTCGAGCTCGTGCAGCCGCGGGTTGCGCAGGTGCTTGCGGACCAGCCGGTCGACGTCGCCGTCGAGCGTGGCCGAGAGCAGCATCCGCTGGCCGCCCTCGGGGGTCAGCGAGAGGAGCTGGTCGACGGCGGGGAAGAAGCCGAGGTCGCACAGGTGGTCGGCCTCGTCGAGCACGGTGATCTGCACGTCGGAGGTGTCCAGGACGCGCTTGTCGATGAGGTCCTGCAGGCGGCCGGGGGTGGCGACGACGATGTCGGTGGCCCGCCGCAGGGCTGCGATCTGCTTGTCGTAGCGGGTGCCGCCGTACACGGTCGTGAGGCGCAGCCGCACCGCACGGGCCACGGACTCCAGCGACCGCTCGACCTGGAGCGCGAGCTCGCGGGTGGGCACGATCACCAGGGCCCGGGGGCGGTGGATCCGGCTCTTCTCACCGGCCAGGCGGGCGACGATCGGCAGCCCGAAGGCCAGCGTCTTGCCCGAGCCGGTCTGCGCCCGTCCGAGGACGTCGTAGCCGGCGAGCGCATCGGGGATGACCGCGGCCTGGACAGGGGTGGGGGTGTCGATGTCCTCGAGCACCAGGGCGGCGACGACCTTGCGCGGCAGTCCCAGGTCGTCGAAGCCCGAGGGGGCAGGGGTGGCGTCGGGCATGGTCGAACCATAGAAGCCCGGCGCACGGGCCGCCCGCCCCGACCATCCGCCCCGCCTCCTGCCCAGCCTCCTGCGGCGGCGGCCTGGCCCAGCCGCTCGACCTCGCAGGGCGCTCGGACGCTTCGCAGGGCGCGGGCGCCTTGTGATGCGTCCGTAACCCCGCGTTACAGCGGCGCGGGGGGGCGGGCGTCACAGGGGTGGGGTGGCGGCGGGGTGGGGACGGGGAGTCGTAGGCTCGCCGCCATGAGCGATGCCCCACCCCCCGACGCCGCTGCCTCCGACGCCGCTGCCCCCAAGGCCGCTGCCTCCGAGGATGCTGCGCGGCTGGCCCACCTCGTCGAGGTCTGGCACGCGACCGCCCAGGACGTGATCGGCCTGCTGCGGGGCCTCCCCGACGGGGAGTGGTCGACCCCGACCGACCTGCCCGGTTGGGACGTCCGCGCCGTCGCCGCCCACCTCGCGCACCTGGAGTCCGAGCTGGCGGGGCACCCGCAGCAGCAGGTGGAGGTCCCCGAGGCGCCGCACGTGAAGGGCCCGATGGGCCAGTTCACCGAGGCCGGGCCGGTCGCCCGCGCCGGGCTGGCGCCGCAGGCCATCGTCGACGAGCTCGAGACCTGCGTCGCCGAGCGGTACGCCGCCCTGCTCGCCGACCCCCCGACCGACCCGGCGGCCCTCGGGCCCGGCTTCGCCGGCCTGATCGGCTGGACCTGGCAGACGCTGCTCTCCAACCGGCCCCTCGACCTGTGGATGCACGAGCAGGACATCCGCCGCGCCGTCGGCCGTCCCGGTGGCCTGGACTCCCCCGGCGCGGCCCACGTCGCCGACGTCTTCACCCAGTCGGTGCCGTTCGTGCTCGGCAAGCGGGCGGGCGCCGCGCCGGGCACGACCCTGGTGCTGCACGTCACCGGCGACCAGGCCCGCGACGTCGCGGCCGGGGTCGGGGACGACGGACGGGCCCGCCTCCTGCCGGAGCCGCCGCACCACCCGGACGCCACGGTGACCGTCGACTTCGAGTCCTGGATCGTCCTGGCCGGCGGGCGCCGCAACCGCGCGCAGGTGGAGGCCACCCTCGAGGGCGACCTCGAGCTCGCCGAGCGGTTCGTCGACGGGCTGGCGGTCACCCCGTGAGCCCCGCGAGCCCCGCCGACCCGTCGAGCGCGTCCAACCCGCCGAGCCCGCCGAGCCCGCCGAGCGCCTCGGGGGCCGGCTGGAGCCTGGACGACATCCCGCCGCTCTACGGGCGCCAGGCGCTGGTCACCGGAGTGACCAGCGGCCTCGGCCAGCGCACCGCGACCGTGCTCGCCCGGGCCGGCGCCGACGTCGTGCTGGCAGCGCGCAACCCCGACAAGCTCGAGGCCACCCGGGCGGCGATCCAGGAGCAGGCGCCGTCGGCGGTGCTCAAGCCCCTGGTCGTCGACCTGGCCGACCTCGGCTCCGTCCGGCGTGCGGCCGCCCAGGCCGAGGACTTCGGCCCCCTCAACATCCTGGTCAACAACGCCGGCGTGATGGCGACGCCGTACGAGCGGACCGTCGACGGGTACGAGCTGCAGCTGGCCACCAACCACCTCGGCCACTTCGCGCTGACCGGCCTGCTGCTCGAGCAGCTCATCGCGTCGGGCGGCGCCCGCGTCGTCACGGTCTCCTCGAACATGGCCCGCACCGTGCGCCGGGTGTCGCTGCGCGACCCCTCGGTGCAGCACGGCCGCTACCGCAAGTGGCGGGCGTACGGCGAGTCCAAGCTGGCCAACCTGCTGTTCACCTTCGAGCTCGACCGGCGCCTGTCCGCGGCCGGGCTGCCCGTCACGGCCGTGGCCGCCCACCCCGGCTACAGCCACACCAACCTGGTGGACGCGGGGATGAACTGGGACCGGCGCCGCGTCGACGGGGCGATCGCGGTGGCCCTCACCCCGCTGCTCGGCCAGTCGGCCGAGGACGGCGCGCTGCCGCAGATCATGGCGGCGACCGCACCGGGCCTGCGCGGGGGCACGTACGTCGGCCCGAGCGGCCCGTTCGAGATGGCCGGACCGCCGCGGATCGTGACCCCGCCGGCTGCCGGCCGGGACGCCACCCAGGCCGAGGCGCTCTGGGTGCTCTCCGAGAACGCGACCGGGGTGCGCTACCTGTAGGAGCGGCTCAGGGCTCGACCGGCTGCCGGTCCTCCTCGACCAGCACCGGCTCCTCGACGTCGGACGCGGCGGGCTCGACCACCGGCTCCACCGGGGCCGGAGGGACGGGCGCCGGCAACGGGGTCGGGCGCCCCTGCGCCTCGCGCAGCATCAGGTCGTCGTCGTCCACGATCTCGCGGGGCACCCGCCAGGTCAGCACCGTGCCGTGCGGCTCGCGTGCCGTCCAGGTCGAGGAGCCGCCCAGCGTGCGGGCCCGGTTGAGCAGGTTGCTGACCCCGCTGCTGCGCGGCAGCGGCGAGGGCATGCCGACCCCGTCGTCGGTGACGGTGACGACCACCTCGTCGTCGTCGGCGTGGAAGGCGACCTCGGCCTCGCCCGCGTGCGCGTGACGGGCGACGTTGGAGAGCGACTCCTGCACCACGGTCGCGATGTGGGCGACCAGGTCCTCCGGCAGACCGGAGACCTGCCCGGTCACGGAGATCTTCGGCATGAACCCGAGGATGCGGGAGGCCCGGGTGACGACGTCCCGGATGACCTGCTCGACGTCGTCGTGGTCGGCGATGCTGGTCAGCTCGAAGATCGAGTTCCTCAGCTCACGGATCGCGAGGTCGAGCTCGGTGGCCACCGTCTGCAACCCGTCAACGAACCGGTCGTCGACCTGCGCCGCGCCGGCCTGCACCTTGAGCGAGCTGCGGTTCAGCGCGCTGACCTGCAGCCCGGCCGCGAAGATCCGCTGGATGACCCGGTCGTGCAGGTCACGGGCGATCCGGTCGCGCTCGTCGAGCAGCGCGAGCTTGGTGCGCTGCCGGTTGAGCTGCAGCGAGCGGACCCGGATGCGCTCCTCGAGGTCGGCGTTGACCGCGTTGAGCTCGTCGATGAGTCCCTCGCGCTGGGCGTCGATGCGGGCGGCGGCGCGGCCGCCCACGAGGCCGATGAAGATCAGCGTGACGCCGACCAGGGCGACCATCAGCGCGGTCCCGAAGCGGGCGTCGTAGTAGCCGCGGATCTGGCCCTGCACCCGGAACCATCCGCCCACTGGAAGCGCGACGACGGCCAGCGGCACCAGCAGCCGCTGCACCGCGGCCCCGGGGTCCTCGCCGAAGGCGATCCACTGGAGCGCGCCCTGGGGCACCGAGAGCAGCACGACGAGGCTGCACAGCACCGCGCAGAAGGCGGTGGGGATGGAGATCGTCGAGAACGGGCCGAACGAGGAGAGCGCCTCGACGCCGTACGCGTAGCCGTAGATGGCGACCATGCCGACGATCAGGGCGGGGACGACCACGATCTGGGCGACGAGCAGGCGACCCGACGTCACCAGCAGGGCCGCGACGGGCAGCAGCACCAGGCACAGGACGGTGCCCTCGGCCATCCGCCCGGGGAACCGGTCGGCGAGATCGCCCTGCACCACGAGCTGGTCGATGCCGAGGTCGACCCGGAACAGGTACTCCGCGCCGGTGACCAGCGCGATGACGAGCGGGACGAGGAGCTGCAGGCGGCGCGCGACCTCGACCCGGGTGAGGTGGGCGGTCGCCAGGAACAGGAACGCGACCGCCGTGTTGAGCTTCATCGCCCGCTGGCCGGGCGCGACCTCGGTGAGCCGGTGCACGCCGGTGAGCCAGCCGACGACCACCGTCACGGTGACGAGCACGACCAGGAGGGCAAGCGGACGCAGCGCGCGCTCCCCGCGCAGCGGCCAACGGGCGCGCTGCTCGGCACGACGCAGGCGCAGCGAGCTCGACGACACCACGAAACACCTCCCACACGATTCTCTCCTGCATCGGACCGGGGCGCGATCGGAACGACCACTTCCGTCCCGGGCTCCCGTGGGGCGCGTCCGTGGTCCAGACTCGGCCCATGCGTCTCGACGTCCAGCTCGACGGCCGGCCCGACACGGCCGCGGAGCGGGCCCGCGAGCTCGCTGCGACCGGGGTCGGCGGCCTGTTCACCTTCGAGGGCCCGCACGACGTGTTCCTGCCGCTGGCCGCGGCGGCGCCGGTCGTGGACGTGGACCTGCTGACCAACGTGGCCATCGCATTCCCACGCAGCCCGATGCACCTCGCGCACACCGCGTGGGACCTCCAGCTGCTTTCTCGCGGCCACTTCCAGCTCGGCCTGGGGTCCCAGATCCGACCGCACATCGAGAACCGGTACGGCGCCACCTGGAGCCGACCGGCGGCCCGGATGCGGGAGACGGTGCTCGCGGTCCGGACGATCCTGCGGTCCTGGCAGGACGGCACCCGCCTCGAATTCCGCGGCGAGTTCACCCGCCACACCCTGATGCCGCCGCTGTTCGTCCCCGGGCCGAACCCGTACGGCGTGCCGCCGGTCCTGATGGGCGCGCTGGGTCCGCTGATGACGCGCGCCGCGGCCGAGGTGGCCGACGGGCTGCTGGTGATGCCGTTCAACAGCGCGCGGCACTTCCGCGAGCGCACCCTGCCCGCGGTGCGCGACGGCCTGGCCGCCGCGGGTCGCGACGCCTCCGAGCTCGAGATCGTCCCGCAGGTGATCCTGGCGACCGGGCGCACCGAGGAGGAGCTGGCGGCGGCGTCCCGCGGGGTGCGCGGGCTGCTGGCCTTCTACGGCTCGACCCCTGCCTACCGCTCAGTGCTGGAGGTGGAGGGCTGGGAGGACGCGCAGCCGGAGCTGAACCGGCTCTCCAAGGAGGGCGACGTCGCCGGCATGGTCGCGCTGGTCGACGACGCGTGGCTGGACACCCTGGCCGTGCGCGGCACCCCGGAGGAGTGCGCGGCGGAGATCCGGCGCCGGTTCGGCGACGTCGCCACCCGGGTGTGCGGCTACTTCCCCGGGTACGACGTGCCGCTCGACCAGGTCGCCGACCTGGTCACCGCGTTGGCATGAGACCCGGTGCTCAGTCGTCGGCCAGCACGACGACCCGGTCGGCCGCGGTCGGCACGAACGTGTCCGCCTTGGCCGGGTTGACCCGGACGCCGTACCCGGCCTCGGCGTCGCCGGACTCGGCGGCCACCCGGTAGCCGAGCGCGGTCTCGCCGCGGCGCGCCGCAGCCTCGACGATCGTGGCGAAGCTGACCTCGCGGCCCTCCACGACGTACGCCGTGGCGGGGCGCAGGTAGATCTCGGCGCCGTCCTCGTCGAGCAGGTCCTCGAAGACGGCCTCCAACCGGGCCTCCTCGGAGAGCTGGCTGAGCATCAGGCTGACGATCTCGTCGCTGACGATCACGTCGTCGACCTGGGCCACTGAGGCGAGTGCCCGGTTGCGGTCGTCGATCATCTCGCTGACCACGGCCGGACCGTCGCCGTCGGCGGTGGCGGCGATGATCTCGCGGGCGTGCAGCAGGGTCACCAGGGTGCGGGCGTCCGCGCGCTGCGGGTCGAGGTCGTCGAAGTAGCAGAGCACGATGACCTGGTCGAAGCCGCCGATGCCGAGCGACTCCAGGTGGCGCCGGTCGGTGGTGGGGCACTGGGCCAGCGTCGCGGTGAGGTTGGTCAGCGGGGGCAGCTGCGGGTCGCCGTACTCGGTGGCGACGACGAGCTCGGAGCCCGGCTCGGCGTAGGCGTCGAGCTCGCGGACGACCAGCGCGGCGCGCTGGTTCCAGCCGATGACGAGGGCCCGGGTGGGGGCGGTCACCAGCGGTCCGCCCTCGGCGATGGCCGCCTCGTCGACGGTGGTGGTGCTGCGCGCCGCACCGGTGAGGGCGGAGTCGTCGGAGGCGACCACGACCAGGTCGCACCCGCTCACGTCGGTCTCGCCGGGCGGGTTGAGCCGGACCGTGCCGTCGGCGTAGGCCAGGCCGATCACGCTCGCCTGCGCGTAGTGCTGGCGCGCCTGGGCGAAGGTCGACCCGTCGAGGGCGGCGTCCTTGTGGAAGTAGATCTCGTCGCCGTCGAAGTCGAAGAGCTCGGTGTAGACGGCGGCCGCCCCGGACTGCCGGGAGGTCTGCACGATCAGCCGGGCGATCGTCTCCTGCTTGTTGAGCACCACGGCCCGGTCCCGGCCCACCATCCGGGCCGCCTCGAGGTTGCGCGGATCCTGGATCTCGGCGACCACGTGCGCCTCGCCGATCCCCTGCTGGGCGTGGGTCAGCGCGAGCATCGCCTTGATGACCTCGCTGTCGGGGTCGTCGCCGCCGGGCGAGAGCAGGATCACCGACCGGGCCGTGGCGTGGCTGGTCAGGGCGAGGTCGCCCATGTCGATCGGGGACCCGGTCCGGCAGACCACGCGGGTGCCGCGCAGGTCGGGGCACTTCTCGCGGATCTCGTCCTCCATCTCGACCTTGTCGCGCTCGGCCATCACCACGACGACCGGTCGCTTGCGGCTCTCGTTGGCCACCGCGAGCTCGCGGATGATCGTGAAGACGGCGTCGGACCAGCCCAGGACCACGGTGTGGTCCTTCTCGATGACCACGGACCGGCCGCGGCGCAGGTCGACGAGCTTGGCGTCGATGCCGGTGGCGATGACGCCGATCAGCGCACTGACGATGAACAGGCCCGCGACGGTGAGCAGCAGCATCGTGATGAGGTAGCGCCACGTGCCCGCGTCGCCGGCGACCGTGCCCGGGTCCAGGGTGTGCATGAGCGAGACGAAGAGCTGACGGGCCAGTCCGGGGCGGTCACCGCCGGCCTCGTCGGGGGACCAGTCGGTCACGGCGAGGAAGACGGTGAAGACCGCGATCAGGACGAGCGTCACCACGGCGAGCCACGCCACCAGGGCCGGCGTACCGCGGCTCATCGAGTTGTCGAAGGCGTAGCGCAGGCGCTGGATGCGGCTCGGCGGACGGATCGGCGCCATCCGGGTCGGTCCGCTCGAGGCCACCATGGCCTGGGTCGTGCGCGCGCGCAGTTGCTGTCCGGTTCGTCCCATTCCTGCATCTTGGGGCATCGGCCGTGGCGACGGCAGAAAAAGGTAAAGAATTGGTCCGTTCGGAGGGGTCGACCACCCCCACTCACCGAGCCCCGGGGGCAACGAGGGGCCGCCGGTCGCGAACTTCCCCCGAATGTCCGGCCGACGAGCCTACGACCACCCGTTGATCGCCAGGTCGCCGCAGCGCGCCCCGGCCGTCCTGGGGACAGCCGGTCACACCCTCGCCGTGGAGGCCGTCGAGCGCCTCCATCTATCGCATACCCGTCCCCACGAGGCCTAGTACCTGAATTTGGATCACATCTGAGGCAAACCCGGACGAGCCGGAGAGTTAAGACGTCCGCGATCGCCTTCAAACTGGATAAAACGCCCATAACCTTGATGGATGCCTGGTTATCGAGAGGTCCACGTCCGCCGCGGCCACTGGCACGAGCAGCCCATCGCTCCCGGAAGTCGCTTCTACCTGCGGCTGGCGCCGCTCCAGCACCCCGGTGCCCTGATGTCGCTGATGAGCACGGGCAGCTCGGTGGAGCGGTTCGTGCCGCCGAACCAGGTCGCGATCATCCGAGCGGCCTCCGCCGGCCAGACGTTCTTCGGCTACGCCCTCTCCGGGACGGTCACCACCGGCCTCGTGGTCGAGCAGCAGGCCGCCGACGGACCGTGGGAGCTGATGCTCGAGGGCTCGCCCGGCGAGCTGCACCTCCACGGCCCCGCCGACCCCCCGACGGTCGAGGAGCTCGCCCGCGTCCGCTCGCGCCTCGAGGCCCTCCAGGCCCGCCGCGCCCAGCCCTGGGGCCCCACCCGCATCGCCGTCTGATCCGTCCCCGACCCCGTCGTACGACGGGCCTCCGGTTTCCCACGGGATGTCGGCAAACTGCCACTGCCCATGGCGTACGCACCGTGGGCAGTGGCAGTTCTCCATGGGCAGTCCCCCGCCGGCCGTACGCCGGCCCCGCCGGACCCACCGGCCGCGCGCCGGACCCCCGCCGGCCGTACGCCGGCCCCGCCGGACCCACCGGCCGCGCGCCGGACCCCGCCGACCCGCCGCGCGACGGACCCCGGGCACACAACAGCGCCCGCCGTACGGCGAACCGTACGACGGGCGCGCAGGCCTCAGCGGGCGCGCAGGCCTCAGGGGGCGTCGGGCGTGAGCGGGTCGGAGCCGGCGGTGACCTCGGCGCCGTCGTCCACCCCGTCGCCGTCGGTGTCGGCCAGGGTCGGGTCGGTGCCGGCGGTCACCTCGTCGGCGTCGCCGAGACCGTCGTGGTCGGTGTCGGCCACGAGCGGGTTGGAGCCCAGGTCGGCCTCCTCACCGTCGGTGAGGCCGTCGCCGTCGGTGTCCTCCACCAGCGGGTCGGTGTGCGCGGTGACCTCGTCACCGTCCTCCAGACCGTCGCCGTCGGTGTCGGCCAGGGTCGGGTCGGTGTGGCCCTTCACCTCCACGCCGTCGCCCAGGCCGTCGAAGTCGGTGTCGGCCCGCAGCGGGTCGGTGGAGAGCGTGAGCACCTCGTTGCCGTCCAGCAGCCCGTCGAGGTCGGTGTCGATCTTCAGCGGGTCGGTGTGCGCGTCGACCTCGGCGCCGTCGCCCAGGCCGTCGTGGTCGGTGTCGGCCCGCAGCGGACTGGTGCCGAGCGCCAGCTCGGCGGCGTCACCGAGGTCGTCACCGTCGGTGTCGGCGACCAGCGGGTTGGTCCGGCCGGTCACCTCCGCCCCGTCGAGGAGGCCGTCGTCGTCGGTGTCGTCGAGCGTCGGGTCGGTCTGCGTCTTGCTGACCTCGGCGCCGTCGGAGAGCCCGTCGCGGTCGGTGTCACTGGCCAGCGGGTCGGTGCCCGCATCGCGCTCGCCGCCGTCGGAGAGCCCGTCACGGTCGGTGTCGGGGGCCAGCGGGTTGCTCCTCTGGGCGACCTCGTCGCCGTCGTCGACCGTGTCGCCGTCGGTGTCGGCCTTGAGCGGGTTGGTCTTGGCGACGATCTCCTCGCCGTCGTCGAGGCCGTCGCCGTCGGTGTCGTCGTCGAGCGGGTCGGTCTTGCCCCGCACCTCGACGCCGTCGCCCACGGTGTCCCCGTCGGTGTCGACCAGCAGCGGGTCGGTGCCCAGGGTCGCCTCGACGCCGTCGAGGAGCTTGTCCCCGTCGGTGTCGGCCTTGAGCGGGTCGGTCCCGGCGGCCACCTCGGCTCCGTCGGCGACCGTGTCGCGGTCGGTGTCGGCCTTGAGCGGGTTGGTCTTGGCGACGATCTCGTCGCCGTCGTCGAGGCCGTCGCCGTCGGTGTCGGCGAGGTTGGGCTTGGTCTTCGCCTTCACCTCGGCGCCGTCGGCGAGGCCGTCGAGGTCGGTGTCAGTGGCCAGCGGGTCGGAGAGGTACTTCTTGACCTCGTCGCCGTCCTTGAGCAGGTCGCCGTCGGTGTCGACCTTGAGCGGGTCTGTCTCGGTGACGTTCACCTCGACGCCGTCCGAGAGGCCGTCCCGGTCGGTGTCGGCCTTGACGGGGCTCGTCTTGAGCGGGATCTCGGCGCTGTCGGAGAGGCCGTCACCGTCGGTGTCGGCCTTCAGCGGGCTGGTCCGGGCGGTCACCTCGGGGCCGTCGTTGATGCCGTCGCCGTCGGTGTCGGCGTCGAGCGGGTCGGTCTTGGACCGGACGACCTCGTAGCCGTCCTTGAGCCCGTCGGCGTCGGTGTCGGGGACGGCCGGGTCGGTGCCGGCGGTGGCCTCGGCCACGTCGGAGAGGCCGTCCTTGTCGGTGTCGACGGCGACGACGGCCTGGGCGCCGGTGGCGGCGAAGCCGAGCACCACGGAGGCCAGCGGCAGGGCGACGATGGCGCGCAGGCGGGCGCGGGGAAGCCTGGACATGGGTTCGGATCCTTCCGACGTCGTGGCGGCGGACCGTCACGGCACGACTCCTTCGTGCCCCTCCAGCGTAGGGTCGAAAAGCGGACATCGCAGACACTTCGGTTGACCTTTACCCGCGGCCGGGAGTGTCACCGGCGTACCGAGCCCGTCGCGGGGCCCGTGGTCCCTACCCTCAGCCCCATGGCTGATGTCGTGCTGGGTGTGCTCGCCGTGCTGGCGGGCGTGGTGTTCTGCTTCCGGGGGCTCTTCGTGATGCGGCTGGTGATCCCGATCTGGGGCGCCTTCGCCGGGTTCGCGTTCGGCGCCGGGCTGGTCGCCGGTCTCGCCGACGAGCGCTTCCTGGGGACCGTGCTCGGCTGGGTCCTCGGGCTGGTCTTCGCGGTGGTCTTCGGGCTCCTGGCCTACCTCTACTTCGCGGTCGGCGTGCTGCTCGCGATGGCCGCGATCGGGTTCGGTCTCGGCTCCGCCCTGGTCGTCGCGCTGGGCATCGACTGGACCTGGGTGGCGGTGCTGGTCGGGGTCGCCGTGGGCGCGGTGCTCGGCATCGTCGCGATCGTCTCCGACCTGCCGATGCTGATCCTGGTCGTGTTCAGCGCCCTGGGCGGTGCGACCGCGATCACCACCGGGCTCATGCTCGTCGTGGGCGCGGTCGACTCCGCCGACTTCACCGGGTCGTCCTTCAGCAGCCACGTCCGCGACGACTGGTGGTGGTACCTGCTCTACCTCGTCCTCGCGGTCGCCGGCATCCTCTCCCAGACCCGCGACGTCGCCGCGATCCGGCGCAGCGTGCGCGAGAGCTGGTCCGCCGCCTGAGCGCGGCATGAGCCGGGTCCACCGGGGTACGCCGCCGGGGTGACTCCCCCTCGCGCAGCGTCCCCCACCCGTCCTGCCCTGCCCACCCGCGCCCGGCGCGTCGCCCTCGCGACCGCGCTGCTGCTGCCCGTGGCGGCAGCGCTGGTCCCCGCCCCCGCGTCGGCCGCCGCGTGCGACGGCACGGTCGCCACCATCGGCTCGGTGCAGGGCTCGACCGACAACTCCCCGTCCGCCGGCCAGGTGGTCACCGTCCGCGGTGTCGTGGTGGGCGACGACGAGGGCGCCGCACCGGCGCTCGGCGGCTTCTACCTGCAGGACCAGGGCGACGGGGACGCGGCGACCTCCGACGGCGTCTTCGTCTTCGACCGCACCCTCGGCACCGCGGTGGCCAACGGCGACCAGGTCGAGGTGACCGGGACGGTCAGCGAGTTCCAGGGCCAGACCCAGGTCACCCCGACCGCGGTGACCCCGTGCGGGACCGGGGACGTGAGCCCGACCGAGGTCACGCTGCCGATGGCGGACGCGACCGCGTTCGAGCGTTACGAGGGCATGCTGGTGCGCTTCGCCCAGACCCTCAGCGTCACCGAGCACTTCCAGCTCGGCCGCTTCGGCGAGGTCGTCCTCTCCTCCGGCGGGCGGCTCCCCCAGCCCACGGCCGTGGCCTCCCCGGGCGCCGACGCCCGCTCCGTCCAGGCGCAGAACGACCTGAACCGGATCAAGGTCGACGACGCGCTGAACAACCAGAACGCCGACCCGATCCGCTTCGGGCGCGGGGGCCAGCCGCTCTCGGCCTCCAACACGCTGCGCGGCGGCGACACGACCACGGGGCTGACGGGTGTCCTCACCTACACCTGGGCGGGCAACGCCGCCAGCCCGAACGCCTACCGGCTCCGCCCGCTCGAGGCCCTGCACGGTTCGGCGCTCTTCGACCCGACCAACCCGCGCCCGTCGGGACCACCCGCCGTGGGCGGGGACCTCAAGGTCGCCAGCGCGAACCTGCTCAACCTCTTCGACACCTTCACCGGGTGCACGCTCGGCGTCGGGGGCGCCACCACCGACTGCCGGGGCGCGGACAACGCGACCGAGCTGGAGCGCCAGCTCGCCAAGGAGGTCGCCGCCCTGACGAGCCTGGACGCGGACGTCCTGGCGGTGATGGAGCTGCAGAACGACGGCTACGGACCCGACTCCACGCTCCAGCTCCTGGTGGACCGGCTCAACGCCGCGACCGAGCCGGGCCGGTGGGCCTTCGTCGACGCCGACGCCGCGACCGGCGTGGTCAACGCGGCCGGCACCGACGCGATCCGCGTGGCGCTGCTCTACCGCACCGACCGGGTGACGCCGGTGCCCGGGCACACCTTCACCGACACCGGCAGCGACCTGTGGGAGCGACGCCCGGTGGCCACCGAGTTCCACACCGCCGGCGGCGAGAACGTCACCGTGGTCGCGAACCACTTCAAGTCCAAGGGCAGCTGCCCCGCCTCCGGTCCGGACACCGACCAGCAGGACGGGCAGAGCTGCTGGAACGCCCGCCGCACCCTGCAGGCCCAGCGGCTGCTCGCCTTCGTCCACGACACCGTGGTCGGCACGACCGGCGACCCCGACGTGCTGCTCGTTGGCGACTTCAACTCCTACGACGAGGAGGACCCGGTCGGCGCGCTGGAGGACGGTGGCTTCACCGACCTCGCCGGCCACTTCCACGGCGACGAGGCCTACTCCTACGCCTTCGACGGCCAGTGGGGCTACCTGGACTACGCGTTCGCGTCACCCTCGCTGCTCGGCCAGGTCACCGGCGCCGAGGACTCCCACATCAACGCCGACGAGCCGGCCGTGCTCGACTACAACACCAACTTCAAGTCGCCCGGCCAGGTCGCCTCGCTGTACGCACCCGACCGGTTCCGGACCAGCGACCACGACCCGGTCCGGGTCGGGCTGACTCTCGACACCACCGCACCGAGCCTGACCTGGCAGGGCGGCATCGCCGACGGCGGCCACTACCCCTTCGGGTCCGTCCCCGCGGCCCCCACCTGCACGGCGGGCGACGCCGGCTCCGGTCCGGCCGCCTGCACCGTGAGCGGCTGGTCGTCCGCGGTGGGCACGCACACCCTCACCGCCACGGCGTACGACGTCGCCGGCAACTCGACCGTGCAGACCCGCACGTACGTCGTCGACCCGTGGACGCTGCGCGGGTTCCGGGCCCCGGTGGACAACGGCGGCGTGCTCAACGTCGTGAAGCGCGGCGCCAAGGTGCCGCTGCGCTTCGAGGTGTTCGCGGGTGGCACCGAGCTCACGTCGACCTCGGTGGTCAGCTCGGTCCGCACCACCGGCATCGCCTGCCCGGACGCCCGGGAGGACAAGGTCGAGGAGACCACCCGGCACCGGGTGGGCCTGCGCTACGTCGACGGGCGGTTCGAGGCCGTGTGGAAGGCGCCCTCGACGAAGGGCTGCCGCGTCGTCACCGTCACGACCGCCGACGGGTCACGGCTGCGGGCGCTCTTCCGGGTCCGCTGACGCGGCGCGCAGCTCGACGTACGGGTCGGGCTCGAGGCCGGCCTCGGCCCGCAGCGCGAGGAGCTGCTCGCGCAGCTCGGGGTCGTGCATGACGTGGTAGAGCGTCGGGCACGTCTCCGGGCCGCTCGAGCCGGGCGAGCACAGGGTGCAGGCCTCGCCGGGACGCAGGGCACACCACGGCTGACGCTCTTTTCTGGTGGTCGTGGCGGCCATGACGGCTCCTCTGCTCCCCTCCAGTCTCGCACCGGGCGGAGCCGGTGACCGGCGCTGAGAGCAGGCTCACGACCTGTCGGTGCCGGCCGCTAGCGTCGGTACGCCGGTCGTCGACCGGTGCGAGGACCAAGGAGGGCTCGGCGTGTTCCTGCTCGGTGACCGGGTGTGCTGGAGCCCGTCGGACCTGACGGCGGCGACGGCGTGCGAGTTCGCCGTCCTGCGGGCCCTCGACGTGCGGCTGGGACGGACGCCGGCCCCGGCGCAGGTCGCCGACCCGCTGCTCGAGCAGGTCGCCCGGTTGGGGGACCGGCACGAGGCCGAGGTGCTGGCCGCCCTGCAGCGCGCGCACCCGGGGTCGGTGCTGGTCCTCGAGCGAGCGCCCTCGTCGACGCCGTCGGCCCTGGCCGCGCTGCAGCAACGGACGAGGGACGCGCTTGCCGGCGACGCCGAGGTCGTCTGCCAGGCGGGCTTCTTCGACGGCGAGCTGCTGGGGTACGCCGACTTCCTCACCCGCACGCCCGAGGGGTGGGCGGTCGCCGACGCCAAGCTGGCGCGTCAGGCCCGGCCCTCCGCACTCCTCCAGGTCGCGGCGTACGCCGACCAGCTCGTCCGGGCCGGGCTGCCGGTCGCGCCGTACGCGAGCCTGCTGCTCGGGGACGGCTCCGAGGAGCGGTTCGACCTCGGCGACGTGCTGCCGGTGTTCCTCGAGCAACGGCGCGCCTTCCGCGACCTGCTGGCCCGCCACCTCGCCGCGCCCGGCCCGGTGACCTGGGGATCCGACGAGGCCCTGGCCTGCGGCCGCTGCCCGGAGTGCACGGCGGCCGCCGCGGCGGCCCGCGACGTGCTGGTCGTCGCGGGCGTGCGGATGGACCAGCGGCGGGCCCTGCGGGCCGCGGGCATCGCCACCATCGACGACCTCGCCGCGGCGACGGAGCCCCCGCCCGGGCTGCAGCCGGGCTCCTTCACCCGGCTGCAGGCACAGGCGGCCCTGCAGCTGCGCCAGCTCGCCGCCGGGACGGACGCCGACGGTCAGCCGCACCAGGTCTTCTCCGAGCTCACCGCCACGGCAGCGCCGGTGCTCGCGACGCTGCCGGCGCCGTCGCCGGGCGACCTCTTCTTCGACTTCGAGGGCGACCCGCTCTACCGCGAGGACGACCCGCGCCTGTGGGGGCTGGAGTATCTCTGGGGAGTCCTCACCGCGCCGTCACCCCAGACCCCGAGCGGGGACTACCTGCCGGTCTGGGCCCACGACCGGGCGCAGGAGCGGGACGCCCTCGCCGGGTTCCTGGACCTGGTCGCCGAGCGTCGCGCCGCCCACCCGGGCATGCACGTCTACCACTACGCGCCGTACGAGACCGCGGCGCTCAAGCGGCTGGCGGCGCGCTACCAGACCCACGAGCAGGAGCTCGACGACCTGCTCCGCTCGGGGGTGTTCGTGGACCTCTACGCCGTGGTCCGGGGCGCGGTCCGGGTCTCGCAGCCGTCGTACAGCATCAAGAAGCTGGAGCCGCTCTACATGGGCGACGAGCACCGCGACAGCGCCGTGCAGCAGGGCGACGCCTCGATCGTGGAGTACCACGAGTACCGCACCCTCGCCGCGGCCGGCGACCCCGCCGCCGCACAGCGGCTGCAGGCGCTCGCGGACTACAACGAGTACGACTGCCTCTCCACGCTGCGGCTGCGGGACTGGCTGCTGGCGCAGGCGGCCGCGGCCGGTCTGCCGGCGCCGCAGGAGCGGGCCGTGATGGTCGGCGGCGACGCGGACGAGGAGACCGACGCCGTGCACGCGGCGCTGCTGGCGCGTGCGGGCGCCCCGGGCAGCACCGGCCGGACCTCCGAGCAGCAGGCCTACGCGTTGCTGGCGGCGGCGACGGGCTACTTCCGCCGCGAGGCCGCCCCCTTCTGGTGGGCGCACTACGACCGGCTCACACTGCCGACGAGCGAGTGGTCCCCGGAGCGCGACGTCTTCGCCGTGCACAGCGCCACGATCGTCGAGGACTGGCAGGTCCCGGAGGGGCGGGCGCGGAACCTGCGGCGCGTCCTGCGCCTGGAGGGCGAGTGGGGGCCGGGCAGCACCCCCGGCGACGAGGCCTGGCCCGTGTACGACGCGCCGCTGCCGCCGTACGCGAGCGCGCACGAGGGGTGCGTCGTGGGTGAGGGCAGGACAGCCCGCCTCGCGGTCGAGGAGGACGGGCCCGACACGGTCGCGATCCTGACCGAGGACTGCCCGCCCGACCTGGTCTCCGCCGCCACGCCGGGGGCCGTCGTACCGGCGCCACCTCCGCACACGAAGATCCTGGCCGACGCGGTCCACGAGCTGGCCGAGACGACAGCAGCGGCCCCCGAGCTGCCGTCGGGTGCGGCCCTCGACCTGCTCGCACGCCGACGCCCGCGCCTCCGCACCGGGGCCCTGCCGGTCACCGGCGACACGGTGAGCGACGTGGCCGAGGCCCTGCGCGCGATGGACGACTCCTACGTGGCGGTCCAGGGCCCACCCGGCACCGGGAAGACCTGGACCGGCGCGCGGGTCATCGAGCGCCTCGTCCGCGAGCACGGCTGGCGGGTCGGGGTGGTCGCCCAGTCGCACCCGGTCGTGGAGCACCTGCTCGACGCCGTGGTCGAGGCCGGTCTCGACCCCGCCCTGGTCGGCAAGAGCAACCCGCAGCTGGCGGGTCACTCCTGGACCGAGGTCGGCAACACGTCCGCGGCGCGCAGTGCCTTCCTCGACCGTGGCCGCAGCACGGGGTGCGTCCTCGGGGGCACGGCCTGGACGTTCGCGAACGCGACGTCGGTCGAGCGCGGGGCGCTGGACCTACTGGTGGTGGACGAGGCCGGCCAGTTCGCCCTCGCCCCGACGCTGGCCGCGTCGGTGAGCGCCCGCCGCCTCCTGCTCCTCGGCGACCCGCAACAGCTCCCCCAGGTCAGCAAGGGGACGCACCCTGCACCGGTCGACCGGTCCGCGCTGGGCTGGCTGATGGCGGGGGAGGACACGCTTCCCCCGGAGCTCGGCTACTTCCTCGGAACGACGCACCGGATGCACTCCGCCCTGTGCGCCAAGGTCTCTGCCCTCGCCTACGACGGACGGCTGACCTCCGCCGAGAGCACCGACCGGCGTCACCTCGAGGGCATCGCGCCCGGCCTGCAGGTGGTCGACGTCCCGCACCTGCACCACCGGACCAGCGCGCCCGAGGAGGCAGACGAGATCGTCCGCCGGGCGCGCGCGCTGCTCGGCACCCCGTGGACCTCCGCGGCGGGTGCCGCGCCGCGGCCACTGACCGAGCAGGACGTCCTGGTCGTCGCCCCGTTCAACGCCCAGGTCAACCTGCTCCGGACCACGCTCGACGCGGCCGGGCTGGGCGGCATCCGCGTGGGCACCGTCGACAAGTTCCAGGGGCGGCAGGCGGCGGTGGTCTTCGTGTCGATGACCGCGTCGTCGCACGGGGACGTGCCGCGCGGCATGGGCTTCCTGCTCAACCGCAACCGGCTCAACGTCGCGGTCTCGCGAGCGCAGTGGCTCGCCGTGCTCGTCCGCTCGCCCGCGCTCACGTCGTACCTGCCGACGAGCACCACCGGGCTGCTCGAGCTCGGCGCGTTCCTCCGGCTGACCGGCACCGCGTAGCCGGCGCGTCGGCTCGCCTGCTGGCCCGAACGGGAACACGCAAGGGCACCCGGCGGACGCCCGTGCGTTTTCGACACCATGGGCGGTTCGCCTTGTCCCACGGGGCGGAGCCGGTCGAGCGGGACAGGGTCACTGCCCGTCCGGGAAGGATTCGCGTCGCGACCTTCTCGGCGACGACGCCCGGGTGCTGCAATCGACAGGTCTTGTCCACCCGAACTTCTCTTCGGCGCGTCTATGCATCCGAAGTTTCTTCGGCGCGGCAAAGCCACAAGCTGGCCCAGGTCCCGCAAAGTAAAGAAACCAGGCCAGATCCACGCGAGGAGGACGCGGCCGGAACCTCGGCCGTACCACCTCGGTGAACTCCGGAGGTGCAGCGCAAGTGTCCGCTCTGACCGCAGCCGTCGTCCTGGCGGCCCCACCTGACATCAACAGCGACGGCATCGTGCAGTGGGCCGTCAGCAACCTCATCCCGATCGCCCTTCTCGTGATAGGCCTGGCGATCATCGCCGGGTCGCGCAAGGGCCAGCTCTCGCAGAACGCGTTGACGATCACCAACGTGCTGCTCGGGTGCGCGGTGATCGCCGGGGCCGCGCTGTTCTACGGCTTCGGCGACAACATCGCCAACTTCGTGTTCGCGCAGGGCTGAGGCGTCCCCGGGCATGCTGATCCGGCCGGACGACGACGTCTACCGCGTCGACGCGGTGTGGCTCGGTCCTCAGGGGATGACCCTGCCATGGACCGCGCGCTACACCGCCTACGGCATCTGGCTGACGCTCTTCGTCGGCATCCTGCTGGTCGAGGCGGTCCTCCCGATGAGCGTCAGCGTGCCTCCGGTCTGGGAGGTCGTGGTCTCGATCCTCGCGACCTACGCCCTGACCGGCGTCATCGACCACGAGCGTCCGCTGCGCTCGGTGGGCCAGCTGCTGCGCGCCGAGCTGCTCGCCCCCCGTGCGCCGCGCCGACCACTGCCGCTGCGCTACACCGCCTCTACCGTCCGGGTCAGGAGCAGTCGTGCGTCGGCGTGAACGAGCCCCGCGGGAGCGCTTCGACCGTGCGCGCCTGGCGTTGCGCGACATCGAGGGCAGCCTCGCCTTCACCGACCGCGAGGTGTGGGCGTGGTTCCGGCTTCCCACACAGCCGTGGGCGTTCCGCTCCGACAGCCAGCGCGAGCAGCTGATCTTCGGGTCCGGCGAGGCGCTGACCTGGCTGGCCGGACATCGCGTCCACCTGCGGGTCACCACGAGGCCCTACCCGGCGGCGGACTGGGCGCGCCGCCTCGACCAGCTCTCCCCCGATGCGCTGCGCCCCAGCGTGGGTGAGACCTGGCCCGACCACCTGGTGGCCACCCAGCGGCACCTGCAGCACCAGACCATGGCGGAGAAGGAGATCTTCCTCGGCGTCCGGCTCGCCACCCGCCCGTTGACCGGCCGGGCTGCGAGTGCCGTGCTGCGGCGGCCGGGGTCCAAGGAGTACGCCCGGCTGGCCTCGGCGCTGGAGCAGGTCACCGAGGCCGTCGGCCTGCCCGGCATGGAGGGACAGCCCGTGACCGCGGCCGAGATGGAGTGGCTGCTGCGCCGCTCGATCGGCCTGGGACTGCCGTCCCCGCAGCTGCTCTCGCCTCACGACGGCGGCCGGTGGGAGGCCGAGGACCTGCACTCCTTCACCGACGACGTCGACCACGTCGCCACCCCGTTCGGCCGGACCACGAAGGTGGTCGGCCGCCGGTC
Organism: Marmoricola sp.; assembly: GCA_044227235.1. Classification (GTDB taxonomy): domain Bacteria; phylum Actinomycetota; class Actinomycetes; order Propionibacteriales; family Nocardioidaceae; genus Marmoricola_A. The sequence goes on along the minus strand of JBGAFN010000003.1, from coordinate 246,841 downwards.
GGCCCCCACCTCGGCAGACGTGGTGGAACGGCACGTGGCAGTGATGTCGGTGGGCCGCCTCGAAGAGATCGAGGTCCCTGACCCCACGCACGACCCGTGGCTCTCGGCGACCGACCGGCTGCCGTTCCCGGTCGAGTGGTCCGCCCAGTTCGACGTGCTCTCGGGCACCGACGCCCGCCAGTCCATCCAGCGCAAGCTCCTCGTCGTACGGGACATGCAGAAGCACTACGCCGAGCACGACCTCGACGAGCCGCTGGTGCTGGACCGCCAGGCGGCGCATGCGCGCAGCGTGGAGGACCAGATGAGCCGCGGCGCGGACGTGGCCGCCGCCCGGGTGCACGGCTGGTTCCGCCTGGCGGTGTGGGGCTCCACCGAGGCCGAGGCGCTCGAGCGCGTGCGGAAGGTCGTCGCGTCGTACCGGGGCCGCCGGGTCACCATCGAGCACCCCCGCGGCCAGCACGGACTGCTGCGGGAGTTCATCCCCGGCGAGCCGCTGTCGACCTCGGCGTACCGCCGAAGGCTGCCGGTGCTCTACGTCGCGGCCGGGCTGCCCACGGCCGCCTCCCAGGTCGGCGACCGCCGCGGCCCGTACGTCGGCTACACCACCGGCGCGTCCCGTCGGGCGGTCATGTTCGACACGCACTACGCCACCGAGGTCCGCGAGACCTCCGGCCTGGTGCCGATCGTCGGCGGCCTCGGGGCCGGCAAGTCCGTGCTGATGGGGCAGATCGCCTTCGAGGCCGTACGACGCGGCATCCCCAGCGTGATCATGGACCCCTCCGGTCCGCTGGCCCGGCTCACCGAGATCCCCGAGCTCGCCGGCGTCGCCCGGCACATCGACCTGACCAACGCCGCCCCCGGCACCCTGAACCCCTTCGACGTCGTCCCCGAGCCCGTGGTCGCCTCCTACCCCGACCCCGACGCGCTCAAGGAGGCGCGGATCCTGGCCACCCAGGACCGCAAGCTGCTCGCGATGGACATCGTCAAGATGCTCCTGCCGACCTCGCTGGACGCGATGCCCCTGACCTCGCTGGTGATCTCGGACGCGGTCCGGGCGACCAAGGGCCACCGGCACGCGTCCCTCTGGGACGTCGTGAAGCACCTCGAGACCCAGGACGAGCCGCACGGCCGGGTGGTCGCCAACTACCTGCGCGACATGGCCGAGCTCCCACTGGCCCGGCTGTTCTTCCCCGCCTCCACCCACATCGGCTCCCGCCTCGACGCCCAGCTGACCGTGCTGACCATGCCCGGCCTCGTCCTGCCCCCGCGCACCGTGGCGCGCGAGCACTGGTCGACCTCCGAGCAGCTCGCCGTCCCGCTGCTCCACCTGTGCGCCTGGTATGCCACCCGCGCCGTCTACGGCCGCCCGATGGCCGACCGCAAGCTGGTCGCTCTCGACGAGACCCACTTCCTCGGCGAGTGGTCCGCCGGCCGCGCGCTGTTCACCCGGCTGGGCCGCGACTCCCGCAAGTGGAACACCTGCGTCCTGGCCGCCTCGCAGAACCCTGCCGACGTGCTGGGCATGGACGTCGCCAACTTCATGTCCGCCGCGTTCGTGGGCCGCATCGAGGACCACGACGCCGCCCAGGACGGCCTGCGGATGCTGCGGGTCCCCACCGGCGTCGGCTACGAGCGCGCTCTGGCCACCCTCTCGTCCCAACGTGGCAACGGCGGCAGCCGCGAGTTCGTGCTGCGCGACGTCGACGGCCACGTCGACAAGATCCGCGTCGACCTCACCGCCAACCCCGCGCTCCTCGCCGCCCTCAACACCACCGCCGTCCCTGCTCCGCGCGACGGACGTGGCCAGGACCAGGCCGGCGCCGAACGCGAGCTGGGCGCGGGCCAGGCCGGGGAGGTCGAGACCGGGATCGACGCCGAGGCCGTGGCGTGACGCGCAGGGTGGCCGTCCTCCTGGCGGTCCTGGCCGGGATCCTCCTGATGGCCCCGGCCGCGTCGGCGCACCAGGTCCGCGCGATCGACCTGGACTGCAAGGAGTCGCCGACCCCGGACATGCCGGGGCAGGGTCTGGCGGGGTTCTTCGGGCCGGCACCCGAGACGCTGCCGCCCGAGGAGGACCCGTTCGCGGAGGCGTCGAGCACCACGGTCTACGAGCAGTACGGGTTCGCCGGGCTGCGGTGGCACAACTACGACCTGGGCTGCGGCCCGGACGCGGCCAACAACCCCGAAGCGGTGATCGGGACGTCGGTAGCGAACTGGGTGACCAACCTGCCGGTCGCCTTCGCCTCGCTGACCGCGTCCGTCACCGACGTGGCGTTCCACCCGACGTTCCTCGACGTGTTCGACCCGATGCTCACCCGGGTCTCCACCGCCCTGCACGACAGCCTCTTCGCCCGCTGGGCGCCGGCGATCGTGGCGCTGATCGGCATCGGCCTGCTCATCAAGGCCCGCGGGATGTCGCTGGCCACCTCCGCAGCCGCGATCGCCTGGGCGCTGTTCGTCGTGGTCGTCGCCGCCGCCCTGTTCCGGTGGCCGGTGCAGGCCGGCCACTTCGCCGACCAGACCGTGTCCAGCACGCTGGGGTCGGTGGCCCAGGGCCTCAACGGCGACAAGGGCGTCGACCCGGCCACCTCGGTCGCGTCCTCGGTGCAGTCCTCGATCCTCTACACCGCCTGGCTGGCCGGCGAGCTCGGCTCCACCGACTCCGCGACGGCGAAGAAGTACGGGCCCGAGCTGTTCAAGACCCAGGCGCTGACCTGGCGCGAGGCGCACCTCGTCGAGACCGACCCCGAGGCCGGCAAGGCGCTCATCGACGCGAAGAAGGAGCGGTTCGGACAGCTGGCCGAGGCGATCAAGACCGAGGACCCCTCGGCGTACGAGTTCCTCACCGGCAAGCGGTCCGACACCCGGGTCGGCTACGCGTTCCTCTCCGCCCTGGCGACCCTGCTGGCCCTGCCGTTCCTGCTGGTCTCGGCGCTGATGATGCTCGGCTCGTTCTTCGTCGTCCGCCTCGCGGTGATGCTCTTCCCGGCCTTCGCCACCCTCGGCCTCTTCCCCGCCGCCCGCGGCATCGTGATCGGCATCGGCCGCACCGTCGGCGCCGCTCTTGTCAACGCCGTCATCTTCGGGGTCGGCGCCGCGGTCACCGTGCTGATGATCGGCCTCATCCTCGACCCCGCCAACGGCATCCCCGCCTGGCTGCGGCTGGTACTGCTCCCCCTGGTCAGCCTGATCATGTGGCTCGCCCTCAAGCCCTTCCGGCGCCTGACCTCGATGGCCGGGATCTCCGGCGACCCCTTCACCGACGGCGCGTCGCTGGGCAACGGGGCAGCCGGTGCACGCCGCTTCGGCAAGAAGGTCGCCGGCCTCGCCGCCGGCGCGGCCACCGGTGGAGCGGCCGGGGTCGCCGCCGCCAAGGCGCTGGAGGAGGACCGGGTGCCCGACCGCGCCGAGGCCCGGAGCGAGTTCGCCGACCCGGTTCCCGCGGCGATCGCGGCGGCGCCGCCCGCCCTGGAGTCCGGGACGGCTCGGCACGTCCGGCCGCGACCCGCGCTCACCGCCGCGGTCACCCGCGACCCCGACGAGCCGACGTACCGCGGCGTTCTGCTCTCCCCGACCGAGCCGGAGTGGTTCGACGGCGAGGAGGTCTACCCCCTCTACCGGCCCACGGGTGAGTCACACGACGCGGCCTGACCGGCCGACCACCCCCGAGCCGCGACGATGAGCCGGCACCGGGGACTCCTTGCTGCGCTGGCGTTCGCCGCGGTGACTGCGGTCTTCTCGGTGCCGGTGCTGATGTTCCTGGTCGTGCTGGGCGGGTCCGACCAGCCCGGGGCGGACTGCGCACCCGGCGGGTCGGTGGTGCTGGCGGCCGACTCGCGCCGCCTGCTCTCGGAGGACCAGCTGACCAACGCCGCGACGGTGGTCGCGGTCGGGAACCGGCTGGGCGTCCCGCGGCGTGGGCTGGTCGTGGCGCTCGCGGTGGCCCACCAGGAGTCCGGCTTCCTCAACTACGCCAACGACGGCCTGGGCGGCGACCTGTCGGTCTTCCAGGGAGGCATCGCACGATCGCTGGACCTGCCGCACCAGGCGGTGGGCTCCGACCACGGGTCGCTGGGGATCTTCCAGCAGCAGTGGCCCTGGTGGGGCTCGATGGAGCAGCTGATGGACCCCCGCGTGGCGGCGCAGAAGTTCTACGACGCGCTGCTCAAGGTGCCGCACTGGCAGCAGCTGCCGGTGACCGTCGCCGGGCAGGCCGTGCAGTCCTCGGCCTTCCCCGACGCGTACGCCGACGACCAGGTCCTCGCCGAGCGGCTGCTGGGCGACCCGGGCTTCACCTCCGCCGCGGTGTCGGCGGCGTTCACCGGCTCGTCGGCCGCCGGGGGCGCGGGCGGCTGCGCGCTCGCGCCGGTCTACCCGGGCACGGTCGCCTTCCCGCTCCCGGCCGGCTCCGGCTACCGCGACCTGCACAACTACGGCGGCACCGGGGCCCGGTGGGCGCACGGCCACACCGGCGACGACCTCTCGGTCGCCTGCGGAACACCCGTGCTGGCCGCGACCAACGGCACCGTGATCATCCGGCGCGACCAGCCCTGGGCGGGCACCTGGCTGGTGCAGGTCACCACCGGCCCGGGACGGCTGACCACCTGGTACGCCCACATGCAGACCCTGACCGTCACCGCCGGGGAGCGCGTCCAGGCCGGCCAGCAGCTCGGCGAGGTCGGCGCGCTGGGCAACGCCTCGGGCTGCCACCTGCACTTCGAGGTCCACCCGCAGGGCGGATCGATCTACCAGGACAGCATCGACCCCGCCTCCTGGCTGAGCACCAACGTCGGACACGACCTCGGCGGCTCCGTGTTGGCCGCCGCCTCGACCAGCACCGGCGTGGGCTCGTCCCTGACGCTGCTGACGGCCAACGTGCCGTTCACCCTGTCCGAGGCACGTGCCCGCGACCAGATCCGCTGGCTGCTCTCCCGCCGGCCCGACGTACTGGTGCTGCAGGAGGTCACCAGCCGCGACGTCGCGGCGATCGCGGCGTCGGTCCCCGGACGGTGGGAGGTGTGGCAGCCACCCCGCTCGCAGGGCGGCTCCGCCCTGGTGTGGAACGCCGACGAGCTCCACGCCAGCCAGCAGGGCGTCGAGCTCGGCTTCCGTGGCCGTGACTACGACCGCTGGATGACGTGGGCGGTGCTGGAGTCCGCCGACACCCAGGTCGCCGTCGTCGGCCTGCACCTGCCCACCAACTCCTCCAAGGATGCGGGCATGCGCCGCGACTTCGAGACCATGACCGCCCACTACCAGCAGCTCGCCCGGCAGATCCGCACCGCCGGCTACCCCCTGGTGATGGGCGCGGACTGGAACCACCCCCTGGACCGCGCCCGCGAACCCTGGAGCCCCGTCCCGATGCTGCACCAGGTCGGCCTGTCCACGAACTGGCAGGCCGGCCAGCCCTGCGCCGCCAGCAGCGGCCAGGGCGGCCGCATCGACGGCTTCGCCTACGACCCCACCGCGCTGGCCGTCGAGGACCAGGGCTGCCTCGACCGCCGCCACTCCGACCACCGGCCCGTCTGGATCCGCGTGGGAGCGCCCTGAGAGTTCCGACGCAATCGCTGGTCGATGACCTTCGCCGGGCCGCCGAGGCCGAAGGCGAGCAGCGCCGGCACGGTCGGCGGCTCTAACGTCGAAGTGAAGCCACACTCCTCTGTCGACCTGGAGGCCGTCATGCGACGTCTCACCTCAGCCATCACGCTTCTCCTCCTCGCGGCCGCCGCCGGACCCGTCTCGGCGACCGCGGCGTCCGGCACGACCATCGGCGGCCCGGACGGCCAGCGCACCTTCGTGGTGCGCGCCATCGGCACCGACTCGTTCCGGGCAGCAGCCCTCAACAACACACGCTTCGCCGTCGGGACGGACCGGGCGACCGGCCACGCAGCCGTGCTGAACCTGCGCACGGGCGTGCAGACCGACCTCGGGACGCTCGGCGGCTACCAGTCCGAGGGCACAGCACTCAACGACGCAGGACAGGTCGTCGGCTACGCCGACCTCGGGGGAGGCCCGTCCCACGCCTTCGTCTGGAGTTTCCGGACCGGGAAGATGACCGACCTGGGCACGCTCGGCGGCGACTTCTCCTACGCCACGGCCATCAACAACCGGGGACAGGTCGTGGGGAGCTCCTCCACGGCGAGCGGCGACACCCACGCGTTCGTGTGGGATCCCCGGACCCGGACGATGACCGACCTGGGCACGCTGGGCGGCATCCGGTCCACGGCCAGCGACATCAACGAGCGCGGCCAGATCGTCGGCGACAGCGCGGCGCCGGACGTGTCGCACGCCGTCCTGTGGTCCGCACGGTCGCACCGGCTCACCGACCTCGGACTGCTGCCCGACGTCGTGGGGACCTCGGCCACCAGCATCAACGACCGCGGCGACGTGGTCGGCTTCGGCAACAACGTGGGCGACTACACCTCCCGCTCCTTCATCTGGAGCACCCGGACCAGGGTGATGCGCCCGCTCCAGGTCCTGGCCGGTCAGTCCACCGAGGCCGCGGCCATCAACGACCGGGGCTACGTCGTCGGGACCGTGGTCAGCACCGACTGGCAGGACCAGGCGTGCTGGGTCTGGAACGCACGGACCGGCTCGGTCACGTTCCTGCCCACGCTCGACGAGTCCTCGTTCTCAACGTGGGTGTACGACGTCAACAACGCCCTGCGGGTGGTGGGCGGCTCGGGCGGGCGCAGCGCCCTCTGGACACCCGCCAGCTGAGCCCGCAGCAGCATCCCTACGGACGCACGACGGCCCAGGTCGACGAGTGTCTGCCTGGGCCGCGGCTCACGCTTGGGAAGCGCGCCCGTAGGGATTCGAACCCCAAACCTTCTGATCCGTAGGTGTCGTTCGGGGGTGCTCATGGGTGCGTTATCGGTGTTTGGCACGTGATTGTCGGGTTGACGGCGTCACTGCGTCCTGTGGCGTTCTCCCAGATCCGGTGGCATTGGCTCCCGCTATGGCTCCCAGCCCCGTGCCGCCTCGGGCTGCCGCTCTCAGCTTGGGAAGTGGGCAACCGAGCGTGGCTGGGGGTTGTCTCCAGTGTGTGGCCGCGCCTGCGGCGACCGCGGGCTGTCACGCGTTGTCGCACGCGGATCGCACGAACTGCGGGACTCGATCGATCGCTCACCAGCCGACTCTCAGTTCGCGACGAGGCGCCCGAACTACGACTATGCCATCCAATCGGGCGCAATCGCATGCCGGCATCGCCACTGACACGGACGATCATCTCCTCTGCGACGCGGCGAGCCCCTGGCAACGGGGCAACAACGCAAACACCATCAGACTCCTTCCGCAAGTACCACCCGAAGTCAACCGCCACGCCCATCCACCAGCCCCCTTCGACCTCGCCCGAGTCGGGCCCGAACTCAACCGAAGACCCCGCACGGTCAAGCGCGACCGCGTTCTCGAGGACCTCATCAGAGCCGTGCGAGCGTCAGGTTGCTATCCCCGGTTGCGATGACCGATTGAATGCAAGCCGACGGCTTCACATCTCGAGGGTCGCTGACGAACGTCATGAACCCGGACGGCATCCTGCGCCATGCATCTACGTCTCGGTCAAATAGGGAGTCGAGTCTTGTGTGGATGCGTGAAGTGCGATCGAATCGTGTGTGGGCACCGACGTCAACGGCGCACCGACGGCGCGAGTCCTAAGGAGCGCGAATGGCAAGGCCGCGGGTCTTCATTAGTTCTACCTTTTATGATCTCAAACACGTCAGGGCGTCGCTCGATCTGTTCGTTCAAACACTTGGTTTTGAGTCCGTTCTCTCAGAGAAAGGAGATATTGCTTATAGCTTCGACCGGCCACTAGACGAGTCGTGCTATGCCGAGGTCGCGTTGTCGGACATCTTCGTCCTGATCATTGGAGGTCGCTACGGCGCAGCTGCAAGTGACCAGGGCGACAAAAGCAGTAAAGAATTTTACGAACGCTACGAGTCGATCACTCGGAGAGAGTACGACCGAGCGATCGAACTCGATATACCTATCTACATCCTCGTCGATAAGGCAGTGCATACGGAATATCGGACTTATAGGGCAAATAGAGATAACGAAGATGTAATCTACGCTCACGTGGATTCGGTCAACATCTTCGCACTGCTGGACGGGATAATGGGGCGGTCCCGTAACAACGCGGTTTACGGCTTCGAGCGCTTTACAGATATCGAGGCGTGGCTGCGAGACCAATGGGCCGGCTTGTTCCGCGATCTCCTCAAGCGATCAAGTCAGCAAGCACAGCTTAAGGCGCTTAATGAGCAAGTCGCCGAAATGCAGGACATTAACCAGACGCTCCAAGCGTATATGGAGGCAGTCGTGACTGCCGTCGCGGCAGACTCGGGGAAGGTAATCCGGGACGAGGAAGCGCGTCGTGAAGTGCAGAAGCTAATCAGACGAGCGGAGGATAGGAGTGTTATTAGATTTCTTGCTCAGATAACCGATGCTGAGAGGGAAGACATTGTCATCGCTGTCCGCGATGCGAAGTCTTTAAATGAACTTGAATCGACACTTCTTAATCTGGCTGGAACCCCGTCGCGTCGAGCTGAAGTGCTTGATGAATTGCAGAGGCTAGAAGGTGAACGCTTCTTCCTGACCGACTTGAACGAGGTACGCGCCTTGTTTGATCGGCCCCCCTTAAAGCCCGCCCGTGCCAGGGTCGTCAGACGGCGGGATACTCGTCCCGTGGTTGACGACTCGTCCTTGTTGGATGGATCCGATGACTCATGAAGAGTCTCCGTTCTATCGCGCAGGAAAGCGCGCCCAACTCCCCGAGGAGGCTGGCTGAGGGGTTGACCTCCGTGTGGAGGCCAGTTGAGTTATTGGATAGCCCAACCACTACTCTTCGACCTTGCGTCGACGGCGATTCCTGAATCGCTACTTCAACGGCTTGATCACTGCTACTGGGGGCGATGTGGCCGAGAATGACCCGAAGGATGAGTTCACGTTGGCTTACTGGAGCGAGCATCGCGCCCAATTTCGCCAGTCTGAAGATCAACGGGCTGTGCTTTCAAACATCGTCCTTGTTATCGTGGCGGCGGTAAGTGGACTAATTGTCCAGCAGCGATTTAAGCCGGAAACGTTAGCTCTGTCAATTCTGATATCAGCCCTAGGCTTGTACGGCGTAGTCGGCTCAGCCAAGTATCACGAGCGCGCTGAATATCATCTACAGCAGGCACGCGCACTTACGCAATCGATGGTGCGCGACGGCGCACTTGCAGATCACTCGGCCGAACTTGCTCGAGCGAGGGCGGAGCACTCCGCCAAGTTTCCACGGCTTCAGCGGATGAAGTTACATAGTTTATGGACCGCATTTCATGCATTCATCGCAGCGTACGGATTCTCGATGTCAATCGTCATCATCGCCTCGTCGCGTTGCTGACACGCGCCAAGCGGTGATGATGCTGTCCCACCCTTGAACCAAAAGGAGGCCACCGCCGAGGACGGCGCGGAGCGCCGCCCGCAGGCGGTCCACTTGATCCCGTAGAGGCGTACTCAGCAAACGGCCGAGGAGGAAGGCCGACGCGGGAAGGCCGGGCGTCTGAGAACGCGCACTTTGACGTTCGGGGCGGATCGCGCGACGACGGGAATGACGTACTGAGTGGGCAGCGTGGCTACGACCATCGAACGGAGAAAGACTCTCGTCCCTTATCAGATGCAGTGCAGGACGACGTGACGCAGTCGTCCCGCATCGCAACAGCTCTAACCCTCAGATGAGGTGACCTGTGTTGGTGCGAACATGCCTACGGACTCGTGGGACATACGCTCAAGTCATTCGTCGAATCGAAGCATTGAGGACGACGACAGCAACCCTTGATCCCGCCGCCGCAGCGGCTTCGTCCAGTTGAACGCGGAGATCGTCGATACCAGCAAAGCGAGCAGCGGCGTTTCGACGCCGGTCGGAATGGTCGGTCCACGATTCCTGGTCGAACCAAACGACTACGTAGATGCCGTACTCCGTCTGGAAGTCCGCCATGTAGCGCTCAACGAGCTGACTGCTGACGGAGTTGATAACCCCGGGGTTCCAGGCTCCCTTCACCTCGCCGGGGACCTTCACACGGGCCGTCCCCTGTGTTTCGGCGTCGGTTGGAATGGCTTCGAAGCGAAGGTCGGTACGTTCAGGTAGTCCAGAAGGCTTGATGCGGCGGACCTGGACCTCCCGGTTGACGACGGCACCTGCGCCGCTGAGGCTGTCGCTCAATTCGATGGCCAGGTAGTCAGAGATCTCCTCTTCCGTCTTGGGCCGCCCGGCGTATGTGTCCCACAGGAGCGGCGCCGAAGGGGTGTCGCCTTGTAAGCGGGACTGGATGGCAGTTAAGGCCAGGAGGGCGGCTTCTTGAAGGTCGGCATCGGTGCGAACGATTCGCGACGTGTGGCTAGACGCAAGGCGGTCAAGTTCTTGTGGGGTGAGCGGCTGCCAGGACTGCTCACGGCGAATTCGCTTGGCCTCGATCAGGACACGCTTTAACCAGCGCTCTTCCGGCAGAGCATTGCAGAGGTCCTGGATGGCTTCAACGGCGGTGGCGGTGCCTCTGAGTCGGAGACCTTCGAGCAGCGCGTCGCGCCATCTTGCGAGGGCCTCCCGCGGCTCGACTACGTGGGCGTCATCGAGTTGGGGGTCCTCAGCGGGAGGGAAGAGCTCGCGCAGGCTGAGGTACAGCTCACCGAGGCTCGCGTCATCTAGGTCGGGCGCCCTGCCGTCGAAAGCGAAACGGTTCGCGAGAAAGGCTGCCTTGACAAACTCCGGGTCGGTATCCAACAGCGCTCGCAGGCGTGGCCACGCGGATGTGGGCGCGTGTTGGAGGAGTGTCATTGCTGCATCCGCCGCTCGATCCGGGTCATTAGTCCGCTCCTCGTCGCCAATCCACCTGACCAGCACGGGCTCGATCAGAGCTATCTGATTGCTCGCGATGAGGACATCGAGCAGGCTGTCTCGGGTCTCCATTGCTGTCGCATTCTCAAGCCTCGGGATCAACTCGCGGGCGAGGTCTTCCGACATAAGCGCGGCCAACTCGGTCGTAGCGAAGACGTGCTTCTGCTCGGCGATGGCTCGATCGACAAGCGCAAGCAGCGTCGTCACCATCTCTGAGCGGGCATGCTCGACTGCCAGGCCGATCAGCATGGTCTTGTCGTCCGGCTTGGCTCCGTTTGCCGCAACGGTCCAGGCGATGATGATTGGAGCCCATTCTCGCCAAATCGCGGAGGCGAGACCGGTTAGCGCGGCGGGTCGTTCCCGAAGTAGGAGCACCAAGGCGCGATAGCCCGCCCAAGCAGGGTGGAACATGACATCCTTGGTCAACCAGCGATCGGGCTCACACCGGCCACCTTGCAGATAGGTGATGGACGACGCAACGAGGTCGTTCTGGGTGGCGAGGGGGAGCGTCTTCCAACGAGGATGCTCGGTTAGGTCCGATTGGAACTCGTCCATGAAGCGCTGCGTGCCAGGTCGGACAGTCACGAGGCGTACGGCGTACCAGTACGCTTCGACATCGCCGCCAAGGGCACGCTGAGCACGCTCGACGATCGCAGGATTGACCCAGGCGTCCTTCGCCTTCGCCGCTCTCTGCTCCTCGAGCCTCCTGCGACGATCGGTCCACTCGGCCCACTGAGCGCGCGCATGCGTCGCCGCAGGTGAGTCGAGAAGCACCACAGAGCGCCAAGAGCGGAAGACTGTGGATGCCGGGTCGGTATCCGACAGACCGAGCACCAGGTCGCTGTGCGCCACAAGATCCGGCCGGTATAAGGAATGCAGTGCGGTGGCGACGTTCCTGCGGAGGGTGCCCTCGGCATTCCGATACTCCTCGATGAGCCATCCTAGATCGGTATCTAAGAGCAGACGCAGTCCGTGATTCGAGAGGTGATCGCTTATTGCCCAGGTCTGCTCTTCGGTTGCCTCGACCAAGAGCACGAGCGCAAGTGCGCGCCGCCGGTTGTCGTCCAACTCGGGGGCTGGAGTGAATGGCTGATCGCTGAACAGTGGCTCGTAGTCCGCGGCTCGTTGAAATGCAACGAATCGTAGGGCCTCACGAGCGCGCGGATCATCAAGATGGTTGACGCAGAGCAGGCTGATGGCGTCGATTAGGGTCGCGAACCGACTGTCGTTGAGCCTGTCAGGGTTGGACAGGAGCCACTCGCAGGCGGGGGCCAGGTCTGCCTCGGCCAGTTTCGCGGCGAAGTGACTAACGAACATGGAATACATGCCGATAAAGTTGCGCGGATGCCGCGGGCCAAGCATCGCAAATACTTCCGCCGTAGTAATGGCATGCGGCCAGGACGCCATCAGGGCCGCGCCCTCGAGCTCGTGGTGAACTGCACTGTCCCTGGGGCTCGTTCTCGAGGGCTTGAGCAGGCCGACCAATGCGCTGCTGGGCCTCGTCGTCGAGAGGTCATGCACAGCCAGCGCTGCCGACACCCGGAGGCTGACATCCGCCCTCGCGTCCATAGCGACGGCAGTCAGCTCTGGGAGAAGCTCTATAAGAACGCATTGACGGGCGATGCGTAGCGCAAGCCGTCTGACATCATCACTTGCGTCCTCGAGAACTTGACGAACCTGGGCAGCAAGCCCTGCGTGGCCGAGTCCGGTCAAATCGAGGTTGTACTCATCAGAGAACGTGCCGGCGAACACCGCGGCGAAGAGCGCCTCAACCAACTCAGCGCGCAGTGACTCTTCCGGAATGTCTGCGTTCTGAAGAAAGGCCCGTGGGTCACGGGTGATGAAGGAACGGAACCGAGCCGGCGCGATCGCGACCAACCAGGCGGCGACCTGCCGAACCCGCGGGTAGATCTGCCCGTCTTCAGCGAACAGCAGCGACTCGATCTGCTGGTCGCCGAGCGAGTTTGCAAGCAGCCATTGGACTGTTAGAAAGTCGGCAAACGTTGCATGCGCCCACCCGAGCCGAGACTCGCCATTTCCGGTAAAGAGACCCGTTCGTAGTGTCGCGTCAACTACTTCCGAGGAGGTTCCGTGTGCCTGTCCGACAAAGTTCACTGGCAGGCACTCGTCGACCGTGATCGCCGCGTCGTCCGCCTCTGCGATGTGGCCGATCCATACCGACGGCCGGCCGCCGAAGACTGAGATCGCCGCGATTCTCGAAGCGACCCTGATCCGTTCGGCGGCGCTGCCGGCGGCGAAGCCTGTGCCCCGCCGCATCGGGTTCATCTCATCGGCCAGCGCCAGAAGGCCCTTGTGGTAAAGCTCTGAGGCGCTTCGCGGAAGACCGCCAACCGGGTCGACTGACACTCGCAGCAGGTTCAGCGTCAGTGGTCGCGCCGCGAGGGGTACCACGCGCGCCGCTTCAACGGCGGACAAGATTTCCACCGGATCGATGCCGGCTGCTCGGAGGAGAGTCGCGGCGTCATCTCTTCGCAGCGGCAGGAGTTCCTGGACCCGGACCTTATCCTCGCCGAACGCGTCCTTGAGCCTTTCTCGTAGGAATACTGGCCAGTTCGCGGTTCGACACGCGATACGCAGGTACAGCCGGGAGCAGTCAGATTGGTCGAGAAACTCGACGAGAATGCGCGGAAGCGTCTCGATCCGGCTATGTGCCTCGTCGAAGCCGTCGAGACTCAGGCACAGTTCTCCGCTTCCGTTAGTCCATGCCGCGACCTCCGCGTCCTCCATGACACGGCGCATCAGGAGGTCTTCGTTGCTGATGGCACCCAGGTCGAAATGCCGCAAAGGAACGCTTGGATCAGGTAGGAGGTCTCTGCCGCCATTGAGCGCGCTCGTCTTGCCCATCCCGGGCTCGCCCAGCAGAACAAGGCAGCGGGTACGAGCCAGATCTCGCGTGGCGGTGATACGGGAGTTGACCGAATAGAACGCGCCATCGTAAGGCGGGGCGAGCCAGCCCTCCTGTGTCAACTCGTAGGCCTCATCCGAGTCGGCCCAGAATCGCTCAAGGCTGACGACGGTGCTCGAACGTTTCATGCCTCGACTCCTGTAACCGGATTGACTTGCCCCGGGGGACTAGGGCGCCACCTAATGCCGAGTCGCGGGTTTTGCTGCAGCGATAGATGACGTTGGGGACATGACGTTAGTGGTGGCCGACATCTTCAAACGGGGTAGATTCGCAGCCACGCCGCACCGCGTCTTACAACCGCTGGTCTCCGCCAATCGCACCTGCGGCAATGTCGCCAGTTGAGACTGTGCCTCTATTGACTCGGGTCATTGGTACTGGCGGAACCTGAACCGTGGCGATACAAACCTTCATCTCAAGATCTCCGAGTTCGGCGATTCTATAGGTGTAGATTGGCCATCCCTCGACGTCTGAATGAAGTTCGCCGGTGAACCCTTCCACGCCGCGCGCCCACGATCGGATGTTGCTTGTCGCTCGGTCGACATCACGTCTCCTACTCATCGCCAAGAGAACCGTCGATGTCGCAGCGACCGGCACGTAGCGCATCAACTGGTCGGCGATGGCTGACTCGATGTCCTCTCGGCCGCCCACCCACTTAGCCTCAAGGACGAAGACCGACGCCGGGCCGAGCCCCTCTCGAAGGCTATCCGCGCGGATATGGATGTCCGTCTTTCCACCCCGGGAGTAGACCTCGCGTCCGGCTCCAGGACTAGCAGCATTCAGGGTTGCGCAAAGGAGGTCGCTCATTCGATCCTCGACCAGCCCGGCAAACGCCTCGGGACACTCCTCCACCTTGTCCGCCCAGATCCTAATGGTCCTCTGAATGTCCGCGTAGCTTACGGGCTCCAGACGCGCACGCACCGGAACTGGAAGGCCCTCGATCGATGCGCCAGGCGGCCCGTCGAGCGCGACGACGACCGGATGAGCCATCTTCCACTCGGTCGGCAGGCCGATAGTTGTGAATGCCTCGTGCAGATTGTCGAGGCGCACTTTGGATGCGGCAGCCCGGACCCGGAGCTCTTCTGGGAGTTCGACGTCGTAGAAGGTGGTCATCTGAGTAGCGATCGCGGCGACGATGGCCTCCGCCTCGGCATGACGCTGACGGAACAGTGCGGCAACCTGATTGCGCATGGCAGGTTGCGCAAGCTCTTCTTCCGTCAGGTCGGTCCAAGTGCTCAGCCTGACGATGATCGCGCCGTCGGGAGTTCGAACGTTCTCGACGATCCACCTCGAGTCACTTTCGTAAAACCGCCTCGAGTCCTCATCGGTCGTCGTGCGCAGGTCACCTCCGAGCGCGTCGATCAACTCCTGATCCACTGGCCGGATGATCCGATCGGTCTTGTCTGGCCAGAATGCGAGGACTTCGTCGTCACCCAAGACCTGAATGTCATAGTATATCCGAATCGTCGGGTTCTGGACTCCAGGTTCGACGTCGCGCCACCCACCCCGGCCGGTACGGCCAGGGAGCAACGATCCCAAGGTCGGCGGTACGCGTCTCACCCCAGCAACGGTGCTGAGCATCGACTCGCCGGCGAAAGCCCCCAGGGCGTCGAAGTGCGCCGCTCGAGCCGCCGACTGCGCGAGCTCGTTGGCGTCCGTATTGAGCAAGTAAGACAGCGGATTATGGTCTCTCGCAAACACGGAGAAGATGTTGTCGCGCACATCACGATGCTAGGTGGATGTGCCGACAACCCGTATGCGAGGTGCACCAGCGAGTCGCACAGGGTGATCGCCAATCCTCCGTGTCACCGGACCAATTGCGCGCGTCCCTCAGGGCACACCGCAACTCCTCCTGCACCTCAGCGAGACGATGAACTCCGGCGGCCAGGACCGGCTATCGGGCTACCCCCGGATAGACGCCCGAGATGTTCTCGCGCCTATCACTGGCGCGTCATGGCCGCGCAACACCCTCCGGGGCGTGGCTGCGTCGATCCGCCACCTGGCGGCCTCACTCTCGATGCCTGCTCCCAAGTAGTTGGATTCCTCGTCGAGTGGGTCACGCGGTCGCGGTGTGTCGGAGTAGGCGCGCGATGGTCGCCATCGAAGTGGCGAAGGCGTCGGGCGAAGCCGCCTCAAGGGCCGCGCGACGGTTGGGTGCCTTGACATAGGCGATGCTGCGCACCCCGGAGCTGTGGCAGGCGTCGATGTCGGTTACCGAGTCGCCGATCATGACGCACCGTTCAGGGCGATCGTCCACAAGCGCGACGGCATCGAGCAGGATGCGTGGGTTGGGCTTCATCTGATCCGGCCGCCCGTGAGGACGACCGATGATGCCGTCGACCAGGTCGGTGAGGTCGTGGTGTCGAAGGTAGGCGCCGATCGCTTGGTCTGCGTTGTTGCTCACCATGACCACGGGGCGGCCGACGTCGCGACAGGCACGGAGGAGGTCGTCGGAGCCGGCGGTTGGTGGTGCGGTCGTGGCCGCGTCGACCTCGAGCGCGGCAAGAGCTTGGTCAACGGCTGACGTGAGAGCCACATCCCCGATGTGGGCGGTGTAGCGCAACACGGTGAGCGGATCGCGGGTCATCAAGATGTCGGGGGGAAGCTCGACATCGGCGGCGGTGAGAAGGTCGCGGAGCAGTGCGCTGGCGCGGTAGTTGAGGTCGCCGGGATACATGCTGCAGACGGGGCCGTCGAAGTCGAGGAAGACCGGGCAGGTGCTTCGCAGGACCTCGAGGAGCTGCTCCTCGTCGCTCATGGCTCGCGGGCGATGGTCTGCCACACACTGTCGAACCACTTCGCGGTCTCTGCGACGTACAGCGACCCCTGGGAGTCCGGGTCAGCATCGGCGTTGTGGTGGAACAGGACGGCGTCCTTGCCCATGGGGTCGAAGATCGGGACCTTCTTGCTGCCGATGGCAACCGAGTGCTCGATGACCGGGTAGTAGCCGAAGAACAGCTCTCGCTCGTTGATGAGGTAGAGCTTGAAGAGCGGCGCCGAGCTGTGGACGCGGATGGTGGCCGTTGCCGCGGGCACGAGGCCCAGGTCGGCGAGCTCCTGCATGGACTCGAGGATGGCGACGGTGTGCCTCTCGGCGATCTTGGCCATGCGGTCGCGGACTGCGGGGTCGTCCCCGGGTTTGTTGCCGGCTCGGGACGGGAGTGCGATCGGGCGCGTCATGTCTGAGAGCAGCATCCGGATGCTGATCGACTGCGGCCTCAGTGCGCCGGAACGGATCTTGTCGAGCGGCTCCTGGAGGACACCGTGCAGGGTCTCGGCGGTGTACCCGGAGAAGTCGATGTTGACCTCGTCGTCCTTGAAGGCGGCTTCGATGTGGGGTCTCAACCCGACGGGCTTCTCGGTGCGCTCTCGGACGTACACACCGCTCCCGGGTCGGGAGACGATGAGGCCCTCGTCGCGCAGCACCCTCAGGGATTGTTGGATGGTCATCCGCGCTACGCCGTAGTGGGCGGCGAGCTCGTTCTGCGAGGGCAGCTTCTCCCCGGCCGTGAGCGTCTTGGTGAGGATCGACGCCCGGAGCGCGTTGGCCACCTGCTGGTAGGGCGGGCGTGGGTCGTCGGGGTCGAGCGCCATGGCGACATGGTAGGGCAACCCGACTAGCCAGCCTAGGGAAGTTACCCACGACCTCCTTGACCTGGCTAGCCAGCCTAGGTAACTTCGCTCCTATTCAACTTGGCTAGCCAACCTAGCCTGGACGTTTCGGAGGAAGCCATGGCGATGTATGCGGTGGAGAGTCAGCGTCAGCCGATGACGGCGACGGGGATCGTGGAGCCGGTCTTTGAGTGGGAGGAGCGCCCGGACGGGTCGCGGCGTCCGTCGAAGCTGCAGGCCCGGTCGTTGGAGACGGGGATGCCGTTGTGGGCGGTGGAGGTGATCTACGAGCAGGTCTCGTTCGGGCGGGTCTCGCATGTGACGGCGAAGGTCACGGTCGGGGCCGAGGTCCAGCCGGCGCCGGCGCGGATGTCGCCGATCCTGTTCACGGGGCTGCGGGTCGAGGTCCGGATCAACAAGGCGGGCGGGTTCGTTGAGGTCTGGTTCGCCGAGGCCCTCCCCGACGTCTCGAAGTCGAAGAGCGGTCCCCAGGGTTCCGGCTCCCCGTCGGCTGCGGCCTGAGCACGACGGGCCGGTGATCGGTGATGACGGTGGTGGGTGTGGCGGTCGTGCTGGGGGCGCTGATGCTGCTCCTGCTGCGGACCGCGAAGCTCGGGCTCGGTTCGGCCCTGGTCTGTGTGCTGTTCGGGCTGGTGGTGGCGATCACCCCGGCCGGTCCGACGGTCCATGAGGCCCTGGACTCCTCCGGTGCCTGGCTGTGGGGCCAGGTGAGCACGCTGTGATGCGGGTGGGGGGCACCCAGCGGGAGACCAACCCGCTGCGCCTCAACATCGCCCGCGTCCACGTCCCGCTGTCGGCGGTGGTCGGGGTGTGGGCGACCCGCAAGCTCGGCACCGGCATCGGCTGGGTCCTGCGCCGGCCCCTGGTCTGGGTCCTCCTCGTCAGCATGTGGCTCGGCGTGAGGATGGTCCACAGGTTCGGGTCCGTCCCGCTGCTCGCCCTGCTCCTGGTCCTGGTCGCCGTGCTCGCGACGTGGCGGCGGCTGGCACCGGAGTCCTACCGGGTGCGGGTCTCGTGGCGGCTCCGCGCGCTGCGGCGGCGGTTGGGGGTGTACCGGTACTCCTGGCAGCCGGCGATGGTCACCACCGGCCTCGCGGTCCGCGTCGATGCCGATGAGTACCTCCCGAAGATGCTGAGCGTCCGCTCGACGGGTCACGTGGACAGGGTGCGGGTGCGGATGCTGCCCGGGCAGGTCCAGGAGGACTGGTCGACCATGGGACCGCGGTTGGCGCAGACCTTCGGCGCCCAGGAGTGCCGCGTGAGGTCGACCGGGCATCGGCAGGAGCTGGAGCTGTGGTTCCTGGTTTCGGACCCCCTCACCGACCCCATCCGCCCCCTGGCGGTCGAGGCGTCGAAGGACGGCCTCCCCGACCTCGCATCCCTTCCGGTGGCGTTGGGTGAGGACGGAACCCCGTACCGGCTCAAGCTGCTCGGCACCCACCTCCTCGTCGTCGGCGCGACGGGGGCGGGGAAGGGGTCGGTGGTGTGGTCGACCCTGAACGCCCTCGGTCCGGCTATCAGGGACGGCCTGGTGGTGGTGTGGTGCCTGGACCCCAAAGGCGGGATGGAGCTGGCACCCGGACGGGGTCTGTTCGCGAGGTTCGTCTACGGCGACCCCGACGAGGGCACCGACTACGAGGCCGAGTTCGCCCGCGTCCTCGAAGACGCCGTCGGTGTAATGCGCCGCCGCCAGTCCGTCCTCCGCGGGGTCACGAGATTGCATGAGCCGACGGTCTCGGAGCCGCTGCTGTTGGTGGTGGTCGACGAGATGGCCTCCCTGACCGCCTATGTCACCGACCGCGACGCCAAGCGTCGGATCGCGTCTGCCCTGTCGCTGTTGCTGTCGCAGGGGCGCGCGGTGGGGGTGTCGGTGGTGGGGGCGGTGCAGGACCCGCGCAAGGAGATCCTCACCGTGCGGGACCTCTTCCCCACGAGGATCGCCCTGAGGCTGTCGGAACCCGAGCACGTAGGCCTGGTCCTCGGACAAGGAGCCCGCGACCGCGGGGCACGGTGTGACCAGATCCCCGAGTCCCTCCCCGGCGTCGGCTACGTCGGACTGGACGGCCGCTCCGAGGTCCTGCGGGTGCGGTTCGGGCACGTCACCGACGACGACATCGCCCACCTCGTCACCCAGTACTCACCCGCCTGCCGCGCCGCGGGCGAACTCACCGCCACCCGATTGAGCGACCCGGGGTGGGCGGCATGAGTGGCACCAAGGTCAAGCGTCGTCGCGGCTACCGCCGGGTGAAGCCCCAAACCCGACTCGAGCTGCGCGCCGTGGTCGAGGACGACTGGCAGGAGAGCGCTGGCTGTGCGGGTGCCGACCCCGCGGCGTGGTTCCCGAAGCCGGGGGTGGAGGCGGGCCCGCAGGTGCGGGCGACCTGTGTCCGCTGCGACGTGCGCCGCTCCTGCCTCGCGGTCGCGCTGCTGGGGGACGAGTACGGGATCTGGGGCGGCACCACCCCCGACGACCGCCGGGTCGCCTACCGCCACCTCAAAGCAGGCGTCCCCACCGGTGAGGTTCTCGACGTCCTCCTCGAGCAGGCAGCCCGGCCCCGGGACTACACAGCCGTTCGCCGGTTCTCCGGGCGGGCCGATATCACCCAGGACGCCGCATGAGCCAGGCGCCCGTGATCACCCCGGAGATCGCCCGGGCCTATGCCGCCGAGGCGGGGGTCTGTGTGCGGCCGGTGCTCCGTCGGGTCACCGACCGGGAGACCGGGCAGGTGCATCGGCTGGTCATCCCGTGCGGGTCGACCCGGGAGTACGCCTGCCCACCGTGCGCGAAGAAGGCGCAGCGGGTCCGGATGCAACAGTGCCGCGAGGGCTGGCACCTCGAGCACGACCCCCTCGACGACCTCGACCAGCTCGACGAGCTGCCGGACGTCCAGGTCGAGGACGACGGCGAGAACGACGACGAGAACGACGACGGAGATGACCTCGAGGAGGGCTCGCGGCGGGTGCGCTCGACCCGGCGCCGCACGGATGCCGCGGATCTGCCGCGGGTGCCGGCCGAGGACCGCACCGTAGGGCGGACGTTCACCGGCCGTGATGGGGTGGTGTATCGGCCGAGCATGTTTGTCACCCTGACCCTGGGCTCCTACGGCAAGGTCATCTCCCCGGTGAAGGGCAAGGCGATCCCGGGCGCGGGAGCCCCGGTGGACCCGAGCACCTACGACTACCGGCGCGCCGCGTTGGAGGCGCTGCACTTCCCGAAGCTCTTCGACCGGTGGATGCAGAACCTCCGCCGCTGCGCGGGCTACAAGGTGCAGTACTTCGGCGCGATCGAGGCCCAACGACGCCTCGCTCCTCACATCCATCTCGCGATCCGCGGTGCGATCCCGCGCCAGCTCCTGCGGCAGGTCACCGCCGCGACGTACCTGCAGCTGTGGTGGCCACCCCACGACAGCCCCATCTACGCCGCCGACGAGCTCCCCACCTGGGACCCGGTCCGGGAGGCCTACCGGTGCCCGCACACCGGGACCGTGCTGCCGACCTGGGAAGAGGCCCTCGACGCCGTTGACCAGGACCCCGCCGCGAAGCCGGCGCTGGTGATGCGGTTCGGTCGCCAGCTCGACATCCAGGGCATCATCGCCCCTTCCGACGACGCCGACCGGTCCATCCGCTACCTGACGAAATACCTGACCAAGGACATCGCGGAGACCTACACCGCCGACGACGGCCCCCAGGACCTCGGCTACGAGCGGCACATCACCCGGCTGTGGAGGCACCTGGAGGTGCTGCCCTGCTCCCCGGAGTGCTCCAACTGGCTGCGCTACGGCATCCAACCCAAGAACGCCGGCCCCGGGCTCGACCACGGCGCCTGCCCGTCCAAGGCGCACACCCGGGAGTGCCTCGGTCTCGGCGGCCGGCGGGTCCAGGTCTCGCGACACTGGTCCGGCAAGACCCTGGGCGAGCACCGCGCCGACCGGGCCACCGTCGTCCGGCAGGTCCTCGCCGAGGCCGGCCTCACCCCACCGGAGGCCGACCGGTTCTCCGTCGAGCACCTCGCCACTGATGGGCAGCCGCGGTTCGTGTGGGAGGTCCTCCCGGTCGAGGACCGGAACTACGTGCGGGTGATCCTCCGTTCGGTGCGGGAGGCCGTTCGGTGGCGGGCGGAGTATCAGGCCGCGAAGGAGCTCGTTGGTGCGCGGGCGGGACCCCCGAGTTAGACCTAGTTCGGCAACCACATCCCCGCGGCCTCCCGACCCCCAGCCAAATCAGGGCGCCTGGGCGGCTGTCCAGGGTGAGCGCAGCGAATCACGTAGTGACACCCCGCAGGGGTGCCCTTGACCGCCGGGCAGGTGCCCCGACCTTGCGACGTCGGGAGGCCGCGCCCCGGAACTGAAGTGGTGCAGGAGGCGGA
Organism: Marmoricola sp.; assembly: GCA_044227235.1. Classification (GTDB taxonomy): domain Bacteria; phylum Actinomycetota; class Actinomycetes; order Propionibacteriales; family Nocardioidaceae; genus Marmoricola_A. Next base: position 225,055 of record JBGAFN010000003.1, on the reverse strand, counting down.
GATGACGATTCATGTGAACGACGTGGCGATGTTGGTGACGCCTGAGGAGGCGGCCAGGCGGCTGTGTGTGGGCAGGAGCAAGGTCTATGACCTGATGCGGACGGGTCAGCTGCGGTCGTTGCGGATCGGTGGGTCGCGTCGGATCACGGTCGACGCGTTGGCCGAGTTCGTGGCGCGGCTGGAGGAGGCGTCGTGAGTCGGCGGGGGCGCGGTGAGGACTCGGTCTATCTGGACGGTGACCGTTGGCGGGGGGCGGTTGATCTGGGGTTCGACGGGCAGGGCCGGCGCATCCGGAAGAAGGTCAGCGGGTCTTCTCGTGCGGACGTGGTGCGGAAGCTCAAGGAGGTCCGTCGCGAGCTAGACGCGGGGGTGACCCGACCGAGTGACCGGCTGAGGGTGGCTGAGTTTCTGGGTCGGTGGGTGGCGGGGCTCGAGGGGCAGGTGTCGTCGACGACGTTGGACAGCTACGCCGACACGGTTCGGTTGCACCTGTCACCTGGTCTCGGTCGCATCGTGTTGCGGCGGCTGACCGTGGCGGAGGTCGACGCGTTGTGGCTCGTGAAGCGCAAAGCGGGCTACAGCCCCAACTCGATCCGGATCATGCGGTCGACGTTGCGCCGGGCGTTGGGCCAGGCGGAGCGGGAAGGTCTCGTCGCGCGCAACGTCGCGGCGTTGTCTGCTCCTCCTCGGATCCGTGCGACGGAGGGGCGGGCTCTGTCGGTCGACCAGGCGCGCGAGCTGCTGGACTTCCTCACCGGGAGGCGGGAGGAAGCCCTCGTCACGGTGATGCTGGTGTTCGGGCTTCGGCGTGGTGAGGCGTTGGGACTGCGCTGGTCGGGTCTCGACCTGGACGGGATGACGCTGCGGGTGACGCACAGTGTGAAGCGGGTCAGGGACCGGTCCGAGTCGTTGCGGCGTACGACGCTCGAGATCGGGGAGCTGAAGACGAAGCGGTCGCGGCGGGTCCTGTTCCTCACTCCTGAGCTGGCCGAGCTGTTGCGGCGGCATCGGTTGCGGCAGGCGGAGGAGCGCATCGCGGCGGGGCGGGCGTGGCAGGACTACGGGCTGATCTTCGCGACCGAGATCGGGACGCCGTTGGATCCGGACAACTTCTCGCACGCCTTCTCTCGGATCGCCCAGGGTGCCGGGCTTGGGCATTGGCACCCACACGAGCTGCGGCACTCGGGGGCGTCGTTGATGCTGGCCCAAGGCACCGACCTGTACGTCGTCTCCGAGGTGCTCGGGCACGCCAGCATCGCCATCACCAAGGACGTCTATGGGCACCTGGTCGAGGGGCAGAAGCGTCGGGCGACTGAGGCGATGTCGGACGTGCTTCTGGGTGGCTCTGGCTCCCAGTTTGGCTCCCATGAGGCCTGATGTGACCGAGCCACGGGTTGAACTCGCGCCGCGTCGGCGGGGCTGGACGCACGAAAGCCCAGGTCAGAGAGCGTCTGCCTGGGCTTCGTGGGAAGCGCGCCCGTAGGGATTCGAACCCCAAACCTTCTGATCCGTAGTCAGATGCTCTATCCGTTGAGCTACGGGCGCCCGCCCCGCGGCCGTGGTGGCGCGGAGCACGCCAGAGTCTAGCGACTGGGTCCGGTCATGAGGAAATCGGGCCCAGGGGGCGACGGAGGGGGACCATCCCGAGATCCGTCGGTGAAGGGTCCAAACTCCCGGAAGAAGTGGCAACAGTCACGCTCGCTGGACATGAAAGCGTCTTTGTAACGGTCCAATAGGCGGGACGACAGAGGCTCGTTAACCTCGTGGAACCCCCTCAGGGTCCGCAATGGTGCGGGGATCTGGCGAGTACCAAACAATCGTCGGTCACACCGACGAGCGTGCCCCCTAGGCACGCGTTGACGCGCGAAGGAGCGGTAGGGATGACTACCGAGACCACTGTGAGGCCGACCACGCACGAGGGGATCCTGAACTGGGTCGCCGAGGTTGCGGAGATGACCCAGCCGGACGCCATCCACTGGTGCACCGGCTCTGCTGAGGAATGGACCGTGCTCACCGACGCCCTGGTCGCGTCCGGCACGTTCATCAAGCTGAACGAGGAGAAGAAGCCCAACTCGTTCTACGCCGCGTCGGACCCGACCGACGTCGCCCGCGTCGAGGACCGCACCTACATCTGCTCGCTCGACGAGAAGGACGCCGGCCCCACCAACAACTGGATGGCGCCGGCCGAGATGAAGGCCCTCATGACCGACCTCTACACGGGGTGCATGAAGGGCCGCACGATGTACGTGATCCCCTTCGTGATGGGTCACCTTGACGCCGAGAAGCCCATGTTCGGCGTGGAGATCACCGACTCGGCGTACGTCGTGGCGAGCATGACGGTGATGGCGCGCATCGGCACCGAGGTGCTGGCGAAGATGGAGGAGGTCGACGCCGACTTCGTCCCCGCCCTGCACTCGGTGGGCATGCCGCTGGCCGACGGCCAGGCCGACGTCGCCTGGCCCTGCAACGAGACCAAGTACATCGTCCAGTTCCCCGAGGAGCGGATGATCTGGTCCTACGGCTCCGGGTACGGCGGCAACGCGCTGCTGGGCAAGAAGTGCTACGCGCTGCGCATCGCCTCGGTGATGGCCCGCGACGAGGGCTGGCTCGCCGAGCACATGCTGATCCTCAAGCTGACCTCGCCCCTGGGCGTCGTGAAGTACGTCGCGGCGGCCTTCCCGTCGGCCTGCGGCAAGACCAACCTGGCGATGCTCGAGCCGACCATCCCGGGCTGGAAGGTCGAGACCCTCGGCGACGACATCGCCTGGATGCGGGTCGGCCACGACGGCCGGCTGTGGGCGGTCAACCCGGAGAACGGCCTGTTCGGCGTCGCGCCGGGCACCGGCTGGGACACCAACCCCAACGCCATGCGCACCATCGCGCAGGGCAACTCGGTGTTCACCAACGTCGCGCTGACCGACGACGGCGACATCTGGTGGGAGGGCATGACCGAGGAGCCGCCGGCGCACCTGACCGACTGGAAGGGCAACGACTGGACCCCCGAGTCCGGTGAGCTGTCCAGCCACGCGAACAGCCGCTTCTGCACCCCGATCCGCCAGTGCCCGATCCTCGCCGCCGAGTACGACGACCCGCGCGGCGTCCCGATCGACGCGATCCTGTTCGGTGGCCGCCGCAAGACGACCATCCCGCTGGTGACCGAGGCCCGCGACTGGACCCACGGCACGTTCATGGGCGCCACCCTGTCGAGCGAGACCACCGCGGCCGCGGTGGGCGCGGTCGGCGTGGTCCGCCGCGACCCCATGGCGATGCTGCCGTTCATCGGCTACAACGCCGGTGACTACTTCGGCCACTGGATCAACATGGGTAAGCAGAACGACGCCGCCAAGCTGCCCAAGATCTTCTACGTCAACTGGTTCCGCCGCGACGAGGACGGCGGCTTCCTGTGGCCGGGCTACGGCGAGAACAGCCGCGTGCTCAAGTGGGTCATGGACCGCATCGACGGCCAGGTCGAGGCCGTGGAGACCCCGATCGGCCACGTGCCGGCGCCGGGCAGCCTCGACATCGACGGCCTCGACGTGACCGAGGAGCAGCTCGCCAAGGCGCTCACGGTGGACGTCGAGGAGTGGAAGGCCGAGCTCCCGCAGATCCAGGAGTGGTTCGAGAAGTTCGGCGAGACCCTCCCCGCGGTGCTGTGGACCGAGCTGGACGGCCTGAAGGCACGCCTGGGCCTCTGACCCGACCGGACGATCGTCGAAGGGCTCCCTCCCCGGAGGGGGCCCTTCGCCGTTCCCGTCCGACAAGATCTGAACCAGATCGGACCACCCCGGTCGTAAGGTAAAGAGTGATCGGGCATGATGGGTCTATGTCGGACAAAGCCGTCAGGCCACGGGCTCGGTCGCGCAGCACGCGCGTGACCGCTGTCCGCCCGACGCCGGTCCGCGACCGTCGCGACGTCGTCGAGGACGAGGGCAGCGCTCTCTACGACCGCGCCGTCAGCAAGGGCTGGATTGAGGCCGACGACCCCGAGATCGCCCCGGGGACGCCCCACCGGGAGGCGCTGGAGCTCTTGCTCGAGCTCGGTCTCCTCCGCCACGACGCCGACCATGACCACTACGTGCCCGTCGACCCCTCGGCCGCCTCGGACCAGCTCGTCGTGCCGATGGCCCACCAGGCCAGCGAGCTGCTCGCCGAGTCCGCGCGCTGGAGCGAGACCCTGGGCCGGCTCGGTCAGGCATTCCGCAACTCGCCGTCGATGCGCAAGCAGGCGGTCACCGAGGTGCACGGCATCGAGGCCATCAACTCCTTCATCGACGCCCGGACGAGCGAGGCGGAGACCGAGATCCTCACCGCGCAGCCCTACGGCAAGCGCCGCGCCAGCACCCTGGCGCAGGCCGAGCCCCGCGACATCCAGGCGCTGCGCCGGGGCGTCGGCATGCGCACGCTCTATCAGCACTCCGCCCGGCAGAGCCCCGCCACCCGGGAGTACGTCCAGGAGGTGGCCAGCCTCGGCGCGGAGACGCGCACCCTGGACGAGTTCTTCAAGCGGCTCCTGGTCTTCGACCGGCACACGGCGATCATCCCCGCCACCGAGAACCACGCGGTCGCCATCGCGGTGCATGACAAGTCGGTCGTGGACTACCTCGTCGACGTCTTCGACCGCGCCTGGGAGCGGGCCCTGCCCTACAGCTTCCCGGCCGAGTTGCCCAGACGCGCCGACGTGCCTGATCCTGACGAGTTCTTCAAGCGGCTCCGGTACGCCGGACTGATCGCGGCGCCAGACGGCGGCGCAGGCATCCCCGCGACATCCAGCGGATGCTGCGCCGGGGCGTCGGCAGCCGGTCGTGGACGCGAGCGCCAAGCCTCGGCCCGGCCTTCGACCGCGCCTGGAGCGGGCCGGCCCTCCAGGAGGTTGCCCAGCGTGCGATCGCCGCCGACGTGCGGGCGATGATCCTGCGGATGCTGGTGGAGGGTCACAGCGACGCTGCGAGCAGCGGCTCGGCGTCAGCACCCGGACCTACGCCGGACTGATCGCCGCCCTCAAGGAGGAGTACGGCGTGCAGTCGGTTCCAGCTCCCTGGGAGATGGCCCAGGACCGGGCCGCCGGGTGGTCTCCTGCCCACGTGCGATCGCCGCCGACGTGACTCCGCCGAAAACCTGTCCCCGTTGCGAGCAGCGGGAAGCAGGTTGCTGCCCTCCTGGCTCGCTGAGTGGCACAGCGAGGGCGAGCGCCAAGCGGCTCGGCGTGGTTCCTCTGAGGCTACGCCGGGAAGGCCGTGAACGATCATGGGTGGGGGGAGGTGTCGAAGCCGAGACCCAGCTCGGCTTCTGCGTGGGCTGGCGTCCCCAAATGCAGGTCGGAACGATCAGGGGATGTCCCAACCGGTGGGGGAGTTCGCCGAGAAACCTTCCCCGTTGGGGTGCAACAATGTGCAGGAGGGGCGAGACTTCAGCGTTGGTTCGCCGGAGCAGCGGTGGCGGTCAGGGCGAGCACGAGGGTGGCGACGACTCCGCCGAAAACCTTGGTTGCGGTGCGAGACTTCATCGTTGGTTCCTCTGCTGTGCGGGGGGCTGGGCCTCCGTTCGGCCGTGTGTCCAGTTTGGGTGATTCAGAGGTCCTGAATCCAGCCTTTTCACGCACAGGAAGATGCATTGCACGATTGTGCAAAATGTAGTGGTCGACTGCTTCCCCGCTGCCGGACTGACGCCGGCACGGGGTGAAGTCGACTCACCATGGTGCCCCAAAAGCGACAAACGCCACGGGCGACCCGCCGTACAACGATGTAGCTTGCGCCTCGGCCAGAGCCGATGCCGAGTCGGCACCGCTCGCCATGGCGCGGTGAACTCCCTCCATCAGGTCCGCCGCGACCTCGTCGCCCACCTTGGCGACACCGGCCAGGACCGACCGGCTGCCCAGCTGGAGCAACACGTGAGTGAGGCCGAGACTCTCGTCGCCAGGCCTGAGTGTCGCCAGGCCGGCCTCACAGGCCGAGAGTACGACACAAGCGGCAATCCCGACAGAGGCTTCCACCTCGTATGCGTAGAGATGTCCATCCGCTAGACGGACGGACGAGAACAGCGGATTGTCCTGCCGATGGGTGCCGTGGGCTGCTACGTGGAGCAGGTCCGCACCGTGCAGCGCGTCCTGTGTGGCGGCCGTCGTCGCGGCGTCGCCGACCAGTGACGCGGCGCCCGGCCAGAGCTTCGCGACGCGGTCGGCCTCGTCGACCGAGCGGCGCAGGTCGGGCCCTCCGACCGCGATCACGCGCGGTGCCGAAGGCCTCCGCTCGCCCTGCCCGCGCAGCCACGAGGCGGCGCTCGGCGTGACCACGGTCGACCACCCGACGCGGCTCGGCAGCAGCCCCCACGGCAGCAGGACGAGGTCGCCGCTGACCGAGAGCACGAGCGGAATCCCCTTGCAGGCAAGGGGATCCAGCAACGTCGCGTCCAGCCCGGCGAGCCCCGCCTGCAGGCTCCGCAGGATCGAGGCGCGCAGCGGCGGCGGCAGCATCGGCATCGCCAGCGCGTCCAGGTCGGCACGCACCCGCTGGACGAGAGCAGTGATCTCGCTGATGCTGGCGAGGTCGTGCAGGCTCGCCCGGCCACCCCGGACGGCGACCGCCACCCACCGCCCTCGGTGCCGCGCGAAGCTCGCGAACGCCGACCCGCTCTCCTCCGCGGCGCGTCGTACGTCGGCCAGCTTGGGGGCCGCTGTGACAGCCCCCGCGGCGCCCTCGATCTCCCACGCGCGGGCCCGGATCCGACGCTGCAGGGCGACCGCGTCCTCGCGGAGGTCGAGCAGCGCCGCGTCGGCCGAGGGGTCCCCCTCCAGACCACGTGCCTCCTCCTCGACCCGCCGCAGCTCGCTGAGCAGGCCCGCGGTCACCTCGTCGGTCGGCGGGCTGATCGAGGGCAGCCGGGTCGAGATCGCCCGCGACTGCTCCACGTGCCCGAGCACCGAGGCGGGCGAACCGGTCCGCCACACGATGTCCAGGCCGAGCCGCGCCAGGGAGCTGCCGTGCACCGCGCTGGCCGTCCGCAGGTCGAGCGAGCCCAGGCTCTGCTGGTAGCTGCCGAGCTCGGTCAGGCCGGCGCGCACCTCCGCGGCCGCGCGAGCGGGTCGGCCGGCGTTCAGCGCCGCCAGGGCGCGCACCTCGCGGGTCTGCAGCCGGACCTGGAGCGGGTCGGTCTCGCGCTGGCGCGGCACCGGCTCGTCGAGGTCCTCCCCCAGGCGCAGCCGCGCCTCGGTCGCGAGCAGGGACGCCATCCGCGCCAGGTCCCGCCGGCCCTCCACCCGACACGTCTCGGCGTACGACGAGGACCGCGCGGCGAGCGAGGACAGGGCTCGCTCGCGGACCCGGCCGACCTTGGACTCGGCGAGCGCGTCGTCGCAGCGCAGCAGCAGCAGCTCGGCCTTGCGCTGCCAGCGGACGTTGCCTCGACGGGCGAAGCGGCGCTGCGAGGAGAGCGCGAGAGCCCTTGCCTGCTTGAGGTTCCCCTCGACCAGCGCGCACTCGGCCCGGACCAGCTCGGTCTCGCCGAGGTCCTGGTAGAGCCGCTCGGCGGCCATCCGTCCCGACACCTGCTCGAGGATCGTGGCCGCCTCCTCGAAGAGCCCGGCCTCGCGCAGCACCCGGGCCCGGTCGAGCAGCGCGGTGGGGTGCGGGTCGGCGCCGTACTCCGCCTCGGCGACCTGGAGACCGGCCAGTGCGGTCGGGATCCGGCCGGCGAGGAAGTCGACGTAGGCCAGGTTGTGCCGCGCCATCGCCACCATGCTCAGCCCCGCGTGGTCCTCGGCCAGCTCCGCCCAGCGCAGCGAGGCGGTGAAGTCGGCACGGGCCGCGACCAGGTCGAGGTGCTCCAGGTGCACGACGCCGCGGTTGAGCAGGATGATGGCGCGGTCGAAGAGGTCGGCCTGGTCGACGAGCTCGGCCGCCTCGTCGAAGGCGCGCAGGGCCCCGCGGGTGTCTCCGGAGCGGAGGATCAGCAGGGCCCGCTGGCCGCGGATCTTGGCGTCCAGCGGGACCGAGGCCGCCGCCAGGGCGGCCTCGCGGGCCTCGTCGATGAGCTGGAGCGCGGCGGGCAGGTCACCGGAGACGTCGAACAGCGGCCCCGCCTCGCGCATCAGCGTGGTCGCCAGCAGCCGGGCGATCTCCTGGCCCTGGTCGACGGCGGGGGCACCGGACAGCGCGAGCAGGCGGCGCCGCACCCGGCGCAGCACCCGCAGGCTGGCCGCGGGGCGACCCGCGCGGAACAACGCGAGCGCCCGCTCGACCTCGGCGTCGAGCCGTCCGAGATCCACCGGGCCGCCCACGCCTGCGAACCTACAGCTGGAACAGCGGCGTCACGACCACGGCATCCGTGTCCTCGTCCTCGCCGACCGGCCGGAAGGCCAGCTGTGCGAAGCCGTCGGGCAGGTTGTCGAAGACGAACCGGCCGGCCTCGTCGGCCTCCGTCTCGTGGGTGTCCTCCTGCATCCGCAGGGAGACGCCCATCCGCCCCTCGGGGGCAAGCCACCCGTCCACCCGCAGCCGTCCGGCACCCAGCCGGGTGACGGTGACCATCGCGGTGAGCCGGTCGGCCGAGAAGGTGAGCGTCTCGGTGCGGGTGCCCACACCGGGCTCGCTGCGCACCGCCATCGCGTCCATCGGCATCCGGGTGATCTGGGCGACCTCGGCGTACATCTCGTCGAGGGCGATGGAGAACTGCACCCGCTCCACCAGGTCCTCGGGCACAGGATCGACCTGCGTGAGGAGGCGGGCGACCTCGTCGAGCACCGCGGCGTCCGCGGCGTCGAGGGGCTGGGCTGCCAGCTCGAGCTCCTGCTCGGTGGCCTTGTCGTCGTCGCTCATGCCGGCCGTCCTTCTCCGTGCGGGTCCTGCCACTGAGGGTCGCGCGCCAGGTGGTCGCGCAACTTTGCGAGGCACCGGCCTCGCGTCGGGCCGATGCTGCCCATCGGCATGCCGAGCGAGCGGGCCAGCTCGGCGTAGTCGGGCTTGTCGGCGAAGGCGATCACGCTGAGCAGCTGGCGGCAGCGCTCGGGCAGCTGGTGCACGTGACCCCACAGGGCGCGCTGACGGTCGTCGGCGAAGACGAGCTCGTCGGGCGCGGAGTCGCGCTGCGCCGGCATCGCCATCACCTCCTCGTCGTCGACCCCGAAGACCGCGCCCGACCGGTTCTGGTCGGTGCGGGTCCGCTTGGAGATCCGCCAGGCCTCGCGACGGGTCGCGGTCAGCAGCCACTTGACCACCGTCTGCGGGTCGCGGATCGAGTCGGCGCTGTGCAGCAGCGACATCCAGACCGTCTGCACCACGTCCTCCGAGGCGACCGGGTCGACCCCCGCGCCCCGCGCGGTGCGCCACATCAGCGGCGTCACCACCTCGACGAGCCGGTCGAACGCGGCCCGATCGCCTTGCTGGTAACGGCGGAACGCGTCCGCGGCGAGGGCGACGACGCTGGTGCGACCGTCGTCCTCGTGCCCGCGGTCGGCGCCCGTCTCCGACGACGAGCCGCCGCGCCCCTGGTCGAACGGTGCCTGGATCATCACGACCGCCGCCCCGTCGGCATGGCGGCGAGAAGGTCGCGCATCCGCTGCACGGCGGTCGCGGTCGACAGGTCGCTCTCGCCGGCGGCGTACCGCGCGGCCAGCGCCGCGGCGACCTGGCCGGCGAAGACCGGCGCCGCGAACGAGGTGCCCGACCACACGCCGAAGCCGGAGGAGAAGTCGTCGGGGTCCAGGGCGGCCCGGATCTCGCCGTTGGCCAGCCGGACCTCGTGGCTCGGGTTGCCCGACGCGTCGTAGGTGACCGGGAAGGTGCTGACCAGCGCCGCGCCGTGGCGCAGGTAGCGCACCCAGGGACCGTCGTTGCTGAACAGCGCCGTGGTGCCGTCCGGGTTCAGCGCGCCGACCGTCGAGACGTTGACCGCGTCCGGGTCGTCGGCCATCGGGCCGCCCGGGTACGGCGTGAGCGCGCCGGGGTAGATCGGACGACGGGTGGCGTCGTTGCCGGCGGAGACGACGACGGCGACACCGTACCGTCCGAGCAGCTGGAGCGGGCCCTGGAGCAGGGAGTCGAACGCCGCGTCCTCGGGCTGCTCGTGGTAGTAGCCGAGCGACAGCGTCGCCACGTCGACCGGCTCGTAGGCGCTGGAGCCGTTGCGGGCCAGCACCTGGCGCAGCGCCAGCAGCTGCAGCGAGCGCAGCAGGTTGGACTCCGCGACCTGGCCGCTGTCGCCGTACGTCGGGATGTCGAGGACCAGGGCCTCGGGGCATGCCTGCCGGATCAGGCCGGCGATGAAGGTGCCGTGGCCGGCGTCCTGCTCCAGCTCGCCGACCATGGCCTCGCTCACGCCGAGCAGGTCGGCCAGCGTGGAGACCGGGTTGATGCCGATCTTGGTGCCGAGCACGTCGATGTTGTGGCGGACGAAGTCCGCGCCGAGCCAGGGGTGCTCGCCGATGTGGGTGTCCAGCACCGCGACCACCGGCCGGGGCAGCGACTTCACGTCGTAGCCGAGGGTCGGGTCGGCCCCGAGCCAGGTCACCGGCTGGCGTCCGCCGTAACCGGGCTCGGCGTACTGGGAGACGCCGTGGCCGCTGGTGACCGGGTGGCCCGAGGTCACCGGGTGCCCGCTGGTGACGGGGTGGCCGCTGGTGACGGGGTGGCCCGACGTGACCGGGTCGGCGGTGGCCGGGTGGTCCAGGCCGACGTCGGCGTGGCTCGGCGAGTCCACGCCGACCCGCACCCGGTACTCCTGCAGCAGCCGCCAGGTGTCGATCGGCTTGAAGGCGCCGTCGCGGCCCTCGAGGGGGACGATCCGCACGCGGCGCACCCAGATCCGGGTGAGCTCCTCGCGCTGGCGCTCGTCGAGCTCGGCCTGGGCGAGGAGGGCGAACTCGGCGGCGCTCTGCGGCTCGATGACGAGGTCGAACCCGGCGGCCTCCGTGGTCGCGCGCAGCGCCCCGAAGGTCTCCGGCGAGTCACCGCGCACGAGCAGCGAGTCGGCGATGTAGGCGGTCGGGCGGACCGCCGGCTGGCCCTTGACCTGGTAGGCGGTGAGCGGGTCGAGCAGCCGCACGTTGAGGTAGTCCGCGGCGAGGTCCCGCAGGTAGCTGGGGCTCGGGGACAGGGGTGGAGGGGTCGTCGAGCGCCTCGGGAAAGGGCCTCTGCGCTGCTCGGGGCTCACCATGACCAGACCGTCCTGTCGTCGTCCTTCGCTTGGCCGAGCATAGGACTCGGTCAGGGGCCCCGTCAGCGGCCCGATCCCGCCCCCGCGGTGTCGATCGGGCCGCTGACGCGACATACCCCCTGTGGGTGCGGAACCCCACCCCCGTGACAGGTTCCGCCGTAGCCCCCCGGCCACGGAGGTGAAGAGCAGCCAGGTTCGACGGTGATACACGCTCCGGGAACTTTTCTCGAGCATTTTTCGCCCGAGGTCAGGCACGTATCAGAACGGACAGGACCTTCCTCCTTGGGTGCATGACGTTCCAGGCGACGAACCACACTGCAGAGCTGGACAAGGCCGTGGCCCTGGCCCAGCGTGCCGCCACCATCGGCCGGCTCCAGGAGCCCCAGCGGCTCACGCGCTTCCTCTACAAGCACTGGTACCTCGGCAAGGCGGTCCTCACGACCCGCCCTGCCGTGCCCCAGCAGCGCACCGGCCCACTCGGGGTCGCCGGACGTCCGCAGCCCTGGCGCAGCTGGGGCACCGCCTGGACCGAGGACCGCAGCGCCCGCGGGTCGGACCTGGTCCGCCTGCACCTCTCCTGCGCGCCGCACACCAGCCTGCACGCGTTCGGGTTGGTCACCTCGCGCGCCCAGGACTGGGAGCACCCGTGGCTGCTCACCTCCCGCGCGGTCAACCAGGCGGTCCCGGACCCCGACGCCACCGTGCTCTACCTGCCCGCCGACGCCCTCGACGACCTGCGCCGGCCACTGGCCCGGCTGCTGGAGGACCTGCAGCCGTTCCTCGCCACGGGCGTCCCTGCCCTGACGCTGCGGGTCGCCCGGGGCGCCACCCTGGCGCAGAACCCCGCCGACGGCCGCTCCTACGGCGAGCACCGCTGCACCCTGATCGCCACCACCGTGCTGGGCCACCTGCACCAGCCGCACCGCCAGCTGCTGGCGCGGACCTCGGAGTCCTTCGAGGAGGCCGGCGTCGACCCACAGCGTCCCTACCGCGCCCGCGACGCGCGCTGGGAGTGGAAGGGCCTCTCCGCCGCGGCCTGAGCAAGGTTCGGGCAAACCCGCCGTCACGCTGGTGTGCCCCGCCTAGCCTGGAGGGATGGGGGACCGGCAGCACCACCCTGCTCTCGGACGGCGCACCCGCATCACGGTCACCGTCCTGCTGACCGTGCTCGCGTGGGCCGCCGTCGCGGTCCCGGTCTCGGCCCTGGTCTTCGTGAAGTCCTCCCGGGCGACCTCGCTGGCCAGCCACGAGGCATTGGTGCGACCCACCCTGGACGGCTGGGCCCAGTTCGAGCTCGGACCGTTCCTGCCCGGGGTGCGCTACCCCACCGGCTCCTTCGTCGGGGCCGACATCGTGCTCGGCAAGACCTCGCTCACCTCGTACGACGCCCTGGTCCGGCGCTACGCGTTCCTGGCCAGCCAGCCGCAGGGCCAGATCGCCAAGGTCCGTGACGAGGTGCGGGAGATGGCCATCGGGGCGCTGCTCGCCGGGGCCGTCGCCGGCGCGGCACTGCCGGGGCTGTGGTTCCTGCTCGGGCACCGCCGCCGCGCCGAGCTGCTGCGCGACATGCGGTCCACGGCGTTCACCGCCACCGCGGCCGGCCTGACGCTGGTCACCGTGACGCTGCTGGCCACGCACCCATGGGACCGCAGCACCGACCAGCTCGACGGCTCGAACTGGCAGCCGGTCACCACCGCCCTGCCGGGAGTCGACGTGCCCGCCGAGGCGCGGCCGCTCGAGGTCGACGGCGGCCTGCTCACCCAGGGCACCAAGCGGCTGGTCGCCTCCGCGCTCGACAGCTACAAGGTCAGCTCCTCCTTCTACCGGCAGGCGGCGGCCGCCGCTCCCGGCCTGGCCACCAAGCTGCACCAGCCTGCCGAGGGCGACACGGTCGGCCTGCTGGTCTCCGACCGTCACGACAACATCGGCATGGACCGGGTCGCCCGGGCGATCTACGACGCGGGACAGGCCTCGTTCCTGATGGACGCCGGCGACGACACCTCGACCGGCTCGTCCTGGGAGGCGTTCAGCCTGGAGTCGCTGCAGGACGCCTTCCGCGACGTCGAGGACCGCTACAGCGTCGCCGGCAACCACGACCACGGGGGCTTCCTCACCGCCCAGGCCACCCGGCTCGGGTTCGTCGCGGTGGGCGGCAGCAAGCTGGCCGGCACCGTCGTCGACGGCCCCGACCACGTCCGGCTGATGGGGGTCGACGACCCCCGGTCCAGCGGCCTGGGCAACTGGCGCGACGAGAAGGGCCTCACCTTCGCGGAGGTCACCGACCGGCTGGCCGACTCCGCGTGCGCGGCGGACGCCGACGGCGAGCGGGTGACCACGCTGCTGGTGCACGACGCGAAGCTGGGGTCGGCGGCCCTGGAGCGCGGCTGCGTGGACCTGGTCCTGGCGGGCCACCTGCACGTGGTGGTCGGGCCCACCCCGGTGACGGGGACCAACGGGCGCACCGGCTACTCGTTCACCACGGGCACCACCGGCGGGGCGGCGTACGCGATCGCGATCGGGACCAAGCCGCGGCGCGACGCCGGGGTCACCCTGGTCACCTACCGTGCGGGCCGGCCGGTCGGCCTGCAGGTGGTCAGCCTCTCGCCGCTCGGCGACTTCACGGTCGGGGACTACACCCAGCTGCCGCAGGACCCCCCTCAGATCGGGCCCCCCGCCGCGGCGGGGCGCGCTCCGACCAGCCGGTGACCCGGACCCGGACGACCCAGTGACGCACCGGACGCACGACGGCCCGGGGAGCTCGACGCTCCTCGGGCCGTTCGCATCTGGCGGAGGTGGCGGGATTTGAACCCGCGAGAGGGATTAACCTCAACCCGCTTAGCAGGCGGGCGCCATAAACCGGGCTAGGCGACACCTCCAGACAGCGAGCAAGGGTACCCGTCCGCCGTCGGGATCGGCCAATCGCCCCGGAGGTGGGGGTCGGCCGGCTGTCGGCGGGCTGTCGGCGGGCTGTCGGCAGGGCGTCAGCGGAGGCGGCGGTACCCGTGGCCGGCGTCCAGCCGGGCACGCAGGTCGTCGACCAGTGCCGAGGGCGACACGTCGAGGACCTCCACCGGGAGCGTGGTCGTCCGCCCGTCGCGCAGCCGCAGCACCACGCAGTTGTGGCCCGAGACGGTCGCGGTGACGACGTCCTCGACGTCGGCCCAGCGGGCCTGGGTGACGCCGGCGCCGCGCAGCACCCGGACCCGGTAGCCGTCGTCGTCGAAGTGGACCAGGGGCGTGCCGCGGGTGAGCAGGAAGCCGGTCGCGACGACCAGGACGACCGCGGCCACCACCCCGACGGTGAGCACGGCCAGCGACAGGTCGAGCCACGCGACCAGCCCGGCGAGCAGGAAGAGGAGGATCCCGACGACGACCAGGACGGTGCCGAGCAGCCGCACCAGCAACGGCTGGGCGAACCGGTAGTCGGACGGCACGGGTCGGTCAGGATGGACAGGCACAGCACGATTAGACCCGTTCGGCAACGTCCTGCCCAAACCGAGCGCGAAAACCTAGACGAAGTGCGCAAGGTAAAGGACCACTCTTGTCGGGACCGGGTGACCCGGGTCACACTCGAACTCCCCACAACACGGGAGGTGGCCCCGTGCAACAACTCGAGATGGCTGTCGCGGGCCTCGAGGAGGCCCTCACGACTCCCCCCAGGCTCCAGCACTCCTGGACCCACCTGGTGCGGCAGCGGTTGACCGGCGTGGACGAGGCGCTCGGCGCCGAGCGCACCGCCGAGGAGGCTCAGACCTGGCTGAGTGCCCGGGCCTGGCGGCTGCGGCGCGAGAGGGACCGGCTCCGGCACCGGCTCTCGTCGCTGACCTCGGTGGTGGGCGACACCAGCAACGTGGAGCCCGTCCGCGAGGACCTGCTCAGGCTGGTGCACGACATCCAGCACCACCACCAGCGGGTCCACGACCTCGCCTACGACCTGGACTCGATGGACGTCGGCGGCTCGGAGTAGGTCGAGCTGTCGAGGCGCCACGTCACGCGGCAGAGGGGGCGGGATTCGAACCCGCGGCTGAGTCTCCCCAGCGACCGCTTTCAAGGCGGTTCCGATCGGCCACTCCGGCACCCCTCCGAGGTCACGCCGGGACGTCCCGGCGTGCCACGCGGACGAGTCTAGGGTGCGGGCCGGCCCGGCGGTCGTGGCCGGGCCGGGTCACATCAGCGGCTGCAGGCGGGCCGGCTCGGGCCGGTGCGCGGACGCCTCCTCGGCGCGCCGGGCGCCGCGGCCGCGGTTGCCGGTGACGAACGCGTCCGCGCGTAGCAGCAGGTACCCCAGCGCCGCCCCGAGCACGGCGGAGTAGCCGACCCCGAGGACCGCCTCGCCCAGCGGCACGGTGGGGTCGAGGAGGGCGGTGGTGACCCCCGCCAGACCGACCGAGCCGAAGGCGCAGAACCACCAGCCCTGGCGCCGGCGCGCGCGCTGGGAGATCCCCCAGACCAGAGCCGGGAACCCCAGCAGGAACTGCCCCGGACGCGGCACCGCGCCGATCGCGTCGCGCACCGCGTCGGTCGCCGAGGCCACCGCGTCCTGCAGGTCCGGGGAGCCCCACACTGCCACCGCCCGGGTGTAGGCCAGCACGACGAACAGCAGCACCGTGCCGGCGACGACCATCGCCACGCCGCGCCGGCCGAGCCCGTGCAGGCCGGCGCCCAGCTTGTAGACCAGCCCGAAGGTGCCCAGCAGGGCGATCGCGATCACGGAGTAGTAGGCGCGCGACTGGTCCACCGGGGCGTCGTACGCCGAGGCGGTGAAGGCCCCGACCCCGGCGACCAGGAGCGCGAGCAGGTACTCGCGCAGCACCCGCCGGAACCGTGCCGCGGGGGCGGTCACGAGCAGCCCGAGCACGGTGGCGACGACCGCGGTGGCCACCGTGGCCCCGGTCAGCAGGAGGTCGTTGCGGGTGACCAGCGCGGAGCCGGAGACGACGATCGCCAGCGAGCCGCCGAGGAACGCGGACCCGCCGGCGCGGACGGTCAGCCACACCGTCAGGGCGGTGGTGGAGATGAGCACCGCCGCATCGAGCGCGACCCGCGGCAGGTCGAGGCTGGTCCGGGCGAGGACCAGGACGACGAGGACCACCGCGAGGACGACGCCCCAGAGCGCGAGGTCGTGCACCAGCCGGTCCACCGCGCGTCCGAGCCGGCGCACCCGTCCGGGCGGGCGGACCCGGCGCCGGTGACCCGGCAGCCGCTCGGTGTCGGTCACCCGGTCACGTCCGGACCGGCCCGCCAGTCGCGCCGGTTGGCCAGGGACGGGTTCTCCTCGCGCGCGGTGGCGACGAGGTCGGCATCCAGGGTGACCCGCAGCAGGCCCTCGCCGTCCGCAAGCGCTCCGACCACGTCGCCGCGCGGGTCGACGGCCAGCGCGTGGCCGGTGTAGCGCGGCCCGGGCTGGCTCACCGCGGCCACGTGCACCACGTCCTCGATGGCGCGCGCGGTCACCAGCGTCTCCCAGTGGCGCACCTTGCGGGGCCCCGCCACCCAGGCCGCCGGCACCACCACGACCTCGGCGCCGGCGTCGACCAGGGCGCGACCGAGCTCGGGGAAGCGCAGGTCGTAGCAGGTCATCAGGCCCACCCGCACGTCGGCGACGTCCACCACGACGGGGGTGGTCGCCCCCGCCCGGAGCCGGTCGGACTCGCGGAAGCCGAAGGAGTCGTAGAGATGGATCTTGCGGTAGGAGGCCCGCAGGCCGGAGCCGTCCACGACCACGAGGGTGTTGTACGGCCGGTCGGGGTCCTCGCTGGTCTCGAACATGCCGGCCACCCAGGTGCCGCCCTGGCGCCGGGCCACCGCGGACAAGGCGGCCACGAACGGGCCGTCCAACGGCTCTGCCTCCGACGCGACGACCTCGCCGGGACGGCCGAAGTCCCGGGCGAACGCCTCGGGCAGCACCACCAGGTCGGCCTCGCCGACCTCGTCCGCCAGGGTGCCCAGCCGGGCGCGGTTGTCGGCCGGGTCGGTGCTCGAGGCCGTCTGCACCAGCGCCAGCCGCAGCGGGCGTCCGGCGCTGAGTGCGGGCGCGGCGTCGTCGTACGGGGGCGGGTCGTACGGGGGCATGGGACAACCCTGCCATCCCCGGCACACTGGGGGGATGACAGACCAGCCGACGTCCGGCCCGCTGCGCCTCGGCGCGATCATCCTCACCGGCGGCACCGCCGTCCGGATGGACGGGGCTGACAAGGCCGCCATCGAGCTCGACGGGGTCACCCTGCTCGAGCGCACCCTGCACGCCACCCTGGCCGCCGTCGAGACGGTGGTCGTCGGCGAGCAGGTGCCGACCTCCCGCCCGGTCACGTGGACGGTGGAGGACCCGCGCGGCGGCGGACCCGCGGCCGGGCTGCTCGCGGGCCTGGACCGCTTCCTGCGCCCGCCGGACCTCGTCGTCGCCCTCGCCGTCGACATGCCCCGGGTCAACGGCGGCACGGTGGCCCGGCTGGTGTGGGCGGTCGAGGACTCGCCGTACGACGGGGCGCAGCTGGTCGACGAGAACGGCCGGCACCAGCCGCTGTGCGCGGTCTACCGGACCTGGGCGCTCCAGCGCGTCCGGCCGGTCGAGCGGGAGGACGAGCACGGGCTGCCGCTGCACCAGCTGCTGACCCCGCTGAACCTCGTCGAGGTCACCGCGGTGGGCCAGGAGGCCCGCGACGTCGACACCTGGGAGGATCTGCGCGCGCTGCGGTCCTGACGGGTGGTTTCCCCTGTCCGGACGGGGGATTCCGCCGCCCGGCGCCGGTGAGGGCTTGCACGCCGGCCGGGTCCGGGGTGAGTCTGGTCTGCGTGAACCTCCACGACTGGATCGACGAGCTGATGGACGCCCTCGACATCGAGGCCGAGGTCGACGAGGGCCTGATCCTGGACCTCGCGCGCGAGGCCGCGCACCGGGTCGAACGACCGGCCGCGCCCATCTCCACGTTCCTGCTCGGCTACGCGGCGGCGCTGGCGGGCGGGAGCGCCGAGAAGACCGAGGAGCTCGCCGGTCGTGCGCTCGACCTGGCCCGGCGCTGGGAGGGCGAGGAGGACCTGGAGGCAGCGCTGGAGGTCGAGGACGAGGAGCTCGTCGACGTCGAGTGAGCCGGGTCGCGACCCTCGCCTAACCTGGCTCCCATGCGCGCCGTCGTCGCCACCGAGCCGGGTGGCCCTGAGGTCCTGACCGTCACCGAGCTGCCCGACCCGGTCCCTGGGCCGGGCGAGGTCGTCGTGGAGGTCGCCGCCACCGCGGTCAACCGCGCCGACCTGCTGCAGCGGCAGGGCTTCTACCCGCCGCCGCCCGGCGCGCCGGAGACCATCGGCCTGGAGTGCAGCGGCGTGGTCGCCGCCGTCGGCGAGGGCGTCGAGCCGTGGGCCGTCGGCGACGAGGTGTGCGCCCTGCTCGCCGGGGGCGGGAACGCCGAGCGGGTGCTCGTGCCGGCCGGCCAGCTCATGCCGGTCCCCGAGGGCGTCGACCTGGTCACCGCGGCGGCGCTGCCGGAGGTCGCGTGCACGGTCTGGTCCAACGTCTTCATGGTGGCCCACCTGCAGCCCGGCGAGACGTTCCTGGTGCACGGCGGGGCCGGCGGCATCGGGACCTTCGCGATCCAGCTCGCCCACGCACTGGGCTCGCGGGTCGCCACCACCGCCTCGGCTGCCAAGCTCGAGACGTGCCGGACGCTGGGTGCCGACCTCGCCGTCGACTACCGCGAGCAGGACTTCGTCGCGGTGCTCCGCGAGGCGACCGACGGCCACGGTGCCGACGTCATCCTCGACAACATGGGCGCCAAGTACCTCAGCCGCAACGTCGACGCGCTCGCGATGGACGGGCGGCTGGTGGTCATCGGGATGCAGGGCGGCAGCAAGGCCGAGCTCGACCTCAACGCCCTGCTGCGCAAGCGCGGCGCGGTGGTGGCGACCACGCTGCGGGCCCGCCCGACGGCGCAGAAGGCCGCCATCTGCGCCGCGGTCGTCGAGCACGTGTGGCCGCTGGTCGCCCAGGGCCGGGTGGCGCCGGTCGTGCACGCCGTGCTGCCGCTGGCCGAGGCCGGTCAGGCCCACCGGCTGGTGGAGGAGAGCAGCCACGTGGGCAAGGTGCTGCTGGCCGCTCAGTAAGGTGGGCCGCATGACCGAGCAGACCGGGGCCCCCGACCAGAACGACAGCCAGGACGACCGCCGCATCGTCGTGGTCGGACCCGACGGAGTCGCGATCAGCGGCGAGCGCCGGCCCTCGGAGGACAACGAGGACGAGGTCGAGGAGCGCCACGTGACCGACATGGTGGAGCAGCCCGCGAAGGTGATGCGGATCGGCAGCATGATCCGCCAGCTGCTCGACGAGGTGAAGGCCGCGCCGCTCGACGAGGCCTCCCGGGCCCGGCTCGCCGGCATCTACGACTCCTCGATCAAGGAGCTCGAGCAGGGCCTCGCCCCCGAGCTGGTCGAGGAGCTGCACCGGCTCTCGCTGCCGTTCGGGTCCGGCACCCCCTCGGAGTCCGAGCTGCGGATCGCGCAGGCCCAGCTGGTGGGCTGGCTGGAGGGGCTGTTCCACGGCATCCAGACCGCGATCTACGCCCAGCAGATGGCCGCCCGTGCCCAGCTCGAGCAGATGCGTCGGTCGCTGCCGCCCGGCCTGATGCAGGCGATGCAGGAGGGCGGCCAGCCCGGTCCCGCCGACGGCCCGCAGGCCGAGGCCGGCGAGGGCCGCAGCGGGGGCATGTACCTCTGACCTCCCCCGCCGTACCCCTTGCGCGGCCGACCGATCTGGCTCATCCTTGATCGGAATGGTTCAGCACTGATCGTTTCGGTCAGACGGGGATTCGGAGGGGCGCCGTGCGCCAGTCGTCAGCAGAGATCGACCACGCCATCCTGGACGTGGCCGCCGGCATCTTCGCCACCCACGGCTTCGACCACGCGTCGGTCCAGCAGATCGCCGACGCCGTCGGGTACTCCAAGCCGGGGCTGCTGCACCGGTTCGGCAGCAAGGAGGCGCTGCACCGGGCCGTGCTGCAGGAGGTCGCCGAGACCGTCGCCGAGATCACCGGGCACGCCGTCGCGCACAGCGCCGACGCCGACCAGGTGGCCCAGGTGCTGGAGATGATCACCGTGAAGGCGCTCGAGCGCCCGGGCATGGTCCGGATGATGCTGCGTGCGTTCGAGCCCACCTCGGAGGAGCCCGGCGTCGAGGCGGTGCAGGCGGCCGGGTACCGGCTGATCGACAGCCTCGACCACCCGCTCAGCTCGCCGGCCGAGCGGCTGCGCGTCGCGCTCGCCCTGGAGCTGATCGTGACTGCGGCCCGCACGCAGCACTCCAGCGTCGACGCCGACATGCACGTCGACCGCGAGGTCCTGGTGCCGATGCTGGTCGCGCTGGCCGGCCAGGTGATGGGCTCGCCGGTCAGCGTCTGACCGCTGTCACACCTCAGTCGCCGAGGAAGAGCTCCTCGAGGACGCGGGCCACGCCGTCCTCGTCGTGGCGCGGCGCCGTGTGGCCGGCCGCGGCCAGAGCACTGGGATGCGCGTTCGCCATCGCGTACGACGTCCCCGCCCACTCCAGCATCGCCACGTCGTTGGGCATGTCCCCGAAGGCGACGACCTCCTCGGCCCTGATGCCCCGCTCGGCGCACAGCAGCGCGAGCGTGCTGGCCTTGGTGACCCCGACCGCGCTCATCTCCACCAGGGGTCCCATCGAGGACCAGGTCGTGGTCACGATGCCGCCGACGAGCTGCTCGACCCTGGCCCAGTAGTCCTCGGGGGCCAGCACGTCGTCCGCGCCGGAGGGCTGGTGCAGGGCCAGCATCTTGACCACGTCGTCGGTGAACACCTGCTCCAGCGGGCCGACGACCAGGTCGTCCCGGGTGTGGTCGTCGTCGAGCGGGAGGAAGACCGGCTCCTTCGCGAAGCCGGTGGTCTTCTCCAGGGCGATCGCCGACCCGGGGATCGCCGTCCGGACCAGGTCCGCCACCTCCAGGCCGACCCGGCGGCCGATCGTCCGGGCCTTCAGCACGCTCCGCCCCGGGACGTCGTACAGGATGCCGCCGTTGCTGCAGATCGCCAGGCCGTGGTCGCCGACGTGGTGCCACAGGTCCTCCATCCAGCGCAGCGGCCGGCCGGTCACGAAGACCACCGTGATGCCGCGCGCCTCCAGCGCCTCCAGCACCTCCCGGGTCCGCTCGGACACGCCCCCCTGCCCGTCCAGCAGCGTGCCGTCGAGGTCCGTCGCCACCAGTCGCGTCACCACGCCGGTCAGGCTAGCCCCCGCCGAGAGAACACCAACGCCCCCTTCCGCACCGCCGAGAGAACACCACCGCACCCTTCCCACCCGCCGAGACGACACCAACGCGCCCTTCAGAACGGGCGAGACGACGCGAACGCACGCCGCCGTACCTCAGAACCAGCGCGCGAGCTCCTGGGCGGCGCCGTCGTCGTTGACCGTCGCCGTCACGAAGTCGGCGGCCTCCTGGACCTCCAGTGGAGCCTGCCCCATCGCGACGCCGCGACCTGCCCACCGCAGCATCTCCACGTCGTTGCGCCCGTCGCCGATGGCGAGCACGTCGGCGGCGGTGACCCCCAGTCGCGAGCAGATCGCCTTGAGCCCGGTCGCCTTGGAGACGCCCGACGGGGCCAGGTCGAGCCACGCGGTCCAGCCGATGTAGTAGTTGATGCCCTGCAGCCCGAGCCGCTCGGCGAGCTCGACGAAGTCCTGCTCGCTGCTGTGCGGGTCGCGGATGATGACCCGGGTGACCGGCTCGCTGATGAGCTGGTCGACCGGCTGCAGGGTCATCTCGCCGGTGATCTCGCCCTCGGGGAAGTGCCGGTTCACCCGGTAGCCGACCCCGATCTCCTCCACCGCCACCAGGGCCTGCGGTACGTGCTCCAGCAGCAGGCGCACCACCTGGCTGGCGTCGAAGGTGACGGCGGAGAGCACCTCCACCGGCGGGTAGGAGAAGGTCACCGACCCGTTCGAGGCGACGGCCAGCGCCTGCCCGTCCGGGTCACGGGGCAGGTCGAGCATGTCGAGCACCCGGGTGATCCCGAAGGTCGACCGGCCGGTGGCCAGCACCACGTGGGCGCCGGCCTCGATCGCCCGGTCCACCGCCGCCCGGACCGCCGGGGCGACGACCTCCTCGACGGTGTTGTTGGCCGCGCCGTGCCCCGCGGTGAAGATCGTGCCGTCGATGTCCAGCGCGACGACCTTCGGGCGCCAGCCCTGCGGAGGTCGACTCACCGGGCGACCGGCTCCAGGACCTCGCGCCCCTGCAGGTAAGGCCGCAGAGCCTCCGGTACGACGACCGAGCCGTCGGCCTGCTGGTGGGTCTCGAGCAGCGCGACGATCGTCCGCGTCATCGCGCAGAGGGTGCCGTTGAGGGTGGCGAGATGACGGGTCGTCTGGGTGCCGCCCTCGCCGGGGAACCGCCCGCGGATGTCGAGCCGGCGGGCCTGGAACTCGGTGCAGTTGCTCGTCGAGGTCAGCTCGCGGTACTTGCCCTGCGTGGGGATCCACGCCTCGCAGTCGAACTTCCGCTGCGCGCTCAGGCCGAGGTCGCCGGCGGCCACGTCGATGACGCGGAAGGCGAGCCCCAGCTTGGTGAGGAACTCCTTCTCCCACTCCAGCAGACGCTGGTGCTCGGCGTACGACTCCTCGATCGTCGTGTACGTGAACATCTCCACCTTGTCGAACCAGTGCACCCGGATGATCCCCGCGGTGTCCTTGCCGTACGACCCTGCCTCCTTGCGGTAGCACGGGCTGAACGCCGCGTAACGGCGCGGCAACGACTGGCCGTCCAGGATCTCGTCGGAGTGGTACGCCGCCAGCGGCACCTCGCTGGTGCCGACCAGGTAGAGGTCCTCGCCCTCGATCCGGTAGACGTCGTCGGCGGCTTGGCCGAGGAACCCGGTGCCGTCCATCGCCCGCGGGCGCACCAGCGCCGGCGGGATCACAGTGGTGAAGCCGGCAGCACGGGCCTGGTCCATCGCGAGGTTCATCAGCGCGAACTCCAGGTCCGCGCCCTGGCCGGTCAGGTAGTAGAACCGGGCGCCCGACACCTTGGCGCCCCGGTCGATGTCGATCGCGCCGAGGATCCGGCCGAGCTCGATGTGGTCGCGAGGCTCGAAACCCTCGGCCGCGAAGTCACGCGGGGTCCCGATCGTCTCGAGCACGACGAAGTCGTCCTCGCCCCCGGCGGGCGCCTCCTCGGCGGCCGGGTTGGGGATCGTCATCAGGACGGCCTGGTACGCCGCCTCGGCCTCGACCTGCGCGGCCTCCGCGGCCTTCACCTCGGCGCTGAGCTCCTTGGTGCGGGCCAGCAGCGCCTGCTTCTCCTCGCCCTGGGCCTGCGGGATCTGCTTGCCGAGCGACTTCTGCTCGGCGCGCAGCCGCTCGAAGTCCGCGATCGCCGTACGCCGTCGCTCGTCCACCGCGATCGCCTCGTCGACGACGGCGGAGGACAGCCCGCGACGCTCCTGGGCCTTGCGGACGAGGTCGGGGTTGTCACGGAGGATGCGCGGATCGATCACCGGCTCATGCTAGCCGCGTGACCCCCGACGGCCCGCCCCGGTTTCCCTGGCCCCAGGCGACCCCACCGGTTGAGTGGGCGCGCGTTCCGGGTCGAGTGGGCGCGCGTTTCGCCGGGTCAACGGCGGAGGCGGCGGACCAGGAGGGGTGGGGTGAGGACGGTCAGGAGGAGCGCGATGACGGCCACCCAGGCGATGGCCTTGGTGCTGCCCTCGCGGGACGGGTCCACGGTGAGCGGGCTGGCCGCGGCCGCGACGACGGTGTCCTGGGTCGCCCCGGTCACGGCTCCTCCGCTCGCGGCCCCGCCGGTGAGGGGATCGGCGGCCGCCCCTCCTCCGGCGGCGGCTCCGGTCAACGGGTCGCCTGACGTGCCACCGCCGGACGCCGCTCCGGCTCCGGCTCCGGCGGTCGCACCCGCTCCGGCCGTGCTACCGCTGCCGGCCGCGGCCCCGGTCGTGGTGGTGCAGGTCTTGCCGGCCTTGAGGCAGGCCGCGGGCATCGCGGCGGTCTGCAGGATGCGCAGCGCGGGGTTGTTGCAGTTGGCGATCGAGGGCGACTTCACCGCGCCGGGGATCCGCTTGACCTGGGCGAAGCCGGCCTCGACGAGGTTCTTCGGCAGCGGCGAGTACCCGAGGATGTCGGCCTTCTGCTGCCCCGCGCACAGGAAGTAGTTGATGAACGTCGAGAGCGTCTTGCCCTTGTCGGCGTTGAACGGCTCCTTTGTCGTGGTCGGCACGACCATGTAGGAGTAGCTGGACATCGGGTAGGCCCGCGGGTCCGGGTTGGTGTACACCGAGTCGAGGTTCTGGGTGAGGTTGCTGTTGATCTTCGCCTTCGTCAGCGCCACGGCGACGTTCCCGGCGTTGGGCTGGGCGTAGTACCCGGCCTTGTTCAGCAGGCTGGCCACAGGGAAGTCGATGCGCTTGGCGTAGGCGTACTCGACGTACCCGATCGCGCCGGCGCCGTACGACGCCGAGACGTAGTTGGCCACGCCGTTGGAGCCGACCTGTGCCTTGGAGGAGCCGAACGCCGGGTAGAACGACACGCTCGGGCAGGCGCTGCCCGAGAGCCGCAGCTTGCTGCGGATGAACGGGCAGTAGGTCGAGGGCGCCTGGCTCTTCATGTACAGCGAGAACTGCGCCGACGCTCCCGCTCCGTCGGAGCGGACCACCGGGATGATCGGGATCGCGGGCAGGGCGCGGCCGTTCTCCCGGGTGATCGCCGGGTCGTTCCAGCGGGTGATCTTCCCGGTGAAGATCTTGGCGAGCGTGTCGGCCGACAGCCGCAGGTCGCGCACCCGCTTGCCGCCGACCGTCAGGTTGTACATGAACGACGTGCCGCCGGCCACGATCGGCAGGTAGGCGAAGTCGCGGTTCGGGATCTCGGCCTGCTGGCCGGGCTCGGGCGGGTTCTGGAACGGGATCTCGGTGTTCGCGAAGTCGACCGTGCCCTGGATGTACTGCGAGCGGCCGTCGGTCGAGCCGGTGCCGGCGAAGTTGACCACCACGCCGCTGGCGCGGACGTCGGCGCGCCACGCGTCCACGGCGACCTGGCTCCACGTCGAGCCCGCGCCGGAGATCGGCACGTAGCTCTCGGCGTACGCCGGGGCTGCCGGCAGGCCGACCAGCACGGTGCCGGCCGCGACCATGGCCGCGGCGAGGAGGCGGAGGTTCTTCATCGGGGGTCCTGTTCTGCGGGTACGACGGGGGGTCTCGACACGGTCGCTCGTTCCTCGCTCCCTACTCGACCACCGAGAGGGTGCAGGGGTCTCGACACGGTCGCTCGTTCCTCGCTCCCTACTCGACCAGCGAGGGGGTGCAGGGGTCTCGACACGGTCGCTCGTTCCTCGCTCCCTACTCGACCAGCGAGGGGGTGCGGGGGTCTCGACACGGTCGCTCGTTCCTCGCTCCCGACTCGACCAGCGAGAGGGTGCAGGGGTCTCGACACGGTCGCTCGTTCCTCGCTCCCTACTCGACCAGCGAGAGGGTGCAGGGGTCTCGACACGGTCGCTCGTTCCTCGCTCCCTACTCGACCACCGAGGGGGCGGGGTCTCCTTACTCGACCAGCGAGAGGGTGCAGGGGTCTCGACACGGTCGCTCGTTCCTCGCTCCCTACTCGACCAGCGAGGCCAGCGAGCCGGCGGGCGGGTCATCGGCGGCGGCCGATCAGGCGGGCGGTGGTGAACAGCACGACCACCAGGACGAGGAGGACGACGGCGGCACCGAAGGCCCGGGCGATCGCGGTGTCGAGCGGGAGCCGGGCCTGGGTGAAGACGAAGAGCGGCAGCGACACCTGGGGCCCGCTGGTGGGGTCGTAGTTGAGCTCGTTGGTGGAGCCGGCGACCAGCAGCACCGGGGAGGTCTCGCCGATCACCCGCGCGACGCCGAGCAGGACGGCGGTGACCAGTCCCGGCCGCGCGGTGGGCAGCACCACGCCCTTGACGGTCTGCCACTGGTTGCAGCCCAGCGCCAGCGCGGCCTCGCGCAGGCCTCCGGGCACCAGACGGAGCACGACCTCGGCCGTGGTGGTGACGACCGGCAGCATGCTGACCGACAGGGCGAGCGAGGCCGCGAAGCCGCTGCGGTCCGCGCCCAGCCGGAGGATCAGCAGCGAGTAGATGAAGAGGCCGGCCACGATGGTCGGGATGGAGCTCATCGCCTCCACCACGATCCGCACCGTGCGGGCGACCCGGCCGCGCACCTCGTTGAGGTAGACCGCGGTGGCGATGCCGAGCGGCACGCTGATCGCCATCGAGATCGCCACCTGCTCGACGGTGCCCACCATCGCGGCGTAGATCCCGCCCTTGTCGAGGGCGGCGTCCGGGCCGATGAAGGCGGTCGTATCGGTGAAGAAGTTCCAGTGGTGCAGCGCGGTCCAGCCGCGCACCGCGGTGAAGGTGACGATCCCGACCAGCGCGGAGATCATCACCAGTCCCGCGGTGGCGACCAGCGTGCCGGCGATCCGGTCCACGACCGCGACCCGGTCCAGGGAGGTGGAGCTGACCACGGCGTACAGCACGAGGAAGGCCAGGTAGGCGCAGATCCAGAAGCCGAGCGTGCCCGAGACCGGCACCAGCCGCTCGTAGACCAGCCAGGTCAGCGCCAGCGCGCCGGCGGCGGCCGAGACCAGGTGGAGCCAGGCCTCGGTGCTGACCGCTCCGATCCGGACGCGGTCCCGTGGCGTCCCGGTACGACGGACCGCCGCGGCAGCGGGGGGAGGCGGGGTGAGCGTGGTGGCCATGGGTCCTCAGATCTCCGTCGCCGCGCCGGACCGCGAGCGGCTGACCACGATGCCGGCGAGGGTGTTGATGACGAGCGTGAAGGCGAAGAGCACCAGCCCGGCGGCGAGCAGACCGGACATGGCCACGCCGCTGGACTCGGAGTAGCGGCCGGCGATGTGCGCGGCGATGGAGTTGGTCCCGCTCTGCAGCGGGTGGGTGGTGAAGTCGAAGGAGGGCGAGATGACCAGCA
The DNA here is from genome assembly GCA_044227235.1 of Marmoricola sp. Classification (GTDB taxonomy): domain Bacteria; phylum Actinomycetota; class Actinomycetes; order Propionibacteriales; family Nocardioidaceae; genus Marmoricola_A. The sequence goes on along the minus strand of JBGAFN010000003.1, from coordinate 197,947 downwards.
GCACCACGATGGTCTCGCCGAGCGCGCGGCCGAGCCCGAGGATGATGCCGCCGACGATGCCGCTGCGCCCGAACGGCAGGACGACCGTGCGGATCATCCCCCACTTCGTGGCGCCCAGGGCGATCGCGCCCTCCCGCTCACCGGCCGGGGCCTGGGCGAAGACCTCGCGCATCACGGAGGTGATCGTCGGCAGGATCACCACGCCGACGGCGACGCCGGCGATGAAGGCCGAGGAGGTGAACGAGGACAGCGTGTCGGGGTTGTCGACCTTGAACGGCGGCAGGATCCCGCCCAGCAGGCCCGAGAGCCACTTCGCGACCGCGAGCAGCTGGCCCTGCAGGAAGAAGAACGCCCACATGCCGTAGACGATCGCGGGCACGGCGGCCATCAGGTCGACGAGGGTGACCAGCGGTCCCTTCAGCGATCGCGGCGCGTACTCGCTGATGAACAGCGCCGCCCCGAAGCCGACCGGGACGGCCACCGCGAGCGCGAACAGCGCGATCACGACCGTGCCCCACAGCAGGGACGCGATGCCGAAGGTGCCGGTCTCCGGCAGCCACTCGTTCTCGGTGAAGAACGAGGGGCCCGCCTCCTTCAGGGCGGGCGCGGCGCCGATGGCGAGGAAGAGCCCGATCAGCGCCATCACCGTCAGGGTGGACATCGCCGCGGTCCGGGCGGCCGCGAAGAACGTGCGGTCCGAGGCCGTGGGCGCGGTGACGAGCACCCGCCGCGGCGGCGGGACCGGTGCCAGGGTAGGCGCGCTCACCCGAACCGCCCGTTGACGTAGTCCGAGGTGCGCTGGTCCTGGGGCCGCTCGAAGATGTCGCCGGTGGCGCCCTGCTCGACGATGTGGCCGGGCTTGCCCTCACCGGCCAGGAAGAACGCGCAGCGGTCGGAGACCCGGTGCGCCTGCTGCATGTTGTGGGTGACGATCACGATCGTGACCTCGTGGGAGATCTGCGCGATGGTCTCCTCCACGCGCCGCGTCGAGGTGGGGTCGAGCGCCGAGCAGGGCTCGTCCATCAGCAGTACGTCGGGCTCGACCGCCAGGGCGCGGGCGATGCAGAGCCGCTGCTGCTGGCCGCCCGAGAGCGCGGAGCCGGCCGAGTCCAGCCGCCCCTTCACCTCGTGCCAGAGGCCGGCGCTGAGCAGGCTCCGCTCGACGACCGAGTCGGGGTCACTCGCCTTGCGTCCGGCGAGCTTGAGCCCGGAGAGGACGTTGTCGTAGACCGACATGGTGGGAACGGGTTGGCCTTCTGGAACACCATGCCGATCCGGCGCCGGCTGTCGATCGGTCGGACGCCGGGGTCGTAGATGTCCTGGCCGTCGAGACGCACCTCGCCGGCGAGGCTGGCCCCCGGCACGAGCTCGTGCATCCGGTTGAGGATGCGCAGGAACGTCGACTTGCCGCAGCCCGACGGGCCGATCAGGGCGGTCACCTGCTGGGCGGGCATCGCCAGCGAGACGTCCTGGAGGACCTGGTGGTCGCCGAACCAGGCGCTGACCCCCTCGGCGACCAGGGAGGTGCCGGCCCGGCCGGGGACGGCGGCCAGGCTCGTCGTCTCGTCGGCGAGCGGTGCAGGTGCGTTCATGGCGTCACTTCCTGGGGTCAGGTCAGGGGTCAGAGCGTGTTGGGGAGGAGGACGGCGAGGTTCTCGTAGACGTTCCAGAGCACGGCGAGCAGGACCGGGACGGCGCCGATCCAGACCGCGCGCCGGGGCAGCCGGACGGCCGCCCAGGTCACCAGCACGGTCACCAGCAGCAGCGCCTGGCACCACAGCAGCAGCGCCACCCCCCGTCCCGAGGAGCCCTCCCCGGGCGCGTCGTCGGGGAACGCAGCCGCTCCGGCTGCCGTGCCGGTCGCGGTCGCCTGCGGAGTGCCCACCAGGGCCGCGCTGACGACGAGCTGGCGGTTCGGGGTGAGCACCGGGTCGGAGGTGACCAGGGTCAGCCGGGACGGCACGGGCGTGACCTTGCTGGCCGGAGCGTCGCTGGTCCGGATCACGTCGACCCGGTAGGTGAACGTGCCCTGGCCGGTCGCGACCTCGAGGGTGTCGCCGCTGAGCAGCCGGTCGAGCCCGTGGAACGGCGCGCCGTACGTCGCCCGGCGGCCCACCAGCACGGAGGTGCCGGCCTGGCCCGGCAGCACCGTGTCTCGGCGCAGGCCGGGACCGAGCATCGTCTGCTCCGAGGCGCTGCCCTGCACGAAGACCTGCTCCACGCCGAGGGCGGGGATCCGCAGGATGCCCAGCGGCGTCCCGGGTGCGGGGATCCCGGAGACCGGCACGGTCGCCTCGGCCAGGGAGGTGGCGAGGTCGCCGTACAGGACGTCCTGGGTGCGGGACGCCTCGAGCCGTGTCGCCCCGAGCAGGAAGATGCCGAACCCCAGGATGAGCAGGCCGGGCAGCATCAGCCCCCAGCTGAGCAGCACCCCGACGGTGGTGCGCTCGGGGCGCGGCCTGGTGCGGGTGCGGGGTCCCCGGCGGCGCGCAGGGGCACCGCCGGGGACGAGGACGGCGAGCCGCCCCAGGCGCTCCCGGCGGGAGCGCGGCGTCACGCCGGGGCCGGGGGCCGAGGGCGTCCTCGTGGGTGCGTCGTCCGCGACGGCCTCCTCCGGCGTGACGTCGTCGAGGTCCGCTGCGGCGCTCGCCCCTGCCGGGCCGCTGACCGGGCCCGTCACCGGTTCAGCCACCGGGGGCCGTGGCCGGTGCGGGACAGCAGCAGCACGCCCGGACCCGCGACGAGCATGACCAGTGCGACCAGGCCGAGCAGCGGGAGCGTCACCAGCCGTCGGCCCGCGGCGACCGGCGCGATGGTCACCGGCGCCGCGGCGAGGTCCACCGAGGCGGTCTTCGGGTCGGTGGCGGCGGGGGTGCCGACCGCCTCGCTCGCGGGAGCCGCAGCGGCTCCGCCGCCGAGGTCGCCGACGACCCCACCGCCGGCACCACCGCCGCCGTTGCCGGCAGGCTGGTCGGTGCCCGGGTCGGTCGCGGGAGGGGCGACGTAGCCCTTGAGCACGGCGGCCTTGGCCTTGCGGAGCTGCGCGGCGAGGTCGGCGGAGAGCGGCGCGTAGCCCTCGGGCAGCTGGCCGAGCTCCTGGCCGGGCACCTGCCCGTCGCCCACGACGTAGTCGAGCAGGTCGGCCATCGCGGACCGGTCGGCCTTGTCGGCCTTGGTCGACAGGGCCGCCGAGACCAGCAGCGGCAGCGGGTAGGCCCGCGGGTTCCTCGTGGCCGGGTCGGGGGTGCGGGTGGTCCCGTCGGCGTTCACCTTCGCCGAGGCGATGCCGGCGAGCAGGCCGGCGTCGGTGGGGGCGACGAACTCCCCGGACGCGTTACGCAGGCTCGCGGTCGACAGGCGGAAGTTCGCAGCGGACGCGGCGTCGATGAAGCCGATCACCTCGCGGCGTCCGGCGTTCTGCCGGGGCGGCTTGGTCACGACGTTGAGTCCGTTCTCCTGGGTCACCAGCGCGCCGGGGAACTGGGCGATCGAGAGCTGGCGGGCCAGGGCGTCCATCTCCTGCACCGGCTGGAAGGAGCTCGACTGGGCCTGGTCGAGCAGGGGGAAGCCGGCGAAGGGCACGTTCACGCCCTTGTAGTTGCGGTTCACCGTCATGCCCCACGGGTCCGGCTTGCCGGCCAGGAACGCGGCGGCGTCCTTGTCGGCGGCCAGCCACCGGGTCAGCGTGAGGGTGGTGTCGGAGAGGTCGCCGAGCAGGAGGGGGTGGTTCCCCGGGGCGCCACCGGGCCAGTCGACGCCGGGGTTGAGCTGGAGGAACTCCGGGTCGCGGAAGAGGTTGACCGGGTTGTTCGCGACTGCGGCGTTGCCGCCCGAGCGGTACGACGCGGTGACCAGCTTGGCGACCAGGCGGGCGTTGAGCTTGAGGTCGCGCACGGGCCGGCCGTGCGCGTCGTCGATCTGGTACGCCGCGACCAGGCCGGTCACCGCCACCGGGGCGTAGACGACGCCGCGACCGGCGGCGCCCTCGGCGGGGAGCGGGTCGATGACCAGGCCCACGTCGGTGGTGCCGGAGGCGACGTCGCCGCGGGTCTGCGGCTCGCCGATGGAGGTGTAGTCGATGCGGACCGGCGAGCTGGCGAGCGTGCAGGTCCGGGCGCGCCAGGACGCCAGCGCGTGCGCCGCCACGGGGCTGCCCTCGACCCGGACGGAGTCGCCGGTCAGTGGGCAGGAGTCCCCGACCGGGAGGAACTGCAGGGGGATGACGGTGCGGCGGGCCCAGGCCCAGGGGGCGTCCATGACGTCCTCGGTGGCGCCCTGTCCGGCGGGCCGGGTGCCCTCGGCGTCGCGGCCGTAGTTGGGCACGACCACCAGCGAGCACGGCACCCCGGCGTCACAGCCGAGTGCGGCGGACTCGCGCTTGGTGAAGAGCTGGATCGCGACCTCGCCGGTGCCGTCGGGTCCGGTCACCGCGTCCTGCCAGTTGGCGGGGCCGTCCGGGACGGCGTTGAACTCGTCCTTCTGGCCGGGGTAGGTGAAGGCGGGCACCGGCGGCACGGCCGGGCTGTCCCCCGACGCCTCGATGCCCCGGAAGCCGGGGGCCCCGTAGCAGTCGCTGGAGCTGGCCGGTGCAGTGGCGCTGTCCCCGCGGCACTGGTAGACGCGCACCGGGAAGTCGGTGTTGATGTCGAGGGCGTCGCCGCTGTTCTCCAGCCGGGTCGCCGAGCTGGGCCGGAACCCGCTCCACGACACCGCGACGGTCTGGTTGACCAGCGAGGTCGTGCGGCTGACGGTCACCCGGGCGTTCGGGCCGGCGCCGGGGGCGTCGACGGTGACGGAGCCAGCCTCGCGGGCCTGCGCGACCGGGGTGGGCGGGAGCACGCCGAGGCCGGCCAGCACGGTGACCGTGCCCAGCAGGGCGGCCACCAGGGCTGCCCGTCGGGCGGGGCGGCGGTTGCTCATCGAGGTGCTCCTGGGTGGTGGCCGGGTGGCCGGAGGAGGAGCCCTCCGGCCACCCGGTCGTGGGGGGTCAGGACGTCTGGCCGCAGAACCGGCTGGCGTTCGTGTCGTCCCCGAGCGGCGTGTTGCCGAACGGGATCAGGAACTCGTTCTGGTGCTGGCAGAGGTAGCCGCCGGACTTGAAGATGTCCTTGAGCGACTGCGGTGCCGTGTTGCGCACCACGTTGTAGAACAGCCGGCCGAACGACGTGCTGTCGCCGGTCACGAAGCTCGGGTTCAGCACCTGGTAGGTGACCCCGCCCAGCGTGGTGGTCGTGGTCGGCGCGGTCGTGGTGTTGATGAACCCGAGAGTGGCGCCACCGCGGTTGTCGGCGATGCCGGGCGCCTCGTTGCTCTGCGCGGCCCACTTGGTGACGGCGTACGGCGCGATGCCCTGCGGGTCACCGTCGAGGGTGCGGCCGTCGTTCTGCTGCTGGGCGAAGGTGCCCGTGCCGCAGCCGGTGGTGACCGAGGTCAGGCTCGACCCGATCGCGGTCAGGAAGAACGTCAGCGTGGCTGCGCTCGCCGGCGGGAGATAGACGTGGATCGGCCCGGCCTGGCCGCCCACCTCGCTCCAGTCCTGCACGGTGCACTCGAAGATGTCCTTGAGCTGCGTGGTGGTCAGCGGGGTGGTCGGCGCATAGGCGTTGCCGACCGTGGCGTAGCCGACCGCGTCGCGGCTCTGGGCGTAGAACGTCAGCGCCGACTCGCCCGAGGCGCCCTTGGGGCGGCTGGAGCGGACCCAGTCGATGCAGAAGCTCGTGCCGTCGCCACCGGCTCCCGCGTCGCTGACCTGGTCGAGCTTGATCGCGTTGACGCCGGCGTTGGCGCCGTTGGGCCGGGCGATCGTGCAGCCCGGCTTGGTGACGATGTTCTCGCCGGCCGCGCCGGTCACCGGGTTCACAGCGTCGTACGACGCCAGGACCTGCGCCGGGGCGGGCGCCTGGGCGTTGTAGTTGACGGTGATGTTGTTGGTCAGCTCGGCGAAGGCGTCGGCCCCGACCGTGGCGTAGATCTGGCTGGGCGTCTTGCCGGGCGGCGGGGTGCCGGGGGCGGCGGGGACCGGGTCGGCCGAGGCCGCACCGGTCAGCGCGAACGGCAGCAGGGCCGTCCCGACCGCCGTGGCGGCCACGAGGGCGCGGAGTGGACGCTTCATGGGGGTTCCGTTCCTGGTCGGGTGCGAGAGGGAGGTCGAGTGGTCGGTCATGGTCCTCAGCCCTTCACCGCGAAGGTGCCGAGGAAGACCGCGGTCCCCTTGCTCTTGGCGACCTTCTTGCCGACGACCGTGATCGTGACCTGGTGCTGGCTCACCGCGCCGGTGCCGAAGGAGAACGTCTTGGCGAGCTTCCCGGTCTTGGCGGCGTACAGGTTGAGCGTGGCGCTCTTCCCGTCGACGGTGACCTTGACCTTGCCCGCGTCCGGTCGGGTGGTGAAGGTGAGCACGAGCTGGCGCCCGTAGGCCTTCAGGTTGACCTTGGCGCCCTTGGTCTTCGAGGTGAGGCCCTTCTTGCCCGGGGCGTAGGTGGCCTTGAAGGTCGACCAGGTCTTCACCCTGGTGACCAGCTTGTTGGTGAAGGCGTAGGTGCCCGGGGCGGCGGCACCGGCGGGGGCGGTGATCTTGGTGAGCTGCACCTGCTTGGTCACCGTGGTGGTGGCCGGGGTGCCCGCGGAGTCGGTCGCCGCGACGGTCAGCGTGGTGGCTCCGGCGCTGAGGCCGGCGAGCGGCACGGTGGCGGTCCACACGTTGCCGGCGCCCTTGGTCGCGGCGACGGCGGCGCCGTTGCCGAGCTTGGCGGTGACCGAGGAGACCGTGGTGCCGGCGGTGACCAGGGCCGAGACGGTGGCCGAGGCGCCCGCGAGGCTGACCGCGTCGGTGGTGACGGGCTCGCGCACGAAGACCGACGGGCCGTCGGCCGCGGTCGGAGCGAGGGCGACGCCGCGGAACTCGGTGTTCGCCGGGGCGGAGGCCAGCGTGCTCGGGGCGGCCGGGCTGAACGTGGCGGCGCCGTTGGCGGGGTCGGTGATCGCGAGGAGCTTGCCCGGGGTCGTCACGGCCAGGGTGACCGAGGCGCCGGACTTGTCGGCGACCAGACCGGTGGCGCCCGGGACGTCGAGGTAGCCGGCCTTGCTCCAGGCGGTGCCGTCGAAGGTGTACTTGTCGACGGTGCCGGCGCGCTCGCTGGCGTTGGCGAGGTAGAGCGTGTCCAGGGCGGTGCCCGCGTAGCCCTTGTTGGTCAGGTCCAGCAGGGCGTAGCCGTAGGTGAGCAGGTTGTCCGGGAGACCGGCGACGGCGGTGGCGGTGGCCGTGCCGGTGGGCGTCCCGGTGCCGACCTTGGCGAGCCGGTCGGCCAGGATGCCGCCCGCGAAGAGCTGGCCGCCCTGGACGGTGAGGCTGGTGTGGTTGCTGCTCGCGGCGCCGGCGACCAGGCTGCTGGCGTCCGAGCCGAGCGCGGTGGCGCGGACGCCGCCGTTGCCGCCGGTGACCCAGAGCCGGTCGCCGTCGGTGCTGGCGGCGGAGCGGATCACCGAGGGGGTGCCGGTGCCGGCGAGCACGGTGGAGGTGTCGATGCCCCCGCGGCCGTCGACGACGCCGACCACCCGGGGGGTGCTGGCCGGGGTGCTGGCGGTCAGGCTGGTCCCGCCGGGGCCGGTGGCACCGGGCGCCGCGTCGTACCCGGTCAGGGTGAGGAAGTGCCCGTCGGCCGAGCGGGACAGCAGGCCCTCGGACCGCGACTGGCCCACCGCGGTGAGCGCGTGGTTGCCGTCGGCCGCCGTGGTCGGCAGGGCCAGGCTCTGCACCTTGCTGCCGGCGGCGGTGTACTCGTCGAGGAAGACCGGCGCGGCCGCGTTGGTCAGCGCCGTCCCGTTGCCGACCCGGTAGACGACCAGGTTGCCTCCGGTGAACTTCGCCGCCTGGGCGTCGGTGGACATCAGCAGCGGCACGGCGGCCAGGGCGGCTGCCCCGGCGACGGTGGCGCCGAGGACACGCGCGGGTCTGCGCATGGAGAACCTCACTTCGGTGCGGAAGGAAGAGCGGCGGTTCCGACGGTCCGAGGTCACGTCGAAATCGACTATCTCTAGTTGATTGGTAGAGATAATGGGGTGAAAGGCAGGACCCGTCAAACCTCGAGACGCGTGTCCCGCATCCCGGACGCGGAATCCGGGTATGTGTCTCCCGGGACTGGCCCGGACGGGCCAGAGAAGATCACCCGAACGGCGTGTCCGGATCGGTACGCACGGGCGGGGCAGAATGGCCGGCATGGCGAAGAAGGCACCGGCACGCGATGCGGACGACACCGGCCTGGACGTCGGCCGGCCCAAGCACGATGCCGCCGGCCTCACCGCGGTCGCCGTCGCGATGAAGCGGTCGCAGGAGCAGATGGGCGTCCGGCGGAGCCTGCTCACCCTCGCGCGGGTCAACCAGGTCGACGGGTTCGACTGCCCCGGCTGCGCGTGGCCCGAGCCGCACGACCGCTCGGCCTTCGAGTTCTGCGAGAACGGCGCCAAGGCGGTCGCCGAGGAGGCCACCCTGCGCCGCGTCGACGCCGCCTTCTTCGCCGCCCACCCGGTCAGCGACCTGGCCGAGCGCAGCGGGTACTGGCTGGGGCAGCAGGGCCGGCTGACCGAGCCGATGTACAAGGCGAAGGGCTCCGACCACTACGTCCCGGTCGGCTGGACCCAGGCGTTCGGGATCATCGGCGACCACCTGCGCGCGCTGCCCTCGCCGGACGCGGCGTCGTTCTACACCAGCGGCCGTACGTCGAACGAGGCCGCGTTCCTCTACCAGCTCCTGGTCCGCCGCCTCGGCACCAACAACCTGCCGGACTGCTCGAACCTCTGCCACGAGTCCAGCGGGGCCGCGCTCGGCCACGCGATCGGGGTGGGCAAGGCCAGCGTCCTGATGGGCGACCTCGCGCAGGCCGACCTGATCGTCGTGGTCGGGCAGAACCCCGGCACCAACCACCCGCGCATGCTCACCGCGCTGGAGCACGCCAAGCGGCAGGGCGCCCACATCGTCTCGGTCAACCCGCTCCCCGAGGCGGGCATGCAGACCTTCCACAACCCGCAGTCGCCCAACGGGCTGACCCGGGGCACCCGGCTGGCCGACGACCACTACCCCGTCCGGCTCTCCGGCGACCGCGCCCTCTTCGCCGCGGCGGGCCGGCTCGTCCTCGAGTGGGGGCTGGCCGACGAGACCTTCCTCGCGCAGCACACCTCCGAGCTCGACGAGTACCGCGCCTTCGTCGAGGGCCTCTCCTGGGACGACGTGCTGGAGTCGACCGGGCTGACCCGCGAGGAGGTCGAGGCCTTCGCCCGCCGGTACGCCGAGAGCGAGCGGGTCATCGTCTGCTGGGCGATGGGGCTGACCCAGCACCGCGACGCGGTCGCGACGATCGGGGAGGTCGTCAACCTCCTGCTGCTGCGCGGCAACATCGGCCGTCCCGGCGCCGGGGTGCTGCCGGTGCGCGGCCACTCCAACGTGCAGGGCGACCGCACCATGGGCATCTGGGAGCGGATGCCGGACGAGTGGCTCGACCGGCTGGGCGTGGAGTTCGGGTTCGAGCCGCCCCGCGCGCACGGGCTCGACGCGGTCGACACGATCCGGGCGATGCAGGACGGGCGGGTCCGGGTCTTCCTGGGCATGGGCGGCAACTTCGCCTCCGCCACCCCCGACACCGACGCCACCGAGGCCGCGCTGCGCACCCTGGACCTGACCGTGCAGGTGTCCACCAAGCTGAACCGCTCGCACGCGGTGGTCGGCGAGGAGGCGCTGATCCTGCCGTGCCTGGGCCGCACCGAGCGCGACGTCCAGGAGACCGGCGACCAGTTCGTCACCGTCGAGGACTCGATGTGCATGGTGCACCGCAGCCACGGTCGGCTCAAGCCGGCCTCGGACCAGCTGCGCTCCGAGGTCGCGATCGTCTGCGGCCTGGCCGCCGAGCTCTTCGGGCCCGACGACGCCGTCGACTGGGCCGGCCTGGCCGGTGACTACCGGCGGATCCGCCGCCACATCGAGGCGGTCGTGCCCGGGTTCGACGACTTCGAGCAGCGGCTCGCCGAGCCGGGCGGCTTCCCGCTGCCGCACCCCCCGCGGGACAGCAGGACGTTCCCGACCGCCACCGGCAAGGCCCGCTTCACCTCCGAGCCGCTGGAGGTGCTGCGGGTGCCCGAGGGCCACCTGCTGCTGCAGACCCTGCGCAGCCACGACCAGTTCAACACCACGATCTACGGGCTGCACGACCGCTACCGCGGGGTGAAGAACGGCCGCCGCGTCGTCTTCGTCAACCCCGACGACCTGGCCGCGCTCGGGCTGGTCGCCGACCAGGTGGTCGACCTGGAGTCGGTGCACGCGGACGGCGTACGACGGGTGGCCGAGGAGTTCCGGGTCATCTCCTACCCGACCGCCCGGGGCTGCGCCGCGGCGTACTACCCGGAGACCAACGTGCTGCTCTCCCTGGGCGCAGTCGCGAAGCGCTCCAACACCCCGGTCATGAAGAGCCTCACCGTCCGGCTGCTGCCGCGCTGAGGAAGGGGCTGAGGTCGGCGGAGGTCGCGGGGGTGGCGCGGGCCACGCGTGGGGTGGGTCACGCGGTGTCCGGCGTGGAAGGTGAAACAGACATACTGGGGCGGTTGTCCGAGCACCGAGGAGCCCCATGACGTTCGCCGAGCAGACCCGCCGCCGCTTCCTGGCCGGCGCCGTCGTCTCCGCCCTCGTCGTCGTGGCGCTGTCGCTGCTGGTCTGGCTGGCACCGGGGACGGCGACCCGGATCGACGTGGACTTCGGGGAGCGCTTCGCCGTGCTGACCGGCCGGCACGACGGCCTGCACGACGCCGCGATCGCGGTGCAGCGGGCGTTCTCGTTCGTGCCCCTGGCCACCTACACCCTGGTCACCGCGGCGCTCCTGCTGCTGCGCGGGTTCCGCCGCCCCGCCGTGTGGGTGGTCGTGGTGATGGGCGGCACCTCGCTGACCACCCACCTGATGAAGCTCCTCTTCGCCCGCGACCGGCCGACCTACGCCCTGACCCACCTCAAGGACTTCGGCTTCCCCTCCGGCCACTCCAGCGGGATCGCCTCGGCCGCCGGGGTGGCGATGGTGCTGGCGGCGATGTTCGTCCGGCGCCGCAGCCAGCGCCGGCTCGTCGACGGCCTCGTCCTGCTGCTCGCCGCGGCGGTCGGGATCGACCGGCTGCTGCTCGGCGTGCACGGCATCACCGACGTCCTCTGCGGCTACGCGGTCGGGGCGCTCTGGGTCTGCGCGGCGGCCTACCTGGTCGACCCGACCCCGCGCTCGCCGGTCGTCGAGCCGCTGCCCAGCGCGGTGCCCTCGACCCGCGAGCTGGCGGTGATCCTCAACCCGATCAAGGTGGAGGACACGGTCGCCTTCAAGGCGCTGGTCAATGCCCGGGCCGCCGAGCTCGGCTGGGGGCCGCCCGCCTGGTTCGAGACCACGATCGAGGACCCGGGCCGCTCGATGGCCCACGAGGCCGCGGTCAACGGCGCCGACCTGGTCGTCGTCTGCGGCGGTGACGGCACCGTCCGCACGGTCTGCGCCGAGCTCGCCGGCACCGGCATCCCGGTCGGCGTGATCCCCGCCGGCACCGGCAACCTGCTGGCCCGCAACCTCGACCTCCCGCTCTACCTCAACGCCGCCCTCGACGTCGCCCTCAACGGGCAGGACCGGGCCATCGACCTGGTCCGCGTCACCGGCGACGGCCTCGACGAGGAGGAGCACTTCCTGGTGATGGCCGGGATGGGCTTCGACGCGGCGATCATGGAGGGCGCCAACGAGCAGATCAAGGCCAAGGTCGGCTGGCTGGCCTACGTGGTCTCGGGGCTGCGCAACCTGATGTTCCCCGCGATCCGGATCGAGATCTCCGTCGACGACGGCCCCTTCACCAAGCACCGCGCCCGCACGATCGTGATCGGCAACGTCGGCTTCCTGCAGGCCGGGCTGCCGCTGCTGCCCGACGCGACCATCGACGACGGCCGGATCGACGTGGTGATCGTCAACCCGAAGCGGTTCCTGTCCTGGCTGCGCGTCGTGGTCCGGGTGATCACGCGGGCCCGTCGGACCGATGACACCGTCAACCGGATGACCGGACGCCGGATCGTCGTCCGGGCCAGCCACGACGCACCGCGCCAGATCGACGGCGACCCGATCGGCGCCGGCCAGGAGCTCGCCTGCGAGTGTCTCGCCGGCAAGCTGCTGATCCGCGTCCCCCGCTGACCTCGCGCGGGGCAGGTGCTCAGTCGGTCCGGGTGAGCTCGAAGACCTTGATGTGCCGGTCGGTGCGCTGCTCGTAGAGCGCGTAGTTGGGCCAGACCCGGAGCATCTCGGCCCAGGCCGCGGCGCGGTCCTCGCCCTCGAGGCGGCGGGCGGTGACCGGGTGGGTGCGGCCCTTGAAGCGGAACTGCGCGTCGGGGTTGGCCTCCAGGTTGACCACCCAGACCGGCTGCTTCTCGCCGCCGAAGTTGGAGCCGGCGATCAAGAAGGAGCGCCCGCCGGCGCGCGGGACGGCCAGCAGCGGGGTCTGCCGGGGCAGCCCGGACTTGCGCCCGGTCACGGTGAGCATGCCGTTGGGCAGCGTCGCGATGTCGAGGATGGTGAGCCGCCCGCGGGTGACCTTCTGCAGCCAGGTGTCGGTGGCGACGATCTGGGGGAGGTAGCGCGGCATGAACGACCAGGAGCCGACCTTGACGGCGACCGGAGACAGGAGACCCATGCGCTCCAGGGTAGGTGGACCGGATCGGTTCCGAAACGTGATCTGCCGCTCACCGCTATGTCATTTATCTTGATCGGCTTTATATGGTTTGCCGCATGACTGTCACGGACGAGCTCCTCGCCAACAACGCCACCTACGCCGCCGGCTTCACCGGCCCGCTGCCACTCCCCCCGGCCAAGCACGTCGCCGTCCTCGCCTGCATGGACGCCCGCCTCAACGTCTACGGAGCGCTCGGCCTGCAGGAGGGCGAGGCCCACGTCATCCGCAACGCCGGCGGGGTCGTCACCGAGGACGAGATCCGGTCGCTGGCGATCTCCCAGCGGCTGCTCGGCACCCGGGAGATCATCCTGATCCACCACACCGACTGCGGGATGCTGACCTTCACCGACGACGAGTTCAAGGCCGGCATCCAGAAGGAGACCGGCCTCAAGCCGGCCTGGGCCGCCGAGGCCTTCTCCGACATCGACGAGGACGTCCGCCAGTCGCTCGCCCGGATCCAGGGCTCGCCGTTCATCCCCGTCAAGGACTCGGTGCGCGGCTTCGTCTTCGACGTCGCCACCGGCCGGCTGCGCGAGGTCGACTGACCGCACCGCGCGGGTGGACGGGCTCAGGCCGCGCGGGCCAGCTTGACCGCCTCGTCCTCCTCGGCGGAGAGCTGCTGCTCGCCGGTCCACCCGGCCACGTTCTTGGCGTAGGTGCGGGCGTCCGAGCGGCCGTGGATCGAGGTCATCACGATGCCGTCGCCGCCGGCGTCGAGCAGCGCCACGGACCACGAGAGCCGCCCGCCCATGTCGCCGAACGCGTCGTACCGGACCACGCCGACGTGCCGCAGGGCCCCGGCGGCCTCGGTCCGCAGCGCGTCGACGGCGCCGCGCAGCCCCGCCAGGTCGGTCGGGAGCGGCGAGGACGCGTCGGCCCGGCGGCGCAGCGCCCGGTGGGCGGATCCGGCGAGCACGAGTGCCACCACGGTGAGCAGCAGGAGCAGGACGACCGAGACGGTGAGCGCGGAGTTCGACATGGCGCGGCCAGCCTAGGACCGCCCGAGCGGTGAGGACGCCAGCCACGCCCGTGTCGGCTCGCCGGTCCTGTCCCGTTCTGTCCCCGCTCCCGACGTCGGGGCCTAGCCTGGGCGCGTGCCCGCACCCGACGACCCCCGCCCGCGCTATGCGTTCCTCGGCCCGGCCGGGACCTTCACCGAGCAGGCGCTGCGCACGCTCCCGGACGCGCCCGACGCCGAGCTGCAGCCCTGCGCCACGGTGACGGTCGCGCTCGACGCGGTGCGCGCCGGCACGGCCGACGCCGCTGTGGTCCCGATCGAGAACTCCGTCGAGGGCTCGGTCCCGGTCACCCTGGACGAGCTGGCCCTGGGGGAGCCGCTGATGATCGTGCGCGAGATGACGGTCCCGGTGGCGTTCTCCCTGCTCGCGCGACCCGGCACCGCGCTGTCCGCCGTACGACGGGTGGCCACGCACCCGCACGCCGCGGCACAGACCCGCGGCTGGGTCGCCGAGCACCTGCCGGCCGCCGAGGTCGTGCACGCCTCCTCGACGGCCGCCGCCGCTGCCGCGCTGGCCGGGGACGGCGAGGCGCCGTGGGACGCCGCGATCTCCGCCCCGGTCGCCGCGGGGCACTACCGGCTCCAGACGCTGGCCGACGGCATCGGCGACAACCCCGACGCCGTCACCCGCTTCGTGCTGGTCAGCCGGCCGGGGCGGCCGGCCCACCGCACCGGGCGCGACCGGACGAGCCTGGTCGCCTTCATGCACTCCGACCACCCGGGCGCGCTGATGGAGATCCTCGACCAGCTCGCGATGCGGGGGGTGAACATGACCCGGATCGAGTCCCGCCCCACCGGAGCGGCCCTGGGCGACTACTGCTTCTCGATCGACGCCGAGGGCCACATCGAGGACCGCCGGGTCGGCGAGGCGCTGATGGGGCTGCGCCGGGTGTGCGCCGACGTCCGGTTCCTCGGCTCCTACGAGCGGCACGACGGCCGCGCCCCGACGCTGCGCCCGGGCACCTCGGACGCCGAGTTCGACGACGCGGCGGCGTGGCTGGCCCGGCTGCGCTCCGGCGCCTGACCGCCGGCCACGGGGAGGCCCTCAGCCGCCGTGACCGTGGCCGGACCAGCGGTCCACGCCGCGCCAGAACGAGCGGGTGATCACGCCGGTGCGCTCCGGGCTGGTCTGCAGGTCGGCGGGGAGCGGCACCCGGCACGCGTCGCCCCGGCAGTCCTTGTACTGCCACCACAGGTCCAGCAGCTCCTGCCGGACGGTCGCGTACGCCGGGTCGGCGTGCACGGAGGTCAGCTCGTTGGGGTCGGTGGCCAGGTCGTAGAGCTCCAGCTCGCCGGTGTCGTAGACCAGCAGCGAGTACTGCCCGGTGCGCAGCCCCACGTAGGTCCGGGCGTCGTGGAACCCGAGGCCGCTGCGACCGGCCCGGTTCCGCTCGCCCGACTCGCGGCCCTCGCTGACCACCGGCACCGTCCACCCCCGGTCGCCGTCGCGCAGGGCCGGCACCAGGCTGCGGCCGTCGATCGCGTGGTGCGCGAGCAGCCCGTCGGTGGCCCGGCCGAGGTCGAGGATGGTGGCGGTGGCGTCGACCGTGCTGATCGGGTCGTAGCGCGTGCTGCCGTCGCGGAGCCCCGGCCCGGTGAGGAGGAAGGGGACGCGCAGCGACGGCTCGTGCCCGTGGATCTTGCCGGGGTCGCGGCGGTGCTCCCCGAGGTAGTAGCCGTTGTCGCTGGTGAACATCAGCACCGTGTTGCCCCACGCGCCGGTCCGCTTCAGGGTGGCCACGATCCGGCCCACCTCGCGGTCGAGCACGAACAGGGACTCGGCGCGCTGGCGGGTGACGTCGCGCATCGCGCGCAGGTGCACCCGGTCGAGCTCGGGCCGGTGCCGGACCCACCGCGGCTTGTCGGAGACGTCGGCCTCGGTGATGCCCGACGGTGGGACGCCGGCGCCCCGGGGGATCGCGGCGTCGAACCTGCCCTTGACCCACGCGGGGCGGGCCGGGGTGCGGTACTTGGAGAGGTCGCGGGCCTTGCGCAGATAGCGGACCGGGTCGTCCGGCTCGCGCGGGCCGCCGAAGTGCGGCGCGATGAAGGAGGCGTAGAGGAAGAACGGCCGGCGCTTCGCGGCGTAGGAGGTGACCAGCCGCCGGCTGATCCTGCTGACACCGTACGTCGAGTACTCGCCGCGGTGGCCGTCGTCGATGACGCCGTTGTGGTTGTAGGTCAGGTGCCGGTAGTTGTAGGTGTTCCCGGTGTACGGGCTGCCCGGCGGCGGCTCGAGGCTGGCGTACCAGTCGGTCCAGCCGGGCGGCACGTAGCGCAGGCTGGGGCCGCCGGTCACCTTGGACACGTCGTGCCCGTAGCCGTTGAGGTACTTGCCGACGAACCCGGTGCTGTAGCCGGCGTCGTGCAGCGCGGTCGCCATCGTGTAGCTGTCGTCGAAGGCCTGGTAGCCCCACGGGTGCTCGTGGGAGAGGACGCCGTGGTTGTGCGAGTACTCGCCGCTGAGGAACGACGCACGGGCCGGGCAGCACAGCGGGTCGGGCGAGAAGCTGTTCTCCAGCTCGACGCCGTGGCGCTGCAGCACCCGGCGCACCGTCGGCATGAAGCGGAGGTCGTCGGTGCGCATGTCGTCGGCCATCACCATGACGATGTTGGGCCGCCGGTCGTGCGGCCGGTCGGGGACGTCCGGCTCCCCGGGGGCCAGCGAGGGCGCGCCGGTCCAGGTCGGGGTCGGCGGGGCAGACGCCTGGCCGGGCGGTGGGGACGGCGACCGGCGCTGGTCGAGCAGGAGCACTCCGGAGACGCCGGCGACGAGGGCGACCACGACGAGGACCACGGCGAGGACTGCGGTCCCGCCCCGAGTGGTCACGCGCCATTGTGACAAACGGCGCGCGACCCCTCCGGATCAGGCGGCGTCAGAGCGGGGTCGGGCCGGGGTCACGGCTGGCGGCCGATGAAGGCGGCGAGCCGGGTGACCGGGTCAGCGTCGTCCGGCACCGGCACCCGCGGGCCGTACTGGCCCGAGGAGCGGAGCATCTCGTCGATCGGCTCCATCCCCTCGAGCAGCTCCAGGCAGGTCTCCTCGTCCAGGCTCTCGTCCTGACCGGTGGCCCGCGCCAGGTCCCAGGTGTGCATGAAGACGTCGGAGGTGTAGAAGCGGTCGACCGCCTGGGGCAGCGGCACCTCGCCGACGTACTGGTTGGACAGCACCTTGTCGGCGGTGGCCGGGTCGTCGAGCAGGGCCTGCACCGCGTCGGCGTGGACCTGCCAGGCCGCGACGGGGTCGACGTCGACCGAGGGTCCTCGGTCGAGCACGATCCCGGTGCCGCCCTCGAGGAAGGCGGGGAACCACTCCACCAGGTGGCGGACGACGTCGCGGGCGGTCCACCCGTCCACGGGCGCGGGGGCGTCCCAGTCGGTGGCGCCGCGGACCCGGTCGGAGAAGCCCGCGGCGATCCGGCGGTGGGCCGCGGCCGGGTCGGCGTCCTGCCTCATGCCTGGTCCTCTCCGGCGAGGAGGTCGTCGAGCCGCTCGTAGCCCTCGACGATGCCCTCCTCCATGCCGCTGGCGACCATCGAGTCGCGGCTCTCGAAGCTGGCGCACAGCGACTCGGCCGACAGCCGGGTGCGACCCTCGCCGAGGTCCTCGAAGCGCAGCGTCTCCAGGGCCACGCCCTCGGGCCACCCCTCGTAGGTGAAGGTCTGCACGATCCGCTCGTCGGGCACGACCTCGTGGAAGCTGCCGTAGAACCAGTGCTCCTCGCTGCTCTCCCCGGAGTGGACGTAGCGGTAGTGGCCGCCGCGGCGGGCGTCGTACGACTCGACGCGCATGGTGAGCCGGCGCGGTCCGAGCCACTGCACGACGAGCGCGGGGTCGACGTGGGCGCGGAAGACCCGGGCGACCGGCGCGTCGAACTCGCGCACGATCCGGATCAGCGGCACGTCGCTGGGCGCCTCGATGGTGGTCTCGTGGTGGGTGGTGGTGGTCATGAAGCCTCTCCTGTCTGCTGGATGGGGGCACGGGTGGTGGCGGGTGCCGCGTCCTCGGCGGCGAGCCGGTCGAGCACGGCGTCGAGTCGCTGGTAGCGCTCCTCGGCCCGGCGGCGGTAGCGCTCGATCCAGGCCGTCATCAGGTCGAGCACGTCGGCCTCGAGGTGGCACGGGCGCCGCTGGGCGTCCTTGGTGCGCCGGACCAGGCCCGCGTCCTCGAGCACCTTGAGGTGCTTGGAGACCGCCTGCACCGACACGTCGTACGGCGCGGCGAGCTCGGTCAGCGTGGCGTCGCCGTCGGCGAGCCGGGCGACCAACCCGCGGCGGGTGGGGTCGGCCAGGGCGGCGAAGACCCGGTTCAGCTCCTCCTCCTGCACGACCCCTCCTTGTTCAACCTTCTGGTTGAACACGCTAGGACGCTCGACGAGCGTAGTCAACCATCTGGTTGAAGACGTCAGGTGCGCAGGACCAGGTCCTCACCGTCGACGCCGACCTGGGCCAGCAGCCGGCCGAGCACGGCCCACACCTGCTCCGAGAGCCGGGCGACCAGGGCGTCGCGGGGCTCGTCGTCCTGCTCGAGCCACCAGATGATGCTCGCGTCGACCATCCCCATGAGGCCGGCGAGCACGCCGTCCGGCGTCGGAGCATCCAGCCCCTGGCCGGCGATGTAGGCGCTGGTCGCTGCCACGATCTCCTCCAGGAAGTGGGTCCGGGCCGGGCGCGAGCAGCCGGCGTACGGACGCTGGGTGACGAAGCGGTAGAGCTGCGGGTTGGCGGTGGCCCAGTCGACGGCCGCCCCGATCGGCCCGGCGATGACCTCCAGCGGCGGGCCGCTGCGCGACAGGGTGGGTCGGACCCGGGCCCGCAGCTCGCCGGCGGCGAAGCGGGCGACCTCCTCGGCGAGGTCCTCCTTGCTCGCGAAGTGCCGGTAGACGTGCGGCCGGGCGACGCCGGCGATGGCGGCGACCTGGGCGGTCGAGGCGTCCCGGCCGTGCCGCTCGACCGCCTCCGCGGCGGCCCGCACGATCTGCGCCCGTCGGTCGGCACGGTGGTCCGAGAGCCGACTCGAGCGACGCGCGGAGGCGGTGTCGGTCCACTTCTCCGGGTCGCTCACTCCGGCAGCCTAACCCACCGGGAACACCTTGTACCCGGAGCGGATCCCTGTCATCCTCAGGACGGGTACACGTCGTACCCAGGACTAGATGGACCACCGACGACCGCCCGCGGGTTCCTCGCGGGCCACGAGAGACCGGAGCACGACCGATGACCGTGGCAGCCTCCCGCTGGATGGACGAGGACCTCGCGTCCTTCCGCGACCTGGCCCGCACCTTCTGCGAGAAGGAGATCAAGCCCAACGCCGAGCGCTACATCGAGCAGAGGCAGGTCGACCGCGAGCTGTGGACCAAGGCCGGCGAGCTCGGCCTGCTCTGCGCCTCCATGCCCGAGGAGTACGGCGGCGGGGGCGGCACGTTCGCCCACGAGGCGATCCTGCTGGAGGAGCAGGCCCGGGTCGGGGACTCCAGCTGGGGCGCCAGCCTGCACAGCGGGATCGTCGCGCCGTACCTCCTGCACTACGGCACCGAGGAGCAGAAGCGCACCTGGCTGCCGCGGCTCGCCTCGGGCGAGGCGGTCGGCGCGATCGCGATGACCGAGCCCGGCACCGGCTCGGACCTGCAGAACATCAGGACCAAGGCGATCAGGGAGGGCGACCACTACGTCCTCAACGGGGCGAAGACCTTCATCACCAACGGCGCCACCGCCGACGTCGTCCTGGTCGTCGCCAAGACCGACCCGACCGCGGCGGCCGCGGGGGTCTCGCTGCTGATCGTGGAGACCGACCGGGAGGGCTTCCGGCGCGGCCGGGTGCTCGACAAGATCGGGCTCAAGGGGCAGGACACCTGCGAGCTCTTCTTCGACGACGTCCAGGTGCCGGCCGAGAACCTGCTCGGCGGCACCGAGGGCGCCGGCTTCTTCTGGCTGATGGAGCAGCTGCCCCAGGAGCGGCTGATCATCGCGGTCGGGGCGGTCGTCGCGATCGAGGAGTGCCTGCGGCTGACCCTGGAGTACACCAACTCCCGCCAGGCCTTCGGCAAGCCGCTCTTCGCCTTCCAGAACACGAAGTTCAAGCTCGCCGAGGTCGCCACCGAGGCGGCGGTCATCCGCGCCTTCCTCGACGACTGCATCGTGGCGCACCTCGAGGGCCGGCTCGACATCCCGACCGCGGCGATGGTCAAGTACTGGTCGACCGAGCGCGCCCAGAAGTGCATCGACAAGTGCCTGCAGCTCTTCGGCGGCTACGGCTACATGAACGAGTACCCGATCGCGCGGGCCTGGGCCGACATGCGGGTGCAGCAGATCTACGGCGGGACCTCCGAGATCATGAAGGAGATCATCGCCCGGTCGATCAACGCCTGAGCCGCCCGGACTCGCGCGGGCGAGCCCGCCTCCGGTCTTGACCGGGAGCGGGCCGACCCGGGCGACTCCTCAGGTGCGCGGGCCGGTCGCCGATGGGTGCGTCATGGTGGCCACCGTCCTGCTCCTGCTGGTGATGACCTTCGTGTTCGCCCTCGCCCACCGACGCTCGCAGCGGTCCCAGGGCCGCGGCTCCCGGGCCGAGCGACGCGCCGAGCGCAACGCGGTGCCCCTGGAGCAGACCGGTCCGAGCCTTCCGGCCGGTGTGCACCTGGAGGACTACGTCCACCGGGGCCTGCTGGACCTGCGGATCATGCTGATCCAGCACGCCCGCAGGGGCTGAGCCCGGGCCCGCGAGACGACCCGGGAGTCCCCGCCGCACGAGGGGTGGGCGGGGGGTCCCCGGTCAGCTCCGTCTCACGTGAGGGCCGGTGCGCTCACTGGCCGTCGGGGTAGCCGCTCTCCGGCAGGTCCGAGCCGCCGCCGGGCATGACCTTCTGCGCTGCGGCGGCCACGCCGTGCGCGGCCACGGTGGCGCCGTGGGCTGCGGCGGCAGCGCCGTCGACGACCTTCTCGCCCACGACGGGTGCCGCGGCGGTCGCGGCGTCGGCGGCGTGCCGGGCGGTGGACTGGACGGTGGGGTTCTCCTTCACCCGGAAGGCGAACCGGCGGATCTGCTCATAGCGCTCCCGTCCTGCGCGCGCTCCGAGCACATAGCCGATCGCGACAGCGGTGAGCAGCACGAACTTCCTCATCGGTCTTCCTCTCTGGTGGTGCCGGCGGCCGCGGGTGTTCCCGCCCCGCCGGAGACACGAGTGCCGTGGACGTGGTCGTCCTCGGTGTGGAACTCGTCGGTGTGCCCGACAGCGGCGACGCCGCTGCCGGGACCGTGCAGGGGGTCGGCGTCGAGGGCGGCCTGGAGCCGGACCTGACGCCCGCGGGCCAGGTCCTCGGCGTCCTGGGCGTCGGCCTTCTCGATGCCGCGGGCGTCGCGCACCGGGAGCTGCAGCTCCGCCTCGGCGGGCAGCCCGGCCTGGAGCTCCCGGCCGCGCTCGAGCTCGGAGTCGAGCTCAGCGCCGAAGAGGAGGGCCAGGTTGGTCAGCCACAGCCACAGCAGGGCGACGATGACGCCGGCGAGTGAGCCGTAGGTCTTGTTGTAGCTGGAGAAGTTGGCGACGTAGAACGCGAAGCCGGCCGAGACGACCACCCAGGACAGGATCGCGACCCCGGCCCCGACGGAGATCCAGCGGAACCGCGGCTGCTTGACGTTGGGGGTGGCGTAGTAGAGCAGGGCCACGACGAGGGCCGCCAGCGCCGCCAGCACGGGCCATTTCGCGATGTTCCACACCGTCAGCGCGGTGCTGCCCAGACCGATGGTGTTGCCGATCGAGGTCGCGACCGGACCGGAGACGACGAGCATCACCAGCACGAGCGCGGAGAGCACGACGGAGACCAGGGTGAGCAGCAGCATCAGCGGGCGGAGCTTCCAGAAGGGCCGGCCCTCGCGGATCTCGTAGATGCGGTTCATCGACCGCGAGAACGCACCGACGTAGCCCGACGCCGACCACAGCGCGCCGAGCAGTCCGACGACCAGGGTGATGCCGGCGCCCTGGGAGGTCGCCAGGTCGCGCATCACCGGCTCGACGGCGTCCAGGGTCGACGGCGAGACCAGCGGGCGAAGCACGTCCAGCACGGTGCCGACGGTGTCGCTCGACGACTGCCCCACCAGGCCGAGCACCGAGAAGAGGGCCAGCATCGCCGGGAACGCCGCGAGGACGGCGTAGTAGGTGAGCGCGGCGGCCTGGTCGGTGCACTGGTCCTCGGAGAACTCCCGCACGGTCCGGCGCAGGACGTAGCGCCACGAGCGGGCGTGCAGGTCGGTGGGGCTGTCCGGAGCCCGGGCGGGGTCAGGCACGTCCCCACGGCTGCGCCCGCTCTGGGCGGGGATCGACGACTCCATGTCCGGTGAGTTCCCGTTGGGGCCCCAAGCAAACGTCAACGCGCCCCTCGGCCCCATACCCCCAGGGGTGTCCTCTCACCGGAGGTCGAGGTGCGAGGGCGCAGCCCCTCACCGGAGGTCGAGGTGCGAGGGCGCAGCCCGAGCCACGAGACCACCCGACACCCGACCGCCCAGCCGGGTCAGTCCTCCACGGACCGCCGCTGCGGCGGGAACATCGCCCGGTAGGCCGCGGCGACCGACACGACGTAGTCGTCGAAGCTCACCAGGCCGGGGTCCGCGCCGAGGAGCGCCTGCTCGAGACGTGCGAGGTAGAACTCGCACCCCGCTCCGATGGAGGCCGCGAACGCCGGCTCGACGACGGCCTGCCGGAACCGGAGGACCGTCCGCGGACCCTGCTCGACCAGGTCGGCCTCGACCGGCCAGAGCCGGTCGTCGACGGCGCTCACCATGGCCACCGCGAACCCGTACGGCGGGTCGACGCGCAGCAGCCGGTAGGGCACCGGCAGCGAGGGCTCACCCTCGCCGGTCAGCGTGAACTCGACCTGGCCGGTCTCGGGGTCCCCGGTCCAGGTGCCCGCCCAGCCGCGCATCATGTCCGGGTCGGTGAGCATCGACCACACCTCGCGGACGCCTGCGTCGAACACCCGCTCGTACTCCAGCCAGGCCTGGCCGTCGTGCCGGTTCAGGACGCCGGTGACGGCGGGTCCCGGACGGGCACGCCTCTTCTGCACGTTCATGTCGTTCCCCCTCGCACCCACCCACCCCGGCGGACGCTGCAACGAGCGTGACACGCGCTGTCCAGGTACTCAATGGCCCGATTTGTCGGGTTGACGGGGCACCGATGGGTCAGGCGGCGGATTCCGTGGGTGACACGCGCCGCGGCCACCAGAAAGCGTCGCCGAGCAGGACCGCGATCGCCGGAACCAGCACCGTCCTGACGATGAGGGTGTCCAGCAGCACGCCGACGCAGATCACCACCCCGAGCTGCGCGAGCACGACCAGGGGCAGCACCCCGAGCACCGCGAAGACGGCCGCCAGCAGGATGCCGGCACTGGTGATCACCCCTCCGGTGGCGGTCAGGGCGCGCAGCATGCCCTCGCGAGGGCCGTGCTCCCGGGCCTCCTCGGCCGCGCGGGTGACCAGGAAGATGTTGTAGTCGACCCCGAGCGCCACCAGGAAGAGGAACGCCAGCAGGGGCACCCCCACGTCGAGGGCGTCGAAGCCGAAGACGTCCGTGAAGAGCCACCAGGACAGGCCCAGGCTGGCCAGGTAGGTGCCGACCACGCTGGCCACCAGCAGCAGCGGCGCCACCAGCGAGCGCAGCAGCAGGATCAGGGCGAGGACCACCAGCAGCAGCACCAGCGGGATGATGAGGAAGCGGTCCCGCGACGAGGCGTCCTTCAGGTCGAGGTCGGCCGCCTCGGTGCCACCGACGTAGGTCCCGTCGAAGCCGTCGAGGGCGTCCCGGACCGCGACCACGGTCGCCTTCGCCTCCGCGCTGCCGGGCGATGCGGCCAGCACCACGTCGAGCTTGGTCAGGTCGCCGGCGGTGCCGGAGGGCCGGACCGTGTCCACGCCGTCCACGCCCTGCACGGCGGCCGTCACCTCACCGGCGTCGGCCGAGGTCACCACCGTGGCCGGGTCCGCGCTGCCCGCGGGGAAGGACTCCGCCAGCCGTTCGCCCGCGGCGATCGCCTCCGGCTTCTTCAGGAACTGGTCGGCCTCGGAGAGACCGGTCTCGAGCTGGGTCAGGCCGAGGGCGAGCACGACCAGGAGGCCGGTGACGCCCACGACGAAGGCTGCGGGGCGGCGCGCCACCTGGTCCCCGACCCGGCGCCAGAACGAGCGCGACTCCACCAGCCGGGCCTCGCCGCGGTGCGGCACCTTGGGCCAGAAGATCCAGCGACCGAAGAGGACCAGGGTGCAGGGCAGCACGACCAGGGCCGCGAAGGCCGCCACGACGATGCCGACGGCGCAGGCCAGCCCCAGGCCGCGGGTGCTGGGGATCAGCGAGAGCAGCAGCGTGAGCAGCCCGACGACCACGGTGGTCGCGCTGGCGAGCACCGCCTCGGCGGTCCGGGTCAGCGCGTGCGCCATCGCGTCGTACCGGTCGTCGAGGACCTTGAGCTCGTCCCGGTAGCGGGAGATCAGGAGCAGGGCGTAGTCGGTGCCGGCGCCGAAGACGAGGACCGAGAGGATCCCGACGGTGGACTCGTCCCAGGCGACGCCGAAGACGGACAGGGTGTGGGTGGCCAGGGTGGCGGCGACCTGGTCGGCGACGCCGACCACGAACAGCGGCACCAGCCACAGCACCGGGCTCCGGTAGGTGATCACCAGCAGGATCGCGACCACGGTCGCCGTGGCGGCGAGCAGCCGGAAGTTCGCGCCGTCGAAGACGGCGGCGAGGTCGGCCCGGATCGCGGCCGGGCCGGTGACCTGGACGCTCACCCCGTCCGGCAGGTCCGCGCGCAGGTCGGTGCGCAGCTTGGTCACCGTGTCGGCCACCTGGGTCGCCTCGGCCCCGGCGACCGGGACGACCGCGAACGCCGCGGTGCCGTCCTTGCTCGGCACCAGCGTCGTCAGCGGGTTCTGGCCGCCGGCACCCGCGTCGGCCGGCGCCCCACCCGTGTCCCCGCCCGTGTCCCCGCCGGTCTTCCCGGCGACGTCGGCGGCGACCTGCGTGAACTGCTCCTGCAGCTGGGCCAGCACGTCCGTGGACAGCGAGCCCTCGTCGGCCGTCCAGAGCACGATGGCGCTGCTGTCGTCGCCCTGGGGGAACTTCTCGGAGAGCTCCACGACCCGGGTGCTGTCCGCACCCCGCGGCAGCTGGTCGGTCGAGGTGGCGTCCCGGTCGGCTTGGCCCACCAGGCCGATGAGCAGCAGTCCTGCGATGATCGTGAGCAGCGACACGGCCAGCGCACGACGGCGCCGGACGAGACCGGTGAACAGCGCGTCCATCGGTGGCGTCCTTTCCTCCCAGTGGTGCAAACGTCCCCGCGACCCCCACCCTACGGATGCCTGGTTGCGGCGAAACCCAGGTGCTCCTGCCCACCCCGCGGGCCAGAATGGCGGGCGTGAGCTGGACCGACCGCCTCCGTGCCGTCCGGGTCGACCTGACCCCGTTGCGGACCTCGCGGGACTTCCGGCTCCTCTTCGTCGCCGGCACCGTCTTCTACCTGGGCGGGATGGTCACCTACGTCGCGCTTCCCTTCCAGCTCTACCGGCTGACCGGCTCCAACGCCGCCGTGGGGTACGTCGCGCTGGTCGAGCTCCTCCCGCTGGTCGTCCTCGGCCTGTACGGCGGGGCGCTGGCCGACCACGTGGACCGGCGCCGGCTGCTGGTCTCCTCCGGGCTCGCGCAGGCCGTCCTGACCGCGCTGCTGGCCTGGAACGCCTCGCTGTCGCAGCCGTCGGTCGCGGCGATCTACGCCCTGGCGTTCTTCCTCGCCGCCGCACAGAGCCTGCAGCGCCCGTCCCGGGAGGCCCTGATGCCGCGGACCGTGCGGCACGACGAGCTGGTCGCCGCGAACGCGCTCAACTCCCTCGGCATGCAGGCGGGCCTGCTCGTCGGCCCGACCATCGGCGGGCTGCTGCTGGCGCACGTCGGCGCCACCTGGTGCTACCTCGTCGACGTCGCCGGCCTCGGCGTCGCGGTCCTGCTCTTCGCCGCGATGCGGCCCTACCCGCATCGCGACGAGACCACCCCGCCGAGCCTGCGCGGCATCCTCGACGGCCTGCAGTACGCGGTGTCGCGCCGCGACCTGCTCGGCACCTACCTCGTCGACATCGCCGCCATGCTGCTGGCGATCCCGGTGGTGCTGTTCCCGGCCCTGGCCCAGGACGTCTTCGAGCGCCCCGACCTGCTGGGCCTGCTCTACAGCGCCGAGACCGTCGGTGCGCTCGTGGCGACGGCGTTCAGCGGCTGGACGGCGCGGGTGCACCACCACGGCCGCGCGATCGTGGTCGCGGCAGCGGCGTACGGCGGGTTCATCGGGCTGGTCGGGCTGGCGCCCACGATCTGGTGGGCGATGGGGGCCCTGGCTCTGGCCGGGGCGGCCGACATGATCTCGGGCATCTTCCGCGGGACGGTCTGGTCGCAGACGATCCCCGAGTCGATGCGCGGTCGCCTCGCCGGGATCGAGATGCTCTCCTACTCGCTCGGCCCGCTGGGCGGCCAGGTCCGGGCCGGGCTGGTCGCCGACGCCTGGTCGGTGCGCGGCTCGATCGCCAGCGGTGGCTTCGCCTGCGTGGCGGGGGTCGCGCTGACCGCCGCGGCGCTGCGCGACTTCTGGGGGTACGACGCGCAGACCGACGAGCACGCCCTCGCCGAGCGGGCCCGGCGTACGGAGGGCTGATAAGGCCCGGTCAGCGGCGGACCACCCCGGTCCTGGCCGAGGTGCGGACCGTGCGCTTGTAGTCCGGGGCGGTGGTCGTCACCCGCAGCGACAGCCGCGACCCGACGTCGGCCGACCTCAGCACGTACCGCGCGCCGGTGGCGCCCTTGACCGCGCGGCCGTCCCGCAGCCACTGGTAGCGGCGCGTCGCCGTCGACGGGTACACGGTGCCGAGCGCGGCCTTCAGCGCCCGACCCACCCGCGGCTTCCCTGCCGCCGCGACCGAGGCCACCGACACCGGGGGCGCGCCGTACGCGTCGGGGTCGGTGAGCACGAAGGAGATGCCGAGCGGGGCGTTGTCCACCCGGCTGTTCACCTGGGTGAGCCACGTGTCCGCGCGGTAGGTGCCCATGGCCATCCCGGTGGGGAAGAGCAGCTCGTACGGGAACGGGCGAGCCACCCCAGCGGCGTCGTAGAAGTCGCTGCGCGGACCACACTTCGTCGCCGACGGACCAGCCGGTCCGAGGTCCACGAAGCGCAGCCGCACACACATCCCACCGCCGTACGCCGGGTCGCTGGCGAGTCCCCCGACCACGGCGGCAGCCGCCTGCGGACGGTCGGCAACCCCGAAGTCCACCGGGTCCAGGTCCGCGTTCACCGCTCCCCGGAACCGGTCGGAGGTGGTCGGGGTGATCTGGAGCGAGAGGTGGAAGGCCTGGCGGGTGCCGTTGGTCTGGGCGACCAGGAGGTCCAGCTCGTGGGTGCCGACGTACGCGAGCCCGGGGATGCCCCGGACCGCGAGGTACCAGGTGCCCGCTTCCTCGTAGACCTCGACCGCTCCGTTGGTCAGCCCGGGGACCAGCAGGCCCGCGGTGGTGTTGCCGGTGACCGGGTCCACCAGGGCGAAGTCCTGCCCGCCGCCGGCCGAGGGCACCAGGGTGGCCACCGTGTAGTCCTGGTTGGTGTCGGCGCCGTCCGGGCCGGGCGCCAGCGGCATGGTCACCTGGGCGGTCCGCTCGGAGACGTCGACCGTGCCCGGTTGCCCCGCGTTCACTCCGTCCGGTGGGGGCGCGACCTGCGGACGCCCGTCGACGGCGAGGAACTGCCGCTCGAGCCGTTGCCCGGTCGAGTTGGTCACCACGAGGCGGACCGGCTGGCTCAGGTCGGTGTCCAGGGTGACTGGGTGGACCAGCAGGTCGGAGGGACCGGTCCGCTGCGCGGTGCAGTCCAGAGGACCGGACTGGAAGCAGGTCTGGGCAAGCGTCTGGGTCGGTCCGACCGGGTCGTCGTAGGTGCCCGGCCAGGTGACCTGGACGTCGAAGGCGTCGTCGGCGACGTCCTCGGCAAGCTGCAGGTCGAGCTCGAGCCGGTTGGTGCCGTTGTCCAGCAGGGTCGCCACCGGGGTGAGGATCGGCGGGGGCGTCACCGTGAACTCGACCCTCCCGAACTTCTGCTGGTCGGGGTTGTCGATCGCGGTCATCGACACCCGGGCCTGGTAGTCGCCGGCCGTGCTCGGGACGAACGAGGTGCCGTAGCCGGACGCGGTCTTGATCTCCTCCCAGACCCCGGTGTCGGGGTTGCGCCGGTCCACGGTCCACTGCGTGTCGAAGTCCGACTCCGCCAGGGCCTGGTCGATCGACTGGCCGGAGGGCCCGACCGGGTTGGGCCGCAGCATCACGGGGCGGCGGGCGTACATCGGTCCGACCGCCACCGGACGCGGCCCGGCGAGGTAGGTCGGGACCACCTTCTTCAGCCGCGCCTGGACGGTGCGGCCCTGCTTGTCCTGCCAGACGAGCCAGGTGCGGCGCTCCGCGAGCCCCTTGCCGTTGTCGAACGCCGAGTCCGTGACGATCAGGCCACCAAGTGTGGAGGGCGCGCGCGCCACCAGCCGAGGCCGGCCCTCGTCCTTCCGGGGGCGGTCGTAGTAGCCGAAGCTCAGCGCGAGCTGGGGCTTGCTCGCGAGCTTGGGCGTGTCAGCGGTGTCGACCACGAACCAGCCCCCGGTGGCGCGCACGGTCGCATACTCCTGCTCCGCGTCCCCGTCCGCCTGCTGCGGGACAGAGATCTGGTCGCGGACCTCCGTCGGGTTGTCACCGACCTGGACCACCCACTGCCGGTCGGTCGCGTTCGACCCGCCCTTCCACAGTCCGGTGGGCTCCGGCACGACGGTGCCGTCCGGCTTGACCGTCGACATGAGGGTCAGCAGGGCGGCCAGTCGCTGGTGCGCCTCCCCGTCGCGGTACGTCGGCGGGTGTGCCGCGTCGGTCTGGCTGCCGAGCTCCGTGCCCGACCACTTCTTCCGGTAGTCGGCCAGACCGAGGGGGTCGGGGTTGTCCTTGGCCTTGCTGAGGTAGTCGGTGAGTCCGTTGACCACGGTCTGGTGCTCGGCAACCAGCCAGCTGGCGACCCCGATCACCACGGCGGCGATGATCACGACCGCGATGACGATGGCGGCCCCGATCGCCCCGGCGACGGTCGAGGAGGCAGCGCCGCCGCCGGCGGAGGCGAGCTCCGCGCCACCCTCGGCCGCGACCTCGGCGAACTTGTAGGCGACCCGCTGGGCGAACGGGAAGAGGGCACGCCCCAGCTCGAAGGTGATGCCGGCGAAGAACGGCAGGTTGGCGATGGCGATGCCCACCGGCACCGCGAGCGCGAAGCCGATCGCGGCCGTGGTCCCGATGATGGTGCGCGCCAGGCCGTCCTCGACGGCGGCCGAGGAGAAGGCCGTCAGGCCGAGCTCGTCGGCGGCGGCGTACGCGCCCCAGGCCACGAAGGTGTCGACGGACGGCAGCGGCGGTGCGATGTCCACCAGGGTGGTGAGGCCACCGTCGAAGTCCGGGTGGGCCAGGCACCACTGGATGACCTTCTTGGGCATGACCGCGACGTCCTTGGCGGGGACGGCGGCGGGGGCGGTCGGCGGCTTGAAGCGGCAGGGACGGGACTGGAAGGCCTCGAAGACGTCCCAGGAAGACTGCGCCAGGATCAGCTCGCGCTTGCGGTAGGTCTCCTCGAGGAAGGTCAGTGCCCGTTGCTCGTTGTCGGTGAGCGCGACCCCGTAGACGCTCTTGTCCATGATGCCGAGCAGCCGGTCGGTCATGTAGTTGCGGATCTCCGGCCGCGCGAAGCGCTCCACGCGCGCGTCGTTCGGCAGGTCGTACTGGAGCCGGATCGCCTCACGTCCCTCCAGCTCCAACCAGCCCAGGGCGACCTGGGCCGCGGGGTCCTTCAGCATCGGGAGCAGTTCGGACTCGCCGATCACCTCGATCGGCGGCGGGTTGTCGGCACCCTCGACCAGACCCACGCACATGTTGCTGATCGTGTCCGGGACCTGCACGCACTGGCTGGCCACCTGCTGACCGCCCTCGGCTGCGGGAAGCGTGACGTTGATCGGGCCGTCGAGCTCCCCACTGATCACCCCAGGAAGCGACTGGAGGTAGAGCGGCACGCCGAACCCGTTGATCACGATCGGGATCGGTGCCGGGTCGTCGGCTGACGCCGGCGGGGTGCTCAGAGCGCCCAGCAGGGTGGCGAGCGCGGTGACCCCCACCAGCCCCAGGGTGTGACGGAATGCCCGCATGCAGATGCCCCTCCCGCGCCGCCCCGTCCGGCCGACGCTAGTCCTCCGGGACGGCCGCCGTATGACTCGCTCGTGCCGGTAGGCGCGGACCTTGGTCCTGGCGAACCTGAGGGTCACCAAGATCACAGAGACCGGCGGTATCCGGAACGGGCATGATCTGACAGTGACCGCGGTCAGTCCGCGGTCCCCGAACGAGGAGCCCTCCCCATGCCACTGCTGAACGTCGACACCATCGAGGCCTCGGCCGAGATCGCCGCGCCCCCCGCCACGGTCTGGTCGCTGCTCTCGGACCCGCGCAACATGGCTCGCTGGAGCCCGCAGACGGCCAAGACGTTCCTGCGGGGCGAGGGCCTCGGCGCGAAGATGGTCAACGTGAACCGGCGCGGTCTGCTGGTGTGGCCGACCACCTCGAAGGTCGTGCGGTTCGTGCCCGAGCAGGAGATCGCCTGGCGGGTCAAGGAGAACACGGTGGTGTGGAGCTACACCCTGGAGCCGACCGCGACCGGCACCCGGGTCACCGCGCGACGCGAGGCGCCCGAGGGCATCTCCGACGTCTCGGTCAAGCTCACCAACGCCGTCTTCGGTGGCGTCGACTCGTTCGGCGCCGAGCTCGAGCGGGACCTCGCGGCCACGCTCGCCAAGATCAAGGCCGACGCCGAGCGCTGACGCCTTGGGGGGCCCGTCGCACCGGCATCATCACCCCCACAGGCTCCCCCCGGTCCTCAGGGCCGGGGGGAGTCGTGCGTCCGGGGTCGGCGCGGGATGAGCAGGCAGGCTCCGGCGGCGACCACGCACAGCACGCCCGCGGTCATCCAGGCCGCGAAGTAGTCGCCACGCCACTCGCGGATCCAGCCGGCGTACGACGCGGCGACTCCGGCGCCGACCATGTGCGAGGCGAAGACCCAGCCGAAGACGACCCCCGACCGCTCCAGGCCGAAGTGCTGCCGGCACAGCGCGACGGTCGGCGGCACGGTCGCGACCCAGTCGAGGCCGTAGAACACGATGAAGAGGAAGAGGCTCGGCTGCACGTGCGGCCCGAGCAGGGCGGGCACGAGCAGCAGCGAGCAGCCGCGCAGGAAGTAGTAGCCGACCAGCAGGTAGCGGGCGTCGGTCCGGTCGGTCAGCCAGCCCGAGGCCACCGTGCCGACGATGTCGAAGATCCCGATCAGGGCCAGCAGGCTCGCGCTCGTCGTGGCCGGCATCCCGTGGTCGTGGGCCGCAGGGATGAAGTGCGTCCCGATCAGGCCGTTGGTCGACCAGCCGCAGATCCAGAAGGTGCCCATCAGGATCCAGAAGGTCCACGAGCGCGACGACTCGCGCAGCACGCGCAGCGCCACCCGGGCGGGCCCCTCGGACGGGGGAACAAGGCCCTCGACGCCGTCGGTGTGCACGTCGGTGACGTCGACCGAGGCGTCCAGGCTGGTGCGGTGCGGGTCGAGGCCCTCGTGCTGGTCGGGCCGCCGCGCTGGGGCGCCGTACGGTGCGATGCCGAGCTGGGCCGGCGAGTCCGCCAGCACCAGGAGCACCAGCGGGACCAGCGCGAACGCCGCCACGGTGACGACGAGGGCGGCAGGGCGCCAGCCCGGGCCGGCCGCGAGGTGGGCGATCAGCGGCAGGAAGACCAGCTGGCCCGAGGAGCCCGCCGCCGAGAAGATCCCCATCACCAGGCCGCGCTGGGTGACGAACCAGCGGTTCGCCACGATCGCCCCGAAGACCAGGGCCATCGCGCCGGTGCCGATCCCGACCGCGAAACCCCACAGCAGCCACAGCTGCCAGGGCTGCGTCATCAGCGTGGTCAGCCCGGAGCCGGCCGCGACGAGCACCAGGGAGGCCGCGGCCACCCGTCGTACGCCGAAGCGCTCCATCAGCGCGGCGGCGAACGGCGCGGTGAGGCCGTAGACGACCAGGTTGAGCGACACCGCCCCCGACGTGGTCGCCCGGCTCCAGCCGAAGTCCGCCTCGAGCGGCTCGAGCAGGGCTCCCGTCGAGGACCGGAAGCCGGCCGCCGCGACCAGGGCGCCCAGGGTCACCGCGGAGACCCACCAGGCCCGGTGCACGCCCAGGAACTCGGCCCGGCGCGGTCGACGCGCGGGGGTCGGGCGCGCGGTCTGGGTCACCGCAGCAGCCTAGGCAGCGGCGCGGGGTTCCGTCGGTCACATCCGCTCTGCGGTCGGGGCGAGCGGGACTAGCGTCGGGAGGAGAGGGAGGTGGAGGACATGGGCCTCACCCAGGACGTCACGACACCCTCGACCGCACCCACCCATCGCGCCCGGCCCGCGGCCACCGTCGCCGCCGGAGCGTTCTTCGCCTGCATGGCCGGGGTCCACCTCGGCATCGTGAAGGCCGACCCGACGAACTACGCCGGCATGGCCGACGCGTCCCCGTGGGGCTTCGTCCGGTCCGGCTGGGACGACGTCTTCATGGCGCACCCGGCGGGCTGGGGCCTGGCCGTCGCGGCCGGCGAGCTGGTGCTCGCGGTGCTGCTGCTCCGGGGCGGACCACTCGCCCGGGTCGGCTGGGTCGGGGTGGTCGCCTTCCAGGTGCTGCTGGTGCTCTTCGGCTGGGGGTTCCTGCTCTGGAGCGTGCCGGCGACCGCGGTGCTCGTCTGGGGAGCCCGTCACGACTGGTACCGGCTGGAAGCGCCTGGCTACGCTCGACGGTGATGGCCGAGGACGAGCAGAAGGCTGCCGAGCAGCGCATCAAGCACCAGGACACCTGGGTGGACCTGCAGGTCCGCCAGGCCATGGAGCGCGGCGACTTCGACGACCTGCCCGGGTTCGGGAAGCCGCTCGACCTCGGCGACCAGCACGACCCGGACTGGTGGGTGAAGCGGCTGGTCGAGCGCGAGCACATCTCCGTGCTGCCGCCGGCCCTGCAGGTCCGCAAGGACGACGCCGAGCTCGACGGCCGGCTCGACGCCCTCGGCGCGGAGCGCGAGGTGCGCCGCGAGGTGGAGGAGTTCAACGCCGCCGTCCGGGCTGCGAAGTGGCAGCCGCTCGGCGGGCCGCCGATGGTCACCCGGGAGCGGGACGTGGACGCCGAGCTCGAGCGCTGGCGCTCCCGGCGCGACGAGCGCCGGCGGGCCGCGGCCGCCGCTGCTGCCGAGGTGTCCCCGCAGCCCCGCCGACGGAGATGGGTCCGACGGGGCCGCGGAGGGTGACGCCGCGCACGGGATGGGCGCGGCTGCGACCGTCCGGGTGCGGACGCTCGCTGTCCTGGTCAACGCTAGGGAGGGCGAGCTCCCCAGCGTCGTCTATCGCCGTGTTCTTGCGGGAACCTTGTCGCGGCCCCGCGGTGGGGATCAGCCGACGACGTGGGGCTCACCGAGGTCGAGGCAGCGCACGGCCACGGTGCTGGTGGTGTTCGAGAAGAAGGACTTCTGGATCGTGAAGAGCCAGCGGGCGCTGTCGCTCGGGTCCTGCAGGCTCCTCGAGACGTCGTCCGCGTGCGGCGCGTCCATCTGCTCACCGAGGTCGTACTGGGGCACGAGCGCCAGGTCCCCCGCGTCGCACGAGACACTGAGGTCCTGGGCCTCCATGCTGCCCTGGGTCTGGGCGGACTCCGAGAGGTAGAACGACGAGCCGTTGACGCCGGCCTCGCCGGTGTCACCCTTGTCTCCCTTGTCGCCCTTGGGGCCCTGCTCGCCGGCGTCACCCTTGTCGCCCTTGAGGCCCTGCTCGCCCTGGTCGCCCTTGTCGCCCGGGAGGCCCTGCTCGCCCTGGCCGCCGTTCTCGCCGTTCAGTCCGTCCTGTCCAGGAGCGCCGTTCTCGCCGTCCTGCCCGGGAGCGCCGTTCTCGCCGTCGAGGCCGGGAGCGCCGTTCTCGCCGGGCAGACCGCGTGCACCGGTGTCGCCCTTGCGACCCTGCGCGTTCCAGCTCACCAGCATCTCGCCGCTGCGGCACTTGTTGGTCGAGTTGGAGACGAGCCGCCAGCCGGTGCCGCTGGTGGCGGCGCAGACGGTGATCTCCTGGCGGTCGGCGCGAGCCGTCCCGGTGGCGGCTACGGCGACGCCGGCGACGCTCGCGGTCAGTCCGACGACGGACGTTGGTCGAGTTGGAGACGAGCCGCCAGCCGGTGCCGCTGGTGGCGGCGCAGACGGTGATCTCCTGGCGGTCGGCGCGAGCCGTCCCGGTGGCGGCTACGGCGACGCCGGCGACGCTCGCGGTCAGTCCGACGACGGACATGGTGACGAGGGCCTTGCGCTTGAAGTTGTGCACGGTGGAGGTCCTGCTCTCTGAAGAGGGGGCGACTGGTGTCCCGTGACTGTCGGCGCGGCAGACTTGGTCATTTGTCCTATTCAGGCATCTTGTCGGAATCTTGACGGCGCGAGCTCCCCGTTGAAAGTCGCCTGTGCGCTCTGTCACAGTCGGGCGCATGGCTGACACCCCCGGTTTCCAGTTCCCCCTGCCCGCCACCCTCGACGAGCCGCTCGCCTACTGGGCGGCGGCGAATCCCGACGGTCTCGCCGTGATGTACGGCGACCGGAGCTGGACCTGGAGCCAGTGGGACGAGCGGGTACGACGCGCCGCCGGCGGGCTGCGCGCGCTGGGGGTCGGCCGAGGCGACGTGGTCGCCTTCCTCGACAAGAACCACCCGGCCTGCGTGGAGATCACCCTGGCCGCCGGCTCGATCGGCGCCGCCCACGCGATCGTCAACTGGCGCTCGGCGGGTGACGAGGTCGACTACGCGGTCAACGACTCCGGGGCGAAGGTCCTCTTCGTCGGCGAGGAGCTGATGTCCACCATCGAGGGCATCCGGGGGAACCTCACCAACGTCGAGCACGTCATCCGGGTGACGCCCGACGGCGCCGAGGGCGACGAGTACGAGGCGTGGCTCGCGGCGTCCGAGCCGCTGGCCCGACCGGAGGAGACGAGCACCGACGACGTCTGTCTGGTGATGTACTCCAGCGGCACCACGGGTCGCCCGAAGGGGGTCATGCTGACCCACCGCAACATGGTCCAGCACACCCTGAACGCCCACGAGGGCTGGGGTTTCGAGCCGGGCGACCGGTCGATGGTCTCGATGCCGCTGTTCCACGTCGGCGGGTCGTCGTACATCCTGTTCGGGATCTTCGACGGGGTGACCAGCGTGATGACCCGCGACCCCGACGGCGCGAGCCTGGCCTGGGCGATCCTCAACGGGGCCAACTGCACGTTCCTGGTGCCGGCCGTGCTCGCCCAGGTGCTGCAGTCCGGGCCGGACGCGATCAAGCTGTTCAGCGCCCTGAAGATCTACACCTACGGCGCCGCCCCGATGCCCACGCCGCTCCTGCGCGCGGCGATCGAGGCGTGGCCGGACACCAAGTTCATGCAGGTCTACGGGCTGACCGAGGTCTGCGGTGTGATCACCCACCTGCTGCCCGAGGACCACAAGGACCCCGAGCACCCGGAGCGGCTCCTGTCGGCCGGCCAGTGCATCCCGGGGACCTCGGTGCGCGTGGTCGACGCGGCCACGGGCGAGGAGGCGAAGACCGGCGAACCCGGCGAGCTCTGGTTCCGGACGCCGCAGCTCATGAAGGGCTACCTCGGCAAGCCGGAGGAGACCGCGAAGGTGATCACCGCGGACGGCTGGTTCCGCACCGGCGACATCGGCCGCGTCGACGCCGACGGCTACGTGTACGTCGAGGACCGGCTGAAGGACATGATCATCTCGGGCGGCGAGAACATCTACTCCCCCGAGGTCGAGCGGGTCGTCTCCGAGCACCCCGCCGTCCTGGAGGTCGCGATCATCGGCGTCCCTGACGACCAGTGGGGCGAGACCGTGAAGGCCGTGGTCGGCCTCAAGCCCGACGCCACGGCCACCGAGCAGGAGATCATCGACTTCTGCCGCGAGCGGCTGGCGCACTTCAAGTGCCCCAAGTCCGTCGACATCGTCCCGGCCCTGCCCCGCAACCCCACCGGCAAGATCCTCAAGAAGGACCTCCGCGCCCCCTACTGGGACGGCAAGGACCGCGCCATCGTCTGACCCCTCCCCGTCGAGTGGGCGCGCGTTCCGGGTCGAGTGGGCGCGCGTTCCGGGTCGAGTGGGCGCGCGTTCTCCTGCAGACGAAACGCGCGCCCACTGAACCGGAAACGCGCGCCCACTCAACGGGTGAGGATCGTGGCGGTGACGACGGACTCGAGCCAGTCGGCGTACTCCTCGTCGGTCCAGCCCGCCCCGCGGACGAGGCGCTGGTAGGACATCGGGTCCATCAGCACCTCGACGATGTCGGCCGCTCGCTCGAGGCCGACGTCCGCGCGGAGGCCCCCGATCGCCTGCAGCCCGGTCAGGAAGCCGAGGGCGCCGCCTCGGCGGTTGCGCTCGGACTCGGCGTAGAGCTCGGCGACGTCGGGCTCGCTCCGGCCGGCGTCGGCGAGGACCTGGTCGAGCCCGGCCAACCGAGACGTGATGGGCACGATGAACCGGGTCCAGCGGTGGACCAGTGCCGCCGGCTCGGTCTCGGCCTGCATCGCCCGGACCTCGGGACGCTCGGCCATCGGGACCGGCTCGTCGTCCCCGACCAGCGCCCAGTCCCAGGCCAGCTTGAGCAGGACCGGCTTGCCGCCGACCGCGGTGAACACGGTCTTGCGGCTCACGCCCGCCCGCTCGGCGACCGCGTCGACGGTCGTGCCGGCGTACCCCCGCTCCACGAAGAGGTCTCGCGCGGCGGCGACCACGGCGCGGCGGGTCGCGCGGGCCTGTTCGGCCCGCAGGTCCGACCGGTACGGACGGCTGGCGACCACCCTTGACGCCCCTTCGAGTTTTGAGGTTACTGTAAGTGTAACGAAAACACTTCCAGTGTAGCCAAGGGGACGACCATGAGGGTGCTGGTGCTCGGTACGGGTCCGGTGGGGCTGATGGTCGGCGCCGCGCTCGGTGCTCGAGGTCATGAGGTGATCGGGATCGACCGCGATCCGGGGCCCGCTCCGGACGGCACCTGGCCGCGGCGCGGCGTGATGCAGTTCGAGCACGCCCACGCGTTCCGCCCGCAGGTCGGCGCCACCCTGCAACAGCACTGGCCCGCGGCGTACGACGCGTGGCTGGCCGCCGGCGCCGAGCAGCTCCAGATGGACCTCCCCGGGGTGGGTCTCGTGCCGGCCGCGATGCGCTCACGCCGCTCGACCTTCGAGCGGGCACTGCGCGCGGCGGCCTCCGACGCCTCCGGCCTGACGCTCCGCACCGGCCACGTCGACGACGTCCTGGTCGAGCGCGGCCGGGTGGTCGGCGCGGTCGTGGACGGCACCCGGGTCGAGGCCGACCTGGTGGTCGACGCCTCCGGCCGCTCGAGCCGGCTCGGCGACCCGGACGGCGTCGAGCTCGAGGGCTCCTGCGGGATGGCGTACGTCGACCGCACCTACCAGCTGCTCCCGGGGGCGGAGCCCGGGCCGATGGACAACCCGGTGGCCTCGGTCAGCAACTTCGACGGCTACCAGGTGCTCGTGTTCCTGCACGAGCGCGGCCACTTCTCGGTGCTGTTCGTCCGGCCCACCGCCGACCGCGAGCTCACCGCCCTGCACGGCACGGCCGCCTTCGAGGCCGCCTGCGCCGCGGTCCCGGTGCTGGCCGCCTGGACCGACCCGGCCACCGCTCGACCGACCAGCCCGGTGATGGTCGGCGGGGCCCTGCGCAACCGGTACCGGCGCCAGCGGGACCTGCCCGGCCTGGTGACCGTCGGCGACGCCGTCGCCACCACCACGCCCACCCGCGGACGCGGGGTCGCCATGGGGGCGATGCAGGTCGCCGCGCTCCTGCACCTGCTCGACGACGGCGACGACCCGACCATGGTGGCCGGGCCGTTCGGACGCTGGTGCGACGAGCAGGTGCGCCCGTGGGTCGAGGACCACGTCGCGATCGACAGCGAGGCGGTCGAGGCGTGGCAGGGCGCCGGGCTCGACCTCGGCCGGCCCCTGACCTCCACCCGGATCTGCGATGCCGCGCAGGCCGACCCGCGGATCGGTGCGCACGCCGGGCCGTTCTTCGCGATGGTCGCGCTGCCCTCCTGCCTCGCGCCGGCCGAGCCGCTGGCCCGGGCGGTCTACGAGACCGGCTGGCGGGCGCCGTACAGCCCGGGGCCGAGCCGCGACGAGCTGGTCGACGTCGTACGGCGCGCGGCGGCCTGAAACGCGCGCCCACTCAACCCGGAACGCGCGCCACCTCAACGTGAAACGCGCGCCACCTCAACGTGAAACGCGCGCCACCTCAACGGGTCAGCCGTAGGTGGTGAAGGCGGCGGTGAGTGCGGCGCGATCGAGGGGGGCGGCGCCGTTGCCGAGCAACACCGCCAGGAGCAGGCGGGCCTTCAACGGGGGCAGGCGGTGGGCGCTGATGAGGCCGCGGGCGAGCAGGTCCTGCTCCGACCCCGGGCCGCCGTAGGTCGAGGTGTGCACCGACCCCGCCCCGGTCCGGGACGCCAGCACGACCGGGATCCGTCCGACCGCCGCGGCGAGGACGTCGGCGACCGGGGGGCGGACGTGGCCGGCACCGAAGCCGGCGACGACGAGGCCGTCCGCGGTGCCCGCCACCAGGGCGACGAGACCGGGGTCGTCGTCGATCGCCGCGGTGTGCACCGCGATCCGCGCCGGCATGGACGCCGGCGCCGGCAGGGCCGGGCGTCGGACCACCGTGGTCGCCGGGACGGCACGCCCCTCCAGCAGCCGGCCGAGCGGCCCCGCCTCCGGTGAGCCGAACGCGTCGGGCAGGCTCGTGTGCTGCTTGGCCACGAACCGGGCGGCGTGGACCTCGTCGCCCAGCACCGCCAGGACGCCCAGCCCGCGCCACGCCGGGTCGGCGGCGACGCTGATCGCCGCGGTCAGGTTGGCGGCGCCGTCGGGTCCGGCGAGGCCGGGGTGCCGCATCGCGCCGGTGAGTAC
This sequence comes from Marmoricola sp., assembly GCA_044227235.1. Taxonomy (GTDB): domain Bacteria; phylum Actinomycetota; class Actinomycetes; order Propionibacteriales; family Nocardioidaceae; genus Marmoricola_A. Next base: position 159,127 of record JBGAFN010000003.1, on the reverse strand, counting down.
GACCGGCGCGTCGGCCTCCCAGAGCAGGTCGAGGAGGAAGGCGGTCTCCTCCAGGGAGTCGGTCCCCTGCACCACCACGACGCCGTCCGCCCCACCCTGGACCGCCGCCGCGGCAGCGGCCCGCAGGTCGAGCACGTCGGCGTAGGTCAGGTGGGAGCTGCCGACGCTGCGGAAGTCGACGCCGGTGGTGACCACCCCCGCCGGCAGCGGCAGCGACCCGAGCAGGTCGGCCGAGCCGAGCCGGGGTCGTACGCCGCCGGTCGCGCCGGGGTCCGGCGTCATCGAGATGGTGCCGCCGAGGAAGAACACGTGCACGCGCATGCCCCCGAGGCTAGAGGCCCGGGGGCTTCCCGCAGGTGCGGGCCTGGTCACGGGAAGGTGACCAGGACGGCTCCAGCATGGGCCGGCAGCAGCACCCGGTCGCCCCGGACGACGGCCCCTGCGGGGGTCGCCCAGACGACCTCGGCGTCACCGCCCGGCAACGGGATCTCGACCTCGGCCTCCCCCAGGTTGGCCGCCACCCAGACCGGCGCTCCGGCGCCACCGCGGCGCAGCAGCACCCAGCGGGCGTCCTCGTCGACCGTGCAGGAGACCGCCCCGAGATCGGGGTTCGTCAACGAGGGCGTACGACGGCGCAGCGCCACGAGCTCGCGGTAGCAGTCCAGCAGCACCCGGTGGCGGCCCTGGTCGACCTCGCTCCAGTCCAGCTTGGAGGAGGCGAAGGTGGCCGGGTCCTGGGGGTCGGGGATGGTCGAGGTGTCCCAGTCCATCTGGGCGAACTCCGCCAGGCGGCCCTCCGAGACGGCCCGGCCGAGGTCCTCCTCCGGGTGCGAGGTGAAGAACGCGAACGGCGTGGACGCCGCCCACTCCTCGCCCTGGAACAGCATCGGGGTGTACGGCGAGGTGAGCGTCAGCATGGCCGCGACGGCGAGCTGGTCGTCGTCGAGGTGCTCGGCGAGCCGGTCGCCGCGGGCGCGGTTGCCGACCTGGTCGTGGTTCTGGTTGCAGACCACCAGCCGCCATCCCGGCATCCCCGCGTGCACGGGCCGGCCGTGCGGTGCGCCGCGGAAGGTGGACAGGGTGCCGTCGTGGAAGAACCCCTTCTCCTCCACCTTGGCCAGCGCCGACAGCGGCGCGAAGTCGGCGTAGTAGCCCGAGGTCTCGCCGGTCAGGGCGGCGTGCACCGCGTGGTGGAAGTCGTCGGACCACTGCGCGGTCAGGCCCGTGCCGCCGCCCTCGAGCGGCAGCACCATCCGGCTGTCGTTGAGGTCGGACTCCGCGATGACGGTGAGCGGTCGGCGCAGCGCGGCCGACAGCCGGTCGGCCAGGGCGCCGATCTCGGCCAGCAGGTGCGGCTCGGAGGTGTCCTGCAGCGCGTGCACGGCGTCGAGCCGGAGACCGTCGACGTGCAGGTCCTCGAACCACATCCGCACGTTGTCGAGCACGTAGGCGCGCACCTCCGCGGAGCCCGCGCCGTCGAGGTTCACGTGGGCGCCCCACGGGTTCTCACCCTCCTCGGAGAGGTAGGGGCCGTAGAGCGGCAGGTAGTTCCCCGACGGGCCGAAGTGGTTGTAGACCACGTCCTGCACCACCCCCAGCCCGGCCGCGTGCGCGGCGTCGACGAAGCGCTGGTAGGCGGCGGGGCCGCCGTACTGCTCGTGCACCGCGAACCACGCCACCCCGTCGTAGCCCCAGCCGTGCTCGCCGTTGAACGCGTTCACCGGCATCAGCTCGACCAGGTCGACGCCGAGGTCGACGAGGTGCGGCAGCCGCTCGATCGCGGCGTCCAGGGTGCCGTCGGGGGTGAAGGTGCCCACGTGCAGCTCGTAGACCACCGAGCCGGCGAGCTGGCGTCCGGTCCAGCCGGCGTCCTGCCAGGCGTGCGCGGCGGGGTCGAAGGTGCGCGACAGGCCGTGCACCCCGCGCGGCTGGCGGCGGGAGCGCGGGTCGGGCCGCGGCGTCTGCTCGCCGTCGAGGACGAAGCCGTAGTCGACCTCGCCGAGCGGCTCGGGACCCGCCGGCGTCCACCAGCCGTCGTCACCGCGCTCCATCGGCAGGTCGCGGTCGCCGACTCGCAGCGCGACCGTCGTCGGCAGCGGGGCCCACACGTCGAACCGCCCACGCCCCGCCTCGGCGACGCGCTCGCGGACCAGCAGCGCGACCGGGTACGTCGCGAGCAGGGTGGCCAGCGACGCGCGGCCCTGCTCGTCGGGGCGGACCCGCCGCCCGGTGAGGGCGTCGCGCCAGCGACCGGGAGGCAGGGCCAGCACGGTGTCGCCCCACCCGCCCGCGGCCCGGAGACCGACCGGGAGCCGGGTGACCACGGGCAGCACACCGCCGCGGTCGTAGGCGAGCACGTGCGCGGCGGCCGGCCCCTCGGCGGCCACCGGCTCGTACGTCGTGAACGCCTCAGCGCGGTCGCGGTGCAGGGTGAGCGCGAGGTGGGTGAGCAGCAGCTTGGTGGCGCCCTGGTCGTCCAGGGTCTCGGGCACGGCGGGCCGCTCACCGGTGCGCAGCCGCTTCAGCAGCGCGGTGCGCTCCTCGAAGTCGACCGGCCGGCGGTTGTCGGGGTCGACCAGGCTCTGCTCCCACAGCTCGGAGCCCTGGTAGACGTCGGGCACCCCGGGCAGCGTCAGCCCGAGCAGCTTGGCGGCCAGCGCGTTGCTCCAGCCGGGGGCGGCGATCCGGGCGAGCAGGCCGTCGAGGACCGCCCCGACGGCGGCGTCGTCCAGGGCGGCGTCGACCGCCCGGTGCACGGCGGCCTCGTAGGTCTCGTCGACGTCGGTCCACTGGGTGTGGTCCCCGGCCTCCCGCATCGCCTTCTCGGCGTAGGCGTGCAGCCGCGCGCGGAGGGTGTCGGGGTCCTGGCGGGCGTCGGCGGGCCAGACGCCGAGGACGGCCTGCCAGAGCAGGTTGCCGAACCCGGGGTCGGGCAGCGGCACCAGCCGGAGCAGCTCGCGCAGCGCGTCGGCCCAGACCTCGGGCAGCTCGGCGAGCACGCTGATCCGCGCGCGGACGTCCTCGCCGCGCTTGGTGTCGTGCGTGCTGGCAGCCGTCATCGCCTGCGGCCAGTCGCGCTGCCGCCGCTCCATGGCCGCGTGGAACCCGGCCGGGTCGAGCGCGAAGACGTCCGGGTCGGCGCCGACCTCGTTGAGCGAGGTCAGCCGGGCCCAGCGGTAGAAGGCGCAGTCCTCGACACCCTTGGCCATCACCATGCCGCTGGTCTGCTGGAACCGCTGCGCGGGAGCAGCCGCGCCGTCGGCCAGCACGGGCTCGAGCACGTCGAGGGTGGCGCCCAGGTCGGGGCGGTGTGTGCGCGCCGCCGTGAACGCCTGCTCGAGGTGCTCGCGGCCCTGCGGGAGGTAGGACCGGTAGACGGGGAAGCAGGCGAGCAGCTCGGCGACCGCGTCGACGATCGCGTCCGGGCTCGCCGGACCGTCCTCGGCGCTCGCGGACCGATCAGCGTCGGAGTCGGGCTCGACGTCGGCCTCCGCGGCGGCCAGGACGGCGAGGGCCTCGCGGGCGATCCGGCGGGTCTCTGAGCCGAGGATGCCGTCGGCCACCGCGCGCTTGGTGTCGTGGATCAGCGTGGGCCAGTCGACCGGAGCCCCGCGGAGCTCGGCCTCGAGCTCGTCGAGCGGCTTCTCGCCGGCCGGGTCGACCAGCACCCGGTCGACCAGCGCCAGCGCGTCGTACCCGGTGGTGCCGGCGGTCGCCCAGGAGCGCGGCAGCTCCTCACCGGGCTCGAGGATCTTCTCGACCAGCACGTAGGCGTGGCCGGTCAGACCGGCCAGGTCCTCGAGGTACTTCGCGGGGTCGCGCAGGCCGTCGGGGTGGTCCACCCGGAGCCCGTCGACCCAGCCCTCGGTGAACCAGCGGCCGATCTCCTCGTGCGAGGCGGCGAACCACTCGGGCTCCTCGACGCGGATGGCGGCGAGCGTGTTGACGGCGAAGAAGCGGCGGTAGTTGAGCTCCTGGTCGGCGCGGCGCCACCCCACCAGCTCGTAGTGCTGGCGCGCGTGCACCGCGTCGGGGTCGGCGTCGGGGCCGAGGTCCGCAGTGCCGGGAGCCAGCGGGAAGCGCTGGTCGTGGTAGTGCAGCTCACCGGCCAGCACGCGCAGGTTCGCGATCCGCACCTGTCCGGTGGCGGGGTCCTCGACCAGGTCGTCGTCCCCGACGACGGGGATCCGGAGCCGGCCGTCCCCGGCGTCCCAGTCGATGTCGAAGGCCGACGCGTACGGCGACTCCGGGCCGTGCGTCAGCACGTGCCACCACCACTGGTTCTCGTACGGCGCCGCGACCCCGACGTGGTTGGGGACGATGTCGACCAGCACGCCCATGCCGAGCCGGCGGGCCTCCGAGGCCACCGCCGCCAGCCCCGAGGCCCGCCCCCGGGAGGGGTCGACCGTCGAGTGGTCCGACACGTCGTACCCGTGCGCGCTGCCGGTCTCCGAGGAGAGCAGCGGCGAGAGGTACACCCAGTCGACGCCGAGGTCGTGCAGGTAGGTCAGCGTCCTCGCGGCGTCGAGCAGGGTGAAGGTGTCCGTGATCTGCAGCCGGTAGGTGCTGACCGGGGCGCGCATGGTGCTCCTGGGGTCGGTGCTGGCGGGGACGGGGATGGTCAGGCCTTCCGGGTCTTCTTCTTCGTCCGGCCCGTCGTGGGAGCGGGACCGACCAGGTGGTGGATCGAGGCCTGCACGGAGATGTCGGGGTCGGCGTCGGGCTCGCGGAACTCGCGCAGGACCAGCACGCTGCGCCCCTCGAGCGCGAGCTTGCTGCCGGCGGCGTGTGGCCGGTCGTCGCGGCTCGTGGCGGCGGTGTCGATGACCACGTTCCAGCGCGCGGCGTACTCGTCGGCCGGGAGCACCACGGTGACCTCGTCGGCGCCGGCGTTGAAGTAGAGCAGGAAGTGGTCGTCCACGATCCGGCTGCCGCGGGCGTCGAGGCCCGCGACGCCGTTGCCGTTGAGGTACATCCCGATCGAGCGGGCACCGTCCTGCGTCCAGTCGCCGTCGGCCATCGGGTGGCCGTCGGGGTGGAGCCAGACGATGTCGTTGAGGCGGTCCTCGCCGTCGCCGGTGCGGGCGCTGCTGCCGGTGAAGAACCTCTTGCGGCGGAAGGTCGGGTGGTCCTTGCGCAGCCGCGCCACGAAGCGGGTGAACTCGATCAGCGGCTGGTCGGCGTCGTCCCAGTGCACCCAGCTCAGCTCGGAGTCCTGGGCGTAGGTGTTGTTGTTGCCCTGCTGGGTGCGGCCGAGCTCGTCGCCGTGCACCAGCATCGGGACGCCCTGGCTGAGCAGGAGCGTGGTGAGGAAGTTGCGCTGGGCCCGGCTGCGCAGCGCGAGCACCTCACGGTCGTCGGTCGGGCCCTCGGCGCCGTGGTTCCACGAGCGGTTGTGGCTCTCGCCGTCGCGGTTGTCCTCGCCGTTGGCGTCGTTGTGCTTGTCGTTGTAGGACACCAGGTCCCGCAGCGTGAACCCGTCGTGCGCCGTCACGAAGTTGATGCTCGCGACGGGGCGCCGACCCGAGTGCTCGTAGAGGTCGGAGGAGCCGGACAGCCGGCTGGCGAACTCGCCCAGGGTGGGCTCGCCGCGCCAGAAGTCCCGGACGGTGTCGCGGTACTTGCCGTTCCACTCGGTCCACTGCGGCGGGAAGTTGCCGACCTGGTAGCCGCCGGGACCGACGTCCCACGGCTCGGCGATCAGCTTGACCTGGCTGACGATCGGGTCCTGCTGCACGAGCTCGAAGAACGCCGCGAGCCGGTCGACGTCGTAGAACTCGCGGGCCAGCGCGGAGGCGAGGTCGAAGCGGAAACCGTCGACGTGCATCTCGGTGACCCAGTAGCGCAGCGAGTCCATGATCAGCTGCAGCGCGTGGGGGTGGCCGGCGTTCAGGGAGTTCCCGGTGCCGGTGTAGTCCATGTAGTAGCGCTTGTCGTCGTCCATCAGGCGGTAGTACGCCGGGTTGTCGATGCCCTTGAGGCTGAGCGTGGGGCCGAGGTGGTTGCCCTCCGCGGTGTGGTTGTAGACCACGTCGAGGATGACCTCGATGCCGGCGTTGTGCATCGCCTTCACCATGGTCTTGAACTCCTGGACCTGGTGGCCCGGCTGGGCGTAGCGGTCGCGGCGCGCGGTCGCCGAGTAGTCGGCGTGCGGCGCGAAGAAGGCGAGCGTGTTGTAGCCCCAGTAGTTGTGCAGCCCCTTCTCGAGCAGTGTGCTGTCCTGCACGAACTGGTGCACCGGCATGAGCTCGATCGCGGTGACGCCGAGGCGGGTGAGGTGCTCGGTGACCGCCGGGTGCGCCAGGCCGGCGTACGTGCCGCGCAGCACCTCGGGGATGTCCGGGTGGAGCTTGGTGAGGCCCTTGACGTGCGCCTCGTAGATGAACGACTCGTTGTAGGGGATCGAGAGCTTGCGGTCCCCCTCCCAGTCGAAGTAGGGGCTGATCACGACGCCGAGGGTCATGTGCTCGGCGGAGTCCCGGTCGTTGCGGGAGTCCTCGTCGCCGAAGTTGTAGGTGTAGAGCGACTCGTCCCAGGTGATCTCACCGTCGGTGGCCTTGGCGTAGGGGTCGAGCAGCAGCTTGTTGGGGTTGCAGCGCAGCCCGTTCGCCGGGTCGTAGGGCCCGTGGACCCGGTAGCCGTAGCGCTGGCCGGGCTGCACCTGCGGCAGGTACCCGTGCCAGACGTGGGCGTCGACCTCGGTCAGGTCGACGCGGGTCTCGGTGCGGTCCTCGTCGAACAGGCAGAGCTCGACGCGCTCGGCGACCTCGCTGAAGAGGGCGAAGTTGGTGCCGGAGCCGTCGTACGTGGCTCCGAGCGGGTAGGCGGCTCCTGGCCAGGCGTGCACGGCGCTCCTCGGAGGGTCGGGTGTCCGGATGTGAACGTTCCAACCGTACCCGTGCGCTCCGACGAGAAACACCCGCGTGACGTGACCGGGACCACGGACGGCTGGCCTCCGGCCCACCCGCGAGATACCCTAGGGGGGTACCCTTGCGGGAAAGCCACCGCGAGGACCGGACCGAGGAGCCAGCCGATGACCGACGAGCACCAGCACGGCTACCTGCACGCGAAGGACGCCTACCTCAAGCGGCTCCGCCGCATCGAGGGCCAGGCCCGCGGCCTGCAGCGCATGGTCGAGGAGGAGCAGTACTGCATCGACATCCTGACCCAGGTCTCGGCGATGACCAAGGCGCTCCAGTCGGTCGCGCTCGGCCTCCTCGACGAGCACATCGCCCACTGCGTCGCCGACGCCGTGAAGGAGGGCGGGCCGGAGGCGGAGACCAAGCTGGCCGAGGCCTCCGCCGCCATCGCCCGCCTCGTCAAGTCCTGACCCACCCGGAGGTCGAGGTGCGAACGCGCAGCGTGAGCCACGAGACCACCCCCCACCCTGGAGGACACATGAGCACCACCCAGTCCTGGACCGTCACCGGCATGACCTGCGACCACTGTGTCGCCTCGGTCACCGAGGAGGTCACCGAGCTGCCCGGCGTCGAGTCCGTGGACGTCGTCCTGGAGACCGGTGCCCTCACGGTCACCAGCGCCGAGCCCCTCGCGGAGAGCGCCGTCCGGGCCGCCGTCGAGGACGCCGGCTACGCCCTCGTCTGACCGGCGCCGGAACCAACCACGAGCACCCAGGAGCACCGATGCCCACCCGCGACGAGCCGCTCTTCCGGCTGGCGCTCTTCGCGCTGCTGCTGGCGGTCGTCCTGACGGCCGGCTTCTGGCTCGGCCGCGCGGTCGGACCACGGCCCGGTCCCGTCCCGGCCGACCACGGCCCGTCGATGACCCACACCGGGGGGATGTCGTGAGCACCAGCACGAGCCCGCTCGAGCAGAGCGTGGAGCTCGAGATCACCGGGATGACCTGCGCCTCCTGCGCGAACCGCATCGAGCGCAAGCTCAACAAGCTCGACGGGGTCACCGCGACGGTCAACTACGCCACCGAGAAGGCGAAGCCCGGCCGAGGCCGGGACCGTCGACCCGCTACGCCAGCGCCTGCTGGTCTCGGCCGCCCTCAGCCTGCCGGTGGTCGTGCTGGCGATGGTGCCGGCCTGGCAGTTCACGAGCTGGCAGTGGCTCTCGCTGACGCTGGCCTCCCCGGTCGTGGTCTGGGGCGCGTGGCCCTTCCACCGGGCGGCCTGGGCCAACCTGCGCCACGGCACCTCGACGATGGACACGCTGGTCTCCGTCGGCGTCCTGGCCGCGTACGGCTGGTCGCTCTACGCGCTCTTCCTCGGCACCGCCGGGGAGCCGGGGATGACCCACGCGTTCTCGTTCCACGTGGAACGAAGCGACGGCGCCGGCAACCTCTACCTCGAGGCAGCCGCTGGGGTGACCACCTTCCTGCTCGCCGGGCGGTACGCCGAGGCGCGCTCCAAGCGGCAGGCCGGGGCCGCCCTGCGGGCGCTCCTCGAGCTCGGCGCCAAGGAGGTGGCGCTGCTCGACGCCGACGGCACCGAGCGTCTCGTCCCGATCGACCGGCTCCGGGTCGGCAGCCGGTTCGTCGTCCGCCCCGGCGAGAAGGTCGCCACCGACGGCGTCGTCGAGGACGGCGGCTCCGCGGTCGACGCGTCGATGCTGACCGGGGAGTCCGTCCCCGTCGAGGTCGGGGTCGGCGACGCCGTCACCGGGGGGTGCGTCAACGCCGGCGGACGCCTGGTGGTCCGGGCCACCCGGGTCGGCGGCGACACCCAGCTCGCCCGGATGGCGCGGCTCGTGGAGGACGCCCAGAACGGGAAGGCCCAGGTGCAGCGCCTGGCCGACCGGGTCTCCGGCTTCTTCGTCCCGCTGGTCATCGCGCTGGCGGTCGGCACGTTCGGGTTCTGGCTGGGCGCCGACGCCGGGGCCTCGATGGCGTTCACCGCGGCGGTCGCCGTGCTCATCATCGCGTGCCCCTGTGCCCTCGGCCTGGCCACGCCGACCGCCCTCCTGGTCGGCACCGGCCGCGGCGCCCAGCTGGGCATCCTGATCAAGGGCCCCGAGGTGCTCGAGTCCACCCGGGCGGTCGACACCGTGCTGCTCGACAAGACGGGCACCGTCACCACCGGGCGGATGCGGCTGGTCGCGGTCGTGGCAGCCGACGGCCACACCACCGCAGAGGTGCTGAGGATGGCCGGAGCGGTCGAGGCCGCGTCCGAGCACCCGGTCGCCCGCGCCGTAGCCGAGGCCGCCGCTGCTGCCGGACCTCTGCCCGCGGTCGCCGGGTTCGCCGCCCTGGAGGGCCTCGGCGCCCAGGGCCGCGTCGAGCTCGGCGGCACGTCGTACGACGTCGTGGTCGGCCGGCCACGACTGCTCACGGACCGCGGCCTGAGCCTGCCGGCCGACCTGGCCGAGGCGCTCGACGCGGCGGCGGCCCGGGGCGAGACCGCCGTCCTGGTCGGCTGGGACGGCCAGGCGCACGGCGTGCTGACCGTGGCCGACCAGGTCAAGGACACCTCGGCCGAGGCTGTCCGGAGACTGCGTGACCTGGGGCTGCGCCCCGTGCTGCTGACCGGCGACCACCGCGCCGTCGCCGACGCGGTCGCCGCCGCCGTGGGCATCGCGCCCGACGACGTGGTGGCGGAGGTGCTCCCGGCCGGCAAGGTCGAGGTCGTCCGGCGGCTGCAGGCCGAGGGGCGGGTGGTGGCCATGGTCGGCGACGGCGTGAACGACGCCGCCGCGCTGGCCCAGGCCGATCTGGGGCTGGCCCTGGGCACCGGCACCGACGTCGCGATCGAGGCCGGTGACCTCACCCTGGTCCGCGGCGACCTCCGGGTGGCCGCGGACGCGATCCGGCTCTCGCGCCGGACCCTCGCGGTGATCAAGGGCAACCTGTTCTGGGCGTTCGCCTACAACGTCGCGGCCCTGCCGCTGGCCGCGGCCGGCCTGCTCGACCCGATGCTCGCCGGGGCGGCGATGGCGCTGAGCTCGGTGTTCGTGGTGACCAACAGCCTGCGGCTGCGCCGCTTCCAGCCGCTCTGACGCCGCTCGGGACCGAGCGGCGGGGTGGCCCGTGATAGGGACGAGGCATGCGCGCGCTCCCGCTGGCCCTCCTGCTCCCGGTCGCCCTGCTGACCGCCTGCTCCGGGTCGGACGACCCGACGCCCCAGGACGCGGCGACCCAGGTCGCGAAGGCCCTGACCAGCGGGACCCTGCCGACCGACCTCTTCACCGGCACCACCCCCCAGACGGCGTACGACGCGGTGGTCGCCGGCCTCGGCGAGGACGCCGCCCCGCGGGTCAAGGTCGCCTCGGTCGACCAGCAGGACGGCAGCCGCGACGCCACCGCTCGCCTCGCCTGGCGGTGGGACCTCGGCGGGAGCGTCTGGAGCTACCAGACCGAGGTGCCGCTCCGCCAGGACGCCACCGACCGCACCTGGACCGCGACCTGGTCGCCGGCGGTGGTGGAGGCCTCGCTGACCGACGGCGAGAAGCTCGAGACACACGCGATCGCGCCGTCGCGCGGGGACATCCTGGGCGCCCGCGGCGTCGCCCTGGTCACCGAGCGCCCGGTGGTCCGCTACGGGCTGGACAAGACGAAGGTGAAGCCGGCCCAGGCGGTGCCGAGCGCCCGCCTGATCGCCGCCGAGCTCGACGTCGCGCCGGCCCCGTTCGTGAAGGCGGTCCGGGCGGCCGGGGCCAAGGCCTTCGTGGAGGCCCTGGTCCTGCGTCAGGCCGACGCGGGTCAGGTCGACCCCGCGTCGTACGGGCGGATCCCGGGGGCGGTGGCTCTGGCCGGCTCGCTGCCGCTCGCCCCGTCCCGCGAGTTCGCCGCCCCGATCCTGGGCCGGGTGGGCCCCGCGACCGCCGAGCTGATCGAGAAGTCAGACGGCCGCCTGTCGGTGGGTGACACCACCGGGCTCTCCGGTCTGCAGGCCCGCTACGACGAGCAGCTCACCGGCACGCCCGGGCTCCAGGTCGAGGCCGTCTCCGACGACGGGAGCCGCAAGCTGTTCGGGGCTCCGGCGAAGGACGGCACCCCGCTGCGGACCACCCTCGACACCCGGCTCCAGCTCAAGGCAGAGCGCGTGCTCGCCGTCGCCGACCCGGAGCGGCCGGGGCCGGCCACGGCGCTGGTCGCGATCCGGCCCTCGACCGGGGCCATCCTCGCCGCGGCCAGCGGACCCGGAGCGGACGGCCAGAACCTCGCCACCTACGGCCAGTACGCCCCCGGCTCCACCTTCAAGCTGGTCTCCTCGCTGGCGCTGCTGCGCAGCGGGCTGACCCCGACCTCGACGGTGCCGTGCCCGGCCTCGGTGACGGTGGACGGCAAGGTCTTCGAGAACTACGACGACTACCCCGCCGGCCGGCTCGGCCCGATCCCCCTGCGCGACGCGGTCGCCAACTCGTGCAACACCGCCTTCATCTCCGAGCGCGCTCGGGTGCGCGGGGACGACCTCGCCTCCGCCGCCGCAGCCCTGGGCCTCGGCGTCGACCACGACCTCGGCTTCCCGGCGTACTTCGGCCAGGTGCCGCCGCCGGCCGGCGAGACCGAGCGGGCGGCCGACCTGATCGGCCAGGGGAAGATCCTCGCCTCGCCGCTGGCGATGGCGACCGTCGCCGCCTCGATCCGGGCCGGTCACGTCGTCGTCCCGCACCTGCTGGCCGAGTTCACCCCGACCGCCGACCCGGCCGCGCCGCTGACCGCGCAGGAGGCGTCCCAGCTGCAGGCCCTCATGCACGCGGTCGTCACCGACGGCTCCGGTCGCCTGCTGGCCGGGCTCCCCGGCGGCGGGACCCTCGGGGCGAAGACGGGGACCGCCGAGTACGGCGAGCCGGGCCCGGGCGGCAAGCTCCCCACCCACGCGTGGATGGTGGCCACCCAGGGCGACCTGGCCGTCGCCGTCTTCGTCGAGACCGGCGCCTCGGGGTCCGGGACCGCCGGACCGCTGCTGCTGCGCTTCCTGTCCTGACGTGACCGTGATCTGACCCCGTGGGTTTGTCGGAGGCCGGGGCTACTCTCGACCACGTGACCCAGCAGACCACTCCTCAGCAGCATCGTCACGCCTACCCGGAGAACCCGTGGCCGACCCTGTGGGCGCTCTGCCTGGGCTTCTTCATGATCCTGGTCGACTCCACCATCGTCTCGGTGGCGACGCCGGCGATCATCGAGGACTTCGGCGCTGAGGTCAACGCGGTGGTCTGGGTGACCAGCGCCTACCTGCTCGCGTACGCCGTGCCGGTGCTGATCACCGGTCGCCTCGGCGACCGCTACGGGCAGAAGAAGCTGTACCTGATCGGGCTCAGCGTCTTCACCGTGTCGTCACTGTGGTGCGGCCTGACCGGGTCGATCGAGGGCCTGATCGTGGCGCGGGTCTTCCAGGGCCTCGGCGCGGCGATGATGACCCCGCAGACGATGGCGATCATCACCCGGATCTTCCCGCCCGACCGGCGCGGCCAGGCGATGGCCCTGTGGGGAGCGACCGCCGGCATGGCGACCCTGGTCGGGCCGATCCTCGGAGGGCTGCTCGTCGACGGGTTCGGCTGGGAGTGGATCTTCTTCATCAACATCCCGGTCGGCGTGGTCGGCTTCGTGCTCGCCTGGCGGCTCGTGCCGACGCTGTCGACCAACGACCACAGGTTCGACTGGCTCGGCGTCGCCCTCAGCGGCGTCGGCATGTTCCTGCTCGTCTTCGGCATCCAGGAGGGCGACCAGCTCGACTGGGGCACCACCGTGTGGGTCCTGATCGCCGGCGGGCTCCTCGTGCTCGCGGCCTTCGTGTGGTGGCAGGCGGTCAACAAGGCCGAGCCGCTGGTCCCCCTGACCCTCTTCAAGGACCGCAACTTCTCGCTGGCCAACGTCGCCATCTCCTCGATGAGCTTCGTGGTCACCGCGTTCGCGATCCCGTTCATGCTCTACGCCCAGCTCGTCCGGGGGTACTCGCCCACCCAGGCGGCGCTGCTGCTGGCCCCGATGGCGCTGGTCACCCTGGTGCTCGCCCCGGTGGTCGGCAAGATGACCGACGCCCTGCACCCGCGGCTGCTCGCCGGGTTCGGCTACGGCATGGTCGCGGTCTCGCTCTTCTGGCTCGTCCAGGTCCTCGACCCCGAGACCCCGGTGTGGGAGATCCTGCTGCCGATGGTCTTCTTCGGGGTCGCCAACGCCTTCGTGTGGGCTCCCACCTCGGCCACGGCCACCCGCAACCTGCCGATGGCGCAGGCCGGGGCAGGGGCAGGGATCTACAACGCCACCCGGCAGGTCGGGGCGGTGCTGGGGTCGGCGGCGATCGCCGTGCTGATGGACGCCCGGCTGACCGCGCACGGCCTGCAGACCGGGGGGTTCAGCGGCGCGGGGACCGGTCGGCTCCCGGAGCAGATCCAGCAGCCGTTCGCCGACGCGATGGGCCAGGCGCTGCTGCTCGCGCCCCTGGTGATCCTCATCGGCGTGGTCGCCGCGCTCATGTTCGAGCGCCCGCGTCACCAGCAGGCGGCCGCCCGCGGTGCCGTCCCGGCGGAGGCCTGACCGTTCCGGACGACTCAGGCGCGGACCGCGGCCAGCACCTCGGCCTCCTCGGCCCGGGTCAGCCCGGTGCTGCCGGCGTCCGGGGTGGCCTGCGCCCAGGCGAGCGTGTCCGCGGCCGTGTCGGCGACCGAGCGGCAGACGAGCCCGGCCTGCAGGGCCGGCAGCGGGTCCTGCACGAGCGATCCCTCGAACTCCGAGGCCGGCAGCCACAGCGGCACCGACCGCGGTCCCATCCAGGGCCGGACGTCGTGGGCGAGCAGCACCTCGTCGCTGACCCAGACCAGCTCCGGTGCGGCGTCCGGCACCACCCGTCGGACGCCGTCGAGCACCTCGACGAGGAAGTCGTCGCGGCGCAGCCGCGGCCCGACGGCGTCGATCGTCCCGGTCAGCCGCTCCTCGGCGCAGTGCACCACCCACGCCCCGAGGTCCCGCACGTCGATGACCTGGTCGAGGTCGTCGGGGCGACCGGCGACGAGCACGTCGCCGCCCTCGGCCAGCCGGACCGGCCAGTAGGTGAAGCGCCCGGAGTAGTCGCCGGGTCCGACGATGAGACCCGGGCGGAGCACCAGCGACGACGCCGTGCCCGCGCGGACGAGCTCCTCGCAGGCGACCTTCATCGCGCCGTACGCCTCGGGCGGCGAGGTCCGCAGGTCGACGTCCTCATGCAGCGCCGCGAGCAGCGGCTGGGTGCCGTCGGGTGCGGGCGGGACGTCGTCGTAGACGCTGACGGTGGAGACGAAGACCCAGTGGGGCTGCGGCAGGGCGGCCACCGCGGTGCGCACCCACGACGGCGTCCGGGCCACGTCGACCACCACGTCGACACCGTCGATCCCGGCCAGCACGCCCGCGGCGTCGGGGGCCGACCGGTCCAGGGGCACGTGGGTGGCACCGGCCGGCACCGGGCCCGACGAGCCCCGGCAGGCGACCACCACGTCGTGGCCCCGCGCCACCGCCTCCTCCGCGACCGCCCTCGACAGGAACGCCGTACCGCCCAGCACCAGGAGTCTCATCCACCCATCCAACGCCCGGGGGTGGAATCCCGTCCAACTCCGATGTCGAGAACACGCTCGCCCGTCCGACGTACGGGTGACCGCCACCTCCCCGAGGAGACACCATGAGCACCGTGACCACCACCGGCTACACCACCTCCACCGACGGCACCCGGATCGCCTACGACGTCCGCGGCACCGGCCCGCTGCTCGTCCTGGTCGACGGCGCGCTGTGCTACCGCGGGATGGGACCCAGCGAGGAGCTCGCCGAAGCGCTGCAGGACCGCTTCACCGTGGTCCGCTACGACCGCCGCGGTCGCGGCGAGAGCGGACCGGCCGACGCCCCCGTGGAGCCGGCGACGGTGGACCGCGAGGTCGAGGACCTGCTGGCCGTGGTCGGTGCGCACGGCGACACCGCGTCCGTGCTGGCCCTCTCCTCCGGGGCCGCGCTCGCCCTCGAGGCGGCCCGGCGGGGCGCTCCGTTCGACCACCTGGTCTGCTACGAGGCGCCCTTCGTCCTCGACGGCACCCACCCCGCGACCGACCCCGACTTCACCGCGCAGGTGGAGCGGCTGGTGCAGGACGGCCGGCCTGGCGCGGCGGTGTCGGCCTTCATGCGGCTGGTCGGCGTGCCCGCCCCGTTCCGGCTGCTGATGCGCGCCCTGCCGGTGTGGAAGCGGATGCTGCCGGTCGCGCAGACCCTCCCCTACGACCTGGCGATGGTGGTGCCGTTCGGCCAGGGCCGTCCCCTGCCCGCGGGGTACTACGGCGACGTCACCGTGCCGACGCTGGTCGTGGCGGGCGGCAAGAGCCCGGCCTACCTGCGCAACGCCCAGGCGGCGATCGCGGCGGCGGTCCCGGGCGGTGAGCACCGCGTGCTGGCCGGCCAGACCCACATGGTGAAGGCCTCCGCGCTGTCCCCGCTAGTCACCGAGCACTGCCGGGCATGACGTCCGGGTCGGCCTCGGCCAGCACCAGGTCGTAGTAGGTCACGTCCCACCACATGCCCTGCTTGAACCCGACCCGGCGCAGCGTGCCCGCCTCCCGGAAGCCGACGGCCCGGTGCAGCGCCTCGCTGGCCGGGTTGGGCTGGTTGGCGTGGTGGGCGATGCCGGCGACCGCGGTGCGGAAGCCGAGGTCCCGGGCGCGCTCCAGGGCCGCGTCCAGGAGGAGCCGACCCCCTCCCCGGCCGGTCACCGCGCCGTCGAGGTAGATCCCGGTCTCGCAGCTCCACGCGTACGCCGCCCGCGACTTCCACGGGGCGACGCTCGCGAAGCCGATCACGCGGTCCCGGTCGAGGAGCACCAGCCAGGCGTGGGCGGCGCCGATCCGCCGGGCGAGCTCGTCGGCGTCCGGCGGCTCGACCTCGAAGGTGATCGCGGTGTCCCGCACGTACGGCGCGTAGAGCGCGGCGCAGGCCGATACCGGAACTGGGCGGTGCCCTTGCCGGCCCGGTGCGGTCCGAGCCGCGACTCCAGCTCGGGGGGCAGGTCGGTGACGGGGTAGATCCCCAGGTGCTCGTTGAAGCCCGCGAAGTGGATCACGTTTTTGCTGCCCACCATGAAGGTCGGCATCCGGTACTTGAGAACCTCGGTGGCGTCGTCGGGCAGCACTGCAGCGATCGCGGCGCGGACCGCCTGCAGCCGCTCCTGGACCTCAGCGGGGAACCCGGCGATGTAGCTGTCGACGCTCTCGGTCTGCTCCTTCACCCTGCCATCCTGCGACAGCCGGCGCGGAATTTCGTCCACCTGGCCGACCTTCCGGGCCGATCGCCGCCTTGCCGCGCCGACGACCCTCCAGGCGGACGGAATTCGCCGCCCACCGTGGCGCACGCAACTGGTCCAACCAGTTGACCAGTAGGTGCCACCCACCCCACACTTGCCGTCATGGACCTGGCCCCCGTCACCCGCCTCGCGCTGAGCGACGAGATCTTCGCCCGGCTCGTGCACGAGATCCTCGGCGGCGGCATCGCCCCCGGGGACCCGCTGCCGTCCGAGCGCGAGCTCGCGGAGTCGTTCGCGGTGAACCGGCACGCTGTCCGCGAGGCGCTCAAGCGGGTCCGGCAGGTCGGCCTGGTCCAGATCGCCCAGGGCGGCAAGACCCGCGTCCTCGACTGGCGCACGCACGCCGGCCTCGACGTCCTCGTCCAGCTCGTGCACGCGGGCACGGTGCCGCCGCGGCGCGTGCTCCGCGACATCGCCGAGATGCGGGTCTCGGTCGGGGCCGACGCGGTGCGCGCCTGCACCGAGCGGGCCGACGACGCCCTCCTCGCGAGCATCGTGGAGGCTGCGGCGGCCTACCCGGACCCGGACGCGGACACCCGGTTCTGGACGCTGGTCATCGGGGGCGCGGACAACCTGGCCTACCAGCTGGGCTTCAACACCCTGCTGGCGGCGATCGTCGAGCTCGGCGTCGCCACCCTGCCCGGCCTCGCCGAGGAGCACGCCGACCGCGAGGTCCACGTCCGGCTGGCCGCCCTCATGGCCGGGCGCCGGGCGACGGAGGCCCGCGACGCGGCCGAGCAGATGATGCGCGGCGTGGTGACCGCGCTCGAGAACCCCGAGGAGCCCTGATGTTCGACCTGATCCAGCACGCCATCCCGGTCTTCGTACTCTGCCTGGCGCTGGAGGCCGCGTCGTTCCGGTTCCTGCCCGACGACGACGAGCTGGGCTACGAGCTCCGCGACGCGACCACGAGCGTGGGCATGGGCCTGGGCAACGTCGTGATCAACCTCGGCTGGAAGCTGGTCGTCCTGGCCGTGTACGCCGCCGCGTTCACGCTCTCCCCGCTGGAGTGGTCGGCGAGCAGCCCCTGGACCTGGGTCGCGCTCTTCCTGGCCGACGACTTCCTCTACTACTGGTACCACCGCACCCACCACACGATCCGGGTGTTCTGGGCCAGCCACGTGGTCCACCACTCAAGCCGGTTCTACAACCTGTCGACCGCGCTGCGGCAGCCGTGGACCCCGTTCACCAGCCTGCCGTTCTGGCTGCCGCTGGCCCTGCTCGGCTTCTCGCCGTGGATGATCCTGCTGCAGCAGTCGGTCAGCCTGCTCTACCAGTTCTTCATCCACACCGAACGGGTCGAGCGGCTGTGGCGACCGGTCGAGCTGGTCATGAACACGCCCTCGCACCACCGGGTGCACCACGGGTCCAACCGGCAGTACCTGGACAAGAACTACGGCGGCATCCTGATCGTCTGGGACCGGCTGTTCGGGACCTTCGAGGCGGAGGGCGAGCGGGTCGTCTACGGCCTCACCAAGAACGTCGGCTCCTACTCCCCGGTCCGGGTCGCCTTCCACGAGTTCGGCGACCTCTGGCACGACGTCCGCCGCGCACCGTCGTGGCGGGCCCGGTGGGGCTACACCTTCAAGCACCCGGGGTGGGCTCCCGAGTGACCGACCCGTCGGACAGGCAACTCTCCCCCCGGGGCGCGCCGCGTAGGACGTTCGGCGTCGAGCTGCCTGTCCGAGTGGCCCCTCAGCCGCGGTGACCCGGCGGCGGCCCGAGGATCTCGAGGTGGTGCAGCGCCGCGGCGTGCCCCAGCGCGGCCGGGTCGACGGGACCGGGGTCGGGGAGCCGCCGCTCGGTGGCCGGCTCGCCGACCAGTCCGGCGAAGTCCTCGAAGCCCGCCGGGGTCGTGAGCTGCAGGCAGCGCAACGGAGCCTCCCGGCCCACGAGGAACGTGTGGGCCTCCCCGCGTGGCAGGAGCACGAAGTCTCCCGGTCCGGCCGCCAGGACCTGGCCCGCGCAGTGGAATTCCGCAGCCCCCTCCAGGACGTAGAACATCTCGTCCTCGACGGTGTGCCGGTGCAGGGGCGGGGCGAACCCGGGCGGGTTGACGAACTCCGCGACGGTGAGCCCGCCGTGGGTCTGGAGGCCGGTCGCCTTCAGGGTGACCAGGTTGCCGAGGAACCACAAGGCATCGCCCTCGTCAGCCCCCAGCACGTACGGCGTCGCCGCGGTCTCCATCGCCGGACCTTTCACTATCACACTGTGATGTTGAATAGATGGATAGTATGCCGCCGTGCGTGAGGAGGGGAAGAGCCGCCGGCCCTACACCTCACGCGTCCGCGAGGAGTCGGCCCGCCGCACCCGGGCCGCCATCACGGCCGCCGCCGCTCGGCTCTTCGTCACCGAGGGGTACGCCGCGACCTCCTTCGACGCGGTGGCCCGCGAGGCCGGGGTGGCGCGCCCCACCGTCGTCACGGCCTTCGGCACCAAGGCCGCCCTGCTCTCCCGGGTCCTCGACGAGGCGCTCGCCGGTGACGACGCACTGGTCCCCGTCCGGGACCGCCCCTGGTTCGCGCCGGTGTGGGAGGCGACCACCGCCCCCGCGGTGCTCGACGCCTACGCCGAGGTGTGCCTGCTGATCGCCCGCCGGGCCGCGGCCGTGGTGGAGGCGCTGCATCGGGCCGCAGACTCGGACCCGGGCACGGAGGCGCTATGGGAGTCGTGGCTGCGAGGTCGCCGGGCCGGTGCCGCGATGGTCGTCGAGCGGGAGGTCGTCCTCTCCGCCCTGCGCGACGACCTCGACGTCACCACCGCCGGCGACGTGCTGTGGACCCTCAACGACCCGGGGCTCTACACCCTGCTCGTCGTCCGCTCCGGCTGGACCGCCGAGCGCTACCGGACCTGGCTGGCGACCCACATGCAGGCCGCGCTGCTGCGCTGACCGCCTCGTCTCAGACCCGCACTCCGGCGAGCAGCTCGAGGGTCAGCTCCCGCCCGGGCGCCCGGCCCGGGTCGGTGTCCCGGGTGGCGCCGGCGACCGGGTGCACCATGACCTCGTCCACGTCGTACGTCGCGGCGAGCTCGGCGATCCGCCGCGCGGCGTCCTCCGGTGTGCCGATCACCCAGCGGCGGGCCATCGCCTCGAGGAGCCCCCGGTGCTCGGCCGGGACCTCGACCGCGGCGGCCTCCTCGACGGTGAGCTGCGGGCGCAACGGTCCGCCGGTGCGCAGGGCGAGCATGCCGAGCAGCTGCGGGCGGGCCAGCGCCTCGGCCTCCTCGGCGGTGTCGGCGACGCACACGTTGAGGGTCAGGAAGGTGGTCGGACGGTCGACCAGGCCGGGCACGAACTCGGCCCGGTAGATGCCCAGTGCCTCAGCCGTCCCGGACCCGGAGAAGTGGTGGGCGAAGACGTAGGGCAGCCCGCGCTCGGCGGCCAGGTGGGCGCTGAACTCCGAGGAGCCCAGCAGCCACACGTCCGGCCGGGAGACCGCGTGCGGGGTGGCCGCCAGCGCGTGGACGCGGCCGCCGACCTCGATGCCGACGCCGCCGGGGTCCATCATCGCGACGATGTTCCCGACGTACTCCCCGAACCGGTCGGCCGTGTCGGCCTGGACCCCGCCACCCCCGTGGCGCAGCGCCCAGCTGGTCACCGGGTCGGTCCCGGGGGCGCGCCCCAAACCGAGGTCGATCCGCCCCGGGTAGGCCGCCTCGAGCAGTGCGAACTGCTCGGACACCACCAGGGGGGCGTGGTTGGGCAGCATCACCCCGCCGGAGCCGACCCGGATCCGCTCGGTCGCGGCGGCCAGCATCGCGATCAGCACCGGCGGGTTGGTCGCGGCGACCGCAGGCATGTTGTGGTGCTCGGCGACCCAGTAGCGGCGGTAGCCCGCCCGGTCGGCCACCTGGGCCAGGGCACGGCTGGCCCGGACGGCGTCGCCGGACGACTGCCCGCTGCGCACGGGGACGAGGTCGAGGACGGAGAGTGCGGGGAGTGCGGGGGATTCGCTCACCCTGCTCCAACCCGCCGGCGGGGTCGGCGCATTCCCCTCAGCCCTTGAGGTCCGGGAACTGGTCGTCGCGCCACTCGCCGTCGATGCGCCCGTCGGCCAGCTCCTCCTCGCGCCCGCGCAGCTCGACCCGGCGGATCTTGCCGGAGATGGTCTTGGGCAGCTCGGCGAACTCCAGCCGCCGCACCCGCAGGTAGGGCGGCAGGTGCTCGCGGGCGTAGGCCAGGATCGAGCGGGCGGTCTCGGCGGTCGGCTCGTGTCCCGGCACCAGCACCACGTAGGCCTTGGGCACGGCGAGGCGGACCGGGTCCGGAGCGGGCACCACCGCGGCCTCCGCGACGGCCGGGTGCTCGATCAGCACGCTCTCCAGCTCGAACGGGCTGACCTTGTAGTCCGAGGCCTTGAAGACGTCGTCGGTGCGCCCGATATAGGTGATGTAGCCGTCGGCGTCCCGGCTGGCCACGTCGCCGGTGTGGTAGAAACCGCCGGCCATCGCCTCGTCGTTGCGGAGCTCATCGCCCTGGTAGCCGGTCATCAGCGAGAGCGGCCGTCCACCGTCGTTACCGGTGAGGTCGAGGCAGATCTCGCCCTCGCCGACCCCGTCCACGCGCCGTCCGGAGGCCGGGTCGACCAGCACCACCGGGACGCCGGGCAGGGGGCGACCCATCGAGCCCGGCACGACCGGCTGGCCCGGCGCGTTGCCGACGGACGCGGTGGTCTCGGTCTGCCCGAAGCCGTCCCGGATGGTGAGCCCCCAGTGCTTCTGGACCTGGCTGATCACCTCGGGGTTCAGCGGCTCCCCGGCACCGATCGCCTCGCGCAGCGACCCGGGACCCTCCGACAGGTCGGCGTTGATGAGCATCCGCCACACCGTCGGCGGCGCGCAGAACGACGTCACGTGCTCCTCGCGCAGCCGCCCGAGCAGGGCGGCCGCATCGAAGCGGGCGTAGTTGAAGACCAGCACGGTCGCCTCGGCCAGCCAGGGGGCGAAGAAGTTCGACCAGGCGTGCTTGGCCCAGCCCGGCGAGGAGATGTTGAGGTGCACGTCGCCGGGCCGGAGCCCCAGCCAGTACAGCGTCGACAGGTGACCCACCGGGTAGCTGCGGTGGGTGTGCTCCACCAGCTTGGGCCGGCTCGTGGTGCCCGAGGTGAAGTAGAGGAGCAGCCGGTCCTCGGTCGCGTTGCCCGGGTGCGGCAGCGGCTCCGCCGGCCCGTCGTACGCCGCGGCGTGGGAGCGCCAGCCGGCCGGCGCCTCACCGACCGCGAACCGCAGGTAGTCGCCCGGCACCTGCTCGAACTTGGCGGTGTCGGCCGCGTTGCACACCACCGCGCGGGCCTGCCCCCGGTCGATCCGGTCGACGAGCTCGGCCGGCCCGACCGCCGTCGTAGTCGGCATGATCACGGCGCCGATCTTGACCAGGGCGAGCATCGTCTCCCACAGCTCGACCTGATTGCCCAGCATCACGATCACACTCGTCCCCCGCGTGACACCCGCGTCCAGGAGGGCACGACCCACCTGGTCGGAGCGGCGGACCAGCTCGCCGAACGAGTACGACGCCCGCGAGCCGTCCTCCTCGACGACCACAAGCCCGGGCGCGTCGTTGTCCCGGGCCCAGGTGTAGAACCAGTCGTGGGCCCAGTTGAACGTCGGCCCGACGTCGGGCCAGCCGAAGCGCTCCAGCGCCGCGTCGTAGTCGGTGCGCAGCTCGATCAGCAGGTCGCGGGCGGCACGCAGACGTCCGGTGACGTCGTCGGTGGCGTTGTCGGTCATGGGCCCATCCTGCAACGCGGCGGGGCCGTCGGCGAGGGCCGAGGTGCCCTCCCTCGGGGTCTCAGCCGAGGGTGGCGAGCAGGGCGCGCGCGTAGGCGTCCTCGACGTCGAGGTCGATGTGCCGCTCCTCGACGCCCCCGCGCCGCAGGGTCACCACGAACCCGCCCGGGGTGGCCGCCAGGGAGACGAACCCGTCGCGGAGCAGGGAGCGGAGCTGGTCCTCCCGGGGCAGCCAGACCACCTCGCGCTGGCCGATGCTGTCCAGCGCCCACTCGGTGGTGCCGTTGAAGCGGAGCAGCGGGCCGCCCGGCAGGTCGTGCACCTCCACGACCATCTCGGAGACCAGGAAGACGCGGTCGTCGAGGTCGCGGTCGGGGACCGCGAACCGGTCTCCGTTGCTCGGCTCCCAGGGCAGGCCGGCGGCGCGGAGGCGTCGGGCGAGGTCGAGGCTGATCACCCGTCCAGTGTGCCGGGTGGGGTCACAGGCGGTCCGACGGTCTGACGGAGGTCGGTGCGACCGTTGGCCACGTCGTCGGCCAGCTCCGAGAGCGGCCGCCGGGACCGCCGCGCCTCGGCCCGGAGCAGGTCGAACGCCTCCGCCATGTCGACGCCCGACCGCTCGGCCACGACCCCCTTGGCCTGCTCGATCACGATCCGGCTCGTCAACGCGGTCTGGAGCTGCTCGGCGAGGAGCTCCTGACGCCGCACGCTCCAGTGGTTGAGGATGCCGAGGGTGGCCATCGTCGTCATCGCGTGCGCGATCCGCAGCTCCTCGGGACTCAGTCCGCCCTCGCGGTCGCAGAACAGGTTCAGCGCGCCGATCGTCCGGTCCCGCAGTCGCATCGGGAACGCGTAGGTCGACACGATGCCCTCCGGCCTGGCCGCCTCCGCGAACCGGGGCCAGCGGGCCGAGGTCTCCTGCGCCGTCAGCGACTCGACCAGCTCGCCGGCGTAGAACGCCTCCAGGCAGGGTCCCTCGTTGCTCTGCAGCTCGAAGAGCTCGAGCACCCGCATCTCCTCGCTGGAGGAGGCGAGCACCCGCAGGCCGCCGCGCTGGTCGTCGAGCATGATGCCCACCGACCGGACGGGCAGGAACTCCTGGCAGCTCCGCACCAGCTGGTCGGCGAGGTCGACGACGTCGAACCCGGTGACCAGCGTGTCCGCCAGGGTCACCAGCCGGTCGAGGATGCCCTCGTTCGTCTCGGTGCGTTCAGTCCGGTCCGTCATCGCCGCGCCCTTCCGTGTCCCCAACAGGTCGATCATCCGCCCACCAGCCCGGGCCGTCGCGTTGCTCGCCGAAGCGCAGGCGCCGGGTGACCACCGCCCGCGCGACCTCGACCAGGGGTTGGTCCTGGCCGTAGGCGTGCGCCCGCAGCACGACCAGCGCGTTCTCCAGGGTCGTGGCGAGCTGCACGCTCACCATGCCGACGGCCTGCTGGGTCACCGCGTGGCTGACGTCGAGGATGTCGGCCAGGCCGTCGACCGCCGACGTGGCGAGGTCGCCGGGCGACAGGAGGGCGAGCGCGACCGCGTCGCCCAGCCGGAGCAGCTCGCTCATCGGCCCCGGGTCCGGGAGGACCGGGCGGAGGCCGTACGCCGTCAGGAGGCCGAGCCCGACCGCCCCGACCTGCACCGGCAGGGCGAAGACCGCGCGCACCGCCAGCTCCTCGGCAACCCGGACGAAGCCGGCCCAGCCGTTCGCCGACAGGTCGTCGGCCAGGTCGCGCACGAGCACCGGGCTGCGGTGGTGCAGGGCACTGGGGCCCGGACCCTCGCCGACGGTCTCCTGCAGGGTCTCGAGGGCTTCCGCGACGTCGTCGGAGGCGTGGACCACGCCGGCATAGCGGCCGTCGACACACCGCGACACGGCCAGGCCCTGGATGCCGGCGGGGCGCAGGCGATGGAGCGCGGCCGTGCACAGCCAGGCGACTGCCGAGGCGGACGGGTCCAGGCGAGGCGGCACGTCCTCGCTGGTGGCCATCCGCCCCCCCGACCGCTGCTCCTGGGAGCAGTGCCGGTCCTGTCGCCGGTCGGCTCGCGCCGCACCCGGCGTGCCCCGAACCTAGCAGCCGGGGTGCCCGGCGCCCCCCGACCCGGTCGGCCGCAGGGCGACCTCCCGCACCTGCACGGCGTACGAGGTGTGCGAGCGCAGGTCGACCGGACCCCGGGTCGGGGCCAGTTGGGGCGGCGACCAGACCCGGACCTGCAGGCCGGCCGCCTCCAGCGCAGCGCGGATGCGGGCGAAACCCGGGCTCGGCGAGGCGGTCGTGGCGACCGTGTCGACTCCGTGGTCGGCGGCGAAGGCCGCCACCTCGGCCGCGACGTCGCCGGACCGCACCTCGCACGGGACCTCATCGAGGCACTCAGCGAGGAAGCGGAGCCGCTTGCCGCTCGGCCGGGTCGCCGCCACCAGGCCGGTGTCCCAGACGAAGACGGCGGGTGCACCGGGGTGCGCCACCAGCGCCTCGTTGGTCGCCGACAGCCGGTCCCCGTGCACCCACACCACTGAGCCCGTGCCGGCACGGGGATCGTCCGTCGGGTCCGCGGTCACCCTCCGCAGCTCCTGGGACGGCACGCGCACCACCTCTCCCGGGGCCGCCTCGGCTCCGGCCCACAGGCGCTCGGCCAGCTCGTCGTACGACGCGTCGAACGGGCAGCCGGCCTCCCGCAGCGGGCAGCCCGCGCAGTAGCGGTCCCCTGCGAACCGCAGCAGGTTGTCGCGGTTCCAGTGGTAGGGCCGGGAGCGCGACGTGCTCGCCACCCACTGCCAGGAGAGGTTGTTGGAGGCGGGGTCGCCGTCGAGGAGGTGGCGCAGGAAGAAGCGGGCGCCGGCCTGCCACGCCACCCGCCGGTGGTGGACGAGGTAGGCGGCGAACCACATCCGGACGTGGTTGTGCAGGTAGCCGGTGCGCCGCAGCTCGGAGCTCCAGGCGTCGACGCAGGCCAGCCCGGTGGTGCCGGCCTCCACGTCGGGGGGCAGTGTCGGGTCGTAGGAGGCAGACGAGTGACCGGTGCGGTACGGCCGCAGGTCCTGCCAGATCCGCCGGCCCAGCGCGGCGTAGACGCGCTGGTGGTAGTCCCGCCAGGTGAGCTCGTCGACCAGCTTGGCGGCGCCGGCCCCGGCGAGCGCGACGGCGTGGTCGCGCACCTCGGCCAGGGTCAGCACCCCGTGCCGCAGGTACGGCGAGAGGCGGGTGGCGTGCCCGTCGAGGTCGTTGCGGTCGCGCGCGTAGGCGACCGGGTCGATCCGCCGCAGCGCGTCCAGGGCCGCGGCCCGGCCACCGCGGGCGAACCCCCGGCTCTCGCCAGGCCCCGCGAAGGCGTCCGGGAACAGCTCCTCGACGGAGGTCAGCGCGCGAGCGCCTTCGCGATGTCGCCGGCGATCTTCTCGGGCTTGGTCGTCGGCGCGTAGCGCTTGATGACCTTGCCGTCGCGGCCGACGAGGTACTTGGTGAAGTTCCAGCGGATCTTGTCGCCCATCAGGCCGCTCTTCTGCGAGCGCAGCCACTGGTAGAGCGGGTGGGCGTTGTCCCCGTTGACGTCGACCTTCTCGAACATCGGGAAGGTCACGCCGTAGTTCTTCTGGCAGAAGGCGCCGATCGCCTCCGCGCTGCCGGGCTCCTGGCCGCCGAACTGGTTGCAGGGGAACCCGAGGACGACTAGGCCGTCCTGCTGGTGCTCCTGCCACAGCTTCTCCAGGCCCTCGTACTGCGGCGTGAAGCCGCACTGGGAGGCGGTGTTGACGACCAGGACCACCTTGCCGGCGTACTCCGCGAGCGGGGTCTCCTGGCCGGCGAGCGAGGTGGCGGTGAAGTCGGTCAGCGTGGGCATGCGTTCTCCTGGCGTCGGTGTCGCGAAGAGTTCGGGCCACCGACCGGTCTGGATGGGTCCGGAATGTCCATTGAACCCGCTCGGCCCAAGGGCTATCCGCGGAACCTGCGTTCGGCCTCCCGGGCGATCCCGTCGCACATGCGGGAGAACACCAGCTTGTGCCCGGCCAGCTCGGTCCACCACAGCAGGTGCCCGGCCGGCCCACCCGGCTCGAACCTCACCCGCTGCACCAGCCGCGACCGCTCCCCGTCCCCCGCCGGTCGACCCCTCGCTGGTCGAGTAGCCCGCGAGGAACGAGCGGGCGTGTCGAGACCCCCGGCAGCCTCCACGCCCAGCTCCAGCCACGGCGTGCCTGGCATCCGCATCTCCGCCCGCAGCACCAGCCGGACCCCGGGCTCCACGGTCTCGACGCGCCAGAAGTCCACCGCGTCGCCGGGACGCAGGGGCCGGTCCGGCCGACCCCGCAGCCCGGGCCCGCCGACGACCCGGTCGAACCTGGCCCGGGCGCGCCACAGCGCGTCGAACCAGTAGAAGCCCTCCGGGCCACCGAACCCCTCGACGACCTCCCACAGCACCGCCGCGGGCGCGTCGACCTCGCGCACCCGCTCCTCGACGTACGCCGCCGTCATCCGCCCACCGCCAGGCCGGCGGCCGTCACGGCGACGAGCGCCCCGGCGAGGCGCACCCGGTCGGCCACCAGGAGCCGGTGCAGCAGCGCCGGCTGCGGGCCCTCCCGGCCGAGTCGGCCGTGGGTGGGGGCGGCGACAGCGGCGGTGGTGAGGCCGGCCAGCAGGTTTCCGGCCACCGCGACCAGGGCCGCGGCCGAGTGCGGGCCGTCGACCAGCACCCAGAGGTTCGCGGCGGCCAGCAGCAGGTAGAGCGGACCGACCACGACGGAGATCCGGCGGGAGTGTGCGGCGTGGGCGACGGGCCACGCCTCTGCCGGGGTGTCGGCCAGGGCCGGGTAGACGACCACCGTCACCACGGCCTGGAAGCCCGCGTGCAGGGCGGAGGTGGTGAGCAGCGCCTCGGCGGCGTCCATCGCTCCTCCTGCCAGGTGGGTCGTCCGCCCAGAGTCTGCCCGGACCGTCCAAGGCCCGACGCCCGCGGCCGGCTTGGCCCCCGGACGCAGGATCGGTCCATGCCCGAAGGTCACACCCTCCACGCCCTGGCGCAGCGCGTGGACCGGGCGTTCGCCGGGACGACCGTCGCCGCGAGCTCGCCCCAGGGCCGGTTCGTCGACGGCGCGGCGCGGCTCGACGGGCTGGAGCTCGTGGAGGCCGAGGCGTGGGGCAAGCACCTGTTCGTCACGTTCACCGAGGAGGTCCGGCTGCACGTCCACCTCGGGCTCTTCGGTCGCTTCAGCGTGCGGCAGCACCGGCGCAAGGTCGCACCGGGGCAGGCCCCGGACGGGCTCCCGGTGAAGGGCGAGGTCCGCCTCCGCCTGCTCAACGACACGTTCGTCGGCGACCTGCGCGGACCGACCCGGTGCGCCCTGGCCACGCCCGGGGAGATCGACGCCCTGCTCGCCCGACTCGGCCCCGACCCGCTGCGCCCCGACGCCGACCCGACGCTGGCGTGGGACCGGATCAGCCGCTCCCGGCGCGCGGTCGGCGAGCTGCTGATGGACCAGCGGGTGATCGCCGGCATCGGCAACGTCTACCGCAGCGAGCTGCTGCACCGGCTCGCCCTGGACCCGGCCACCCCCGGGTGCGTCCTGCCCCGCCCCTACCTCGACGCCTTGTGGGAGGACCTCGTCACCTTGATGCCCCTCGGGGTGGCGACCGGGCGGATCGTGACGCGCGACAGCGACGTACGCCGGGTGCTCGCCACCCTGGAGCGCACCGGCACGGCGCCCCGGATCCGGCCGTCGTACGCCGTCTACCGCCGGACCGGCCTGCCGTGCCCGCGGTGCGGCGACACGGTCAGGAGCCGGGTGGCCCAGGGGCGCAACCTGTTCTGGTGCGCCGGCTGCCAGGTCGCCCCGATCCCCTGAGCGCGTCCCCGACCGGGAGGGTCAGCCCTGCGGCTGGGAGATGTTGGCCAGCCACTTGATGCCGAACTTGTCGGTGACGTCCCCGAACTCGTCGCCCCACATCATCTTCTCCAGCGGCTGACCGACGGTGCCCTCCTCGGCGAGGCGCTCGAAGTAGCCCCGCAGGTCCGCGTCGTCGCCGCTGAGGCTGATGGTGATGTTGCCGCCGGGCTCGCTGCTGCCCATCTCGGGCGGGGTGTCGGAGGCCATCAGGGTGAAGCCGAGCGTCGTCTCGAGCTGGGAGTGCATGACCAGGTTCTCGATCGGGGTGCCGGCCTGGCCGAAGTCGCCGAAGGTGCTGACCACCAGCTCGCCGCCGAACACGTCGCGGTAGAACTCCATCGCCTCCCGCGCGTTGCCGCCGAAGCTGATGTAGGGGTTGAGCCGAGAAGCCATGGTTCCTCCAGTCGTCGTGGTCTCCCCCGACCCTAGGACCGACCACCGACGAACGCGAGGCTCACCGGCGACCGCCGGGCGGCGCGGTGCGCAACAGCCACCACAGGCCGACGAACGGCAGCACCAGCGGCAGGTAGCCGTAGCCGCTGCCGAAGTCCGACCAGACCGTCTGGTCGGGGAAGAGGCTGCCGTCGACCAGGCTCAGCGTGCCCACGACGAGCACCCCGACGAGCTCGACGAGGACCGCCGTCCAGGCCACCCGCTCGGGGTGGGGGACCCTGCGGGCCAGACCCAGGGTCGCGGCGATGTAGACCACGGCGGCCAGGGCGGAGAGCCCGTACGCCAGCGGCGCCTCGCTCGCCTTGGTCGCCAGCTGGACCGCGGAGCGGCCGGTCGCCGAGAGCGCGAAGACGGCGTAGACCGCGACCAGAACACGGCCGAAGCCGCGGTCGGTCCGCCGGGCCGGGGCGGCAGGCTGGTCGGTCATCGCGTCACCCGTTCCACAGCTGGTCGAGGCGGAGCACGAGGGCGGCGGTGGCCAGCAGGACGACCACCAGCACGCCGGTCCCCGCCCGGGACTTCTCGCCGTTGGCCCACAGCACGCCGGCGGGCAGCATCAGGACCCCGCCGACCAGGTAGCCCACGAAGCTGGGGCCGTTGACGTCGTGGTCGGTGCCGACGAGCTTGACCACTCCGATCACGAGCTGGGCCCAGAGCCCGGCCCACAGCACCAGCAGCCCGACGATCAGCCGGTTGTCGATGAGGCGGTCGAGCACCACGTAGCCGATCACGCCCACCGTGAGCAGCAGCGACCAGCCGACCAGCAGCCAGGTGAGGACGTCGAGCATGCGGGCAAGCATGCCCTAACGGGGGAAGCGTCAGAGCGGACGCAGGACGCACGGCCCGGTGGGGTCGGCGTGACGGCACTCGGCGACGGCGACCTCGTGTCCGTCGGCATCGCACGCGCCGAGGCGGCGACGCGCCCTCAGCTCCGGACCAGGGCCACCTCGAGGGCGGCCAGGGCGCGCGAGCTGTACCCCTTGACGGTGCCCTCCCCGATGCCCAGGGTGTCTGCGGTCTCCCGCACGGAGAGGCCGAGCCAGTGCCGCAGCACCACCACCTTGCGCTGCATCGGCGGCAGGTCCTGCAGTGCGGCGAAGAGCTCGCTGCGTTCCTCGTACGACGTGGCCTCGACCGCCGCCGCGTCGTGGCCCTCGAGCCCGGGCACGTCCCGCCGGGACGGACGCCGGGTCTCGTCGATGTGGGTCCGCACCAGGATCCGGCGCGCGTACGCCTCCTGGGCGTCCTTGTCGCGGATCCGCGGCCACGCGACGTACAGCTTGACCAGGGTGATCTGCAGCAGGTCGTCGGCGAGGTGCCAGTCGCCGCAGATCGCGTAGGCGATCCGGCGCAGGTGCCCCTGCCGCGCGGCGACGAAGGCGGTGAAGTCGGCCTCCCGTTCCTCCCGCCTCATCGCAGCCCGCTCCCGCCGGCGTACTCGCCGCGCGCCCAGTCGACGAACGCCGCCAGGCTGGGGTGCCGGCCGCTCTCGGTGATGACCTCGGGGCTGCCGTCCACGACGCGCCCGACCGCCCAGATGATCGACCCGTCCGCGGCCCTGACCTTCGCCGCCACCACGGGCGAACCGGCCGGCGCGAAGGCCGCGCCGAGGTCGACGGTGTCGTCCTGCGCCAGGATGCGCACCCCGGGCCCGGCGACGAGCCTCCCCGTCGGGAGCATGGTCACGGGCTCGAAGACGTCCCCGGAACCCGTGCCGCCGCCGGTGCCGCCGGTGTTGGTGTCGTCCAGCGACCGTTGCAGCGCGACCTTGCCCGCCAGCCAGGGCTCCAGGCTGCCGGTGGCGCTGTTGGAGAAGACCGACGTGCCCCCGTCCTGCAGGCTGATCAGCAGGAACCGGCGCTGGTCGCCCTTCACGACCTCGAGCCCCACGGAGTCCCAGCCGTCCTTGGAGTAGCCCATCGGGTTCGTCACCCGGCTGACCTCCGTCCAGCCCTTCGCGAAGCGCAGCGTGCCCGCGTCGTCATAGGTGGCGGCCTCGCCGAGGAACTGCACGCTCGCGGGCGAGGTCTCCTTCACGGTCGGATCCGCGTCGGGAGTGGCCGTCGGGTCCGGCGTCGCGGACGCGTCGCCGGTGGTCGCGTACGGCGCCGGGTCGGCCCGGTCGACGACCGCCGGCACGCCCCACCACCCCAGGCCGACCAGGGCCACCACCGAGGCGGCCGCGCCGGCCCCGGTGAGCCGGCGTCGCCGTCGCAGCGCCCGCCGGCCGGCCGGCAGGCTCGCGGTCGCCGGGGCCGGTTGCGGCCCGTCGCCGAAGGACGCGTCGAGCTCGCGCGCCCAGTCGATGTCGTTCGTCATGTCCCTGCCCTCTCGCCGCTGCCGTACCCCACACCTCCCAGACGAGACCGCCACCCGGAAGGTTGCCCCCTGCGGGATCACAGGCAACGCACAGAACCGCGACAGGCCCTCCGCGAGCGGCTCCCGCAGAGTGGGAGGGTCGTCGACGAAAGGACCGCCATGAGGCACCGCACCTCCCCGACCTCCTACCAGGGGCGCCCGCTGCCGCACCCCGACGAGGAGCTGGTCGACCAGGGCTTCCAGTTCGACGTGGCCACGGTGCTGCAGCGCCGCACGATGCTGCGGGCGTTCGGCCTCGGGGCCGTGGGGCTGAGCGTGGCTGCCTGCGCCGACGACGGCTCGACGACCGAGGCGTCGGCCGGGACCGGTTCGACGTCGAGCACCCCGTCGACCTCCGGCACCCCGTCGACCACGACCGACGGCACGTCAGCCGACGCGACGGAGATCCCCGAGGAGACCGCCGGCCCCTACCCCGGCGACGGGTCCAACGGTCCCGACGTGCTGAGCGAGAGCGGCGTCGTAAGGCGCGACATCACGTCCAGCATCGGCTCCGGCACCGCCATGGCCGAGGGCGTCCCGATGGAGCTGGAGCTGGCCGTCAGCAACCTCGCCGAGGACGGCTCCGCCTTCGCCGGCGTCGCGGTCTACGTCTGGCACTGCGACCGCGAGGGGCGCTACTCCCTCTACTCCTCCGGGGTGGAGGGCGAGAGCTACCTCCGCGGGGTGCAGGTGGCCGACGCGGACGGCGTGGTCCGGTTCACCAGCGTCTTCCCCGCCTGCTACCCCGGCCGCTGGCCGCACATCCACTTCGAGGTCTACCCCGACCTGGCCAGCATCACCGACGCCTCCAGCCGGATCGCGACCTCCCAGGTGGCGCTGCCCAAGGACGTCTGCACCAAGGTCTTCGCGACCGAGGGGTACGACGCGTCCGTCGGCAACCTCGCCCAGCTCAGCCTGGCCGGCGACAACGTCTTCGGCGACGACGGCGGCGTGCACCAGCTCGGCACCGTGACCGGGAGCGTCACCGACGGCCTCACCATCAGGCTCGCGGTCCCCGTCGACACCCGGACCGCGGCAGGCACCGGCTCCGGGGGTCCCGGCGGTGGACCGGGTGGACCGGGGGGCCCGCCTCCCCGCTGAGACCGCTCACTCAGCCGTGGGCCATGTCCACGAAGCGCGAGTAGTGACCCTGGAAGGCGACCACGACGTCACGGGTCGGACCGTTGCGGTGCTTGGCCACGATCAGGTCGGCCTCGCCGGGGCGGGTCGACTCCTTCTCGTAGACGTCCTCGCGGTGGAGCAGGACGACCATGTCGGCATCCTGCTCGATGCTGTTGTGGACAGGGACGCCGTTCGCGACGAAGTTGTGCACCCCCATCACGGTGGCGTCGTAGACCTCCTCGACACCGACGTGGCGCACCGAGGCGACCGCGTCCCAGAACACGTCGTTCGTCGCGATGACCTCGAGGTCGACGTCGCCCAGGATGGTCGCGACCCGGTGCAGACGCTCCCGGCTCGGCGCACTCTTCGTCATCGTGCTCACGCTCGCCCGCGACCCGAGGGCGTCGCCGAACGCACGCTGCGTCAGGTCGGAGTCGCGCAGGACGTCACGGACCCTGTCCCACACCTGGACCGGCACCGTGTCGACGTTGGTGTTCGCACGCACCTGCCGCAGGTGGTCGGCGAGCCGGTCGGCCGCTGCCGACCGCGCGCCCCACACCGCGACGTCCTCCAGGAACCGGAGCTGGTTCTCCGCTCCGGTGACGTGCAGGTGGTAGCCGTCGCGGTAGCCCGCCTTCCGGACCGTCTTGATCCTCGTCATCACGTTGAAGCGCCCCAGCAGGGAGGCCACGTCCTCGACCAGCCGTCGACTGGTCGAGGCGTAGTAGATGCGCCCCTGGCCCTCGCCCGGGAAGTGGACGCAGCCGTCGGTCGCCCAGAGGTTGCGCAGGAACAGCGCCACCTGCGCCTTCGGGAGGCCCGCCACCCACGCCGGGACGTGCTTCTCGTGGCTGCGCAGGCCGAAGAGGCCCATCTCGTCCAGCCAGGCGGCGATCGGGTTCCGCTTGCCTCGCGCAAGACGGTATGGCGACGGGAGCCTGAGCGTGGTGACACGCGCGGCGGCGTACTCGTCCCGCACGGCGGTGATGCCGAAGCGCTGCCGCGCCGCCCACGCGACCGTGGCCAGGCAGGCCTCGTCCTGGCTCGCGTAGCGGATCGGCTGGCCCTTCACGAAGGAGCCGTCGCCCAGCAGGTGGGCGAGCAGGACGATCTCGTCCTCGTCGCGCTCGACGATCTCCAGCGGCGGGGGCACGTGGCGGATGGTGCCGACGCGGTCGCCCTGGTCGAGCGTGCCGAGGGCCTTCCAGCCGTCGTAGGTGAGGAACGGGTGGTTGGCGGTCGCCCGGACCACCCGGCCGGAGGCCAGCACCAGCTCGTAGACGTCCTTCACCCCGCTGGGGAAGGCGTGGGTCATCGTGCGGGGCACCAGCTTCAGGCGGTCGTCGAGGGCCCACACCGGCACGTCCCGCGCACCCGAGGCCATCAGCTCGCCGATGGTCACCTCGGCGTTGGTGTCGGCACGCAGCACGCGCGTCCCGGCCGTCACACAGCCAGACTCGCGCAGGTCGCTCAGCATGGGACGCTTGTCCGATCTCTGCTCCGGACCACGGTTGAGCTGCGAGAGCGCGATGACCGGGACGTTGAGCTCCTTGGCCAGCAGCTTGATCTGCCGGGAGAACTCCGAGACCTCGAGCTGGCGCGACTCGACCTTCTTGCCCGACGTCATCAGCTGCAGGTAGTCGATGACGATGAGCCGCAGGTCGTGGCGCTGCTTGAGCCGGCGGGCCTTCGCCCGGATCTCCATCATCGTCATGTTGGGGCTGTCGTCGATGAAGAGCGGCGCCGCCGAGACCTCGCCCATCTTGCGGGCGAGCTTCTGCCAGTCGTCGTCGGTCATGTGACCGTTGCGCATGTGGTTGAGCGGGATCTTCGCCTCGGCCGAGAGGAGCCGCATGGTGATCTCGTTGCGCGTCATCTCGAGGCTGAAGATGACCGAGGTCTGGTTGTGGTGGATGGAGGCCGCACGGCACAGGTCGAGCGCGAGGGTCGACTTCCCGACCGCCGGACGCGCGGCGATGATGATCATCTGCCCGCCGTGAAGCCCGTTGGTCAGCTCGTCGAGGTCGGCGAACCCGGTCGGCACCCCGGTCATCTCGCCGCCCCGGTTGGAGATCGCCTCGATCTCGTCGAGGGTGGCCTCCATGATCGCGCTCAGCGGGGCGTAGTCCTCCGAGGTCCGCTTGTCGGTGACCTGGTAGACCTCCTGCTGGGCGGCGTCCACGACGTCGTCGACGATGCCCTCACCGGCGTACCCGAGCTGGACGATCTTGGTGCCCGCGCTGACCAGCCGGCGCAGGATGGCCTTCTCCCGGACGATCTCGGCGTAGTACGACGCGTTGGCCGCGATCGGCACCGAGGCCGAGAGCGTGTGCAGGTACGGCGCTCCGCCCACCTTGACCAGCTCGCCGCGGCGCCCGAGCTCGGCGGCGGTGGTGACCGGGTCGACCGGCTCGCCGCGCCCGTAGAGGTCGATCATCGCGTCGAAGATCGTCTCGTGCGCGGGGCGGTAGAAGTCGGTCCCGCGGATCACCTCGATGGAGTCCGCGATCGCGTCCTTGGAGAGCAGCATCGAGCCCAGCACGGACTGCTCGGCGTCGTTGTCCTGCGGGGGCATCCGGTCGTAGCCGGCCCCACCGCCGGAGCGCGCCCCGGACGACGGGGTGCCCCCGCCCTGCGTGGGGACGGCGTCGTACTCGGGGTCCCAGGGCTCGTCACCGAAGACCGGTCCCGGCCCTCCGGCGTGCTCGGCCACGCTCACGCGGTGCCCCTTCCTCCCAGTCGGAACGCTCGACCGGGGAGCGTGGAGCGGCCCCGGCATCCGCAGACGACGCTAGGGGGAGCCGCCGACAAATCTTCGGCCGGCGGGCCTCCCGGGGGGTTGGAGCCGTCTGCTGGAAGCCCTGACCGTAGTCCCGGGTGGGGACCCCACCCAACCCCGTGGTCCACAGGTCCTGTGGATAACTCGGGCGATCGTGTGGAACACGCCGCTCCTGGTGTGCACAGCCTGTTCACCCAACTGTGGAGAACTCGGGGGACGTCGCCGGAAAAGTGCCTCTGACCTGCAGGAACGCCAGTCCACCGCTGTGCACAGAAAGTAATTCCTTCATCTTCGGTCCACCTTCCGGACACCGAGACCAAGGTCCCTGGAGCGTCGCGGCCCGGAATGCTGGACCGCGATACTCACAGGACGACCCGAGTTGTACACAGGGCTCGATCTGACCGGTTTGGCGCCTTTGGGCTTAGCAGGAGGACGGAGGGCTCCGTGCGGTTTCGCCGAAAGATCTCGCGCAGATCGCCCGATGTCGGGGGTGATATGGATCACAGACGGGCGTCCGGCCGGTCCCTCGACGGACAGATCGCCCAGCTCGCCGTACCGGCCTTCCTGGCGCTCGTGTCCGAGCCGCTGTTCCTGCTGGCCGACGCCGCCATCGTCGGCCACCTGGGCACCATCCCCCTCGCCGGGCTGGCGATCGCCTCCGTGGTGGTCCAGACGGCGGTCGGGCTCTGCGTGTTCCTGGCCTACGGCACCACCGCCGCGGTCGCCCGGCGGGTGGGCGCGGGCGACCCGCGGGGCGCGCTCGCCGACGGGCTGCAGGGACTCTGGCTCGCCGCCGCCCTGGGAGCACTGCTCGCCGTGCTCGGGCTGGCCTCGAGCGGCGTTTTGGTGGACGCGTTCGGGGTGGGCCCCGAGGTGTCCGAGCAGGCAGTCGCCTACCTCCGGCCCGCCTGGCTCGGGGTGGCCCCCATGCTGGTGGTGCTCGCGGCGACCGGGGTGCTGCGCGGCCTGGCCGACACCCGGACCCCGTTGGTCGTCGCCGTCGGGGCCAACGCGGCCAACATCGGGCTCAACCTGCTGCTCGTCTTCGGGGCCGGCCCCGTGCCCGGGCTGGGCATCGCGGGCTCCGCCTGGGGCACCGACCTGGCCCAGCTCGGCTCCGCGGTGGCGCTCACCGCCGTCGTGCTGCGCCACGCCCGCCGGTACGACGCCCCGCGCCGACCGCACGGACCCGCCGTACGCCGCGCGGCCCGGGCGGGCGGCCCGCTGTTCCTGCGCACCCTCACCCTGCGCGCCTCGCTGGTGGTGACGACCTGGTCGGCGGCAGGCCTGGGCGCCACGGCGGTGGCCACCCACCAGCTCGCCGGCACCATCTGGACGTTCCTCGCCTACGCCCTCGACGCGGTGGCGATCGCCGCCCAGACCCTGACCGGAGCCGCGCTCGGGGCCGGGGACGCCGAGGCCGCCCGGGCGCTGACCCGCCGCATGGTGCGGCTGGGCGTGCTCAGCGGCGTCGTCACCGGCCTCGCCCTGGCTCTGGTCGCGCCGCTCGCGGGTGGCCTCTTCACCGACGACCCCGCCGTCGCCCACCAGCTCAGCCGGGTCCTGCTGGTGGCGGCCCTGTTCCAGCCCGTCGCCGGGGTCGTCTTCGTGCTCGACGGCGTCCTGATCGGAGCCGGGGACGGTCGCTACCTGGCTGCCGGCGGCGCGGTGGTCCTGGCAGCGTTCGCGCCCCTGGCCCTGCTCTCCACCCACCTGGGTGAGCCCACCGGCACCGAGGGCCTGGTCCGGCTCTGGCTCGCCTTCGGCGCCGGCTTCATCGGACTGCGCGCCGTCGTCCTGCTCCACCGCGCTCGCGGGACCCGCTGGATGCGGCTGGGCGCCCCACTAGGCTCCGCGTCGTGAGCAGCCTGAAGGCGGTCGTGCTGGGGCTGGTGATCGTCTTCCTCGACGTCACCACCGGGTCCGGGCACGACCTCGTCGCCGATCCCGTCGGCTGGGTCCTGGTCCTGCTCGGGCTCAGCGGGCTGACCGGGCTCGACGGCATCGGCTCGGCCAAGGTGACCGCCTGGTTGAGCCTGGCCACCGCGGTGGTCGCCTGGTCGCCCGCCTCGG
Source organism: Marmoricola sp. (assembly GCA_044227235.1). Taxonomy (GTDB): domain Bacteria; phylum Actinomycetota; class Actinomycetes; order Propionibacteriales; family Nocardioidaceae; genus Marmoricola_A. The sequence continues at coordinate 122,533 of JBGAFN010000003.1, read as the reverse complement.
TCGCCCACCTCGACGCCAGCATGGAGTGGTTCTTCAGCCTGCCCACGCTCGCCTTCTGCTACCTGCTCTGCGACGCCCTCGTGGACCTGAGCCGGGCGCCGCTGGACCGCCGCTTCGGGGTGCTGCGCACGCTCTTCGCCGTCGCGGCCGTGGTCCCGGTGCTGATCTACGGCGCCGACTGGCGGTGGCTGGTGCTGCCGACCGCCGTCCTGCTGGTGCTCGGCAACCTGGTCCTGGTGGTCACGCTGTGGAGCGTCTCGGAACAGCCGGACACTGAGGAAGCGGTCCCCGAGGAGTCCGCGGGCTGACCCTGAGTACGCCGACTTCTCGGACATTTCGCTCTGAACGCGGGAGAATGTCCAGACTCCGGTGTCACCATCCGCGCCCCCGCGCGTTGGAGAGGGGACGACGACCGCCACCCGAGGGAGACCACCGTGCCCGCCCAGCTCCAGCACCCCCGTCCCGGCTCCGGGAGCACCCGCCACCGGTCGGCGCGGCGAGCGGCGGCGGTCCTGGCGGCGATGGCGCTCGCCCTGGTCGCCCAGCCGCTGCTGGCCGCTCCGGCCCAGGCGGGGCTGAGCTGCACCTGGCCGATCCAGCTGCCGCTGGACGACTGCACCGCTCCCGAGTCGAGCATCACCGCCTCGCCGTCCAGCCCGACCTCGGCCACGGCGGCCCGCTTCGACGTGACCACCCAGGTCGCCGAGACCGGTGCCACCTTCGAGTGCAAGCTGGAGGGTCCGGTCGCCCAGGACTGGACCAACTGCACCGTCACCCCGCCGGCCGGCGCGACCACGAGCACCGGCACCGTCCTCTACACCGGCCTGCTCGCGGGCGACTACACCTTCGCGGTGCGCGCCTCGGACCACCCGGCGCTGGGCACGCCCAACGTCGAGCAGACGCCGGAGACCTTCACCTGGACCGTGCTCGGCGAGCCGAACCCCGACGTCGAGGACCCGAACACCCGCATCACCGACGCCCCGCACCGCTGGCACCTCTTCCCGTACGCCGGGGTCGAGTACACCGCGAACGAGAACACGCTGGGCTACCGCTGCACCCTCAACGGCCAGCCCCGGGCGTGCAACGACTCGCAGGCGTACGTCCGCGGCATGCAGCCCGGTGACTACACCTTCACCGTCGCCGCCGTGGACAACGCCGGGAACGTCGACCCGACCCCGGCCACCACCGAGTGGACGGTGCCGCAGACCACCCGCACCGTCGGCTCGTTCAGCAAGGGGTGGAAGTCCAAGACCGGCCCCGGGCACTTCCGCGACAACTACAAGACGACCACCAAGAAGGGCGCGTCGTTCCGCAAGGCGTTCACCGACAAGCGGGCGCTGCTGCTCGTCGTCACCCGCTGCCCGGGCTGCGGCCGGCTCAAGGTGACCCTGGACGACAAGCTGCTCCGACGGGTGAACCTGGACTCGGCCACGCGGCGGGGCAACCAGCCGGTGCCGCTGGTGAGCTTCCCCGGCCTGCGTTCGGGCAAGCTGACCTTCACCGTGCTGACCTCGGGCCGCGAGGTCAGCGTCGAGGCGGTCGGGCTCTCCCAGCGACCCTGACGGCCCCGGCCCGAGCAGCGCTCGGCAGCCGGGTCCACCCGTCGGGCGGGCCGCCGATCCGGGCGAGCCTCCGATCCCACCCGCCCCACCTGTCACACAATGGCGGGCGTGGTCGCGCTGAGCAGAACCCCGCCCCCGCCGTCCTTCGCGGGCGTGGACCAGCTGCTGGCCGGACCCCGCACGGGCGGGCCGGACGCGGACCGCCTCGAGGCCAGCACCGGTGAGCGGATCGCCCGCCGGTTCTTCGAGCTCTGCGAGAACCCCCGGACCCGGGACCGGATGCTCCGGACGATCCGGTCCGGGGCCCGGAGCGCAGTCGGGGGACGGATGCTCGTCGCGCTGCTGAGCCGGTGGGTCTTCACCCCCCTGCTGCGCTCCAAGCGGGTGGACGACGCGGCGACCAGGTTCGAGCTGGTGGCCGCCCAGCTCGGCGGGATCGCCGTCATCCGCTACGTCACCCGGCTCGAGCCGGTCGCGTCGATGCCGATCGACGACCTGGTCGCGATGGTGGCGCCGGCGATCCAGGCGACCCTCGCGCCGCGCACCTGATCGCCCGACGCCCCGGCTGTGCGTCCGTGCGGCGGCTGTCGTCGCACTAGGCCGACGGTGACCCAGGGACGACGGTGACCCAGGGACGACGGTGACCCAGGGACGACGGTGACCCAGGGACGACGGTGACCCAGGGACGACGGTGACCCAGGGACGACACAGGAGCCGCCCCCGGCTGGCCGGGAGCGGCTCCTGCGATGTCGTCCGGGCGAGCCCGGCGTCCCTCAGGCGGAGACGACGTTCAGGTTGACGACGGCCTCGAGGTCGTCGTGCACCTTCACGGTGACGGTGTGCGAGCCGAGGGCCTTGATCGGGTTCCCGACCAGGATCCGGCGCTTGTCGACCACGTCGGACGAACCGCCCGCGGCCTTGTTGATCGCCGCGGCGATGTCGGAGACGGTGACGGCGCCGAACAGGCGACCGCCCTCGCCGGCGCGCACGGGCACGGTGACCGGGGCACCCTCGAGGGTCGCCTTGATCTCCTGGGCCTTGCCCAGGTCGCGCACCGAGCGTGCGTCACGCGCCGCCTTGATCGAGTCGATCTGCTTCTCGCCGCCACGCGACCAGCGGATCGCGAAGCCACGCGGGATCAGGAAGTTACGGCCGTAGCCGTCCTTGACCTCGACCACGTCGCCGGGGGCACCGAGGCCGGTGACCTCGTGAGTCAGGATGAGCTTCATCGCAGTGGTCCCCTTCCTCAGCGCGCGGTGGACGTGTAGGGCAGCAGGGCGACCTCACGGGCGTTCTTCACGGCCGTGGCGACGTCGCGCTGGTGCTGGACGCAGTTGCCCGTCACCCGACGGGCACGGATCTTGCCCCGGTCGGAGATGAACTTCCGCAGCAGCGTCGTGTCCTTGTAGTCGACGTACGCGGTCTTGTCCTTGCAGAACTGGCAAACCTTCTTCTTGGGCTTGCGCAGAACCGGCTTGGCCATTGTGGTGCTCCTTCAGTGAGCCCGGGTCTCGGCCGATGTCGGACCCGGAATGGATTCGGTTGGAGGTGCACCGAGGACGGCGTCCTCGGCACGGGTGGGGCAGTCGGACCCCGGTCGTCGGTCAGAAGGGCGGCTCGTCGGAGGCGCCGCCGGCGCCACCCGAGGCCCACGGGTCGCCCGCCGGGGCGGCCTGCTGGCCACCCCACGCACCGCCGGCGTTGCCGCCGCCCGCGTTGCCACCCGCGTTGCCGCCGTAGCCGCCACCACCCGGGCCGCCGGCGTTGCCGCCACCGGACCACGGGTCGTCGCCGCCACTGCCGCCGCCGCTGTAGCCACCGCCGCCGCTGCCGCGGCTGGTCTTCTGGACCTTGGCGGTCGCGTACTTCAGGCTCGGCCCGACCTCCTCGACCTCGATCTCGAAGACCGTGCGCTTCTCGCCCTCGCGGGTCTCGTAGCTGCGGGCCTTGAGCCGGCCCGACACGATGACACGCATGCCCCGGGTCAGCGACTCGGCGGCGTTCTCAGCCGCCTGGCGCCACACGGAGCAGTTGAGGAAGAGCGCCTCGCCGTCCTTCCACTCGTTCGTCTGCCGGTCGAAGTTCCGCGGCGTGGAGGCCACGGTGAAGTTCGCGACAGCCGCACCCGACGGGGTGAAGCGGAGCTCGGGGTCAGCGGTGAGGTTGCCGATCACGGTGATCGGGGTTTCGCCTGCCATGGGGTCTCCCTGCGGTGGTGACTGGATCTGTTCCGACGTCCTGCGAACCTAGCCGGACCCACCGACCTTCGGGGGACGGGGCGTCCGGGCTGGGGATGCGCGGGGGTCGGCTCAGTGGACGTCGGGCCGGATGACCTTGGTCCGCAGCACCGACTCGTTCAGCGTGAGCTGGCGGTCGAGCTCCTTCACCGTGGCCGGCTCGGCCTTCAGGTCGATGACGGCGTAGATGCCCTCGGCGTTCTTCTTGATCTCGTACGCCAGACGGCGCTTGCCCCACACGTCGACACTCTCGACCTGTCCACCGTCCTGGCGGACGACGTTGAGGTAGGTGTCGAGGGACGGGGCCACAGTGCGCTCGTCAAGGCTGGGGTCGAGGATGACCATCACTTCATAGGCACGCAAAGCAGTCTCCACCTCCTTCGGACTCAGGCGGCCACGGTCGTTCCGTGGCAGGAGGGCTGTTGCGTCCGGGCCCCCGAGGGGGACCGGTTCCTCACGCCCGGGCAGGTCTCGGTGACCGACCGGACGGGGAGGACAGCACAGGTTAGCAGCGGGCGGGGCCGGCGAGGAAATCGTCCGGGGCGCCGCCTACCCTGGGCCGCATGAGCAACCCGATCCGCCTCGGAGCGCACGTCGACCAGACCGACCCGATCGCGGAGGCGCAGGCCCGCGGCGCCGACCTCGTCCAGTTCTTCCTCGGCGACCCGCAGGGCTACAAGGGCCCCGAGATCGCGTACGCCGGCGGCGCCGACGCGCTGCGCGCGGCAGCCGAGGAGGCCCACATCGACCTCTACGTGCACGCGCCGTACATCGTCAACGTGGCGACCACCAACAACCGGATCCGGATCCCGAGCCGCAAGCTGCTCCAGCAGCACCTCGACGCGGCCGCCTCCATCGGGGCCAAGGGCCTGATCGTGCACGGCGGCCACGTCAACGCCAAGGACGACCCCGCGGTCGGGTTCGACAACTGGCGCAAAGCCGTCGAGGCGACCGACCTGAAGATCCCTCTGCTCATCGAGAACACCGCCGGTGGCGGCAACGCGATGACCCGGCACCTCGACCGCATCGCCGGGGTCTTCGACGCCGTTGCGAGCGCGTCCGGAGCGGAGAACGTCGGCTTCTGCCTCGACACCTGCCACGCCCACGCCGGGGGCATCGACCTGGCCACGGCCGTCGAGCGGATCCTCGCCATCACCGGCCGGATCGACCTCGTGCACGCCAACGACAGCCGCGACGAGTTCGACTCCGGCGCTGACCGGCACGCCAACTTCGGCGAGGGCCACGTCGACCACGACGCCTTCGTCGAGGTGATCCGCGCCGCCCGCGCCCCCGTCGTCGCCGAGACCCCCGGCGGCGCCGCCGAGCATCGTGCCGACTTCGACTGGCTCCGCTCCCGGCTCTGACTCCCGCCGCGGTCCGGTTTGCGGTCCGGTTTCCCACGGGATGCCAGCAAACTGCCACTGCCCATGGCGTACGCCCCATGGGCAGTGGAGGTCTGCCATGGGCAGTCCGCGCCGGCCCCTCGACGACCGACGAACCGGCGCAGGCTCAGGCGGCGTGACGGAGCAGGCCGTGGACCATCGTCGCGGTCTGGCGGGGGCGACCGAAGTCCGCCCAGATCACCCGCACCATGCCGCAGCCGGTCACCCGCCGCAGCAGGTCCTCGCGTCTCTTCTCGTCGAAGACGACGTCGCCCGGGGTCTGACCGGGTTTGAGGAGACGCCCGTACTTCACCTTGCCGTCGAACTCGCCGAGCAGTCCGTACTCCGGCCACGCGAAGTCGGTGATACCGATCAGCCTGTCACCGTCGTACACGTGGTACTGCAGGACCGGGGCCGGCAGACCGTTCCTCCAGAAGAGGTACCGGCACCTCGACTCCCCCACCGACTGGCTACGACCGTCGGCGAGGCGGGTGACCAGCTGGAGGTGCTGGCTGCCGGGCCAGGACTGCATCAGCCGATGCTGGCGCTCGAGGTCCTCCGGGGTGAAGAGCCCCATGCGCAGCCCCGAGTCGGCGACGACGAGCCCGCGTTCGACGCCGGAGAGATGGGCCGACTCGAGGGCGGCCCGAGCAGGCGCGGTCGCCTTCCAGCCACGGAGGTCGACGACGTCCTCCGGCAGCCACAGACCCTCGTGATGGATCACGTCACCCTCGGTCCGCCCGGCCCCACCGTCGAGCCGGGTGAGGTGCACCGTGTCCAGCTCGACCCCCCAGAGGTCCATGCCGTGCAGTGCGCACGCGCTGTGGTGGCTGGCCGCCGTCCGCTCGCCGAGGACCCGCAGGGCCGCAAGCGTCTGGATCTCGTGGCGCGCCACGTCATCGACGACCTCCCACAGGTCCGGGAACGTATAGGCGCCGTGGCGGACACGGACCAGCTCGCTGCGCCGACGGGCGCGGGCGAGGGTCTTGTCGTCGAGGCCGAGGGCGATGGCCTCGCGACGGAGGAAGGCGGCCTTCGTGACGGCGATGTGGCGCAGGGCGTCCCAGGAGTCGTACATGCATGCAGGCTCGCGGTACGCCGACGACGGTAGGCCAGCTCACATCGCTCCTGGGGAGAGCGCCCGGGGTCGTTCGGCGTGGGACGGATGCGCCGCCGCGGCGGTGGCCCCGACTGCCCATGGGAAACCTCCACTGCCCATGGGGCGTACGTCGTGGGCAGTGGCAGTTTGCCTGCATCCCTTGAGAAACCGGACACCGACTAGGCTCGGGGACCGTGACCGCCCCTCCCCTCACCGTCCGCACGATCCCCGCCGAGGACCATCGCGCGTTCCTGGGGACGCGTCGCAGCGCGAGCTTCCTGCAGACACCGGCGTGGGGGGCCGTGAAGAGCGAGTGGCAGCGCGAGTCGATCGGGTGGTACGCGCAGGGTGAGCTGGTCGGGGTCGCGCTGGTGCTGTACCGCAGGCTGCCGCGGCTGAAGCGCTCGCTGGCCTACCTCCCCGAGGGGCCGGTGATCGACTGGGACGCGGAGTACCTCAGCGACTGGCTGGCCCCGATGACCAAGCACCTCGCCACCCAGGGGGCCTTCGGCATCCGGATGGGTCCGCCCGTCATCACCCGCCGGTGGGACGCGGCCTCGGTGAAGGCGGGCGTCGCCGACCCGGGCATCGCGAGGCTCGACGACCTGCCGCCCGTCGAGCGGTCCGTGCAGGGCGCCCGGGTCGTCTCCCAGCTGCGCGAGCTGGGCTGGCGGCCGCAGGTCGCCGAGGGTGGCTTCGCGGCGGGTCAGCCGCAGTACAACTTCCAGATCCCGCTGCGCGACGCCGACGGCAGGGCCCGCAGCGAGGACGACGTCCTGGCGGGGATGAACCAGCTCTGGCGGCGCAACATCAAGAAGGCGGCGAAGGAGGGCGTCGAGATCGTCCGCGTGGCGCCGGAGGACCTCGAGTCCGAGCTCGCCCGCTTCCACGAGCTCTACGTCCACACCGCGGAGCGCGACCACTTCACGCCGCGGCCGCTGTCCTACTTCCGGACCATGTTCGGGGCGCTGCTGGCCGAGGACCCCGACCGCATCGCCCTCTTCACCGCGACCCACGAGGGCGACCTGGTCGCCAGCACGATCCTGATCCAGGTCGGGGGCCACGTCTGGTACTCCTACGGCGCCTCCTCGACCGAGAAGCGCGACGTCCGCGGGTCCAACGCGGTGCAGTGGGCGATGATCCGGCACGCGCTGGACCAGGGCGCCGACGTCTACGACCTGCGCGGCATCACCGACACCCTCGACCCCGACGACTCCCACGTCGGGCTGATCCAGTTCAAGGTCGGCACCGGTGGCGAGGCCGTCGAGTACGCCGGCGAGTGGGACCTCCCGGTGAACCGCGCCCTCTACAAGGCCTTCACGATCTACCTCGCCCGGCGCGGCTGAGAGGGGTCCAGGATGCTCACGCTGCACGTCGACGAGGACCGCTGGCGCACCCACCTCGCCGGCGTCGTGGAGGCGAACCCCGGACTCGTCCCGGTCGCCAAGGGCAACGGCTACGGCTTCGGCAACGCCCGCCTCGCCCGCGTCGCCGCCGAGCTGGGTGCCGACACCCTCGCCGTGGGCACGTACGCCGAGGTCGCGCAGGTGCAGGACGAGTTCCCGGGGTCGCTGCTGGTGCTGACCCCGTGGCGGCCGGCCGAGACCCGGACGACGTACGGCCCGCGCATCGTGCACACGGTCGGTCGGCTCGAGGACCTCGCCGCCCTCAACGGGCTCGGCGCCCAGTCCGGGGGTGCCCCCGGGACGCGGCCGCGGGTGGTGCTGGAGCTGGTCACCTCGATGCTGCGGCACGGCTTCACGCCACGCGGACTGCGCGAGGCTGCCGACCACCTCACCGGCGTCGAGGTCGACGGGTTCGCGGTGCACCTGCCGATGAGCGGCGGGTCGCACCTCGGCGAGATGGAACGGCTGATGACCGAGCTGGTCGCCTCCGGCATCGACGCGCACCGGGTCTACGTCTCGCACCTGACCGCCGACGAGCTCACCGCGCTGCGAGCCTCCTTCGGCGACTACGAGTTCCGGCCCCGGATCGGCACGAGCCTGTGGCTGGGCGACCGGGGCGCCCTGGCGGTGCGGGCCACCGTCCTCGACGTGCACGCGGTCACCCGCGGCGACGTCTTCGGCTACCGGGGTCGTACGGCGCCCAAGGACGGGCACATCCTCGTCGTCTCGGGCGGGACCGCGCACGGGATCGGGCTGGAGGCGCCCACCGGCGGCTCGACCCTCCGCGACCGGGCGGCCCGGGTGGCCAAGGGAGGCCTCGACGCCGCCGGTTTCGTGCGCTCGCCGTTCACGGTGGACGGCAAGCAGCGGCTCTTCGCGGAGCCCCCGCACATGCAGGCCTCGATGCTGTTCGTGCCGCAGGGCGCCCTGATCCCCCCGGTCGGCGGGGACGTCGAGGTCGCGGTCCGGTTCACCACGACGGCGTTCGACGAGATCGTCTTCGTCTGATCGGTCCCACCGGGCCGGCGTCGTCCTTCCAGGGCGAGCTGCCCATGGCAAACCTCCACTGCCCATGGGGCGTACGCCATGGGCAGTGGCAGTTTGCCGACATCCCGTGGGAAACCGCGACCCTACGCCGACAGCGGGTCGTGGTCCGGGTCGAGGACGGGGCCGTCGGGGGTGGGGACGAGGCGGGCGGGGTCGAGGTCGGGGCGGAGCAGGTCGCGGACGACGAGCACGGCGAGGTAGAGCTCGGCGGCGACCCGGACGAGGGTGGCGATGCTGTAGAGCTGGTCCTCACCGCCGGAGGTGGCGTTGGCGGAGTACTCGCCGAGGTACCACCACACGGCGGCGAAGTAGAGGATCTCGCCGGCCTGCCAGATGAGCAGGTCGCGCCACCGGGGGCGGGCCAGGACGGCCAGCGGCAGGAGCCACAGCACGTACTGGGGCGAGTAGACCTTGTTGAGCAGCAGGAAGCCCACCACGACCAGGTAGGCGAGCTGGGCGACGCGCGGGACGTGGCGGGTGCGGAGCCCGAGCACGAGGACCCCGACGCAGACCGCGGCGAACCCGAGCCCCGAGACCACGTTGATCGTGTGCGCCGAGGCGGGATGGCCCAGGTGCGCGGCGACGAGCCACAGCGAGCCCAGGTCGGGTCCTCGATCGGAGTTGAAGCGCCAGAAGCTCTGCCACGCGTCGAGGTCACCCAGCATCGCCGGCAGGTTGACCACCAGCCAGGCGGCCAGCGCCCCGGCCACGGCACGCCCGAGGTCGGGCAGGCGCCGGCGACGTAGCGCCACCACCAGGAAGGCTCCGAGCAGGAAGAGCGGGTAGAGCTTGGTGGCGGTGCCCAGGCCGACCATCACGCCGGCCAGCACCGGTCTGCCCCGCGCCCACGCCCACAGGGCGCCGGCGACGAAGGTGAGGGCCAGCAGGTCCCAGTTGACCAGCCCGGTCAGCACCAGCACCGGCGCCACGGCGTACGCGACGGCGTCCCAGGGCCGCCCCCGGCTCGCGCGGCTGAGGAAGTAGGCGGTGAGCAGGGCGAACGGCGCGAGCATCACCGCGGTGACCAGGAAGTAGTCCTGTCGCTCGGCCTCGACCCCGGGGAGGGCGTAGACGCCGGCCGGGTCGGCCGCCCGCCGCGCATCGATGTCGGCGCCGCCGTTGACCCACTGGGTGACGACCGCGGCGCTCCAGGCGAAGTAGCCGATCAGCACCGGGTACTCCAGGTCGGGGTAGCGGCCCTCGCTGTCGGTGAACGGCACCCGTCGCTCGGCGAACCCGCGCCCGACGTAGAGGTAGGGGACGTCGGAGTAGCACATCTGGGCGTAGCGGGTCTTGTCCCCCGACCAGTGGTCGGCTGCGCAGGGCGCCTTCTGCACCATCGCCAGCAGCCAGCCCACGCAGGCCAGCGCCAGCACCACCCGGACCGGGGTCCACCAGGAGTGGCCCACCGACCGGCGCCCGTGCGGGCCGCCGAGGACCTCGCTGGCGGCGCGGGCGGTCGGGTCCTCCCGGGTGGGGTGCGCGATGCCGACGGGGCCCGGGTGCTGGCTCACCCGGCGAACGCTACTCCCGTCCCAACGTCGCGTACTCCGTGCGCTGGGTCGCCGGTCGCGGGTTCGGGTCCCGTCCCGGCGGTGGGTTGTCCTGCTGGCACGGCGACGGGTCGCAGCTCGGCCCCGGGCAGACCAGGCCCTCGCACGGCGTGGGGGTCGGCGTCGGGGTCGGCGTGGGCGTCGGGGTCGGCGTCGGCGTGGGCGTCGGGGTGGGCGTCGGCGTCGGCGTGGCGGACTTGGTCTTCGTCGGCTTCGGCGGCGGCGGGGTGTACGTCGGGGCCGGCTCGTGCCCGGTCACCGTCTGCTCCAGGTTCGCGGGGTCCGGGAACGGGATCGTCTCGGTGCCGTCCAGCGCCCGCGACATCACCGCGGCCCACGTCATCGCCGGGTGGGTGCCGCCGTAGAAGCTGTCGAGGTAGCCGTCGAGCGGGTCGTTGCCGTCGCCGCGGACGTACATCACCGCGGTCGCGAGCTGGGGGGTGAAGCCGACGAACCAGGAGGAGCGGACGTGGCCGGCGTCGTCGGTCGCGGTGCCGGTCTTGCCGGCGACCGGGCGGCCGATCGTGGCCGCGTTGGTGCCGGTGCCGACCTTGGTGACCTGCTGCAGCGCGTAGGTCACGTCGGCGGCGACGTCGGAGGAGATCGCCTGGGTGGTCTTCACGTGGTGCTTGTAGCGGACGTCGCCCGAGGCGGTCTTCACGTTCTCGATCACGTACCACTTCTTGGCCAGGCCACCGTCGGCGATCGTCCCGTAGGCGTTGGCCATGTCGACCGGCGACAGGGTGGCCGAGCCCAGGATGGTGCTGAAGTTGCGGTCCAGGCCCGGGGCGTTGCGCGGGATGCCCATCTTCTCGGCGGTGTCGATGACCTTGTCCACCCCGTCGTCCATCGAGTCGGCGAGGTCGATGTAGGCGGTGTTGATGGACTCCTCGGTGGCCGTCAGCAGGCTGACCCGGCCGTAGGACTTGCCCAGGCCCTCGCCCTCGTTGTTGAACTCGGTGTCGCCGATCTTGATCGGGGAGTTGCCGTCGAAGGTGCTCTTCAGCGAGTAGCCGTAGTCCAGCGCCGTGGCCAGCGAGAACGCCTTGAACGTCGAGCCGGGCGCCCCGCCGAGCAGCGCCCAGTTCTGCTCGCTCTGCAGGAAGTCCTGCCCGGCGTACAGGCCGCGCAGCGCTCCGGTGCGGGGGTCGACCGAGGAGACGCCGACGTGGAGACCCTTGAGGTCGGGGCGCTGCTCCAGCACGCCGTCCCGGGCGGCCGCCATCGCCGGGCGGGTGAACGTCGTGGTGACGCGCAGCCCGCCGCCGTAGATCTCGCTGTCGGTGTAGCCCAGCGCGACGAGCTCCTTGTAGACCATCCGCAGGACGTGGCCCCGCTGGCCGCCGTTCTGGCTCTCGGCCTGGACCTTGGGGAAGACCGGCAGCTTGTAGGTCTTGGGGTCCGAGGCCGCCTCGGGCGAGAGGCTGCCCATCTCCGACATGCCGTTGACGACGTACTGGAAGCGGGCGTCGAGGGCCTGCCGGGCGGCCTTGCCGTTGGCCGGGTCGTAGTTGTTGGGCGAGTTCAGGATCGCGGCGAGCGCCGCGCCCTCGCGCACCGTCAGGTCCTTCGAGGACTTGTCGAAGTAGGCGTGGGCGGCCGCCTCGATGCCGTAGGCACCGCGCCCGAAGTAGATGGTGTTGAGGTAGCCCTGGAGGATCTCCTCCTTGGACTGCTGCCGCTGGATCTTCAGCGACAGGATCGCCTCCTTGAGCTTGCGCGAGTAGGTGCGCTCCTGGCTCAGGTAGAAGACCTTGACGTACTGCTGGGTGATCGTGGAGGCACCCTGCTTGGAGCCGCCCTTGGCGTTGTTGAAGGCGGCGCGCAGGATCCCCTTCGGGTCGATGCCCTTGTTGGTGTAGAAGGTGCGGTCCTCGGCCGCGATCACCGCGTCCTGGACGTGCTGGGGGATGTCGGAGAGCGCGACGCTGGTGCGGTTCTGGTCGGCGAACTTGCCGAGCTGGGTCTTCCCGTCCGCGTAGTAGATGTACGTCGTCTGGGTCTCGAACGCCTTGTTGGGGTCCGGGATGTCGGTGCGCGCGTAGGCGTAGGCGAAGGCCAGGACGCCCAGGGTGACCACCAGGGCGCCGGTGAGCACGAGGCGCTTGAGCCAGACGCGCCAGCCGGTGGACCACTTGCCCTTCGGCTTCTTCACGGGCTTGCCGGGCTTGCCGGGCCCCGCGGGTTTCCCGGGCGTGCCGGACTGTTCCTTGCTTGCCATGCTCGGTGCGCTCCCGATGGTGTCGTGCGGTCGTGGTGCGGGCAGTACCGCCCGACCAGAGTACGGGCCGAGACGGACAGATGCCCGAATCGTCCCCACGGGGCAACCAAGGTCACACCCGTCCCGCGCGTCGTCGATTTTGATCCCTGCGATATATCGCTACGATATGTGCGTTCGATGCAACACGAACAAACGAGCGGGTTTGTCCTCTCCAACGACGGAGGGGCCGACCCGGGACCGGACGGAGACGACGTGACACGACGCGGGGAGACCCTCGAGCTGGCGGTCCTCGGACTGCTGCACGAGAACCCCCTGCACGGGTACGAGCTCCGCAAGCAGCTGAACGTCGTCCTCGGCTGGGGTCGGGTGCTGTCCTACGGCTCCCTCTACCCCGCGCTGAAGAAGATGCTGAAGGCCGGCTGGATCACCGAGCACGTCGTCACCCCGGAGGCGGGCGCCACCCGCAGCGCCGGGCGGGCGGCCGCGAGCCGTCGGCAGCGGATCACCTACGAGCTCACCCCCGAGGGGGACGAGCGCTTCGGGAAGCTGATGTCCGACACCGGTCCCGCCTCGTGGGAGGACGACGACTTCGACGTCCGGTTCGCCTTCTTCGGTCGCACCGACCGGGAGATCAGGCTCCGGGTCCTCGAGGGGCGTCGCTCGCGGCTCGAGGAGCGGCTCGACCGCTTCCAGCGAGGCCTGTCCGACTCCCAGCGCTCCGGGCGGAAGAACAGCTACGCCGAGGAGCTCCAGCGTCACGGTCTCGAGTCCGTCGAGCGCGAGGTCAAGTGGCTCTCCGACCTCATCGACGCAGAACGCAACAGCTCAACCAGCAGTCCGACAGAACCGAACTAAGCAGAAGGAGACCCCGCATGGGTTCCGTACGTGTCGCCATCGTGGGCGTGGGCAACTGCGCCTCCTCCCTGGTCCAGGGAGTGGAGTACTACAAGAACGCCGACCCCGACGCCACCGTGCCCGGCCTGATGCACGTCAAGTTCGGGGACTACCACGTCTCCGACGTGGAGTTCGTGGCCGCGTTCGACGTGGACGCCAAGAAGGTCGGCTTCGACCTCTCCGACGCCATCAACAACTCGGAGAACAACACCATCCGCATCGCCGACGTGCCGCCGACCGGCGTCACCGTGCAGCGCGGCCCGACCAACGACGGCCTGGGCAAGTACTACCGGCTCACCATCGAGGAGTCCGACGAGGAGCCGGTGGACGTCGTCCAGGTCCTCAAGGACCAGCGCGTCGACGTGATGGTCTCCTACCTCCCGGTCGGCTCGGAGGTCGCGGACAAGTTCTACGCCCAGTGCGCCATCGACGCCGGCGTCGGCTTCGTCAACGCGCTGCCCGTCTTCATCGCCTCCGACCCCGAGTGGGCCGCCAAGTTCGAGGCCGCCGGCGTCCCGATCGTCGGCGACGACATCAAGTCGCAGGTCGGCGCCACCATCACCCACCGGGTGATGGCCAAGCTGTTCGAGGACCGTGGTGTCGTGCTGGACCGCACCTACCAGCTCAACGTCGGCGGCAACATGGACTTCAAGAACATGCTCGAGCGCGAGCGCCTCGAGTCCAAGAAGGTCTCCAAGACCCAGGCCGTGACCTCGAACCTGACCGGCCCGCTGGGCGGCAAGATCGACGACAAGAACGTCCACATCGGCCCCTCGGACTACGTGGCCTGGCTCGACGACCGCAAGTGGGCCTACGTCCGCCTCGAGGGTCGCGCCTTCGGCGACGTCCCGCTGAACCTGGAGTACAAGCTCGAGGTGTGGGACTCCCCCAACAGCGCGGGCATCATCATCGACGCGCTGCGCGCCTGCAAGATCGCCAAGGACCGCGGCATCGGAGGCCCGATCCTGTCGGCCTCGACGTACCTGATGAAGTCCCCGCCGGTGCAGATGCCCGACGACCTGGGCCGTGCGCAGGTGGAGGCCTTCATCCGCGGCGACGTGGAGCGCTGACCCGCACCGGACCGTCGTACCGCTCGCCGGACTGCTGAGCACGAGCCGCGGATCCCCCGCTCGGGGTCCGCGGCTCGTGTCGTCCGGCGCCAGAATGAGGGCCCGAGGTCCCCACCGCAGGGGCCGGGATTCACTACTGTCGAGCCATGAGCGACAACGTGCCTCCGCCGCCGGGCGGGGAGAACCAGCCCACCCCGCCGCCGCCGGGTGGTTCCGACGTCCCACCACCGCCTCCCCCGCCGCCCCCGCCGCCGGGCTCCGGCTTCCCTCCGCCCCCGCCCCCGGGTGGGGCCGGGTATCCGCCGCCCCCGCCGCCCGGTGGAGGGGCCGGCTACCCGCCGCCGCCCCCGGCGGGCGGACCCGGCTGGGGTGCTCCTCCGCCGCCGCCCGGGTCGTACGGCGGCGGTGGCGTGCCCGGAGGCCCCTACAGCGTGGGCAACGCGTTCAGCTACGCCTGGAAGAAGTTCACCGAGAACCTGCTGCCACTGGTGCTGATCACGCTGCTGCTGGTCATCGCGAGCGCGGTCATCCAGGGCATCAGCATCCCGTTCCGCCCGAGTGCGACCGTGAACAGCGACGGCACGATCAGCGGTGGTGGCTTCTTCGGGATCGCCATGATCGTCAGCCTGTTCTTCGGGGCGCTGAGCTATGCGGTGACCCTGATCGTCCAGTCCGGCATCGTGAAGGGCGCGCTGAACCTGACCCGCGGTGAGGGCATCGACGTCGGCAAGGCCTTCCAGGGCATCGACTTCGCCCAGGTGATCGTGACCGCGATCCTCACCGCGATCGGTGTCTTCGTTGGCCTGGTGCTGTGCATCCTGCCCGGCATCATCTTCGCGTTCCTGACCTCGTTCGCGCTCTACTTCGTGGTCGACCGGAACATGCAGGCGATCGACGCGATCAAGGCGAGCATCGCCCTGGTCCGGGACAACGTGGGCAGCCTGCTGCTCTTCTTCCTGGCCAGCTTCGCGGCGTACATCGTGGGCGCCTGCCTGTGCGGCGTCGGCCTGCTGGCGGCGATCCCGGTGGTCGTGATCGCCCAGGCGTACACGTTCCGCACCCTGACCGGCGACACCGTCCTGGTCTGAACACCCCCGCACCGCGTCCCGCCCCGTCACCCCTCCGGGTGGCGGGGCGGAGTCGTTCCCCGGGCTCCGCACCCGCGAGGATGGCGCCATGACCGCGACCACGCCTCCGCCGCGGTCGACCCTGCGTCACCTCGGCCGGCTGCTGCGGGGCGTCTGGTTCCGCCGGCTGGTCTCGGTGCGGCTCTCCTCCCAGCTCGGCGACGGCGTCTTCCAGGTGGCGCTGGCCTCCTATGCGCTCTTCGCCGACGACCAGCCCTCGCCCGCGGCGATCGCTGCGGCGCTCGCCGTGGTCACGCTGCCCTTCTCGCTGCTCGGGCCGTTCGCCGGCGTCCTGCTCGACCGCTGGTCGCGGCGCCAGGTGCTGGTCTGGGCGAACCTGTCGCGGGTCGCGATCGTGCTCGTGGTAGCCGGCGTGGTGGCCGCAGGACTGCCCGACCCGGTCTTCTACGGGGTGGTGCTGGTCTGCCTGTCGGTGAACCGCTTCCTGCTCGCGGGGCTCTCGGCAGCGCTGCCGCACACCGTGGCCGGGGACGACCTGGTCACCGCCAATGCGCTCACCCCGACGGCGGGCACGCTCGCGTTCGTGGTCGGGCTGGGGGTGGGCGGTGGCGTGCGCGCCGTCGCCCGCCACCTCGACCACGACGGTGACGTCACCGTGCTGCTCGCCGCCGCCGTGCTGTACGCCGTGGCGGGCGGGTTGGCGGCGCGTATCCCGCGCGACCGGCTCGGCCCCGACTTCGACCCGGCCCGTCCGGCCGTCCGTGAGGAGCTCGGCCACGTCGTCTCCGGGCTGGTCGACGGGCTGCGCCACCTGCGCGAGCGTCGTACGGCGGCGGCTGCGCTGGCCGTGATCGCCAGCCACCGCTACTGGTTCGGGATCGCGTCGGTGTCCCTGGTGCTGCTGTACCGCAACCACTTCCACACCCCGGCCGAGTCGGACGCGGCCTTCGCCGACCTGTCCCGCGCAGCACTCGTCGGGGGTCTCGGGTTCCTGGCCGCCGCCCTGGTCACCCCCGCCGCGGCGGCCCGGACCGGCCCGCGTCGCTGGATCGTGGTGCTCCTCGTCCTCACCGCGGTCAGCCAGGTCGTGCCCACCGCGCTGTACACCCAGGGCGCCCTGCTGGTCAGCGTCTTCGTGCTCGGGCTGGCCTCGCAGGGCATCAAGATCTGCGTCGACACGCTCGTCCAGACCGGTGTGGAGGACGCCTACCGGGGTCGGGTCTTCTCGCTGTACGACGTGCTCTTCAACGTCACGTTCGTGGCCGCCGCCGCCACCGGTGCAGTGGTGCTGCCGACCGACGGCCGCTCGTACGCGGTGCTCGGCGTGCTCTCCGCCGGCTACCTGGTCACGGCGCTGCTCTACGCGCGCCACTCGCGGTGACGTTTGACCTCAGCGCGGTGCGGGCAACGGGAAGAGGATGGAGTCGGCCCCAGGAGGACCCGTGACCAGTACCGTCGAGGCCCGCAACGACCAGCCCGCGCTCAAGAGGGTGATGGGACCCAAGCTCCTGCTGCTCTTCATCGTGGGGGACATCCTCGGCACCGGCGCCTACGCGCTGACCGGGCAGGTCGCCGCCGAGGTCGGCGGCGCGGCATGGGCGCCGTTCCTGGCCGCGTTCGGCGTCGCGATGGTGACCGCGTTCTCCTACCTGGAGCTGGTCACCCGCTACCCGCAGGCGGCAGGCGCGGCGCTCTACGCGCACAAGGCCTTCGGAGTGCACTTCGTGACGTTCCTGGTGGCGTTCACCGTGATGTGCTCCGGGATCACGTCGGCCTCGACGGCCTCCAACGCGTTCGCGGGCTTCCTGCGCGACGCCCTGAAGGGGATCGGGGCGATCGGGGAGGACGCGCTGCCCGCCGGTGGGCTCGGCATCCTGCTGCTGGCGCTGGCCTTCATGACCGTGGTGGCCCTGGTCAACCTGCGCGGCGTCGGCGAGAGCGTCAAGGCCAACATCGTGCTCACCCTGGTCGAGGTGTCGGGCCTGCTGCTGATCATCGTGCTCGGGTTCATCGCGATCGCCGGCGGCAAGGGCGACTTCACCGAGGTGGTGATGTTCCAGTCCGCCGAGGGCAAGAACGCCTTCCTCGCGGTCACCGCGGCGACCTCGCTGGCCTTCTTCGCGATGGTCGGCTTCGAGGACTCGGTCAACATGGCCGAGGAGTGCACCGACCCGGTCAAGGACTTCCCGCGCACGATGCTGACCGGGCTCACCGTGACCGGCGTCATCTACGTGCTGGTATCGATCTGCGCGGTCGCCCTGGTGCCGGTCGGCGACCTCACCGACGCCACCAAGGGCCAGGCGCTCACCCAGGTCGTGGCGGCCGCCGCCCCCGGCCTCCCGTTCGACACGATCTTCCCGTTCATCGGGCTCTTCGCGGTGGCCAACACCGCCCTGATCAACATGCTGATGGCCAGCCGGTTGCTCTACGGCATGGCCCGCCAGGGCGTGCTGCCGTCCGCTCTCGGCATCGTGCACCGGACCCGTCGTACGCCGATCGTCGCGATCCTCTTCACCACGGCGATCTCGTTCGGCCTGATCATCTACGTCGTCCGCCGCTCCGGTGCCTCCGACGGCGCCGACGCGATCGCCCTCCTCGGCGGTACGACGGCGCTGCTGCTGCTCTGCGTCTTCGCCGTGGTGAACGTCGCCCTGCTCGTCCTGCGACGCCGGCCGGTCGACCACGACCACTTCCACGCCCCCGCGCCCCTGCCCTGGGTCGGGGCCGCCACCTGCCTCTACCTGGCCGGCCCCTGGGCCCGCAGCGACGAGCAGCTCCAGCAGTACGAGATCGCGGCGTACCTCCTCGTCGGCGGGGTGATCCTCTGGGTCATCACCTACGTCCTACACCGGCGCAGTGGCAACCGCGGCGAGCTCGACCCCGCCGAGCTCGAAGGTGGCGGCCCGGTCAGCTGATCGCGGCGGCTCGGGGAGGTCCTCCGGGTCGTGGAGGGCGCCCGGGGTCGAGGCGGTTTCCCAAGGGATGCAGGCAACCTGCCACTCCCCATGGCAGGCTGCCCCGACACGCCCGAGGGTCGATGGGCTCCCCACGGCAAACAGCCACTCCCCATGGTGCGTACGCCATGGGGAGTGGCAGTTTGCCTGCATACCGTGAGGAACCGGCCGCCGACTTGGAGACGCCCGTCGGACCTGGGGCGCCCCTAGGACTTGGAGACGCCCCTCGGATCTCGGGCGACGCGGTCAGACGGTGCCGCTGATGGCGACCCAGCCGATCTGCTGCGAGAGCGGGATGTCGGGGCCGACGGAGCCCTGGCCCCAGTAGTGGTCACCGAGGTTGTTGAGCCACCCGGCGCCGGCGGGGCTGATCGAGCGCCACACGGTGCCGCCGGGCTCGAGGTCGTCGGCCATCGACTGCCAGGCCTGCGCCACGGTCAGGGAGGGCCTCCAGAAGAAGCCGGGGAAGAGGTACTCGGCGAACCGGCGACCGGTGCCGCCACCGACGCACTGGGCGTTGGTGTGGAACCCGTTCAGCAGGTGCAGGCCGTCGAAGGCCGGCGCCCAGCGCTGGAAGTAGTCGTTGGTGCCGTTGGTGTCGCGGAGGACCTGGCACGACTCGAGCTGCATCCACTCCAGGTTGAAGTTGTCGCCCCACCGCGCGTCGCTCGGGGTGAGGTCCCGGTCGTCGTGGGTGGTGTTCTTGAAGGTGAAGCTGTCGGGGCTGCCGTGGCCGGTGTACCACTGGGCGTCGACCGAGTCGACCCAGTCGCCGTCGTGCCCGCCGGCGGAGGTCCTCTTGAAGTCGGACTCCCACGCGTTGGTGCCGCGCCAGTCGAACTTCACGCTCTGGGCGTGGGCGTTCATGACGTCCTTGAAGCCGATCGCGCTGTCCTGCGCGCACTGCCACTCGTCGACGGTCTGCTCGATGCCGACCGACCCGAGGGTGCCGCCGGCACCGCCGACCCCGGTGGCCTCGTCGCTGCCGCCGGCCTTGGTGAGCACCACGGTCGCCGCGGCGGTCAGGCCGTTGGCGTCGGTGATGGTGGCGGTGAGCCGCTGCGGGGCGCCGGGCTGGCGTCCGCCGATCCGGAAGGAGACCGCCTCCTCGCCCTTGGTGACGAGGTTGGAGGAGGAGGACCAGGCGATGCTGTACGGCGCCTGGCCGCCGTCGATCTTCAGCTCCGCCGAGACGGCGCGACCCTTCCGGGTGCCGGCGACGGTGACGGCCGGGGTCAGCTCGGGGGCGGCCGGGACCAGGCGGCCGTAGCCGGCGTCGGCCTGCTCGTCGCCGGTGACGGGCTGGCAGGCGTAGTGCGGCACCAGGTACTTCACGGTGCCCTCGCCCTGGCCGGTCAGCGCCGGGGAGTAGTAGACCAGCGTCGGGTCGGCCTGCTTGACCTGCTCGCCGTACAGCCGCACGCACTCCTGCAGGGCCACGTCGGGACCGACGATGCCGACGAACCCGGCCGGCGTGACGCTGCGGGTGGCCTGGTTCAGGGCGATCACCGAGCCGTCGTCGCCGAACGTGACCCGGCTGCGGGACGCGGGGCCGACGACGGGGACACCGCGCAGCGACAGGTCGTAGGAGACGCCGGTGTCGAGGTCGAAGGAGCCGACCACGCCGCCGCGGCGCCGGCCGAGCTCGAGAGTCGTGTGGGTGACCCGGGGAGTCGCCTCGAAGCCCTCCGGCAGCGGCAGCACCTCGCGGGAGATCTCCAGGGCGCGGTCCTCCGGGTAGGCCCGGCGGGCCTTGAGCGCCTCCAGGTCGAGCTTCTGGCGCAGGGTGCGCCGCCCGTCCTCGTCCCGGCCGCGCTTGCCGCGCACCTGCGGGACGGCGCCGGCGCGGGTGCTGTCGACGTAGCTGAACGAGCCGTCCTCGCGCAGGCCGTCCTGGATGCCGAGCCGCCCGGCGAGGCTCTCGGCCTGCTCGGGGGTGAGCCCCTCCTGGGTCACGGCGTAGAGCGGTGCCTCCGCGGTGATCGGCCCGATGTCGGCCGCGCTGGCCGACGGGCCCGACGTGAGGGAGCCGGTGAGCGCGCCGACGGCGAGCACTGCCGCGGTCGGCAGGACGAGCAGCCGCCTCCGGGCGGCGGGCGAGTGGTGAGCCGGCGAGTGGTGGAAGAGTGCCATGACAGCCCCTCTGGTCACGGACGCCCGCGGACAGCGGGTCGGCCTGGTGACGTCGAGGAGCCGAGGACAGGGGCGGTGATACGGGCGCCGGGAGGGACCGGAGGTCCCGGTCAGGCCCACCCCCGGCCGGGTCTGGTGGGCCGGGCGGCTGATGTGCTCGGCGTCGCGGCCGCGCCGGATCAGGCGCGCGCGGCCTGCTCGACGTGCCGGGCGAGGGCCTCGCTGGAGTGCGTGACGGCCGTCTTCACGAAGGGCTCCATGATCTTGCCCATCGCCTTGCCGGCCGGCCCGAACGGCAGCGTGTAGCTGATGTCGGCGGTGATGAGCGTGGTCTCCGGTGACTCCGCGGTGAAGCGCCAGAGCGACTTCACCTTGAACCCCTTGACCGAGTCGAAGGAGATCAGCTCGTGCTCGACGAAGTCGTCGACCGCGATCCGGGTGTGGATGTGCACGCCGAGGTGCACCGAGGCGTCGAAGACCGACCCCAGACCGTAGGACTGCTCGCCGACCGGCTCGAACTTGCTGATCCCGAACAGCCACTCGCCGACGTTGCGGTAGTCGGCGACGTAGGCGAACGCCACGTCGCGGGGGGCGCGGCACTGCGTGGTGGTGTGAATGTCGATCGGCATGCGGGACAGCGTAGGGGTCCCGGCACGGACGACGGAGCCGGGCCGGTGGGTGGACCGGCCCGGCTCCGCGGGTGTCACCGGCGTCGCCGCCGGGTGGTGCTGGTGACCGCTGGGTCAGCCGATGATCTTCAGGCCGAAGAAGGTGCTGCCCTCGACCACGTCGCCGGCGTCCTTCAGGACCGGGTCGCTCGACGTGCCGTCGCCCTCCTCCTCGTCGAAGAAGAAGATCTGGGCCTGCAGCTGGTCGTTGCGCGGGGCGTTGGCCAGGCTGTCGACCAGGTCGCTGAAGCTGCTGTCGGCCGAGGAGTCGAAGCTGCTGACGCCCTCGTCGAAGAACTCGTCGCTGAACGCGCCGCTCAGGTCGAGCTCACCGACCTGGCCCGGGAACGAGGTGTCCGGGACGGGCACCCGCAGCTTGACGACCTTGCTGCCGAGCTTGTTGCGGAACGAGTTGAGCGTCACCCGCAGCACGACGGCCTTGCCGGCCCGCGCCTTGATGTTCTTGCCCTCCTTGACCGTGTGGAAGACGCCGGCGCGCCGGGCCTCGACCTTGCCGATCGTGAAGCTGCGCAGGGCGTTGTCCAGCGTCGTCTCGGTGCGGACCGAGTCGATGGTCACGTCGGTGAAGTCGTTGTTCTGCAGCTGGTAGACGTCGTCGGCCAGCTCGAAGATCGACTCGTAGGAGATGTCGAACTGGGAGGCGAACCGGTTGGTCCGCACCAGGGTGAACGGCTCGCCGTCGGCGGTGGTGCCGTCGACGATGAAGTGCACCAGCGACGACCCGGTGCCGACCTTGTCGATCACCCGGTCCTGGTTGGCCAGGTTGGCCAGCGCCGAGGCGTCGGGCAGGAACTCCGGCACGCTGACGAAGGTGTTCCCGGTCCGCGAGCCACCGCCGACCAGGGAGACCAGCGAGGTGACCGCGGTGGCGTCGGGCGGCGTGCCGACCGAGCCCTTGATCCCGGCGAAGCGGTCCTGGTCGATGACGCCGACCGGACCGGTCGGGTTGGCCACCTTGAACGGCGCCAGCGTCGGGTCCTCCTGGATGTACAGCGCGTCGGCGCCGTGCAGGGTCAGCGACGCGTTGCCCGACCAGTTGAACGGGTGGCCGAAGCCGACGACGTCCTGGTCGCAGACCATCGTGACGGTGCCCACGCCGACGGCGGAGAAGTCGCCGTACGACAGCGAGGCGGCCAGGTTGCCACCGGGGAAGATCTCGGCGTCGGCGGGCGTGACCGCGGCGGCCGGGGCGGCACCGGCGCGGTAGACCTGGACGCCCTTCATGGGCAGGTGCTTGGCCGCGGTGGCCAGCCGGGCGGAGTTCGCCATGCCGGAGATCGCGACCGGGAGCGGCAGCCGGCTGAGGCCGCCGTCGGCCTGGGTGGCGGTCAGCGCGCCCGACTTCACCAGGCGCTCCTTGGCGGCGGCCGGGATCCGCACCTTGCCGGCCTTCGCGCGGCCGAGGGCGGCGCCGTCGCCGAGCAGGGCCTGCATGTCCGCGGCGGGGGTGACGCCGGCGACCGTCGAGGGGCCGGTCGCCAGGCCGTAGGAGACGGCGCCGATGAGGCGGCCGTCCGCGGCGTACACCGGGGAGCCGGACATGCCCGCCCAGATGCCGCCGACGCGGTCGATCTCGGGGTTGGTGAGGCGGACCAGGATCATGTCGAGGCCGGGCGCGATGCCGTCCTTGAGCACCCCGAGCACCTCACCCGAGAACGCGTCGGGGGTGGTGCCCTGGGAGACGGTGAGGCCGTCGACGGCCTGGCCGCGGGTCAGGTCGCTGACCGGGTAGGCGTCGGGGCAGGTGTTGACGGGCGCCGACGCGGCCGGCGAGACGCCCGCGGCGGAGAGCGACACGGTGGCGGTCACCGCGGCGAGCGCGGTGAGGGCCGCGGCTGGGCGCCGGCCGAGCCGGGTGGAACGGGAGCGGTTCATGGAGAGGGTCCCCCTGTCGAGTGGGCCGAGAAGGCCACGCCGGGGGTCCTCGGTCGACGACCCCCACGCCACCTACGACGCACGGGGCGACGAAGTGGTTGCCTCGCATCCTGGAGTATTTCTCCGGTCTGCAGGAGGGACCACGGGCCCTTGTCGCCGTTCCGTGACCTGGCGGGTGACCAAGGTCCGTGGCGCGGGTGAGTAGCAGTACTCAGCCGGCCCGGGGGCGCACGCTCAGACCAGCTCGCGCGCGGCCCACGCGAGCAGCTCGGCGCGGGCCGCGTCGGGCCCCAGCGGACCCCGGTCCATGCGCAGCTCGAGCAGGTAGCGGTAGGCCTGGCCGACCTGGCGGCCCGGTCCGATGCCGAGGATCTCCATGATCTGGTTGCCGTCGAGGTCGGGCCGCAGGGCGTCGAGCTCCTCCTGCTCGGCCAGCACCGCGATCCGCTCCTCGAGCTCGTCGTAGGTGCGGCGCAGCCGCTCGGCCTTGCGCCGGTTGCGGGTGGTGCAGTCGGCCCGGGTGAGCACGTGCAGCCGGTCGAGCTGGTCGCCGGCGTCGCGGACGTAGCGACGCACCGCCGCGTCGGTCCACTCGCCGGAGCCGTAGCCGTGGAAGCGCAGGTGCAGCTCCACCAGCCGGGTGACGGCGTCGATCTCGTCGTTGGAGAAGCGCAGCTCCTTCATCCGCTTCCGGGTGATCTTCGCGCCCACCACGTCGTGGTGGTGGAAGGTGACGGTGCCGTCGTCGAGGAAGCGACGCGTGCGCGGCTTGCCCACGTCGTGCATCAGGGAGGCGAACCGGGTGACGAAGTCGGGGCCACCGCCGGGCAGCCGGTCCTCCATCGCGACCGCCTGGTCGAGCACCGTCAGGGTGTGCTCGTAGACGTCCTTGTGGCGGTGGTGCTCGTCGCGCTCCAGGGCCAGCGCGGGCAGCTCGGGCAGCACCCGCTCCGCGAGCCCGGTGGTGACCAGCAGGCTCAGGCCCCGGCGCGGGTACGGCGCGCAGAGCAGCTTGACCAGCTCGTCGCGGACCCGCTCGGCGGAGATGATGTCGATCCGGTCGGCCATCGCGGTCATCGCGGCGACCACCTCCGGGGCGACCTCGAAGCCGAGCTGGGCGGCGAACCGGGCGGCCCGCATCATCCGCAGCGGGTCGTCGGAGAACGAGTCCTCCGGGGTGCCGGGGGTGCGCAGCACCCGGTGCGCGAGGTCGACGATGCCGCCGTACGGGTCGACGAAGGTGCGGCCCGGCAACGAGACCGCCATCGCGTTGACGGTGAAGTCGCGCCGGCCCAGGTCGCCCTCGAGCGAGTCGCCGTAGGCGACGGCGGGCTTGCGCGAGGTCGCGTCGTACCGCTCGGTCCGGTACGTCGTGATCTCCACTGTCCAGTCGCCCTTGCGGGCGCCGATCGTGCCGAAGTCGCGCCCCATGTCCCAGATCGCGTCGGCCCAGCCCTGCAGGAGCCGCTCGGTGACCTCCGGGCGGGCCGAGGTGGTCAGGTCGACGTCGTTCTGCAGCCGGCCGAGCATCGCGTCGCGGACCGGGCCGCCGACCAGGGCCAGCTCGTGGCCCGCCTCGGCGAACCGGGCCCCCAGCTCCTGGGTGACGCCACCGACCCGGTCGAGCTCGCGGGCGGCGCGTGCCTGCACCTCGACCATCGAGAGTGGCTCGACGGTGGGCGGAGGGGTCGGCGGGGCCGGGGTTCCGGGCGTCGAGGCTGCAGCGGGCACGGGAGACAACTCTAAGGCGTGTCACGTCGGGGTGCCGACCCGCGGATAGCCTGGGGCGGTGACCCACCCCCCGACCGCGCGTGCTCCTGCGCCTCGGGGACGCCGCCGCCGCGGCCCGTCGCCGGGTCCGGTGACCGGCCTGGTCACGGCACTCCTCGCCGGTCTGGCGGGCGTGGCGGCCCTCGGCGTCGGTCCCGCCCACGCCACCGCGGCCCACGCCAGCCCGACCCGGGCCGTCGCGACCTCGGCCCGCCCCTCGTCGGCGGTCGCCGCCGCGCGGGCGACCGCCGGCGACCCGCTCGCGGTCACCATCGACCGGCTCACCCCGAGCGCGCTGACCGACGTCGGCACCACGGCCGCGGGCACCCCCCGCCGCTCTCCCGACGTGGTCCTCGCGGGCCGGGTCGCCAACGTCTCCTCGGACCCGTGGAGCGACCTGACCGTCTACCTGACGGTCTCGGCCCGCCCCTTCACCACGCAGGAGGCGCTGGCCGCTGCGGTGGCCAGCGACCCCGCCGCCGACGTCGCCGACCGGGTCGTCGACCCGGACCTCTACGTCACCGTCCGCGACCTCGCCCCCGGCCGGTCCGCCGGGTTCCGGCTCCGGGTCCCCCGCGACCGGCTGCCGATCAGCGGCGAGGCCGGCGTCTACTGGGTCGGGGTGCACGTGCTCGGCACCGGCGCGGAGGGCCGGGTCGACGGCGCCGACGGGCGCGCCCGGACCTTCCTGCCGCTGGTCCCCCGGGACACCCCGGCCACGCCGCTGGCGCTCGGCCTGCAGTTCCGCAACCACACCGTCCGCGCCGGCGACGGCTCCCTGGAGTTCCTGCCCGGGTGGCAGAAGGAGCTGGGCTCCGACGGCCGGTTCGGGCGGCTGCTCGGGCTCGGGTCCAGCGCCGGCGACTACCCGGTCAGCTGGGTGGTCGACCCCGCCGTGCTGGAGGCCGCCGACTCCGTCTCGCACGGCAACCCGGCGATCGACGTCCGCGACGGCGTGGCAGCCGCCGACAGCAGCTCCGGCAACGGGTCCGGCAACGGGTCGGCGGCGCGACCGCCGGCGATCGGGGCCGGAGCGGACCCCTCCGAGCCCGGGGCCGACACCGACGAGGCGCGGACCGCCGCGTCCTGGCTGACCGGCTTCACCGCCCAGGCACAGCGCCGGCGCGTCCTGGCCGTCCCGTACGGCGACGTCGACGCCGCCTCCGCCGGACGCTTCGGGCAGGCCGACCTGGTCACCCGGGGGCTGGCCCAGAGCCGGCGCCTGCTCGAGGACCTGCAGATCGGGTCCTCCCCGGTGGTGGTGCCCAGGACCGGGACGCTGTCGGAGGAGGGCTTCGCCGCGGTCGGCGACGACGTCCCGGTGGTCCTCGACCGCCTCGCGGCCGCCGACGTCGCGACCGTGCCGGACGTCCGCCGCAGCCGGCCCGACGGCGGCTCGGTCCTGCTGACCGACCCCACCCTCACCGCCGGAGGACCCGCCCCCGGTGAGCGCCGGTCGGCCCTCGCACTCCGCCAGCGCCTGCTCGCCCAGGCCGCCCTGCACGCGCTCGCCGGTGACACGAGCCCCCTGGTCACGCTGCTCCCGCCGCTGTGGGACCCGGGTCCGCGCTGGCGGGGCTCGCGCTTCTTCGCGGGGCTGCGGCAGCCGTGGCTCTCGCCGGTGCCGCTGGACTCGCTCCTCGGCGGCCCCGACACGCCGCCCCTCCTCGACCCCGCCAGCGGCGTCCGCTACGGCCCGGCCGCCGTCGCCGCCGAGCTGCCCGGGTCCCTCGTCGCGGCGACGGCCGCGCTGGTGGACGCCTCGACCACGCTGGGCAGCGTGCTCACCTCGAACACGCTGGTCGAGGACCGGGTCGTCCGCCAGGCCCTGCTGAGCGCCTCGACGTACTCCCGGGTGCGGCCCGGGCTCGCCGGGGACCGCGCCCGGGAGACCACCGCCCTCGTCGAGTCGTGGCTGGCGAAGGTGGTGGTCCGCGGCCCGTCGTTCGTGACGCTCTCCAGCGGCACCGGGAGCCTGCCGGTCACCCTCGTCAACGGGCTCGACCAGCCGGTCACCGTCGGCCTGGACGCCAGCGTGTCGGGCACCGGCCTCGACCTGGCCCTGCCCGAGCCCCGGGTGCTCGCCCCGCGGCAGCGCGACGCGATCCTGATCGACGCCTCGGCCACCGACATCGGCATCCACCAGGTGGTGATCCACCCCTCGTCCACCGAAGGCCGGCAGGTGGGCACCCCGCTCGAGCTGAGCATCCGGGCCAGCCAGGTCGCCCGGGTGCTGTGGTTCATCATGGGCGGCGGTGCGGCCGTGCTCTTCGCCGCCATCGCGGTCCGCATCCTGCGCCGCGTACGACGACGAGGTGAGGCGTGAGCTCCAGCCCCGGACCCGGCTCGACGGCGGGCGCGGACAGCTCGGTGCTGTCCTCCAGCGCCGTGATGGCGGCCGGCACGATGGTCTCCCGGCTCAGCGGCTTCCTGCGCTCGGCGCTGCTCGCCGCGGCGCTGGGCACCCAGCTGCACGCGGACGTGTTCAACATCGCCAACACGATCCCGAACATGCTCTACATCCTGCTGGCCGGCGGCGTGTTCAACGCGGTGCTGGTGCCGCAGCTGGTGCGGGCCATGAAGAACGACGCCGACGGCGGCGAGGCCTACACCAACCGGATCATCACCCTGGCCGGCATGTTCCTGGCCGGGGTCACCGCGGTGCTGGTCATCGGCGCCCCGCTGCTGATGCGGATCTACCTCGACGACCGCTTCTTCACCGACGACTTCACCGCCCAGCGCGAGTCGGTGATCGCCTTCGCCCGGCTGTGCCTTCCGCAGGTCTTCTTCTACGGCATGTTCGTCCTGGTCGGACAGGTCCTCAACGCCCGCAACCGGTTCGGGCCGATGATGTGGGCGCCGATCGCCAACAACGTCATCTCGGTGGCGGTGCTCGGGCTCTACCTCGGCAT
Organism: Marmoricola sp.; assembly: GCA_044227235.1. Taxonomy (GTDB): domain Bacteria; phylum Actinomycetota; class Actinomycetes; order Propionibacteriales; family Nocardioidaceae; genus Marmoricola_A. The sequence continues at coordinate 94,641 of JBGAFN010000003.1, read as the reverse complement.
CTTCGGCGCCGCCCAGGGCGACGAGCTCTGCGGCGGCTACTCCCGCGGGCAGGAGCTGCTCCTCGGGCTGGGGTCCACGGTCGGCATCGCCGCCCAGTTCCTGATCCTGGTGCCCTACCTGCGCAGCGCCGGCTTCCGCTACCAGCCCCGGTTCGACTTCCGCGGCAGCGGGCTGGGACACACCTTCCGGCTCGGCGTCTGGACGGTCGCGTTCGTCGCGGTCAACCAGCTCGCCTACACCGTCGTCGTCCGGCTGGCCTCCAGCGGCACCGCGCAGGCGGCGGGCGCCTGCGCCACCGGGGGCGGTCAGGGCACCGGCTACACCATCTACTCGGGCGCCTTCCTGCTGGTGATGGTGCCGCACTCGATCGTGACGGTCTCGCTGGCCACGGCGTCGCTGACCCGGCTCGCCCAGCAGGCGGCCGAGGGCGACCTGGGCCGGGTGTCGCGGCAGGTCGCCTCCACGACCCGCACCGCGCTGGCCTTCATCCTGCCGTTCGCGTTCCTGCTGCCCGCGATCGCGCTGCCGCTGTCCAACCTGGTCTGGGGGTACGCCGCCGCGCGCGACACCTACCGCGACTTCGCGGTCTCGCTGGCCCTCTTCGCGCCGGGGCTGGTGTTCTTCACCGTGCACTACCTGATGCTGCGCGGCTTCTACGCCCTGGAGCGCACCCGCACGGTCTTCCTCGTGCAGTGCGCCATCGCGGCCACCAACATCGTGCTCGCGGTGGCGGTGACCCGGTCGGTCGGCCCGTCGGAGACCGCGCCGGGCCTCGTGCTCGCCTACGCCGGCTCCTACCTGGTCGGCTCGGTCACGTCGTACGTCGTGCTGCGCCGGCTGCTCGGCGGGTTGGAGACCCCCGTCCTGGTGCGCTTCCTGATCCGGCTGACCATCGCCTCCGTGCTCGCCGCGGCCGTCGCCTGGGGCTGGCGGCTGCTGCTGCTGTCCTTCTGGGACCTCGGCGACAGCAAGCTGCAGGCGCTGGTCCTGCTCGGCTCGGTGGCGGTCGTCGACGGGGTCGTGCTGCTGCTCGCGGCCCGGCTGATGCGGATCGCGGAGGTCAACGAGGTCGTCGCCCTGGTCACCCGCCGGCTGCGTCGCTGAGGGCCCCGACGCCGCGCCCGACGAGCGCCTGGCCGGGGCGGGCGGGGCGTGCGGCGCGGGGCCCGGCCTCTACCATGGGGGCGTCGGCCCGACCGTGCACCCGGCGCCTCCCGGCGTCCCGGACCGCCCTGAGTCGGCCCCAGGACCTCACGACCGTCAGGAGCTGCGTGGCACACGACGCCCCCGGACCGGGCAGGGTGATCGCCTCCCGGTTCCGCCTCGAGGAGCAGCTGGAGGACATCTCCGGCGCCTCGATGTGGCGTGCCGTCGACCTCGCGCTGGCCCGCAACGTCGCGGTCCACGTGGTGCCCGCCGACGACGACCGGGCGGAGCGCACGCTGCGGGCGGCCCGCACCTCGGCGACCGTCTCCGATCCCCGGCTGGCCCGGGTGCTGGACGCGGTCGAGGAGGACGGCCTGGTCCACGTGGTGCACGAGTGGTGCACCGGGGCGTCCCTGGACCGGCTCCTGGGCGAGGGCGTCCTGGAGCCCCGCCGGGCGGCCTGGCTGGTCCGCGAGGTCGCCGACGCGCTGGCCGTGGCCCACCAGCGCGGGGTGCCGCACGGCCGGCTGCTCCCCGAGAACGTGATGGTCTCCGACGCCGGGTCGGTGCAGGTGATCGGCTTCGTGGTCGCCGCCGAGCTCTACGGCGACGTCGGCTCGGTCGACGAGGACGTCCGCAACCTCGCGGCGCTGCTCTACGCCTCGCTCGTCGACCGCTGGCCCGGCACTCCGGACTCCGTGCTTGAGCCGGCCCTCGTCGAGCACGGGCACGTGCTCCGCCCGCGGCAGGTGCGAGCCGGGGTGCCCCGTTCGCTGGACACCGTCTGCGACCGGCTGCTCAACGGCACCGCCGAGCCCCGGCTGCGTAGCGCGGCGGGCGTCTCGCAGGCGCTGAGCGCCTTCCTCGGCGAGGCCGTCGGCGACACCCTGGGCGGCGGCGAGGCCACCACCCTGCTCGCCCCGGTCCGCGAGGACGCGCCGGCGCCCGGCCGCTCCGAGGACCCCGAGGCCACCCAGGCCGCCGGCTTCGCCGCGCTGGTGGAGGAGGTCCGCCACCACGAGGCACCGGGGGCGACCCAGGCGGTCCCGCTCCGGTCGTCGACCTCCGGACCGGTCTGGCCGCCCCCCGAGCCGCGTCCCGTCGGCCCGGTCAGGACGCTACCGCCCGCCGCGTCGTGGGGCCCCGACCGCCGCGACGACACCGGCGACGTCCACCGCGTGACCGAGGAGGCGCCCGGGGCGCCCTGGCTCAAGGGCGCCGGCGTGCTCGGCGTCGTGGCGCTGATCGCGCTGGCAGCGGTGATCGCCCTCAACCTGCGCGGTGGCGACCCGGCGAGCACCCCGTCGGGCGACACGACCACGTCCTCGGCGCCGAGCCGGCCGCTGACGCTGGCGTCGGTCCGCGACTTCGACCCCGACCAGGACGGCGGCACCCCCGAGGAGAACCCGGACCAGGTGCCGCTGGCCACCGACGGCGACCCCGCCACCGCCTGGACGACCCTGCAGTACCGCGACGGGCCCGAGCTCGCGCCGTACAAGTCCGGCGTGGGGCTGCTCCTCGACCTCGGCTCGGAGAAGCAGGTCGGGAAGGTGCAGGTCACCCTGCTCGGCTCGCCGTACGACGTGCAGCTGCTGGCCGCTCCCAGCGGCGCCTCCGCGCCGACCGGGACCGACGGCCTCGACGCGGTGGCGACCCGCACCGGGGTGGGCGGGCAGGTCGTCCTGCAGCCCGACGACCGGGTCACCACCCGCTACCTGGTCCTCTGGCTGACGGCCCTGCCCGCCTCCGGCAGCCAGTTCCAGGGCAAGGTCGCCGAGGTCACGGTGCGGTCGTGAGCTCGTCGCTCCCCGAGCAGGACGACCGCGCGCTCCTGGCGGCGCACGTGGCCGGCGACCCGGAGGCCTTCGGGATCCTCTTCGCCCGGCACCGGGACCGGTTGTGGGCGGTGGCCCTGCGCACCACCGGGGACCGGGAGGAGGCAGCCGACGCCCTGCAGGACGCCATGATCGCGGCGTTCCGCCGGGCCGGGTCCTACCGGGGCGACGCCGCAGTGACCACCTGGCTGCACCGGGTCGTGGTCAACGCCTGCCTGGACCGGCTCCGGCGCCGCAAGGTGCGGCTCGCCGAGGCGCTCCCCGACGAGCCGGAGGACCTGGTCGGGGCGGCCCACCTGACCCCGGTGGAGGACCCGGCCGAGGCCGCCGTGCGCAGCGACCGGCGCAGCCAGGTGCTCGCCGCCCTCGCCCGGCTGCCGGACGAGCAGCGCGCCGCCCTGGTCCTGGTCGACATGCAGGGCTACTCGGTGGAGGAGACCGCGTCGATGCTGGGCGTGGCCCCGGGCACCGTGAAGAGCCGGTGCTCACGCGGACGCGCCCGTCTCGCCCCGCTGCTGGAGGAGCACCGGTCCCGGACCGCCCCCGCTGTGACCCCCGCCTCCTCCGGGAACCCGGCGGGCGCGCCGCACGTCCCACCCTCGGCGGTGTCCCCGGCCCGCGCCGCCGCGCCCGGCGAACCGCCCACGAATCAGCAGGCCCTGTCTCCCGGAGGAGGTGAGCAGCCATGACCGACGACCCGACCGACGCCCCCGGCGAGGTGGAGGCGGAGCTGACGCCCGCCGAGGAGGCCGAGATCGCGGCACTGCTCGCCGAGGCGGGGGTGAGCGGCCCGGTGCCCGACGATGTCGTCGTACGGCTCGACGACGCGTTGGCAGCGCTGGTCGCCGAGCGCGGTGACGCGCCGCTGGTGTCCGACGACGCCGACGACGCCACTCCGGACGTGGCCCCCGTGGTGCCGCTGGCGGGGCGCCGGCGTCGCTGGCCGACGGCGCTGCTCGCCGCCGCCGCCGTGGTGGTGGTCGGGTACGGCGTCTCCCAGGTGACCACCAGCAACGGGGGCGCGGCCGACTCCGCAGGCTCGGGCACGGCGGCTCTCGACGCTCCGGAGGCGGGCGACAAGCAGGCGCAGGGCGGGCAGGACGCGGGCGGCACCACCGACTACTCGGCGGGCACCGCCGCACCGCTGCCGACCCCGCTGTACGACTCCCTGCTCGGGACGAGGGGTGCGCTGCGGCTCACCTACGCCGACTTCCCCGATCAGGTCGCCGCCGTGGTCCAGGATCTCGACGGGTCCGACAACGACCTGCAGTCACTCTCGGGTCGGACGCGCCGTGAGGTCCTCGGTGCGTGCACGGTGCCGTCGCTCGCTGCGACCGACATCCCCCTCCGCGCCCGCCTCGAGGGCACCCGGGCCACGCTCGTCGTCTCGGACGCCCGGGCCGGCTACCGGGCAGGGACCGCCTACGGCTGCTCGGACGGCAGGATCCTGGCGTTCACCCGCGTCCCGGTCGACTGACGGCGCGCTCGTTCCACGTGGAACCAACATCGGCCGGGCCGTCCGGTCCGCGGGTCAGGCGGCCGGGCGGCGGGAATGCGCGGGTGCCTAGGATCGGTTGAACACGCCGTGGCGGCACCCCGCCCGGCTCCCAGCACTCCCGTCTCACGAAGGACTGACATGTCAGACGACGTCCGCGAGGTCATCATCATCGGCTCCGGCCCGTCCGGCTACACCGCTGCCGTGTACGCCGCCCGCGCGAACCTCAAGCCGCTGGTCTTCGAGGGCTCGGTCACCGCCGGCGGTGCGCTGATGAACACCACCGAGGTCGAGAACTTCCCCGGCTTCCGCGACGGCATCATGGGTCCTGCCCTGATGGACGAGATGCGCGCCCAGGCCGAGCGCTTCGGCGCGGAGCTCGTCTCCGACGACATCACCTCGGTCGACCTGACCGGCGAGATCAAGTCCGTCGTGGACGGCGAGGGCACCACCCACCGGGCGCGCTCGGTCATCCTGGCGACCGGCTCGGCGTACAAGAAGCTCGGCATCGCCGACGAGGACCGGCTCTCGGGGCACGGCGTCTCGTGGTGCGCGACCTGCGACGGGTTCTTCTTCCGCGGCCAGGATATCGCCGTCGTCGGCGGTGGCGACTCCGCGATCGAGGAGGCCACCTTCCTGACCAAGTTCGCCTCGAAGGTCTACCTGATCCACCGTCGCGACGAGCTGCGCGCCTCCAAGATCATGCAGGACCGGGCCTTCGCCGACCCCAAGCTGGAGATGGTGTGGAACAGCACCGTCTCGGCCGTCCAGGGTGGCGAGAAGCTCACCGGGGTCGAGCTCACCGACACCGTCACCGGCGAGACCCGCGACCTGGCGGTGACCGGCCTCTTCATCGCGATCGGCCACGACCCCCGCTCCGAGCTCCTCGGCGGGCAGGTCCACCTCGACGAGAACGGCTACGTCCTGGTCGACCACCCGTCCACCCGGACCAACCTGCCCGGCGTCTTCGCCTGCGGCGACCTGGTCGACCACCACTACCGGCAGGCCATCACCGCCGCCGGCACCGGGTGTGCCGCGGCGCTGGACGCCGAGCGCTACCTGGCCGACCTGGACCACGTCACCTCCGAGGCCGGTGCCCCCGCCGCGGCGACCCTCGCGGCGACCGCCGGCGTCTGAGGGACCGCATCCCGGGACCCGGCGCGGGCGGGAACAAACTCCTCCCGCGGAGGTGTTCACTAGACATCGCGGGCTCCCGGACCCACCGGTCCACCGGCCCGTTCCCCCTGCATCCGAAGGAGAGCACACGACATGAAGGCAGTCACCGACGCCGACTTCGAGGCCGAGGTCCTCAAGGCCGACAAGCCCGTCCTCGTCGACTTCTGGGCCGAGTGGTGCGGCCCGTGCCGTCAGGTCGCCCCGATCCTCGAGGAGATCAGCGCCGCGCACAGCGACAAGATCGAGATCGTGAAGATGAACGTCGACGAGAACCCGGTCGTGCCCTCGACCTACCGCGTCAACGGCATCCCGACCATGAACCTCTACCACAACGGCGAGGTCGTGAAGCAGATCGTCGGCGCCCGCCCGAAGTCCTTCATCCTCAAGGAGCTCGCCGACTTCATCGGCTGAGCCCGCGCACGACACCGGACCCCGTCACCCTCGGTGGCGGGGTCCTGTGTCTCTCGGCGACGCGCCCGGGCGAGCGGGTTGAGTCCCGGACGGAAGCCGGGGACCATGCTGGGGACGACGTCCCCGCCCCGGGGGCCAGGAGGAGGGCGCATGCCGGACCCCACCACCGGACCCGTCGTGCTGCGCCTCGGCGACCAGGGTGAGGGTGTCCGCGACGTCCGGCTCCGGCTGGTCGCACTCGGGCTGCTCGAGGACGACCCGCGTGCGGAGGACACCTACGACGGGGCGACCGAGCGCGCCGTGCGGGCCTTCCAGCAGGAACGCGGGCTCACAGCGGACGGCAGCTGCGGCCCCGCGACGTACCGGGCGTTGGACGAGGCCCGCTGGGAGCTCGGCGACCGGGTGCTGGTGCACCTGCCCGGGAGCCTGCAGACCGGCGACGACGTGCTGACGCTGCAGCGGCGCCTCCTCGACCTGGGGTTCAAGATCGGCCGCATCGACGGCACCTTCGGGCCGGTCACCGAGCAGGCCGTGCGTGAGTTCCAGCGCAACATCGGCGTCCCGGCCGACGGCACCTGCGGACCGGCGACGCTCAAGGCGCTGTCCCGGCTGGCACCGCGGGTGCAGGGGGGCAGCCCCAACGCCATGCGGGCCGAGGAGCGCATCCGCCGGGAGGGTCCACGCCTGACCGGCAAGGTGGTCGTCATCGACGCCGCGCCGAGCGCGGCCGAGGACGCCGGGCTCCGCGAGCTCGCCGACCTCGTCACCAGCGACCTGGCCCGCCGGGTGGAGGGCCGGCTGGTCGCCACCGGCGTCCAGGCCTACCTGAGCACCGGGTCGGCCACCCAGGGGGCCGACGAGACCGCCCGGGCCGACTTCGCCAACCGTGCCGAGGCCCACCTGTGCGTCTCGCTGCACGTGGACGCCTCGGACAACCCGGAGATGGGCGGGGTCGCGACGTACTTCTACGGGATCGAGTCGCACGGGGTGCGCTCCTCGGTCGGCGAGCGGTTCGCCGGCCTCGTCCGCCGCGAGATCGTCGCCCGCACCGACCTGGCCGACCTGCGCAGCCACGCCCGGTCCTGGGACCTGCTCCGGCGCACCCGGATGCCGGCCGTCTGCGTCGACGTCGGCTACATCACCAACCCGCGGGACGCCGCCCGGCTGGCCGACCCCGGCTTCCGCGACGCCGTCGCCGAGGCCGTCGTCGTCGCCGTCCAGCGGCTCTACCTCGACGCCGACCACGACCCGCCGACCGGTGTCCTCCGCCTCGACGAGCTCCGCGCCCTCCTCGACTCCGAGCGCCGCTGACCCCCTCCCCCGTTCACTGGCCCCCCTTCCCCGTTCAGTGGGCGCGCGTTCCGTGTTGAGTGGGCGCGCGTTCCGTGTTGAGTGGGCGCCCGTTCCGTGTTGAGTGGGCGCGCGTTCCGTGTTGAGTGGGCGCCCGTTCCGTGTTGAGTGGGCGCCCGTTCCGTGTTGAGTGGGCGCCCGTTTCGGCAGCGAGCGCCGGTGGGTTCTCCCGGGGCCGAAACGCGCGCCCACTCGACCGGAAACGAGGGGCAACTCAACCGGGGACGGGGGCAGTCAGGCTGAAACGCGCGCCCATTCAACGGGTTGGGGGGTCAGTCGTTGAGGAGGACCTTGTCGCCGAGGTAGGCGCAGACCTGGAGGGCCATCTCGACGGTGAGGCGGTCGTCGCCGATGGGGCGGCCGCGGACCTCCATCGCCTTCTTCACGCGGTACTTCACGGTGTTGCCGTGGAGGTTGAGCTGGACGGCGCTCTGGGCGTAGGAGCCGCCGGTGCGCAGGTAGGTCAACAGGGTCTCGCGCAGCCGGCGTTCGTTCTCGCTGCGACGGGCGAGCGGCCCCAGCGTCTCGGCGACCCAGACCCGGGTGCCCTCGAGGTCGTCGGCCAGCCGCACCACCACAGCGACCGCGTCGTCGGCGAACGAGACCACCCGCCGCCGCAGCTCACTGGTCGGCGTCTGCAGGGAGTGCACCTTGGCGGCCTGGTCGTGGCTGCGCCGGAAGCCGGCGACGCCCTGGCCGGGAACCCCGAGCGCCACCCGGCACGGCGCGGGCGGGAGAGCCTTCTCGACCGCGGCGACGTCCACCGGGCCGACCTGACGCGGACCGAGGGGGAACCAGGCCCAGGTCGTGCTCCGGTCGACCGCCGTCAGCAGCGGCGGCCCCACGGCGCCCACGGCAGCAGCGAGGGCACGGGTGAGACCGCTCTCGGTGGGCTCGGCGAACCCGTCCTCCACCCGCAGCACCGCAGCGACGTGGTACTGGTCGAGCCGGTAGCCGGTCTCGCCTCGGAAGGTGTCCTCGTCGACGTCGTCCCCGGCGACGACCCGGTGGATCACCGCCGAGTGCATCGTGCTCTGCCCGTCGAGCCAGGTCCGGCGCTCCTGCTCGTACGTCGCGAGCAGGTGCAGCACGATCCAGTCGACGTACCGGTAGACGACCGCGGAGATGCGGTGCACGGTGTCGAAGCGCAGGTGGTCGGGGATGTCGACCAGCTCGACCACACGGAAGCACGCCTCGAGCAGGTCGTTCTGGCCCATGTGGTAGGCGCGGAGCAGCGACGACTCCGGGATGCCGCGCTGGGCGAGGCGCAGCGCGTACTCGATCGCAGCCGTCGGTGGGGAGAGCCGCTCGATCGGGATGTCGTGCTCCCAGACGTCCATCAGGGTCGAGATGTTGCTGTCGATGCTGGCGGCCAGCAGCTCGACGAGCTGCGGGTCGTCGAGGTGCTCGATCCCGGTGGCGAGCAGGGCCGTCATGCCGGCGGTGATGGCCGGCCGGAGCTTGCGCAGCTCCACGGCCGTCGAGGCCAGCGCTGCGAGCAGGTCAGGGTCCGGGTGCCGACCGATCACCTGGTCGGCACGCTCGCGCTCCGACTCCGGTCGTCCCGGACGCGGGGTGCTGGCCGAGTCCATGGCCAGACCCTAGTGCCCTCGGCGGCACCCCGGCACGGGCAGAAACACCTGGAAACGCCGAGACGCGGGCCGGTCGCAACTGCGACCTACCCGCGTCCGACTCGGGGCGGATACGGGGGAGACCCGCCCACGACCTGCTGTGTCGAGCCGCCTGCCTGCCTCCCAACTGACGGGGCTCTGACCCACTCACGTGCCTTCATGGTGACGTATGTCACGGGTCGGGCCCAATGGCCCGACCCGACCAAGTCAGCCGACAGGTTTGTCCCGCCACGACAACGGCACCTCGCCGTGCCGGAGCTGTCGCTGGGCGACCGGGGCCGTCCGGCCCGGGCGTACGGCGCCCAGGAGCCGCTCGAGGGCGACCTCGACCTCGGCCCGCCAGGTCAGCACCGACTTGAGCTCCAGCCGCATCCGCGGGTGCCGCGGGTGCGGCCGGTGGGTGCGGAAGCCGACCCGCTGGAGGAACTCCACCGGCAGGGCGCACCCGTCGGGGTCCTCGCGCACGCTGCCGAAGCACTCGACCGCCTTGGCCGGCCCCCGCTTGAGCAGGTCCTTCACCATGACCTGCATCAGCTGGCGGCCGATCCCGCCGCCGGTGAACCCGTCGAAGACCGCGGCGGTCGCGAGCTGGACCGCGTCCTCGCTGACCGGCGCGGTCGGGAACGACGCCGAGCCCGGGAAGTACGTCGGCGGCGCGTAGAGCACGAACCCGGCCGGCACGTCGTCGACGTACAGCACCCGGCCGCACGATCCCCACTCCAGCAGCACCGCCGAGAGCCAGGCCTCCTTCTCGGCCACCGCCTCCTCGACGCTCTCGACCCGGGCCCGCTGCACCGGGTCGAGCTCCCACGCGAGGCAGGAGCGGACGTCGTCGGGCAGGTCCCGCAGCGTGTCCACCGTCAGCCTGGCCACACGTCGCGCCATCACGACCTCCTCTGGTGTCGCGCTCCTCGCCGTCCATCATGCGCGCTGCACCCGTACGGCGGCAGGGCTGCCGCCGTATCCTTAGGCGTTCTGACCCGAGGAGCCCCGATGCCCGAGAACCGCCTCCGTCCCAGCAGCACCCGGCTCGACAGCTATGTCGACCGGTACGCCGCCCGGACGAAGGGGATGACCGCCTCGGAGATCCGCGCCCTCTTCTCGGTCGCCAGCCGCCCCGAGGTGGTCAGCCTCGCCGGTGGCATGCCCAACATCTCCGGCCTGCCGCTCGACGTCGTCGGGGGCGCGATCTCCGACCTGCTGCGGACCAACGGCGCCGTCGCCCTGCAGTACGGCTCCGGCCAGGGCGACCCGGTGCTGCGCGAGCAGATCTGCGACGTGATGCGCCTCGAGGGCATCGAGGCGCACCCCGACGACGTGGTCGTCACGGTCGGGTCGCAGCAGGCCGTCGACCTGGTCACCCGGATCTTCTGCGACCCCGGTGACGTGGTCATCTGCGAGGCACCGTCGTACGTCGGGGCGCTGGGCGTCTTCCGCGCCTACGAGTGCGACGTCGTCCACGTCGAGATGGACCGGGACGGCCTGGTGCCCTCGGCGCTGCGCGAGGCGATCGCGACCGTCCAGGCGCAGGGACGCACGATCAAGTTCGTCTACACGATCCCGAACTTCCACAACCCGGCCGGCGTCACGCTCAGCGCGGAGCGGCGGCGCGAGGTGCTGGAGATCTGCCGCGAGGCCGACGTCCTGATCCTCGAGGACAACCCCTACGGGCTGCTCGGCTTCGACGGCGAGCCGCACCGGGCGATGCGAGCCGACGAGGCCGACGGGGTCATCTACCTGGGCTCGTTCTCCAAGACCTTCGCGCCCGGCTTCCGGGTCGGCTGGGTCCTCGCCCCGCACGCCGTCCGCGAGAAGCTGGTGCTGGCCCAGGAGTCGGCCACGCTCTGCCCGCCCGCGTTCAGCCAGATGGCGATCTCGTCGTACCTCGCCGTGCACGACTGGCAGGGCCAGGTGAAGCAGTTCCGCGAGATGTACCGGGAGCGCCGCGACGCCATGGTCTCGGCGCTGGACGACCTGATGCCGGCCGCGGCCACCTGGAACGTCCCCGAGGGCGGCTTCTACGTCTGGCTCACGCTGCCGCCCGGCCTGGACGCCAAGGCGATGCTGCCGCGCGCGGTGACCGCTCGGGTCGCCTACGTGCCCGGGACCGCGTTCTACGCCGACGGCTTCGGCTCCCAGGCGATGCGGCTGTCCTACTGCTACCCGACCCCGGAGCGGATCCGGGAGGGCGTCCGTCGCCTGGTGGGCGTGATCGAGGAGGAGCTCGAGCTGCGGGCCACCTTCGGCGCCACCACCCAGGCCGTGCGGCGTGGCTACGAGGGCCCGAACAGCGACCTCGCCTGAGCGTGGGCCAGCAGCACCGACCAGCAGGACCGACCAGAACCACCGAGCGGGAGGAACGAGCCAGATGACAGGACGCGTGCTGGTGCTGGCGGGAGGGCTGTCGCACGAGCGGGACGTGTCGCTGCGCTCGGGACGTCGGGTCGCGGAGGCGCTGCGCGAGACGGGCCTGGAGGTGGAGGAGCGCGACGTCGACGCGAGCCTGCTCCCCCGGCTCCGCGCGGACGCGCCCGGCTGCGTGCTGCCGCTGCTGCACGGTGAGTCGGGCGAGGACGGGGCGATCCGCGAGGTGCTCGAGCTCGTCGGCACCCCGTACGTCGGGTCGCGGCCGGCAGCATGCCGGATCGCCTTCGACAAGCCGGTGGCCAAGACCCTGGTCCGTCAGGCCGGCCTGCACACGCCGCCGAGCGTGACGCTGCCACACGAGACCTTCCGCGAGCTGGGGGCGGCGGCGGTGATGGAGGGACTGGTGGGCTCGCTGGGGCTCCCCCTCATCGTCAAGCCGGCGCAGGGCGGCTCCGCCCTGGGCTGCACCGTGGTCCGCGACGCCGCCGACCTGCCCAGCGCGATGGTCAACGCCTTCGCGTACGGCGACACCGCCCTGGTGGAGCGGCTCGTGGTCGGCGAGGAGGTCGCCGTGCCCGTCATCGACGACGGCGACGGTCCGCGTGCCCTCCCGGCGGTCGGCATCTTCGCCGACGGCGGCGTCTACGACTACACCGCCCGCTACACCGCCGGGGCGACCGAGTTCGTGGTGCCGGCCAAGCTGAACGACGACCTCGCCGCGGAGTGCGCCCGCGTCGCAGTGGCCGCGCACGTGGCGCTCGGTCTGCGGGACCTGTCCCGCTCGGACCTGATCGTCGACGCCGACGGGACGGTCTGGTTCCTCGAGGTCAACGTCGCCCCCGGGCTCACCGAGACCTCCACCGTCCCGCTGTCGGTGCAGGCGGCGGGCCTGGACCTCGGCGAGGTGATGGCCGGGCTCGTCGCCCGTGCCGTGGCCCGCGGGTCGGTCTGAGGTTCCGGTCGGACCGCGTGCGCACTAGGGTCGCTTGACGGCGCCGTGGCCGCAGGACAGGAGGGGACCCACCCCGATGCGTGACTTCACCTACCCGATCATCATCCCGGCCGCGAAGGTCTGGTTCCGCGGGATGGACTTCCGGTTCCAGATGTCGGGGCACGAGGTGATCCCGAAGAAGGGCGGAGCCCTCCTCGCGGTGAACCACATCAGCTACGTGGACTTCATCCTGGCGGGCTTCGCGGCGGAGCGTCAGGGCCGCTACACCCGGTTCATGGCCAAGCGCGAGACGTTCGACCACAAGGTCACCGGCCCGCTGATGCGCTCGTTCCACCACATCAACGTGGACCGGGCGGACGGCCAGGCCTCCGCCGACGAGGCGGTGCGCTACCTCAAGGAGGAGGGGGAGATCGTCGGGATCTTCCCCGAGGCCACGATCAGCCGCAGCTTCGAGATCAAGGAGCTGAAGACAGGGGCCGTGCGGATCGCCGCCGAGGCCGGCGTGCCGGTCATCCCGGTGGTGCTGTGGGGCACCCAGCGGATCATGACCAAGGACCACGAGAAGGACTTCTCGCGGCACAAGACCATCGCGATCAACACCGGCGAGCCGATCGTGCCGACCGGCAACGCCGTCGCCGAGACCGCCGCACTCCGCGAGAACATGCGCGAGCTGCTCGACCGGACCATCAAGGAGTACCCGGCCGAGGAGCAGCCTCCGGGCTCCTGGTGGCTGCCCGCCCGCTTCGGGGGCACCGCCCCGACGCCCGAGCAGGCCAAGGAGCTCGACGCCGAGGAGCTGCGGCAGCGGGCCGAGAGGCGGCGCCAGAAGGCGATGGAGGCACGCGCGAAGAAGGGCTGAGCGCCCCCCTGGCGCTGCTCAGGCGTCGTCGCCCGGACGGTCGTGCTTCGGTACCTCGGTCAGGTCGTCCATGGTCAGGTGCAGCCCCAGCCCGTCGCGGCAGAAGTCCTCGCCGAAGGGGGTGAGGTGGATGCTGCGACGAACGACCTTCGCGCGGCGGACCTGGTGGTGCGCGGCGATGACGTCCGGCTGCGCCTCGAGCACCTGGTACTCCATCGGGTCGCGGACCGACTCACGGCTGAACCAGATCAGCCCGAGCCGCTCCAGGTTGTGCAGGTACGACGGCACCCGGTCGATGTAGCGGCACCCGGCACGGGCTCCGATCATGTTCAGCCCCGGGGCGACCAGGGTCGAGGAGACGGTGCCCAGGACCCCGCCGGTGCGGACGTCGACGGTGGCCTGCGGGCCGTGCTTGAGCAGCAGCAGCAGGATCCGGCCCTCGTCGGGCGCGAGCTCCTCGATGATGCGGGCGTACGCCGGGTGGCCGCGGTCGTCGGACCAGACGTCGCGGGACCTGCGCAGCAGCTCCTGGCCGGCCAGGTGCAGCGGGTTGACCGGCTCGGACGCGACCGTGGGCGCCGCGGTCCGGTGCGGGGTGACCGTGTCGACGGTGTCGGCCACGACCCGCACGACCGGGTTGGCCGCAGCGGCGGCGCGGACGCGGTCGGCCGACTCGTTGCCCACCAGGGCGCGGCTGACGGCGGAGGCGGCGATCCGGAGGTCCTCGGCGAACTCGACGGCGTGGTCGGGGTGCAGCACCACGTCGACGGCCCGGCGGCCGGCGTTGAGGCCCGTGGCCGCTGCCCAGGCGCCGATCCGGAACGACGAGACGGCGACGACGCGGGCCAGCCCGGGCAGGTCACCGGCGTTGATCCGGTCGACCCCGTTGGTGCGCAGCGGCTCCAGCTCGCTCAATGTGGTCCTCCACTACCGAAGATCAACAGGTGGGCCACCCCACCGGCGAACCCCATGATGGCCCCATGGGCGTAGAGCATCCACTCGTCCTCCTTGATCGCCGAGCGCAGCATCTCCACGAAGTCCTTCGACGGGAGCTCGCGGGTGCGGTGGGCGAAGAGGATGCGGATCTTCTCGCTCTGCTTGGCCGAGAAGCCGGGGTCCCGGAACGGGGTGATGGTGTGCGCCGCGGAGTCGGCGGCGACCTGGTCGCGGATGGCATCGAACTCGCGCGTGCCCACGGCGACCCGCAGCGCGGCGCGCGCCGGGCCGGCGGCCCGGTCGATCGCCGGCCCCATCGCGGTCTCGAGCATCTGCCGGGTGCGGTCCCCGCGCGGGCCGTTGAGCAGGAAGTCGCCGATGGTCTCCAGGGTGATCACGTCGTCGGCGATGATCCGCGCGTAGATGTCGGCGACCTCGTTCTGCCGGCGCAGGAAGAGGCCGTGCACCTTGATGCCGAGAATTCGCTTCTCGTCGACCGGCTGGAAGATCAGGGCCATGCCGAGCAGGTTGGTCACCCAGCCGACGATGACGCCCATGATCGGCAGCAGCCACCAGATCCCGAGGTAGTGGTCGACGATCGCGACCGGGATGCCCAGCAGGAAGCCGAAGACGAAGCCGAAGTTGACCATCAGCTTGAGCTCGCGGCTGCCGACGTCGTAGAAGATCTTGTTGACCAGCGCCGGGTTGTTGCGGAAGTGCTCGATGACCAGGATCTTCGGGTCGAGGAGCTGGTCGATGTGCTCGCCGATCTCGCGGGTGATGTCCGCGACGATGTCCGGGAGCTGCTGGCTCACCCGCTGGAAGACCGCCTCCTTGATGCGCGGAGGCAGGTTGGCCCACAGCTGCGGGTGCTGCCGCACCATCACGCCGTCGACGATCTCGGGGACCTTCGGGCCCATGATCAGCACGATGTGCTCGGCGATCGCCGGCGGGTCGAGCTGCTGGTAGAAGTCGCGAGGCGTGCCGATCTTGGCGATCGCCTTGTCGACCGCGATGCTGCCCATCTTCGCGGCCCGGGCCGGCACGATGCCCTGCCAGCCGAGCCGGCCGTAGAGCAGGCCCGGCACCTCCTGGAGCTTGTGCGGCAGCAGCCGGGCGACCTCGGCCAGGCCGGGCACCTTGATGCCGTAGAGCTTGACCGGGTTGAACAGCATGATCACGCCGGTCCAGTTGATCAGCCAGCCGATCACGGCCGTGAACACCGGAATCGTCCAGAAGACGACCCATTCGTTGTCGAAGAACGCCGAGATCGACTCCACGCCCACCACTCCTGTCCAGCACCCGAGGACCCACGTCACGCACACACCGAATCCGGGACATCTCGACGCGGTGCGCTGAGATTAGCCGAAACCGGACCCCCGGGGACATGGGCTCCGCTGTGATGCTGCGCTCGCGGTCGCACCCTCGTTCCGGGGTGGACAACGGCGACAAGTCGACAAGGTTACTGGTCGCTTTGGTTACTCGGAGACATGTCGACGCTCGTAGGTCGGGTCCATCGTGGCGACGATTCGCTCCAGGTCCGGCAGGGAGGCGAACTCGATGGTGATGCGGCCCTTGGAGCGACCCAGGTCCACCTTCACCCGGGTGTCGAAGAGGTCCGAGAGACGTGCCGCCAGATCCGTCACGGCCGGGGCCGTGGGCGTCGCGCGTCGCGTCCGAGTAGTCCTCTCCTCGCCCAGCTCACCGACAGCCACGAGCTCCTCGAGGCCGCGGACGGAGATGCCCTCCGAGACCACCCGCCCGGCGAGACGGTCCTGGGCGGCGGGATCGGGCACGGCGAGCAGGGTCCGGGCGTGGCCGGCCGACAGCACACCCGCGGCGACACGGCGCTGCACCGGCGGGGAGAGCTTGAGCAGCCGGATGGTGTTGCTGATCTGGGGGCGGCTCCGACCGATCCGCGAGGCGAGCTCGTCGTGGGTGCAGCCGAAGTCGTCGAGCAGCTGCTGGTAGGCGGCCGCCTCCTCGAGCGGGTTCAGCTGGGAGCGGTGCAGGTTCTCCAGCAGCGCGTCCCGCAGCAGGTCGTCGTCGCTGGTGTCGCGCACGATCGCCGGGATGGTCTCCAGCCCGGCCTGCTGGTGCGCCCGCCACCGGCGCTCCCCCATGATCAGCTCGTAGGTGTCGTTGCCGGTGCGGCGGACGACGACCGGCTGGAGCAGGCCGACCTCGCTGATCGACTGGACGAGCTCCCCCATGGCCTCCTCGTCGAACACCTGACGCGGCTGCCGCGGATTCGGGGTGATCGAGGCGAGCGGCAGCTCGGCGAAATAGGCGCCGTCGACCGGCGCGAGCCCTTCGGGCAGCCGGGCTCCGTCCGGAGCCGGTGACTCGGGGGTGTCCGCCACGTGCTGCCCGGCCGGAGCGGCGACGCGCCCGATCCAGTCGGCGCTGCCGGGCCCGCTGCCCTGGGCGGGCGGTGCCACAGCGGACGTGCCGGACGTGTCGTCCTCGGCCGGCAGCGGGCCGGTCGGGATCAGGGAGCCCAGCCCGCGACCGAGTCCTCGACGCTGCGGTGCACTGTTGTTCATCCCTGGACTCCCTTGGTGGTCATCTCCCGAGCGGCCTCGAGATAGCTGAGCGCTCCCGGCGAGGCCGGGTCGTAGGTCATCACGGTCTGCCCGAAGCTGGGCGCCTCGGACACCCGGACGGACCGCGGGATCGCGGTCCGGAGCACCCGGTCCCCGAAGTGGGCGCGCACCTCGTCGGCCACCGCGGCCGACAACCGGGTGCGACCGTCGTACATCGTGAGCAGGATGGTGCTGATCGTGAGACCCGGGTTGAGGTTGGCCCGGACGAGCTCGACCGTCTCGAGGAGCTGGCCGACCCCCTCCAGGGCGTAGTACTCGGACTGGATGGGGATCAACATCTCGTCCGCCGCGACCAGCGCGTTGAGGGTGAGCAGTCCGAGGGACGGCGGGCAGTCGACCAGCACGTAGTCGAAACGGTCCTCGGCCTCACTGAAGACCCGGTCGTAGCCGTGGATCGCCTTGCGCAGCCGGTTCTCCCGAGCGACCACACTGACCAGTTCGATCTCGGCACCGGCCAGGTCGATCGTCGCGGGGACCACGAAGAGTCCGGGCAGCTCCTCGCTCTCCTGCACGATCTCCGCCAGCGCCACCCCGTCCACCAGGGCGTCGTACGTCGACGCCGTGCCGCGGTGGTGGGCGATCGCGAGGGCGGTCGAGGCGTTGCCCTGGGGGTCCAGGTCGATGACGAGGACCCGGAGACCGTGCTGCGCGAGGGCCGCGGCCATGTTGACCGTGGTGGTCGTCTTGCCGACCCCACCCTTCTGGTTGGCCACCACCATCACCCGGGTCCGCGCGGGGCGCGGCATCGGCCCCCCGGAGCGCAGCCGCTCCTGGGCCTGCAGCTGGCGCTCGACCGCGGTGGCCAAGGGAGTGGCGTCGTCCATGAAGGGTGTTTCACGTGGAACGTCGAGCGAGACGTCCGTCAGACCCGACCCCGTCGCTGGAAGCTCGGGCACGAGAACGGGGCTCGGATCGACGGCCGCGGGCTCCTCCACGGACTCAGCCGCAGGCACACCTTCTGCTTGCTCCAACTCTGTCTCGCCCGAGTTCTCCACAGGTCCCTCAGCCGCGCTGGCTACAGGCTCCACGGGCGGGATTTCGCCGCTCTCAGGCGTGGAAACCCCGTCAGCGCTCGGCGATGTTTCACGTGAAACACCAGCAGAAGAGCCGAGTTCCACGTGTTGGGGATAACTCTGTGAATCAGTGAGCGACGACGCCGGCCACCCCAGCCGCGACTTGGGTCGCTTGCGGGAAGAGAAGGGCCACCCGAGGCCCCCGTGCACCTTGTCGGGATCCTGCGACTTGCGACCCGACACTCAATCTCCTCAGGGGCGGCGCTGCTTCTTCTGACGACGAGCGGACGACGTCCTCAAGGGGCGTCCTGCACGGGCCCAACCTATCTGTCCGCCCGGACCGGCGGCCACCCGGACCACGGTGGTGGGGACAGCCAGCAGCCCGTCGCCGACGACCTGCACGTCGGCAACAGCACCGACCGCACTCAGGAAGTCCCCAGCCGCGGCGATCTCGTCCAAGGCGGAGCTTCCCTTCATGGCGAGGACGGCACCGTCGCGGGCGGCAAGCGGGAGGGACCAAGCCAGCAGCGTGTCCAGGGCGGCGACGGCTCGGGAGGTGACGACGTCGAAGGTGCGCGTGCCATGCAGCTGTTCGGCGCGCCCCCGGACGACCTCGACGTTGGTGAGGCCGAGGTCCGCGACGGCCTCCTCCAAGAACGTCGTCCGACGGAGCAGCGGCTCGACCAGCGTCACCCGCAGGTCAGGCCGGCGGATCGCCATCACGAGGCCAGGCAGTCCCGCCCCGCTGCCGACGTCGCACACGGTCACGCCGTCCGCGACGAGGTCGGTCAGGACCGCGCAGTTGAGAAGGTGTCGCTCCCACAGGCGTGGCACCTCCCGGGGACCCATCAGCCCCCGGTCGGCGCCGGGTCCGGCCAGCAGCGCGGCGTACGCCTCGGCGACCGGGAGCCGATGCGAGAACACCCCCGCCGCCTCTGCAGGCGCCGGGGGTGTTTCACGTGAAACAGGGAGGTCCACTGCTCAGGCCGGACGGACGACCACGTAGCGCTTGGGCTCCAGGCCCTCGGAGTCCGAGACCAGGCCGGCCTCGGCGACCACGTCGTGCACGACCTTGCGCTCGAACGGGGTCATCGACGCCAGCGAGACGGGCTCGCCACTCTCCTTGACCTGCTCGACCGCGTCGCGGGCGATGCCCTCGAGCACCGTACGACGCTGGGCCCGGTGGCCACCGATGTCCAGCATCAGCCGCGAGCGCTCGCCGGTCTCGCGGAGGACCGCGAGGCGGGTGAGCTCCTGGAGCGCTTCGAGCACCTCGCCGTTGCGGCCGATCAGCTTGTCCAGGTCGCCTCCGACGATGGAGACCGACGCCCGGTCGCCCTCCACGTCCATGTCGAGGTCGCCGTCCAGGTCCGCGATGTCGAGGAGGTCCTCGAGGTAGTCGGCGGCGATGTCGCCCTCACGCTCCAGCAGCGCCACCCGGTCCGGGCTGCCCTCGGGAGCGTCGCTGTCGGTCTCCTCGCTCGTCTCCTCCGAGTCGTCGACCTCGACGGCCTCGACGGCCTCGGTCTCCTCGGGGGCGGGGCTCTCCACGTTCTCGGTCTCGATGGTCTCGTTGCTCACGACGTCACTCCTGGTCAGATGATGCGGGTTCGGGCGCGGACGCCCAGTGGGTCAGGGGAGGAGCCGGCGCTCAGCCGGTGGGGCGGTCGGCGTCGCCGGCGGAGCCGGGCGGACGGGTCTTCTTCCGCTGCTCGCGGGACTGCTTCTTGGGTTGCTGCCGACGGGGCTGCACCTCGGGCTCCGGTGCGGCGACCTCGGCGACCGGCTCCGGAGTGCCGTGCTTGGCGCGCTTGGCCTTCATCCGCTCCTCGTGCGCCTTCGCCGCCGGCGTCCCGGGAGCGGGGTTGTTCCGGATGACGTAGAACTGCTGGCCCATGGTCCACAGGTTCGAGGTCGTCCAGTAGAAGAGCACGCCGATCGGGAAGGCGATGCCACCCACCGCGAAGACGACGGGGAGCACGTAGAGCAGCATCTTCTGCTGCTGGGCGTACTGACCGGTCATGGCGTCGGCGGGCATGTTCTTGCTCATCAGCTGGCGCTGGGTCAGGAAGGTGGTCGCGGTCATCGCGATCACGAGGATCGCGGCCAGGATCTTCACCGAGGTCTGGTCGGTCTTGGTGAAGCTGTCGGCGATGGTGGCGCCGAAGATCTTCGCCTGCGACAGCGACTCCGCCTGGGTCTTGGTGAGGACGCCGATCGCCTCGCCGTTGGCGGACTTGTTGATCAGTCGGAACAGCGCCAGGAAGATCGGCATCTGCAGGATCAGCGGGAGGCAGGACGCGAACGGGTTCGTCCCGGTGTCCTTGTAGAGCGCCATCGTCTCCTGGGCGAGCTTCTCCCGGTCGTGGCCGTACTTCTTCTGCAGCTCGCGCACCTTGGGCTGCAGCATCTGCATGTTGCGGCTGCTCTTGATCTGCTTCACGAACAGCGGGATCAGCGCCGCCCGGATGGTGATCGTCAGCCCGATGATCGACAGGACCCACGCAGCACCGGAGTCGTAGGGCAGGAAGAGGTCGAAGAAGTGGTGCCAACCGGAGAGCACCAGCGAGGTGATCCAGTACAGCGGCGCCATGATGAAGTGGCCGATGTCTCCGAAGATGGACACTCAGGCTCCTTGAGTCCGGGTGGAGGTGGCCCCGCGGCCGTGCGACCGCGCGGGAGGAACAGGGTCGTAGCCGCCGGCGGCCCAGGGGTGGCAGCGGCCGACCCGGCGTACGGCGAGCCAGGACCCACGCACGGCGCCGTGGACCGTCACCGACTCCAGCGCGTAGGCCGAGCACGACGGGTGGTAGCGGCAGACCTGCCCGTAGAGGGGGCTGATCAGGAAGCGATAGGCCCGCAGCAGACCGATCAGGAGGTACTTCACCGGCGTGCCTCCCGGTCGAGGATCCGGTGCAGAGCGCGTTCCAGGTCGGCGCCCAGGGCGGCCGAGCCGGCCGTGGCGGCCGGCGGCAGGGCCCGGATGACCAGCAGCGATCCGTCCGGGAGCGCGGAGAGGTGCTCCCGGACGAGGTGGCGGAGGCGTCGTTTCACCTGGCTGCGGGTGACGGAGCTCCCGACGGCCTTCCCGACCACGAGCCCCACCCGCGGGGGGTGGGGGTCCGGCTCGTCCGTGCTGTCGGCGACGCCGAGGACACAGTGCAGGACCAACGTGGCGGTGCCGGCGCGGCGACCCTGCCGGATCGTGGTGGCGAAGTGCTGCCCACGAGTGAGACGGTGCGCGCGATCCAGCATCAGCACTGGTCGCGTCGCGTCAGGGACGACGCAGGGGAGCCGAGGTCACGTGTCAGACCGCGAGACGCTTGCGGCCCTTGGTACGACGAGCCGACAGGATCGAGCGGCCCGCGCGGGTGCGCATGCGCAGGCGGAAGCCGTGCGTCTTGGCGCGGCGGCGGTTGTTCGGCTGGTACGTGCGCTTGCTCACGAGATCTCTCCGGCTGTCGATGGTGTGACGTCTGGGGTGACCGGGGTGCTCTGCCTGGAGACACAAGTGTCCGGACAGGCGGCACTCGTCGAGCCGGTCGACGCCCCCCAAGGTACGCGAGCCGCCAAGGAGGGGTCAAACCGCGCAGCCTAGCCCGCGGATCCGCCCCCGGCGAGGAGTGATCGGGCGTGGCGCGCGACGGCGGCAGCGGGCCTCCCCGCGCCGAGCACATCGACGCGCACCGAAGGGCCGGACGAGGCTCCATCCGGTCCCTGAGACGCTGGGTGTCCACGCCTGCACAGCCTGTGGACAACTCCTTGATCCACAGGCCCGGACCTTGTTAGCGTCGGCCCCTCCCGAGGTTCCCCCCTCGGACCTTCTCGCTCCGTATTCCCCACCTCGCCGGGCTTCGTCATGCCCGTTGCGGGGCCGTCGCCAGCGGCGACGCGGACGTGATCGTCCGTTTTGCTCGGGAGGTCCGTTATCAGACCCTGACCGGAGTGCACAACCTGTGGAAAAGGGTGTGGACGGACCACTGGAACAACCACAAGCACCATCCGGGACCGGTCCATAGGGGCCATTGGGAGAAGGACGACAGCGTGGATTTCGTACGGGACACTGCCCCATCGCGGCCCGAGGGGACGCCGAACCTCCAGGTCGTCTGGCAGGCCCTGGTCAACGACCTCCCGCCGGCGCAACGCGCGTGGCTGGCCGCCAGCAAGCCGCTGGCGCTGCACGAGAACACCGTGATCGTGGCTGTGGGCGACGAGTTCACCCGGGCCCAGCTCGAGGGGCGGCTCCGCACCCGGCTCGAGGACGCGCTCGGCGCGGCGTACGGGACGGCCATCCGGCTGGGCATCACCGTCGACCCCGAGCTCGAGGTGCCGCACTCCGGTGGACAGCTGGGGAGCCCGCCCGCGCAGCAGGGCGTCGCGACCGCCGCCGACCAGGTCGGTGGAGAGATCGACATGTCGACCGATACCTTCCGCGACAAGTCGACAAATCACTTTGACTCTTCGTCGACCTATCCCGACGGAGGGCTGCCGGCCTACGGCGGCGTGAGCAACCCCCAGCAGCACTCCCTCTCCTCGATGGGACAGCGTTCCGGCGTCTCGAGCTCACTCGAGACACGGCTCAACCCCAAGTACCTGTTCGAGAGCTTCGTCATCGGCTCGTCCAACCGGTTCGCCCACGCCGCGGCCGTCGCCGCCGCCGAGGCACCCGGCAAGGCCTACAACCCGCTGCTGATCTACGGGGAGTCCGGCCTGGGCAAGACCCACCTCCTGCACGCGATCGGCCACTACGTGCGCAGCCTCTTCAGTGGGGCGCGGGTGCGGTACGTGTCGAGCGAGGAGTTCACCAACGAGTTCATCAACGCGATCCGCGACGACAAGACCCAGACCTTTCAGCGGCGCTACCGCGACGTCGACGTCCTGCTCATCGACGACATCCAGTTCCTCGAGGGCAAGATCCAGACGCAGGAGGAGTTCTTCCACACCTTCAACACGCTGCACAACGCCAACAAGCAGATCGTGATCACCTCCGACCGGCCGCCCAAGCGGCTCGAGGCGCTCGAGGACCGGCTCCGCAACCGGTTCGAGTGGGGCCTGATCACCGACGTGCAGCCGCCCGACCTCGAGACGCGGATCGCGATCCTGCGCAAGAAGGCCGCCATCGAGCGGATGACGGCCCCGCCGGACGTCCTGGAGTTCATCGCCTCCAAGATCCAGACCAACATCCGCGAGCTCGAGGGCGCCCTGATCCGGGTCACCGCCTTCGCCAGCCTCAACGGGCAGCCGGTCGACCTCACCCTGACCGAGATCGTGCTGAAGGACCTGATCCCCGAGGGCGCCGAGCCCGAGATCACCGCGAGCCTGATCATCGCCCAGACCGCGACGTACTTCGGCCTGTCGATCGACGACCTGTGCGGCCCGAGCCGCTCGCGCAACCTGGTCACCGGCCGCCAGATCGCGATGTACCTGTGCCGTGAGCTCACCGACCTGTCGCTGCCCAAGATCGGTCAGCAGTTCGGGGGCCGTGACCACACCACCGTGATGTATGCCAACAACCGCATCCGCGCCGAGCTCGCCGAGCGGCGGAGCACCTTCAACACGGTCACCGAGCTGACCAACCGGATCAAGCAGCAGGCCCGCCAGGGCTGACCGGTGCGGACCCGGTGCACACCTCAGCCCTGGGGACAGCGGTGTGCACCGCGGCCCCGACGCGGTGGAGGCGCTGTGGACAACCTGGCCGTCGGCGGGGATTCGTGTCGTTCGCTGCACAGCGGGCCCCGGTCACGCACAGCTGGATCCACAGGGGCCTCGAACAACAATTCAGCCGCTGACCTGCGGAAACACCAGTTCTCCACAGTTTCCACCGCTCCTACGACGAAGACTGGAATTGATATCTCCGAACCCTCGGTGAACTTCACTCCGGCCCCCGACCTGGGGACAACCTGGCCACCGGCCGGCCGCCCTCGCGCCCGTCGGTGTCGCGTGGCAGGATTCACTCCCCGAGACGAACGACAAGAACACCCCCACCCGACCGCGCGTTCGGCCGGCGACGCAGGAGGCAGAACCCCGTGAAGTTCCGTGTGGAGCGTGACGTTCTCACCGACGCCGTGGCCTGGGCCGCGCGCAGCCTCCCGGTCCGCCCGAGCGTCCCGGTCCTGGCCGGACTGCTGATCGAGACCAACGACTCCGGCGACGGCCTGGTGCTCTCGACGTTCGACTACGAGACCTCCGCCCGCGCCTCGATCCCGGCCGCCGTGCAGGACGAGGGCAAGGCGCTCGTGTCCGGTCGGCTGCTGGCCGACATCTGCCGGAGCCTGCCGCACAAGCCGGTGGACATGTCGATCGACGGCGCGAAGGTCACGCTGCGGTGTGGGTCGGCCACCTTCACGCTCCAGACCATGCCGGTCGACGAGTACCCGTCCCTCCCGGCCATGCCCGCAGCCACCGGCACCGTCAGCAGCGACGCCTTCGCCCAGGCCGTGACCCAGGCCGTGACCGCGGCCGGCCGCGACGACATGCTGCCCGTGCTGACCGGCGTGCGGATCGAGATCTCCGGCTCCGACGTCTCCCTGCTGGCCACCGACCGGTTCCGGCTCTCGCTGCGCGAGCTGCAGTGGGACCCTGGCGCCACCGACGCCGAGGCCAACGCGCTGGTCCCGGCGCGCGTCCTCGCCGACACCGCCAAGTCGCTGACCTCGGGGTCCACGGTCAGCATCGCGCTGGCCGGCTCCGGTGCCGGCGAGGGCATCATCGGCTTCGAGGGCGAGGTCAACGGCGGTTTCCGTCGTACGACGACCCGGCTGCTCGACGGCGAGTTCCCGCGCGTCCGTGCGCTCTTCCCGACCGAGCACACCACCACCGCGCGGCTCGACCGGGCGACCCTCGTCGAGGCGGTCAAGCGCGTCTCGCTCGTGGCCGAGCGCAACACCGCGGTCCAGCTCCGCTTCGACGACAACGGCCTGACCCTCGACGCGGGCCACGGTGACGAGGCGCTGGCGACCGAGCTGATCGAGGCGCAGGTCAAGGGCGAGGGCATCACCACCGGCTTCAACCCGACGTTCCTGCTCGACGGGCTCACCGCGATCGAGGAGCCGGTGGTGGAGCTGGCGTTCACGCAGGCCTCCAAGCCCGCCGTGATCACCGGCGTCGACAGCATGGACGGGGAGAAGAACACCGACTTCCAGTACCTGCTGATGCCGCGCCGCCTGCTCAGCTGACCTCCGGCCCTCAGGGCCGGCCACCACGCACGTCATCACCGGGAGGCGCACCAGCATGGAGATCGGGCTCGTCGGGCTGGGCAAGATGGGCGGCAACATGCGCGAGCGCATCCGCCGCGCGGGGCACACGGTCGTGGGCTACGACCGGAACCCCGACGTCAGCGACGCCGAGTCGCTCGAGGCCATGGTCGAGGCGCTCCCGAGCCCGAAGGTGGTCTGGGTGATGGTCCCCGCGGGCGAGCCCACCACGGCCACCGTCGAGACGCTCGCCGGCCTGCTGTCCGAGGGGGACATCGTCATCGACGGTGGGAACTCCCGCTGGACCGACGACCAGGCGCACGCCGAGCTGCTGGCCGAGAAGGGCATCGGCTTCGTCGACTGCGGCGTCTCCGGGGGCGTGTGGGGCCTCCAGAACGGCTACGCACTGATGGCCGGCGGCGAGCCGGAGAGCATCGCGACCGTGCAGCCGATCTTCGACGCGCTGCGTCCCGAGGGCGAGTTCGGCTGGGTGCACGCCGGCAAGGTCGGCGCCGGCCACTTCTCCAAGATGGTCCACAACGGCATCGAGTACGCCGTGATGCAGGCCTACGCGGAGGGCTGGGAGCTCCTGGAGACCGTCGACCTGGTCGACAACGTCACCGAGGTGTTCCGGTCCTGGCGCGAGGGCACCGTGATCCGGTCCTGGCTGCTCGACCTGCTCGTCAACGCGCTCGACGGGGACCCCGGCCTGGAGGGCATCCGCGGCTACGCCGACGACTCCGGCGAGGGCCGGTGGACCGTCGAGGCCGCGATCGACAACGCAGTGCCCCTGCCCGCCATCACCGCGGCGCTGTTCGCGCGCTTCTCCTCCCGGCAGGACGACAGCCCGGCGATGAAGGCGGTCGCCGCCATGCGCAACCAGTTCGGCGGCCACGCCGTCCACGCCGACCAGCGGCCCGCGCACGAGCAGGAGGCCGCCCCGGCCGACTCCCCCAGCTCGACCTCGTCCTCCGACTGACCAGCCCGGCCGACACCTGCGTCCGTGTACGTCGCCCACCTGTCGCTGCACCACTTCCGGTCCTACGAGGACCTCGACGTGGCGCTCAGCGACGGGGTGACTGCCTTCATCGGGAGCAACGGCCAGGGCAAGACCAACATCGTCGAGGCGATCGACTACCTCTCCCGCCTCTCCTCGCACCGGGTGTCCAGCGACGCCCCGCTGGTGATGCAGGGCCAGGACCAGGCGGTCGTGCGGGCGGCGGTCGTCAAGGAGGGCCGGCAGGCGCTGCTCGAGGTCGAGATCAACCCCGGCCGCGCCAACCGGGCCCGAGTCAACCGCTCCCCGCTGCCGCGGGCCCGTGAGCTGGTCGGGCTGGTCCGCACGGTGCTCTTCTCCCCCGAGGACCTGGCCCTGGTCAAGGGCGACCCCGGGGAGCGGCGGCGGTTCCTCGACGACCTGATGGTGCTGCGCGCCCCCCGCCTGACCGGGGTGAAGTCCGACTACGACCGCGTCCTCAAGCAGCGCAACGCCCTGCTCAAGAACGCCGCGGCCGACCGGCGCCGCGGCGGCGACTACTTCGAGAGCACCCTGGCCGTCTGGGACGAGCAGCTGGTCCGGCTCGGGGCCGAGCTCGTCGCGGTGCGCGCCCGGCTGGTGCACGACCTCGGGCCCCTGCTCGCCGAGGCCTACGCAGCGGTGGCCAAGGACGCCGCCCGCAACGAGGCGACGGTCCGCTACCAGTCGCACGTGCCCCTCGGCGACGGTGAGCCGGCCGAGGTTGCCCGCGAGACGATCGAGGCCGCCTTCCAGCAGGCCCTGACCGAGCGACGTCGCGACGAGGTGCAACGCGGCCTGACCCTGGTCGGCCCGCACCGCGACGAGCTGGCGCTGGCGGTCGGCACGCTGCCGGTGAAGGGGTACGCCTCCCACGGCGAGTCGTGGTCCTACGCACTGGCCCTGCGGTTGGCGTCGTACGAGCTGCTCCGCGCCGACGGCGACGACCCGATCCTGATCCTGGACGACGTCTTCGCCGAGCTCGACACCGACCGGCGGGAGCGCCTGGCCGAGCTGGTCGCCGGCGCCGAACAGGTCCTGGTGACCGCGGCGGTCCCCGCCGACGTCCCGGCCCTGCTGGCCGGCACCCGGATCGACGTACGGCGGGGGGACGCGTGAGCGGCTCCCCGGACGAGCCCGGCGACGGCGTCGGGCCGTCGACGCCGGCGCCTGCGTCCGACGACCACGACGACGCCGGGCTCGACCTGGCCCGCAGTGTGGCGCGGTCGCTGGCGCGCGGCCCGAAGCGGGTCGCCCGCGGGCAGCGGCGACCCCGGACCGACCCCAAGGCGTCCGGGGCGCACCCCGACGACCGCGACCCGCAGCTCCTCGACTCCACCATCGGGCGCCTGGTCAGCGAGCAGGGCTGGGGCAGCGACGTGCGGGTGCACGGCGTCTTCTCGCGCTGGGACGCGATCGTGGGTCCGGAGGTGGCCCAGCACGCCCGGCCCGTCTCCTACGTCCGGGACGAGGAGGGCAGCGGAGGCAGGCTCGTCGTGCAGACCGACTCCACCGCCTGGGCGACCCAGATGCGGCTGCTGGCGGCGACCGTGGTGAAGCGTCTCAACGAGGTGCTCGGCGACGGCACGGTGACCCTGATCGACGTCCAGGGCCCGACGGTGCCGAGCTGGACGAAGGGCCGCCGGTCGGTCCGCGACGGCCGCGGGCCGCGGGACACCTACGGCTGAGCGGCGCCGTCCGCCGAGGCCGCAGGAGCCCCGTCTGAGGGCTCTCGCCGGTATGGGGACTCACACCGCCCCCTGCTGGGGGCTCCGCGAGGCCCTGGAAGGCGCAGAAAGGCGCTGTTTCGGGGCCCGGAGACCAGATTTCGCACCTGGTGACACTCGATTCGGGCGTTCCAGCGGGTAACATGGACCCAGGTCGTCACGCCTGCCGGGGACGACCTTCGTCGTGTCAGCGCAGAATCCACCGGCCGCTCCCCGTGCGAGCCGGTGCTCCGAGAAGGACGGTCCGTGCCCGAAGAGACAGTCCCCACCACCGAGGTCAGCACCCCCGTCCCCCCGTCGTACGACGCGTCGGCGATCCAGGTGCTCGAGGGTCTCGAGGCCGTCCGCAAACGACCGGGCATGTACATCGGCTCGACCGGTGAGCGCGGCCTGCACCACCTGGTCTGGGAGGTCGTCGACAACTCCGTCGACGAGGCGCTCGCCGGCTACTGCGACCGCATCGTCGTGACGATCCTCGAGGACAACGGCATCGAGGTCGTCGACAACGGCCGCGGCATCCCGGTCGACATCCACCCCGTCGAGGGCATCCCCGCGGTCACCGTGGTGCTCACCGTGCTGCACGCCGGCGGCAAGTTCGGCGGCGGCGGCTACAAGGTCTCCGGGGGCCTGCACGGCGTCGGCGTCTCGGTGGTCAACGCGCTGTCGCGTCGCGTCGAGGTCGACATCAAGCGCGACGGCTACCGCTGGACCCAGGCGTTCGAGTACGGCGTCCCCACCGGCGAGCTGGTGCGCCACGAGGCCACCGACGAGACCGGCACCACGACCCGGTTCTGGGCGGCCGAGGACATCTTCGAGACCACGGTCTACAACTTCGAGACCATCGCGAACCGCTTCCGCGAGATGGCCTTCCTCAACAAGGGCCTCGAGATCGTCGTGCGGGACCGCCGCAAGCAGGCCGAGGAGGTCCTCGACCCGACCACCGACCTGGACGGCGCGGCCGACGACCTGGTGCCCGACGAGGTCGTCGCCAGCGAGGTGCACGCCACCGACGACGGCGTCATCGAGCGCGTCTTCCGCTACGACCGCGGCCTGGTCGACTACGTCGAGCACCTCAACCGGCAGCGGCAGCCCGCCCACCCGAGCGTGATCAGCTTCGAGGCCGAGGCGCCCGCCGACTCCACCTCGGGGCTCAGCCTCGAGGTCGCGATGCAGTGGAACACCAGCTACACCGAGTCGGTGCACACCTTCGCCAACACGATCAACACCCACGAGGGCGGCACCCACGAGGAGGGCTTCCGCTCCTCGCTGACCAGCCTGGTCAACAACTGGGGCCAGACCTGGGGGTTCATCAAGAAGCCCGAGGACCGCGTCTCCGGCGACGACATCCGTGAGGGGCTGACCGCGATCATCTCGGTCAAGCTCTCCGAGCCGCAGTTCGAGGGCCAGACCAAGACCAAGCTCGGCAACACCGAGGCCAAGGGCTTCGTGCAGCGCGTGGTCAACGACCAGCTCGGCGAGTGGTTCGAGAAGAACCCGTCCGAGGGCAAGGACATCGTCCGCAAGTCGATGTCGGCGGCCCAGGCGCGGATCGCGGCCCGCAAGGCACGCGAGCTGGCGCGGAACCGCAAGGGACTCCTCGGCGGCGGTGGCCTCCCCGGCAAGCTGGCCGACTGCCAGTCGACCAACCCCGAGGAGTGCGAGATCTTCATCGTCGAGGGCGACTCGGCAGGCGGGTCGGCCAAGGGTGGTCGCGACCCGAGGATCCAGGCGATCCTCCCGATCCGCGGCAAGATCCTCAACGTCGAGAAGGCGCGCATCGACAAGGTGCTGGCCAACAACGAGGTCCAGGCGATCATCTCCGCGCTCGGCACCGGCATCCACGAGGAGTTCGACCTCGAGAAGGTCCGCTACCACAAGATCGTGATGATGGCCGACGCCGACGTCGACGGTCACCACATCCGCACCCTGCTGCTGACCCTCCTGTTCCGGTTCATGCGCCCGCTGATCGAGGCCGGCTACGTCTACCTCGCCCAGCCGCCGCTGTACCGGTTGCGCTGGAACAAGCCGCACGACCACGAGTTCGTCTACTCCGACGCCGAGCGCGACGCGATGATGGCCGCGGGCCTCGAGGCGGGCAAGAAGCTGCCCAAGGAGAACCCGATCCAGCGGTACAAGGGTCTCGGCGAGATGAACCCCGACGAGCTCTGGGACACCACGCTCGACCCCGAGAACCGGCTCCTGCTCCAGGTCACCCTCGAGGACGCGCTGCAGGCGGACGAGATGTTCTCGATCCTGATGGGAGAGGACGTCGAGCAGCGACGCTCGTTCATCCAGCGGAACGCCAAGGATGTCCGGTTCCTTGACATCTGATCTGTGCGTGGCAGCTGCCGGTGGTGTCGGTGCCGGGGCCCTTGCGGGGAGCGGGCGCCTCTCCGTGGTCCCGGTGGGAGCCCAGGCCGGTGGTGGCACGCGCTGTCGCCGTGTCGTCCGGGGCTCCCTGCGTGGTCACCTCTCGCGACGAGACGCCACGCCTCCCTTACGCGCGTGCCACCACCGTCCCGCGCTCCCGTCCTGCGCGGGTCACTCCCCTCACGTCGTGTGCCCTGCGCCCGAACACGCGGTGCGCGCACCTGACCGGGTGCTCTGCGCACCTGACCGTGTGCTCTGTGCGCCTAGCGGGCGGGCGCGACGCGGCCGGACGGAGTGGGACGGGCACGGGTGGGGGCCGCGCGTCAGGGAGGCGTGGCGTCTCGTCGCCGTACGCCACCGAAGCGAGAGCCCCGGACGACACACCGACAGCGCGGCCCGCGCCCGGGTCCGTCCCACCAGCACAGAGCCCAGAACGCACCAGCAGACAAGCGAGATGACGCATGACTGAGACGCCTGCCAGCAGCTCCCGTGGGGGCCGGATCGAGCCGGTGGAGCTGCAGGTCGAGATGCAGCGCTCGTACATCGACTACTCGATGGCGGTCATCGTGGGCCGGGCGCTGCCCGACGTACGGGACGGGCTCAAGCCGGTCCACCGCCGGGTGCTCTACGCGATGTACGACGGCGGCTACCGCCCGGACCGTGGCTTCTCGAAGTGCGCGCGTGTGGTCGGCGAGGTCATGGGTCAGTACCACCCGCACGGCGACTCGGCGATCTACGACACCTTGGTCCGCCTCGCCCAGCCGTGGGTGATGCGGGCGCCGCTGGTCGACAGCCAGGGCAACTTCGGCTCGCCGGGCAACGACCCGGCCGCGGCGATGCGGTACACCGAGTGCAAGATGGCGCCGCTGGCCATGGAGATGGTGCGCGACATCGACGAGGAGACCGTCGACTTCGTCCCCAACTACGACGGCCGCTCCCAGGAGCCGTCGATCCTGCCGGCACGCTTCCCGAACCTGCTGGTCAACGGCTCGGCCGGCATCGCAGTCGGCATGGCGACGAACATCCCGCCGCACAACCTGCGCGAGGTGGCCGAGGGCGTGCAGTGGGCGCTGGCGCACCCGGAGGCGACGCGGGAGGAGCTCCTCGACGCGCTGCTCGAGCGGGTCAAGGGCCCCGACTTCCCGACGCGGGCGCTGATCGTGGGCCGCAGCGGCATCGAGCAGGCCTACCGCACGGGCCGGGGCTCGGTGGCGATGCGCGCGGTGGTCAACATCGACGAGGACGCCAAGGGCCGCACGGTCCTGGTCATCACCGAGCTGCCCTACCAGGTCAACCCGGACAACCTGGCGCTGAAGATCGCCGAGCTCGCCGACTCCGGCAAGATCCAGGGCATCGCGGACGTGCAGGACAACACCTCGGCCCGGACCGGCCAGCAGCTGATCGTCGTGCTCAAGCGCGACGCGGTCGCACGGGTGGTGCTGAACAACCTGTTCAAGCACACCGAGCTGCAGACCAACTTCGCCGCCAACATGCTCGCCCTGGTCGACGGGGTGCCGCGGACGCTGACGCTCGACCAGTTCGTCAGCCACTGGGTGACCCACCAGATCGAGGTCATCCAGCGGCGGACCCGGTTCCGGCTGCGCAAGGCCGAGGAGCGCGCCCACATCCTGCGCGGCCTGGTCAAGGCGCTCGACGCGCTCGACGAGGTCATCGCGCTGATCCGGCGCAGCCCGGACGTCAACGACGCCCGCGAGGGCCTGATGGCGCTGCTCGACATCGACGAGCTGCAGGCCACCGCGATCCTCGACATGCAGCTGCGCCGCCTGGCGGCCCTGGAGCGCCAGAAGATCGTCGACGACCTGGCCGAGATCGAGCTGGTCATCGCCGACCTCGAGGCGATCCTGGCCAGCGACGACCGCCAGCGCCAGATCATCTCCGACGAGCTCAACGCGATCGTGGAGAAGTTCGGCGACGAGCGCCGCTCGCAGTTCATCGCCGCCGACGGCGACCTGTCGATGGAGGACCTCATCCCCGATGAGGAGCTCGTCGTCACGATCACGCGCGGCGGCTACGCCAAGCGGACCCGGGCCGACCTCTACCGGACCCAGAAGCGCGGCGGCAAGGGCGTGCGGGGGGCCACCCTGAAGGGCGACGACGTCGTCGAGCACTTCATGGCGACCTCCAACCACCACTGGCTGCTGTTCTTCACCAGTGCGGGTCGCGTCTACCGGACCAAGGCGTACAACCTGCCGGAGGCCTCCCGCGACGCCAAGGGCGGCCACGTCGCCGGCCTGCTGAGCTTCCAGCCCGACGAGAAGATCGCCCAGGTGCTCGCCATCCGCGACTACGAGCAGGCGCCGTACCTGGTGCTCGCGACGCGGACCGGCCTGGTGAAGAAGACCCGGCTGGGCGACTACAACTCGCCGCGTCAGGCCGGCGTCATCGCGATCAACTTCCGCGACGACGACGACGAGCTCATCGGCGCCGAGCTGTGCGGCCCCGACGACGACATCCTGCTGATCTCCCGCAAGGGCCAGTCGATCCGCTTCCGGGCCGACGACGCCCAGCTCCGGCCGATGGGCCGGGCCACCTCGGGCGTGAAGGGGATGGAGTTTCGCGGTGACGACTTGATGCTGTCGATGTCGGTGATCCGCCCGCTGGGCGAGGAGGAGCCGCCGCAGTACGTCTTCACGATCACCGATGGCGGCTTCGCCAAGCGCAGCGCGATCGAGGAGTACCGGTTGCAGTCGCGTGGTGGCCTCGGCATCAAGACCATGAAGCAGGACGACGACCGCGGCTCGCTGGTCGGCGGCTTCATCGTGGTCGACGGCGACGAGGTGCTGGCGATCAAGTCCTCCGGGCAGGTCACCCGCAGCCGGATCGACGAGAGCCTGCGGCCCACCAGCCGCGACACCAAGGGCGTCAAGTTCGTCGGCGTGGGCGCCGGTGACGCCGTCGCCGTGGTCGCGCGCAGCGTCGAGTCGGCGCTGGAGGCCGAGGACGACGACGCGCCTGTCGACGCGCCGACGAGTCCGGACGAATCAGACGAAGCGACTGCGGGTACTGCTCTCGAATCGGTCGCAGCGACCGGAGATGAGACAATCAACGACGATGTCGAGGCCCTGAACGGCGATGAGTCCGGCACGGACGACGAGGAGACAGGGGACGCCTGATGACGGACGCACGTTCGGAAGACACACCGCTCGCGCCTCGGCGCACGCTGAGCGGACCGAACGACGCGACCGCCACGTCGACGCGGAACGCTGGACCGGGCCAGCAGACCCCGCACCAGCCCTCGGGTCCGACGAAGGGCAAGGGCTCGTCGGTGGACCAGCCGACCGAGCTCACTGAGCGGATCAACGCGGCGTACGCCTCGTCGGGACCGGTGCTGCCCGACGACACCGACGGGCGGGGCGGCAAGCCGACCGGCGCCGAGCGGTTCGCCGCGGCACTGGCGACCGCCCGGGGGGAGAAGCCCCAGCCGCCCCCCGCCCCGAACCAGGGCAAGGGTCAGCCGGCCGGCGCACCGCGCAAGGTGCGCAAGGCGCGGCTGCGCCTGTCCCACATCGACCCCTGGTCGGTCATGAAGACGTCGTTCCTGCTGTCGGTGGCCCTCGGCATCGTCATGGTCGTGGCCGTCGCGGTGATCTGGAGTGTGCTCGGCGCCTCCGGCATCTGGGACTCGATCGACGCCACCGTGGGCGACGTCGTGGGCACCAGCACCAACTCCAGCACTTTCCGCATCGAGGACTACCTCGGGATGAGCCGGGTGATGGGCTTCACGATGATCGTGGCGGTCGTCGACGTCGTCCTGTTCACGGTCATCGCCACGCTGGGGGCCTTCCTCTACAACCTCGCGGCGGTCCTGCTCGGCGGCCTCGAGCTGACCCTGGCCGAGGACGAGCGCCCCACCACCCCGCAGCGCTGAGGCTCCACCCGCGCTCGGTTTTGGGAGCGCCGGGGCCGTGCGGTAACCTCTCTCGTCGGCCAGGCTCCGTCCTGGTCGGTCGCATGCGGGCCTATAGCTCAGACGGTTAGAGCGCTTCCCTGATAAGGAAGAGGTCGGAGGTTCAAGTCCTCCTAGGCCCACCCTTCACCTGACCGCAGGACAGCCCCGCTGACCTGCGGTTTCGTCGTTCCTGGGGGAGCGAACGACGTCCCGTTCGTCCGGTTCGCCAGTCCGCGACCCCGACGGCGCCGAACACCCCACATGGTCACCGTGCATCCTCGTCGCTCCACCCTCGCCCTCGGCGCTCTCGCCGGCCTGCTCTCCGGAGCGGCTGCCGTGGCGGCGAGCGAGGCGGTGACCGCCCTGCTCACCGGGGTCACCTCCCCGCTGCTCGCGGTCGGCAACCGCGCCGTCGACTGGGCGCCGCGCCCGTTGAAGGAGTTCGCGATCCGGACCTTCGGCACCGCCGACAAGCCGGTGCTGATCGGCAGCGTCATCGCCGCGGTCGCCCTGCTGGCCATGGTCGCTGGCGTCCTCGGCGTACGACGGCCACGCGTCGCCATCGGTCTCTTCCTCGGCCTCTCGGCCGTCGCGGGGGTCGCCGCCCTGGCGGACCGCGCGGCCACCGCCGGCCCGTTCGCCCGGCTGATCCCGGTGGCCACGCTGGTCGTGGTGGGGGTCCTCGCGCTGCGGTTCCTGCTCGGGGCGCTCCAGCCCTCGCCTGCTGTGGCGGAGGCTGCCGCTGAGGAGAAGGCCGCTGCCCCGCACCCGATGGGCCGGCGTGGCTTCCTGACCTCGGCCGCCGGCGCGGCCGTCGTCATCGCCGTCGGCGGCGCGGTCGCCCGGGTGTACGGCGGGGCGGCCGCTGCCGCCTCCCGGGCCGGCATCAAGCTCCCGAGGGCCGCGAAGCCGGCCGCCCCGGTCGCCGCCGGCGTCCAGCTCGACGTCGCCGGGATCACCGAGCACATCACCCCGAACCGCAAGTTCTACCGGGTCGACACCGCCCTGAAGGTGCCCGACGTGCCCGCCGAGGGCTGGCGGCTGCGGATCCACGGCATGGTCGACCAGGAGCTCGAGTTCACCTACGCCGACCTGCTGCGCCGCGACCTCGTCGAGCAGCGCATCACCCTGACCTGCGTGTCCAACCCGGTGGGCGGCGACTACCTGGGCAACGCGACCTGGCTCGGCGTACCGCTGCACGAGCTGCTCGCCGAGGCCGGCGTGAAGGCCGGTGCCGACGCGGTGAAGTCCACCAGCGCCGACGACTGGACGTGCGGCACGCCGCTGCAGGCGCTGACCGACGTGAAGCGCGGGGCGATGCTGGCCCTGGGCATGAACGGTGAGCCGCTCCCGTTGGAGCACGGCTTCCCGGTGCGGATGGTGGTCCCCGGGCTGTACGGGTACGTCTCGGCGACCAAGTGGCTCGTCGACCTCGAGGTCACCCGGTTCGCCGACTTCAAGGCGTACTGGACGACGCGCGGCTACTCCGCGGAGGCGCCGATCAAGACCTCCAGCCGGATCGACGTGCCGGAGTCGTTCGCCCAGGTGAAGGCCGGACCCGTCCCGATCGCCGGGGTCGCCTGGTCCCAGGACCGCGGCATCGACGCCGTCGAGGTCCGCATCGACGGCGGCAGCTGGATGAAGGCCACGCTGGCCGAGGAGGACAACATCGACACCTGGCGACAGTGGATGATGATGTGGGACGCCACCAAGGGCACCCACCTCATCGAGGTGCGGGCCACCGACAAGTCCGGCTACACCCAGACCGGCAAGCGCGCCCCCATCGCCCCCGACGGCTCGACCGGGTGGAACAACGTGCGCGTCGACGTCGTCTGAGCTGCCGATACACTCCTCGGGTCCGTTGCTGCGTCACCCGTCCGGAGGTCACCGTGAAGAAGGTCGTCCTGCTCGTCCTCGGTATCATCGGTGCGGCCTTCGCCGCGAAGAAGGTCCAGGAGTCCAAGCACGAGCAGGCTCTCTGGGCCGAGATGACCGACGCGGTCAAGAAGGGCTGATCCTCACCGGGCGCGGACCCCGCGCCCACCGGGGGCCATGGCGCAATTGGTAGCGCACCTGCTTTGCAAGCAGGGGGTTAGGGGTTCGAGTCCCCTTGGCTCCACCGCAGAAGCCGCAGGTCGGTCCAGTGGACATCGTCTGACTGGTGGTGGACGCATCGGTCGAGTGGGTTCAGCTCCGCGCCCCAGTCACCGGCCGAGTCGGACCACCTCGATCGCCAGTTCGACCAACGACCGGGCGCGACGGACGAGGGGTTCGGCCTTCACTCTGGTGATCAGTGCCGTCCCGTATTCGACCTCTCCCTTCGCAGCGATCAGTTCACGGAAGGCTCGCTCCGCAGTGGCGGCCTGGGCATGCTTGCCGAGGGTGGTCTTGAGCTCCTTGGCTGCCGTCGCGTGGTCCTTGCTCTTCGCCGTTGCCCCGGTCAGCGCGGTGACGATCGCATCCTTGGCACTGATGCCCGCATGGACCGCGTCACCCGCCGCCGGCGTGTAGCGCGCGCGGACGAGGTTGTCCTCTGAGGAGCCGAGATACTCCTCGGCCTTCTTGAGGAAGGCTTTGGCGTGGTTGAGCTGGTCGGCGGTCGCCATCAGGCTGCGCCGAGCTGCGGACGTGGCTTGGTGCCCACCAGCGCGATGCCGTCTCGGAGAATTTCATGGACGATCGGCTCACCAGCGCGGGCGAGCTTCGCGAACCCGGCGCGGGTGAAGACCAGCACGTCGCAGCGATTGCCCAAGCTGGTCCCCACTGCATCCTCCAGCTCCACGCGCCCATCCCAGCGCGCGGCCGCGATCACGGCAAGGTCGACGTCGCTCGACGCGCCGGCCTCGCCGCGAGCGATCGAACCGAACACCATCACGCACTCCACTTCGCCGTTTACGGCGTTCTCGATAACAGACCTGAGAGCGGTGACGGGATCGGCGAGCGCCCGCAGGTGGGGAACGGCGTAGTGGTCCTCGTTGATGCTGTGGACGCCGGCGCGACCCACGGTCTCTGTGCGGACGATGCCCAGTTGAGTGAGGACCTTGAGTGCTTCCTGGACCGGTGTCAGGCTGTGCCTGTCGCTGATCAGGCTGTGCACCTGACGCCCGGTCAAGGGCGTGCCGGTGCCCAGAAGCACCCAGAGCGCTGCTCCTCGCGCTCCTGGGAGGAGCCCGCCGAACGGCTCGCCGAAGAACATATGACCAGAATACCAATCACATGACCTTCAATCCATTCATGGGTTGGAGGATCGCGTGAATCCGACTCCCACCCGCGCTCGTGCTCCGAGGATCGAGCCGATTTCGACACCTTCCAGAGCTACACCGAAACTCAGTGCGGCCATTCGTGACAGCCATTCGCCGAGCTGCTAGGAAGAGTCATGCCGACCTACGACTCCCTGGCGCTGCGTCGGGCCGCGATGGCCTGGCTCGACCTCCGCACCAGCCCGCAGGTCGACTACGCGTGGCTCTCGTCGTTCGAGTTCCAGGGCGAACGGGTCCCCCTGATGGACAGACAACGCGGGATTCGGAAGCCGGCGGGGATGCACGAGGCGCTCGCGATCAGAACGGTGTTCACCGATCCGAGGAAGGTTCCGCCGTACGACGACGCCATCGGACCCGATGGTCTTCAGCGCTACAAGTACCGCGGAGACGATCCTGACCACCCGGAGAACGTGGCTCTCCGCCGAGCCTTCGAAAGCAGGACGCCACTCATCTGGTTCGTCGGTATCGCTCCTGCGCTCTACGACCCCATCTACCCGGTGTGGATCGTTGGTGATGACCGGGCGAGGCTGGAGTTCACGCTGGCGCTCGATGCGGGGCAGCGACTCGCACGACCCGGTGAAGACGTCGATGCGGACACCCGCGAATACCTCACCCGACTGACCAAACAGCGACTGCATCAGCGTGTCTTCCGAAGTCAGATCCTCGTCGCCTACGAGCGGCGCTGTGCGGTCTGCAACCTGGGTCACGCCGACCTCCTCGACGCGGCCCACATCATCGCCGACGGCCAGCCTCACGGGCAGCCTGTGACGCCGAATGGCTTGGCGATGTGCAAGATCCACCATGCTGCGTTCGACGCACGAATTCTCGGAATCCGTCCGGACCTCAGCCTGCACGTGCGGCAGGACATCCTCGACGAGGTCGATGGTCCGATGCTTCGCCACGGACTCCAGGAGATGCACAACCAGCGGCTCATGAAGCTCCCCTCGGTGCGAGCGTCACAACCTGATCGAAGCCGCCTCGAGGAGCGGTATAGCGAGTTCCTGGCCGCCGGGTGACGCTGGCGCGGGGAGCCTCAACGCCTGAGATGGATGATTGACTCTCCCGCGTGCGTGACCCCAAGGACGTCCAGGCGCTAGCGAAGCAGTTGATCGCCGGCACCACCCCGGAGCTGGCCGGGGACCTGACCCTGCCGCGCGTGCACGACGCAATCCAGGCATCGATGGGCTGGACCAACAGCCACCTCCACCAGTTCCGGACGGGCCGAGACCGACGGTCGCCGCACTTCGTCACGGAGTTCGACATCGAGGAGGGTGAGGACGGCCTGCTCGAGGACGACGTCCGCCTCGACCAGCTGGTCGGGTCGCCGGGCGACACGCTCTGGTACGAATACGACTTCGGCGACGGCTGGGACCACGCAATGACGGTCGAAGCCGTCCTGGAGGAGCTGCCCGTCGCGGCCCGGTGCGTGGCCGGTCGGCTCGAGTGTCCCCCGGAGGACTGAGGACTGCGGCGGCATCGGCGGCTACGCGGAGCTGGCGACCTGGGTCCGTGGCGGCTACGACGAGGCTCTCCTGCCGAGCGGCTTCAACGACGCCGTCCACGCGCACGACTGGCTGCCGCTCGACTGGCACCCGGACCACTTCGACCTCGACGAGATCAACGAGGCCCTCGACGCCGCCCTCGCCGAGCCCGTCGCGGTGACCGCCGAGCTCGCGGTGCTCGCGGACGCGCTCGAGCACCGGGGGATCAGGCGCCTGCGGACCGTCCTCGGCCGCCCCGCCTCGCACGGAACCACCGACGTCAACGAGGAGGAGGCGGCCCGGCTGACCTCGTCGTACCGGGTCCTCCTCGACGTCATCGGCGACGGGGTCGACCTGACCGGCGCGGGCTACCTGCCGCCTCGGATCGTCGAGCAGATCGCCCAGCGGAACCGGCATCACCAGCTGGTGGTTCGGCAAGGCGAACCGCGAGGAGAGCACCCGACCTGTCGTCACGCTCCGGGAGACCGCGAGAACCCTCGGGCTGGTCACGGTCCGCAAGGGCGAGCTGCTGCCGACCGCGGCTGGGCTGCGCTGCCGTGTCGACCCCGACCGGCTGTGGACCCACATCGTGGGCCGGTTGCCCCTCGGAACGAAGGACTTCGAGCGCCAGGCCGGCTGGATCGCGCTCGCTGTGCTCGGCAGCGGCGTCCCGGCCGAGCGGTGGAGCGACGAGATCGGAGAGCTGCTGCAGCTCGTCGGGTGGCGGTTCGAGCACGACTGGCCGCCGCAGCTCCTGGCGCCGAGCCCGACCCTGCGGGTGCTCGAGCAGCTCGGTGGCGCTGCCTGGGTCGGCTCAAGACTGACGGGCGCCGATCCGGCGCTGGCGGCGACCGCTCGTGCCGCGACCGCGCTGAGGCAGGGCTGGCCGGTCTACTCGACCTGGGGGTGCTCCCGCCGCGCCGCGAGGCGCGTCAGGAGCGAGCGCGTGGCGAGGAAGCCGCCGGCGGAGCACGCGGCGACGAGGGGGATGTCGAAGAGGACGAAGGCCCAGCTCGTCCTCCACTCACCGGTGACGAACGTGGCCAGCGCCCCCAGGACGACGGCGATCGACAGGCCGTAGAGGAGCGGCAGCCGGCGGAACACCAGAGCCAGCCCACCACCGACGACGACCCCCGCGAGGATTGGGAACGCCTCACCCATCGCTACCTCCATCACTCGGTGCCGCCGGAGCGACCAACACGGACAGGGCTACTCCCCCCTGACCC
Source organism: Marmoricola sp. (assembly GCA_044227235.1). Taxonomy (GTDB): domain Bacteria; phylum Actinomycetota; class Actinomycetes; order Propionibacteriales; family Nocardioidaceae; genus Marmoricola_A. Next base: position 54,681 of record JBGAFN010000003.1, on the reverse strand, counting down.
GTTCGCACAAGCCTCCGCCCGGGGGATCTGACTGGACAAGGCCCACAGGGGGCATTGGCACGGTTCCCGACGGCTGGGAGGCTCGCCAAAGTAAAGAACGTCCCGGACCTCAGGCAGGTTCCCCGTGAGCATCGTGATGACGTCGCCGACCCCGGCACCGCGGGTCACCGTTCACGTGCTCCCACACTTCGAGGTCAGCCTGGACGGCTCCGAGGTCGAGCTGAGCCCGAACTGCCAACGCCTGCTCGGGTTCCTCGCCCTGCAGCGCCGCGACGTCGGGCGGGCGTACGCCGGCGGGGTGCTCTGGTGGGAGGCCTCCGAGCCCAAGGCGGCCGCGTGCCTTCGCTCCGCGCTGTGGCGGATGCCCACGCCGGGCGGCACCCCGCTCGTGCAGGCGACCGCGACCCACGTGGGGCTGAGCCCGCACGTCGGGGTCGACCTGGACGTTGCCACCACCCGGGCCCGCGAGCTCCTCGCGCTCACCTCGCCCGCGGCCCTCTCCGGCGACGTCCTCGAGACCACCCAGCTCCTCGCCGATGACGTCCTCGTCGGGTGGTACGACGAGTGGGTCGTGCTGGAGCGGGAGCGCTTCCGGCAGCGACGCCTGCACGCCCTCGACCAGCTCGGCGAGCTGCTCCTCGCGGGCCGCCGGTACGCCGAGGCACTCGAGGCCGGGCTGGCCTCGGTGGAGGCCGACCCGCTCCGGGAGACCGCTCACGGGCTGGTCATCCGGATCCACATCGCCGAGGGGAACGTTGGCGAGGCCTGCCGGCAGTACGACCGGTTCCGGAGGCTGCTCGCCGACGAGCTCGGGGCTCAGCCGTCCGACGGCTTGCGCGCGATCGTGTCGCGGTTCGCGACCGTGGGGCGCGAGCACGGCTGAGGTCTGCGGGCCTGTCACCGGGTCTCGACACGGGCGCTCGTTCCTCGCGCCCTACTCGACCAGCGAGAGGGCGCCGTACTCGACCAGCGAGAGGGCGCCGTACTCGACCAGCGGGGTTACGGGGTCTCGACACGGGCGCTCGTTCCTCGCGCCCTACTCGACCAGCGAGGGGGCGCCGTACTCGACCAGCGGGGTTACGGGGTCTCGACACGGGCGCTCGTTCCTCGCGCCCTACTCGACCAGCGAGGGGTGTTCTACTCGACCAGCGAGGGGTGCCCTACTGGACCGGCGAGGCGGCGTTTGCGCAAGCGGGGTTGGGAATTGTGTCCACAGGGATCTCCCCAGGTGGGGGTAAGTCGGCGCGCTGGGGTGGGGGGTCTCGTGGCTCGGGCTGCGCCCTCGCGCCTCGACCTCCGATGATGCCGTCGACCTCCGGGATGGGTCGGGTGGGCTATTGCGTGGGGGTGGTGACGCAACGGTGACGGGGCGGTGACGGGGGGCGACCTAGCGTCAGCGGGGCCACCGGTGGGTGCCGGCGGCGGCGTGTTCCAGGGGCGAGTCCACCGGGGGGTGACCATGATCGTCCGACCGATGCTCGGCGACTGGGAGCTCCCGTGCGTGGAGCGGGTGGAGCTGCTCGAGTCGCGCCGTCTCGCCCGGCTCGGCGTGCCGGGGCTGACTGGCGACCTGCACCAGGACCTCGGCGCGCACAGCCTCACCGTCGCGATCACCGGCAGCCTCGAGGGGGACCAGCGGCGGGCGGACTTCCTCACCGCGCTGCAGGAGCCGTTCAAGGCCGCCGACCCGCTGCCGTTCGTCGCCGACATCGTGGAGAGCAGCGAGCTGGAGAACGTCGTCATCGTCTCCTTCGAGATCCTGCAGACCCGCGAGCAGCACGGCGACACCCACTACCGCCTCGTCCTGCGCCAGTACGTCGAGCCGCCGCCGCCCCCCGCCGGGCTGCCCGAGCTCCCCGAGGACATCCTCGGCGACCTCGAGGACCTCGCCGGGTCGCTGATGGACGCGATGGACCTGCCGAGCCTGCTCGGCGACATCCCGTCGCTGGCCGACCCGACGGTGGCGATCCGTCCCGCGCTCGACTCGGTGAGCGCCGCGGTCGCCGCCGTCCCGGCTGCGCTCGGCCCGCTCGCGGCCGCCCTCGGGGTGGAGCCGTGAGCCTCGCCGTCATCGTCGACCACGTCGCCATCCGGCTCGCTGCCGGACTGGACGGCGACACCACCGTCGGCGACGTCGTCCCGACCGGCGCCGACCAGGTGCCCGCGGTCACCCTGGAGCTCGACGACGTCACCAGCGTGCTCGGCGGGATCGGCCGGATCCCGCGCGGCACCCGGACCGGCGCGCTCCCCGTCACGACCGAGGTCGACCTGGCCGACCCGGTCCTCGACCTCGGCGGCGGGGAGACCCTGCGCCTGGTGCCCGCCGACCGGCTCAGCGTCGTCCTGCCGCACGGGCCCCTGGTCCGCGCGGACGGCTCGGCCGACGGCACCTTCAGCGCCGCCGACCTCACCGTCACCGATGCCGCGCCCTGGCAGGTCGTCGCCGGTCCTCCCAGCGGCCGGCAGGTCCGGCCCGACCCGGACGCGGGGATGCTCCGGTTCGGCGAGGCGCTGCCGGCCACCGGCACCCTGCACCTGGAGTACCGGGTCGGCACCTGGGACAGCACCGTCAGCCGGTTCCAGGGCGTGCTGCGGGTCCGGGTCACCGCCGACGCCGACGCCGTCTCCGCACTGGCCCGGCAGGTCGCCGACGTGCTCGCCACCCCGGACCCCGGGATGCGGCTCGCGCCCCTGTCCTGGGGCGCCGCCGACCGGCCCGCGGTCAGCCCGCTGCCGACCGGGGCCCGCGTGCAGCAGCTCACCTTCCGCGTGGACGCGGAGGTCGAGCAACCCCTGCTCCCCACCGGCGGTGGGGTCATCAGCGACGTCGCGGTCACCCTGCGGGCGGCCGAGAACGCCGTCACCCGCACCGAGACCTTCGACGTACGGCGTGGGCACCAGCCCTGAGCCGCCATGAGCAGTCCCGAGACCACAAGGAGGGTCGAGGATGAGTGAGTCCATCGCCGAGATGGTGATCCCAGGCACCTACATCGAGGTGCGGGCCGAAGGGCTGATCGGGGTCGGTGGCATCGTCACCGGCAACATCGGCATCGTCGGTACGGCGGCCCGCGGCCCGGTCGGGGAGGTGCGGGTGCTCAGCTCGCTGGCCGACGCGGTCGACCTCTACGGCCTGCCCGACGACTTCGCCGACCCCCGCGAGGCCGGGGCGCCGCTGTCGCTGGTCAGGACGCTGCAGCAGGCCTTCGAGGGCGGCGCCCGCAACGTGTTCGCGGTCCGCGTGGCAGGGGGCACGGTCGCGCCGGCCACCCTGGCGTTGAAGACCGAGGCCGACGCGGACGGGATCACGCTGGAGGCCCAGGCCGTCCCCGGCGTGGACGGCAGCAGTGGCAGCTGGGGTCGCGACATCAGCGTCAAGCTGGTCGCCGACACCACGGTCACGCCGCCGACGAACCGGCTGACCCTGGCGTACCGGAAGCGGATCGAGACCTTCCAGGGCGCCACCCTCGGCGACCTGGCGGGAGCCCTCGCGGACCCGAGGACCGGGTCGCGCCTGGTCACCGCCACGCTCGCGGGGGGCGCCGGTGCGGCGAAGCCCGCCCTGCTCACCACGGCCGTGCGCCTCACCGGTGGCAGCGACGGAGCCGGCGTCACGGCCGCCCACGTCGGCGACGGGCTCGAGGTGCTCGAGGACCAGCCGGTCAACATCCTGCTGGTCGCCGGGCTGAGTGCGACGAAGATCGGCAACAAGGTGCAGGGCCACCTGCAGCGCACCCTCGACGAGGGCCGCGAGCGGATCGCCATCCTCGGTGCGGAGGACCCCGGGAAGAGCACCGACGTCAGCGCGCTGGGCGAGGAGGCGGACAACCTCGAGAACGACCGGGTCGTGCTGGTCGCGCCGGGTCTCGTCGACGGCGCTGACACGCTGCCGCCGTCGTACCTGGCCGCGGTCGTCGCCGGGAAGCTGTCCACGCTCGCGCCGCACGTCAGCCTGACCAACAAGACCCTGCCGGCCACCCCGGACGTCCGGTACTCCACCGGGGCGGTGTCCACGCTGCTGAACAAGCAGGTCCTCGTGGTGCGGCAGAAGTACGGCACCCAGGTCGTCCGGGGTCTCACCACCAGCCAGCCGCCGTTCAGCCAGATCAGCGTGCGGCGCATCGTCGACTACGCCAAGGCGGGCGTCCGGCTCGGGTCCGACCCGTACATCGGCCGGCTCAACAACGCCCGGGTGCGGGCGGCGCTCCGGGCCACCCTCGACGGGTTCCTCTCCCAGATGGTGCTCGACGAGATGCTCACCGGCTACGAGCTCTCCGTCGACGCCACCCGCGCCCAGGAGATCGCCGGCGTCTGCTCCGTGGTGATGAACCTCAAGCCCACGTTCTCCATCGACTACATCCGCGTCACCATGAACCTCGAGTGAGCCAGGAGCCCTCATGCCCAACACCAACGTCTTCACCGGCATGGACGGGTCGATCACGGTCGCCGTCGACGACGCCACCTCGCCGGAGGGTCAGGCGGCCACCGCGGTCGCGGACGCGTTCACGCTCTCCCCGATCGGGCGCGCCTCCAACGTGACGGTCAACGTGACCTCGGAGCTGCGGCCCTTCCACGAGGTCGGCCAGCGCTATGCCACCGAGCTCCGGCCGGGCAACGTCAACGTCAGCGGCACGATGGGCCGCGCGCACATCAACGGAGCCCTGCTGCGGCTGATGCTCGGGGACGGCGCCGCCGGCACGCGGCCGGCCGGTGCGTTCGTCAGCCCCAGCTTCAACCTGAGCCTGCTGCTGGAGAACCCGGCGAAGCCCGGGGCCCGCTCCACGCTGACCGTGCACGGGGTCAAGCTCGACGGCTGGAGCTACTCGATGCCCGAGGACGACTTCGTGATGGAGCAGGTCTCCTTCAAGGCGCTCTGGATCTCGGTCCAGGACGAGACGCCGTCCTGACCAGGAAGGGACGCCGATGCCCACGCTGACCACTGAGGACCTGCTCGCCGGCTCCGCGCTGACCCACCGGGTCACCGTGCCCGCCGCGCTGGTCCCCGGCGCCGGGACGGACTCCACGGACGGCGCCGAGCCGTTCGAGGTCGTGCTGCGCCCGCTGGTGCTGGCCGACGTGCTGCGCCTGCACCGGGCGGCCGGCGACGACGGCGACCTCGCCGGCGCGCTGATGGTGCAGCAGGCCCTGGTCGAGCCGGCCCTCACCGTCGAGCAGGTGCACCGGCTCCCGGCCGGGCTGGTGGAGTTCCTGCTCGGCGAGGTCAACCGCACCAGTGGCCTCGCGCTGGGCGGGGACGACCTGACCGACGCGGTGCACGCGCCGTTGGCCCGGGCCTGCTTCGTGCTCTCCCGGGAGTTCGGCTGGACCCCGGAGAAGTGCGCCGAGCTCACCGTGGGCCAGGTGCTGCTCTACCTCGAGATGCTCGCCCGGGGTGACCGGGCATGACCACCGGAGGGGGGTCGACGACCAGCACGGCGCGGGTGCGCCGGCTCCTCGCCGCGACCCGGGGCGGGGGCTCGGTCGCCCTGGCCGTCTCCGGCCTGCGGGGCGCTCCGCTGGGCACGGCCGGCCTGGTCCGTCCCGACCGGCTCGACGGGGTGAGCCGGCGGGCGGGCAGCCTCGCGGGGCTGGGCGCACCGGCGATCGACGACGCGCTGGCGGCCGTGCTCGACCGCCTCGGAGCCGACGGGCCGGCGGAGGCGGCGGTGCGGGGCCGCGTGCCGCGGGCGGCCGGTGGGCTTCCGGCCCCGCGGGCGGGCTCACCACGGCCGACCTCGACACCGGCCCCCGCCCGGCGTACTCCCGGGTCCCCTGCAGCCGTGGCCCTCGCCGCGGTCGCGCGCGCCCTCCCCGAGCCGGCCCGGGCCGCCGGACGGGACCTGCCCTCCGCCGGTGGCTCGGCGCCGACGACCGGCCGCGTCGGCGCGGCAGGAGAGACGAGCAGTCCTGGGGCCTCCGGCCCCGGTCAGGCCACCGCGGGGATGGCCGTCGGGGCTGCCGCAGCGGGCGCGGCCAGCCGGCCGTCGTACGCCGCCGGGGTCGGCGCCCGTGACGTCGCCGCAACGACAGCGGACCGGACGAGCCCGTCGCAGCCGGTGGCCGCCACCGCGCTGGACGAGGACCGACGTCCGGGAAGGGCCGTGCCCGACCACGTGCCGCACGTGACGGTCGCCGCGAGCCCCGCACCGGCGACCGCACCGAGCGCGACGACGTCCACGACGCCGCTCTCCTCCCTCCCGGCCGGCGCGAGCGGTGCTCTCGCCGAGCTGGTGGGGCGTTGGCAGGAGCCCACGTCACCGACCGTCCCGGAGAGCAGGCCGGCGCATGTCGCCTCTCCCTTCGCCCCCCTGGTCGCGTCGTACGACGGACCGGCCGCGGACCGCGGCGGATCCAGAGGGCCCGGCGGGCTGGACGAGCTGGGCGCGGTCGACCTCGTCGAGCGGGCGCTCGACGAGCTGCTGCGGCGCGAGGTCGAGCAGCACGGTCTCGACGGAGGTGCCTGGTGACGCTGACCCGACCCGATGCTGCGCTGCTCCTCGAGGGCGGCGGCCCTGCTCTGGGGACAGGACCGCTGAGCGCCGCCCAGGCGGCGCTGCGCCGCGTGCTGGTCGACCTCTCCGTCGACGAGGCGCACGACCGGGTCGAGGTCTGGGCGTGGCCCGGGTCGCCGCTCGCAGGAGCCGCTGCCGGCGCCCGGCTCACCGTCGGGCTGGGCACCGTCGGCGACACCGAGGACGTGCTCACCGTCGAGGTCGCCGGGGTCGACGCCACCGGTGGCGGCTCGGTGTTGACCGGCTACGCGCCGAGCCGCCGGCTGGCCTCCACCTACGTCGGCCGCTCGTACGTCGACCGCAGCGTCGGCGACGTCGTCTCCGACCTGCTCGGCGAGGCCGGCGTCGACGAGGGCGACGTGGACGCGTCCCTGAGCCTGCCGGTGCTGCACGTCGACCCGCGCCGCTCGGCGTGGGCCACCCTGCACGCGCTGGCCGGCCGGGTCGGCTGCCAGGTGACCACCGGCAGCGACGGCGCGGTGTCGTTCACCCCGATCCCCGGTGCCGCCGGAGGAGGGCTGGGCGGTGGTCTCGCCGGCGCGGCCGGCGCGCTGGCGGCTGCGGTGGGCCTCGGGTCGACCCAGGAGCTGCGCGAGGGCGCCGAGCTGGTCGGCTTCCGCGTCGGCCCCCGCACGCCGTTGCCGACCCTCGACGTGCTCAGCCCGGTCGGCACCTCGGCCACGCTGCTGCTGGCCGAGCCGGACTCCGGTGCCGTCCCCCCGGTCCAGGTCGACGTTGCGCTGCGGACCACCGAGGCCGCGGACGGCGCCACCACGGCCCGACAGGCCGCGGCCCGCCGCCGTGGACGCTCCGCCGTCCTCACCGTGCCCGGCCGCGCATCGCTGCGCGCCGGCGCCACGGTCAAGGCCCGCGGCGAGGACTGGCGAGTGCTGCGGGTGCGGCACCTGCTCGACGCCGACGCCGGCTACCGCTGCGAGCTGACCCTGGAGGGCGACCGATGAGCGCCCTGGTCGGCGTGATGTCCGAGGTCGCCCGGCGCGAGCTGGCCGCGCACCGCTCGCTGGCCCTCGGCGTGGTCACCGAGGCGTTCAGCAACGACGGCGGCGGCGGTGAGCACCACCTGGAGTGCCAGGTCCGGCTGCACGGCACCGAGCTGGTGCTCCAGCACGTCCCGGTCGCGGTGGCGCGGCCCGGGCTCTCCGCACTGCCCCGCGTGGGGGACCTGGTCGTGCTGGGGTTCCTGGACGGCGACGTCAACGGCCCGGTCCTGTTGGGCACGCTGCACGCCGCCGACGTACCGCCGCCGGACGCCACCCCCGCCGAGGTGGTCTACGAGGTGCCCGACCCCGGCGGCGACGTACGGCGCCTGGAGCTGCGCCTGCCCAACGGCAACCTCCTCACCGTCAAGGACGACAGCGTCACGATCGACCTCGACGGCACCCGCGTCGTGGTGGAGTCCGGCGGCGCGATCACCCTGGAGGCGAAGGGCGACCTGACGCTGTCCGCCGAGGGCGACCTGACCCTGGAGGCGAAGGGCGACGTCAGCGTGAAGGCCTCCAAGAACGCCACCGTGGAGGCCTCCTCGACCGCGACGCTCAAGGGGTCGATGACCAGCATCGCCGGCACGACGCAGTTCAAGGCCGGGTGAGGGCGATGTCCGGACCTCCCGTCTCCGTCGGCTGCGTCGTCATCGTGACGCCCGGCGCGGCCGGTGCCCCCGACACCGGGACCATCGTGATGGTCCCGCAGAGCACCGCGTCCGCCTCCGGCCTGCCGCTCGCCGTCAGCGGGTCGATCTGCCAGATGGTCAACTCGGTCACCGGAGCGCCGTACCCGTTGACGATCGGGTCCACGGGCGCCTCCACCGGCGTCACCGTGGACGGCGCCGCGCTGGTCCGCGTCGGCGACCAGATCCCGTCCGGACCCGGGGTGCTCGCCGTGGTCGGGCCCCCCGCCGCCCCCTTCGTGACCGACGGGAACGCGCCGTGAGCCGCCGCACCTACGCCGAGCTCCAGGACCTCAACCGCCGCCTGGGGCGGGACCTGCTGCTGTCGTGGGCCGGGCCCGCGGGCGCCTTCACCGACAGCGACCTCGCCGTCAACCGCGAGACCGGCCTGACCGGCACCGTGCTCGACCTCGCGGTCGCCGCCGAGGTGCCGCAGGCCGTGCAGTTCCTGGTCAACCGGCTCTCCACCCGGCGCGGCGAGCTCGCCGCCCTGGGCCACCCCGACTACGGCAGCCGGCATCACGAGCTGATCGGGGAGCCCAACACCGAGCGCACCCGCAACCTGGTCAAGCTCTACGTGCTCGAGGCGCTGCGCCAGGAGCCACGGGTCGCCAAGGTCGAGCGCTGCGTGGTGCGCACCGCGGCCGCCGGCCCGGTGGGCCGCGACGTCGTCCGCGTCGAGCTGACGCTACGGCTCCTCGAGCACGACGACCCACTGAACCTGGTCGTCCCGGTGGCGCTGGGAGGTGCGGCATGAGCTTCTCCGCCGAGCCCTACGGCACCTTCGTCGAGGACCTGCTCGCCAACCTGACCGGCGGCCGCAGCCGGCTGCGGTTCACCTACGTCGACGACGAGCTGCCCTTCCGGATCGCCGAGCACGAGCGGGCCCGGCTCGAGACGGTCCGGGCGCACGGCCTGGCCGACGGCGCCTTCCGCGAGTTCCTCCGCGGCCAGGACTTCCAGGTCACCCGGGACGGCACGTTCGTCTGGGCCGGGGAGACCCCGGCCTTCGCCCCGCCCGGTGCGGTCGTACCCGACGCCGGCACCGACGTCTGGGTCGGCTTCGACGTCCTCCCCGGCGACACCCCGCCGCTGCTCAACGACCGCAACCCGGGCAGCGTGCTGCGCACCCTGGCGGAGTCCTTCGCCCGCGAGTTCGCCGTGCTCTCCCAGCAGCTCGACCTGGTCTACGACGCCGCCTTCGTCGACACCGCGTCCGGTCGCGACCTCGAGCAGGTCGCCGGCCTGGTCGGCGTCGAGCGGCTCGGCGCCACCCACGCGATCGGCGAGGTCGTGCTGCGCCGCGCCACCCCGGCGCCGGCCGACATCACGGTCACCGCCGGCACCCTGGTCTCCACCGGGGCAGCGCCGTACCTCACGGTCGAGACGACGGCCACGGTGACGCTGCGCCGCGGCACCTTCTCGGTGGCCGCGCCGGTCCGCGGCCAGCAGCCGGGACCCGACGGCGCCGCGGCCGCCCGCACCCTGACCGTGCTGCACCGGCCGATCTTCGGCGTCGAGGAGGTGCTCAACCCGGACCCGATGTCCTTCGGGGGTGGCGCCGAGCCCGACGACGAGCTGCGCGGCCGGGTCCGCCGGGCCCTGGAGACCAGCGGCCGCTCCACCGCCGGGGCGCTGCGCGGGGCGCTGGCGAGCCTGCCCGGCATCCGCGAGCAGGACGTGCTGGTGCGCGAGGACCACCTGAGCTCGCCGGGGCTGGTCGAGATCGTGGTGGCCGCCGAGCTCACCCCGGACACCCAGGTGATGGCCAGCCGGCTGCTCGAGGAGTACCGCCCCGCCGGCGTCCGCCTCAAGCACGACCTGCCCGCGCCCACGACGCCGCTCACCTCGCTGCCCGAGGACACCGGCGGCGGCGGTGACGGGCCGCCCGGCGACCAGGCACCCAGCGCCCCCGGCGACCCGTTCGTGCGGGTCACCGGACGCGCCGTGGTCACCCCGGCCGACGGCCAGCTCACCGAGGAGCGGCGCACTCGGCTCGCCGACGCGGTCCGCGCCACGATGGTCGACGCCGTCGCGCAGCCGGGACCCGGCGACCCGCTGGTCTACAACCGGCTGGTCGCCCAGGTGATGGCGGTCGAGGGGGTGCTCGACGTCGTCCTCGAGGTGGGCTTCGCGCCCGCCGGCGGCGAGGCGGTGCTCAAGCGGTTCAACCTCCGGCCCGCCGAGGGCAAGCGGCCCCGGCTGGCCCCCGAGGACCTCGTCGTCGAGATCCGTGGCGACCGGGTCGTGCTCGACGTCACCGTCACCGTCGAGCGCGGCGAGGAGACGCTCGCCCTGGGCCGCGACGTCGCCCTGGCCGCGATCCGCCAGCACGTCGAGCAGACCCTGGTGCAGCACTTCCTGACCACCCCGAGCCGGCTGGACACCAGCGAGCTCCGTGGCGCGCTGCCGGCGAACGACCAGTACAGCGTCGAGGACGTCAGCTACCGCGTCGAGCTGGTCGATGAGGGCCTGCGGATCAGCCGCGCCGACGTGGCGCTCGACCTCGACAGCCAGCAGGTCGTGTGGCTGCGCTCGGTCACCGTCGTGGAGCCGGAGGGCACGCTGTGAGCGCCCGCGCCCAGGTCGTCCTCGACCGGTTCCCGCTGCACCTGGCCGCCACCGACCCCGAGAAGCGGTTCGAGCACGTCGTCACGGCCCTGGTCGGGTCGCTGGAGGTGCTGACCCGCCAGGTCGCCGACGTACGGCGCTCGCACCGGCTCGGCGAGGCGCCGACGGTCGGCGACCTGCTCGCCCTGGCCGGCCTGCACGGCCTGCCGGCCGCCTCCCTCGACCTGCTGCTGCTCCGGCTCGCCGCGATCCCGGCCGACGCCCCCGAGGCGACCCTGACCCGGCACCGGCCCTCCCTCGAGCTGCGCAGGGACGTGGTCCGCGGAGCGATCCACGCCCACCGGGTCGGCAACGGCACCGCCACCGCGCTGCTGAGCGCGTCGGCGGCCTACCTCGGCTTCACCGTCGCCCGCGTCGACCACGACGAGCACCGGTGGTGGCACGTCGCCGAGTGCCTCGACGCGCTGGACACCACCACCCCGCAGACCGACCTGCTGGCGCTGGAGGAGAACCCGTTCCGCCGGGCCGACCTCGCCCCGACGCCGAAGGTGCACGCGCAGACCTTCCGGGTGCTGCGCGGCGGCATCGACGACGTGGCCGCCACCGTGCGCGTCCTCGGCGTGGGCGGGCGGACCGTGCGCCCGATGGTGGTCGAGCGGCACGCCGGCCGGGGCCTGTGCTTCGAGGGCGAGGTGGCCGACGGCGCCGAGCTCCGCTTCGAGGCCAGCGGGCGCGTCACCCTCGACGGCACGGACGTGACCGGGTCGACCTGGGCCTTCCACGGCGCGGTCTTCGCGTCCTCGACCGAGCGGCACTCCCGGCACGACTTCGTGTTCGCCGACGCCGCCGACCCGCCGCCCGCGCTGCTGCCGGACCCACCCGACCTCGACGGTGCCGGCGACGACGACCCCGACGAGGTGCAGGCGCACGCGGCCGCCGAGCTCGCCGACCGGCGCGCCCGGTTCGCGGTCACCATGCCCGTGCCGGACGCCTTCGGGCCGGACGCGCCCCTGCCGCACGGCGCGGCCACCGTGCCGCCGATGCGGCTGCCGCGCGGGGTGAGCGCCTGGACCGCGTTCGCCCGGCCCGCGCACACCTCGTCCGGAGGTCCGGCCGGCCTGCCGGCGCGACACCAGGCCGCCCGCTTCGACGCCGCCGTGCTCGCCGACGCCGACGGACCCGCGGGCGTGACGCTGGGCCAGCCGTCGATGAAGGTCGGCTTCGACTGGGAGGAGCGGGAGCCCTTCGCGGTGCGGGTGCTGCTGCCCAGGCGGCTCGGGGACCTCGACGACGACCGTGGCTCCCGGCTGCGCGAGCCGCTGCGGCGGCTGCTCGACCGGCACCGCGCGGTCGGGGTGGACGTGCGGGTCGAGTACGCCGACCCGCGCTGGACGCTCGGCACCGGCGTCGTACGCCAGGAGCCGGACAACGCGCTCGGCACGGTGCTCTCGGGCACCGAGCTGTGGCCCGACGGAACGCCTCAGCCGGGGAACGGCTGAGCCATGCGGAGGAGCGAACGATGCCACTGACCAAGCCCACGCTGACCTCGGTCAGCCCCGGCGACCCGCTGACCGCCCAGGGGTGGAACGCCCTGACCGACGGCCTCCAGGGTCTCTACGACGCGGTCATCGCGCTCGGCGGCGGCACCCTCGAGGTCGAGGTCAGCGGCGCGCCCGTCACCGACGTGACTGTGATCGCCGAGCCGCTCGGCGAGGGGCGCGCCACCGAGGCGCTGCCGCCGTTCGGCCTGCGCACCCGGCACCTGCTCGTCGGGCTGACCGACGGCCCGTGGCGGGTGCACGTCAGCGCCCCCGGGTACGCCACCCAGACCCGCGAGCTGACCATGCCCTCGCCCGACCCGCTCGCCGTGGCGCTCGCCGTGGACGGCGTGGTCGTGCCGGACTTCTTCGGCCAGCCCGTCCGCGGCGTCCTGGACCAGCTCCGGTCGCTGACCATCGACGCCGACGCGCTGCTCGACACCACCGGTCGCGAGATCTCCCGGACCTCGCTGCCTCCGGAGTACGTCGACTCCCCGGTCCTGTTCCAGCTCCCCGAGGCCGGCAGCGTCGTGCCGACCGGGACCGGCCGGGTCCGGCTCGTCGTCGCCTCCGCCCTGCGCCGCGACCCGGTGGTCACGATGCCGAGCCTGGTGGGCCTCTCGCTCACCGAGGCCAAGCAGGTCCTCGACCGCCTGGGCCTGGCCCTCGGCACGTCCAACGTCCGCAGCTGAGCAGAAGTCGACCAAGGAGACCCGTCATGCCCCAGGACTTCAACCGGATCACCGGCATCGGAGCGGCCGAGGCGGCCGCCTCCCCCCGGGCCTCGCTGGCCTCCGAGGCGCTGGCCGGCCTCCGGTTCAGCAACACGAGCGTCTCGTCGCTGCCGGTCTTCGTCGACGTCGGCAGCCGCAAGATCTCCAGCCAGGTCGAGCGCGACGGCGTCCCGATCGGCACCCTGCCGATCAACAAGGCCGTCCTGGACGAGGCGATCCTGACCCGGCCGATCCTGCAGGTGAAGGTGGTCTCGCAGAGCGTCCCCCCGGGCACGCCGGTCCCGGTCGGCACCACGGTCGACCTGGTGATGGCCAACCCGTTCACCCTCCCCGTCGGCGTCATCGACGGCGTCCACGAGCAGTTCCGCGGCATCCCGATCCGGGAGGCCTACGACCGGCTGGTCGGCACCAACCCGCTGGTCAACCGGATCGTCACCCACTCGGTCGCCGGCCAGCTCAGCAACGAGGACAACGCCGCGGTCCGCGAGATCTTCGGCCAGGCCGGGGTGGACGTGACCGACCAGCCCGGCACCGACCTCAACGCCGCCGTGGCGACCCTGGTCGCGCTGACCACGTTCGGGTCCTGACCGTCATGGCCCTGTCCACCTCCGAGCTCGGCGGCACCGTCGCCCAGCAGGTCGTCTCCTGGGACGCGGCTGCCCCGATGGTGGCCGTCGGCATCCGGGACGTCGAGTACGCGGTCTTCCTGATGGACCCGCGCGACGGCACCGTCGAGGTGGAGCAGGTGCTCAGCGTGCCGGACGGCGTCCGGGTCGAGCGGGCCACCTTCGCGCTGGCCGCCTCGGCCTCCGGCCAGACCTCGGCCGCGTCCGTGGCCGAGCTCCGCGGCGTCGACGCCGACTCGGTGGTGGTCGACTTCGGCCGGATGGTGACCGTGAGCGGGGTCGGGTTCACCGACGGCGACCGCGAGGTCACCGGCGTCTCCCGCTGGACCGGCGCCGGCTTCCAGTACGTCGCCGAGTCCGACTCCTTCCCGGAGTTCGCCGGCGAGCGGATGCTCGTCACCACCAGCGGCTCCGGCGGCACCGAGGCGACCATGCGGGCCCACGGCGTGGTCTACCTGGAGAAGCGGCCCGGGTCCCTGGAGCTCCTCGTCGACGGCACCACGGTCTGGTTCGAGCGGCAGGGCAGCGCGCCGGACCTCGTCACCCGCCGCGACGACGGCACCGAGTCGGTGCCGGGGGTCAGCGGCGACGTCGAGTTCGCCGTCGACCGCACCGACGCCGTCCGCGACGCGCTGGCCAAGGCCCAGCTGGTCGACGGGCACCGGCAGGTCGTCGTGCGGCTGCGCGCAGCCAACCCCGGCACGCTCCAGCTCCTCGCCAACCTCCAGGTGCTGCAGGAGCACACGGTCACCTTCGGGGCCAGCAGCCACAGCACCGAGGTCGTCGCCGTCGAGGAGGGCCTGCGCGACCTGGACCTGCCGGGCCCGTTCACCTCCGGCGACCGGATCCGCGAGGTCGCCCTCACCCTGACCGGCTCGTTCGGCCCCGCCCGGGTCGAGCCCGTGGTCGGGCCCGCGCTCGACGTCGACGCCGAGACCGGTGCGCCGCTGGCCCAGCTGGTGCTGGGCTCCGGCCGCACGCTGCTCTTCGGCATCCCGACCGCGCTGGCCTCCCTCTTCGGCGAGCTCGGAGGGCTGCGGCTGCACCTGACCTGCGAGCGCGGGGCCGAGTTCGCCGGCCGCGTGCTGGGCACCGACGCCGCCGGGCTCCCCGGGGCGCTGCTGCGCGGCGGCGACCTCCCGCCCGTCCAGGTGCCCGCCGGCCAGGCCGGCTGGTTCACCGTCGCCCTGCCCAAGCCCGTCCCCGTGCCCGACGTCGGCACCGCGCCGGTGGCGGCGTGGCTCGAGCTCGTCCCGTCGTACGGCGAGGTGCTGTGCGGGCTGACCGCGACCGACCAGGGGGCTAGGGTGCTGCGCCGGCTCCCCGGCGGCGGCACCCGCGACCTCTCCGCCCTGCTGACCGGTCCGGACGCCTCGGTCACCACCCGGCTCCGCGCGGCGCTCCGGGTGGTCGGCCTGCCCGGGCGGCGCGACCTGCGGCCCGCGGTCGCGGTCTCGGTGCCCGGCGCCGAGGGCACCGCCCTGGCCGACCCGACCGGCGACGGCGTTCGGGTCGTCCTCGGGCTCGGCGCCGGCATCCCCGGGGGCGAGGGCTCGGTCCCGTTGCGGCTCCGGATCGCCGCACCCGGCAGCGTCGTGGTCGACGACGTCGTCGTCGCGTACAAGAAGGCAGGCACCTGATGACCGCTGCGCCCGGCACCCGCTTCGTCGACGGACTCCGTGTCACGCCGGCCCACCTCAACCACGCCCAGGCCGTCGCGGCCGCAGCGTGGGACGACCTGCGCCGGGTGGTCGGGCTCGGCCGGGTCGGGGCCGGCTTCCGGATCGAGGTGGCCGCCGACGGCACGGTGTCGCTCTCCCCCGGGATCGCCTTCACGCCCGGCGGGTCCGCCGTACGCCGGGACGGGCCGACGGCCGTGCCGCTGCCGGCCGACAACGCCTCGGTCACCGTGGCGCTCCGCGCGGTCTCCCAGGAGGACGCCACCTCGCGGGTGGACGACCAGGCCACGATCGTGTCGGCCGCGACCGAGGTCGTCGTCGCGGCCGACGTGGCCGCGGACCCCGACGTGCTCGTGCTCGGGAAGGTCCACCACGAGGCGGGCGGGGTGACCGTCGAGCAGGACGAGTCGATCTTCGTGGCCGGGCCGGGGCACCGGCACAGCGGCGACTGGGTCCGCGACCCGGACGGCATCTGGCGCTACGACGGGGCTGCCCTCGTCGGCGGGGGCGGCGGTGGTGCTGCGGGACCGCCCGGCCCCCCAGGGCCGGTCGGGGAACGCGGCGAGACCGGCCCTGCCGGAGCGGACGGCGCTGAAGGCCCTGCCGGACCTCCGGGAGAGCCCGGGCCTCCCGGGGAGCCTGGTCCCGCCGGTCCTCCCGGGGAGCCGGGACCGGCCGGGCCCGAGGGCCCCGCTGGCGAGCAGGGCCCCGCCGGTGAGCAGGGACCCCCCGGGGTCGACGGCAACGCACAGGAGGGCCCGGCCGGGCCGCCGGGTGAGCCGGGGCCGGCCGGACCCGCGGGCGCGGACGGACAACCCGGGGCCGACGGCCAGCCCGGGCCGGAGGGACCAGCCGGACCTGCCGGACCGCCTGGCGACCCCGGTCCAGCCGGAGTCGACGGCGTCCCCGGTCCCGCCGGGCCGCCCGGAGACCCGGGGCCCCCAGGGGAGCCGGGGCCTGTCGGACCCGCCGGGGTCGACGGGCAACCGGGTACGGATGGGCAGCCGGGCCCGGCCGGTCCGCCGGGCGACCCCGGCCCGCCCGGGGAGCCGGGGCCCGCCGGTCCTCCCGGGGTCGACGGTGCCCCCGGGGTCGACGGCCAGCCCGGGCCGCCCGGGCCCGAGGGTCCGGCCGGACCCCCGGGACCCCCCGGGACCGCGCTCGACCTGACCTTCCTCAAGGGCGTCTCGTGGCCGCTGGGTGAGCCGATCGACCGGGTGACCTTCCGCGGCCTCGGCGGCGAGTTCGTCCTCGACTGGACCGGGATCATCGAGCCGGACCTGGTCGGCAGGTTCCAGCTGGCCGTGGTCCAGGTGGTCTCCCTGCCCGCCGGCCAGAACCTCCCGGTCCGGGCGGTCCGGCGCGGGGTCAAGGTCAACGACAACCAGCTGCTCGTCGCCGCCCCGCTCGGCGACCCGGGCATGTCGGCGCTGATGGAGGTCGGCGGCACCCTGCTGATCGACATCCAGTGCGACTACCTGCGCGACGACCGCGGGCAGCCGTTCTCCAGCTCCCTGTCCGCCGCCCTCGGGTTCGACCCGCAGCCGATGGTGCCCGGCGGCCTGATGCGCCTGGCTATCCCGGTCACGACCTGAGGAGGAGCGTCCCCGTGCCCCAGCTCGCCGCCCAGCTCGAGGTCCGTGCGGACCTCGACCTCTCCGCGCTCTTCGGCACCCTGGCCACCGACGTGCTCGGCGTCGACCTCGGCAGCGCCACCTTCGACCCGAGCCGGTTGCTCGACGTCGTGGGCGGGGCAGGCGCCCCGGACCTCGCCGGCCTGCGGGCCGTCGTCCAGGGCTCCCTCAGCCTGGGTGGCGGGCGGCTGGACGCGGGGCTGCCGGGCGCGACCGTGCCCGCGGCGCTGACCGACCTGGTGACCGCGCTGTCGTCGCTGCCCGGCCTGGTGCCGACCCCGGCGCTGCCCGAGGTCACCGGCCTCGACGGGTTGGCGCTCCGCGTCGGCAGCGTCCGCGCCAGCGTCGAGACCGGGCCGGTCGCCGACCTGCTCGGGCTGCTGCCGGGCCTGCGCTGGCCGGACACCCTGGGCCGGCTGGGCGGCAGTCTGGGCGGCGGCCTCGACCTGCTCCGCGTGCTGGCCGGGCTGACGGCCGCGGCCACCGTGAGCCGGACCCTGGTGGAGCGGACCGGACGGTTCGCGGCCCTGCTCGACGGCGAGGCCGCCACCGCGGCAGGCGACCTGCTGCTGGCCCTGTCCGGCGAGGTCGACCTGGTCGCGGCCGTCCGCGCCGCCGACCCCGCCGACGCCGCGACCGTGGACGAGCTCCTCGGCCGGGTCGCGGCCTTCGCCGACGCGGTCGGCCGGCTCGGGGAGGAGTGGTCCACGGGCCTCGGGTACGGCGAGGCCGCGCTGTCCTTCCTCGACGTCACCGGCGCCGCCGCGATGCTCGAGCTGGCCCGGCTCGCCGTCACGGGCACCGACCTGGCGTCGGTGGCCGCGCTGGTGGCCGACGTACGACGGGCCGGGGCGCCGTTCCTCGACGCGCCCCTGCCCGACCCCGAGGCCTTCGCCGGCGGGTTCGCCACCCAGGCCGCGACCCTCGCCGACACCCTCACCGCCACCGTCACCGGCTGGGACGTGGCCGCCACCCTGCACCCGGTCACCGATCTGGCCGACCTCGCGCTGCGCCCGCTGACCGAGCTGCGCACCGCGCTCGCCGGCGTCGAGGCCGAGGTGACCGGCGCCCTGCACTCCCTGCGCGGCGTCGTCGACGAGCTCGACCTGACCCCGGTCGCGAACGCCCTGACCAGCCTGCTCGCCCCGGTCACCACGCTGCTCGACACCGTCGGGGACGAGATCGCCGGCGCCCAGGCCCAGCTCACCGCGATGGCGACCGGGATCGCGGACGCCCTCGGCGACGTCGCCGACCTGGTCGGGGAGGCCGCAGGCACCGTCACCGGGTCCCTCGGCGAGGTCGCCGGGGCGTTGGACGACCTGCACCTCCAGGACCTCGCAGACGCCCTGGCCGGTGCGCTCCGGTCGGTCGCCGCGACGCTCGCCTCGGCGCAGCTCAGCCCCTACTTCGACGCCGCCATCGACGTGATCAGCACCGCCGCCGACGTGGTCGAGCAGGTGCCGTTCGGGATGCTGCCCACCGACGTGCAGCAGGAGATCGTCGACGCCTGCCGCCCGATCAAGCAGCTGGACCTGCAGCAGGTCGAGGACGCCCTGCGCGCCGAGCTGGCGCAGATCCGGGCCGGGTTCGCCGACGACGCGCTGGCGGCGCTCGAGGCGGCGTACGGCGAGGTGGTCGCCTTCCTGGCCTCGCTCGACCCGACGCCGCTGCTGGAGACCTTCGAGGCGGAGACCCTGGGCCAGGTGCGCTCCGCGCTCGACGAGGTCGACCCGACCGCGCTGCTGGCGCCGGTCGACGAGGCACTGGCCGGGCTGCGCGGGCTCCTCGACGGTCTCGACCTGGAGGCCGAGGTGCTGGCCCCGCTCCGCGAGGTGTTCACGCCGGTGCTCGACGCCGTCGACTCCCTCGACCCGGCCAGCCTGCTCGCCCCCGTCCAGGCCCAGGTCGACGAGGCCCGCCGGGCGCTGGCCGGGGTGCTCCACCTCGAGGACGCCGAGGAGGCGCTCGACGAGTTCCGGGCCCGGGTGGTCGGCCTGCTCGACCGGCTGGACCCGGCCGGGGTCGCCGAGGTCCTCGACGAGCGGGCCCTGACGGCCCTCGCCGCGTTGCCCGACGGGCCCCCCGGCGGGGCCTTCGGGTCGCTGCTGGTCTCGCTGGCCGAGGCCGGCGGGCTGGCCGCCGACGAGGGCGCGGTCGCCGACGTAATGGCCTGGGTCCGCGGCGAGTCCGTGGCCGGCGACGACGTCCACGCCCGGCTGCAGGGTGCGTCGGAGCAGGTCGCGGAGGTCCGTCGCACGGTGGCGGCCCTCGACCCGGCCCCGGTCGTCGCGGCCGCCTCGGCGCACCAGCGGGGCCTGACCGAGGCGCTCGCCACCCACCCGGCCGACAGCCCGCTGCGCGTCGCCCTCGAGCCGGTGCTGGCCGCAGCCGCGCCGGGCGCCCCGCTTGCCACCCTGGCCGAGAACCGCCGCCGCTACCTGGCCTCGCTCGACGCCACCGCCGCCGGGCTGGTCGCGCTCGCGGCCCCCGGGCGCGGCGAGCTGACCGAGGCGGCAGCGTCCCTGCGGGTGGCGCTCGGCCCGCTCGGCGCCTTCCCGGAGAAGCTGCGCCGGCTGCTCGCGGCCGTCGGCCTCGACCCCGCGGGTCGCACCTTCCGGCAGGTGCTCCTCGACCTGGCCGGCGCGGCCGGACCGGCCGGACTGACCGCGGCGCTGACCGGGCTGGTCGAGGCGGCGCGCGCCAAGCTGGTCGAGGTCGTCGACGTCGTGGTCGGCTCCGGGCGCGCCTCGATCGACGCCGTCCAGGGGCTGCTGGCCCTGCTCGACCTCGCGCCGGTCGTCGCCGAGCTGACCGGCCTCCAACACCAGGTGCACGAGGAGATCGCCCAGCTCTCCCCCGACGCCCTGCTCGGCCCGCCGGTCGCCGCCGCGGGCCAGGTCGTCGAGCGGCTGCGGACCTTCGACCCGCTGGCTCCGGTGCGCCAGGTCGTGGACGCCGCCCTGGCCGCCGCCGATGCCGTCTTCGAGTCCGCCCGGCCCACCGTCGTCTTCGCCCCCGTCGTCGACCTCCACCACCGGGTCGTCGGGGTGGCCGCCGGCCTCGACGTCGTCGCGCTGCTGCGCCCGATCCTGGACGCCCTCGACGGGCTGGCCGGCCAGCTCGACAGCGGCTTCGACCGGACCGGGGACGCGCTGCACGACCTCCAGGACGCCCTGCCCTCGGAGGTCTCCGACAGCCCGCTCTCCCTGGCCGCGTCCGTCGACCTCGGGGTGAGCTTCTGATGACCGGCTCCGGCAACGCCTCCCGACGGCTCGACGCGTTCTTCGACGACCGCACCGCGCGCCACGACCTCGAGCGCACCAGCCGGTTCGCCGACGACGGCGCCGCGACCCCGGCGGGCACCCGCCTGGAGGCGCTGCGGGCCTACCGCGACTCCCGCTCGTCGGCCGACGTCGCCGGGCTGGCCGCCGACGAGACGAAGCCGAGCTGGGTCTCGATCGGCCCGCTGGCGGTGCGCCACGGCCAGGCCGGGGACCGGCCGGTGGTCAGCGGCCGGGTGCCCAGCCTGGCGGTCTCCGCCGACGGCCGGCGGGTCTACGTCGGCAGCGCGAACGGCGGGGTCTGGCGCAGTCTCGACGCGGCGCGCACCTGGGAGCCGATGTCCGACGAGCTGGAGCTGATCCCGACCCACGCCCAGTCGGTGGACTCGCTGGCCTGCGGGGCGGTCGCGCTGGTCGAGGGTGCCGGGGTCGGGTCGGACCGGCTCTACGTCGGCACCGGCGAGCCCTACACCGGGGTCGACCACTTCTCGTCGGGGTACCTCGGCGCCGGCATGCTCCGCTCGGACGACGGTGGTTCCACGTGGAACCGTGAGCAGGCCGTCCCGGTCGACCCCAACGGGGACGACGCGCTGCTCGGGTCTGGGGTGTACGCCATCGCCGTCGACCCGGCCGACCGCGACGTCGCTGTGGCCGCCACCACCCGAGGGCTCTTCCGCCGGGCGGCGGGAGGGACGTGGACCCGCGAGGTCGTGGCCGGCGGGGACCCCCGGGCGACCTACGTGGTGGCCTCGCGCCAGGGCGCCACGACCACGTTCTACGCGGTCTTCCAGCGCGGGAGGGTCTTCTCCTCCACCGCGGTGAACACCTGGAGCGCCGTGGCCGGCGTGCCCGGTGGTCCGGCCGGCGTCGCGCGGGTGACGCTCGGGGTGGGGACCTCCGCGCCGGTGCTCTACGCGTTCTCCTCCAAGCCGAACGACGAGTTCCACGGTCTGCACCGGATGGACCTCGCGGCCGCACCGCCGCTGCGGTGGGTCACCGTGAACGGGGTGCCGGGCACGGTGCTCGGAGGCCAGGGCTGGTACAACCAGGGCCTCGCGGTGGACCCCCTCAACGAGAACACGGTCTACATCGGAGGCTCGGGAGTCGACCAGCCGGCCGGGGACGAGTTCTCGGCGGCGATCTACCGGATCACGGTGACGCCGCCGGCCGCCGCGGCGGTGAGCACGGCGTCGACGAGCCGGCTGATCGGGCGCCGGTGCCATGCCGACGTCCACGCGCTGGTGATGCGCCCGGGATCCTCCGACGAGCTGTGGGTCGGCTGCGACGGCGGCGTCTTCTGGACCGGCAACGCCCGCGGCACCGGGAACCTGTTCGAGTCGCGCAACACCGGCCTGGCCACGCTCACCCTCGCCGGGCTGACCGCGCACCCGACCGAGGAGACGTGGGCCTTCGCCGGTGCGCAGGACAACGGCGGCCTGCGCTACGACGGCTGGGAGGTCTGGGACCACCAGCTCGGCGGTGACGGCGGTGCGACCGTCTTCGAGCGGGGCGGGACCAACCGGATCCTCAACGTCTTCCACGACCAGTTCGTACGACGCGCCCGCATCGACGGCGCCCGCTACGTGGAGCAGGACGTCGCGCCGCCGACCGGCAACGGCAACACCGTCTTCTACCCGCCGATGGAGCAGGCCCCCGGCACCCCGGCGTTCGTCGTGTTCGGCGCCAAGCGGCCGTTCGTGACCACGAACTTCGGCACCTCGTGGAGCCAGGTCAACGTGGCGACCCCGGCCCCGGCCGGAGCGTTCATCCGCTCGCTCGCGGTCGTGTCGAACACGCGCTTCTACGTCGGCTGGGACTCCGGGCACGTCGCCCGCTACGACCTGACCGGAGGCACCTGGCGGATCCGCGACGTCAGCAACCCGGCGGAGAACCGGGCCATCACGGGGATGTGCGTGGACCCGGACCCGGCGCCCGGTCTGGCCGGCGGCGCGGCCCTCTACGTCTGCACCGGCGGTGGCGGCGGCGTCGGGCCGGCGCCGGGCCACGTGTGGCGGCTCGACACGACCATCAGTCCGGCCGACCCGGCCCCGCTCGCCGCCCGCTGGAGCCAGCGCTCGGGGCCGGCGGCGGCCCCCCAGCTGCTGAACATCCAGCACAACGCGATCCTGGCCGACCCGCGACCCGGCAACCACCAACGGCTCTGGGTCGCCGCCGACCTCGGCGTGTGGACCTCCCCCGACGCCGGGGCGACCTGGTCCGAGATCTCCTTCGGCCTGCCGGACGCCGCGGTGATCGACCTCGACCTGGTCACCATCGCCGACCCCAAGACCCCGGCCGAGACCGCGGCCGGCGACCTGAGCAGGCCCTTCCGCGTGCTCCGCTGCAGCACCTACGGCCGCGGAGTCTTCGAGCTCCCGCTCGACGGCCTGGCCCAGCCGCCGGTCGAGCTGGTGCTGCGCGCCAACCAGCTCGACCAGCGCCGGCGCAACGCCCGGGTCAACCAGCCACTGCCGGCGGCCCCCGGCACGACCACCACGGTCGAGGACAGCCCCGACCTGTTCGTCGAGGTGCCCGACGCCAACGGGCAGTACCCGCTGCCGTCCTCGCGGCCCCCGACCGTGACCGAGCTGGTGGAGCTGCCACCCAACCGCGACCTGCTCGCCAGCGAACCGGGCACGCCTGCCATCACCCGGGTGCACGTGATCGTCCGCAACCGCGGCGTGCGCAAGGTCGACGGCGTCCGGGTCACCGTGCTCGTCGGGCCCAAGGACGCCGCGCTGCCGCCCGACGTGGGCGCGTGCGCCCGCGGTGGCATCCTGACCGGGACCGGCGGCTGGAAGGTCGGCGGCACGGGCACCGTCAACGGCCTGCGCGGCGGCTTCCCGCAGGTGGTCACGGTCGCGGTGTCCTCGGAGTCGCTTCCGCCGCTGGCCACGTCCGTTGGGCAGGACTACCAGGTCATCGCGCTGCTGCACCACCCCGACGACCCCTTCCCCGACGGCACCCCGACCACGCCGGGGGCCCTGGTCGCCCGGACCCGGCACACCGCGATGCGCCGCGTCCGGGTGGCCTCCGGGGCGCGCCGGGCCGCACCGGCCGGCGGCACCGGCCTGCTGCTGTCGATGAGCACGACCGTGCTGGCGCACCGGCGGCTGGAGGCGATCACCGCCGCGCTCGGGGCGAAGGTGGCCGCGGCCGCCCCGGTGAAGTCGCACCCGGTGGAGCGGCGGGTGCTGGCGATGGCCCGCGCCGGGCTGGCCGGGCTCGAGGCCGGCCCCAAGCCCCGGGTGCCGGCCGGCACCGCGGGCGAGAAGGTCGGCTCCTACGCGCTGCTCGGGGCCTTGGGCTTCGAGCTCCCCGGCTACACCGAGGCCTTCCTGCCCGGAGGCGGCTGGGTGGCCGAGCACCTGCGTCGCGGCACCGGCGACCCCCAGCTGAGCAAGGTCGCCGTCCCCTCGACCGAGCTCGCCCTGCGGCTCGCCGCCCTCGCACCGGGCGTCGCCGACGTCCCCGCCCGGGCCGCGGTGCAGTCCTTCTCCACGGGCCTGCTCGCCAGCGCGGCCGCGGGAGCAGTGCTCTCGCCGCAGCTGGCGGACCTGCTGGCCCAGGAGACCAACGCGGACTGGAGCCCCGACCGGCGCTCCCGCGGCTCGGCGGCGTTGGAGCACCTGGTCCGGGAGTCGTTCCTGGGCGGCGCCACGACGGTGCCCTCACCGGCCTCCTGGCTGCCGCCGTCGGCCGAGGTGCCCCCCGCCCTGTGGGAGAAGTACGTCACCGCCCTCGAGCAGACCTACGGCCTCCCCGGTGGCCGGACCCCCGGCTTCGGCGCCTTCGAGGCCGACCTCGACGTCGGCTTCTGGGTCGACGCCGGCCGGCTCTCGCGCGGCTACTCGATCCTGCTCGACGAGGCCCGGGCCACCTCGTGGTCGGCGTGGGGGTGGTGGGGGCTGCTCACGCCCCTGCTGCTCGGACCGTCCCTCGCGCTGGTCGCGGCCCGCGGACTCCCGCACGCCAAGGCCTTCTTCGAGGGCGGCGAGCTCACCGAGCGGTCCTTCTTCGAGCTGGTCACGGTGGCCGAGGGCGTCGGCGCGCTCGCCCCCTTCGTCTACTCGATGGCGATGTGGGGCAAGATCCCCGACCACACCGAGGCGTTCGCCACCGCGCTGGCCGCCTTCCTCGCCCGCGGCGCCCTGGTCGGAGCCGGGCTCGGCACCTCCGGCGACGAGGGCCAGGGGGCCGGGGTGCGCTGGGCGGCGCTGTTCCCGCTGCTGTTCGGCATCGACGTGTACGCCGCGCTGCGGGCCGCCCTGGACTCCGGCCGGCACCCCGGCAACGCCAAGGTCTTCGCGCTGCAGACGGCGCCGGCGATCACGGCGCTGACCACGCTGGGGCTGGCCGGGCTGACCCGGGCGATCGGCGGGGGCGACCCGGTCCGCGACGAGACGAAGGACGACGTCACCTTCTGGCTGACCACGGTCGCCGGCGGAGCGCTGCTGCTCACCGCGGTCGGCATCCCGGTCGCCCTGGCGCTCTCGCACGGGGCCGGCTGGCGCTCGTGGTTCGTCCGCGACCACGACCGGCTGCCGCTGCTCTCCTCGGTCGCGCACGCCGGGGTCGCCCCGCTCACCCCGCTCGCCGCCGCGCGCGTGTACGACGCCGCGACGCTCTGGCCGCCACCCCCGGCCCCGGCTCCACCGAACGGGGTCGCCGCGCAGGCCTACCCACCCGGGATGCGGCGCCTGGTGCGGGTCTGGTGGGAGGGCGACGGCGAGGCCACGATCCGGTACGGCGAGCACACCGTGCGCGTCCGCCACGGCGGCACCGAGACGGTCGTCGACCTGGCCGGCGACCTGACCGCGACCGCGGTCGCCACCCAGCTGCAGGCCGGGCTGGCCGGGCTGAAGGCGGAGGTCGTCGGCACCGACACCCCGGCCGCCGTGCTGCCGCTGCCGCGGGCCCTGGCCGACGCCGGCGACGAGGCGCCCTTCGAGGTCGCCGAGGCGCTGCGCACCGGGTTCGTCCGGCTGCCGACCCGCAAGGGCGACGCGCTCGTCCTCCGGCAGGCGCCCCGGGTGTCCCGGTCGACGCCGGTCGGCCGCACCGCCGCCGCGGCCACGCCGTACCTGGTGTTCCCGGCCGACCCGACCAAGGACGACGCCGACAACGGGTTGGTCGCCGCCGCCGACCTCGCCGCCCTGCTGCTCACCGCCGCCGCCCCGAGCCTCGGCCCGGTCGCCGTGGCCGACGCCCGGCCGCCCCTGCCCGCCCCGGCGGTGGGCGAGGTGATGCAGGTCTTCCGGCGCTGGAACCTCGACGAGCGGCGCCTCGACGAGTGGCGCTCCCTGGTCACCGGGCACGGTGCCACCGCGCCGCCGGCCGACCCCGTCGCGGCCGGCCAGAACCTGCTGCTCCGCCCGCAGCCGGCCGGCTACCAGCCCAAGGCCACCGGGCGCGACATCGCGGAGGCGATGGGCTGGCTGCCGCTGTGGCGGGCCTGGCTCACCGTCGCCGCCGACCCCGCCGCCGACGCCGGCAGCAACGCGATCCACGCGCGCACCCCGCAGGTCGCCCTGCCCGGGGGCCCGCGCAAGCCCAAGAACGGCGAGCTGACCGCAGCCGTCGCCTTCCTGCTCGACCTGGACCTCGTCTGAGGTCCAGGATCGAGGAACCCCCGGAGACCAGGAGAAGGAGCCCACCATGGTGCGCGAGATCGACATCCGCGAAGGGGCGGACCTGCTCGACGACCCCCGCCGCGAGACCCTGCAGCGCGCGGCCGCCCGCGTCTCCGACCACGTCCTGCCCGGGCAGCACCGGGTGCGGGTGGCCAGCTTCGACCCCGGCACCGGCAACGCCGCCGTCGTGGTCTCCGAGGACGCCGCCCCCGGCGGGACCGACTACGCCGGGCGTGCCCTCAAGCACGTGCAGACCATCAGCCCCGTCCTCGGGCTGACCGAGGACCAGCCCCCGGAGTTCGCCGCCGACCCGCAGGTGCAGACGACCTCGACCGGGGCGGTCGCGGTGCACCTGCGCCAGCAGTACAAGGGCATCGGGATCTACGACGCCGCCGAGACGGTCCGCTTCCACGCCGACGGCAGCATCGAGGAGGTCGCCGGCCGGAGCGTCTCGGTCCCCGCCGACGCCCCCGTGGTCGCCGCGGTCTCCCCGGAGCAGGCCCTGCGGACCGCGGCCGCCCACGTCGCCGAGGCGAGCGACCCCGCGGACGCGCCGACCGACCAGTTCGGCGAGCCGATGGTGGACCCCGGCCTCGACCTCACCGACTTCGCCCCCGTGCTGCGCACTTCCGGGGCGGACCGCCCCGACCGGCCGACGACCTTCGACGCGCCGCCCTTCCAGCACGTCGTCACGGTCTCGTTGGTCTGGCTCCCGGTCGCCGGCACCCTGCGGCTGTGCTGGCAGACCAAGCTCGCGGTCCCCGACGGCGCCGTCTACCGGGTGCTCGTCGACGCCGGCGACGGCAGCGTGGCGCTCGCAGTCCGGCTCACCCGCAGCGTCGCCGGACGGGCCGACGTGGTGCTGGTGCCGGGAACGGCGCCGGCCACCGTCACGATGCCGCTGCAGCTGGCGTCGTACGGGCTGCCGGTGCCCGACGACCTGCCGGCCGGCTTCCCCGACCCGTGGCTGACCGACGCGAGCACCCGCGGCTCCTCGGTGGAGGCCGTCGTCGAGCCGGGTGCGGCCACCGTCAGCGGGACGCTCGAGGGCGGCACCGTGGTCTTCCCCAGCAGCGCCCCGGCCACCGACCAGCTCGTGGTCAACCTGTTCGCGCTCTGCAGCGCCATGCACGACCGGCTCTACCTGCTCGGCTTCCGCGAGGACGACGGCAACTTCCAGGTCGACAACCACGCCCGGGGCGGTCGCCCCGCGGACTCCGTGCTGGCCCGGGTCCACCCCGGCCCGGTCTACGGCACCGCCAACATGGGCACGCCGGCCGACGGCAGCCGCCCCACCATGAACATGGGGCTGGTCTCCTCCACGAACCGGCACACCGCGCTCGACGCCGACGTCGTCTTCCACGAGTACACCCACGGCCTGACCAACCGGCTCGTCGGCGGACCGCTCAACGACGCCGCGCTGGAGGCCCTGCAGTCCGGCGGGATGGGCGAGGGGTGGAGCGACTTCTTCGCCTGCACCGCGCTCGGCAAGACCGTCGTCGGCGACTGGGTGGTCAACCGCCCGGCGGGCATCCGGAAGTTCCCCTACACCGAGGACTTCCCCGACACCTACGCCGACCTCGGCACCGGCCGCTACGCCTCCGGAGAGCCGCACAACCTCGGCGAGCTCTGGTGCGCGACCCTGATGTCGCTGTCCCGCCGGCTCGGGGCCCCGCTGACCTGCCAGGTCGTCGTCGACGCGCTCAAGCTCACGGTGGCCAACCCCAGCTTCCTGGCCGCCCGCGACGCGATCCTGCTCGCCGCCCGCCACCACGGCGAGGCCGACCCGGGCGGCTCCCCGGACGCCACCGAGGCGCTGGTGCACACCGTGTGGCAGGTCTTCGCGCACTACGGGATGGGGCCGGGGGCGCGCACCGACGGCGCCGCGGTGCTGTCCGGCATCGTCGCCGACTTCGACCCACCGCCGGCCCCGGTGGGCACCGGCCCGTCGGTGCGCGCCGAGGCGTCCCCGGCGCTGCCCATCCCGGACGCCTCGCCTTCCGGGGTGCGCAGCGAGGTGACCCTGCCCGACGCGGGGACGGTGGGCGGCCTGACCGTGACCGCCGACCTCACCCACCCCTACGTCGGCGACCTGGTCGTCGCGCTGGTGGCACCCGGCGGCGCGCGGGTCGTGCTGCGCTCGCGGACCGGCAGCAGCGGTCACGACGTGCACGACACCTGGCGCGACTCCGACCACCCGGGACTGGCCGGGCTCGTCGGCACCGCCGCCGGGGGCACCTGGGCGCTCGAGGTCGCCGACCTCGCCCGCCGCGACATCGGCACCTTCGACCACTGGTCGGTGGAGGCCACCGTCACGCCCGCCCGGGCCTCGCTGTCCGCCGAGACCTCCCCGGGCGTCGCGATCCCCGACGACGACCCGGCCGGGGTCCGCAGCACCCTGGTCCTGGACGGGACCGGCGCCCTGTCGGCCCTGACCGTGGAGGTCGACATCACCCACACCTACGTCGGCGACCTGGTGGTCACCCTGACCGGCCCGGACGCGACCACCGTGACGCTGGCCAACCGGGAGGGCGGGTCGGCCGACAACCTGATCGAGTCCTACACCTCGACCGCGGGCGGGGCGCTGGCGCCGTTCGTGGGCACCGGGGCGGCCGGCACCTGGGAGCTCGCGGTGGTCGACGAGGCCGGTCGCGACGTCGGCAAGCTGAACCGCTGGCGCCTCGTGGCCACGCTCTGAGGCGCGATCCGATCCCCCGTGTGCTCGCCCCGTGCCCGTCCATGCGCTGGCGCCGGCCTCCCCCGGCGTAGGACGATCGGCTCTGTGACCGGACCGACCGCCCCCGAGCAGCGCCTGCGCGACCTGGCCCGGCTGCGCCGCGTGCGCGACCGGATCGACCGGGAGTACGCCCAGCCGCTCGACGTCGAGGCGCTGGCCCGCGGCGAGCACATGTCCGCCGGCCACCTCAGCCGCCAGTTCCGGGAGGCGTACGGCGAGTCGCCGTACAGCTATCTGATGACGCGGCGCATCGAGCGCGCGATGGCGCTGCTGCGGCGCGACGAGCTCAGCGTCACCGAGATCTGCTTCGCGGTGGGCTGCTCCTCGCTCGGCACGTTCAGCACCCGCTTCACCGAGCTGGTCGGGGTGCCGCCGAGCACCTACCGGCGCCAGGTGCACGGCGACGACGGGATCCCCGCCTGCGTGGCCAAGCAGGTCACCCGACCGGTCAGGAATCGAGAAGCCGCCGTGGTCGAGCGGCCTCTAGCGTGAGCGTCATGGACCTCACCATTCACGCCAGCTTCCTGCCCCAGGACGACCCCGAGGCCGCCCTGGGCTTCTACCGCGACAGCCTCGGCTTCGAGGTGCGCAACGACGTCGGGTACGGCGGGATGCGCTGGATCACCGTCGGCCCCGCCGGCCAGCCGGGCACCTCGATCGTGCTCTACCCGCCGGGCGCCGACCCGGGCATCACCGACGACGAGCGCCGCACCATCGCCGAGATGATGGCCAAGGGCACCTACGGCATCGTGGCCCTGGCGACCGCCGACGTCGACGCCACCTTCGCCCGGCTCCAGGCCACCGGCGCCGAGGTCGTCCAGGAGCCGGTCGACCAGCCCTACGGGATCCGCGACTGCGCCTTCCGGGACCCGGCCGGCAACCTGGTGCGGATCAACCAGGTCGGCTGAGGGCACGAGTCGCCCCGCGCCGTGTGACGCGGGAGAGGCCGGGTAAGAGCCCCGGCATGACCTCCAGCGACACCCTCTCGACGGCCGGGTGGTCGGCGGTCTCCGCGGCGTACGCCACCACGCTCGCGCCGCTGTGCGCCGGCACGTTCGACGCCGTCCTCGACGCAGCCGGCATCGGACCGGGCAGGCGGGTGCTCGACGTCGGCTCCGGCACCGGGGGCCTCGCGCACGCCGCCCGGCTGCGCGGCGGCGACGTCTGCGCAGTCGATCCGGACGAGGAGATGGCGGCTGCCACCGGGCGGCTGCTGGGGCGCGACGCGGTGCAGGTCGCCGGGCTCCCGGCGCTGCCGTTCGAGGACGGTGCCTTCGACGCCGTGCTGGCGAACTTCGTCGTCAACCACGTCCCGGACCCGCGGGCGGCGGCGCGCGAGCTGGCCCGGGTCACGGCGCCCGGAGGGCGGGTGGTCGTGACGATCTGGCCCAGCGGCGCCGACGCCCGCTCCCGGCTGTGGGACGACGTGCTGGCCGCGGCGGGCGCGGTCCCGGTGCCGGGGGTGGGGCTCGCACCCGACCTCGACTTCCCGCGCACCTGCGCGGGGCTGGGCGACCTGCTCGCCGGCGCCGGCCTGGTCGACGTGCGCAGCGAGCACCTGGCCTGGGTGCACCGCACCTATCCGGACGCCCTCTGGGAGGGCGCGGCGGCGGGGATCGGCGGGATCGGGCGGACCGTCCGCGTGCAGAGCGACGAGGTGTGGGTGCGGCTGCGCGAGGAGTACGAGCGCGCGGTCAGCCCGCTCGTGCAGGCGGGCGAGCTGGTCCTGCCCGCCGAGGCGGTCCTGGCGGTCGGGTCGGTGCCCTCGGGTGCGGGGCCGGCGGGTCGGGGACCGGCCTCACCAGGTGTCGACGGGACGTCCTGACCCGGTCAGGGCGCCGTCGCGGTCCGCGGCGTCGAGCAGCGCGGCGACCAGCCGACGGGTCTCGGCCGGGTCCACCACGTCGTCGATCTCGAAGTGCCGGGCGGCGTTGAGCGCCTTGGCCCGCTCGCGCTCGGCGTCGGTGAGCTCCCGGACGACGCGCTCGCGCTCCTCGTCGTCCTCGATCGCGGCGAGCTCCTTGCGCAACGCCAGCCGGACCGCGCCCTCCAGGCCCATCGCGCCCAGATGCGCTCCGGGCCACGCCACGGTCATCAGCGGCTCGTGGGTGCTGCCGCCGAGCATGGCCTGGGCGCCGAGGCCGTAGCCGCGCCGCAGCACGACCCCGATCAGCGGCACCCGCAGCTGCGCCCCCGCCACCAGCAGCCGGGACGTGTGGCGCACCAGGGCCGTCGTCTCGGCCTCGGGACCGACCATCATGCCGGGGGTGTCGACCAGCGAGACGACCGGGAAGCCGTGGGCGTCGCACAGCTGCAGGAAGCGGGCCGCCTTGTCCCCCGCGTCGCTGGTCACGGCTCCTGCCCTGTGCAGCGTCTGGTTGGCGACCACGCCGACGCTGCGGCCCTCGACCCGGACCAGGGCAGTGACCAGCTCGGGGGCGAACTCCTCGCGCAGGAAGGTCGTCGTATCGACGTCGGCCAGCGTCTCCACGATGGGCCGCACGTCGTAGGCGAGCTGCTCGCGCTCCGGCACGGCCTCCCGCAGCGGGGCCTGGTCGTGCTCCTCCCAGTCCGCGCTGCGTCCCTGGAAGTAGCCCAGCAGCGTCCGGGCGACCGTGACCGCCTCGGCCTCGTCGTCGACGACCACGTCGACGACGCCGTTGCGGGACTGCACGGCGGTCGGCCCGACGTCGGCCGCGGCGACCTCCCCGAGCCCGCCGCCCGCGATCATCGCCGGTCCGGCCATGCCGAGGCTGGCGTCGCGGGTGGCCACGATCAGGTCCGAGCAGCCCGCGAGGACCGCGTTGCCCGCGAAGCAGTTGCCGGCCACCACCGCGATCCGGGGCACCACGCCCGAGAGCCGCGCCCACAGGGCGAACGAGCCGACGTCGAGGGCCGAGACCAGCGGGATGTCGGTGTCGCCGGGCCGGCCGCCGCCTCCCTCGGTGAAGAAGACGGTGGGCAGCCGCAGCCGGGTGATGACCTCGATCAGGCGGTCGGACTTGCGGTGCCCGCGCATCCCCTGGGTGCCGGCCATCACCAGGTAGTCGTAGGAGAGGACGGCGCAGCTGCGACCCTCGATGGTGGCCAGCCCCCCGACCAGCCCGTCGGCCACGGTCCGGTCGAGCAGCTCGTCGAGGCTGCGCCGGCCCTCCTGGGCGGCGGTGATGAAGCGGCCGTACTCGACGAACGAGCCGGCGTCGACCAGGTCGGCGAGGTTCTCCCGCGCCGTACGACGGCCGGCGGCGTGACGCCGGGCGACCGCCTCCGGCCGTGCGGAGTCCTCGGTCAGCGCACGGCGGGCCAGCACCTCGAGGAGGTCGTCGCGGATCTGCATGACCCGACCCTAGGACCCGGGTGCACCCCCATCCTGCGTTGAGTGGGCGCTCGTTTCCGAGCGTTTCCTGGTCACACGACCGGGTCGGTGGACGAGACTGACAGGGCGTGGGGGCAACATCGGTCCTGGAGCCGCGACGGGCGGCCCGCCGTACGAGTGGAGGTGGCGGTGCCGACGACGGGTCCGAGTCCGACCGAGCCGCGGGGCGACTTCCGCCCGATGACGCTCGACCCCCGGTTCAGTGCGGTCTCCGACCGCTTCTTCGAGATGTTCCGCCGGCCCTCCCAGGGCGGCGGGGCGCTGGCGGTCTACCTGCACGGTGAGCTCGTCCTGGACCTGTGGGCCGGGTGGGCCGCCCCCGACCGGCGGTGGACCCACGCGTCGGTCTCGCTCTGCTTCTCCACCGGCAAGGGCGTCGCCAGCACGCTGCTCCACCGGCTGGCCGACCGCGGCCTGGTCGACTACGACGACCGGGTCGCCGAGCACTGGCCCGAGTTCGCGGCGGCCGGCAAGGAGTACATCACCGTCCGGGAGCTGATGTCCCACCGTGCCGGGCTGCACCGGATCCTCGGCCTGGCCGGCGGCCCGCGCGGGCTGCTCGACACCGAGGCCGTCACCGCCGCGCTGGCAGCCTCCCCACCGGACCCGCGCCGGCTGCGGGGTCCCGGCTACCACGCCGTCACCTACGGCACCCTGGTCGGCGAGCTGGCCTCGCGGATCACGGGCCGCCCCTTCACCGAGCTGGTCCGCGAGGAGGTCGCCGAGCCGCTCGGCGTCCGCGAGCTGTGGTTCGAGGTGCCCCGCGACGAGCGGCACCGGCTCGCCCGGGTCTTCCCGAAGGTCAACCCGGTGCCCGCGCCCTGGAACGCCAGCGGCCGGCTGATGGCCCGCGTGCCCGGGCTGCGCGGCATCGCCGAGGCGGGCATGGCCGAGGGCTTCGACAAGCTCGCCCGCAGCCCGGAGGCCCACGACGTCGCCATGCCCGGCTGGAACGGCGTCTTCGGCGCGCCGGCCCTGGCCGCGATGTACGCCGCGATCGCCGACGGCGGCCGCTTCGCCGGCTCGCCGTTCCTGTCCCCTGAGCGGGTGGCCCAGCTGGCCGAGGTGCAGACCCGGCAGCGCGACTACGTGCTCGGCATCCGGCCCAACTGGCGGCTTGGCTACCACCCCGCCTGGCTCAAGCTGCCCGAGCAGCCGCGCCGCTCGGTGGGCCATTACGGGTTCGGTGGCTCCGGCGCGTTCGCCGACCCCGAGACCGGGCTCGGGCTGGCCTTCGTCACCAACCGGCTGGGCAACAACCTGCAGCCGGTCACCGACGGCCGGCTCTCCCGCCTCGGCGCCTCCGCCGTCTACGTCGCCCGCCGCCTCGCCTGACCCCCTCCCCGTCGAGGTGGCGCCCGGTTCCCGTTGAGATGGCGCGCGTTCCGGGTTGAGGTGGCGCGCGTTCCGGGTTGAACTGGCGCGCGTTTCCCGTTGAGTGGGCGCTCGTTCCGGTCGTGCCTCTTCGGCGCGGCCTACTCGAAGGGGCTCGGGTCCCCCGCGCCCACCCGGACGACCTCGGGGTAGCCCTCGGAGAAGTCGATGATCGTGGAGGGCTCGGTGCCGCACTCGCCGGCGTCGATGACGGCGTCGACCTGGTGGTCGAGCTCCTCCTTGATTGTCCACCCGTCGGTCATCGGGCCGTCCTGTCCGGGCAGCCGCAGCGTGCTGGAGACCAGCGGCTCGCCGAGCTGGCGCAGCAGCTCGCGGTCGACGGCGTTCTTGGGGATGCGGATGCCGACCGTGCGGAGCTTGGGGTGGGCGAGCCGGCGCGGGACCTCCTTGGTCGCCGGGAGGATGAACGTGTACGGACCGGGGGTCGCGGCCTTGATCGCGCGGAAGGCGGTGTTGTTCAGCTGCACCAGCTGGCCGAGCTGGTGGAAGTCGGAGACCACCAAGGTGAGGTGGTGCCGGTCGTCCAGGCCGCGCAGGCGACGGATCCGCTCGGCGGCGGGGATGCTGCCGCAGCGGCAGCCGAGCGCATAGCTGGAGTCGGTCGGGTAGGCGATGACGGCGTCCTCGCGCAGCATCTGCACCACCTGCCCGATCCGGTGCGGCTGCGGATCGTCGGGGTGGACGTCGAAGTAGCGAGCCATGCTCCGAGCCTACGCAGGCGAGGAGGGTGCTCCAGCCGACTGCTGGCTCCAGCCCCGCAGCAGGTCGCGCCACCCGACGATCCCCACCGGGTGCTGCTCCTCGTCGACGATCGGCACGCAGGAGAAGTGGTGCGCGGCGAAGACCTCGTAGAGCTCCTGCAGGGTCGCCTCGGGACCCAGCGCGACCGGGTGGTGCGACATGATCTGGTGGGCCATCCGGTGCAGGGTGGCGAGGTCCCGCGCGGTCTCCGAGAGGGTGCCGAGGTAGGGGCTGAGTGCCTTGAGCAGGTCGCGGTCGGAGACCACGCCGCGCAGCACGCCGTCCTCGACGACCAGCAGGTGGTGGAACGGCTCGTGGTCGAAGACCGACTTCACGTGCGACAGCGGCGCCTCCATCGACACGGTCCGCGGGGGGTGCGCCATGATGTCGGCCGCCGTCAGGCCGATGTCGGTGGTCATGGGCCCACGGTAGAGCCGCACGCGGTGGGACGGGGGTGACTTGAGCGGTTCCTGAGGCGCGTCGGGTCAGACGAGGCGCAGCCCCAGGTGGAGGCGGACCCGGAAGTCCAGCAGCAGCAGCGAGATCGGGAAGGCGGCCACGAAGCGGGGCAGCCGTCGGTTGCGGCGACCCACGGCCGCCATCTTCCGGTCGAAGCGCCGCTGGTCCTCCGCCGTCCATGTCAGCCCGAGCGCGTCGCGGAACTCCGGGGGCAGGAAGCCCGTGTTCACCCAGCGGTGGAAGCGGGCGAGCCGGTTGCGCTGATGGGCCGGGAGCTGCTTCAGGTCCAGGAGGCCGTGCAGGTAGGCCTTGATCGGCTCGTCGAAGTGGACCCGCTGCAGACCTTCGGCCCAGTAGGCCTCGAAGGCCTCGAGCGTGGCAGGCCAGCGCTCCGGTCGCACCTGCAGCGTCGTGCCCAGGCGGGCGGTCTGCTGGTAGAACCACTCGGCCTGGTCGGGTGGCAGCGGACCGTGCAGGCGCCGCCGCAGGTCGAGGGCGCCGTACGCGAGGCAGGCGGCGACCCAGAGCTGGAGCTCGGGGTCGAAGGCGTTGTAGGCCACCGGGCTGTCCGCGGTGGAGCGCACC
The DNA here is from genome assembly GCA_044227235.1 of Marmoricola sp. Taxonomy (GTDB): domain Bacteria; phylum Actinomycetota; class Actinomycetes; order Propionibacteriales; family Nocardioidaceae; genus Marmoricola_A. The sequence goes on along the minus strand of JBGAFN010000003.1, from coordinate 19,496 downwards.
TGGACGTGCTGCCGGTTGACCGCCTGCCGGAAGAGCCGCCGCTCCTCGTCGGTACCGAGCAGGGCCACGGCGAGGTAGGTGATGGTGGTGCGGGCCCGCTTGCGCGGCACCTTCATCACGTTGCCGTCGTCGACCTTGCTCTCGTAGACGCCGTACCCGACCTCGGGCCAGCCGAGCTGCATGATCACGTTGGCGGTGCCCGCGAAGAACGGGCCCTGCCCGTCGAGCAGGTCGCGCAGGTCGTACGGCGCCGTACGCCGGGCCCGTCGCTGCGCGCGGCGCTCGCGACGCAGGAGTGACCGCTGGTCGCGGGTGAGCGTGGCGCGGCGGCGCGGAGCGGGTCGCGTGTCGCGCTCCTCGACCGGCACGGGGCGCCCTCCCGGGACCGGGCAGCTCTCCACGTCGTACCTCCAGGGCTGGGTGTCGGGCAGCCGCCGCGCGCTCCCCCGACGGGCTCACGGTGGGCTACCGTTCTGTGAACGATAGGACTGACAACGCATGTGGTCAATCGATCCGTGGGAACGGGGGACGTGATGCCGGACGCACCGACGGGCGAACGCCTCTGGGGCGGTACGACGCTCGCCGACCGGCGGGCCACCCGGCGCCAGAAGCTCCTCGACGTCGGCCTGGACCTGCTCGGCACGGAGGGGTCGGCCGCGGTGTCGGTGCGGGCGGTGTGCCGCGGCGCGCAGCTGACCGAGCGCTACTTCTACGAGAGCTTCGAGGACCGGGACGCGCTCGTGCACGCGGTCTACCGCGCGGTCGCAGCCGAGGCGACGGCCGCGCTGGAGGAGGCCACCGCGCGGGCCCGCGACCGCGGCGAGGTCGCGCGGCTCTGCGTCGAGGCGATGGTGGCGCTCATGGTCGACGACCCGCGGCGCGGGCGCGTCCTGCTCGTCGCGCCGGTGACCGAGCCGGCCCTGGCGAGCGAGGCGATGGCGTCGGTCCCCGTCCTCGCCCAGACCATCCGCGGCCAGCTGTCGCCGGGTGCCTCGGACGCCGACCGCGACCTGATCTCCACCGGTCTCCTCGGAGCATTGATGAGCCTCTTCCACGCCTACCTGCAGGGCACCGTCCGGGTCACCCGCGAGGAGTTCGTCGAGCACTGCGTGCGCCTGCTCACCACGGTCCGCCGGCTGGAGTCCTGAGGTTCGACCTCCCGGGGTCTCGTGGCTCACGCTGCGCGTTCGCGCCTCGACCTCCGCGGCTGGAGGTCGAGGTGCGAGGGCGAAGCCCGAGCCACGAGACCGGGTGAGGTCCGCGGGCTGCGCGCGGGGTCTCGTGGCTCACGCTGCGCGTTCGCGCCTCGACCCCCGGGCGTGGGTCCGGCGGGGCTACGGGACCGGCGTGCCGGTGAGGGCGGCGAACTCGGCGGGGTCGTGGGCGCTGAAGACGGTGACCTCGTCGGCGTGCGCGGCGTGGAGCTGCTGCAGCCGGGCGAGGTTGGCGGTGCGCGCGGTGTTGTCGACGGCCATCAGGCGCTGGAAGGCCTTGAGCCCGGGCGGGCAGGTGCGCGGGGTCTCCTTGTCGCCGGCGTTGAAGTAGGCGTCGCCGGCGTGCAGCAGCCAGCCGCCCTCGGGCCGTCGTACGGCGACCCCGCAGTGCCCCCGGGTGTGCCCGTGCAGCGGGACCATGAGGATGTCCTCGCCGACCGCCTGCACCGAGGCGAAGCCGTACCAGTCGTCGCCGTCCTCGCTGTGCTCCACCCAGTCCGGGCCGTGCGACCACTGCGCCGCGACATACCGCTGCCGCTCCCGCAGCGTCGGTCGGGTGGCCGCCTCGAGCTCGCGCGCGTGCACGTGCACCCGGGCGTGCGGGAAGTCGGGCAGGCCGCCCGCATGGTCGAGGTCGAGGTGGGTCACCACGATGTCGCGCACGTCGGTCGGGGAGAACCCGAGCGCCTGCACCCGCGCGACCGCGGTCTCGCTGGGCTCGAAGCGCGGCCCGACCAGCGCAGTGAAGGGGCGCCCGAGCCGCTTGCCCTTCTCGTGCACGTCGTCGGTGCCGAAGCCGGTGTCGACGAGCGTGAGCCCCTCGGCGCCCTCCACGACCAGGCAGTGCGCGACCAGCGCGGGCGGCATCAGACCGGGGACCCGCCCTGCCGGGGAGCACATGGTGGCGCAGTTCACGTGGTGGATGCGGTTCGTCACGGGGCGATCCTGGCACAGCGGTCCGGCCGGCGTCCGGGGTCGCCGTACCCTGAACGCATGCCCGCGCCCTCGGCGTTCCACACCCTCACCCGGCCCCGGATGCTGCTGCTCCACGCCGCCGGGATCCTGGCCGTGGTCGCCGCGCTGCTGCTCGGTCGCTGGCAGGTGCACGCCTGGCAGGAGAACCGCCAGGACAAGGCCGCCGAGGCCGCCCGGCTGCCCGCGGTGCCGCTCGCGGACCTCATCGGACCCGACGACGCCTACCCCCGCGACGGGGTCGGCCGCCCGGTCGAGGTCGTCGGACAGTGGCTCCCCGACGACACCTTCTACCTCGCCGACCGGCTGCACGACGGCGACCTGGGCGTCTGGCAGGTCACCCCCCTCGCGGTGTGCACCGACGCCTCCGCGTGCACCGACGCCTCCGCGATCCCGGTCGTGGTCGGGTGGGCGCCCGCGCGCGACGCCGCCGTACCGGCACCGACGGGCACCGTCGACCTGACCGGCTGGCTGCAGCCGGCCGAGCCGGAGGCCGCGACCGACCCCGACCCGTCCGACGACGTGCTCTACGGGCTGCGCACCGCGGACGTGCTGCAGCGGATGGACCGCGACCTCTACAGCGCCTACGTCATCCTCGACGCCCCCGCGTCCGCGCGCGGCGCCCTCGAGCCGGTCACCCCGGCGTCGCTGCCGAAGGCGCCGACCTTCACCTCGCTGCGCAACCTGCTCTACGGCCTGGAGTGGTGGTTCTTCGGCGGCTTCGCGGTCTTCCTCTGGGCGCGCTGGTGCCGCGACGAGCTGGCCGCCGTACGGCGTGGCGAGGCGACCGGCGAGGGGACGGGCGAGGGGACCGGCGACGTGACGTCGGTCTCGGAGGACGCGGACGCCGACCGGGAGGGCGAGCCCGCTCGGATACCGTCTGAGTCGTGAACGCCGCCCTGACCCGCTACCGCGTGATGGCCACCGTCGTCGGTGTGCTGCTGATCGTGCTCGTCCTGATCGGCCTGCCGCTCAACGAGCTCCACCGCGTCGACCCGGCCTGGTTCCCCCTGGGCAGCACGGCGCAGCAGGTCGGCGACGACATCTCCAAGTACCTCGGCGTCGCCCACGGCTGGCTCTACATGCTCTTCCTGGTGGTGGCCTTCGTGCTGTCGCGCAAGGCGAAGTGGGACCTGGCCTTCACCCTGGTCACGCTGCTGTGCGGGACGATCCCGATCCTGTCCTTCTGGGCGGAGGCGCGGGCGACCCGGCGGGTCCGCGAGGAGTACGCCGCCGAGCTGGTCTGAGCGACGGGCCGGACTCAGGCGCCGATGAAGAGCAGCATCACGAACGCCGCGAAGGACAGCCCGGCCCACACCGCGCCCAGGATCGGCCAGTGCCAGGAGCGCGTCTCACCGCGGATCGCGCGGACGATCCGCCACAGCACCACGACCAGGCCGACCAGCAGGAGCGCCCACAGCCCGAGGATCAGGGTGAAGAGGTAGCTGCCGTTGCAGACCAGCGGGTCGTTGTCGGTGCTGCCGCAGCTGTCCGTGGCGAACACCCCGAAGATGGCCATCCCGGCCAGGACCACGTAGCCCACGAGCATCACGGCGAAGAGGAGCCAGGTGACGACCCGGTCGACGGGGCGGTCTCGGTCCTGAGGCTCCACAGCGGCGGCAGACATGCCGCCTATCGTGGCAGTTGTGCTGTTTGTCTGACCTCGAAACGGCGAGACCCGGGTAGGTTCGGCGCATGACGACGACCGCCTTCGTGCTCGGCGGCGGGGGCGTGCTCGGCGCCGTCGAGGTGGGCATGCTGCAGGCGCTGCTGGAGGCCGACCTCCGCCCCGACCTGGTCCTCGGCACCTCGGTCGGGGCGATCAACGGTTCGATGGTCGCCTGCGACCCCACGACGGCGGTGGTCGACCGGCTCGTCGAGGTCTGGCGCAGCTCCTCGGCCGACGACCTGTACGCCGACGGGCTGGCCCGGCAGGTCCGCCGCGCGGTCCGCACCGGCACCCACCTCTACAGCAGCGCACCCCTGCGGGAGCGGCTGGTCGCCGAGCTCGGCGAGGTCACCTTCGAGGACCTGCCGGTGACCTTCCAGTGCGTCGCCTCCAGCATCGAGCGCGCCGCGGAGACCTGGTTCGACAGCGGGCGCGTGGTCGACGCCGTGCTCGCCTCGGCCGCCGTACCGGGCCTCTTCCCGCCGGCCGCGGTGGCCGGTGAGCACTTCCTCGACGGCGGCATCGTCAACTCCATCCCGGTCGGCCGGGCCGTCGAGCTCGGGGCGGACCGGGTCTTCGTGCTGCAGGTCGGCCGGGTCGACCGGCCGCTGGCGGTGCCGCGGCGGCCGTGGGAGGTCGCCCGCGTCTCCTTCGAGATCGCCCGGCGGCACCGGTTCCACCGCGAGCTCGCCGCGCTGCCTGCCGGCGTCGAGGCGCACGTACTGCCCACCGGCGGCGGGTCGGCCGCCGACGACAGCGTGCTGGCCTACAAGGACTTCAGCAGGGTCCAGTCCCGGATCGACGAGGCCTACGAGGCGACCCGGTCCTACCTGGAGGTCGAGCTGTGAGTCCGTTCTGGATGGGGATGCTCCGCCGCTTCGTGCTGGCCCCGGCGATCATCGCGCTGACCGTCGTCCTGCTCCTCGCGGCACCCCTGTGGCTGGTGCTGGCGGTGCTGCTCTCGCCGCTGGTGAAGGGGCGGCTGCGGATCCTGCGGCTGCTCTCGATCGCGATGCTGCACCTGATCATGGAGACGGTCCTGCTGGTGGTGATGTTCGTCCTGTGGGTCGCCAGCGGCTTCGGCTGGAAGCTGCGCACGCCGGCCTTCCAGCGGGCCCACTACGCGCTGGTCCGGTGGTACCTGGTGGTGTTCTTCCGCGAGGCGCGGCGCGTGCTCAACCTCGAGATCACCACCGAGGGGCCCACGCCCGACGCGTTCCCCGGCCACCCGCTGCTGGTCTGCTCCCGGCACGCCGGCCCTGGTGACTCCTTCACGCTGATGTACGCCCTGATGGTCTGGTACCAGCGCGAGCCGCGCGTGGTCTTGAAGGACACGATGGGCTGGGACCCGGCGATCGGGACGGTGCTCAACCGGCTGCCGGCCCGGTTCATCAGCCCGAACCCGCGGGCGGGCTCCTCGACCGGCGACGAGATCGCCCAGCTCGCCGAGAACCTCGACGAGAACGACGCCTTCGTGATCTTCCCCGAGGGCGGCAACTTCACCCCGGCGCGCAAGGAGCGGGCGGTCGCGCGGCTGCGCAAGGTCGGGATGGACCGGATGGCCGACCGCGCCGAGCGGATGGACAACGTGCTCGCGCCCCGCCCCGGCGGCTTCCTCGCCGCACTCGACGCCGCCCCCGAGGCCGACGTGCTGCTGGTCGCGCACACCGGGCTCGACCACCTGGCCGCCCTGGGCGACCTGTGGCGCGAGGTCCCGATGGATAAGCAGCTGATCATGCGGTTCTGGCGGGTCTCCCGCGACGAGATCCCCGAGGGCCGCGAGGCCAGGATCGACTGGCTCTTCACCCGCTGGGAGGAGATCGACGCCTGGGTCACCGAGAACCGTCCGGTCGAGGTCGACCCGTGGTCCAAGCGGCGCAAGCGCGCCTCCGCCTGAGCCTGGGTCGTCGGGGCGCGCTCACTCCTCCAGAACGACGGTCTCCGCCGGCGCGTCCGGGGTGGTCGGCACGTGGGGTGTCTCCACCGCGTCCGCGGCCGCCTCGTCCGGGGACGACCCGGCCGCGTCCCGGGCCGGCTTCGGGGTCGGTACGGCGACCGGGGTGGAGTGCCAGGTCGGCTCCGACGAGCGGTCCTTCAGCACCTTCCCGACGGCCGCTGCGAGCGCCGCCAGCCCGACCAGCTTGAGCACCTTGCCTGCCATGACCTGCTCCCTCCTCCGGGGACCCGGTCGACTACCGGTCCCGTCGCTCTCGTCCCGCCGCTCTCATCATGGCCCGTGTGCCAAGGGGCGGCGTACCGGGTCGGACCGGCTGGGCCGACGTGGGAGGATCGTCGTCGTTTCACCACACGATCCGAAAGGCGGGCCTCCGTGGCCGAGAAGTACGCGACGCTGAAGACCAACCACGGCGATGTCGTCGTCCACCTGTTCCCGAACCACGCGCCGAAGACGGTCGCGAACTTCGTGGAGCTCGCGGACGGCACCAAGACCGGGAAGCCGTTCTACGACGGGCTCATCTTCCACCGCGTCATCGACGGGTTCATGATCCAGGGCGGCTGCCCGCAGGGCACCGGCACCGGTGGCCCGGGCTACCAGTTCGACGACGAGATCCACCCCGAGCTCGTCTTCGACAAGCCCTACCTGCTCGCGATGGCCAACGCCGGCCAGCGGATGGGCAAGGGCACCAACGGCTCGCAGTTCTTCATCACGGTCTCCGAGACGCCGTGGCTGAACCGCAAGCACACGATCTTCGGCGAGGTCGAGGACGACGCGTCGAAGGCCGTCGTGGACTCCATCGAGAAGACCCCGACCGGCCCGGGCGACCGCCCGGTGACGCCGGTGGTGATCGAGTCGGTCACCATCGAGGAGCGCTGAGCACCCGTCGATGACCGACGAACCGACCGAGGTCCAGGCGGAGCAGACCGCCCCGACGTGCTACCGGCACGCCGACCGTGAGACCTACATCCGTTGTCAGCGCTGCGACCGGCCGATCTGCCCGGACTGCATGCGCCAGGCCTCGGTCGGTTTCCAGTGCCCCGACTGCGTCGCCGAGGGGCGTCGTACGGTGCGCCAGGCGAGGACGCCGTTCGGAGGCACCCGGGTCGAGAACCCGGGCGTGGTCACCAAGGTGCTGGTGGGGCTCAACGCCCTGGTGTTCGTCCTCATCGCCGTCACGGGCGGCAACACCAGCACCCTGCTCTACAAGCTGTGGTTGCTGCCCACGTCGGTCTGCGTGCAGGGCAACCGGTTCCAGTGCCTCGAGGTCGCCCTGGGCGTCTCCGACGGTGCCTACTGGCAGCTGCTGACCTCCACCTTCACGCACGTGGCGATCTGGCACATCGCCTTCAACATGCTCGCCCTGTGGGTGCTGGGGCCGCAGCTCGAGATGATGCTGGGGCGGTGGCGGTTCACCGCCCTGTACCTGCTCTCCGGGCTCGCCGGCAGCGTCGTCGTCTACTGGCTGGCCGGCGAGAACAGCCCCACGGTCGGGGCGTCCGGCGCCCTCTTCGGCCTGATGGCCGCCCTGCTCGTGGTCGCCGTCCGGGTCAAGGGCGACGTGCAGTCGCTGCTCGGCCTGGTCGCGGTCAACGTGGTCATCACCGTGATCGGCGCCGGCTACATCTCCTGGCAGGGCCACCTCGGCGGCTTCGTCGGCGGTCTCGTGCTGTCGCTGCTGCTCGTCTACGCGCCCAAGCAGGGCCGCACCGCCTGGCAGGTCGCCGGGCTGACCGCCTTCTCGGCCGCCCTGGTCGCCGCGGTCGTCCTCCGCACGCTGGTCCTCAACGGCTGACCCGCACGCGTGACCTCGCCGAGTCGGGGGTACGGAGGCGAACGAGGGCCCAGGGTGCGCCAGAGGTCGACCTCTGTCCACACCTGTGGAGTGAACTGTGCATGAAATGACAGCGGTGTAGTTATGCACAGGACTTATCCCCAGTGTGGAATCAGCCCTCTCGAGGCGCCGCACCGGTACCTCCTGCATCGGCCCGTCGCCGCTCGAGCTGAGTGGTCGTGACGACAGACGCGCGCCCACCCGGGGAGGGGGACGCGCGTCGGGCGGACAGGGTCGTGCCGCTGGCTACTCCCAGTGGGTGGCGTAGACGAAGCCGACGGCCATGAAGCCGATGCCGACCAGGAGGTTGTAGTTGTTCAGGTCGCGGATGACGGGGATGTTCCCGCTCTGGCTGGTCACGTAGTAGGTGACGATCCAGACCAGCCCGATCAGGAAGCTGCCCAGCATGCCGACGACCACGCCGCGACCCCGGCCCAGGGGCGTGCCCGGGTTCGAGGCCGACATCAGGCCGATGAACAGCAGCCCGAAGCCGATCGCGAAGTTCCAGTCCTTGAGGTCGGCGATGAACTTGGGCGTCCCGTCGTCCTGCACGGCGACCAGGTAGTAGGTCACCCAGGCGATGCCGACCAGGACGAGCACGGCCGCGATGCCGGTGCGGACCAGGGACAGCGACGCACCGTCGGTGGCGTCGAGGTTCATGGTGCGACGGGGCTTGGACACGGATACTCCCTTGGTGAGTGGATCGGCCCCGATAGCGTAGTCGCAGGATGGACCAGCCCCACGAGAACCCGCCCGGTACCGGTGACGACGGCTCCCCGGTGGCTGTGTCGACCCCTGCGTCGACCACCGCGCTCCCGCTGCCGACCGAGAGCTCCGAGGCGCCGCCTCACGACCACGTGCCGCACCCGCACCGGCGGGCCTCGCTGTGGCTCCGGCTGACGCTGGCCGAGCGGCGGCGCCGCCGGGACCGCAACGCCACCCGGCTGCTCTGGCGCCTGGTCACCCCGGCGGTGTTCGCCGCCGCCGGGATCCTCATGGTGATCAGCGCGGTCAACTCCGAGGGCACCGACCTGCGGCCCGGACGGTACGACGACCTGGCCGACCTCGCCGCCACCGAGACCCGGCGGGTGCAGGGGCTCCGGGACGAGATCCAGGCGCTCAACGACCAGATCGACACCCTGACCGCGGGCATCGACAACACCCAGCTCGACAAGCTGAACGGGCAGATCGCCACCCTCGAGCAGGGCGCCCACATCTCGCCACTCCAGGGTCCGGGGCTCACCGTCACCCTCGACGACGCCCCCCGGGCGGTCCTCGACTCGGCCGGCGACAAGGTGGCCGACGCCCTCGTCCACCAGCAGGACATCCAGGCGGTGGTCAACGCGATGTGGGCCGGTGGCGCCGAGGCGATCACCATCCAGGGTCAGCGCGTCATCGCCACCACCGGCATCAAGTGCATCGGCAACACGGTCCGCCTCAACGGGCTGCCGTACTCCCCGCCGTACGTCATCTCCGGGATCGGCAACCCCGAGCGGCTCCGCCGCAGCATCGACACCAACCGCTACATCGACTCCTACCTGCAGGACGTCGCCGACTACCAGCTCGGCTTCGCCGAGAAGGTGGAGAGCAAGATCGTCGCCCCCGAGTACGACGGCCCGCTCGACCTGCGGTACGCCCGGGCGGTCGACGGTCTCGTCGACGACGGCACCTGACGCCCCCTCCCCCTCCCCTCTCCATCGTTGAGATGGCGCGCGTTTCTGGTTGAGATGGCGCGCGTTCCTGCGTGACCGAAACGCGCGCCCACTCAACGCGGAACGAGTGGCAACTCAACGCGAAATGCGCGCCATCTCAACCGAGGGGGTCAGGGGGTCTGGGGGGTGGGGGTCTCGCTGGGGGTCTCGGAGGGGGTCTCGGTGGGGCTGGGCGACGGGGTGACGTACGCCGAGACGGTGATGGTCACCGTCGACCCGCTGGACGCCTCGCTCAGGCCCTCCGGGGTCTGGGCGAGCACGGTGCCGGGGGTGGCCACCGTGGCGGAGTCCCGGACCACGTTGACCTTGAAGCCCTTGCCCTGCAGCGTCGAGGTGGCCTTCTCCTCGGTCATCCCGACCACGTTGGGCACCTCGACCGGGCCGGAGGAGACGAACACCGTCACCGTCGACCCGGCGGGCACCTGCTCGCTGGCGTTGGGGTTGGTCGCGACCACGGTGTCCTTGGCCTCGTCGGAGTCGCGCTCCTGGAAGCGGACGTTGAGGCCGAGCTGGGTGAGGATCTGGGCGGCCTCGTCCTTCGACTTCCCGATCACGAAGGGGATCGTCACCGACGCCTTGCCGGCCGAGATCTCCAGGTCGACGTCGGAGCCGGGCTCGACGACCGCCTGGGCGCCGGGGTCCTGGCTGATCACGCGGCCCTTCGGCACGTCGTCGGAGTTCACCCGGGTGACCTGGCCGACGTCGAGGCCCTCGGAGGCCAGCCGCCGCTCGGCCTCCCGCAGGGTCATGTTGGTGACGTTGGGGACGCTGGCCTTCTCGGGAGCGGAGCCGAAGAGCTGCAGGCCGATGGCGATGCCGCCCGCCAGCAGCGCCACCACCAGGATCCCCAGCAGGACCAGCGGCCACCGCTTGGGCGCGGGCTCGTCGTACTCCTCGGCCGGGGCCCGGAAGATCGAGGTCTGCTCCGCGGGCGGCGGCAGCGGGACCGGCACGGGAGCCGGGGCGGGCGCGGAGACCGGGTGGCCCTTGAGGTAGCGCTGGATGTCCGCGTTCATGTCCGCCGCCGACTGGTACCGGTCCTCGATCCGCTTGGCGAGCGCCTTCATCACGATGGCGTCGATCGCGGGCGGGATCTCGGCGTTGTGCACCGACGGCGGCTCGGCCTGCTCGCGGACGTGCTGGTAGGCCACCGAGAACGGGCTGTCGCCGACGAACGGCGGCCGACCGACGAGCAGCTCGTAGAGCAGGCAGCCGGTGGAGTAGACGTCGCTGCGGGAGTCGACCAGCTCGCCGCGGGCCTGCTCCGGGGAGAGGTACTGCGCGGTGCCGACCACGGCTGCGGTCTGGGTCATCGTCGAGGTGCCCTCGGCGACCGCCCGGGCGATCCCGAAGTCCATCACCTTCACGTCGCCCGACGGGGTGAGCATCACGTTGGCCGGCTTGATGTCGCGGTGGATGATCCCGGCGCGGTGGCTGTACTCGAGCGCCTCGAGCACGCCGCCGGTGATCTCCAGGGCCCGCTCGGGCAGCAGCTTGCGGCCGTCGTTGAGGATCTCGCGCAGCGTCCGGCCGGCGACGTACTCCATCACGATGTAGGGGTGCACGTGCCCGTCGGAGGAGACCTCCTCGCCGGTGTCGTAGACCGAGACGATGTTGGGGTGGTTCAGCCCTGCCGCGGACTGCGCCTCGCGCCGGAACCGGGCCTGGAAGGTCGGGTCGGTGGCCAGGTCGGTACGCAGCCGCTTGACCGCGACGGTGCGGCCGAGCCGGGTGTCCTGCGCCTTGCGCACCTCGGCCATGCCGCCGCGTCCGAGCAGCTCGCCGATCTCGTAGCGGCCCCCCAGCCGCAGTCCCTGGGGTCCCTGGTTCATCGTGTCCTCTTGCTGGTCGTGGTGCTCACTTGATGACCGCCTCCATGACGCTCTTGGCGATCGGGGCCGCCAGCCCGCTGCCGGAGATCGCGTCCCGCGCCACCCCGGCGTCCTGCACGAGGACGGCCACCGCGACCTGCGGGTTGTCCGCAGGCGCGAAGCTGACGAACCAGGCGTACGGCGGGCGGTCCGCGGCCGACTGGGCGGTGCCGGTCTTGCCCGCCACCTTGACGTCGGGGATCTGCGCGGTGGTGCCGGTGCCGCGGTCCACGACCTCGATCATCATCTGGGTCAGCTTGCCCGCGTTGACCGCCGACATGGCCCGCTCGGGCATCCGCTGCTCGCGGGTCTTGTCCAGGACGCTGAGGTCGGGGGCGCGGACCTCGTCGACCAGGTAGGGCCGCATCCCCTGGCCGTTGTTGGCGATGGTCGCGGCGACCAGCGCCATCTGCAGCGGGGTGGCGGCCACCTCGTACTGCCCGATCGCCGACAGCGCGGTCTGCGGAAGGTCCGGGTCCGGAGGGAAGCGGCTGATCGCCTGGCCGCCGATGCCCTCGAGGTAGCGCGAGCCGAAGCCGAACTTCTGCGCCTCCTGGCGCAGCGCGTCGTCGCCGATGTCGAGGCCGATCGAGCCGAAGGAGACGTTGCAGGAGACCATCAGCGCCTGGGTGAGCGTGATCGGGTCGCCGCCGCAGCTGCTGCCGTTCTCGTTGGTCAGGTCGGTGCTGGTCTGCGGCAGGTCCAGCCGGGGACCGCCCTTGACCAGGGTGTCGGGCTCGTACTTGCCGGTCTCGAGCGCGGCGGCCGAGGTGACCAGCTTGAACGTCGAGCCCGGCGGCAGCACCTCCGAGATGGCCCGGTTCGCCAGGGGCTTGCCCGGGGCCGCCAGCAGCCGGTCCCAGGAGGCCTTGACCTTGTTGAGGTCGTGGGAGGCCAGCAGGTTCGGGTCGTACGTCGGGTTGGAGACCATCGCCAGGATCCGCCCGCTGGACGGCTCGAGGGCCACCACGGCCGCCTGGGTGCCCGAGCCGAGCGCCTGCACGCCGTCGTACGCCGCGGTCTGCGCGGCGGGGTCCAGGGTCAGCGACACCGAGCCGCCCTCCGGCTGGGAGTTGGACACCATATCGACGACCCGGTTGACGAAGAGCCGGTTGTCGCTGCCGGAGAGGATCTGGTTCTGGCTGGCCTCGACGGCGGCACGGCCGTAGATGTAGGAGAAGAAGCCGGTGCTGTGCGCGTACTTGAACGGCTGGGCGTAGGTGCGCTGGTACTTGTACTGGTCCTTGGACGGCACGCTCTCGGCGACCGGCTTGCCGGCGACCAGGATCGCGCCGCGCTGGCGGGCGAACTCGGCGTCGCGCACCCGGCGGTTGTCGTTGCGGCCGTTGAGCTCCTCGGCCTTGAAGTACTGCACGTAGGTGACGTTGGCCAGCAGCAGCAGGAAGAGCACCATGCAGAAGACCGCCATGGTGCGGATCGGCTTGTTCATCGCAGCACGACCACCTGGGTGGCGTCGTCGGCCTGGGTCGGCCGGATCTCGGGGGCGGGCCGCCGGGCCTGGTCGGAGATGCGGAGCAGCAGCGCGATGACCGCCCAGTTGGCCACCATCGACGAGCCGCCGTACGACATGAACGGCGTGGTCAGGCCGGTCAGCGGGATCAGTCGGGTGACGCCGCCGGCGACGACGAAGACCTGGAGGGCGAAGACCACGCCGAGGCCGGTGGCGAGCAGCTTGCCGAACGCGTCGCGACAGATCAGCGCCGTGCGCAGCGCCCGCTCGACGATGAGGCCGAAGAGCAGGAAGAGGGCGATCAGGCCGGTCAGGCCGAGCTCCTCGCCGATCGCGGCGACGATGAAGTCGGAGTAGGCGAACGGGATCCGCCACGGCTCGCCCTGGCCGAGGCCACGCCCGAGCAGGCCGCCGTAGGAGAGGCCGTAGAGGCCCTGGATGATCTGCCCGAAGCGGTCGGTGTCCGCGAACGGGTCGAGCCAGCCCTGCACCCGGGTCTGTACGTGGCCGAAGGCGGCGTACGCGCCGAGCGCTCCGATCAGGAACATCGTGCCGCCGACCAGCAGCCAGCCGGGCCGCTCGGTGGCGACGTAGAGCATGACCAGGAAGAGGCCGAAGAACAGAAGGCTGGAGCCGAGGTCGCGCTGGAAGACCAGCACGGCCATGCTGATCCCCCACATCGCCAGGATCGGGCCGAGGTCGCGGCCCCGCGGCAGGTCGATGCCGGCGAAGCGGCGTCCGGCCAGGGCCAGCGCGTCGCGGTGCAGCACCAGGTAGCCGGCGAAGAAGACGACGAGCAGCACCTTGGCGACCTCGCCGGGCTGGAACGAGAAGCCGCCGATGCCGATCCAGATCCGGGCCCCGTTGATGGTCTTGCCGATGCCGGGCGCCATCGGCAGCAGCAGCAGCACGATCGCGGCGAAGCCGGAGGTGTAGGTGAAGGCCTGCAGCCGGCGGTGGTCGCGCAGCACGAGCAGCACGGTCGCGAAGACACCCACCCCGACGGTGGTCCACATCAGCTGCTTGGCCGAGTGCGAGGTGTTCGAGGCCAGGTCGATCCGGTAGATCATGGCCAGCCCGAGCCCGTTGAGGGCGACCACGACGGGGAGCAGGACCGGGTCGGCGTACCGGGCGGTGAGGCGGACCACGACGTGCGCGGCGACGGCGAGCGCGGCGAGCCACGACCCGTAGCCGACGATGTCGGCGGGGACCTCGTCCTTCACGCCGATGCCGACCGCGGCGTAGGCGCCGATGCCGACGACCAGGGCGAGGACGAGCAGGACGAGCTCGGCGCCGCGCCGGCTGCGGTGCACGAACTCCGGCGCCGTCGCGCTCATCGGCGGACCTCCCCGACCGCACCGGCGGCCGTCGAGCCGGTCCCCGCGGGAGTGCCGGACGGGCTGGTCGACGGGCTGGTCGACGGGCTGGTCGACGGGTTGGGGGTCGTGGTCTGGTCGCAGGTCTCGCCCGGGATCAGGTTCGACCCGTCCGGGCAGCCGGTCACCTGGGACTGCAGGTTCTCCACGATCCGGCGGGCGTCGGTGAGGTTGTCGGCGACGATGCCCTCGCCGACCTTCTGCTGGTTGAACTCCGAGAGCGAGCTGAGCTGGACCGCGGAGGTCTCCTCCACCTGGGACAGCGACAGGCCGGGCAGGTCCATCTGGACGCCCTGGTAGATCGCGACGTAGGGGCCGTCGGCGGCGACGAAGTACTGGTGCTGCGACCAGGTGTACGCACCCAGCAGGGCCCCGGCGAGGACCGCCAGCGGCAGCAGCACGAGCACCAGCCGGCGCAGCGCGGGGAAGCGGCGCGGCGGACGCGGGGCGTAGCGCAGCTCCTCCTCGTCGACCGGGGCGGCCGGGACCGGCTCGAGCTCGCCGGTGTCGAACTGCTTGTGCCGGAACGGCAGCCGTCCCAGCATCCCGCCGCGGCGGGGCTGCGCCGCCGCCGCGCCGACCAGCATCGGGCCGACCTCGTCCATCGCGGACTCGTCGGCCTCGCCGGTCACGGCGCCCGGGTCGAGCGCCTCGGCCACGATGACGGTGACGTTGTCGGTGGTGCCGCCGTCCAGCGACGCCTGGACGAGCTCCACGGCCGCGGAGTCGACCGAGCCCTGGCCGAGCACCTCGGCGATCTCGGCGTCGGTGAGGGCGCCGGAGCACCCGTCGCTGCACAGCATCACCCGGTCGCCCGGCTCGAGCTCGACGTAGAAGAGGTCGGGGTCGGTCTCGTGCACCCCGTCGACGGCCCGCAGGATGATGTTGCGGTGCGGGTGGTGGCGGGACTCCTCCTCGGTGATCCGCCCCTCGTCGACCAGGGTCTGCACGAAGGTGTGGTCCTTGGTGACCTGCTGGATCGCACCGCCGCGGAGCAGGTAGGCCCGGCTGTCGCCGACGTGGGCGAAGCCCAGCTTGTGCCCGTCGAAGAGCGCCGCGGTGACGGTGGTGCTGGTGCCCTCGAGCTCGCGGTCGTGCTCGACCATCTCGGCGAGCCGGTCGTGCACCCGGTGCACGGCGCCGGCCAGCGCGGGCAGCATCTCGTCGGTCGGGGCCTCGTCGAGCCGTCGCAGCAGGTGCACCGCCGTCGAGCTCGCCACGTCGCCGTACGCCGCGCCGCCGACGCCGTCGGCGATCACCAGCAGGTGGTCCGAGGCGTAGCCCGAGTCCTGGTTGTCCTTGCGGTGGCGTCCCAGGTCCGACACCGCTGCGTAGCGCAGGCGCAGGGTGGCGGGGGTGGTCGTCGGCTCGGCGTGGCTCACGCGGCTACTTCTTCAGCTCGAGCGTCGTCTTGCCGACTCGGATCCGGCTGCCGAGCTGGACGGTGGTGGGCTGGGTGAGCCGGGCCGAGCCCAGGTAGGTCCCGTTGGTGGAGCCGAGGTCCTCCACATACCAGGTGTCCCCGGAGAGGTTGACCTGGGCGTGCCGGGTGGAGACGTAGTCGTCGTCGAGCCGGATCGCGGCGTCGGGGCCGCGGCCGATCAGGATCGGGGCGTGCTGCAGCGAGGCGGACTGGCCGGTGTTGGGCCCGTCCATGACCACCAGCTGGGTGGGGGCGCCGCGGGCCGGCTTGGCCTGCTTCTTGGCCGCCTTCTGGGCCTGCTTCTCCGCCGCCCGCTGCTCGCGCCGGTTGGGGCCGGTGCTCTCGACCCGGGCGCCGAACATGTCGCTGCGGATCACCGAGAGGGCCGCGAGGACGAAGATCCACAGGATCGCCAGGTAGGCGAACCTGACCAGCATCAGTGTCAGCTCCTGCACGTCGCCGCCCTCACCGCTCCTCGCGGGCGACCCGGACGACCAGGTCGGTGCTGCCGATCCGGACCACCGCACCGTCGGTGAGCTCGGAGGACTCGACGCGGCGGCCGTCGACCAGGGTGCCGTTGGTGGAGCCGAGGTCGACCACGCTGAGCCGCGACTCGCCGCGCCCGCTGCTGAGCCGGAACTCGGCGTGCCGGCGGCTCACGCCAGGGTCGTTGATTCGCAGGTCCGACTCCGCGCCGCGGCCGACCACCAGCCCGGCGCCGGAGACCGGGTGGCTGGTGCCGTGGATGTCGAGGCTGAAGGTGGGGCCGCGCGACCCGCGGGGGGCGCGCTCGGGCGGCAGCTGGTGGGCGACGACCTGGGCCGCGGCCTGGCTGCGCACCCGGAACCGGCCGGTGCCGAGGTCCTCCTCGCGGCTGAAGTCGATCGCGACCGGCCCGGCGAAGACGTAGTGCTGGTCGTCGGCGTGCTCGCGGAGCATGTCGACCAGCTCGCCGCTGAGCGTCTCGGAGTAGGGGTCGAGCCGCTCGAAGTCCATCGGGGAGAGCTCGATGCGGAACGAGTTCGGCACCAGCCGCCGGTTGCGCGACAGGATCTGGGCGGAGTTGTCGACCTCGCGCTGCAGCGCGGCGGCGAGCTCCACCGGCTGCACCGCGCTCCGGAAGGCCTTGGCGAAGGCACCGGACACAGCCTGCTCCAGCCGACTCTCGAACCTCTGCAACATGCCCATGACGCCTCCTTTCCCCCTCGTGACGACCGCGACGCCCGCCGCGGGGTGTCGTGACGCTCACGTCCGCCGGCCGAACCGCCGTACGCATGCCTCAGGACCCGTGGTGGGCGGGTCGATCGTATCCGTCCCACCCGGTTTGGGCCTGCTCGCCACCGTGGGCTACCCTGAGTCCGCTTCTGGCGCGAGTGGCGGAATAGGCAGACGCGCACGGTTCAGGTCCGTGTGCCCGAAAGGGCGTGGGGGTTCAACTCCCCCCTCGCGCACGTGGGTAGCCCCGGGGATGACCTGGGGCTTTACTCATTTCCGGAGTTAGCCTGAACGCCCAAGGGCGCACGAAGGGTGCACCAGCCTCTACTCGGAGAGGTTTGGCATGGCATACATAGAGAAGCGACGCCGCACCGACGGCGGGATCTCGGCGCGCGTGAAGTGGCGTCTGGGAGGCTCCCGTGACGGCGCGATACAGCTCGAGGTCTTCAGTGCTGGCACCGATGCGCAGAACCTCGCGCGGGCCGACGGCTTCAAGAAGATGGTGGACGCTGCTGGCCAGAGGTGGCCGGCCGGCTGGGTAAAGGGCGAGGGCTTCGTTCGACCGGTCGGCGAGGCGGACCCCCTAACGGAGCCGCCGCGGTTCGTTGACATCGGCGAGGAGTACGTCCGCCAGATCGTCGATCTCTCGCCCGGCCAGCGCAAGCGCTACCTGGGCCACCTCCGCGTGCTGGAAGAGACCAGGATCCGAGGATCGCTGATCTTCACGAAGCCGGTGACCGCGATCACCGAGGCAGACCTCAAGGATTGGTTGATCGATTGGGACCGGTCACTCAAGACGAAGGCCAACTATCACGGCCTGATCTACGGAGTCTTCGGATACGCCGTCAAGCGCGGTTGGCTGTCTGCCAACCCTGCCGTCGGCACGGCACCACGGATGTCACGGGTGAAGCAGTCGAGACCGGAACTGCGCTTCCTTACCGAACGAGAACTGCAGCGTGCGGTCGAGCTGGCCGGACCGTACGCCGACCTACTGACCGTCGCCGTAGGCACCGGCATGCGGTTCGGGGAACTCGGAGCTCTCTGGGTCTCCGACGTGGACCTGGAGCGTCGCACGATCCGAATCAACAAGGCGTGGAAACGCAATGGCGAAGATGATGCAACCGACGTTCCCGGGTGGCTCGCCAAGCTCTTGAAGCCCAAGCACACGATGCGCGATCACCACCTAGGCGTACCAAAGACCACCAAGTCGCGCCGAACGATCACCATCTCGCCTGCCCTCGTCGCCGCCTTGCGCAAGCGCATCGAGGGCAAGGTAGCTGACGACTTCGTCTTCGTGTCAAACGCTGGGTATCCGCTGCACAACGGGGACTTCAGCACGCACGTGTGGCGAAAGCTAATGACGGCGCTCGAGACCGAGGGCATTGGTCGATTCAGGTTTCACGACCTGAGGCATACCCACGTCGCATGGTTGATTGCTGGCGGCGCGCCATTGCCCCACATCCAGGCGCGGTTGGGGCACGAGTCGATCACGACGACGATCGATACCTACGGCCATCTGCTACCAGCCGGTGACGAACTCATCTCCGGCATCATCGACACTGCGCTGACCGGAGGGACGATCCGCCCCGGCTCTGGGTCATCGATGGGAAAGGGAGAGAAGGGAAAGAAGTCCAAGAAGCGCACCAAGCCGGCTCTGGACCCGCACATGTCGCCTTCGGTGGAGCGGGGGGCTGCGACATGAGAGCGACCGTTGCCGTTCACCCAGCCCGAGCGTGTCCCGCCACCAACGTGGCCACGAGGGCCCGCCACGCTCAGAGCTTTGAGCGGCGATGGCCGACCCTCGCCGGCTGGACAACACTCAGCGTGTGGGGTGATGCGGAGACGGGCTGCTCGCCTGCGTCGATCAGTTCGTCGAGATGCTCCGGACGGAAACGGATGTGCTTGCCGATTCGCGTGCATCGCACCCTCCGCTCCCGAACAGCATCGGCGACCCACCTCGTCGGAACGTTGAGGTAGCTAGCCGCTTCATCGATGGTGAGTAGCGGACGCCAACTCGATGCCTCGCTCACGGTCGGTCACCGGATTCACCGTCCGGAACGTCCATCGCGACCACCGATGGGGCGATCCATCGCCGTACCTCGTCGACCGTCGTATAGAGCCGGACGGCGCCGTTGAATCTCCAGAATCGAGGGCCGGTCCCTAGGGATTGCCAGGACCGCACCGTGCCTTGTGGCGTTCGAGCCAGAGAGCAGAACTCCTCGATTGTCAGGAGCGCGCTGCCGTTCCATTCCGCGGGGATGTCGATGGGCTGCAAGGGATTGCTCCTCTCCGTGTCCGTACGGTCTCCTAAGTCCGGAGAGCTCCCTGCGGCGATCAATTCCGGCCAACCTGATGACGACGTTCGGCACGACGAGTTCGGTCGAGGGCGGTCGCCCCGTGGATTGGTGTCGTCTGAGCTGCAGCCCGACGAGCAGGCGTGAGCCGACTTCACTGACCGGTAGGGTTCGTGCCTGATGGTCTCCGGCGTTGACCCCTCTGAACTGCGGGCTGCTCGCGAGAAGGCGGGTCTGACTCAGCACGAGCTGGCGCGTCTCGTCGGGGCGGCCGGGGGGGAACGCATATCCCGGTGGGAGCTGGGCACATCTGTGCCCCGTCCAGACTTCGTGGTCAAACTCGCGCGAGCCCTGTCAATGGCCAAGTTGAGGTCCCCGCTGGTGGCCAACTAGAAGTCCCCACCCCTCGCGGGATTCTCAGCTGGTCTTGAGTCGGGTGCCTCCCTTCGCGCGGGCCTGTCTCATCCGGTAGGAGTCACCGTCGGTGACGA
>JBGAFN010000018.1:0-133030 GCA_044227235.1 Marmoricola sp. | reverse complement strand
CGGCATCCTCAGCGCGTCCGGGGCGCTGGCCGAGGCGGCGGAGGCCTATGCCGCGGGGACGGTCGACCCGACCGTGCTCGTCGGCGGTGAGATCACGCTGGGCGACGTGGCAGCCGTGCTCGGGGGCACGCGCCCTGCCAGGGTCGGCCCCGGCCCCAAGCTGCTGGTCCGCGTGGGCGCGACCGGCCGTCGGCTATCTGAGGAGGCCCGCTCCGCCGCGGGGTCCGGGTGATCTCACATCGCGCAGGTGCGCGAGGGTGGTCGCCGTGCGCGAGCAGGACCCGACCAGGATCGCGCAGGTGCGCGCTCCACGCCCCGGGGCCAGGACGGATGCGAGGGCGTCGTACCCGGAGTCCTCGAGGGGGAGCAGGTGCGTGGGCTCAGCGTGAGGGCGGTGCGGTGCTGGCGCGGACGACGAGCTCGGTGGGCATGGTGACCGCGGTGTCGCACGGCGGATCGTGCGCATCGCGCCCAGCGCGACCTCGTCGGAGTGGGCGAAGACCGCGGTGGGCGGGTCCGGGAGGCTGATGAGCTGGGCCATCGCCTGCGCCCCCTGCTCGCCTCCCCAGTCGCTGGTCACCACCAGGCTCGAATCCACCGTGATGCCCCGCTCGGCGAGGGCCTCGTGGAAGGCGCGCGAGCGCGGGGGGACGAGCGTGGGCTGGTCGGGGTCCCGGGCCTCGAGCATGCCGATGCGCCGGTGGCCCAGGAAGAGCAGGTGGTCGACGGCCTGGCGGGCCGCGACGTAGTCGTCGATCCGCACCGACGGGTAGCCGACCGACTGGCCGCCGGCGGCCACCACCTGGACGCCCATGAGCTCCAGTCGCTTGCGCTCGAGCTCCTCGACGGGGAACGCGACGACCACCACCGCGTCGACCTTGCGACGGGCCGGGAGCCGCTCGAAGAAGTCCTGGCGGTCGCGCAGGTCGCCGACGTGGTAGAGCAGCACGTCGAGCTCGGCCCCGCGCAGCACCGAGTCGATGCCCTCGGTGACGGCGCCGAAGAACCAGCGGGAGAGGTGAGGGACGACCAGCGCCACCCGGCCCGTCGTCCCGCGGGCCAGCCCGGCCGCGTCCGGGCTGACGACGTAGTGCAGGCTCTCGGCCACGTCGAGCACCTTCTGCCGGGTCGCGGCGGCCACCTTGGGAGACCCGGAGAGGGCACGCGAAGCCGTGCCCACTCCGACCCCGGCAAGCCGCGCGACGTCGGCGAGGGTCACGTTCTGCTGCGCCTGAGCCATGGGAGCCAGCCTAGTTCGTGGAAGCGCTTCTGTCACCTGCTGCACCGTGGTGTGGGCGCGAACAGCCTGCCAACACTGCGTCCTAGTCCGGCCTTGACAGGCAGTTAAGACCTGGACCACACTCCGAAATGGAAGGCCTTCCACTCCGGAGGATCCGAGCTCCTCAGCGGAGCTCGACCCGGTCGTCCGGGCCCGCAGACCCAATCACCCAGAAGTCCAGGAGGACCCATGTTCCAGCGTTCCCAGAGCCGTCCGACGCGACGAGCGGCCGTGATCGGCGCCGTGCTCGCCAGTGCTGCCGTCGCGCTCTCGGCCTGTGCGGCGCCCGGAGGCTCCACCGGTGGCAGCACGGCTGACGCCAACCCCACCTCGGTCAGCACCGAGGTCCCCACCAAGGCCGTCACGCTGAAGCTGTACGACGGCCAGGGCCTCAGCGGTGTCGACGACGCGCTCATCAAGGCGTTCACCGCGAAGTACCCGACCATCACGATCGACCCGACCTACGACCCGGACGACGTGACCACCCAGAACCAGCCCCGCCAGCTCGCCTCCGCGACGCCGCCGGACCTGATCCGGGTCATCTCGGTCTCCTCCGGGGTCAAGAACAACCTGCTGACCAACCTCGACGCCTACGCCAAGGCCTACGGGTGGGACCAGCTGCCCGCCTCGCAGCTCTCGCAGTTCCGCGCCGAGGACGGGGTCGCCGGCTCCGGGTCGCTCTACGCCAAGCCGAGCGGCTTCACGATGACCGGCCTGTACTACAACAAGGCGCTCGCCCAACAGATCGGGATGACCCAGCCGCCGACGTCCGTCGACGAGCTCGACGGGCTGCTGGCCAAGGCGAAGGCCGCGGGGCTGACCGGGATGGTGGTGGCCAACAAGCAGGGTGGGGGCGTCTTCCCGTACCAGCTGCTGCTCAACTCGGCGATGGGCCCCGACAAGGTCGCTGCCTGGGTGTTCAACGCCAAGGGCGCCACGATCGACACCCCCGAGTCCGTCGCCGCCGCCCAGAAGGTGGCCGACTGGAACGACGCGGGCTACTTCCCCGCCGGCATCAACGGCTTGGACGCCACGGGCGCCGACGCCCTCTTCGCCAGCGAGAAGGCCGTCTTCTTCCCGTGGGGCAACTGGGACGCCACCAACCTCGACACCACCATGGCCGGCAAGGTCGGGTTCATGCCGATGCCGCCGGCCACCGCCGGGGGGCAGGTCGCGGCGATGTCCGACGCGTCCACGGCGTTCGGCATCCCGTCGAAGTCGAAGAACAAGGACGCGGCGGCCCTCTTCCTGAACTTCCTGTCCAGTGACGAGGCCCGCCAGATCGCGGTCGACAACGGGTTCATGCCGACCGGGACCGACTCCCAGGCTTCGCCCACGATCAAGTCCGGCTCGGTCCTCAACGACGTCGTGGCGGCGTTCTCCACCGTCTCGGCGGCCGGCGGCCAGGTGCCGTTCGTGCAGAACGCCACGGCCGGCATCTCCAACCAGGCCTGGAACCCCGAGAGCCAGCTGCTGCTGGGCGGCAAGAGCTCGGCGGAGGACTTCGTGAAGAACGTGCAGGCAAAGTACGAGGAAGAGCTCAGCCAGTGAGCACGGTCGACGGTCTGACCGCCCCGGCCGACGTGGTCGACGAGGTCACTCCCCTGCGGCGCCGGTCCCGGCGCCGCAGGGGCGGCCCCGCCGCGCGTCGCGGGGCGAGGGGGAAGGCCTGGGCGGGGTGGCTCTTCGCGCTCCCGGCCCTGGTCATGTACGTGATCTTCGAGCTCTACCCGGTGCTGACCTCGATCCAGTACTCGTTCTACGACTGGGACGGCATCGGCGTGGCGAGCTGGGCCGGCCTGGGGAACTACCGCAGGGTCTTCACCGAGCCGCAGCTGGTCGCCTCGATCATCCACGCGTTCATCCTGATCATCTTCTTCACGTTCCTGCCGCTGGTGATCGCCCTGGTGGTCGCCTCGATCGTGCGGGAGATCCGGTCGCCCATCGCCGGGGCGACCGCCCGGACCCTGATGTTCCTGCCGCAGATCATCCCCGGCGCCGCATCGGCGATCGCGTGGACCTGGATGTACTCGCCCAACGGGGCGGTCAACCAGCTCCTGGGTGCGCTCGGCCTGGACTCCCTCCAGCGGGCCTGGCTCGGCGACTTCACCTGGGCGCTGGTCGCGGTCGGCTTCATCGGCACCTGGCTGGCCACCGGGCTGTGCACGCTGCTGCTGCTCGCCGGGATCGGCAAGATCGAGGGGAGCCTGTACGAGGCCGCGCGGCTCGACGGTGCCAACCGGATCCAGCAGTTCCGCAGCGTCACCCTGCCCGGGCTGCGCCGTGAGATCGGGGTCTGCATCACCATCACGATCATCTCCGCCTTGGCCAGCTTCGACGTCGTCTTCATGTCCACCCAGGGAGGCCCGGGCTATGCCACCACGGTGCCCGGCGTGCAGGTCTACCAGCTGGCGTTCACCGAGAACCGCGTCGGAGCCTCCTCGGCCCTGGCCATCGTGCTCAGCCTGCTCGTCCTCGCGGTGATCCTGCCCATCCAACGGTTCTTCCGGGAGAGGTGACGACGATGCTCACTCGATGGCGAGACGCCAGCCCCAAGGTCATCCTGCTCACGGCGGCGGCGGTCTTCTCGATCTTCCCGCTGATCTCCATGCTGTCGGCGGCGCTGCAGCCCCAGGGCACCGCGCCGGCGGGGATCTCCTTCCCTTCGGACCCGCAGTGGCACAACTTCGTCGACGCCTGGAACGTCGCGAACATCGTCCCGCTGCTGCAGTCGAGCGTGATCCTGGTGCTCGGGGTGGTCCCGGCCGCCATGATCATCTCGGCGATGGCCGGGTACGCGATCGCGCAGCTGCGCATCCCGTTCGGCAACGTGTTCTTCCTGCTGCTGCTCCTCGGGCTCACGCTTCCGTTCGAGGTCGTCGTGGTGCCGCTGTACTACCAGATGCAGAGCCTCGGCCTGCTGAACACCAGGCTCGGGCTGATCCTGCCGCTGATCGGGCTGAACATGCCCTTCGCGGTGTTCTGGATGCGCACCCACTTCGAGTCGGTCCCCGAAGAGCTCAACGAGGCCTCGGCGATCGACGGTGCCGGCTCCTGGAAGGGCTTCGTGCACGTCCAGCTCCCGTTGGCGATCCCGGCCCTGGCCTCGCTGGGCGTGCTGATGTTCCTCAGCACGTGGAACCAGTTCCTGCTGGCGATCGTGCTCATCGACGACCCGACCAAGCGCACCATGGCCGGTGCGCTGCAGGGGTTCGTCGGCGCGCACTCCACCGACGTGGTCCTGCTCAACGCCGGAGCCCTGCTGATCATGGCGCCGACGATCGTGGTCTTCGTCGTGTTCCAGAAGTACTTCGTCCGCGCCATGCTCGCCGGCGCGGTCAAGGGCTGACCCCTCACGGGGCGACGGCCGGTGCGACCCACCGGCCGTCGCCCACCTGCCCGCTCCCGCTCTCGCCCCAGGAAGGCACCGCCCCCTCATGGCCACCCACACCCCGCCCCAGGACGCAGCCCAGTGGTGGACCGACGCCGTGGTCTACCAGGTCTACCCGCGCAGCTTCGCCGACGGGAACGCCGACGGCATCGGGGACCTCCCCGGTCTGCTGAGCCGGCTGCCCTACCTCGCCGACCTCGGCATCGACGCGGTCTGGCTCAGCCCCTTCTACCCCTCACCGCTGGCCGACGGTGGCTACGACATCGTCGACCACCGCGACGTCGACCCACGGCTCGGCACCCTCGCCGACTTCTCGGCCGTCGTCGCGCGGGCGCACGACCTGGGGGTGCGGATCCTCATCGACGTTGTCCCCAACCACACCTCGGACCGGCACCCGTGGTTCCAGGAGGCGCTCGCCGCCGGCAGGGGATCGCCGGCGCGGGACCGGTACATCTTCCGCGACGGGGGCGGTCCCGCCGGTGCCGAGCCCCCCTCGGACTGGCGGTCGCACTTCGGCGGCGGAGCCTGGCACCGGGTCGCCGACGGCCAGTGGTACTGCCATCTCTTCGCCCGCGAGCAGCCCGACCTCAACTGGGACCACCCCGAGGTGCGCGCCTACTTCGAGGACACGTTGCGCTTCTGGGCGGACCTGGGCGTCGACGGCTTCCGCGTCGATGTCGCCCACGCCCTCGCCAAGGACCTCAGCGAACCGCTGCGCAGCCAGCCCCACCTCGACCAGCAGCTCCCCCTGGACGGCAGTGACCCGTTGTACGACCGCGAGGAGGTCCACGAGATCTACCGCAGCTGGCGCGCCATCTTCGACGAGTACGACCCGCCGAAGATGGCCGTCGCCGAGACCTGGCACCCGACCAGCTCGCGCACCTACCTGTACGGGCTGCCCTCCGAGCTCGGCCAGGTCTTCGACTTCTCGCTGCTCAAGGCCCGCTGGGGGCGGCACGACTTCCGCGACGTCATCCAGCGCTCGCTCGACGACCACCGCAGTGTCGGGGGCGGGCTGACGTGGGTGCTCTCCAGCCACGACGTCCCGCGCCACGCGTCGCGGCACGCCCTCCCGGCCGGGGTCGACCTCTACGACTGGCTGCTGAGCAACGGGACCGAGCCGCCGCTCGACCCCGAGACGGCCCGGAGGCGCGCCCGCGCGGCCACGCTCATGATGCTCGCGCTGCCGGGCTCGGCGTACCTCTACCAAGGGGAGGAGCTCGGGCTGCTCGAGGTCGCCGACCTCGCCCCCGAGCACCTCCAGGACCCCGTCTGGGAACGCACCCAGCACCAGGTCAAGGGCCGTGACGGCTGCCGGGTGCCGCTTCCGTGGACCCGCGCCGGTACGTCGTACGGGTTCGGCGACCACGCACCCTGGCTCCCGCAGCCGGCCTGGTTCTCGGGCTGCTCCGTCGAGGCGCAGGACGCCGACCCGGACAGCTCGCTGAACCTGTACCGGAGCGCCCTGCGCCTCCGCCGTCGGCTGCAGACCGGCGACACCGAGCTGACCTGGCGCGGTCAGGACGCGGAGGTCCTCCACTTCACGCGCAGCAACGGCTGGACCTGCGTCACCAACTTCGCCGACGTCCCCCGCCCCCTCCCCGGCGGCGACGTGGCCCTGGCCAGCCAGCCCCTGACCCGGCACGAGCTGCCCCCCGAGACCACCGTCTGGCTCACCCCCCGCCCCTAGCCCACCAACGGTCCGGAGGTCGAGGTGCGAACGCGCAGCGTGAGCCACGAGACCCGGTTCGGTCCGGAGGTCGAGGTGCGAACGCGCAGCGTGAGCCACGAGACCCGGTGAGGGGTCCGCGGTCGGGTGCGGGGATCTCGTGGCTCGGGCTGCGCCCTCGCACCTCGATCTCCGCGGGCTCGGGCTGCGCCCTCGCACCTCGATCTCCGCTGCGCTGGGGGTGGTTGCCGGGGTGGTGGGCGGCTAGTGTCGATGTGCGACAAACGCACACTTCTGTGCGTTCAGCGCACATCGAGCGAAGGGGTAGCCATGCCGTACTACCGGGCGGTCGGATCGATCCCGCCGAAGCGGCACACCCAGCACCGCGCCGAGGACGGGTCGCTGTACTACGAGGAGCTGATGGGGGAGGAGGGGTTCTCCTCGGACTCCTCGCTGCTCTACCACCGGCACATCCCCTCGGCGATCTCGGCGTACCGGGTCTGGGAGCTGCCGGACCAGTCGCTGACGCCGAACCACCCGCTGCTGCCCCTGCACCTCTCGACGCACAAGCTGTTCGAGGAGGGCGCGTCCGGGATCGACGCGGTGACGGGTCGCCGGCTGCTGCTGGGCAACGGGGACGTGCGCCTCGCCTACGTCGTGGCCGACGCGACCAGCCCGTACTACCGCAACGCGATCGGGGACGAGTGCCTCTACCTCGAGGACGGGGAGGCGGTGGTCGAGACCGTGTTCGGTGACCTGCAGGTGGGGTCGGGTGACTACGTGATCGTGCCGCGGGCCACGACGCACCGGATCGTCCCGCGGGGCGTGGTGCGGATCTACGCGATCGAGGCGAGCAGCCACATCGGGCCGCCGAAGAAGTTCCTGTCCAAGCACGGCCAGCTGCTCGAGCACGCGCCGTACTGCGAGCGGGACTTCCGGGTGCCCTCGGACCCGCGGGTGGTGGAGGGCAGCGACGTCGAGGTGTTCATCAAGCACCGCGGTCCGGGTGGGGTGGCAGGGTCGGTGCACGTGCTGCCCCAGCACCCCTTCGACGTGGTCGGCTGGGACGGGTGCCTGTACCCGTACGCGTTCAACATCGCCGACTACATGCCGATCACCGGCAAGGTGCACCAGCCGCCGCCGGCGCACGTGGTGTGGGAGGGGTGGAACTTCGTGGTGTGCAACTTCGTGCCCCGCAAGGTCGACTACCACCCGTTGGCGATCCCGGTGCCCTACTACCACTCCAACGTGGACTCCGACGAGGTGATGTTCTACTGCGGCGGGGACTACGAGGCCCGCAAGGGCTCGGGCATCGGGCAGGGCTCGATCAGCCTGCACCCCGGCGGTCACCCGCACGGGCCGCAGCCGGGGGCGTACGAACGGTCGATCGGGCGGGAGTTCTTCGACGAGCTCGCCGTCATGGTCGACACCTTCCGCCCCCTCGAGCTCGGGGAGGGCGCCCGGGCCAGCGACGACGGGATCTACGCCTACTCCTGGTCCCGTGGCGACCAGGGCGAGACCGGAGCGACCGACGGATGAGCACCCTCCACGTGGCCGCGACCGACCCGTTCGGCCCGGCGAACCTGCCGTACGGCGTCTACTCGGTCGGCGGCTCCGCACCGCGGCTCGCGGTCCGGTACGGCGACCACGTCGTCGACCTCGGCCTGCTGCTCGGGGAGTCCGGCGAGGACGCGGTCTTCGCCGCCCCGGTGCTCAATCCCCTCATGGCGCAGGGCTACGACCGCTGGGTCGAGGTCCGCACCCGGATCGCCGCGGCGCTGGACGGCGACGTGCCGGATATAGCCGTGCACGACGTCGCGGACGTGACGCTGCACCTGCCTCTCGAGGTGGCCGACTACGTCGACTTCTACGCCTCCGAGCACCACGCCTCCAACGTCGGCCGGCTGTTCCGTCCCGACAGCCCCGAGCCGCTGACGCCGAACTGGAAGCACCTGCCGATCGCCTACCACGGGCGGTCCGCCTCCATCGTCGTGTCGGGCACCGAGATCGTCCGTCCCGCCGGGCAGCGCAAGGGACCCGCGGACCCGGTCCCGGTCTTCGGGCCCTCGACGCGGCTCGACATCGAGGCCGAGCTCGGCTTCGTGGTCGGCACCGGCAACCCGATGGGCACCCCGATCGCGGTCGAGGACGCGGAGCAGCACCTGTTCGGGGTGGTGCTGTTCAACGACTGGTCCGCGCGTGACCTGCAGGCCTGGGAGTACGTGCCCCTGGGGCCGAACCTCGGCAAGTCGTTCGCCTCCACGATCTCGCCGTGGGTCGTCCCGCTGCTCGCCCTGCAGCCGGCCAAGATCGACCTTCCGGTCCAGGACCCGCCGGTGTTGCCGTACCTGTCCGCCGAGCGGCTGTGGGGCCTCGACCTGGACTTCGAGATCGAGTGGAACGGGCACGTGGTGAGCCGCCCGCCGTACGCCGGCATGTACTGGTCGCCGGTACAGATGCTCGCCCACCTGACCGTCAACGGTGCCCCCACCCGGACCGGGGACCTCTTCGCGAGCGGCACCGTCTCCGGGCCGGAGAAGGACCAGCGCGGGGCGTTCCTCGAGCTGAGCTGGAACGGCCAGGAGCCGGTCACCGTGGGCGAGGAGACCCGCACGTTCCTGCTCGACGGCGACGAGGTCGTCCTGCGCGCGACCGCCCGGGGGGCGGACGGCACCCGGATCGGCTTCGGTGAGGCCCGGGGCCGGATCGTGCCGACGCCGTCCGGGCCGTCGACCACGGCACGACCGGAGCGCGGCTAGCCCGCGCTGCGACGACGACCACCGGAGGCGATGCGATGTCCGCCCTGCAGGGACTCGACCGTGGACTGCGCGCGCTCGACCTGGTGTCGGCCAGTCCGGACGGGCTGAGCATCGCCGCACTCGCCGGCGACCTCGGGGTCGACCGCGCGATCGCTTATCGGATCGTGGCGACCCTGGAGGCCCACGGCCTGGTGGCCCGCGACGCGACGCGGCGGGTCCGGCTCGGGGCGGGCGTGATGACCTGGGCCGGCCGGTTCCTGCCGCACCTGGTGCAGGCCGCCGAGCCGGCGCTGCAGGCGCTGGCCGACGAGGTCGGGGCGCCGGCGTTCCTCTCCATCGCCCAGGGCAGCGACACCTGCGTCCCCGTGCTCGAGGTGCAGCCGCGGGGCGACACCCGGCCGCTGCGGGTCAGCTACCGCATCGGCCGACCCCACCCGCTGACCCGTGGTGCCGCCGGGCTCGCGATCCTCGCCCTGCACCCCGCGCGGCCCGGGGAGCCGTCCGGGGTGGCCGCGGCGCGCGAGCGCGGCTACGCGGCGACGTCGGGGGAGCTCCAGGAGGGCGCCCACGGCGTGGCCGTCGGCTTCGAGGTGCAGGGTCTCCTCGGCGCCGCGGTCAGCGTGGTCACCATGGACGAGCTCGACCACGAGCGCGTGGGCCTCGTCGTACGTCGGGCCGCGGAGGCGCTGAGGGTCCTCGGCGCCACCTGAGCCTGCTCCCGTCAGAGCACCAGACGCCGGACGTCCTCGGTGACGTGCGCCAGGTGCCGCACGAACCGGGCGGCCAGGGCGCCGTCGACGACCCGGTGGTCGTAGGACAGGCACAGCGGCACCATCAGCCGGGGGACGAAGGTCTCCCCGTCCCACACCGGGGCCATCGCCGAGCGGACGACGCCCAGGATCGCGACCTCGGGGGCGTTCACGATCGGGGTGAACGCGGTGCCCCCGATGCCGCCGAGACTGCTGATCGTGAACGTGCCGCCCTGCATGTCGGTGGCCGTCAGCTTGCCGTCCCGGGCCTTCTGGGAGAGCTCGCCCAGCTCGCGGCTGAGCTCGTGGATGCCCTTGCGGTCCACCTCGCGGACCACCGGGACGACGAGGCCGCCGGGGGTGTCCACCGCGACGCCGATGTTGACGTAGTCCTTGAGGACCAGGTCGTCGCCGGCCAGCGAGCTGTTCACCTCGGGGAACTGCCGCAGTGCGCTCGCCGCCGCCTTGAGCAGGAAGCTCAGCAGGGTGACCCGGTAGCCCTGGGCCTTGGCCTGGTCGTCCAGCTCGCGGCGGAAGGCGTCGAGGTCGGTGATGTCGGCCTGGTCGGAGTGGGTGACGTGCGGGACGTTGAGCCACGATCGGTGCAGGTGCGGCCCGGAGACCCGCTTGATGCGGGAGAGCGGCACGGTCCGGACGGGTCCGAAGGCAGCGAAGTCGACCGTCGGGATCGGCGGGATGCCCGAGCCGGAGGCCGCTGGAGCCGCCGGAGCGATGCGGCGGGCGTAGTGCTCCAGCAGGTCGGACTTCGCGATGCGTCCCGCGACGCCGGAGCCCGTGACCGCGGCCAGGTCGACGTCGAGCTCGCGGGCCAGACGACGCACCAGGGGGGTCGCGCGCAGGGGGCCGGAGTCGCCGGAGGCCGTGCTCGCCGGCTCGGTGACCGAGGGAGTCGGGGCGGCCTCGACGGGTGCGGGCGCGGCAGCAGCCACGGGGGCCGCCTCCGCGGCCGGCGCGGGCGCAGCCTGGGCCGAGCCGGTCTCGGGGGTGTCGACCGCGCCGGTCTCGGCGACGGCGATCACCGAGCCCTCGCTCACCGTGTCACCCTCGGCGACGCTGACCGACACGATCGTGCCGGCCACGGCGGCCGGGACGTCCATGGTGGCCTTCTCGGTCTCCAGCGTGATGAGCGGGTCCTCGGGCTCCACCACGCTGCCCGGGCTGATGTGGACCTCGATGACACGGACCTCGGCGAAGTTGCCGATGTCGGGAACCTTGATCTCCAACGGTCTTGTCCTCACACGTGGGCCGGGTCGGGCCGGTCGGGGTCGATGTCGTACTTCTCGATCGCCTGGGCGACCACGTCGTGGCTCACCACGCCGTCCTCGGCGAGGCTCCGCAGCGCCGAGACGGCGATGAAGTAGCGGTCCACCTCGAAGTGGCGGCGCAGGTTGCGGCGGTAGTCCGAGCGACCGAAGCCGTCGGTGCCCAGGGCGGTGTAGCGGCCGGGCACGAAGGCACGGATCTGGTCGGCGAACGCCTTCATGTAGTCGGTGGCGGCGACGACCGGCCCCGTCCGTCCCTCCAGCAGGGTGGTGACGTACGGCGTGCGCGCCTCCTCCAGCGGATGCAGCGTGTTCCAGCGCTCGGTCGCCAGGCCGTCGCGGCGCAGCTCGGTGAAGCTGGGCACGCTCCACACGTCGGCCGCGATGTCGAAGTCGGCGGCGAGCAGGTCGGCGGCCGCGACCACCTCGCGCAGGATGGTGCCCGAGCCGAGCAGCTGGACCGCGGCGTCGCCCTCGGCCGGCCGCAGCAGGTACATCCCCTTGAGGATCCCCTCGGTGGCCCCTTCCGGCATCGGCGGGTGCTCGTAGTTCTCGTTCATCAACGTCAGGTAGTAGAAGACGTCCTCCTGCTCGACGTACATCCGCCGCAGCCCGTCCGCGACGATGACGGCGAGCTCGTAGGAGTAGGTCGGGTCGTAGGAGACGCAGTTGGGGATCAGCGCCGCCTGCAGGTGGCTGTGCCCGTCCTCGTGCTGCAGGCCCTCGCCGTTGAGCGTCGTACGGCCGGCGGTGCCGCCCAGCAGGAAGCCGCGCGCCCGCATGTCGCCGGCCGCCCAGGCCAGGTCGCCGATCCGCTGGAACCCGAACATCGAGTAGTAGATGTAGAACGGGATCATCGGGGTGTCGCTGCTGGAGTACGACGTGGCCGCGGCGATCCACGACGACATCGCGCCCGGCTCGTTGATGCCCTCCTGGAGGATCTGGCCGCTGGCGTCCTCCTTGTAGAACATCAGCTGCTCGGAGTCCTCGGGGGTGTAGAGCTGGCCCACCTGGGAGAAGATCCCGATCTGCCGGAACAGCCCCTCCATGCCGAAGGTGCGCGCCTCGTCGGGCACGATCGGCACGATGTGCTTGCCGACCTTCTTGTCCCGCAGCAGCTTGGTGAGCATCTGGACGAACGCCATCGTCGTGGAGATCTCGCGCCCGCCCGATCCGGCGACCTGGGCGGCGAAGGCCTCGACGCCGGGGACCGGGAGCGCGGCCGACGTCCGGCGCCGGGCGGGCAGGTAGCCCCCGAGCCGGCGACGCTGTCCGTGCAGGTACTCGTGCTCGGGTGACCCCTCGGCGAAGGACACGTAGGGGTAGTCCATCAGCTGCTCGTCGGCGACCGGGATGTGGAAGCGGTCGCGGAAGGCCTTCAGCGCCGGCTCGGCGACCTTCTTCTGCTGGTGGGTGATGTTCTGCGCCTCGCCGGCGGCGCCGAGTCCGTAGCCCTTGACCGTCTTGGCCAGGACCACCGTGGGCTGGCCCACCGTCGCGACCGCGGCGGCGTACGCGGCGTAGACCTTCTGCGGGTCGTGGCCGCCGCGGGTCAGCCGCCAGATCTCCTCGTCGGTCCAGTCGGCGACCATCGCGGCCAGCTCGGGGCTCACCCCGAAGAAGTGCTCGCGCACGTAGGCGCCGTCCTTGGACTTGAAGCTCTGGTACTGCCCGTCGACGCACTCCATCATCCGCTGCTTGAGCGCCCCGGTGGTGTCGCGGGCGAGCAGGGTGTCCCAGCCGGAGCCCCAGACCACCTTGAGCACGTTCCAGCCGGCGCCGCGGAAGACGCCCTCGAGCTCCTGGATGATCTTGCCGTTGCCGCGCACCGGTCCGTCGAGGCGCTGCAGGTTGCAGTTGACCACGAAGATCAGGTTGTCGAGCCGCTCGCGCCCGGCCATGGAGATCGCCCCGAGCGACTCGGGCTCGTCGATCTCGCCGTCGCCGAGGAAGGCCCACACCTTGCGGGTGGCGGTGTCGGCCAGCCCGCGGGAGTGCAGGTACTTGAGGAACCGGGCCTGGTAGATCGCCATCAGCGGGCCCAGGCCCATCGAGACGGTCGGGAACTGCCAGAAGTCGGGCATCAGCCACGGGTGCGGGTACGACGAGAGTCCGCCGCCGTCGACCTCCTGCCGGAAGCTGTCGAGCTGGGCCTCGGTGAGCCGGCCCTCGAGGAACGCGCGGGCGTAGACGCCGGGGGAGGAGTGGCCCTGGATGTAGACCAGGTCGCCGCCGTGGTCCTCGGAGTCGCCGTGCCAGAAGTGCTGGAACCCGACGTCGTACAGGGTGGCGGCGGACTGGAAGCTCGCCAGGTGACCGCCGAGCTCGCTGGAGGTCTTGTTGGCCCGCAGCACCATCGCCAGGGCGTTCCAGCGGACGGCCGACTTGATGCGGCGCTCCATCGCCCGGTCCCCGGGGTGCTGCGGCTCGTCCTCGACCGGGATCGTGTTGACGTACGGCGTCGCCGTGGTCATCGGCACCCGGGTGCCCAGACGCTGCGCCTCCGCGACGATCTCCTGGAGGAGGTACTGCACGCGGGGCTCGCCCTCGAACTCCAGGACGGCCGCGAGCGCCTCGCGCCACTCCTGGGTCTCAGCGGGGTCGATGTCGGTCATGCGCCTGCCCTTCGATCTGCGGTGGAGGTGCCCCACCATCGTCGGAGAGTGCGACGCCGTGCGTCCAATGCCTAGTTCACGACCGAACCATGCACCTGACGTATGGGTGAGACCAACCTCAGCCGGCCTTCCCGATGCGTCGAGCGTGTCGGACGACGTGGTCGCGGAAGGCGGCCGAGGCCGGCGGGAGACGGCGCTCCCCGATCCACGCCACACCGATCTCGCGGGAGGCGGGGACGTCGGTGATGCGCAGGTGCGGCGCCGCCGGCACACCGACGCCGCGCGGCTCCGGGAGCAGTGCGACGCCCAGCCCAGCGGCGACCAGGCCGCGCAGGGTCTCGACCTCCTCGCCCTCGAAGCCGACCACCGGGTCGAAGCCGGCGCGGGCGCACAGCGCGGAGGTGACCACGCGCAGGCTGAAGCCGGGCTTGAGGACGATGAAGGTCTCCTCGGCCACGTCGCGCAGGCGGACCGAGCGGCGCCGGGCGAGCCGGTGGTCGGGCGGGACGGCGAGCTGCAGCGGCTCCATCAGCAGGCGGCGGCTCTGGATCCGTGGATGCTCCGGTCGCTCCCCGGTGATCGCCAGGTCGACCACCCCGTTGACCAGGTCGTCGACCAGACCGATGTCGCCGTGCTGGCGCAGGTCGAAGCTGACGCCGGGGCGTTCGGACCGGAAGGACCGCATCAGCTCGGGCACCAGCCAGGTGCCGAGCGTGTGCAAGAAGGCCATCGGGACGTGCCCCCCGGTGTCCGAGGCCAGGTCCTGGACCGCCCGCAGGCCACGGTCGTAGGAGTCCACCGTGGCCCGGGCGTGGGCGACGAGCTCGCGCCCCGCCGGGGTCAGCGTGAGGCTGCGTCCGACGCGCTGGAAGAGCTCGGCGCCGGCCTCACGCTCGAGGCGGGCCAGAGCACGGGACACCGAGGGCTGGGTGCGGTGGGCCCGGTCGGCCGTCTTGCTGACGGTGGCGCCGTCGGCCACGGCGAGGAACGCGCGGATCGTGTCGAGGTCCATGCCGACCCATGCTCCCAGGACATGGGTCAGCGGCCAACGAGTACCTCGACGACGGCGTGCTCCAGGGCGGTGAGGCGGTCCCCGACCCCGGAGGCCACCTCGGCCAGGTCCTCGGTTGCCTGCCGTCGGGTGTCCTCGTCGAGGCTCAGGACGTCGAGGACGTCGGCGGGGTCCCACCGGTCGTAGACCACGCACTGGAAGCGGGCACCGTGGCGGGTCCGACGCTGGGAGATGCCCACGGTCTTGCGCCCGTCGAGCACCACCTCCCCGGGGCCGAGGGCGCCGAAGCAGACCAGGCGCCCCCAGCGCGTGGTCTCGAGCCCGCCCCGGTAGAGGTCTGCGGTGATCCCCACCCGGCGCAGGGCCTCGACCCACGCCTCGCCCAGCCAGTACGTCGAGGCCCGCACGTCCTCGCTCCAGCGGGGGTCCTCGCGCGGTACGACCACGTCGAGCCAGAGGCACCGTCCGGTCCCCACGAAGACCGCGCCGCCACCGCTGCGACGGCGCACCACCTCCAAGCCGCGACGCCGGGCTGCCTCGGCGTCGGCGGTCGCCTCGACCTGGGCACTGCCCAGCACGATCGCGGGACGGTCGGGGAGCAGGAGCCAGGCCTCGGCCTCGGTGCTGCCCTCGGGGAAGGGCAGCGCGTGGAGGTCGCCGGGTGAGCCCGTACGGCGAACCAGTCGCATGGAGGTGTCGCGGACCGGCTCAGCCGGCCAGCGGGCCGGGAGCGTGGTTGTCGTAGGGGTCGTTCGGGCACATGTCGTAGGAGCCGTCGCGGGTGAGGTCCACCCAGCCGACCTCGTCGACCCACTCCAGCGGGCAGCCGCAGTGCACGCAGCGGTTCGTCGCCTGGTCGGGCTCCTCGTCGATGCCGATGCGCTTCATCGTGCGCCCACGGTTTCCATGACCCCAGGCTAGGACCAGGCGCCCTGCCGCCGGCGGCAGGGACCGTCGAGGAGCGGACCGGACGAGACCCCCGGGTTCGCGGCGAGCACTGGGAGCCGCGCGCCGAGCCCGAGGGCCTCTTGGTCCGGGTGACCTCCGTTGGGAGAACGCCTCCGATGCAGTGCCCTACCCCTAGAGCAGCGGCGCACCGTCGGCGAGCGGCTGTCACCCCCACCCGGGACCATGGTGAGGCCTCCGCGCCGATCTGGGAATGGGCTTTCCGCGTCTGGTGGCGCCGCGTGTTCTGACAGGGCCCGATGTCTCATCCTCCTTGCAGGGCAGGGATGTGGCCCTCACCGAGGTAGAGTAAATGTTTCGACAAGGTGCCGGATTCGCGACGGTATGTCGTGGGCACTCGGCCGAAAGGACGATGCCGCCGTGGGTGGGACTCAGGTACACAGGACGCGGGTGGGGTGACTCGGCCCTCCTTCAGCTCTCCTCCCCGAGGGTCGAGTCGCTCCTCATCCCGGCGCCCTTCTTACGGAGGTCGAGGTGCGAGCCGCCAGGCGAGCCACGAGACCCCGTGACGTTCCGCGGACCGGCGTTGGGGGGTCTCGTGGCTCAGGCTGCGCCTTCGCGCCTCGACCTCCGGGCTTGCGTACAGAGGTCGACACCCCTTCCTCGCTGGTCGAGTAGGTGCGAGCGTGCGAGCACCGTGTCGAGACCCCGTGAGGGTTCCGCGGACCGGTGCCGGCGGTCTCGTGGCTCAGGCTGCGCCTTCGCGCCTCGACCTCCGGGCATGGAACGGAGGCCGAGCCCCTTCCTCGCTGGTCGAGTAGGTGCGAGCGTGCGAGCACCGTGTCGAGACCCCGTGAGGGTTCCGCGGACCGGTGCCGGCGGTCTCGTGGCTCCGCCTTCGCGCCTCGACCTCCGGGCTTGCGTACTGAGGTCGACACCCCTTCCTCGCTGGTCGAGTAGGTGCGAGCTTGCGAGCACCGTGTCGAGACCCCGTGAGGGTCCCGCGGACCGGTGCCGAGACCCCCTCGACACTGCCGGGGGTCTCGAGAGCCCACCGACGTCAGCGCTGCCGGGCACCCGGACTCCGACCTCACGGTTGCCCGTCGACGTACATGCAGCGCGCAGGTCGGACAGCAGCGCCGTAACGACGCTGGCGTCGGAGACCTTAAGCGCAACGGTTCCGGTGGTCTCGTGGCTCAGGCTGCGCCTTCGCGCGTCGTCCTCCGGGGTTGGTACGGAGGTCGAGGTGCGAGCCGATAGGCGAGCCACGAGACCCCGTGACTGTCCGGGGGTCTCGACACGGGCGCTCGTTCCTCGCGCCCTACTCGACCAGCGAAGGTGAGGATGGGCGGCCGGTGGGTCTGAGCTGAGGGTGCTCAGGCTTCGGGGATCTCGCGGCTGAAGGTCTCCAGGGTGACGTCCTCGGGGTCGGGGCCACCGCGCTTGCCGGTGTCGAGTGCGTCGAGGGCGGCGAGCTGGTCGGCGGTGAGGTCGAAGTCGAAGACGTCGATGTTCTCGGCGATCCGCGCCGGCTTGGTGGACTTCGGGATGACCGAGCGGCCCTGCTGGAGGCCCCAGCGGAGCATCACCTGGGCGGGGGACCGGCCGTGCTCCTCCGCGATGCCGGTGATGGTCGGATCGGTCAGGGCGCTCGCGTGTCCGCTGTCGCGGTAGAAGGTGATCCCCCCGATGGGAGACCACGCCTGCGTGACGATCCCGTACTGCTCGTCGGCGGCCTGGACGGCCGGCTGGGTGAAGAACGGGTGCAGCTCGATCTGGTTGACCGCGGGGACCACCGAGGTCTCGGTGAGCAGCCGGTCGAGGTGGTCGACCTCGAAGTTGCTCACCCCGATCGCACGCACCTTGCCCTGCTCGAGCAGCGTCTCCAGGGCGCGGTAGGCGCCGATCGTCCGGTCGAACGCGGAGGGGAGGGCCTGGTGCAGGATCAGCAGGTCGATCTGGTCGACGCCGAGCTTGCCGGCGCTCTTCTCGAACGCGTGCAGCGTCTCGTCGTACCCGAAGTCGTTGATCCAGACCTTCGTCTCCAGGAACACCTCCGAGCGGTCCAGGCCGGAGGCCTTCACGGCCTCGCCGACCTCGCGCTCGTTGCCGTACGCCGCCGCGGTGTCGATGTGCCGGTAGCCGGCGTCCAGGGCGGCCCGGACGGCGTCGCGGGTCTCGTCGGGGGGCGTCTGGAACACACCCAGCCCGAGGGCAGGCATCGTCACGCCGTTGTTCAGCGTCAGGGTCGTCACGGGGTCCGTCGCGTGGTCAGCCATGCCGTCCACCGTACGGCGGCGCCGGGCGACCCCCTATTCATCTGGAGGATTCAGTGCGACCCTGCAGGAGGGGGAGCGGTCTAAACCTGACGAGATCTTGACCGGTCCGCTCTGGAAAGGGCCGCACGACCACACCTACCGTGGGGCGGCACGACGTCCCCCAGCCTCGGGAGCAGCCCATGGCGACGCCCAAGCCCGATCGGATCCCCCCACCCCTACGCGGCGGTTCACCCTGGTTCGTGACCGCACCCCGTGCGCGACGGCTGCGCACCCCGCGACCGGCCGCCGAGGCGATGGCCACGGTCGGCCGCCAGCACGCGCGCGAGGCAGGGGCGGCCCGGACGGCGTGCGGCGAGCTGGTCCGCGGCTGGGAGCTGTTCTGGGAGCTGAGGTTCCCCGACGGAGCGGTCAACCCGTGCCCCGAGTGCTTCGCGGCGTTCACCCGGTGGCGGGACCAGCTGCCGCACGGCAGTCGGGCGACGGGCTAGCGGTCGATCATCCGCTGCATGGCCTCGGGGTAGCGGTCGCCGACGACCTGGACGGTGCGCGAGGCCCGGTCGAGCTCGGCGAGGTCCTCGGGGTCGAGCTCGACGTCGGCGGCGACGAGGTTCTCCTCGAGCCGTTCTGAGCGACGGGTGCCGGGGATCGGCACGATCCACGGCTGCTGGGCCAGGAGCCAGGCCAGGGCGACCTGGCCGACGGTGAGGTGCCGGCGGTCCGCGACGGCGCGGACGAGGTCGACCAGCGCCTGGTTCGCGGCGAGCGCCTCGGGGGCGAACCGGGGCAGGTTCGCCCGGATGTCGTCCGGACCGAAGGTGCTGTCCGCGGCGACGGTCCCGGTGAGCAGGCCGCGGCCGAGCGGGCTGAACGGCACGAACCCGATCCCGAGCTCGGCCAGGGTCGGCAGGATCTCCTCCTCGGGCTCGCGCCAGAACAGCGAGTACTCGCTCTGCAGGGCCGCGACCGGGTGGACGGCATGGGCTCGGCGAATGGTGGCGACGCCGGCCTCGGAGAGCCCGAAGTGCCGCACCTTGCCGGCCTCGACGAGCTCGTGGACGGCGCCGGCGACCTCCTCGATCGGGACGTCGGGGTCGACCCGGTGCTGGTAGAGCAGGTCGATGGTCTCGATGCCCAGGCGGCCCAGGGACCCCTCGACCGCAGCCCTGACGTGCTCGGGTCGGCTGCTGACCCCGGTCTGCTTGCCGTCGGCGTCGAAGACGAACCCGAACTTGGTGGCGATGACGACCTCGTCGCGGACCGGACGCAGGGCCTCGCCGAGGAGCTCCTCGTTGTGGAACGGCCCGTAGACCTCGGCGGTGTCGAACAGCGTCACGCCACGCTCGACGGCCGTGCGCAGGAAGCCGATCATCTCCTCGCGCGGCGGGCGGGCGCCGAAGCTCTGGCTCATCCCCATGCAGCCCAGCCCGAGGGCCGAGACGGTGGGTCCGGTGGTGCCGAGCGTGCGGGTCCTCATGGTGCTCCTGTCGGGTCGCGGCTTCCTGCCAACGTACGTCGAGCCTCGATGAGGGGGCCAAGCCGTTCGCAAGGTCCGGCGGAGGAGAGTGGCCCCGACGCGGGAGGTGCGCATGCGCACGAGCAGGCTGGTCGGGCTGGTGGTGGTCGCCGTCGTCCTCGGGGTTCCCTGGGTCTCGGTCGACGTCGGCGCGAGCGCGGCGGGGACGCTGCCGCAGGTCGTCCGGCTCCGACCCCACCAGGGCACGACCGCAGGCGGCACCCGCGTCACCGTCGTCGGGCAGCGGTTCTCCCACGTGCGGTGGGTGAAGTTCGGCGCGGCGAGGGCCCAGGTCGTCCGGGTCGCGAGCTCCTCCCGGATCGTGGTGCGGACCCCGCCGCATGCCCCGGGCGTGGTCGACGTACGGGTGCGGACGGCCGCCGGGACGTCGGCCGGGGTGAAGGCCGACCAGTACCGCTACCTGCCGGCGCCGGTGGAGGTGGTGGTCGGGGACAGCCTGGGCAGCACGTTCGCGTGCGCCCGGACGACTGTGGGTGCGGCGCGGTGCTGGGGCCAGAGCTCGGAGGGCAACCTCGGCAACGGCGCGGACGCCTCGTCGCCGACGCCGGTCCAGGTCAGCGGGCTGACCACCGGGGTGCGCGACCTCGCCGCCGGCACGGCGGCCGCCTGTGCGGTCACCGCGTCACGGGCGGCGATGTGCTGGGGCTGGGAGCTGTTCGGCGCTCTCGGTGACGGTGTGGTGGGCAACGGCCACAGCAACGTCCCGGTGCAGGTCGTCGGGCTCACCTCCGGGGTCCGCTCGGTGAGCGTGGGCAATGCCTACGGCTGCGCGGTCCTCGAGGCCGGCACGGTGAGCTGCTGGGGCAACGACACGAACGGCGTGCTCGGCGCCGACGGCCCGACCGGTCTCAACAGCGGCGTCCCGGTCACCGTGGCCGGGCTCTCGGGGGTGGCCTCGGTCGCGACCGGCAACACGTTCGCGTGCGCCCTCACCACGGCGGGGGCGGTCCGGTGCTGGGGGGACGACTCCGTCGGGCAGCTCGGCAACGGCACCACCGGAGGCGTCACCACGACGCCGGTGACCGTGACCGGGCTCTCCAGTGGGGTCACGTCGCTCGCCGCCGGTGGCAGCACCGCGTGCGCCGTGACCGCCGCCGGCGCGGTGCAGTGCTGGGGGTCGAACCTCGAGGGTCAGCTCGGGATCGGCAAGACCGATCTGCAGCAGCGGTTCAGCACCGTGCCCGTGACCGTCAGTGGGCTGGCGTCGGGGCAGCGGTCGGTCTCGGTCGGCAGCGGCCACTCCAGCTGCGCTGTCTCGGTTGCCGGCGCCGTCCGTTGCTGGGGCTACAACCGCAACGGCTACCTGGGGGACGGCACCGAGGCCGACAGCACCGTGCCCGTCCCTGTCGTCGGGCTCTCCCGCGGCGGCGCGGCCGAGTCCCAGTCGACGTACAGCGGGTGCGCTCTGACCACGACCGCCCGGGTCCGCTGCTGGGGCTACGTTCCCTTCGGCTCGGGCATCAGCGACGCGCCGGTGAGCCTGCCCTGGTTCGAGTAGGTCCGACCGTCCGACCTGCTGGCACGATGGGTCGCGCGCTCCCCGCCGTCCACCGGGGAGGCGTCCGTGCCGAGGAGGAACCCGTGGGAGAGAGCGTGCAGACCTTCCGCACCGTGCTGCAGGCGACGGGCGGGAACAACGTGGGGATCGTGGTCCCCGACGACGTGGTCGCGTCGTTCGACCGGGGCCGCCGCGTCCCGGTCTCGGTGACGATCGACGACGACTACACCTACCGGACGAGCATCGCCTCGATGGGCGGGCGGTTCCTGGTCTCTTTCAACGCCGCCACGCGCGCCGCGACCGGCCGGGGCGCGGGCGACGAGGTCACCGTGCGGCTCGAGGTCGACGACGCCCCCAGGACCTGACCGCTCTGGCGCCGTCCGCGCCGGCTCGGCATGATCGGGTGAGCTGTCGTCTTCGAAGGGATGCCTGATGCCGACGTACCTGTGGCGCGTGACCTACTCGCACGAGGGGGCGGCGGGGCTGCTCGCCGAGGGAGGGACCGGCCGGCGGGCCGCGGTGCAGGAGATGCTCGAGAGCGTCGGCGGCTCCCTGGAGGCGTTCTACTTCGCCCTCGGCAGCGACGACCTGGTCGTGATCGGCTCGCTGCCCGACAACGTGGCGGCTGCGGCCCTCAGCCTCAAGACCGCCGTCGGCGGCGCCGCCACCTCCCGGACGACGGTGCTGCTCAGCGCCGAGGATATGGACGAGGCCAGCCGCCGCGAGGTCGAGTACCGGCTCCCCGGCTCGTAGAGCTCGCCCGCCCCGGTTCGCGAACTGCCCACGGCAAACC
Source organism: Marmoricola sp. (assembly GCA_044227235.1). GTDB lineage: Bacteria > Actinomycetota > Actinomycetes > Propionibacteriales > Nocardioidaceae > Marmoricola_A. The sequence continues at coordinate 111,263 of JBGAFN010000018.1, read as the reverse complement.
TCCACTGCCCATGGGGCGTACGCCATGGGCAGTGGCAGTTTGCCGGCATCCCATGGGAAACCGGCCGGAGCGCTCGCGCGCCCCTGAGGGCTGCACCGGGTCGTAGCATCGAGCCGTGGTGCTGCTGGAGCGCGAGGGGCAGCTGCAGGTCGCGCGGGGGTATCTCGCCGAGGCCGCAGCGGGACACGGGCGAATGGTCTTCGTCGGGGGCGAGGCCGGCATCGGCAAGACGACCTTCGTCGAGGAGCTCGGCCGCGCGGCGGACGCCCGGGTGGTGGTCGGCTGGTGCGACGGCTCCGCGACCCCGCCCCCGCTCGGCCCGCTGGTCGACATGCTGCCGGACCTGCCGGCCTCCGTGTGGCCCGACGGGGCGACCCGCCAGGAGGTCTTCGCGCACCTGCTCGCGGTCCTGCGCGCGGGAGCGGCCGCCCCGCCGTACCTGCTCGTCGTGGAGGACGCGCACTGGGCGGACGAGGCGACCCTCGACCTGCTCCGGCACCTCGCCCGGCGCATCCACGGCTGCCACGCCCTGGTGCTGGTGACCTACCGGCCCGAGGACACCGTCGCCGGTGACGGGCTGCGCCTGCTGCTGGGCGACACCGCGTCGGCAGGCGGCACCCGCCGGATCGACCTGCCTCCACTCACCCCGGCAGCGGTCGCGGCCCTGGCCTCCGCGCATGCCGGCGCCGACCCCGAGCGGCTCCACCGGGTGACCGGCGGCAACCCCTTCTTCGTCACCGAGGCGCTCTCCTCCGGTGCGGCCGAGGTGCCCGAGACGGTCCGCGACGCCGTCCTGGCCCGGGTGGCCCGGCTCGACGAGACCGGCCAGCGTGCCCTCGAGGTGGTCGCGCTGGCGGGCGCGCGGGCCGAGGTCGCGCTGGTCGGGGAGCTGCTCGCGACGGGCCTCGCCGCCCTCGACGAGCCGCTGTCCCGCGGGCTCGTCCGGCAGGTCGGCGACGACGTCGTCTTCCGCCACGAGCTCGCCCGGCTGGCCGTGCAGGCGGAGGTGCCCGCCGGACGGGCGGTGCACGTGCACCGCCGGCTGCTCGCGGCCCTGGAGCGTCGCGGCGCAGACCCGGCCCGGCTCGCCCACCACGCCGAGGCGGCTCGGGACGCCGAGGCCGTGCTGGCCCACGCCCCGCTCGCCGCCCGGCGCGCCGCCGAGCTCGGGGCGCACCAGGAGGCGCTGCGGCAGTACCGGCGCGCGCTGGCCCACGCCGACGCGCTCGACACCGCGGCCCGGGCCGACCTGCTGTGGGCGCTGGGCTACGAGTGCTACCTGACCGGGCGCATCGACGACGCGATCGACTCCATCGGAGCCGCCCGCCTCCTGTGGGAGTCGCTCGGCGAGGACGTCCGGGTCGGCGACGCCTGGCGGTGCACCTCACGGCTGCACTGGTTCGCCGGCCGCAACGACGACGCCGAGGAGCAGGCCGACCGCGCCGTGGCACTGCTGGACGGCACCGGCACCTACGAGCAGGCGCTGGCCTACAGCCACCGGGCCGGGCTGCAGATGCTCTCCAGCGACCTCGACGGCACCCGCGCCTGGGGGCACCGGACGCTCGACCTCGTCGAGCGGCTGCCCGAGGGCGCGCAGCGCGAGGAGGTCCGGGTGCACGCGCTCAACAACCTCGGCACGATGGAGGTGGTCGCCGGCGACCTGGGCGCCGGGGAGCGGATGCTGGGCGAGTCGCTCGCCGTGGCGCGGCAGGAGAACCTGCAGGAGCACGCCGCCCGCGCCTACTGCAACCTGGGCTCGAGCGCGGTCACCCAGCGCCGGTACGACGCAGCCGAGCACTACCTGGAGGAGGGGCTGGAGTACTGCCGGGACCGCGACCTCGACTCGTGGAGCTACTACCTGCTCGGCTGGCGGTCCCGGATGCACCTGGACCGCGGCGAGCACGAGCGGGCCCGAGCCGACGCCGCGGCGGTGCTGAACCGGGCCGCCACCGACGCGGTGGGGAGCCTGGAGCCGCTGCTGGTCACCGCCCAGCTGGCGAGCCGGGCGGCCGACCCGGCCGCCGGCGGGCTGCTGGACCGCGCCCGCGGGCTGGCCCGCGGCATGAAGGAGACCCAGCGCCTCGCCCCGACCGCCGCCGCGTTCTGCGAGGCCGCCTGGATCGGCGGGGCCGGTGACACCGCGGCGCCGGCGTTGGAGGTGTGGTCGACGGTGGCGGCCTCGGACTGCCCGTGGAACCACGGCATGGTCGCCACCTGGCTGCCCCCCGACGCGGACGTGACCGTCACGCTCTCTCCGCCGTACGCGGCGGAGCGGGCCGGTCGCTGGGCCGAGGCGGCGGCACTGTGGGAGACGCTGGGCTGCCCGTTCGACCAGGGGCTGGCGCTGGCCCGCAGCGGCGACCCGGCCGCGGTGGCCGAGGGGGTGCGGATCTTCGACCGGCTCGGTGCCGACGGCGCGGCCGCGCGGGCCCGGGCACTCCTGCGCGGCATGGGCGTGGCCGCACCCCGCGCGACCCGGGCCCGGCGGCACCCCGACGGCCTGACCGCCCGGGAGGCCGAGGTGCTGGACCTGCTGCGCGGCGGGCTGACCGACGCCGCCATCGCCGAGCGGCTCGTCATCTCGCGTCGGACGGCCGAGCACCACGTCGCCGCCGTCCTCGGCAAGCTCGGGGTGCGGCGCGCCGAGCTCTGATCTGGGGGTCGCTCGCGCCTGAGGTGGGTAGTCGCTACGGAGGCGCCGCACCCCCGGCGTCGAGCAGCATCGGGAGAGTCAACACACCCTCCCGAAAGGTCCACCCTCATGCCGCTCTACATGGACGTCCACACGCTCGGTGACGGCGTCACCATGGACGACGTCGCCAAGGCGCACCAGGCCGACCTGGCCACCCAGGGCCCGCACGGCGTCAGCTACCTGCGCTACTGGGTCGACGAGTCCAAGGGCCAGATCTTCTGCCTGGTCGAGGCCCCCGACGCGGACGCGGCGAACACCGTGCACCGCGAGGCGCACGGCTTGGTCGCCGACCAGATCTTCCAGGTGCAGGAAGGCAGCTGACCGGTCGTCAGTCGGCGACGCCGCCGAGCTCGTCGGAGAGCGCCTGGATACGGCTGACCAGTCCCGCGGGGAGCGACAGCAGCGGGACGGTCAGCCACACGAACGCGCCGAGGAGCTTGGGGCCGTCCTCGGCGAGGTGCTGCCGGTGCGTCAGCTGGTCGACGAGGATCGAGGTGGCCAGCAGCGCTCCGCCGAGGACGAAGGCCACGTCGGCACTCGCGATCTCCCCGGTGCGCCGCCACCGCTGCAGCGCCGACCAGGCGAGGCCCCCCGCGACCGCCACGTACACGACGTACGTCGTGACCTCGGGGACGCCCAGGGACGGGCCGATCTCCTCGTGGAAGCTCAGCGAGTCGTCCGCGAGGAGCACCAGCAGCAGTGCGGCGAAGCCGGTCAGCCAGCGGCGGCGGGCCGGCACGAGCACGGCCACGAGCAGGGACAGTGTCGCCGCCGAGGCCCAGACCATGAAGTTCAGCAGGCCGACGGCGCCGGCGTACGGGGGGAGGCGTGAGCCCGCCTCGGCACACAGCGTGGTGATGTCGCGGGTGAAGGTGCCGACGTCGTGGTGGGTGACCTGGACCGTGAGCAACATCACCGCCAGCACGGCGACGCCGGAGCCGAGAGCAGCCGTCAGCAGGCGGCCGGGCCTCCCGCCTGCGCGACGGTGGGTGGGTGGGGTCGCCGACCCGCCCTGGGTGGCAAGCTGGGTCACGACGTCCTCCTGGGTCCGCGGAGCGGACGGTCAGCACAAAGAATCAACGCTCTCATAACGAGCCAAATCGCCCAAGGCGACGGCTGGAGGGCCAGCGCGTCGTCGCCCTCGTCCGACCTGGCACCATGGGCCCATGGACGCCCACCCGCTGGACCGGCTGTGGTCCCGCGGGAGCACCTCGGCGCAGTTCCGGGTCCGGCGGTGGCGCTCGAAGTGGTTCCAGATCGCCCAGTGCGCCCTCGCCGCCGGGGTGGCGTGGTTCGTCGCCAGCGACGTCTTCGGTCACGTGTCCCCGTTCTTCGCCCCGATCGCCGCCGTGGTCAGCCTCGGGACGTCGTACGGGCAGCGGCTGCGGCGCGTCGCCGAGGTCACCGTCGGCGTCGCGGTCGGCGTCTTCCTCGGCGACCTGCTGGCCGCGGCGCTGGGCACCGGCGGGTGGCAGGTCGCGCTCATCGTGGCGCTGGCGATGTCGACCGCCTTCCTGCTCGACGGCGGCCAGCTCTTCGTCACCCAGGCGGCGGTGCAGTCCATCGTGGTCGCCACCCTGCTGCCCGACCCCAACGCCGCCTTCACCCGGTGGACCGACGCGCTGATCGGTGGCTGTGTCGCCCTCGTCGCGGCGATGGTCGTGCCGGCCGCCCCTCTGCGCCGGCCGCGCGAGCAGGCCGCGGTCGTCGTCCGCAAGATCGCCGACCTGCTCCGGGCGGCGGGCGTGGTCATGCGGGACGGCGAGATCGAGCCGGCCCTCGCCCTGCTGGCCGACGCCCGCAGCACCGACTACCTGATCCGCGAGCTCCAGGCGGCAGCCGACGAGGGCCTGTCGGTGGTGGCGTCCTCACCGTTCCGCGTCCGGCACCGCACCGACATGCGCCAGATGGCCGAGCTCGTCGACCCGCTGGACAAGGCGCTGCGCAGCACCCGCGTGCTCGTCCGGCGGGCGGCGGTGGCGGCGTACCACCGGCGCGAGGTGCCCCGCTCCTACGCGCTGCTCTGCGCCGACGTCGCGGCCGCCTGCGACCAGCTCGCCGACGAGCTGGCCGCGAACCGGATGGCCGAGGCCGCGCGGCCGGCGCTCCTGATGGTCGCGGACGTGACCGGCCGGCTCGAGCGCACCGACGCGCTCTCCGTCGAGGTCGTGCTCGCGATGATCCGGTCGGTGATCGTGGACCTGCTCGAGATCAGCGGCCTGGGTCCGCTGGAGGCGACGGACGCGCTGCCGCCCCCGACCGGTCCCCGCTGAGAAGACGCGAACGCGCGGTGCGCACGTGTCCTCTCAGTCCGCGCTGAGCGCGCGCTGGTGTCCTCTCGCCGGGTGGGAAGCGCGCGTTCGTGTCTCCTCGGCGGGTGAGAAGCGCGCATAAGTGTCGTCTCGGCGGGTGGGAAGGGGGCGTTCAGGTCGTCTCGGCGGGGGTGGGGGCGGTGAAGCGGAGGGAGAGGCCCTGGTGGGCCAGCAGGGTGACGGGGAAGCTGCTCAGGTCGTCGACCTCGCCGAGCCGGTCGCCGGTGAGCATGTCGACGATCTCCGCCCCGGGCACGAGCGCGTCGGAGTGCACGATCGCGGTGACCTCCTCCTGGGCGAAGTTCAGCACCGTCGCCTGGTGGTCGCCGTCGGGCAGCAGGTGGACCATCACCAGGACGGCCCGGTTGCCGACCGGTGGCACGTCGACCTGCTCCGCGGTGGCCAGCCCGCTCTCCTCGCGCATCCGCAGGATCGTGCGGAGCCGCTCGGCGAACGAGAACGGGTTGCCGAGCTGGTCGGGCAGCGCGCCGTACAGGCTGCGCCCGCGCGGCATCCCGGCCAGCGAGGCGCCGTTCTCGTGGCCGTCGGCGTCCGTCGCGTAGCCCATCAGGTCGTACGCCGCGCGGTGGATCCAGCGGGTGTCGCCGGTGGCGAGCAGGGGCTGGATCGTGGCCGGGTCGAGGGTGAGCGCGCCGGTCAGGTCCCACCCGGACAGGGCGAAGACGCCCGGCTGGAGCGCGTTGAAGCCGGCCAGCAGCAGGTGGGCGACCCGGATCCGCTCGATCGTCTCGCCCTCGATCTGGGCGAGGTCGGTGATGCCGAGCGCGCCGGCCACGACGGTCGCGGTGGTCGAGGCGATCCCGTTGGTGGTGAAGACGAGGTTGTAGGGCCGCTCGGGTCCGGTCAGGTGCTCGAGCAGGTCGGCCCGCACCCGCTCGGCCAGGTCGCCGCCGGAGATCTCCTCGCCGTGGAAGGTGAAGACGTCGTCCTTGTGCAGGGTGGCGAAGTGGACGAGCTCGTAGGTCATCTCGTCGTGGTTCTGCAACGCGTGCACCAGCGTCTTGGGGGAGACCCCGTGCGCGAGGGAGGCGTTGAGCGTCAGCCGCAGGAACTCGGTGTCCCCGGTCGCCAGCGCATGGTGGTAGGCCGGGCGGTTGATGAAGTCGTAGGACAGGTCCGCGCCGGCCTCGGAGGTGGCGCGGATGTCGTCGATGGTGAGGTTGAGCTCCTGGAAGGTGAACCCGCCGAGCTTGCGGACCATGCTGGCGATCAGGTGGTTGGCCGCCTCCGACAGCGGGTGGCCCTCGGACCAGGCGGGCAGCCCCTCCGCGCTCTTCTCCACGCCGAGGAAGCCGTTGGCGTCCAGGCGCAGGCCACCGGAGCCCAGGTCGCCCATCGAGTGCAGCGCGTCGCCCATCACCAGCCGCATGCCGGCGAAGGTCGGGTCGAGCCAGTTGATCGAGGGCTGCCCCTCCTTGAAGTAGTGCAGGTAGACCCAGCGGCGGCTCCGGCCGTCCGGCCCGACGACCGGCTTGGTGGCGCTCCAGTTGGTGTCCTTGACGCCGGGGTCGTGGAAGATCACCCGCTGCAGCCGCCCGATGATGTAGCCGGCCTTCTCCAGCCGGTCCTCCGCCTCGACGTCGAGGTTGACCGAGTCCCGTCCCGGGAGGGTCTCGGGCAGCAGGTGCCAGTCGTCCTCGGGGATCTCGACCATGTGGTAGATCCCCGGGTAGTCGCCGACGCCCATCTCGGCGAGCCGGAAGTCCGGCCCCTTGCCGGTGTGGCCGGGGACGATGTCGTCGATCACGGTGCCGCCGTGATCGCCGGCCACCTCGCACATCCGGCGGAAGTCGGCCTCGGTGCCGAACATCGAGTCGATCTGGGTGCTGACCCGGTCGAAGTGGCCGTCGACGCTCGGCGTCGGGTGCCAGCCGTCCAGCCCGCCGGCGCGCTTGACCGGCCCGGTGTGGATCGCCTTGATGCCGATCTGCTCGAAGGTCTCCCACAGCGCCGGGTCGGCCAGGGTGCCCAGGAAGGAGGTGCCGGGACGGGTCACGAACGACAGCGGGTAGGCCGTGAACCAGACCGGCGCGACGCCGATGGCGGCATCCGGGTTGGGGTTCGCGTAGGGGTTCTGCCACATGCTGCCCTGCCCGGAGAACTGGCCGGCGATCGTGCGGGCGTCGCTGAGCATCGACTCCCGCTCCAGCCATGCGACGTACGCCGGGTTGGTGCCGACCGGGTCGCCCGAGCCCTCCTCGAGGTGGGTCGGGCTGCCGTCGGGACGGAGCCGGGCCCGTGGCCGGCGCAGGGCCCTCGGTCGCGCCGGGTAGAACTGCTCGGAGTAGGTGATCTCGCTCGGCTCGTGCTCGACCGGGGTCTCGTCGGGCTCGCTCATGGGGCTCCTCGGGCTGGACCGTCACAGGGGAGGCATACGGGGAAGGGGACTCGGGTTCGTCCCCTCCCCGTCCTACCCTGTCGCGCCGGGTGGCACGCGTCCAGCCGGGCGTGACCCGCGGCGCCTACGGCGCCAGCGGCACCAGCCTCACGGCGCCAGGGGCACCAGCGGAAGCCGGACCGGTGAGGCGGTCCGCCAGTCCATCACCGTGTGCTGGTCCTGGCCCGCACCCACCACGATGTCCAGGGCGTTGGGGTCGCGGGTGTCGGTGTCGTGGTCGGCGGAGTCCTCCCACACGCCCGCGCCGCCGCCGAAGCGGTACTCCTTGATCCACGACGGGTCGGCTGCGTCCCAGTAGTCCCTGTCGTAGACCGGCCGCACGTAGCCGACGCCCTCGCCGAGCTCCGCGTTGCCCAGCATCGCCACGCCGTACGACGCGGTGGCGGGGTCGAGGCCGGCCAGCGCGGAGCGCGCGACGACCGCGGCGATCTGGTGCGTCTCGGGGATCGCCACGAGCCGGACGTCGCCGAGCCGGGTGCCGTCGGGCGCGAAGACGCCCTTGCTGTCGTAGCGGCCGTCGGCGACGACCACGGCCGACCACGGGTGCTCGGTGTCCAGGTTGGTCCCGGGCAGCGCGGCCGCGGGAGCCCCGGAGCCGGCGCCGAGGTAGAGGTTGACCCGCTGGTGGCTGATCTGGTCCCCGCCCCACGGGTTGGTGATGTCGCCGTGGATGCCGGTCACGAAGACCACGTCGTCGCGACCGCCGCTGGTGTCGGCGTACACGTCGACCCCGGTCAGGTCGAAGATGCCGGGCAGGTAGACCGGGTTGGTCGGGTAGACGTAGGTGCCGGGGCCGTCGTCGTCGCCGACCGGGTCGGTGAGGCCGCCGAGCCGGGTGCCGTAGGAGACCACGGTGGAGGTGACCACGTTGGTGCCGCCGCGGCGGTCGAGCGCCACCACGGTGACCTGGTTGCGGATGCGGTCCAGCGGCAGGTCGACCGAGAAGCGTCCGCCGGCGCCGACCGCCACGCGGCGCCGGGTGCCGTTGAGGTCGACGTACACCCGGGTGCCGGTGGTCCGCCCGGCGACGTGCACCTGCTGGCCGTCGGCCACCGCGAGCCGGTCAGGGCTGGTCACCCGCAGCCGCGGCACCGACGGGGTGTGCCCGACGTAGCGCCGCGCGACCACGCGCGGGGTCTCGACCGGGTGGCCGGTGGCGATCGCGCGGGCCAGGCGGACGTACTGCGCCATCGCCCACGACAGCGGGCCGGCCGAGCCGGTGCCCTCCCCGAAGACGTGGTCGTACGACGTCGGCTCGGGCTGGTCCCAGACCTGCTCGGGGATCATGTGGCCGGCGTTCGCCGCACCCGCCATCGTGCGCAGGTAGGGGACGCCACTGTTGCCGCGGGCGACCTCGAACTCGCCGCGCTCACCGCCGAGCAGCGGCCACAGCCGGCCGATGCCGGTGCCGTCCCACGGAGCGCCGTCGGCCTTCTCGCCGTAGCCGTCGTAGGTGTAGCGGTGCCACATCCGGCCGTTGGGGGTGAGCTGGGAGATCGAGGCGTCGGTCTCGGCCAGAGAGCCGACGATGTGCCGGTCGCGCGGGGCCTTCACGCCGAGCCGGACGAGCTCGAGGAAGCCCTGGTCCAGGACGCTGCGCTCGTCGTGGGTGCCGGCGCCGTTGCCGAAGTCGCGACCGTCGGCGTCGTTCGGGTCCTGGTCGGCGTTGATGCGCAGGTAGTAGTGGCCGTCGCCGACCGGGCCGGTGGTGGTGTAGAGCCACCGCTCGAGGCTGCGCTGCCACAGGTCCGCGGTGCCCTGGTAGACCGCCGCCGACGCGGCGTCGCCGTCGCGCCGGGCGATCCAGGCGGCCGCGGTGAGCGCCGCGATCTGGCTGGCCAGGGTGGAGGGCGAGTAGCCGCTGGTCTCCTCCCACCGCTCCTGCGGCGTGACCGGACCGGCCTGCACGAGGTAGTCCGCGGCGGGCCTGATCTGGTGCCGGTAGAAGGCGCGGCCGAAGCGCTTCACGTGCCAGGCCAGGAGGATCGGGTACGCCGTCTCGTCGAGCTGGATGTTCACCTGGTCCGGCGTGCCGTCGACGCGGGAGGTCTGCGGGAAGTGGCCGTCGGGCTGCTGCTGGTGGCGGAACAGCCAGGTCACGGCCCGGTTCGCCGCCGCGGTGTCGCCGGCGGTGAGCAGCCCGGTGACCTGCTCGTAGAGGTCGCGGGCCCACACGAAGTGGTAGCCGCCGCCGCCCTGGTCGGCGTCGACCCGCTGGCCCCAGGGCAGCGTCAGGCTGGCGATGAAGGCGCCCGGGTGGGTCTTGTCCTCGTGCGAGCGGACCGTCATCAGCGCCACGTCGTACTGGGTGCGCAGCGGCCGGGTGAGCCGGCGCGGGGCCGGCGCGAGCCGGTCGAGGTAGCGGTGCCAGCCGCCCTGGTACGACGTCGAGACGGCGGTCCAGCCGCGCTCCAGGCTGCGGGTCGCGGCGCCGGTCGCCCGGGTCGCGTTCCGTCCGAAGCCGAGCGCCAGCGTGAGGTGGGTGGTGTCGCCGGTCAGCGGGAGCTCACCGGTCTGCACGACGTTGCCGGGCCCTGCCGCTGCGTAGGTGCCGTCGAGCCGGTGGTCGTCCTTCAGGTCGGTCCACCCGTCGCTGGTGCCCTGGTAGCCGTTGCTGGTGGCGGTGAAGCCGACCGAGGAGACCAGCGCGCTGCTCACCGGGGTGTCGGCCACGTGGGTGTCGCTGGCGACGAGTGCGCCGTCGCGGACCGACGCGGTGTCGTCGGCGGCGTTGTTGGCCAGCGAGGGGTCGTAGAGGGCGAAGAGCCGGTAGTCGCCGCCGTCGAGGGAGGTGAAGGTGACGTCGACCAGCAGCGTGGAGTCGGCCGGGTCGGTGACGTAGGTCTTGGTGATCCGCCAGCGCCCGGCGTCGTCGGTGGTGGTCTGCCGGTAGGTCAGCGAGCGGCGGTCGGCGAGCCGCACCCGGCGGTGGGTGCCGTCGGTCTCGCGCTGGCTGAAGGTCGACCCGTCGGTCACGACGAGCTGCAGGTCGCGGACGTTGGCGGTGTCGGCGCGCGGGTAGTAGACCTCGCTGGTGGTGCCCTCGGCGAGGGTGTACCAGACCTTGGAGCGGCGGCTCAGCGCCGTACCGACGCCGTCCTTGGAGCCGGTCCGCCAGGTCGTCGCGGCGCCCGGCGCCCCAGGCGCGTCGTCGGCCGCCGTGGAGGGACCGGTGGGGACGGCGACCAGGGCCACGGCGGTGGCGAGTCCGGTCAGGAGGGCGAGCGGCGTGCGGAGCGGGCGGGTCATGGCATGCACATGCCCCGGATCGGGGCGGGGTCACGCCCGGTCTGGCCCGCAGCCCCGGCGGCGCATGCGCGGGGAGGCCCCGGGTACTCCGCTGGGCCGCGTCAGCTCTCCCCTCGGTGCTGCGGCAGGACGAGCAGCCGAGCCGTCACGCCGGCGTGGTCCGAGGCCCACCAGGTGCTCCCGGGAAGGTCGAGCGGATCGGTGCCGGTCAGCCGTGTCCGCTTCGCCTTGATCCCGCGCCCGGTCAGCACGAGGTCGATGCGCTGGTAGAGCTCCGAGGCGGTGTTGTCGAGCAACGGTGCCTGGGAGGAGGTGTAGCCCAGGTCCGTCGCAGGGTGCGTGCGCAGCCAGCTGTCGTCGAGCTCGGCCGTGAGGGCCTGGTAGGCGCCGCCGGTCGGGGCCTCGGAGTTGTAGTCGCCGACCCACACCGACGGCAGGTGGCCGTGCTCCGCAGCGATCGCACGCTGCGCGGCGACCAGCTCCGCGACCTCCGCGACCCGGATCGACTCGGGCCCGAACGCCTCCAGGTGACTGTTCACGAACCGGAAGCAGGCCTTCTTGGCGCGCAGGTCGGCCGACCCCCATCCACGGGCCACCGTCAGCGGGGCCAGGGGAGGCGCGAGCACGGCGTCGTAGGTGCCGGTGTGGGCGTTGGTGGCGCTGATCCCGTCACGCACGAGGATCACGTCGCGGTCGGCGAGCCGGACCGCGGTCGTCGGGACGGCGCCCCCGGTGAGGACGGGGATCGGCGGGGGCGAGAAGTTGTGCGCCGTCGCACCCGGGACCTCGTGGTAGACCACGCCCCGCTCGGCCAGGGAGGCCAGCAGCAGGGCGAGGAAGTCGTAGGCCACGGCAGGGCCTCCCACCACGGTCTGGTGCTGCGCGTCGTAGGCGAAGGTCGTCCATTCCGTCACCTCCTGGAGCCCGATCGCCGCCGGTCGCTCGGCCGCGATCTCGTCGGCCACGGCGGCCATCCGCTAGACCGGGTGGGAGGCCTGCACCTGGTTCCAGGTCTGGGTCGCCGCGCCGACGATGGCCGCCGGGTCGCCGGTGGCGAGGGCGTCGATGATCGTGGTGAGGCTGGCACCCAGGTAGAGGTTGCGGGTCATCACCTCGACGGTGCGGGCGGGTCGGGCGTGGTGGGACGGCTCCCCGTGCTCGTGGGCGGCCACCGGGCCGGGCGAGGTCGCACCGGCGCCGAGGGCCAGGGCGGTCAGGGCGGTCGCAGCTGCGGCCGCGATCCGGCGGGGGCGACGCGGGCGCGGGTTCGAGGAGGGGTGCGGGGTCATGGGTCGCACGCTGCCATCCGGCCGGCGACCGGGACCAGGGACCAATGTCGGGGACGACCCGATCGGGTCACCCCTTCCGCAATCGGCCGATCCGGGCCAGACTCGGCTCTGGCACGTGATCCAGGTCACAGGAGGTCCGGACGATGACGGATGCTGTCAGCAGCGCTGGTGCAGCGGTCGACTCGCTCGCGGCGGCTGCCGCACGCGTGGCGCACGAGTACGGGGACACGCTGGGGGTGCGCCGGCTGCTCTCGGACGTCGCGCGGCTCCGCGACGACCTCGCCGAGCTCGGCCAGCCACTGCCGGGCCACCGCCCCGGGGTCGCCGGCGACCTGGTCGAGGTCGACGACAGGCCGTACGACGAGAGCATGTGGCACGGCGCCGAGTCGGAGTCCCAACACGCCTTCTGACCACCCCTGAGCCAGTCCGCCTGAACAGTTCCGCTGCGCAGTCCGCCTGACGAAAGGGCCCTCCACATGTCGATCGGCGTACGCGGTCCGAGCCGAGCCCGGATCGAGGACCGCACGCTGCGGCAGGACCGCTGGTGGCTGGCCCCGCTGGCCACCTTCGTGGTGTTCAGCGGGTTCGTCGTCTTCGCCACCGTGCGGGCCTTCATGGGCCGCGACTACTACTCCGCGCCGTACCTGTCGCCGTTCTACTCCCCGTGCCTGGCCGCCCGGTGCGTGGAGGGCACCGCCGACCTCGGCACCCCGGTCGGCGACTGGTGGCGGCTCTCCCCGGCGCTGCTGATCCTGGTCTTCCCGCTCGGGTTCCGGATGAGCTGCTACTACTACCGCAAGGCCTACTACCGGGCCTTCTGGCTGAGCCCGCCGGCGTGCGCGGTCGCCGAGCCGCACTCGGCGTACAGCGGCGAGACCCGGCTGCCGCTGATCATCAACAACCTCCACCGGTACTTCTGGTACGCCGCCCTGGTCGTCGCTGTGATCCTCACCTACGACGTGGTGCTCGCCTTCCGCGACGCGAACGGCGACTGGGGCCACATGGGGCTGGGCACCCTGATCATGCTGGCCAACGTCGTCTTCATCTGGCTCTACACGCTCTCGTGCCACTCGTGCCGGCACACCGTCGGCGGACGGCTGCGGCACTTCTCCCAGCATCCGGTCCGCTACCGGCTGTGGACGTGGGTCTCGCGGCTCAACGTCAACCACGCGACGTACGCCTGGATCTCGCTGTTCTCGGTGGCGGTCGTCGACTTCTACATCTACCTGCTGGCCACCGGCACGATCACCGACCCGAGGTTCTTCTGATGGCGGGCGAGGAGGAGCGGCACCCGATGACCGGCAACCGGATGGACTCCGGCGCCGACACCGGGTTCGAGACCCACGACTACGACGTCGTGGTCGTCGGGGCGGGCGGCGCCGGGCTGCGGGCCGCGATCGCCGCCCACGAGGTCGGCGCCCGGGTGGCGGTCGTCTGCAAGTCCCTGCTGGGCAAGGCGCACACGGTGATGGCCGAGGGCGGGATCGCCGCCTCGATGGGCAACGTCTACCCCGAGGACAACTGGGAGGTGCACTTCCGCGACACCATGCGCGGCGGGAAGATGCTCAACCACTGGCGGATGGCCCAGCTGCACGCCCAGGAGGCCCCCGAGCGGGTGATCGAGCTCGAGGAGTGGGGGGCGCTGTTCGACCGCACCCCCGACGGGCTGATCTCGCAGCGCGACTTCGGCGGCCACAAGTACGCCCGCCTCGCCCACGTCGGCGACCGGACCGGGCTGGAGATGATCCGCACCCTGCAGCAACGCGTGGTCGCCCTCGGCGTCGACGTCTTCATGGAGTGCACGGTCACCGACCTCTTCACCCACACCCCGAAGGGAGGGCGGCCCTCGGTCACCGGCGCCTTCGCCTACTGGCGTGAGACCGGCCGGTTCGTGGTGTTCAACGCGCCCTCGGTGGTGCTGGCCACCGGCGGGATCGGCAAGTCCTACCAGGTGACCTCGAACTCCTGGGAGTACACCGGCGACGGGCACGCGCTCGCGATGCGGGCCGGCGGCAGCCTGGTCAACATGGAGTTCGTCCAGTTCCACCCGACCGGGATGGTCTGGCCGCCGTCGGTGAAGGGGATCCTGGTCACCGAGTCGGTGCGCGGCGACGGCGGGGTGCTCAAGAACTCCGACGGCGAGCGGTTCATGTTCAACTACATCCCCGAGTTCTTCAAGGCCGAGACCGCGGACTCCATCGAGGAGGCCGAGGGCTGGTACACCGACAAGAAGAACCACCGCCGGCCCCCCGAGCTGCTGCCCCGCGACGAGGTCGCCCGGGCGATCAACTCCGAGATCAAGGCCGGACGCGGGTCACCGCACGGCGGCGTCTTCCTCGACATCGCCTCGCGCCGCGACGCCGCCTTCATCCGGCGCCGGCTGCCCTCGATGTACCACCAGTTCAAGGAGCTCGCCGACGTCGACATCACCGCCGAGCCGATGGAGGTGGGCCCGACCTGTCACTACGTGATGGGCGGGGTGGAGGTCGACCCGGACACCGAGGAGTCGCTGGTCGAGGGCCTGTACGCCGCGGGCGAGGTCGCCGGCGGCATGCACGGCAGCAACCGGCTGGGCGGCAACAGCCTCTCGGACCTGCTGGTCTTCGGGCGCCGGGCCGGGCTCAACGCGGCGTACCGGTCGCGACGGCCGAAGGTCGAGCACGGCCGCGCCGGCGAGGCCGAGGTGCGGGCGGCGGCCGAGGCCGCGCTGGCCCCGTTCGGCGAGGAGGGCGGGGAGAACCCCTACACGATCCAGAAGGACCTGCAGGACGTCATGCAGCGCCTGGTCGGGATCATCCGCCGCCGCGACGAGCTGCAGGAGGCGCTGACCGAGATCGAGCGGCTCAAGGAGCGCGCCCGGCACCTGGCCGTCGAGGGGCACCGGCAGTACAACCCCGGCTGGCACCTGGCGCTGGACCTGGCCAACATGCTCGTCGTCTCCGAGTGCATCGCGAAGGCGGCGCTGGAGCGCGAGGAGTCCCGCGGCGGGCACACCCGCGACGACTTCCCGGGGCCGAGCAAGGAGTGGGGCACGGTCAACCTCGTGCTCACCCTCGACGGCGACTCCGTCGACCTGAGGCACCAGCCGCTGCCGGAGATGCCGGCCGAGCTGAGGACGTTCTTCGAGTGAGGGGCTGAGATGGGCTACGACCTGAGCCTGCGGGTGTGGCGCGGCGACGCGGGCGGGGGCGGCCTGCAGGACTACACCGTCGGCGTGGAGGACGGCGAGGTCGTGCTCGACGCGATCCACCGGCTCCAGGCCTCGCAGGCCGGCGACCTGGCGGTGCGCTGGAACTGCAAGGCCGGCAAGTGCGGCTCGTGCAGCGCGGAGGTCAACGGACGGCCGCGGCTGATGTGCATGACCCGGCTCTCGGACTTCGAGCCGGCCGAGACGATCACGGTCACTCCGTTGCGCGCCTTCCCGGTGATCCGCGACCTGGTCACCGACGTCTCCTTCAACTACGAGAAGGCCAAGCAGCTGCCGTCCTTCGCCCCGACGCCGCGCGACGCCGACGGCAAGCGGCGGATGATGCAGGTCGACGTCGAGCGCGGCCAGGAGTTCCGCAAGTGCATCGAGTGCTTCCTGTGCCAGAACACCTGCCACGTGGTGCGCGACCACGAGGAGAACAAGCCCGCCTTCGCCGGACCGCGGTTCTTCCTGCGCTACGCCGAGCTCGACATGCACCCCCTCGACACCCACGACCGGCGCAAGCTGGCCCAGGAGGCCGCCGGGCTCGGGATGTGCAACATCACCAAGTGCTGCACCGAGGTCTGCCCCGAGGGCATCAAGATCACCGACAACGCGATCATCCCGATGAAGGAGCGCGTCGTGGACCGCAAGTACGACCCGGTGGTCTGGCTGGGCTCCAAGATCTTCCGGCGCGGGGACCGCGCCTCCCGCGACGAGCTCTGAGCCGAGCCCCGATGGTCGACGACGGTCCGCGTGAGGTGGTGCGGGGCTGGCTGGCCGACTGGAACCGGCACGACCCGGCCGGGCTCGCGCCCTGGGTGGCCGACGGCTACCTGCACCACGCCTCCAGCGGGAGCGACCTGGACTTCGACGGCTTCGTCGCGGGCTTCGACGCGGTGCTCGCCGCCTTCCCCGACCTGACCTACGAGGTCGCGCACCTGGTGGTCGAGGGCGACCTCGCGGCGGCGTACCTCGTCGGCACCGGGACGCACCAGGGCCCGTTCCTCGGTCTCGCCGGGACCGGCCGCACCGTCCGGTTCGCCGGCTGTTACCACGCCCGGGTCAGCGGGGGCCGGATCGTCGAGGACTGGGACGTCTTCGACCTGCTCGGCCCCGCCTTCGCGCTCGGCGCTCGGCTGGGCTGAGGCCTGGCAGTCCGCCGTGGCTCAGCCGGCGTCTGGGAGCGTGAGCCGCATCCGGGTGCCCTGCTCGCCGCGGTGCTGGCCGTCGCTCTGGCCCGCGACCATCTCCAGACCCCCGCCCATGGCCGAGGCCAGGCCGTGGGAGACGACCAGGCCCAGCCCGTAGCCGAGCACGTCGTCGCCCCGTCCGGAGCCGTGGTCCCAGCGCTGGAACGGGGCGAAGAGCCGCGGCGCGAACTCGGCGGGGATGCCGGGTCCGTCGTCGGCCACCTCGAGCACCACCGTGCCGTCGGACCGGGTGGCGGTCACGGTCACCGTCCCCCCGGACTCGCGTCCGTGCCGCAGCGCGTTGGTGACCAGGTTGAGCACGACCTGCACCACGCGGCGCCGGTCGCCGCGCACGGCGACGCCCTCCTCGCAGGCGTCGACGACCACCGACCCGCGGACACTGGCCTCTCCCGCCACGAGCCCCGCCACCTCCTCGACCACCGCGCGGACGGGCACCGTCACCGCCTCGACCGGGAGCGCACCCGCCTCGATCCGGCTGATGTCCAGCACGTCCTCGACGATCTCCAGCACGTGCTCCACCGAGCGGGTGATCCGTCGGATCGCCTCGTCGCGGCGGGCCCGGTCGAGGTCGAGCGAGCCGAGCAGCTCGGCGAAGCCGGTGATCGCCTGGAGGGGCGTGCGGATCTCGTGGCTGGCCGCGGTGAGGAACTCCGACTTGGCCCGGCTGTGCTGTTGGGCGGTCGCGGCGGCCACCTCGGCCTCGCGCCGGGCCGAGCGCTCCGCCTCGGCAGCGCGTCCGGCCTCCACGCGGTCGGTGAGCAGGCGGTCGTGCTCCACGGCGACCGCCGCGAGGTGCGTGAACCGGTCGACGAGCCGCCGCTCGCGGGCCGACGGCTGGTGCACCTCGCGGTGGTACACCGCGAAGGTGCCGACCGGGCGCCCGTCGCGGCCGTCGATCGGGGTCGACCAGCAGGCCCGGAGGCCCGCGGCGCTGGCCGCGTCGCGGAAGTCCTCCCAGCGCTCGTCGACCAGGACGTCCGCGACGACGACCTGGTGGCGGGTGTGGATCGCGGTGCCGCACGAGCCGGCCAGCGGACCCACTCGGAGGCCGTCGATGGCGTGCAGGTACGCCGGCGACAGGGACGGTGCGGCCCCGTGGTGCAGCTGCCGACCCGTCTCGTCCAGGAGCAGCACCGAGCAGTGCGCGCCGGGGATGAGCTCCTCGAGCGCCTCCAGGATGGCGTCGAGGATCTCGCGGAGCGGGGCGGTCCTGCTGAGCAGCTCGAGGACCTCGTCCTGGTGGGCGAGCAGCCGCTCGGCGTCGGCCAGGTCGGTGAAGGCGCGTCCGTGCGGGCTCACGGGGCCACCTCCAGCAGGTACCCGACACCGCGCACGGTCCGGATGTGCGGCATCCGCGGGTGGCCCTCCAGCTTGTGGCGCAGGCGGTGCACGTGCTCGGTCACGGTGGCCTCGCCGAGCCACTCCGGCGAGGACCGCCAGACGCGGTCCAGGAGCTGGCCGCGGCTGAAGACCTGGCGCGGGTGCTCGACCAGGAAGAGCAGCAGGTCGAACTCCTTGGTGGTCAGGGTCAAGGTGGTGCCCTCGGCCTCCACGCTCCGGGCGCCCTTGTCCAGCACGAGGCCGCCGGCGACGGCCCGGTCGGGGGCCGCGCCCGCCGTACGGCGCAGCACCGAGCGCACCCGGGCGGCGAGCTCGCCGGGGGAGAACGGCTTGACCAGGTAGTCGTCGGCCCCGAGGTCGAGGCCGACGATGCGGTCGGACTCGTCGCTGCGCCCCGACAGCACGATGACCGGACAGGTCGCGTCGCCGGCGCGGCCGCGGCGCAGCAGCCGCAGGACGTCCAGGCCGCCGATCCCGGGCAGGCTGAGGTCGAGGACGACGAGGTCGGGCCGGCGGTCTGCGACGGCGGCCAGCGCGCTGGTGCCGTCGGCGGCCTCGATGACCTCGTACCCCTCCTCCTCCAGCTGCCACCGGACCACCAGCCGGATGCTGTCGTCGTCGTCGACGACCAGCACCCGGGCGGAGGTGGGCGACGGGGGCACGACGGTCACTCCGCAGGGTTACCACAGCGCCGCCGTGGGGCGCACGCACTCGGTGCCGATCCGTTGTGCGTGCGTTGAGAAAGCGTTGGCGTTCCGGTGACGAGCGGCCCGGACCATGGCTTGACGCCCTGTGCGACGAGAGTCACACTGAATCGTCATTCAAGATGTGAATGACTACCCAACGACCTGAGAGGCGAGGGCAGACCATGACTGCAACCGGTGGCTACGACGTCCGGCCGTTCACCATCCACATCCCCGACGAGGACCTCGAGGACCTGCGCGAGCGCCTGCAGCGGACGCGGTTCCCCGACGACTTCGCGAACGACGACTGGGCCTACGGCTACAACACCGACTACCACCGCGAGATGGTCCGCTACTGGTTGGAGGAGTACGACTGGCGCGACGTCGAGCGGCGGATGAACGAGCTGCCGCACTTCAAGGTCGACCTGCAGGGCGTCCCGCTGCACTTCATCCACGTCAAGGGCAAGGGCGACAACCCGATGCCGCTGCTGCTCCACCACGGCTGGCCGTGGACGTTCTGGGACGTGCGGAAGGTGATCGGCCCGCTGACCGACCCGGAGTCCTACGGCCTGGACGGGGCCGACTCCTTCGACGTCGTGCTGATCTCGCTGCCCGGCTACGGCTTCTCCTCCCCCCTGAAGGAGACCGGCTGGAACTGGTGGCGCACCGCGGACCTCGAGAACGAGCTGATGACGAAGGTGCTGGGCTACGAGCGGTACGCCACCGCGGGCGGCGACTGGGGCGCGCTGGTCGCCCAGCAGCACGGCCACAAGTACGAGGACGACGTGATCGGCGTCTACACCCACTTCCCGGCCCAGATGAGCCACTACCTGCCCGCGCACCCGGACCAGCCGCCGGGCGTGGAGTTCGACCCCGTGCTCGGGCTCCCGGCCGCCAGCGAGTACGGCGAGGGTGAGGAGGGCTGGTTCGAGCGCGGCAAGCTCTTCGTCGAGAACGAGAGCGGCTACGGCGAGATCCAGCTGACCAAGCCGCAGACGCTGGCCGCCCTGGTGGCGGACTCGCCGGCCGGCCAGCTCGCCTGGATCACCGAGAAGCGCTACTTCTGGGGCCTGGCCGAGCGCGGCAGCGGGACCGAGGCGTTCGAGAAGGTCTGGCCGAAGGAGGACCTGGTCACCACCGCGGCGGTCTACTTCCTCACCGGCACCGGCGGCACGTCCTCGCGCTATTACTACGAGTGCCGCAACAACCCGTGGACGCCCTCGCACGACCGGTTCCCCGTGGTCGGGGTGCCGACCGCGATCGGCATCTACCCCGGCGAGATCTACAAGCCCCCGATGACCTGGACCGAGAAGTACTTCAACCTCCAGCAGTACCGGGTGCACGACGACGGGGGTCACTTCGCGCCCCTGGAGGTGCCGCAGACGTACGTCGACGACGTCGCGACGTTCTTCCGCCAGTTCCGCTGAGGCGTCCTCCGACCCCTCTCGCGACCGCCTGGCGGTCGCTCGCGAGCCCGTCCCGGCAGCGTGGCCGGGGCGGGCTCGCCCGTACCACAAGCAAGTTGATTCAACCGGTGAATAGGTTCTCAAAGGCCCTTGACAGGGCTGTGTGGCGCCACTCACACTGAAGCATCCCGATTCGGGACCCGAATATATATCCACCTCGCCGGACCGGGCGGGGTCGACTCACTAGGAGACACAGATGTCGATCAGGAAGCCATCGGGACGCCGGCTGGCGCTCGCGTGCGCGGCCGCCCTGGCTCTCAGCGGGACGGCGGCGTGCTCGTCGACCGCGAACGGGAGCAGCGCGGGCAAGCCTGTGGACAAGAAGGACCTCGTGCTGGTGGCCTCGGTGATCAACACGACCAACCCCTACTTCGCCTCGAACATCGAGGGCGCCAAGCTGCTGGGCAAGAAGCTCGGCATCCCGGTCGAGATCGTCGACTCCGAGGGCTCCTCGCAGAAGGAGATCTCGAAGATCCAGGCCATCCTCGCCCAGGGCAAGAAGGCGGTCGTGTTCGTCAACACCGTCGCCAGCTCCGACGTCCCCCCGATCATCAACTCCTGCAAGCAGGCCGGCGCGTACTGCACGATCTGGTGGAACAAGCCCGACGACTACGAGCCCTGGGACCAGGGCAACAACTTCGTCGCCTTCCAGAAGCACGGCGGCGTCGACAGCGGCCGGTGCACCGCGAGCACGCTGGCCGAGGCCATCGGCAGCGGCGGCATCCTGGCCCTCGGTGGCGTCCAGGACAGCACGACCAGCCAGACCCGGGTCGCCGGTCTGCAGGACGAGCTGAAGAAGTACCCGAACGTCAAGCTGCTCGAGACCCGCCCCGCCAACTGGGACCCGCAGCTGGCCTTCCAGGAGACCCAGAGCGCGATCGCGAAGTACGGCGACCAGATCAAGGGCATCTGGGCCGCCGACGACGGGATGATCATCGGCGCCAAGGAGGCGGTCGACAAGTCCGCGCTCAAGGGCAAGGTCAAGTTCTCCTCCGACGGCCTCTACCCGCCGGTCATCGACGTCATGAAGCAGAAGGACAACCCGATCGTCGGCGAGACCTTCCACCGCGGCTACATGGCCTCCTCCATCGGTCTCTACACCGCCTACCTCGCGGCCACCGGCAAGATCGACCCCTCCAAGCTCTCGCACGAGCAGCGCGACAGCCTCTTCAAGATCAGCTGCGTCACCCCGCAGAACCTGTCCGACTACACCAAGTACGACACCCAGGCGTACAAGGACAAGTTCATCGACGGCCTGATCGAGAACGGCCCCTTCGACGCCCAGCCCGTCCCGCTGGTCGCCGGCGGCCCGGAGAAGCTCCCCGGTAGCTGACCCACCCCACCCGCCCGGTCGCGCGTCCCACCACGCGCGGCCGGGTGGAGCCCCACCCGACCCGCCCGACCACCCCGCTCACCCGAGGGAACGCCATGACCGACACGAACGCCAGGCTCGCGCCGCCGCCGCGGCAGGAGTCGACGCACACGACTGCCAAGCCGCGCCGAAGGCTCGACCTGCGCGAGGGCGGCGAGATCATCGCCCTCGTCCTGCTGGTCGTGGTCTTCACCCTGATCAACCCGAGCTCGTTCCTGACCATCGTCAACATCCAGACGATCCTGGACCAGGCGGCCACCCCCCTGATCGTCGGCGTCGGTGCGACGCTCGTGATCCTGCTCGGCTGCATCGACCTGTCCGTCGAGGGCCTGATGAGCGCCTGTGGCCTCGCCTTCGTCCTGCTGTCGGCCAACAGCCGCAACAGCACCGACCTCGGTCTCTGGGCGATCGTCATCGGCGTGCTGCTCGGAGCGGCCCTGGGCCTGGCCAACGGCCTCGTCCACACCGTGCTCAAGATCCCGTCCTTCATCGTCACGCTCGGCATGGGGTTCGTGGGCTTCGGCATCGCGACCCTGCTCTTCGGCGACGCGCAGCTGCCCTTCCTCGCCAAGGGCGGCGTCTCCGACTGGCCCTCCCACCACTTCCTCGGCCTCACGCACGCCACCTGGCTCGCCATCGTCGTCGTCGCGCTCGGCCTCGTCGCCAGCCGCTTCACCCGGCTCGGCCGCTACACCTACGCGATCGGCAACAGCGAGCCGATCGCGCGGGACAACGGCGTCGCCGTGGGTCGCTACAAGGTGGCGGTCTTCACCATCGCCGGCGCCTGCAGCGGCCTGGCCGGCGTCCTGACCACCATGCAGCTCGGGTCCGCCCCGGCCCGCATCGGCATCGGGACGCTCTTCCTGACCATCGCCGCCGTGGTGATCGGAGGCACCTCGCTCGGCGGTGGCAAGGGAGGCATCTTCCGTACGACGGTCGGCGTCCTGATGCTCACCGTCATCAACAACGGGCTGATCCAGTCCGACGTCAGTCCCAACGTCCAGACCGCCGTGTCCGGCGGGGTCCTGGTCGCCGCCATCATCGCGGCGTCCTGGCCCCACCGCAGTCGCCTGAGGATCATGAAATGAGCACAACGCAGATCGCCCCGCAGCGGCGCCCCGACTCCGACGCCCCGGCCCTACGCCTGACCGGCGTGTCGAAGCGCTTCGCCCGGGTCACCGCGGTCCAGGACATCAACCTCGAGATCCGCCGCAACGAGGTCGTCGGCCTCATCGGCGAGAACGGTGCCGGCAAGTCCAGCCTGCTCAAGATCCTCACCGGCATCTACCAGCCCGACTCCGGCACCATCGAGGTCAACGGCGAGGCGGTCAAGTTCCGCCGCCCGCAGGACTCGGTCGTCGCCGGCATCGGCGTGGTGCACCAGGAGCAGTCGCTGCTGACCAACCTGTCGGTCGCCGAGAACATCGCGATGAACGCGATCTCCAACAAGGACGCGGCCATCAAGTTCGGCTGGTACCGCTGGAAGCGCCTGAACCAGGAGGCCTCCACGGTGCTCGCCCGCGTCGGCTCGACCGTCGACCCGCGCACCATCGTGGGCGACCTGCCCTTCGTCGACCGCCAGATGGTGGAGATCGCCCGCGCCCTGCGGGTCGACGAGCACACCCAGGTGTCACCGCTGGTCATCCTCGACGAGCCGACCGCCGTGCTCGAGCGCGACGAGACCGCGACCCTGGAGCGCGAGATCCGCGAGCTGCGCAAGCTCGGCTCGGTCATCTTCGTCTCGCACCGACTCGACGAGGTGATGCGGATCTGCGACCGGATCCTCGTCATGCGACAGGGCCGGCTCGTCGCCGACCGCGTCACCTCCGAGGTCACCGCCGAGGAGCTCTTCCAGCTCATGGTCGGCCACGCGCAGCGCTCCCCCCAGCGCGCCGCGGTGAAGACCGAGTCGGCCACGCCGGCGCTGGAGATCACTGACCTGGCTCTGGAGGGCGCCTACCGCGACGTGTCGCTGACAGTGCAGCCCGGGCAGTGCGTCGCGATCGTGGGCACCATCGGCTCCGGCCGCGAGGAGGTCTGCCGCGCGGTGTTCGGCGCCGAGGGCTACGACTCGGGCTCGATCAAGGTCGACGGCCACGACATCCGCCACTGGCGCATGGGCAAGGCGGTCCGCAACGGTGTCGCCTACGTGCCCGCCGAGCGCAAGGTCGAGGGCATGGTGGGGGGACTCTCGGGCGCCGAGAACCTGACCCTCGCCACCCCGGGTGACGCCGCCTCCGGCCCGTTGCTGCGCCCGCGCGCCCGCAAGCGCCTGGCCGAGGAGTGGTTCGAGAAGCTCGACGTCCGGCCGCGCGACCCCGAGCTGGCCCTGGAGAGGTTCTCCGGCGGCAACCAGCAGAAGGTCGTCCTCGCCAAGTGGCTCATGGACGAGGACCTCAAGGTGCTCGTCCTCGACCATCCGCTGCGCGGCCTGGACGCCGGCGCCGCCGAGACCGTCAACGAGCAGATCCAGAAGGCCTGCGACCGCGGCACGGCCGTGCTCCTCATCGCCGACACGATCGAGGACGCGCTGGAGACGGCGCACGTCGTCGTGGTGATGCGCGACGGCGAGATCACCGCCCACTACGACCTCTCCGTCGAGGCCACCACCTCGCTCGACCTCCTCGAAAGGATGGTGTGACGCCATGAGCATCGACACCCAGCCCACCGACGTGGGCTCCGACTCGGGCACGACCACCGCGGTCGCACGACGCCGCCTCTCGGCCGGCGTGCTGTGGCAGAACGTCGGCCCGGTGGCCGTGACCGCGCTGATGCTGCTCGTGGTCCTGGTCAACAACCCCCAGTTCCTCAGCGGCGGCGGGCCTGGGATCGTCGCCCTGCAGGCCACCTTCATCCTGCTGGCGGCGCTGGGACAGTCGGCCGTGCTGAACATCGGCAGCATCGACCTGTCGAACGCCGCGCTCGCGGTGCTCTCGGCGATGGTGCTGGCGATGACCCTCGGCAGCATGGGGCCGGTCGCGCTCGTCGTGGCGGTCGGCCTGGCCACCCTGATCGGCGCGGTGAACGGCCTCGTCGTCGCCTACGCCCAGGTGCCGTCCTTCGCGCTCACCCTCGGGACGCTGGGCATCCTGCAGGCAGCGTCGCTGGTGATCAGCGACGCCTCGACGGTCTACGTCAAGGGCAGCTCCGACGTGCTCACGCCGCTCTTCGGCACCTTCCTCGCAGGTCTGCCCGCAGCCTTCTGGGTCGCGGTCGTCCTGGCGGTCGTGCTGTGGTTCGTCACCAAGCGCACCCGCCTCGGCCAGGCGATGACCGCGGTCGGGGTCAACGAGACCGGCGCCCTCTTCTCGGGCATCGGCAACCGCCGGATCAAGGTGGTGGCGTTCGCGATCTCCGGGTTCTTCTCCGGGGTCGCCGGCGTCATGATCATCGCCCAGGGCGGCGCGGCGTCGTCCTTCGGGCTCGGCAGCGACCTGCTCCTGCCCGGCATCGCCGCGGCGATCATGGGCGGGACCGCGATCACGGGAGGGCGCACCAACCCGCTGCTCGTCACCTTCGGCGCCCTCACCGTGGCGCTGATCCCCATCGCGGCCGCGGTCGTGGGCGTGCCGGCCTCTGCCCAGAGCCTGGTCTACGGCCTCATCGTCATCCTGGCCACCGCCCTCACGATGCAGCGCCGGTCCGGCGCCGTCGTCAAGTAGCTCTCCTCCTCCCGACACAGCGAAAGGAACCCCATGTCCGTCCTGCACGATCTTCAGCCCCGTGAGGTCTTCTCCTTCTTCGAGACCCTCGCCAACATCCCCCGCGGGTCCGGCAACGAGAAGCAGGCCGCCGACTGGGTCGTGGACTTCGCGCGCCGGCGCGGCCTCGAGGCGACCCAGGACGAGCTGCACTGCGTGCTGGTCAAGAAGCCCGGGCAGGGCGGCCTCGAGCACGCCGCGCCGCTGATCCTCCACGGCCACCTCGACATGGTCTGCGAGAAGGAGGAGGGCGTCGAGATCGACTTCGAGAAGGACCCGATCCGGCTGGTCATCGACGGCGAGTTCATCACCGCCGACGGCACCTCCCTCGGCGCCGACAACGGGATCGGGGTCTCCTACATCCTCGCCCTGCTCGACTCCACCGACCTGCCGCACCCGCCGCTGGAGGCCGTGCTCACCGCGATGGAGGAGCAGGGCAAGGTCGGCGCAGCGCAGTTCGACACCTCGCGGCTGAGCGGCCGCCGCATGATCGACTTCAACTGGATCACCGACAAGGAGATCCTCGCCGGCTGCAGCGGCGACGTCACCATGACGATCGACATCCCCGCCGAGTGGCAGGAGGTGCCGGCCACCCACGGCGCCACCCGGCTGCTCAAGGTGCGCGGCCTGAAGGGCGGGCACTGCGAGTTCGACATCCACCTCGAGCGGGCCAACGCCGTCCAGGTCCTGACCCGGACGATCAACGCGATCTCGTCCCGGTACGACGTCCTGCTCACCGACCCGCACGGCGGTGCGCAGAACAACGCGATCCCGGCCGACGCCGAGGTGACGCTGGTCCTGCGCGAGGCCGACGTCGACGGCGTGGCCGCCGTCGTCGCCGAGCTCGACGAGACGCTGCGCCACGAGTACGAGACCGCCGACGCCGGCGTCCGTCTGGAGCTGGAGGAGGTGCCGGCCCCGGACCGGGTCTTCTCCGCCGACGCGGGCCAGCGGTTCGCGCGGCTCACCTCGTTGGTGCCGCACGGCGTGATCAGCTGGAGCCTCATCGTCCCCGGCATCGTGGAGAGCTCGAACAACCTCGGCACGGTCCGCACCACCGAGATCGGCGCCCGGCTGATGGCGACCATCACCGCGGCCCTCACCTCGCGCAAGCACGAGATCTTCGACCGGGTCCGCGCCCTGGCCGCCCTCGCGGGCGGGGGCGTCACGGTCGAGCAGTTCGGTCTCGACGCACCCGAGTTCCCCTACCAGCCCGGCTCGCAGCTGCTCAAGGTCGCACAGGAGGCCTACCGCGACGTGATCGGCGAGGAGCCCGACACCCACGTCTCGCAGTGCAGCCTCGAGCTCGGCATGTTCAGCCAGAAGATCCCGGGGCTCGAGATCATCTCCATCGGCACCGAGCTGCACGCGCTGCACTCGCCCGCGGAGAAGGTCCGGCACACCTCGGTCACCAAGGTGTGGCCGCTGGTGCAGGAGGTCGTGGCCCGCCTGGCCTGACCGTCCAGCTCGCCCGTCCAGCCCCGCAGGGCCCGCTCGTCCGCGAGCCGGCCCTGCGAGGCCTGCCCTCGCGCGCCCCGCCCCCACCCCGAAAGGACCCTGCCATGACCGCACCGGCCCACGCCGACCTCCCGGTCGACCAGGTGCTGGCCACCGTGGACCCGGCCTCCGAGCTGCCCCCCTGCGGCCTGCGACGGCTGGTCGTCGGCAGCGACGCGCTCGGGGCGGTGACCCCCGTCCTCGCCGAGCTCCTGCCCTCGGAGGGGGCGGGGGAGCGGCCCGTCGTCGTCCTCCTCGTCGACCCGGTCACGATCCGCCGGGGAGGCGCCGACGTGAAGGAGCTGGTGGAGCGGCAGCTCGGTGAGCGCTTCGACGTCCGCCGGGTGGTGCTCGACGACGGCCACAGCGAGCTGCACGTCACCGACGCGGTCGTGGCCGACGCCGTGGCCGCGAGCGCGGGGGCCCGCGCGATCGTCGCGGTCGGCGGCGGGACGATCAGCGACATCGGCAAGCTGGCCGCGACGGGCGGGGAGGCGCCGGTGCTCGTCACCGTGCAGACCGCGGCGTCCGTCGACGGCTACACCGACGACGTCTCGGTGGTCCTGCGCGACGGTGTGAAGCGGACGGTGCCCTCACGGTGGCCCGACGCGGTGGTGGCCGACACCGAGACCATCGCCGAGGCCCCGCCCGCGATGAACCGGGCGGGCTTCGGGGAGATGACCTCGATGCTGGTCGCACCGGCGGACTGGAAGCTCGCCGGCCTGCTCGGCCTGGACCCGACGGTCCACGACGCGCCCATCCGGCTGCTCGAGCTGGTCGGCGCCGACATCGACGCGTGGGCCGAGGGCGTGCGGACGGGCGACGCCGAGGGCGTGGAGGCCCTGACCCGGGCGCTCGCCCTGCGCGGCGTCGCGACCGGGGTCGCCGGCACCACGGCGGTCCTGTCGGGCGTGGAGCACCTGGTCAGCCACATGCTCGACCAGCACCACACGGCCCACCACCAGCCGATCGGCCTGCACGGCGCGCAGGTGGGCGCCGGGTCGGTCGTGGCGGCCGCGGCCTGGGAGCTGCTCGACCGGCGCCTCGCCTCGGGACGCCTCGTCGTCGACCGGGGTGCCCTGGACCCCGACCGGGCGCGGGCACGCGTCGAGGACGCCTTCTCGGGTCTCGGCCCCGACGGCCGGATCGCAGCGGAGTGCTGGGCCGACTACGCACGCAAGCTCGCCGCGGTGACGGCGGCGCAGGACCGCATCCTCGACGTGCTCGCCCGCTGGTCCGACGAGGGTCCGCCGGTCCGGCCCCTCGCGCGGCCCAGCGCGGCCATCGCCGCCCAGCTGACCGCGGCCGGCGCGCCCGCGACCTTCGCCGACCTCGACCCGTACGTCGACCCGGAGCTGGCGCGCTGGGCGGTCGCGAACTGCGGGCTGATGCGCAACCGCTTCTCCGTGGTCGACCTTCTCACCGTGCTCGGCTGGTGGCAGGACGACGACGTCGACGAGGTGCTCGAGCACGCCGCCCGAGCCGCGTGGGTGGAGGTCTGAGATGGGCGCGGACATGGGCCGGGACTACGTGGTCGGGGTCGACTGCTCCACCACCGCCGCCAAGGCCGTGGTGTGGAACGCCTCGGGAGAGGCGCTCTCACAGGCCCGGCTGACCTTCGAGCTTAGCCAGCCCCGGCCCGGCTGGGGCGAGCAGAACGCCGAGGACTGGTGGGCCGCCACCGCCGGAGCGGTCCGCCGGGCCGTGCAGACCGTGGACTCCTCCCGGATCGGTGCCGTGTGCATCACCCACCAGCGGGAGTCGTTCGTCTGCGTCGACGACACCGGCCACCCGCTGCGCCCGGCGATGCTGTGGCTCGACACGCGGGCCACCGCCGAGGTCGACAAGCACGGCACCGACCGGGTGCACGAGGTCACCGGCAAGCCGGCCAACCCGACCCCCGCCTGGTACAAGCTGCTGTGGCTGCTCGAGCACGAGCCGGACCTCTTCGACCGGATCGGCAAGGTCGTGGACGTCGCAGGCTTCCTCGTGCAGCGGCTCACCGGCAGCTGGGTCACCTCGTGGGCCAGCGCCGACCCGCTCGGCCTGGTCGACATGCGGACCTTCGACTACGACCCGGACCTGCTCCGCGCCGCCGGCCTGTCCCGCTCCCAGGTGCCGGACCTGTGCGCGCCGGGCAGCGTGATGGGCGAGCTGCGCCCCGAGGTCGCCGGCCAGCTCGGCCTGCCCGCGGGCCTGCCCGTCGTGGCCGGGGTCGGCGACGGACAGTCCGCGCAGCTGGGCACCGGCATCACCTCGCCCGGGCGGGCCTACCTCAACCTGGGCACCGGCATCGTCTCGGGCACCTTCAGCGAGCGCTACACCTACGGTCGCGAGTACCGGACCCTGGCCGCGGCCGTGCCCGGCGCCTACACGCTGGAGACGTTCATCGGCGGCGGCACCCACAACCTCAACTGGTTCGTCGAGAAGTTCTCGGGCGTGGACACCCGCGCGCTCGGCCTGGACCTCACCCCGGAGCAGGTGCTGGAGACCGCCGCGGCCCAGCTGCCGCCGGGCTCGGACGGCCTGCTCGCGCTGCCCTACTGGACCGGAGCGCTCACGCCGTACTGGGACCACAACGCCCGCGGGGTGCTGCTCGGCCTGACCGGCGTGCACGGCAAGTCGCACGTCTACCGCGCGCTGCTGGAGGGGATCGCCTTCGAGCAGCGGTTCCTGACCTCCGGGGCCGAGGCCGCACTGGGGGAGCCGGTCACCGACGTGATCGCGCTGGGCGGCGGCTCCCGCAGCAAGGTGTGGTGCCAGATCATCGCCGACGTCACGCAGCGCCGGGTGACGGTGGTCCGGGAGCCGGAGAGCACCTGCCTGGGCTCGGGGATGCTGGCCGCGGCCGCGGTCGGGATCCACGAGTCGATCCCGGCCGCCGCGGCCGCGATGAGCGGCACCGCCGCGTCGTACGACCCGGAGCCGGCGACGGCCGCTGTCTACGACCGGCTGTACGCCGTCTACCGGGACGTCTACCCCTCCACCAAGGACCTGTTCGCCCGGCTGGCGGAGGCAACCCGATGACCACGGCGCACTCCGAGACGACCCGCCCGGCGACCCGCGCCGACCGGCTGTACGACGGCTACCTCTTCGACCTCGACGGCACCATCTACCTGGGGGACACGCTGCTCCCCGGGGCCTTCGAGCTGGTCACGACGCTGCGCGCCGCCGGCTGCGAGACGCTCTTCCTGAGCAACAACCCGACCCGCGACCCGCAGATGTACGCCGACAAGCTCGGTCGCCTGGGGCTGCCCACCCCGACGGACCGGATCGTCAACCCGGTCGTCACGATGGCCGCCTGGCTGCGGCAGGAGGCGCCGGGGGCGTCGGTCTTCGTGATCGGCGAGGAGCCGCTGGCGCGCTCGATCCGCGACGCCGGGCTCCGACTCTCCGACGACCCGGCCGAGATCGACATCGTGGTGGCCAGCTATGACCGGGGCTTCGACTACCGCAAGCTGCAGATCGCCTTCGACGCGCTGTGGCAGCACGGGCGGGCGCGGCTGGTGGCGACGAACCCGGACGCCTACTGCCCGTTCCCGGGCGGGCGGGGTGAGCCCGACGCCGCGGCGATCATCGCTGCGATCGAGGCCAGCACCGGGGTGCGCTGCTCGGTCAACGTCGGCAAGCCCGACCCGCTGATGCTGCACACCGCGCTCGGCGCCCTCGGCCTGCCGGGGGAGTCGTGCGTCATGGTCGGCGACCGGCTCTACACCGACATCGCGATGGCGGTCGACGCCGGCATCGACTCCGCGCTCGTGCTGACCGGCGAGAGCACGCCGGAGATGGTGGCGGCCCTGCCCGCCGAGCGGCGACCCACGATGGTGCTGGACCGGATCGACCACCTGCTGCCCGAGGGGTGAGGGCGATGGTGTCCCCCGACCCTCGTCCGCCGGCGTCTGCCGAGGCCCTGCGCCTGATGGTGCTCGCCGCCCGGCTCTACCACGTGCACGGCGTCCGGCAGCGTGACATCGGCGTGCGGCTCGGCATGTCCCAGGCGCGGGTGTCGCGGCTGCTCCGGCAGGCCGAGGACGCGGGCCTGGTCACCACCCGCGTCGTGACGCCGGACGGGCTGCACCCGGACCTCGAGGAGGGGCTGGAGCGCGCCTTCGGCCTGGCCGAGGCGCACGTGGTCGCGCTGCCCGACGGCGCCGCGGACGTCGCGGCGCTGCTGGGCCGCAGCGCCGCCCGCTACCTCGCCGAGTCGACCTGGCCGGGAGCGGTGGTCGGCTTCACCTCGTGGAGCCGCACCCTGCAGGTGATGGCCGCCGAGCTGCCCGACCTGAGCCGTGCGGGGGTGACGCACGTGGTCGAGATGCTGGGCGATCTCGGCGACCCGCTGCAGCAGCACCAGGCGACCCGGGCCACCCAGTCGCTGGCCCGCTCGCTGGGGGCCGACCCGGTCTTCCTCCGGACTCCCGGAGTGGCGGCGACCACGGCGCTGCGCGTCGGTGCGCTGCGCGACGTCCACGTGCAGCGAGCCCTGCGCCTGCTCGACGATCTCGACGTCGCCTTCGTCGGGGTCGGGCCTGCCGCCGTGCACAGCCAGCTGCAGGCGGGGGAGAACTACTTCACCGAGCGCCAGCTCGAGCAGGCCCGGGTGGCGGGGGCGCTGAGCCAGCTCAACCAGAGGTTCCTCGACGGCGCCGGACGGGCGCTGCACACCCCGTTGGACGACCTCGTCGTCGGCGCCACCCTGCACCAGATCCGGTCGGCGCGGCGCCGCGTCGTCGTCGCCGGCGGTCCTGCCAAGCACGCGGCTCTGGCCGCCGCCCTGACCGGTCGGTGGGTCGATGTGCTCGTGACCGACGACGCCACCGCCCAGGAGCTGCTGCGTGGCGCCGCGTTGCCCTTGCCAGAAGCCCGGATGCTTGGTTAGCATTGTCATGCACACCTCGAATAAATACTCTCCACGAGGACACACCATGGATCTCTCCCCCGAGCGGATGCTCGAGACGCAGCGCCGGATGCTCCGCATCCGTCGCTTCGACGAGCGCGCGGCCAAGATGCTCAAGCGCGGCCTCATCCCCGGCGCGCTGCACACGAGCATCGGCCAGGAGGCGCAGGTCGTCGGCGCCTGCATCGCCCTGACCGACGGCGACTACATGAGCGGCAACCACCGCAGCCACGGCCACCCCATCGGCAAGGGCTCGCCCCTGGGCCCCCTGATGGCCGAGCTGGTCGGCAAGGCCACCGGCGTCTGCGGCGGCAAGGGCGGCTCGCTCCACCTGGCCGACTTCGCCGTCGGCAGCCTCGGCGAGTCCGGCATCGTCGGCTCGTCGATCCCGATCGCGACGGGCGCCGCGCTGTCCAGCAAGGTGCTGGGCAACGGCAAGGTCGCGCTGGCGTTCTTCGGCGACGGCGCCGCCAACCAGGGCTGCCTCTACGAGGCGATGAACCTGGCCGGCGTGTGGGACCTGCCGCTGGTCTTCCTCTGCGAGAACAACCAGTACGCCCTGTCCACCCCCGCACACACCGTCACCTCCGGCGTGATCGCCGAGCGGGCCGCCGGCTTCGGCATGCCCGGCGTCCGGGTCGAGGACGGCCAGGACGTCCGGGCCGTGTACGACGCGGTCAGCACCGCCGTCGAGCGGGCCCGCCGCGGCGAGGGCCCGACCCTGGTCGAGGTCGTCACCTACCGCTTCAACGAGCACTCCGAGGGCCTCCGGATCGGCACCGACTACCGCGACGCCGACGAGAAGGCCGCCTGGACCGAGCGCGACCCGATCGTGATCTTCCGCCGGCACCTCGTCGAGTCCGGCATCGCCACCGACGAGGAGCTCGACGCCCTCGAGGCCGAGGTCCTGGCCGAGGTCGAGGACGCCGTCCGCTTCGCCGACGAGAGCCCCTACCCCGACCCGAGCGTCGCCTTCGCCGACCTCTACACCGAACCGATCGGAGCATCGGCATGACCGTCATGAGCTACCTCGGCGCGATCGGCGCCGCCCAGCGCGAGGCCATGGAGGCCGACGAGCGGGTCGTCATCATCGGCGAGGACGTCGAGGCCAACGTCTACGGGACCATGGGCGGCGCCGGCAAGAACCGTGCCGAGAAGGGCGACTTCCTCCAGCAGTTCGGTGCCAACCGGATCCGGAACACCCCGATCTCCGAGGAGGTCATCGTGGGGTCGGCCATCGGTGCCGCCATGACCGGCCTGCGCCCGATCGTCGACCTGTCGTACTCCTCGTTCCTCTACATGGCGATGGACCAGTTCGTGAACCAGGCCGCCAAGAACCGGTACATGTTCGGCGGCCAGGCCTCGCTCCCGGTGGTCTTCCGCTCCGCGATGTTCTACGGGCTCAACACCGGTGCCCACCACAGCGACCGGCCCTACCCGATGTTCATGAACGTGCCCGGGCTCAAGATCGTCGTCCCGGCCACGCCGTACGACGCGAAGGGGCTGCTGCGCACCGCCGTCGACAGCGACGACCCGGTGCTGACCTTCGAGGCCTGCCTGCTGTGGGGCACCAAGGGCGAGGTGCCCGAGGAGGAGTACAGGATCCCCTTCGGCGTCGCCAACACGCTGCGTGAGGGCACCGACGTCACGATCGTCGCGATCTCCTCGGCGGTGCCGGAGGCGGTCGCGGCCGCGGAGACGCTGGCCGAGCAGGGCATCTCGTGCGAGGTCATCGACCCGCGCACGCTGGTCCCCCTCGACACCGAGGCCATCGTGCGCTCGGTGCAGCGCACCGGTCGCCTCGTGGTGGCCGACCCGGCGCACCGGACCTGCTCGGCGGCCGCCGAGATCTCCGCGATCGTCGCGGAGGAGGCGTTCGCCTCACTGCAGGCGCCGATCGTCCGGGTCACCACGCCCGACACCCAGATCCCGTTCAGCCCCGCGCTGGAGAAGCAGCTCTACCCGAGCCGCGCCGGCATCGCCGACGCCGTCCGCAAGGTCGTCGGCGAGCGCGTCCTCACGCGGGCCTGAGCATCACCCCCCACCACCCCATCACCTGGGCACACGGAAAGGTTCGAGAAACATGGCGAAGGTCGAGGTCCTGCTCCCCCAGTGGGGCATGGGCATGAGCGAGGGCACCATCACCAGCTGGCTCAAGGCAGTGGGCGACATCGTCGCCGAGGACGAGCCGCTGGCCGAGGTGGAGGCCGAGAAGGTCGAGGAGACGTTGGAGTCCCCGGCCGCCGGCACCATCACCGAGATCGTCGTGGCCGAGGGCGACACCGTCGAGGTGCGCACGGTCGTGGCCTACATCGAGACCGCCTGAGCGGCGGGGTTGAGGAGAGGATCCCCATGGGCCAGGTCGACCCCCGGCAGCTCGTCGCGGACGCGGCGACCGGCGGCTACGCCGTCGGTGCCTTCAACATGCACAACCGCGAGACCACCGAGGCGCTCGTGCTCGCCGCCGAGCAGGCGAAGGCTCCGGTCTTCCTGCAGGTCGGGCGCGCGATCGTCCCTCACCTGGGTCTGCGCAAGGCCTACGAGATGACCCGACGGATCGCCGAGGAGCACGAGGCGGACTACGTGATCCACCTCGACCACGGGCCCTGGGACGAGGTCTTCGAGGCGATCAAGCTCGGCTTCACCTCGATCATGTACGACGGTGCGCACCTGCCCTTCGAGGAGAACATCCGCACCACCCGCAAGGTGGTCGAGGTCGCGCACGCGTTCGGGATCCCGGTGGAGGCCGAGCTCGGCAAGATCCCCGACGCCGACGAGGCCGTCGACTGGGCGTCGTACTACACCGACGTGGCGGAGGCCGAGCGCTTCGTCGCCGAGACCGGCGTGGACTTCCTGGCGATCTCGGTGGGCATCGTCCACGGCGTGCCGCTGACCGACCCGCAGCCGCTGGACATCCAGCGGATCAAGGAGATCAAGGCCGTCACCGGCATCCCCCTGGTGCTGCACGGTGCCTCCGGCATCCCCGAGGACGAGGTCCGCGCCGCGATGGCGGCCGGCGTCCACAAGTTCAACGCCGACACCGACCTGCGGCACGCCTTCCGCGCCGGCCTCGAGGCCGTGTTCGCCCAGGGCGACCGGCAGCTCGAGGACGCCATGGCCGAGGGCCGGGCCCGGATGGTCGCGGCGACCGTGGACAAGATGAACCTGTACGGCTGCGCCGGCAAGGCGCCCAGCCTGCTGTCGGGCCGGCCGGCCGCGCACACCTCACGGGCGGCGTCGTGACCGTCACCCAGGAGGCCGAGGGCGCCACCGTCACCGCCCTGAAGGGCATCCGGCGTACGGCTGCCCGGCGGATGGTGGCGGCGTGGGAGGCCCCCGTCTTCCACCTCGACGTCGAGGTCGACATGACCGCGGCCCTGGCCGTGAAGGAGCGCGAGCCGGCGGCGACCGTCACCGACGCGCTCCTGCAGGCCTGCGCCCTGGCGCTGGTCGCGCACCCCGCGCTCAACGCCCACTACGGCGAGGAGTCGGTGACCACCTTCGACCGGGTGAACCTCGGGCTGGCGGTGGCCACCGACGCGGGCCTGATGGTCCCCGTGCTGCACGAGGCCGACCGCCTCGACCTCGCGGGGACCGCCCGGGCCCGACGCGACGTGGCCGAGCGGGCCCGCCTGGGCAAGCTCGCGATGGCCGACGTCACCGGCGGCACGTTCACCGTCTCCAACCTCGGGATGATGGGCATCGACCGCTTCGACGCCATCCTCAACGTGCCGCAGGTCGCGATCCTCGCGGTCGGCTCCACCCGGCAGCGCCAGGTCTGGAACGACGGCGACCCGGTCTGGCGACCGGTCGCCCAGCTGACCCTGACCTGCGACCACCGGGCCGTCGACGGCGCCACCGGCGCAGCCTTCCTGGGCTCGCTGCGGGCGAACCTCGAGCACCCGTAGGCCGACGATGGCCGCCGTGCTCGAGGGACACCGGACACCGGCCGACCTGCTCCGCACGGAGCTGGCCGGCTGGCCGGGGGAGGGTGCCGTGGCCGTGGTGACCTCCGAGGGGAGGGTCGCCCGGTCCGGCCCCGACCGCCGGTACCCGTGGGCCTCGGTCACCAAGGTCCTCACCGCTCTGACGGTGCTCGGTCTCGACGCCGACCGGGTCCTCGACCTCGACGAGCCGGCCGGTCCGCCGGGAGCCACCCTGCGCCACCTGCTCGCGCACGCCTCGGGACTCTCGCCCGACGACGCCACCCGGGTGCTGTCACCGCCGGCCCGGCGACGGGTCTACTCCAACGCAGGGATCGAGCAGGCCGCCCGGCACGCCGAGACCCGCGCCGGGCGGCCGTTCGCCACGCTCCTGGAGGAGCAGGTGCTGCGCCCGCTCGGCCTGACCCGCACCGTGCTGCGCGGGTCGCCGGCCCACGGCGCCGTCGGCCCGGTCAGCGACCTCGCCCGGCTGGCCCACGAGCTGCTCGTCCCGCGCGTGCTGGCCACGGGCGTCGTCGCCGCGGCGAGCACGACCGCCTTCCCCGGCCTGTCCGGGGTGCTCCCCGGCTACGGCCGCCAGGAGCCCAACGACTGGGGCCTGGGCTGCGAGGTGCGCGGCACCAAGTCCCCGCACTGGACTGCTCCGGAGTGCTCGCCGGCGACCTTCGGCCACTTCGGACAGAGCGGCTCGTTCGTGTGGGTCGACCCGGAGGCGGGGGTGGCCTGTGTCGCGGCCGGGCGCGTGCCGTTCGGGCCCTGGGCCGTCGAGGCGTGGCCGCGCCTCTCCAGCGCCGTGCTCGCCACCCTGCTCACCGGCCTGGTCCCGTCCCCGGGCTCGGTCCAGGCCGGACCCACCGTTCCGCGTGACTCCGAGGAGGAGACCCCATGACCAGCAGGCTCGGACCCGAGGGCCGTGAGGACGCCTGGAGCCGACTGGACGGCGGCGAGGTCGACGTCCTCGTCGTCGGCGGCGGCGTCACCGGCGCGGGAGTGGCGCTCGACGCGGTCACCCGCGGGCTCGGCGTCGCACTGGTCGAGGCTCGCGACTGGGCCAGCGGCACCTCCTCACGCTCCAGCAAGCTCTTCCACGGGGGGCTGCGCTACCTCGAGCAGCTCGACCTGCCCCTGGTGCGCGAGGCCCTGCGGGAGCGCGAGCTGATGCTGACCCGACTGGCACCGCACCTGGTGCAGCCGGTGTCGTTCCTCTACCCGCTCACCCACCACGCCTGGGAGCGCGCCTACGTCGGCGCCGGCCTGGCGCTCTACGACCGGCTCGGCGGCACCAGCTCGCTGCCACGCGCCCAGCACCTCGGCAAGCGGCGCGCCCGCTCGCTGTGCCCCGCGCTCAGGGCCGACGCGCTCGTCGGCGGGGTCCGCTACTACGACGCCCAGACCGACGACGCCCGGCACACCCTCACCGTGGTGCGCACCGCCGCCCACTACGGCGCGTTGGTGCGCAGCTCCACCGAGGTCGTCGCCCTGCTCCGCGACGCCGACCGGGTGGTCGGCGCCGTGCTCCGCGACACCGAGACCGGTCGCCGCTGCGAGGTCCGCGCCCGGGTCGTGGTGAACTGCACGGGCGTGTGGACCGACGAGGTGCAGCGGCTCTCCGGCGAGCGGGGCCGCTTCCGGGTCCGCGCCTCCAAGGGGGTCCACCTGATCGTGCCGCGGGACCGGATCAACTCCGACACCGGGCTGATCCTGCGCACCGCGAGGTCGGTGCTCTTCGTGATCCCCTGGGGCAGCAAGTGGATCGTCGGCACCACCGACACCGACTGGACCCTGGACAAGGCGCACCCCGCCGCGAGCCGCACCGACATCGAGTACGTGCTCGAGCAGGTCAACCGGGTGCTGGCCGTCCCGCTGACCCGCGACGACGTGGTCGGGGTGTACGCCGGGCTCCGTCCGCTGCTGTCCGGGGAGTCCGAGGCCACCAGCCAGCTCTCCCGCGAGCACGCGGTGGCCCGGACCAGTCCTGGCCTGGTCTCGGTGGCCGGCGGCAAGTACACGACGTACCGGGTGATGGCCGCCGACGCGGTCGACGTCGCGGCGGAGGACCTCGGGCGGCCCGTTCCGGCCTCGGTGACCGAGGAGGTCCCCCTGCTCGGGGCCGACGGCTACGCCGCGCTGTGCAACCAGGTCGACGCCCTGTCCGAGGAGCTCGGCATCCCCGTGTGGCGGGTGAGCCGGCTGCTGGGCCGGTACGGGTCGCTGGTGCACGAGGTCCTCGACGAGGCGCGCCGCCACCCCGAGCTGCTCGAGCCGGTGGTGGGGGCCACGGAGTACCTCGACGCCGAGATCCGCTACGCCGTCACCCACGAAGGCGCCCTGCACCTCGACGACCTGCTCACCCGGCGGACCCGGATCTCCATCGAGACCACCCACCGCGGCACCGACTCCGCGTGGGCGGTGGCCCGCGTCGCCGCGCCCGTGCTCGGCTGGGACGACGCGACCGTGGAGCGCGAGGTCGCGACGTACCTGGCCCGGGTGGAGTCCGAGCGCCAGTCCCAGGAGCAGGCCGAGGACGTCGCCGCGGACGCGGCGCGGCTGCTCGCGCCCGAGATGCGCCGGATGCGCGACCCCCAGCTGAGCTGACCGGTCCGGGTGGGCGGCTCAGCTGAGCAGGTACTCGGCGGTGCCCACGTCGGTGACCAGGGTGTCGACCCAGCCGCCGGCGAGCGCGGCCCGGACGGCCGCGTGCTTGCGGGGGCCGCCGGCCACCGCCCAGCGGCGCCGGGTCGCCTTGAGCTGGGCGGCGGTGATCCCGACGACGAGGTCGTCGAGACCGCCCACCAGCTGGCCCTCGGCGTCGAGGAAGTGCAGGCACACCTCGCCGACCGCGCCGCGCTCGCGCATCTGGGCGAACTGGTCGTCGGTGAAGAAGTTGTCTCCCGACCGCAGCGCGGGGTCGACCTCGCACGCCCCGATGCCGACCAGTGCGAGGTCGACCGAGTCGAGCAGCTCCAGCGCCTGTCGGGCGTAGGGGTCCCGGCTCAGCAGCAGGTCGCGCAGGTCCGCCGACGGCACCACCCCGGGGGTGCGCAGGAAGACCGGCTGCGCCCCGGTGAGGGCGGCCAGCCGCTGGGTCGTGCGGGCCGCGGCGTGCTGCAGGTCCGGCGGGCCGAGGTCGCCGAGGGTCTCGACCACCCGCTCGGTCTTGGTGCGCAGCGGCTGGAGCTGGTCGACCATCAGCCGCAGGGTCTGGCTCCACGAGGTCAGCGCGACGGTGGGGGCCTCGAAGGAGATCTCCTGCAGGAGGAAGGCCATGGCGTGCGCGAGGTCGCGGTTGAGCTCGGCGGAGTCCGTGCTCACGGTCTCGACCACGTGGACCTCGCCGACGCCGTAGCGCTCCTCGACCTCCTCCTCCAGCGCAGCGTGGATGTGTGGCGGGATGGCGACCACGGTGCGGACGATGGCGGCCTCCTCGGCCTGCGTGAGCAGCCGGGACACGCGGGACTGGGAGATCTGCAGCCGCTTGGCGATGTCGGTCTGACGCATCCCGTGCGTGTGGTAGAGGCGGGCCACCTTGACCATCAGTCGCTGCTGGTCGACGTCGGGCACGGGGACTCCTGGGGACGGACGACGGAGGGCGGACGAGCCATTCTCCCGCAACGGGCACCGCGGGCGCGCACACCTTGACAGCCGCGAGCCCCACGGGTCATTCTACATGTCAATGCACTGTCTGAATGAATATGTCGCCGGGAGTGCGGAGCGCCTCGTGTCCCGGCGGCAGGCGAGAGGCTGACCATGACCGACCTGATCCCCTTCGACCTCGTCGTCATCGGCGCGGGCATCAACGGCCTCGGTGTCGCGCAGGACGCGGCGCTGCGCGGGCTGCGGGTGGTGGTGCTGGAGCA
This sequence comes from Marmoricola sp., assembly GCA_044227235.1. GTDB lineage: Bacteria > Actinomycetota > Actinomycetes > Propionibacteriales > Nocardioidaceae > Marmoricola_A. Next base: position 72,143 of record JBGAFN010000018.1, on the reverse strand, counting down.
GGACGACCTGTGCAGCGGGGTGTCGGCCTGGTCCGGGCGCCTGGTCCACGGCGGCCTGCGCTACCTCGAGCACCGCGACTTCGCGCTGGTCCGCGAGTCCCTGCGGGAGCGCGAGCGGCTGTTCCGCAACGCGCCCCACCTGGTCAAGCCGAAGCGGCTGATCATGCCCTTCTACGCCCACAACCGCCGCCCGGCCTGGCTGATCCGGCTCGGCATGGTCGCCTACGACGTGCTCTCCTTCGACAAGCGCACCGGCCGCCACGAGGTCCTGAAGAAGGACGCCCTGGTCCGGCGGTTCCGCGGCATCGGCACCGACGGGCTCGGTGGTGCCGCGGTCTTCACCGACGGCCAGGTCGAGTACGCCGAGCGGCTCTGCGTCGAGGTCGGCCTGTCGGCGGTCGGCGCCGGCGCGCAGCTGCGCACCAAGGCGCGCGTCGAGGAGCCGGTGCTCGAGGGGGGTGCCGTCGTCGGCGTCCGCTACCGCGACACCGCCACCGACGAGCTGCACGAGGTCCGCGGCCACGTCGTGCTCAATGTCGCCGGCCCGTGGATCGACCGCGTCTTCCGCCGTGGCGCCCCACCCCAGCCGCGCCTCAACGGCGGCACCAAGGGCAGTCACCTGGTCGTCGACCCGTTCCCGGGCGCTCCCGACGACGTCGTCTACTACGAGTCCAAGACCGACGGACGGCTCGTGCTGGTCATCCCGTGGATGGGCCGCTACCTGATCGGCACCACCGACCAGCGGTTCGACGAGGACCCTGACCTCGCCCGCTGCGAGGTGGACGAGGAGACCTACCTGCTGGAGGAGGTCAACACCCTCATCCCGCAGGCCGGCCTGACCCGCGACGACGTGCTCTTCACCTACTCCGGGGTCCGGCCGCTGCCCTACGCCCCGGGCGTCGAGGAGTGGGAGGTGCCGCGCAGCCACGTGCTGCACGACCACGCCCCCGACCTGCCGAACCTGGTGACCGTCGTCGGCGGCAAGCTCACCACCTACCGCCAGCTCGCCGAGGACGCCGTCGACGACGTCTTCCGCCGGCTCGGGCGCAAGGCGCCGGCCTGCGTCACCGCCGACCTGCCCTTCCCGGGCGCGGCCGGCGACCTCGACGAGGTCCGCCGGTCGCTGGTCGCCCACGGCGTCTCCGACCTCACCGCAGGCCGCCTGCTCACGATCTACGGCAGCCGTGCCGTCGGCGTCCTCGCCGAGGCCGACGACGACCCGGCCCTGCTCGAGGTGCTGCACCCGGCCACCGGCGCGATCGGTGCCGAGCTGGTCTTCGCGGTCCGCCACGAGCTGGCCCGGACGCTGACCGACGTGCTGGCCCGCCGGGTGCTGCTCGCCTTCGAGCCCGGCCACGGGCTGGAGGTCGTCGAGCGTGCGGTGGCCCTGCTCGGCGACCGGCTCGACTGGGACGCCGACCGCCGCAAGGCCGAGGTCGAGGAGTACGTCGCGTGGCTCGACCACCTCGCCGTCCCGGGCCGCACGCCCGGCGGGGAGAGGTGAGGTCGTGACCCGCTACGTGATGGCCCTCGACGAGGGCTCCACCAGCGCCCGCACCGTGCTGGTCGACGAGGCCGGCCGCATGGTCGCCGAGGCCCGCAACCCGGTGGTCCCGCTGTTCCCCCGACCCGGCTGGGTCGAGCTCGACCCGGACGCGGTGTGGAGGGCCCAGCGCGACAGCATGGCCGAGGCGCTCGCGAAGGCCGGTGCGACGATGGACGACGTCGCCGCGATCGGGGTGACCACCAGCCGGGAGACCTGCCAGGTCTGGGACCGCAGCACCGGCCGGCCGGTCCACAACACGGTGTCGTGGATGTCCAAGCAGAGCGACCCGATCGTGGAGCGGTGGCGCGCCGACGGCGTGGACGCCGAGGTCCGCGCCCGCGGCGGTGTCTTCAACGACTCGTTCTTCTCGATGCCCAAGGTGGCCTGGCTGCTGGAGGAGGTGCCCGGGGTCCGTGAGCGCGCCGAGCGGGGCGAGCTCGCCTTCGGGACCCTCGACACCTGGCTGCTGTGGAACCTGACCTCGGGCCGCACGCACGCCACCGACCACAGCGAGGCGTCGCGGACCGCGATGTTCAACCTGGAGCAGCTCGCCTGGGACGACAAGCTGCTCTCCGTCGCCGGGGTGCCGGACGGCCTGCTGCCCGACGCCCTGCCCTCGGGCGCCGACTACGGATACGTGGTCCCTGCCGAGCTCGGCCTGCCGGGCACCCGCCCGGTGCCGGTGACCGCGGTGATGGCCGACCAGCAGGCCGGCATGTTCGGCCAGGCCTGCTTCACCCCTGGCTCCACCAAGAACACCTACGGCACCGCCTCGGTGCTCACCGCCAACACCGGCGGCACCCCGCTGGTCATCGACGGGCTGACCGCCAGCGTCGGCTGGACCGTCGACGGTGTCACGGCCTACGAGGCGGAGGCGGTGGTCTTCCACAGCGGCCAGACCGTGCAGTGGCTGCGCGACAAGCTCCGGGCGCTCGCGCCCGGGGAGCGGGTCGAGGACGTGGTCGCCCGCGTCCCCGACAGCGGCGGCGTGTACGTCGTCCCCGCGTTCGTCGGCATCTGCGCCCCGCACTGGGTCCGGGACGCGAAGGCCGGCATCGTCGGCCTGACCCTGGAGTCCTCCGCCGAGCACGTGGTCCGCGCCGGTCTGGAGTCGATGGCCTACCAGACCCGTGACTGCGTGGACGCGCTGGTCGCGGGCGGCATCGCGGTCCCCGAGCTCAAGGTGGACGGTGGGGCGGCGGCCAACGACCTGCTCTGCCAGTTCCAGGCCGACATCCTCGGCGTGCCGGTGCTGCGCCCCACCGAGCTGGAGCAGACCGCGCTCGGGGTGGCCCACCTGGCCGGGATGGGCGTGGGCCGCTGGACCGCGCAGGACCTGGTCGACCGCTGGGAGGTCGAGCGGACCTTCGAGCCGCTCATGTCGTCCGAGCGCCGCGAGGAGCTGCACGAGGGGTGGCGGGCCGCGGTCCGCTCGGTCGTCGGGCCTGGTGCCTACGGAGGCGTCCGGTGAGCGCGAACCCGGACGGCCGCAGGCTGCTGCGGTTGGAGGTGCGCAACGCGGAGACGCCGATCGAGCGGAAGCCGGAGTGGATCAAGACCCGGGCCCGGATGGGTCCGGAGTACCAGCACCTGCAGGGCCTGGTGAGGTCCGAGGGGCTGCACACGGTGTGCCAGGAGGCGGGGTGCCCCAACATCTACGAGTGCTGGGAGGACCGCGAGGCCACCTTCCTGATCGGCGGGGACCAGTGCACCAGGCGCTGCGACTTCTGCCAGATCGACACCGGCAAGCCCGCCGCCCTGGACCGCGACGAGCCCCGCCGGGTCGCGGAGTCGGTGGCCACGATGGGGTTGCGCTACGCCACCATCACCGGGGTCGCCCGCGACGACCTGCCCGACGGTGGCGCCTGGCTCTACGCCGAGACCGTCCGCCAGATCCACGCCCTCAACCCGGGGACCGGGGTGGAGAACCTGGTCCCGGACTTCAACGGGGTCCCCGACCTGCTCGCGGAGGTCTTCGCCTCCCGTCCCGAGGTGCTGGCCCACAACGTGGAGACGGTGCCGCGGATCTTCAAGCGGATCCGGCCGGCGTTCCGCTACGACCGGTCCCTGGGGGTGCTGACCGCAGCCCGGGAGGCCGGGCTGGTCACCAAGTCGAACCTGATCCTGGGGATGGGCGAGACCCGCGAGGAGATCTCCCAGGCCCTGGGTGACCTGCACGCCGCGGGCACCGAGCTGGTCACCATCACCCAGTACCTGCGCCCCTCGGCCCGCCACCACCCCGTCGAGCGGTGGGTGCGGCCCGAGGAGTTCGTCGAGCTGGCCGAGGAGGCCGAGGAGATCGGCTTCGCCGGCGTCCTGTCCGGACCCCTGGTCCGCTCCTCCTACCGCGCCGGCCGCCTCTACCAGCAGGCCATCGAGTCCCGAGCCCGGGTCGACGCATGACCGGACCCTTCGGCTCCGGGGTGCCGACCGTGCTGCGGCGCCCGTACCCCGTGCGGGGCTCCCAGGACGTCCGGGGCGTCCTCGCCGCGGCGACCGAGCACGCCCGCTCGGGCCGGGGAGCCCCGCCCGCACTGCTGCTCGGCGGCTGCACGCCGACCGCGGCGTTCAGCCGCCGCGACACCCTGCTGCCCGGCTACGGCGCCGCCGCTGCGCTCGCGGCCTCCAGCGGCTTCGAGCCCGTGGTGCGTCCGGTTGGCGGCCACCTGGCCGCCTACGACGAGGGCTCCCTGGTGGTGCACCTGTGGGGCGCCCACCCCGACCCCCGGCGCGACCTGCAGGCGCGCTTCCGCCTGGTGGGCGAGGCGCTCGCCGACGCGGCGGCCGAGCTCGGCGTGCCGGACCCCCGGGTGGGCGCCGTGCCCGGGGAGTACTGCGACGGCGCCTGGAGCGTCAACAGCGGCGGTCGCGCCAAGCTGGCCGGGACGGGTCAGCGACTCTTCCGGGGCGGCTACCTCTTCTGCGCCGTCGTCACCGTGACCCGGCCCGAGCCGGTGCGGGCGCTCCTCGCAGCGGCGTACGAGGAGCTCGGGCTGCCGCTCGATCCGGCCACGGTGGGCTGCCTGGCCGACCACGCCCCGGGGGTGACCGTGGCGGACGCACGGGAGGTCGTCGCGGCCGCCCTGACCCGGATGGTCGAGAGCACCCAGGTGGCGCAGACGGCGCTCGGCGCCTGAGCAGCGCCCGCAGGCCCGCGCCTCGGGGGACGGTCCCGGCTGCCGGCCTGCTCGGCGTGACGGCCGGCAGCCGTGGACCTGGGAAGGGCACCGCGTCAGTCGGGGGACGCATCCACTTCCGGTCCCGGACCCTCCCAAGTCCGGGTGCTTCCAGTGTCGCCGTTCGAGGAGGGACGCCCAACCGTTTGCTCGACAAGAGTCCGTCAAGAAACAGTGCGGTCCGCGGCACCCCGCCGGGTGCCGCGGACCGCTGATCTCGAGGCCCCGTGACCGTCAGTGGTCGGGCCGGCGGACCAGCTCGGTCTGGTCCTTGCGGGTGATGCTCAGGTAGACCACGACGGCGGTGATCGTGCCGAGGAACAGCACGCTGGTCCCCAGCGTGCCCAGGCCGAGACCGCCCTCGGACCTGTCCGCGCCGAGGAAGTCGCCGATGTTGGCGCCCAGCGGCCGGGTGAGGATGTAGGCCATCCAGAAGGAGAGCACCGGGCCGAGGACACCGGCCTTCCAGCCGGCGAAGACGGCCGCGATCAGGCCCAGCGGCAGCAGCACGGCCGCCCCGGGCGACCAGCCGGTGAGCTCCAGGGTCCAGTCGCCCACCGCGGTGCCCAGGGCGAAGGTGACCAGCACGGCGAGCCAGTAGAACGCCTCGCGCGGGGTGGTGACGATCGAGTGGATCGACAGCGTCCGCTCGCGGGCGTACCAGATGCCGAAGACGACGGCGAGGAGCACCGCGAACAGGGTGGAGCTGATCCACAACGGGACGCCGTGGGCGTCGGTGAGGTTGTCGGTGAGCAGCGTGCCCACGACGCTGACGAGCACCACGACGAGCCAGTAGACGCCCGGCACGTAGCGGCGGAGCCGGAACTGGGCGACCAGGGCCACCACGAACGCCGCGGAGAAGACCAGCGTGGTGTTGGTCAGCCCGAACCCGAGGGTCTCGTTGATGTAGTCGGCGAAGCTCTCCCCGACCGTGGTGCAGAGGATCTTGATGACCCAGAAGTAGACGGTGACCTCGGGGACCTTGTTGAGCATCTCCCGGTGCAGGGCGCGGGTCGTGGCCGTGCTGGTGGGGCTGGTCACGCGGTCACCCCCGCGCCGACGGTGGTGATCGGCAGGCCGTAGTGGGCCAGCCGGTGGGCCAGGTCCTGGTGGGTGAGCCGGGCCAGGAAGTGGGTCGAGACCCCGAGGATGATCTCGTCGACCGGCTCGTTGAAGAGCACGTCCTCGACCACGTCCATCGGGTCGTGACGCACCGAGACCGACCCCAGTACGGGGCCGCCGGCGGCGGCGACCAGGGCGTCGAGTGCCTCGGCGAGGTGCTGCTCGGCCTCGGCGGCCTTCACGTGGCGCTCGGGGTGCAGCAGGTGCACCTCCGCGGCGGCCGGGTTGGGAACGACGACGCGGAACTGGGTCGGGCCCTGGGCGGCGCGGTCCCGGATCACGCCGAGGAGCTCCGCGGTGAGCGCGGGGCCCTCCGCGAGCACCAGGACGCGGGTGGGGTGGTTCGTCACGGGGGTTCCCTTCGTGGCTCGGCCCGGACAGGCCGGATCGTGGTCAGGTGTCCACGGTGTCCGGTTTCACCTGACTCCCACCTGACTGCCCCGGACCGGTCCGCGGGATCGACGAGATCGTCCCGATGCCGGAGCGGACCGGGGCCCGTTCGCTCCTCAGACCCGGGTGAGGTGCTGCGCTGCGGGCTCCTGCGGGGCGTGGCGCAGGTGCAGCGCGATCGCCACGCTCGTGACGGCCGCCCAGACGCACCACAGCGACACGAAGCCGCTCCGGCTCAGCCAGGCCAGCACCAGGACCGCCCCGAGGTTGACCATGCCGTAGGCCCGGACCTGGGGATACCGGGAGATCAGCATGGAGCCGCAGGTCGCGAGGACGTAGAGCAGGGCGAAGGCCCCGCCGTGCCACAGGTCGACGTCGTACCGGATGTGGTGGCCCTGGACGGACGCCGACACCGGGCCCCGGACGACGGCGTAGGTGAGGGTGACGGCGACCAGGGCGCCCACCGCGACGAGCACTGCCGGGAGTGGCCGGTGGGTCCGGGGCTCCAGCACCCCGACCGCGACCGGGACCAGCAGCGGGACCACGCCGAAGGCGATGACCAGGTAGAGCCACTCGGCGGCGCGGGTCACGGCCGGAGCGACGTCACCCCCCAGACCCCACCACACCACCGCCTCGACGAGCTGGTGGAGGGCCAGGACGAGCGGGAGCAGGGCGAGCGGCAACTGGGTCGGACGGTGGGCGTGCCGCAGCGCGTCGACCGCAACCACGCCCACCAGCACCCCGGCGGTGAGGTCCGCCTCTGCTGAGAAGCACATGTCGCCCCCGTCGGCGCGGTCGGCGCGGACGGATGTGTCAGCGACCTCCAGCACCTCCCAGCACAGCCGCTCCGGGCGCCGGAAGCCAGGGTAGACCGGCCCGCGACGTGAGAGCCGTTCGATCGTGGCCAGGAGGCAGCAATGTCCGTTCCACCTCGCGCCACGGATGGATGCCCCCACCGGCCGACCGAGCAGCTCGTGGACCAGCACCGCGCCTGACGCTGTCCGCCCCCGGGGACCCTGGTGTCCCCTCCGGCTGCGTCCTGAGAGGCTTCGGGCATGAAGGCGTTGCTGTTGGAGAACCTGCACCCGGTCGCCTCGTCGATCCTCACCGAGGCCGGCCTCGAGGTCGAGACCCGGCCCGGGGCGCTCGACGAGACCGAGCTGATCGCCGCCCTGCAGGGCGTCGCCGTGCTCGGGCTGCGGTCCAAGACCGAGCTGACCGCGCGGGTGCTCGCCGCCTGCCCCGACCTGCTCGCCGTCGGCGCCTACTGCATCGGCACCAACCAGATCGCCCTCGACGCCGCCGCCGAGCAGGGCGTGGTGGCGTTCAACGCGCCGTTCTCCAACACCCGCTCGGTGGTCGAGCTGGCGCTGGCCGACATCATCGCGCTGGCCCGCCGGCTGACCGACCGCAACGCCGCCTTGCACAACGGTGTGTGGGACAAGTCGGCGACCGGCAGCCACGAGATCCGCGGCCGCACGCTGGGCATCGTCGGCTACGGCAACATCGGCTCGCAGCTCTCGGTGGTCGCCGAGATGCTCGGCATGCAGGTCTACTTCTACGACACCGAGGAGAAGCTGGCCCTGGGCAACGCGCGCCGCTGCTCCTCGCTCAACGAGCTCCTCGACACCGTCGAGACCGTCACCCTCCACGTCGACGGGAGGGCCGGGAACGCCGGCATCTTCGGGGCCGAGCAGTTCGCCCGGATGCGGCCGCGCTCGATCTTCCTCAACCTGTCCCGCGGGTTCGTCGTCGACTACGACGCCCTGCACGACGCGCTGCTCTCGGGCCGGCTGGCCGGGGCGGCGATCGACGTCTTCCCTCAGGAGCCGAAGAACCGGGGCGACGCGTTCGACTCCCCGCTGCGCAACGTGCCCAACGTGATCCTCACCCCGCACGTCGGCGGTTCGACCGAGGAGGCGCAGGAGGACATCGGCCGGTTCGTCAGCACACGCCTGCGCGAGTACCTCGACCACGGCACCACGACGCTCTCGGTCAACCTGCCGACGCTGGCGCCGGGCACCTCGGAGCACGCGCTGCGGATCGCGCACCTGCACCAGAACATCCCGGGGGTGCTGGCCCAGCTCAACCGGGTCTTCGCCGAGCACGGGGTCAACGTGGAGGGCCAGGTGCTCGCCACCCGCGGCCACTACGGCTACGTCGTCACCGACACCGGCTCGGTGCTCACCGCGGAGGCGCTGGCGGCCCTGCAGGGGGTGCCGGAGACGGTCCGCCTGCGGACCCTGGAGTAGCGGTCCGCAGCAGGACCACGTCGCCGTGGGTGCCGTAGCCGAGCAGCGGGCCTCCCCGCGGGGTGCCATCGAAGGCGACCATCAGCCAGTCCTCGGGACCGGTGCGAGCGAGCGTCGGCCACGGCAGGTTCGTCGGGTACGGCGCGTCCAGGGCGCCGACCTGCGCCAGGTCCAGGTCGAAGACCGGGTAGGCCGCCCGCTGGCCACGGCGCCCGTCCCGGCCGTCGCTGGCCAGCACCCGCCAGCCGTCCTCGAGCCTCAGCAGCGTGGTGCCCTCGGTGGCCCGGCGGTCGGCCGCGGCAGCGCGCAGGGCGAGGGAGTCCAGCGAGGGCCCCTCGGCCAGCACCGGGTGGAAGCGGAAGAAGCGGGAGGCGCTGACATAGCCGACCCGCCAGGTGGCGCCGTCGCGGACCAGGTGCGGGTCCCAGATCCCGACCGAGGTCAGCCCCGTCGTGGGCAGGTCCAGCGGCCGGGTAGTGAGGACGTGGCGGCCACTTGTCAGGTCGGCCGTCGAGGTGGCCAGCGTCGTCGCGACGCGTGCGCCGTCGCGGTGCGGGTCGAAGTCGCCCCAGGTGCTGGTGGCCACCAGCCACGTCTCGCCGTCGCGGACGAGGTGGGTGGCGTGGTCGCCGTACACGCCGGGCCGGTCGGGGCGGGTGAAGAAGAGGTCGCCGCGGTGGTGCAGGGCACGCGAGCCCGGGCCCAGCGACCACACGGACGTGTGGCCGGTGCCGAAGAACCCGGGACCGGCACTGGTCGCGGTGAGCAGGAGCAGGCCGTCCTCGTCGTACTGCGTGCCGTCGGCGTGGCTGACCAGGCGCAGGTCGCGCAGCCCGAGCTGGCCGAACCCGCCCGCGCGGAGCCGCCCGGTGCCCGCGGCACCGACCTGCAAGGCCGCGAGCTGGGCGGGGTCGTGCGCGTCCCAGCGGTCGCGCAGGTCGACCCGGGCCCGGGCGACCCAGCCACCGTCCTCCCGGACGAAGACAGTGGCGTGCGACCCGGTGAGCGTCAGGGCGAGCGCGTCCGGCTCGGCCCGCGTGCGGCCGTGCCGGCGGCTGCGGTGCGTGGTCGTCGCGCCGTCGGCCGTGACCTGCAGCGTCACCCCGCTCCGGAGGTCGAGGTGCGAGCGAAGCGAGCCACGAGACCCGAGGACCGCCTCGAGCACCACCTCCCCGAACCGCAGCCACACCCGCGCGGGCTCGGCCCCGCTCACCGCGGCGCCCACCTCGGCGCCCACCTCGGCGACCGCCGCGACGTACGGCGCGGGCTGCGGGACCGGCCACGCGCCGCCGTCCGGGTCCGCGACGTCCACCGCCACCTGCCCCGGGGCGAGGAGGTCGAAGGGTCGCAGCCGGCCGACGACCTCGAAGCGGGGGAGCACCCGTGCAGTGTCGCGCACCACCGGGGAGAATCGGCGCCATGACCTCTCCCTCCCCCTCGTCCGCGCGCACCGCCGTCGTCACCGGGGCCAGCAGCGGCATCGGCGCGGCGACCGCCCGGCATCTGGCGGCCGCAGGCTTCCACGTCTACTGCGCCGCGCGCCGTGCCGACCGGATCGAGGCGCTCGCCGCCGACCTCGGCGGCACCGCGGTCGCCTGCGACGTCACCTCGGCCGACGACGTCGCGGCGCTGGCGGCGGCCGTCGGCCCGCGCCTCGACGTCCTGGTCAACAACGCCGGCGGCGCCTTCGGGGCGGGTCCGGTCGCCGAGGCCGATGCCGAGGACTGGCGGGCGATGTACGAGGTGAACGTCATCGGGCTGATGCAGGTCACCAAGGCGCTGCTGCCCGCGCTCGTCGCCAGCGGGGCCGGGGTGATCCTCAACGTCGGGTCCACCGCGGGCCGGGTGGCCTACGAGGGCGGTGGCGGCTACACCGCCGCCAAGCACGGCACCCAGGTCGTCAGCGAGACGCTGCGGCTCGAGCTCTTCGACCAGCCGGTGCGGGTCTGCGAGATCGCACCAGGGATGGTCCGCACCGACGAGTTCGCCCTGGTCCGGTTCGACGGCGACCGCGAGAAGGCCGAGGCCGTCTACGCCGGGGTCGCGGAGCCGCTGACCGCCGACGACGTCGCCGACGCGATCACCTGGATGGTCACGCGACCCCCGCACGTCAACATCGACGAGCTCGTGATCCGGCCGCGCGCGCAGGCCGCCCAGCACAAGGTGCACCGGGTCTTCTGAGCCCGGTCATCGCTTCCGCTCGGAGGTCGAGGTGCGAACGCGCAGCGTGAGCCACGAGACCCCTCGCGCTCAGCCCGCTCAGACGGTCTGCGGCGCCTTCGTCGGGATGGCGAGGGTGATCGCGGCCCCGAGGAACGCGGCCAGCGCGCCGACCAGGAAGCAGGCCCTGAACGCGCCCTCGGTCGGGATCGTCAGCTCGCCGTACGACGTGGTGGCGGCGGTGAGGATCGCGATCATCACCGCCGAGGCGGTCGTCGTGCCGATCGACCGCATCAGGCCGTTGAGGCCGACGGCCGCGCCGGCCTCGCGCTCGGGGACCGAGGCCATGATCAGGGTCGGCATCGCGGCGTACCCGATGCCGACGCCGGCCGAGCTGACCGACGAGGCGACCAGCAGCTGCCACGGGGCGGCGTCGAGGAAGAAGGCGAGCAGGTAGCCGGAGCCCAGTACGACGGCGCCGATCATCAGGGTGTGCTTGGCGCCGATCGTGCGCATCAGGTGGCTGGAGACGGGGGCGAAGAAGAGCATCATCAGGCCACCCGGTGCCATCCAGAGGCCGGCGTGCAGCAGGCTCTGCCCCAGTCCGTAGCCGGTCGCCACCGGCATCTGCAGCAGCTGGGGCACCACGATCGACTGCGCCATCATGCCGAACCCGATCGCGATGGCGGCGACGTTGGTCATCAGCACGGGACGACGCGCGGTGGTGCGCAGGTCGACCAGCGGCTGCTCGCGCCGCAGCTGGAGGACGCCCCAGCCCACCAGCACGAGGATGCCGACCGAGGCCAGCGCCCAGGGCCGCGGGGTGCCCCAGCCCCACTCGTTGCCCTTGCTGACCGCAACCAGGAAGCAGACCAGACCGAGCGCGAGGCCGAGAGCGCCGAGGACGTCGAAGCGGCCGCCGTGGGCGTCGTGCACGTGGGGGACCACGACCAGCGTGGCCACGGTCATCACCGTGGCCAGGCCGGCGGAGAACCAGAACAGGGCGTGCCAGTTCCAGGCGTCGGCGATCCACGCGGAGAGGGGGAGGCCGATCGCGCCGCCCACGCCGAGGGTGGCGCTCATCGAGGCGATGGCGGTCGCGGTCAGGTGGGGCGGGGTGATCTCGCGCATCATGCTGATGCCGACGGGGATGAAGCCCATCGCCAGGCCCTGGAGGGTCCGGCCCACCAGCATCGGCCCCAGGGTGTCGGACAGTGCGCAGACCAGCGAGCCGACCACGAGCGCCGCGGCGCTGCCGACCAGCACCCGCTGCTTGCCGTAGAGGTCGCCGAGACTGCCGGCGATCGGCATGGCCACCGCCGCTCCCAGCAGGGTCGCGGTGACGACCCAGGAGGCGTTGGCCGCGGTCGTGCCGAGCAGCTGGGCGAGCTCGCCCTGCAGTGGGATGACCAGGGTCTGCATCAGCGCCACGCTCATGCCGCCGAAGCAGAGCACGGCGACGACCAGCACGGCCGAACGGGTCGGCGGCGTCGGGTTGCCGACGGCGGGGCGCGTGCTCGCGGGAGCAGTGGTCACGGGAGGTCCTTCGTTGGCCGGAGCAGCGGGGTCCTGGCGTCGCGTCCGCGAGCCCGTCACGAGCCCTTGCATGAGCCAAGTAATCACCCAGGGTACCCACGGGGAGGTGCCGGCATGCCGCTGCCGGGTGTGGCCTGGATCTCGTCGAGGGCGGCGGGCCCGTACCCTGTCGCCATGGCTGAACCACGCCGAGCCCGTGCCCCCCGGTGGGAGCCGTTGACCGTGGGGGTCGACATCGGAGGGACGAAGGTGATGGCCGGGGTCGTCGACTCCACCGGGACCGTGCTCTCCGTCGACCAGCGACCCACCCTCGGCAACGACGTACGCGCGGTCGAGGACACCATCGTCGAACTCGTGCACCAGTTCGCTCGCGAGTACGACGTCGCCGCGGTCGGCATCGGCGCCGCCGGCTTCGTGGACGCCACCCGGTCCGTGGTGATGTTCTCCCCGCACCTCGACTGGCGGCGCGAGCCACTGCGCGACCGGGTGCACGCCCGGCTGCGGGTGCCGGTCGTCGTCGACAACGACGCGAACACCGCGGCGCTGGGCGAGTCCCGCTTCGGTGCGGGGCGGGGCCACCGCTTCGTGCTGTGCGTGACGCTCGGCACCGGCATCGGCGGGGCCCTCGTGCTGGACCAGCGGGTCTACCGGGGAGCGAACGGGATGGCCGGCGAGTTCGGCCACATCCAGGTCGTCCCCAACGGACACCGGTGCGAGTGCGGCAACCGCGGGTGCTGGGAGCAGTACGCGTCGGGCAACGCCCTGGTCCGGGACGCCCGCGAGCTGATCCGGGCGAACTCCCCGGTGGCACGCCACCTCCGCGACGTCGTGGCAGGGGACGCCGAGGCGTTGCGAGGCCCCCAGATCACCCAGGCCGCCCGCGACGGTGACCCGCTGTCCATCGAGCTCCTCGGTGATGTCGGTGCCTGGCTCGGCGTCGGCCTCGCCGGCATGACGGCGGCCTTCGACCCGCACTGCGTGATCATCGGCGGCGGGGTGTCGGACGCAGGCGAGCTCCTCCTCGGCCCGACCAGGCAGGCCTTCTCCCGGTCGCTCACCGGCCGCGGCCACCGGCAGGAGCCGATCATCGTCGGCGCCGAGCTCGGACCGCGGGCAGGGTTCATCGGCGCCGCCGACATGGCCCGCTCGGCAGCCCGCCGTTCCCGCCGCGTCCGGGTCCGTCGTACGCGTGAGGGCGCGATCGCCCGCCGCCGCCTCATCCGCTCCGAACCCTCCTGACCCGCGCCGGAGCCGAGCCCCTTCTCGCCGGTCGAGCAGCGCGGACTGGTGTCGGGGTCTGCCTCCGGAGGTCGAGGTGCGAGCCGTGAGGCGAGCCACGAGACCCGGGTGGGGTGCGGAGGTCGAGACCCTTCCTCGCTGGTCGAGTAGGTGCGAGCTTGCGAGCACCGTGTCGAGACCCCGGTGAGGGTTCCGCAGACTGGTGCCGGGTGGTCTCGTGGCTCACGCTGCGCGTTCGCACCTCGACCTCCGGGCTGGCATATGGAGGTCGAGGTGCGAGCCGACCCCTCGCTGGTCGAGTAGGTGCGAGCGTGCGAGCACCGTGTCGAGACCCCGTGAGGGTTCCGCGGACCGGTGCCGGTGGTCTCGTGGCTCACGCTGCGCGTTCGCGCCTCGACCTCCGGGGCTGCGTACAGAGGTCGACACCCCTTCCTCGCTGGTCGAGCCTCTTCTCGCTGGTCGAGCCTCTTCTCGCTGGTCGAGTAGGTGCGAGCTTGCGAGCACCGTGTCGAGACCCCGTGAGGGTCCCGCGGACCGGTGCCCGGGTCTGTCTCCGGAGGTCGAGGTGCGAGCCGTTGGGCGAGCCCCGAGACCCCGGGGTGAGGTGGGATGCGGGCTATTGACGGCGGTTGAGGCGGACAAGTTTCCACCCGCCGGTGGGTTGTCGGGTGAGCTGGAAGCGGTCGTCGTGGGCGAGGGTGTGGTGGCGGGGGCAGAGCAGGGCCCCGTTGGTCAGGTTGGTGGGGCCGCCGTCGGCCCAGGCGATCAGGTGGTGGCCGTCGCACCAGGTCGCGGGTCGTTGGCATTCGACGATCCCGCAGGTCCCGCCTTGGTGGACGGCCATCGCGATCCGCTGGGGGAAGGTGAAGCCGCGGACTTCGTGGCCGAGGTCGAGGATCTGGGAGTCCGACCCCAGCACCGCGGGGATGAGTCCTCCGGCGCAGGCGAGCCGGCGGGCTTGGCCGGCGGAGACCTGGAGGTTGGTGCCGAGGATCCCGGCAGCCTGTTGTCGGCCTTCGAGGCATTCCAGGGGGATCAGCACCACGGCGGTGGTGTTGACCCCACCGGTCATCGGCAGCTTCTTGCGGGGGTACCGCTCCACCAGCTGCACCAGCGCTTGGCCCTTCAGTTCGGGGGTCGCCACGGTCGTCCCGTCCTCGAGGGTCCGGGCGATGGGGTCGGGGCGGCTGGGGTTCAAGAACGCGCCGAGCAGGGACTCCAGGATCGCCCCGTCCAGTGACGGCATCCGGCCCTTGAAGTGGTAGGACCCGCTGCCGTCGTGGAACCCCGTGAACGACGTCTTCCTCGCGGCCTCCCTCTCTTCTTTCTCGAGGAGGGCGTTGAGGCGTTCGTCGGCGGTGTCGGGGTCGATCACGTCGAGGAGGTGCTTGCCCAGGGCGCGGAGCTCGCGGGCGTCGTGATGCGCCGCTTCGGCGAGCAGGTGCTCCTCTGCCTTCGCGATCTCGTCGGGCGACACGGTGTCCGGGAGGGCATCGACCGCGGCCACGATCACCGCAGCCTGATCCGGCAGCACTTCCCCCGCGGCGAGCGCCGTACGGGTCGGGTCGTGGTCCTCCAGACCCTGCGCCAGCGCCACCAGGTCTTTGGCCGTCCGAGGGGTCTGCCGGGTGGTGGCCTTCAGCCAGGCGACGAGGTTGGTGGCGCCGAGCTCGGTGGGGAGGTCCCGGGAGTGGGCGTCGGCGAGCAGGGTGGCGATGAGGGCGTCGATGCGGCTGCGGGCGGTGATGGCTTCGGTGAGGGTCTCGGCGAGCTCGTCGGCGCTCAGCGGCCACGCGGGGACGGGGAGGATCTGGTCGAGGACCTGGTGGAGGCGGCCGGTGAACTGGTGCTGCGGACGCGTCCGCGCCTCCATTGGGGTGGGTCCGGTGCGGGGTCCGGGGGTGGGGGTGTCGCCTGCCATGGGGTGACTCTGCCAGGGGGCACCGACATTTCTTGATTTGCCCACAGGGGAGTTTCGTCAAGCGGGGTTGGGGATTCTCGGCGCACTGGTGTGTCTGGGTACGGATCTGAGGTGGGTCTCGTGGCTCAGGCTGCGCCTGAGCCGGTAGGCGAGCCACGAGACCCCGGCGACGCTTCCGAGGGTCTCGACACAGGCGCTCGTTCCTTACGCCCTACTCGACCAGCGATGAACGGATCCGGGGCCTCACAGGGGTCTCGTGGCTCAGGCTGCGCCTTCGCACCTCGACCTCCGGGGTTGCGTGCGACGGTCGAGACCCGTTCTCGCTGGTCGAGTAGGTGCGAGCTTGCGAGCACCGTGTCGAGACCTCGTGAGAGGTCCACGAGACCCCGCAGGCGTCCGGGTTCTGCTCGGCCAGCGATACGTCTCCGACGTCAGCGTTGCCTGACACCTTGAGTCCGACTGCACGGTTGCTTGGTGACGTGCGGGCCGCGCGTACGTCGGACAGCAGACCCGTGAGGACTCTGACGTCGGAGACCTGGCGCGACGGTCCACGGTCTCGACAGGCGGTCCGTCAGGTGCGAGCGAGCGACGCGCGAGCGTGAAGGACAACCGTTAGATCGAATGTCTTGACATTGTGATCGGGGTCACTTTCACTGGACAGGAGACGAGACACGATCAGGGAGATGGTCAGGATGTGCGCACACCAGCCTGAGTGCCCCACTGCGGGTGCGGGAGATGCCTGCTCGGCGGTGGTGTCGATTGCCCACCCCGAGCAGGGCTGGTACCTGCTCTGCAACGGCGTCGTCCTGTTCGACGACGGGGGCGCCCTGCTGCCCGGCGGGATCCCGGTCGCGCCGCACCCGGTCGCTGCCTGATCGAGGGTCTCGTAGCTCACGCTGCGCGTGAGCACCTCGACCTCCGAGTGCGGTCACCCTGCGCGTGAGCACCTCGACCTCCGAGCGCGGTCACCCTGCGCGTGAGCACCTCGATCTCCGAGTGCGGTCACGCTGCTGCGGGTCAGCCGGCGAGGTGGACGTCCTGGCCGTGCGCGTGCAGGATCTCGATGCCCTGGGTGGCGGTCGGGTAGCGGAAGAAGCCGCGTCCCGACTTGCGCCCGAGATGGCCGCGGTCGATCAGGCGCACCAGCGACTCGGGCAGGTGCAGCTGGGCGCCCGGGTCCTCGGCGTGGAGGGCCTCGACCAGGTCGCGCAGGGTGTCCAGGCCGATCAGGTCGGCGAACTCCAGCGGGCCGATCGGTCGACGGCAGCCGGGAATGTGGGCCGCGTCGATGTCGTCGGTGTTGGACAGCCGGGACTCGCTGAGCCGGATTGCGGAGACGACGTACGGGATCGGTAGGGCGCTGTCGGCGAAGAGCGCCTCGTCGGCGGAGTGCAGCACGTTCTTGCCGAGGACGTCGGTCAGGAAGGCGGCACTGCGCGCGACCACGTCGGGATCCGACCGGCGCGTGGTGATGAGCTCCATCAGCGCCAGGGCGGTGACCGGTGCGAGGAACCGCACCCCGACCACGCGCTCCGGGTTGACGGTGGACTCGGCGAGGTCGGGCAGCGACATGCGCCCCGGATCGACGAGCAGGGTCGCCTCCGGGTCCTCGAGCAACCGCTCGAGGTGGGCGACGCGCTCGAGCGCGGGCTGCGGCGTACGGCGTGCCACGGGGCGCAGGTCGAAGACGAAGTCCTGTCCCTTCACCGCGTCCTCGTCGGGGGAGAAGGTGATCGCGTCGAGCCGGGCTGCGACCGACTGCTCGCCCACCCGTCCAGCCTTGAGCTGGTGCGCGAGCTCGGCCATCAGGAGGCCCCGCGAGGTCTCGAGGTTCTCGCGGCGACCGATGACGACCACCGAGCACCCGCGCTGAGCGGCGAGATGGGCGAGGCCGGTGCTGATGGGGCCGGTGCCCAGGATCGCGACGGCGGGCTGCACCATCCCGGCTGCCTCGGGGTCGCGGGAGTGGGTCATGGGGCGTCGTCCTGACGGTGGGGAGTCCGGCCGACGTCGGGCGAGGCTGGGGAGATCCCCCGATGCCGGTGAGAAAGAACCTAGGTGACCTAGCGGCGGATAGTGCAGAACTGCGCGGTAATGGTCCGTTCGCCGCGCCACCCTCAACCGTTCGGGTGGCCGGGAGGGGACCTATGTCCTGACATCTGCAGGACTAATCCGCGTTTGTCTACCTGAAAAGAGCACGGGACTGATCTCGCCGGACATTCGCGTCGTCTCGCCGGGGTCGAAGCGCACGTTCGCGTCGTCTCGCCGGGGTCGAAGCGCACATTCGCGTCGTCTCGCCGGGGTCGAAGCGCACGTTCGTGTCGCCTCGGCGGTGGGGGAGCGCGCGTTGCTGTCGTCTCGGCGGAGGAGGTCGAATCCCCCGGGAGACGAGTCATCGCCACCCCGGGGGATCCGTGGACCTGGTCACCGACCGTTTGGGAGAACCCCGCGACCCTGACTCCCCAGCCGGGTCACGGGGAACGGCCAGTTCCCCACCGCGGACCATCATGCGCGATGAGGTGCCCGAGAGCGAGCACCTTGGGCGAAGTTCAACCGTTCGGCTGATCGGAGGAGGCGCGTTCCACTCGAAAACGGTCGCGACAGGGCGGTGCCGGCTCCCTAGCCTGTGCTGATGAGCGGCCCCAAAGACCACCTCCACCTTGAGCTGACCGACGACCCGGCGCAGTTCCTGGCCGACGCCGGCGACCACCTGGCCGCCTCGCCGGTGGTCTCGACGGTGGTCGCCACCCTGGCGCAACGCACGATCGCCCACGATGCCGCGGGCGTCCCACGCTCGCAGCCGCACTGGTGGCTGGTGGTCCGTGACGGCTCCGGCGCGGTCGTCGGCGCCGGGATGCGGACGGCCCCGTTCGGGGAGCGGCCGCCGTACCTGCTGCCGATGCCCGACGCCGCCGCCGTCGGTCTCGCGCGGCTCCTGCACGACCGGGGCGAGGAGGTGCTCGCCCTCAACGGGGCCCTCCCGGCGGTCCGGGTCTGCGCCGAGGAGCTCGCCCGGCTCCACGGCGGCCGGGTCGAGGTCGCCCAGCACACCCGGCTCTTCGAGCTCACGACGCTCCGGCCCCCCGCTCCCGTGGAGGGCCGGCTGACCCGGGTCGGCGAGGAGGACGTGGACCTGGCGCTGCGGTGGTTCAACGCCTTCATGCGGGACGCCGACGAGCAGGCCGGACGGCCCCCGGGCAGCAGCGCCCACGAGGAGCTCGACCGGGACGCCGCCCTGCGCAGGATCCAGGAGCGCGGTCTCTACTTCTGGCTCGACGGCGACGGCACCCCGGTCCACCTGACCGGGACCAACCCGCCCGCGTTCGGGGTGGCGAGGATCGGCCCGGTCTACACACCGCCCGGCCAGCGGGGACGCGGCTGGGCGGCCAACGCCGTCGCGGCGGTGTCGGCCCGCATCCTCGCCGAGGGCCACCGGGCGTGCCTGTTCACCGACCAGGCGAACCCGGTGTCCAACCGCCTGTACGTCGCGCTGGGCTACCGGGCGGTGGTCGACATGGCG
This sequence comes from Marmoricola sp., assembly GCA_044227235.1. Taxonomy (GTDB): domain Bacteria; phylum Actinomycetota; class Actinomycetes; order Propionibacteriales; family Nocardioidaceae; genus Marmoricola_A. The sequence continues at coordinate 53,281 of JBGAFN010000018.1, read as the reverse complement.
AACCTGCTGGTCAGCCGTTGAGCCGGGCCAGCGTCGCCACGTCGGCGACCCGCTGCTCGGGGGTGGCCGCGAGCGGGTTCAGCAGCAGGGTGGTCACGCCGGCGTCGGCGAACTCCTGCAGCTGGGCGGCGATCTCGTCCTCGGTGCCGAGCAGGGAGACGGCGCGCACGAGGTCCTCGGGGACGGCAGCGGCCGCCTCCTTCTTCTGCCCGGCGAGGTAGAGGTCCTGGATCTCGGCGGCCTCGTCGACGTACCCGTAGCGGACGGCGAGCTGGTTGTAGAAGTTCTTGTCCCGCGCCCCCATGCCGCCGATGTACAGCGCGAGCTGGTCGCGGATCTTCTGCAGCTCGGCCGGGTCGGTCTCGCCGACCGCGAACGAGACCTGCAGCATCACGTCGAGCGGGCCGAGCTCGGGGTCGCGCTTGGCGAACCCGGCGTCCAGCGACTCGCCCCACGCCTCGCGGTAGTGGCGCGGGTGGAAGAACAGCGGCTGCCAGGACTCCGCGATCTCCGCGACCATCTCCACGTTGGCCGGACCGAGCGCGGCGATCGAGATCGGGATGCGCGAGCGCAGCGGGTGGTTGATCAGCTTCAGCGGCTTGCCCAGCCCGGTGCCCTGGTCGGCCGGCAACGGGATGGTGAACCTCTTGCCCTGGTGCACCAGGGGCTCGCGGCGCCACACCTGCCGGCAGATCTCGACGACCTCGCGGGTGGTGCCCAGGGGTGCCGTGTAGGGGACACCGTGGAAGCCCTCGACGACCTGTGGACCGGAGGCGCCCAGGCCGAGGGTGAACCGGCCACCGGAGACGAAGTCCAGGCCGGCGGCGGTCATCGCGAGGAGAGCGGGAGTGCGCGAGTAGACCTGCAGGATCGCCGAGGCCAGCTCGAGGTCCTTGGTCTTCGCGGCGAGGTAGCCGATCTGGCTGACGGCGTCGAAGGAGTAGGCCTCCGCGACGGCGGCGAGCTGCAGCCCCGCAGCCTCGTAGTCCTGCAGCAGCTCGGCGGTCTGCTCGAACCCTCCGGCGTAGTCCACGATCATGCCGAGCCGCATGGGGCGCTCCTCAGGGGTAGGGCGGCGCGGAGCGCCGGACTTCCCGACCCTAGGTGGGCACTCCTGATCCCGGCAACGTGACCCGGGTCATCCTGGCGAGGGTCGGCCGCCACCGGCGAACGCCTGACGGGCGGCCGTCCGGGCGACGAGGCCAGGACGGTCCCGATTCGGTCACGAGCCGCACAGCGGGTCCTTTCGGTACTAGAGTCTGATAGTCCTGACAATCAGACAGTCAGCAACTTGAGAACTTTGGCAGACGGGGGTCGCCGCCAATGGAACCGTCGGAGCACGTCCTGCGCGGCCTGCTGTCCGCAGCCCCGGATGCGCTGCTCGTCGTCAGCGCGGACGGCCGGATCCAGTACGTCAGCGAGCAGGCCGAGCGGCTCTTCGGCTGGGCCGGAGGCGAGCTCGTCGGCCAGCTCATCGAGGTGCTCGTCCCCGGACGCTTCGGCGCCGGTCACCCCGACCTGCGCGCCGGCTACGTCCAGGCGCCCGAGACCCGGCCCATGGGGGCCGGGCTGAACCTGTGGGCCCGCCGCGGCGACGGCACCGAGTTCCCCGCCGAGATCAGCCTGAGCACCGTGGTCGACGAGCAGGAGGGCCTGCTTGTCCTGGCCGCGGTCCGCGACATCACCGAACGGCTCGAGATCGAGGCGGAGCGCGCCGCCCGGGCCCGGGAGGCCCAGCTCGAGCAGTCCCACCGGCTGGAGAGCCTCGGCCAGCTCGCCGGCGGCGTCGCTCACGACTTCAACAACCTGCTCGGGGTGATCCTCAACTACACCGCCCTGCTCAGCCGCTCGGCCTCCGACGCCCAGACCCAGGCCGACATCGACGAGATCCGCGCGGCCGCCGAGCGGGGCGCACGGCTGACCCGCCAGCTGCTCACCTTCGCCCGGCGCGACGTGGTCCAGCCGCAGCCGCTCGAGGTCACGGAGGTGGTCCGCAGCATCGCCTCGATGCTCACCCGCACCATCGGCGAGCACCTCAAGCTGCGCCTCGAGCTGCCCGACGAGGCCATGGTCACCGTCGCCGACCGCAACCAGCTCGAGCAGATCCTGGTCAACCTCGCGATCAACGCGCGCGACGCGATGCCCGACGGCGGCCTGCTGACGATCCGGGTGCACGCCGAGGAGCGGCCCGGGGCCGAGATGGTCGTGGTCGAGGTCGAGGACACGGGGACGGGGATGCCCCCGGAGGTGGCGAAGAGGGTCTTCGAGCCCTTCTTCACCACCAAGGACCGCACCCGCGGCTCGGGCCTCGGCCTGGCGACGGTCTACGGCATCGTGCAGGCCTCCGGTGGCGAGATCTCGGTGGACTCCACGGTCGGGGTCGGCACCACGGTGACCGTCGCGCTCAAGCGCACCGAGCGCCGGGTGGCCGCACCCACCGCCGTCCCCGCCGCGGCCCCGAGCGGGGGGACCGAGCGGATCCTGCTGGTCGAGGACGAGGAGCCGCTGCGGATCGGCACCGCCCGGCTGCTGCGCGACCACGGGTACGACGTGCTGGTCGCCGCCGACGGGCTGGAGGCCCTCACCATGATCGAGGTGGAGGGCGAGACGATCGACCTCGTCCTCACCGACGTCGCGATGCCGCGGATGCGCGGCGACGACCTCGCCGGGGCGATGGTCGAGCGGGGCGTCAGCCTCCCCGTGGTGTTCATGTCCGGCTACGATTCAGGCCTCGTCGAGCTGGATGGCACCCTGCTCGAGAAGCCGGTGCCCCGGACCACGTTGTTGAGAGCGGTGCGGGAGGCGCTGGATGGCTGAGCCGCAAGGGCCGGGGGAACCGACGGCGGCCATCGGCGTGGTGCTGGTCGACGACCACACCATGTTCGTGCAGAGCCTGGGGCGGCTGCTCGAGCTCGAGGACGACCTCGAGGTGCTCGGCATCGGCTCCAACGGGGTCGACGCCCGCAACCTGGTGCAGGCCTTCCAGCCGCGCGTGCTGCTGCTGGACTTCGAGATGCCGGGGGAGACCGGGGTCTCCGTCGCGGCCGACATCAAACGGCGCTGGCCCGAGACCATTGTGGTGATGATCACCGGCTCGGCCGATGACGCCACCCTGCTGGCCGCGATCGAGGCCGGCTGCTCCGGGTTCGTGACCAAGGACCGGGCCGCCGCCGAGGTCGCCGAGGCGGTCCGGGTGGCCGCCTCCGGCGAGGCGCTGATCTCGCCCGCCCAGCTGGCCCGGCTGCTCCCGCGGCTGCGCCGCACGGAGCGGCAGCTGGGCGACGACCTGACCGACCGCGAACGCGAGGTGCTCGCGATGATGGCGAGCGGTGCCAGCAACCGGGACATCGCCGGCACCCTGTTCCTCAGCGTCAACACCGTCCGCAACTACGTGCAGTCGGTCCTCTCCAAGCTCGGGGCGCACTCCAAGCTGGAGGCGGTCGCCACGGCGGTCCGCGAGGGGATCATCGAGTCCCGCTGACCCCCGAGATGGTCAACGGACGACGCGGGAGGAACCGGTCCACCGTCCTCCCAAACGCCGGGCCGGTCCTCCACGTCGTGTCGTGCCTCCAGCGTGCTCCCCGACCCGGTCGCCCCAGCAGACGCGGGTGCATCGTCTTCGGGTGGTGCAACTGCACTGGTCGCCCGTCCGGGTCACCCGCACTGGTCATCTGACCATCCGCAGGGCGGTGCAGGTGCACTCCCCGGAACGGCGCCCCTGCACCTCCTGGAGCCCCGCCGTGCGGTCGCACCCTGGATCCAGGGCGACGTCCACGCGGACGCCGCTGCGAGAGGAGCCCTGATGACCACGGTGCACGCCCCTGCACACCCGTTCACCCCTGCCGGCCCGGGCCACGCCCTGGGGTACGGCTCGGTGATGGACCAGCTCCCCGTCATGATCGCGGTCTGGGACGAGGAGTGCCGCAACGTCTTCGCCAACGCCGCGTACCGCAGCTGGTTCGGTCTGGGACCGGACGAGGGCACCGGGCTGCCGCTGCGCACGGTGCTCGGTCCCGAGCTCTGGAAGCTCAACTCCCGCCACGTCGAGGAGGTGCTCGAGGGACGCGGCCAGGTCTTCGAGCGGGCGATCCCCGACGAGCACGGGATGCTGCGCAGCTACCAGATCGAGTACCAGCCGCACGTCGTCGACGGCGTGCAGCGCGGCTTCCTCACGGTGGTCACCGACATCTCGGAGCTGGCCGCGCTGCGCGACCGGCGCGAGCTGTCGCTGGAGTTCCACGACGGGCTGCTGCAGCGTCTCTTCGCGGTCGGGCTGCAGGTCGCGGTCGCCTCGAAGCCGCACCGCGACCCGGTCAGCCGGCTGACCTCGGCGATGACCGGGATCGACGAGGCGATCGACGAGCTCCGGCACTCGATCCAGTCGCTGCGCGGGGCGCACCGCCCCTGATCTTTCTCGGCTCCTCCTGGTGCCCCGGCAGCACGGCGGCGACTGGACACGCGGCGTGAACATGGTCACGTGAACGCCGTTCAGGCGCGCTCGTGCGGCAGGCTGACCCTTGTCTGACGCCTCCCGCGAGACGCGGCGCCGCCGTGGTGCGATGGTGCGGCAGACTGCGGGACTGACGCAGGGGACAGGAGATCGGCGTGCTCATCGGGGTCGTCAAGGAAGCCAGGACGGGGGAGACGCGGGTTGCCGCGACCCCCGCGACGGTGCTGCAGCTCATCAAGCTGGGCTACGAGGTGGTGGTCGAGCCGGGCGCTGGGGCGTCGTCGAGCTTCACCGACGCGGCGTACGTCGAGGCGGGTGCGCAGGTCGGCGACCCGTTCGCCGGGGACATCGTCTTCGGGGTGAACGCGCCGAGCCGCGGGCAGCTGGACCAGCTCCGGCCGCACGCGACGTTGGTCAGCCTGCTCTCCCCGGCGCTGGACGCGGTGCTGGTGGAGGACCTGGCCAAGCGTCCGATCACGGCGCTGGCGATGGATGCGGTGCCCCGGATCAGCCGGGCGCAGTCGCTGGACGTGCTCTCGAGCATGGCGAACATCGCCGGCTACCGAGCGGTGGTCGAGGCGGCGCACGAGTTCGGCCGGTTCTTCACCGGCCAGGTGACCGCGGCGGGGAAGGTCCCGCCGGCCAAGGTGCTGGTCTGTGGCGCCGGGGTGGCCGGTCTGGCCGCGATCGGTGCGGCAGGCAGCCTGGGCGCGATCGTGTACGCGACCGACCCGCGGCCCGAGGTCGCCGACCAGGTGAAGTCCCTGGGCGGGGAGTACCTGGCCGTCAAGGCCGCTGACGTCGAGGTCTCCTCCACGGGCTACGCCAAGGAGATGTCGGAGGACTACAACGCCCGCGCCGCGGCGCTGTACGCCGAGACCTGCCCCGACATCGACGTGCTGATCACCACCGCGCTGATCCCCGGGCGCGCCGCCCCGATCCTGATCACCGCGGAGATGGTGGCCTCGATGAAGGCCGGCAGCGTGATCGTGGACATGGCCGCGGCCAACGGCGGCAACGTCGAGGGCACCGTGCCGGGCCGGGCGGTCACCACCGCCAACGGGGTGACGATCCTGGGCTACACCGACCTGCCGGGTCGCCTCCCGGCGCAGGCCTCCCAGCTCTACGGCACCAACCTGGTCAACCTGATGAAGCTGATGACCCCGGAGAAGGACGGCCAGCTCGTGCTGGACTTCGACGACGTCGTGGTCCGCTCGATCACGGTGGTCCACGACGGCCAGCTGACCTGGCCGCCGCCCCCGGTCCAGGTCTCCGCCGCTCCCCCGGTCGCCGCTGGTGGTGGGGGAGCACCGCCGCCGGTCAAGGTGGAGAAGGCGCCGATGACCCAGGCGCGCCGGTTCGGGATCGTCTTCGGGGCCGCTGCGGTGCTCTTCGTGCTCGGGGCGCTGGCCCCGGCTGCCCTGCTGGGGCACCTGACCGTCTTCGCGCTGGCGATCGTGATCGGCTACTACGTCATCGGGCACGTGCACCACGCGCTGCACACCCCGCTGATGAGCGTCACCAACGCGATCTCGGGGATCATCGTGGTCGGCGCCCTGCTCCAGATCGGCCAGGAGCACGCGGCGGTGACCGCGATCGCGACGGTCGCCATCCTGCTCGCGTCCATCAACGTCTTCGGGGGCTTCGCGGTCACACGCCGCATGCTCGCGATGTTCTCCCGGTCCTGACCGGCCCTGAAAGAGAGCTGATCTGATGACCATGGAGACCGCCGCCCAGTCGGCGTACATCGTCGCGGCCCTGCTGTTCATCCTGGCGCTGGCCGGGCTGTCCAAGCACGAGACCGCGAAGCAGGGCAACGCGTTCGGGATGGCCGGCATGGCGGTGGCCCTGGTGGCCACCATCGGCCTGGCCATCGACCGGGACATCTCGACGACCGGCCTGGTGCTGCTCATCGGCGCGATGGTGATCGGCGGCGCGATCGGCCTGCAGCGGGCCCGCGTCGTGGAGATGACCGGGATGCCCGAGCTCATCGCGCTGCTGCACTCGTTCGTGGGTCTGGCCGCGGTGCTGGTCGGCTGGAACGGCTACCTCGACGTGGAGCACGCGCCCGACGGCTTCGAGGCGCTGGCCCTGGACGCCTCCGGCACCCTGGGCATCCACCACGCCGAGGTGTTCATCGGCGTCTTCATCGGTGCGGTGACCTTCACCGGGTCGATCGTGGCCAACCTCAAGCTGAGCGCCCGGATCAACTCCAAGCCGCTGATGCTGCCGGGCAAGAACCTGATCAACCTCGGGTCGCTGGTGTTGTTCGTGGGCCTGACGACCTGGTTCGTGATCGACCCGACCCTGATCGCGCTGGTGCTGGTCACCGCGGTCGCGCTCGCGCTGGGCTGGCACCTGGTCGCCTCGATCGGCGGCGGTGACATGCCGGTCGTGGTCTCGATGCTGAACAGCTACTCCGGGTGGGCCGCGGCCGCCTCGGGCTTCCTGCTGGAGAACGACCTGCTCATCGTGACCGGTGCGCTGGTGGGCTCCTCCGGTGCCTACCTGTCCTACATCATGTGCAAGGCGATGAACCGCTCGTTCATCTCCGTGATCGCCGGCGGCTTCGGCATCGAGGCCGGACCGGCCGAGGACAAGGACTACGGCGAGCACCGCGAGATCACCGCCGAGGGTGCCGCCGAGCTGCTGGGCAGCGCGTCGAGCGTGATCATCACCCCCGGCTACGGGATGGCGGTGGCCCAGGCCCAGTACGGCGTGGCCGAGCTGACCCGCAAGCTGCGTGAGCGGGGCGTCGAGGTCCGCTTCGGCATCCACCCCGTCGCCGGCCGGCTGCCCGGGCACATGAACGTGCTGCTCGCCGAGGCCAAGGTGCCCTACGACATCGTGCTCGAGATGGACGAGATCAACGAGGACTTCGCCGACACCTCGGTGGTCCTGGTGATCGGCGCCAACGACACCGTCAACCCGGCCGCGACCGAGGACCCGACCAGCCCGATCGCCGGCATGCCGGTGCTCACCGTCTGGGAGGCCCACGACGTGATCGTGTTCAAGAGGTCGATGGCGACCGGCTACGCCGGGGTCCAGAACCCGCTGTTCTTCCGCGACAACAGCCAGATGCTCTTCGGCGACGCGAAGGACCGCGTCGAGGACATCCTCCGCGCCCTCTGAGGGAGAGTCAGGCGAGGCCGAGCTTGGTGGCCAGGTAGCGACGGTTCGCGTCGGTGGTGTGGATGCCGGTGGGCACCTGCTCGACGACGTCCACGCCGAGCTGCCGCAGCTGGCGCACCTTGTCGGCGTTGTGGGTGAGCAGGGCGATCCGCCGCACGCCGAGCGCGGTCAGCATCTGGGCGGCCACCGTGTAGTCGCGGGCGTCCGCGGGGTGCCCCAGGGCGAGGTTGGCCTGGTAGGTGTCGAGCCCGGCGTCCTGGAGGGTGTAGGCCTCGAGCTTGTCGTAGAGGCCGATCCCTCGTCCCTCCTGGCGCAGGTACAGCAGCCAGCCGCCGGCCACGGCGAGCCGGGTCAGCGCCTCGCCCAGCTGGGGCCCGCAGTCGCAGCGCAGGCTGCCCAGCACGTCGCCGGTGAGGCACTCGCTGTGCAGCCGGACCAGCGGCACGTCCGGGTCGGGGGTGCCCAGCCGCACCGCGAGGTGTTCGCGGTGGTCGGCCAGGCCGGTGAAGGTGACCGCCAGGGCGTCGGCACGCTCCCCGTCCGGCAGGTCGAGCGGCAGCGGCACGCTGGTCCGCACCCGCGCGGTCCTCATCGAGGAGCCCCGTCCCGCGGGCAGCGCTCGGAGAGCGCGTAGCGCAGCAGCGCCACGTCACCGACGGCCCGGGTCTCCACGAGCGCCGCCCGCCGTCCGGGCCGGAACGGAAAGCAGCCGTCGTCGACGAAGCGGCGCGCGCGCTGGTCGCCCACGAAGAACGGGGCGACGACCAGGTGGAGCTCGTCGGCCAGGCCCTCGCGCAGGAACTGGGTGAGCACGGTGCCGCCGCCCTCCACCAGCAGCCGCCGGACCCCCCGGGCGTGCAGGTCGGTGGCGACCCGGTGCAGCGCCACCCGGCCGGAGGCGACCGGGTCGCCGCCGTCGACGACGGTCGCGGCCCCGTCCAGGAGCAGCCGGGCGGCGGGCACGGCGTCGGACGGGCAGTAGACCAGCCGGGGTGCGGGACCCGCCCGGAAGAACGCCGCCTCGGGGTCGAGCTTGACCCGCTCGGTGACCGTCACCTTGGTCGGCTGCGCCGGCAGGCCGGCCGCGACCCGTGCCGCGACCCGGGCCTCGGCCCGCACCAGCAGCCGGGGGTCGTCGTTGCGGATGGTGGCGGCGCCGACCAGGATCGCGTCGCAGCCGGCCCGGACCTCGTCGACCCGGTCGAGGTCGGCCTCGTTCGAGAGCACCAGCCGCGGGCCGGTCGAGGCGTCGAGGTAGCCGTCCAGGGAGACCGCGCAGCTCAGGAGCGTGTAGGGGCGCTCAGCCATGGACCACCTCGGGCACGGGCTCGGGGGTGGGCTCGGCGGCCGGGTCGATGGCTGGGTCGACGGCTGGGTCGACGGCTGGGTCGACGGCGGCGGGGCGGGGCGGCAGCGGGACCAGCAGCGCCACGCCGGCGGGCAGCGCACCGAGCAGCACCAGCACGCCGTACACGACGGAGACCTGGACGCCCGCGACCGCCCCGAGCCCGGCGGCCGCGAAGGCAGCCGCGGCGACACCCTCCCGCGGCCCCCACCCGGCCAGGTTCAGCGGCACGGCGGAGGCGAGCAGGACCAGCATCAGCAGGGGCAGGAGGGAGGCCAGGGGCGTGTCGAGACCGGCCGTGCGGGCGGCCACCAGCAGCAGGGTCGCGTGCCCGAGCAGCGCCAGCGACGAGGCGGCGACGACGGGGACCCGGCCGGGCCCGAGCAGCGCGGCGCGCAGCTCGCCCCCGACCCGACCGGGCCGCTGGTGGCCGCGCCGTCCTCCGCTGACCAGGCGCGCCCCGACGGCGGCGCCGAGGACGACCACGACGACTGCCAAGACGACGGCGGCGAGGACCTGGGCGGTCCGTTGCCATGGCGAGGGCAGGGCGACGAGCACCGCGGCGGTCACCACGACCTGGACGGCCTGGCCGGCGGCGCGCTCCCACACCACCGAGCGGACCGGGCGTCCGTAGTCACCGCGCCGGTGCCCGTGCTCCACGGCGCGCGCGACGTCGCCGGTCACGCCGCCCGGCAACGTCACGTTGAGGAACAGCGCCCGCGCACAGCCCTGCAGCGCCTCGCGCCGGCCGAGGGGGTGGCCCAGGCCGGCCGACACCACGCGCCAGCGCCAGGCGTTGCAGGCGGTGGTCGCCACGGTGAGGGCCACGGCGACCAGCACCGAGGCCGGGGTGACCGCGCGGACGGCGTCGAGCAGGGCGGAGGCGGGCACGCGGAACAGGAGCACCACGAGGAGTGCTCCGGGGACGATGAGCCGCACGATCCTTCCCGGCAAGCCGCGTCCTCCGTTCCCTCCCCTACCCGGATGCACGGAGCGGCGCCCGGTCCGGTTCACCGGCTTTCCCGTGCAGGTTCTGGAGCACCTGGTCGAGCACCCGGTGGACCACGGCCGTGGTCCGGTCCCAGGTCGGCAGGGTGGGCGCCCGGAGGGCCGCGTCCCGGCGGAGCCGGTCCCGCAGGGCCGGGTCGGTGAGCCAGGCCCGAAGCGCGTCGCCGAGCAGGTCGGGGCGCCCGGGGGGCACCAGCAGCCCCGGCAGGCGACCCTCGACCTCGCCCAGGGCCTCCCGGACCCCGCCCACGTCGGTGGCCAGCACCGGGACCCCGTGGGCCAGGGCCTCGGCGAGCACCATCCCGTAGGTCTCCTCGTACGACGGCAGCACCACCAGGTCGGCGCCGCCGTACGCCGACGCCAGCGCGACCCCGGTGAGCGGCCCGGTCAGGCAGTACCGCGCGGAGTCCTCGGTGCGGCGGCGTACGCCCGCGGCGTACGCCGGGTCGACCTCCGGCGAGCCGACGAAGGAGCAGGTCCAGTCCAGCCCGCCCAGCGGCTCGAGGGCGTCGAGCAGCACCTCCTGGCCCTTGCCGGGGGTCAGCGCGGCGACGCAGAGCAGCCACCGCCCCGACGGCGAGGGGTCGGTCGGTGGCGCCGGGTCCACCCCGGGCAGCGCGACGTGCACCCGGCCCTCGGCCACGCCGTACGTGCTGCGCAGCCAGTCGCGGGTCCACCTGCTGGTGGTCACCACCGCCGCCACGCGGCCGAGCAGGGCGGCCTCGCCCGTGCCGGGGCCGCGCGGCTGGTGGACGAGGACCACGAGCTGCAGCCGCCCGGCCTCGCCCAGGAACGCGGCGGACGCGGTCCCGGTGAGCAGTCCGTCCACCAGCACCAGCGCGCCGTCCCCCAGCCCCGCCAGGGTGGCCCCGGCCGCGTCGCCCCCGGGGGCGATCTCGTGCTGCCGGACGGTCCAGCCGTGGCCGGCCAGGCCGTCGCGCAGGTGCCGGTCGTAGACGTTGCCGCCGCTGGGTCGGGCCGGGTCGTCGACCCCGGTGGGGACGAGCAGGTGCAGGACAGGTCGGGGCACGTCAGAGCCCGCGCTCGTAGCTGGCCCAGGCGACCGGGTTCTCGCGCAGCGTCACCGCGACCCCGGTCAGGTGGCCGGTGTCCGGCAGGGCCCGGACGCGCTCTGCGAGCGCGTCGCCGACCCAGCGGGCGAGCACCTCCGTGGTGGTGTTGAGCCCGGCCAGGGCCGGGAGGTCGTCCAGGTTGCGGTAGCCCAGCGGACCCAGCACCTCGCGCAGGGTGGTGGCCGCCCAGCCCAGGTCCAGCACGATCCCGTCGGCGTCGAGGTCGGTGCTCCGGAAGGTCGCTTCGACGACGTACGTCGCGCCGTGCAGGCCCTGCGCCGGCCCGAAGACCTCGCCCCGCAGGCTGTGCGCGACCATCACGTGGTCGCTGACCGTGATGCTGAACATGGGGCTCACTCCTCCGGTTCAGGGGGCGGGGGCGGGGTCGGTGGGGTAGGCGATGACGGGGCAGCCGGTGCCGCGTCCGGCCGCCACGTCGGCCAGCACGCGGGGCAGGTCGGCGAACGTGGACTCCTCGCCCAGCAGCACGTCGAACGCCGGGTCCGTTAGCAGTTCCAGCGCCAGCGCCAGCCGTTCGGCGGTGGTGCGCCGCCCTCGGCGCGGGGAGACCGTGCCGACCTGGGAGGCCCGCACGCCCAGCCGGCCGGAGTGGAAGGCCCCGCCGAGGTCCACGGTGACGGGCTGGGCGCCGTACCAGCTGAGCTCGTGGACGGTGCCCTCCGGCGCGAGCAGGCGGAGCGCCTCCTGCAGGCCGGCCGAGGTGGCGCTGCTGTGCAGCACCACGTCGCAACCGGGGTCCGTCTCGCCCGGAGCGGCGAAGCGGCAGCCGAGCGCCTCAGCGACAGCGGACCGGTGCGGGTCGACGTCGACGAGGGTGACCTCGACGCCCGGCAGGCGTGCGGCCAGCCGGGCCACGCAGCACCCCACCGTGCCCGCGCCGACCACCGCGACCCGGTCGCCGAGCAGGGGCGCGGCGTCCCACAGGGCGTTGACGGCGGTCTCCACCACGCCCGCGAGCACCGCCCGCCGGGGTGGCACACCGTCGGGGACCGGGGTCACCGCCGTCGCCGGGACGACGTAGCGGGTCTGGTGCGGGAACAGGCAGAACACGGTCCGGCCGAGCAGGTCCGCCGGTCCCTCCTCGACCCGGCCGACGCTGAGGTACCCGTACGCGACAGGTCCGGGCAGGTCACCCTGCTGGTGCGGCGCCCGCATCACCGCACGCTGGTCGGCGGGCACCTCGCCGCGGAAGACGAGCCCCTCGGTGCCCCGGCTCACCCCGGTGACCAGGGTGCGGACCAGCACCTCATCGGGCCCGGGGTCGGCGAGGTCGTGGGTCCGGAGCTCGGCGTGCCCGGGCGCGACCAGCCACAGCGCCTCGGCCGTCCGCCCCATCGCCCCTCCTCCGGAGTGAACCTCCAGGGTCCCGTCTCCGTGGACCCGTCGTACCCCACGACACGGAGGAACGCGCGTGACAGTTCAGGCGGTGCTCGCCGGCGTCGTCGCGGGGGTGGCCCTGGCCGTCCTGCTGCGCGGCGCCCTGCGCCGGCACGGCCGCGGGCTCGGGCCCGCCGACCGGGTCACGCTGACCCGGGCGGGCCTGAGCGTCCTGGTGCTCGCGCTGACCGTGCAGTCCTGGACCGGCGCCTGGTCGGCGGGGGCGGCGGCGGTCCTGGTCGGGCTGGCCGCGGTGGCGCTCGTGCTCGACGCCGTCGACGGGCGGGTCGCCCGCCGCACCGGCACCGTCACCCCGCTCGGCGCGCGCTTCGACCTCGAGGTCGACGCCTTCCTGATCGCCGTGCTCAGCCTGTACGTCGCGCCGACGGTCGGCTGGTGGGTGCTGCTGGCGGGGGCGGCGCGCTACCTGCTGCTCGGCGCCGAGAAGGTCTGGCCCTGGCTGCGCCGGCCCACGCCGCCCCGCCGCTGGGCCAAGGTCGTGGCCGCCGTGCAGGGCGTCGTGCTGGCCGTGGCCGCCAGCGAGGTGCTGTCCCTGACCGCGACCCGGCTCCTGCTCGTGGCCGCGCTGGTGCTGCTGGCCGAGTCCTTCGGCCACCAGGTCCGCACGCTGCGCCGGCTGCGGCAGCAGGGCGAGCACGCCCCGGCGTGGATCGCCACCGCCGCTGCGACGAGCCTGCTCTGGCTGGCCCTGGTCGTGCCCGCCGACACCCTGCGCCCGGGCCCGGGCCGCTTCGTGCGGCTCCCGGTGGAGCTGGTCGTGCTGGTGGTCCTCGGCCTGCTGCTCCCGCGCGCGGCGCGCCGGACGGTCGCCGTGGTCTTCGGGCTGCTGGCCGCCGTCCTGGTCGTCGTGAAGGCGCTCGACCTGGGCTTCCTCGGCGTGCTGGACCGGCCCTTCGACCCGCTGGGCGACTGGGGGTTCCTGCGGTCGGGGACAGGGGTCCTGGCCGACTCGGTCGGCCCGGTCGCCGCCGTGCTCGTCCTGGTCGGGGTCGCGCTCGCGGCCGTCGCCCTGGTCGTCGTCCTCCCGCTGGCCGCCCTGCGGGTGACCCGGGCCGCAGCCGACGACCGGGCCGGCTGGGGTCGCGGGCTCGCCGGGCTGACGGTGCTCGCGCTGGCGGTCTCCCTCGGCGTCTCCCTCGTGCGCGGCAGCCTCACCGGTCCGGTGGCCAGCGCCGCGGCCAGCACGCTGGCGGTCCAGGAGGTCGGCTCGGTGGTCGCCGACGTGCAGGACCTGCGCTCCTTCGACGCCGCGATCGCCACCGACCGCTACGCCGGCGGGGCCGACCTCACCCGGCTGCACGGCACCGACGTCCTGCTGGTCTTCGTGGAGAGCTACGGGCAGGTCGCCGTGAACGACTCCCCGATCGCCGACCGGGTCGCCTCCACGCTGGCCCGGGGCCAGCGCAGCCTGACCGCGGCCGGCTACGGCACCCGCAGCGCCTTCCTCACCTCGCCGACCTTCGGGGCCGGCAGCTGGCTGGCGCACTCCACCCTCCAGTCGGGGCTGTGGGTGGACAGCCAGCTGCGCTACGACCGGCTGCTGACCCGGCACCGGCTCACCCTGACCCGGGCGTTCTCCGAGCAGGGCTGGCGGACCGTGGTGGACGTGCCCTCGATCACCCGGCCGTGGCCGGAGGGCAAGCGGTTCTACGGCTTCGACACCCTGTACGACGCCCACAACGTCGGCTACCAGGGCCCGGACTTCGCCTACGCGACCATGCCGGACCAGTACACCCTGGCCACCTTCGCCCGCCGCGAGCTGCGCGGGCCGAAGCCGGTGATGGCCGAGCTCGACCTGGTCTCCAGCCACCACCCCTGGGCGCCGCTGCCGACGGCTGTGCCCTGGTCGGAGGTCGGCGACGGCTCGGTCTTCGCCGACATGCCCGCCCAGGGCGAGACCCCGGCCGAGGCGTTCCGCAGCCCGTCGGCGGTGCGCCGCGCCTACGCCGACTCGGTGGCCTACTCCCTGCAGATGCTGGTCGACTTCGCGGTCCGCGAGCGCCGGCGGCCGCTGCTGCTCGTGGTCCTCGGCGACCACCAGCCGCACGGGTACGTCACCGGCCCGCACCCCTCCCACGACGTCCCGGTCACGGTGATCTCGCGGGACCCGGCCCTGCTGCAGCGGGTCAACGCGTGGGACTGGCAGCCGGGGCTCCGCCCCCGCGCGGGCGCGCCGTTGTGGCGGATGGACGCCTTCCGCGACCGGTTCCTGCAGGCCTTCGGGCCGGGCTGACCGCGCGCGCCGCTGAACCCGGTGGCGCTCGGTGACGTGGAGCAGGGTGACGGGCCTCGGCCGTCGAGGCCCGGACCTCGAGCTCAGGAGGCTCCCCATGTCCGTCCTCTCCCTGCGTCTGCTGGCCGCCGTGGCGGCCCTCGTCTCCGCCGCGGTGCACCTCTACCTGTGGTTCGACGGGGTGCGCCACCAGCACATGATCGGGCCGATGTTCCTGGTCAACGTGGCGGCCGGCATCGTGATCGCGGTGCTGCTGCTGACCTGGCACCACTGGGTGCCGCTGTTCCTGGTCACCGGCTTCGGGGCGAGCACGCTGGGGGCGTTCGTGATCGCCTCCACCGTCGGCCTCTACGGGATCCACACGCACTGGAGCGGCTTCGCGGTGTGGGCCGCGGCCGTGGCCGAGGTGGTCGCCGTGGTGACCGGCCTGCTCGCGGCGTACGACGAGGGCTGGTTCCGCTCAGCGCGTCAGGCGGAGGACCGGTCGGCCCTTCGCGTCCCGCACCTCCACTGAGGTGATGTCGGCACGCTCGGTGGCGGTGGACCCCAGCACCGTCATTGACGTGCCGGGCAGCGCGTTCCAGGACGCGACCTGCTGGGTGCGGCCGCCGGCCGAGCGCAGCACCAGCCAGTACTCGGTCGGCCGCGTCCAGCCGGCCGCCTCGCCGTAGGAGCAGGTGAGCACGACCCGGGTGCCCCAGGCGACCTTCTGCAGGTCGACGGCCGCCTGCATGTGGGTGGCCCGGACGGGGGTGAGCGCCTCGTTGTCGAGGACCTGGGCGGGCGGGGTGGCCGGTGGGGTCGGGTCGTGGTCGAGGACCTGGGCGACGGCGACCGTGCCGGCGACCAGCGCCAGGCTCGCCGCGACGGCGCCGCCGACGACCTGCCACCGGCGGACCCGGCGCGCGCGGCGCACGCTCTCGATGACCGACGGCAGCAGCGTGACCGGGGCGGTCTCCTCGACTCGGTCGCCCTCCAGCACCTCGGGGGAGACCCGGGACAGCAGACCGGGCAGGCCGGCGAGCTGCTGCACGTTGCGGGTGCACTCGGCGCAGCCGGACAGGTGCCGCTCGAACTCGTTGCGCTCGGCCGGGTCGAGGGCGCCCAGGACGTAGGCGCCGTCCTCGTGGGCGTAGGTGCAGCTCATGCGCCCACCCCCAGCTCCTCGAGCGCGAGCCGCAGCGCGCGCAGGGCGTAGTGGGTGCGCGACTTCACGGTGCCCTCCGGGACGCCGAGCCGGCGGGAGGCCTCGGCCACCGAGGCGCCGCGGTAGTAGCACTCCAGGAGCACCGCCCGGTGCTCGGCCGAGAGCCGGGTCAGGGCGTCGGAGACCAGCCAGGACTGCAGCAGCTGGTCGGTCCGGTCGGGGACGGCGCCCTGCTCGGGCACCTCCGCGACGGTGACCTCGCTGCGGTGCCGCGGCGTACGCCATTCGTCGATCGCGAGGTTCCGGGCCACCGTGTAGAGCCAGGAGCGGACCGACCCGCGCGAGGAGTCCATCGCGTCCCAGTGCTGCCAGGCGCGCAGCATGGTCTCCTGGGCGATGTCTTCGGCGCGGGCCCGGTCACCGCCGGTCAGGCGCAGGCAGTGGGCCCAGAGCGCGTCCCCGTGCTCGTCGTGGACGCGCTGGATCACCGTCGTAGGGCTCTCACGCATCGACACCTCCACCCGGGACACGGAGCCGGCCGGATTCCGGTTCAGTCTAGGTTCGAGGCATGACCGTGCTGCCTGCCACGACGTACCTCTTCGACAGCGACGGGGTGCTGGTCGACTCCGACGCCGCGGTCGAGGAGGTGTGGCACGCGTGGGCGCTGGCCTGGGACCTCGACCCGGCCACGGTGGTGCCGGAGGTGCATGGGACCCCGAGCCGGCTGACCGTGGCCCGCTTCGTCCCCGAGGCGCACCGCGACGAGGCGCTGGCGATGGTCGACCGGCTGGAGGTGGAGCGGGCCGACACCGTGACCGCACTGCCGGGCGCCGTCGACCTGCTGGCCTCGCTGCAGCCGGGGACCTGGGCGGTCGTGACGTCGGGCACCGGCCCGCTGGCCCGGACCCGGCTGGCCGCGGCCGGCATCGCGCCGCCCGTGCTGGTCACCGCCGACGACGTCGAGCACGGCAAGCCCGCCCCCGACCCGTACCTGGCCGCGGCAGCTCGGTTGGGCAGTGCCCCGGACGCCTGCGTGGTCTTCGAGGACTCCGAGCCCGGCGTCCGCGCCGCCCGGGCCGCCGAGGTCGCGCACGTGGTGGGGGTGACCCGGCGCCAGGAGGGCGTCGACGCGTTCGCGCCCGACCTGCGGTCGATCCGGATCGCCGACGGCACCGTCACGGTCGGCTGACGCGCCGGCGGGGCTCGGCCGGGCAGCAAGAATCGTCCACCTGGACCGCTCTCGCGCCCGGATTGCTGTCCAGGCAGGGGAGACGCGTCCAGATGGACGATTGTTCACGCGGGTCGGGTCGGGGCTCGGAAGTCGGGTCAGGCGGGGAGGGCGGCCTCGAGCTCGGCCCGCAGGCCGGCGAGGTCGTCGGCGCCCGCGAGGGCCGCGGTGACCGCGCCGTCGTCGGAGCGGAGCATCCCGAGCAGGAGCCGGGTCGCGCTCATCGCGCCACGCTGGTCCCTGGGCTGGTCCCGGCCCTCGTCGAGGGTCTCGTGCCGGACCTCGTGGAGCAGGCCGTGCAGCGCGGGGGAGAACCGGCCGCGCCGGCCCTGCCCGCGACCGCGGGGACCGCGGCGACCGCGCCCCTCGCCGTCGGCCCACGGGGGACCGAACGCGGAGCGCTCGGGGCCGTCCGGGCCGGCTGTGCCATCCGGGTCGCCCGTGCCGTCGGCGTCGCCGCGGCGCTCGCCGCGCGGTCCGCCGTGCCGGTGGGGTCCGCCGTGGGGTCCGCCGTGACGACCGCGGGGGCCGCCGCCGCGGGGCCCGCGGCCCCGACGACCCTCGCGACGTCGCCGTCCCCAGCCCTCGCTGATGTCCTCGCCGAAGGCGGCTCGGACCGCCGCGCGGACCTGGTCGAGGTCGATGCCGATCGCGCGGAGCGCGGCCCGGTCCTCGTCGTAGTCGGTGGTGAGCGGGACGGTGTCGTCCCGGTCGGTGCCGGCCCGCTCGTCCGTGGGCCGATCGGTCGCGTGGTGGGCGACGACGGTCTCGCGGACGGAGTCGAACCGGAGCCCGTGCTGGGTCAGCAGGGCGTAGGTCTCGCCGCGCACGTTGGCGAGGAGACCGAGCAGAAGGTGGTCGAGGCCGACCTGGGAGTGCCCGAGCGTGCGGGCCTCGTCGGCTGCCTGGGCGAGGGCGATGCGCGCCTCGTGGTCGAGTCGGGGGTACATGGTGTCTCCTGAAGAGTCGGGGAGCCGCGCGTCAGCTGTCGCTGTCGGGCGCGTGCTTCTGGTGGGCCGCCTGACGGCTGATCTGCAGCACGTCGGCGATGGCCTGCCAGCTCCAGCCCTGAGCGCGGGCGTTGCGGACCTGCACCTCTTCGAGGCGGTCCGCCAGGGCCCGGAGGGCGCGGACTGCGACGAGTCCACGGGCCGGGTCGAGGTCTGCTGCTGCGGAGCTGAGGTCGCTGGCGTCGCTCATGCGTCAAGTAAACCTGACGTCACGCGGTCTGTCAACTATTCCTGACAACCTTGTTGGAAGTGCGGTTGACAGGGCTCCGCGCCGCACGGGCGCGCCTCGCCGGCAGCTGCGTCCCGGGCGCTCGCCTGGGTCAGCGAGAGCGTGTTGCCGTCGGGATCGCCGAACCACGCCACGCCCTCGCCCGTCGGCGTCGTCCAGATGCCCAGCTCGTCCTGCTCCAGCCCGTCGTAGGTCAGGAAGGTGACGCCGCGGGCGGTCAGCGAGGTCACCCGCGCGGGGAGGTCGTCGACCTGCCATCCGAGCATCGTGTATCCCGGCGTCGCGACCTCACCGACCAACGTCACCCGCAAGGTCGTCCCGTGGGCGTCGAGGACGCAGGCGTACGGCGTCTGCTCCAGCAGGCGCAGGCCCAGCACGTCGCCGTAGAACGCCGCGGCGCGGTCGAGGTCGGAGGTGGCGACGAAGGCGACGAGCCGCTGGTCGGTGAGCATGCTCCTCACCCTGCCAAAGGACGGGCCGCCCGTCGCCCCCTACGACGCGACCGCGCGCCCGTCGAGGATCCAGCCGGCGACCTGCACGCACCGCTCGACCAGGTGGTCCAGGGCGTGCAGGTCGGTGTCCTCGAGCGACGGGTCGTCCCCGGTCACGACGCCCACGCCGTACGGGTTGCCGTCCTCGAACTTCAGCGGGTCGGTGTAGCCGGGCGGGACGATGAACCCGCCGAAGTGGTAGATCACGTTGTAGAGCGCCAGCAGGGTCGACTCCTGGCCGCCGTGCGCGGTCTTCGTCGAGGTGAACCCGGCGTACACCTTGTCGGCGAGCAGGCCCTTGCCCCACTCGGGTCCCAGGGTGTCGATGAACTGCTTGAGCTGGGAGGCGACGTTGCCGAAGCGGGTCGGCGACCCGAACAGCACGACGTCGGCCCAGGTCACGTCCTCGGCCGCGGCGACCGGCTCGTCGCGCAGCGCCTCGCGGTGCGCGGCCCAGTCCTCGTTCCCGGCGATCACCTCGGCCGGCGCCAGCTCGGCCACGTGCCGGCGGCGTACCTCCGCACCCGCCTTCTCGGCGGCCTGGGCCAGGCGCTCGGCCATCTCGTGGGTGGTGCCGGAGGCGGAGTAGTAGATCACGGACACGTGGACCTCAGCCATGCTGCGGTGCTCCCGTCGGGTCGGTGGTGCGGCGGTTGTCTGGTCTCCGGAGCCGTACCCCCGGCTGGTCCTCCCACGCCTCGGTCGGCCACGATGGCGGGGTGAGTGAGGACGGGGTGAGCGAGGACGGGGCGAGGCTGGAGCAGCTGGCGACCGAGCTGTACGGCGAGCCGCCCGGCGGGTTCGTCGCGGCACGGACCGCTCTGGTCAAGCAGGCCCGCGCCGAGGGGGACAAGCCGCTGGCCGACCAGGTCGGCAGGCTCCGCAAACCGTCGGTGGCGGCCTGGCTGGTCAACCAGCTGGTCCGCCGCCACGGCGAGCTCGTCGACCAGGTGCTCGACCTCGGCGAGCAGCTGCGCGAGGCCCAGCAGAACCTCGACGGTGACCAGCTCCGTGCCCTGGACCGGCAGCGCCGCCAGGTGGTCACCGGGGTGACCCGGCAGGCCCGCGCCCTGGGAGAGGAGCTCGGGCAGCGGGTCAGCGACCAGGTCGTCACCGCGGTCGAGAACACGCTGCGCGCGGGCATGGCCGACGAGGCGGCCGCGGCCGCGGTGCGCAGCGGCCTGCTGACCGAGGCTCTCTCCGCGGCCGGCTTCGGACCGCTGGACCTCGCGGTCCTGGTCGCGGTGCCGACCGCCCTGGAGACGCCGGCGAGCCGGCCCCAGCGCGACGCGTCCCAGGACCAGGCGCGACGCGTCCGGGCGGCGGAGGCCGCACTGCGCGCCGCGCGGTCGGCGACGGAGAAGGCCCGCGCCGGCAGTGTCCGCGCGGACACCCGGCGGGTCGAGCTGACCGGGCGGGCCGAGGCGCTCCGCGAGCAGCTGGCGGCGCTGGAGGAGGAGCTGAACGCCGCGACCGCAGCCGCGACGGAGGCCTCCGGGGCGCTCGCCCGCGCGGTGGCGGCGCAGGAGGAGGCGGAGGCCGCGCTGGGCGAGGTCGGTGGCCCGACCTAGGGTCGGAGGATGGACGTCATCCTGATCCCCGGTCTCTGGCTCGACGGCTCGACCTGGGACGAGGTGGTCCCGGTGCTCGAGGAGGCCGGTCACCGGGCCGTGCCGCTCACCCTGCCGGGCCTGGAGTCGCCCGACGCCGACCGGTCCGGCATCACCCTGCGCGACCACATCGACGCGGTGGTGGCCGCGGTCGACGCGGCCGGGGGCGAGGTCGCCGTCGTCGGCCACTCGCTGGGCGGCACCCTCGCGTACGCCGCCGCCGACGAGCGTCCCGACCGGATCGCACACCTGGTCTACGTCGGGAGCGAGCCGCCGGTGGACTCCGAGGGAGGCGAGGGGGCCTTCCCGATCGTCGGCAGCGACGTGCCCCTGCCGGCGTGGGAGTTCTTCGACGACGAGATGTACGAGGACCTCGACGACGAGCTGCGGGCGCGGCTACGAGAGACCTCGGTGCCCTCGCCCGCGCGGGTCACCCAGGACCCGCTCACGCTGACCGACGACCGCCGCCGCGACATCCCCGCCACGGTGGTCTGCTGCGAGTACAGCGGCGCCCAGCTGCGCGAGTGGCTCGCCGAGGGGTACCCGGGCGCGCAGGAGCTCGGGGAGCTGCGCGACGTCACCTACGTCGACCTGCGCTCCGGCCACTGGCCGCAGCTGTCGCGCCCCGAGGACCTCGGTGCCGTGATCGTGGACGCCCTCGCCCGGAGCTGAGCGGCTCCGGTCCGCGGGTCGCTCCCACGAGACCACGCGCACCGGTCAGGCGACGAAGATGCAGAACGGGTGACCCGCGGGGTCGGCGAAGACGTAGAGCGGCTCCTCCTCGTCGTCGGACCGGTCGAGCAGCTCGGTGCCGCCGAGCTCGAGCACCCGGGCGCGACCGGCCTCGAGGGCCTCGACGTCGGGCACGGTCAGGTCGAGGTGCAGCTGCTGCGGCACCTCGGTCGTGGGCCAGGTGGAGGCGGGCAGCTCGTCGACCTTCTGGAAGGCCAGGCCGGGGGCGCCGTCGTTGACCAGCACCAGCCAGTCGTGGTCGGTCCGGTCCTCGTCGCCGGGGCGGTACGCCAGCCCGAGCAGCGCACGGTAGAACTCGGCGAGTGCGCGATGGTCGACGGCGTCGAGGACGACCTGGCGGAAGCGGGGTCGGTGAGCGGGAGACGTCATGGCCTCGCTCTACCCCGGATGGACCGGCGGCACGCTGGTCGGGCGCCATAACTCAAGTTATGATCGGCGTCCGACCGGAAGGAACGCCATGGGATTCAACGACGCCGCCGAGGTCCGCACCTACCTGGGGGGAGTGTTCGAGATGGCCTTCGCCGACCCCGAGATCGGGCCCCGGCTCGAGGCCACCGGGATCGTGCTGAAGACCGTGTACTCCGAGCCCGACGCGGTCGTCGTCATCGACATGCCGAACCGCACGGTGACCCTGGGGACCGCCGACGCGGCCGCCACGGCCACGATGACGATGAGCGCCGAGACCGGGAACGCCTACTGGCAGGGCAAGGTCAACCTCCCGCTCGCGATGGCCAAGGGGCGGGTGAAGGTCGACGGCAGCATCGCGAGCCTGCTCAAGCTGGCCCCGCTCGGCAAGAGGCTCTACCCCCGCTACGTCGCGACGCTGCAGGCCGACGGGCGCGACGACCTGCTCGTCTGACGCGGCCCACGTCGGCGGGGCAGGATGAGGGCACCATGACCCCGTCCCCTTCCCCGACCACCCCGCCGACGTCGGTCTCCGCCCGGCTGCTCTCGCTGCTCGCGTCGTACGACGAGGAGCATCGCAGCCTCACGCTCAGCGCGCTGGCCCGCCGATCCGGGCTCCCGGTGGCGACCGTCCACCGGCTGGTGGCCGAGCTGGAGGCGTGGGGGGCGCTGGTGCGCGAGTCGTCCGGGGAGTACGTCGTCGGGAGGCGGCTGTGGCAGCTGGGCCTGCTCGCCCCGCACGAGACCGGCCTGCGCCGGGTGGCCGAGCCGTTCCTGCACGACCTCCACGCCGCCACCCTGGCCACGGTCCACCTCGCCGTCCGGGACGGCACCGAGGTGCTCTACGTCGACCGCGTCTCGGGCAAGGCGTCCGTCCCGATCGTCAGCGCCGTCGGCGGACGGCTGCCGCTGCACGCGACCGGGGTCGGCAAGATCCTGCTCGCGCACGCGCCCGACGACGTCGTGGCCGAGGTGCTCGCGCACCTGACCCGCCACACGGCGTACACGGTGACCCAGCCCGGCCGGCTGCGCACCCAACTCGACCGGGCTCGCCGCGAGGGCTACGCCCAGACCGTCGAGGAGATGACGTTGGGCGCGTGCTCGGTCGCGGTCCCGATCCGGGTCGACGGCGAGGTCGTCGCGGCGCTGGGCATCGTGGCCGCCGACCTCAAGCGCGACCGGCCGCGCCTGGTCGCCGCCCTGCAGGTGGCCGCGCAGAGCATCGGTCGCGAGCTCCGGTCCAGCCACGTCCGCGATCCTTTCCGCTGAGTGGAAAGGATCGCTGGACGAGGGCGCTCGCCGGCCGTTGGCTCGGGGACATGAACCTCACCACCACCCAGGTCGGCATCGTCGGCGGCGGCCCCGCGGGTCTGATGCTCTCCCACCTGCTCGACCGCGCCGGCATCGACAGCGTCGTGATCGACAACCGCACCCGCCACGAGATCGAGCACACCGTCCGTGCCGGGATCCTCGAGGCCGACAGCGTGCGGCTGCTGACCGACACCGGGGTCTCGGACCGCGTGCTGCGCGAGGGGCACGCCCACGACGGCATCGCCCTGCGGTTCGCGGGCGAGAGCCACCGCATCGACTTCCGCGGCCTGGTCGGGGCCTCGGCCTGGCTCTACCCGCAGACCGACGTCTTCATCGACCTGGCGGACTCCCGAGCCCGCGACGGTGCCGACGTCCGGTTCGGGATCACCGACACCGAGATCCTCGACGTGACCGGCGACCGTCCCGGGTTCCGGTTCACCGACGCCGACGGGGTCGCCCAGGAGGTCCGGTGCGACTACCTGGTGGGGGCCGACGGCTCCCGCTCGGTGTGCCGTCAACAGCTGCCCGAGACCCAGCGGCGGAGCTTCGCCAAGGAGTACCCCTTCGCCTGGTTCGGCTTCCTGGTGGACGCCCCGCGCAGCGCGCCCGAGCTGGTCTACGCGCACTCCGACCGAGGCTTCGCCCTGATCAGCCAGCGCACCGAGACCCTGCAGCGGATGTACTTCCAGTGCGACCCCGACGAGGACGTCGCCGCCTGGTCCGAGGACCGGATCTGGGCCGAGATGCAGGCCCGGGTGGCCGGCTCCGACGGCTTCACGCTGCAGGAGGGTCCGATCAGCGACCAGGCCGTGCTGCGGTTCCGCAGCTTCGTGTGCGAGCCGATGCGGTACGGCAACCTGCTGCTCGCCGGCGACGCCGCGCACACGGTGCCGCCCACCGGCGCCAAGGGCCTCAACCTGGCGCTGTCCGACGTACGGGTGCTGGCCGAGGTGCTCGAGCGGGCGGTGCTCAAGGACGACGCCGCGGCGCTCGACGAGTACGGTCCGCGTGCCCTCGACCGGGTCTGGCGCTCCCAGCACTTCTCCTACTGGATGACGCAGATGCTCCACACGCCGCCGGCCGGCTCGGACTACGACGGACGGCGCCAGCTCGCCGAGCTGCGCATGGTCACCTCGTCGGTCGCCGGGTCGACGTACCTCGCCGAGGCCTACACCGGGTGGCCGGGTCGCGGCTGAGCAGCGTCAGGACGGGTCGAGCACCAGGCCGCGCAGGTAGAGGGCACGCTCGACCCGGGTCCGCTCCGCGTCCCGCTCCTCCCCGGGCGGGAGCACCTCCAGCAGGTGGGTGACGCCGAGGGCAGCGCACGCCTCGGTCAGCGAGCGCTCGTAGGCGAACCGGACCGCCTCGACCTTGGCGAACGACACCCCGCGCGGCGGGTGGTGCAGGCGCGGGCCGAGACGCCGCAGGTCGCGGGCGATGTCCTCCAGGGGACGCCCCGCGGGCTCCGGTGCGGCCGGCCGTCGCCGCAGCTGGGCAGCGAGCAGCGCGACGAGCACCACCATGCCGGACGCGACCGGGAGCCACCACGGACCCATCCGTTCACGGTAACCCCGGGCCGGCCCGTGCCGGCAGGCTTCGCCGGAGTCGGCTCAGATGAAGAGCAGTTGGGCGCCGTCGGTGAGCTCGATGAAGTCGCTCGCCGAGATGATCGCCTCGACGCCCTCGTAGAGGTCGTCCTCCGTCAGCCTCATCATGTCGGCCGACATGCGGCAGGCCCACAGGTGGCCGCCCGACTGGTGGATCTGCTCGAGGAACTCGGGCACCTCGGGGACGTCGAGGTCGGCGATCTGCTTCTTCATCAGGTGGGTCGCCATGCTCGTCATCCCCGGCAGCGGCGAGAGTGCGGCCGGCATGTGCGCCGCGGTGTTGCCCACCGGGGAGAACTTCAGGTCGCCCATCGTCTTCCGGTTGATGATGTCGAAGCCCCAGAAGGTGAAGAACAGGTGCGTCTCGATGCCCTCGCCCAGGGCGGCGTTGGCCAGGATCAGGCCGGGGTAGGCCATGTCCAGGTTGCCCTTCGAGCAGATGATCGCCAGCTTGCGCCCGGTGCTCGCGTCGTCGTCGAACGACGGGACGATGGCGGTCTCGGTGGCGGTCTCGGTGGCGGTCTCGGTGGTGGTCAGGGTCTCGGTCATCACACACATCCCTTCGGCTTGGGCAGTCCGGCCACGTAGGCCAGCTTCTTGGCGGGCTTCTTCGGGAACAGCGCGAAGAGCTCCTTGACCGGCACGCCGGTCTGCGTGCTGACCCGCCGCAGGGTGGCGGTCTCGTGCATCACGTCGTAGTCGCTGCGCAGGAAGCGGATCAGCGCCCAGTGCGGCTCGGTCAGCTCCAGGCCGATCGCCCGGGCCAGCTCGGGGGCCAGCTCCTCGCTCCACTGGGTGGGGTCGGTGAGGAAGCCCTCCTCGTTCACGTCGACCGTGTGGCCGGCGATGGTGGTGCTCGTCATCTTCGTTCTCCTTCACAGCGTGGTCGTGGGGGTCACTCGAGGTGCTTGCCGGCCAGGGACATCTCGGCGGGCAGGCCGAGCGGGCGACCCGGCAGCAGGGCGTTCCAGTAGAGGTGGCGGAACGCGAGCTTGCCGAGGTGGTTGACGCGGGACTCCTTGAGCAGCGTCATCGGTCCCACCCGCGGCAGCGGGAACGAGCCGGTCAGCGGCTCGGTGTCGTAGTTGAAGTCGAGCAGCAGCGCCTTGCCGTGCCCGGACTCCACGAAGCAGTTGGCGTGCCCGTCGAACGAGTGCGCCATCGGGAGGCCGGCGGCGAGGTCGACGAGGTTCTCGACGAAGACCTCGACCGAGAAGTGCGCCACCGAGCCGGCCTTGGAGGTCGGCAGGTTGCCGGCGTCGCCGAGGGCGAAGATCTCGGGGTGCGCGGAGGACTGCATCGTGTGCTTGTCGACCGGCACGTAGTTGAGCTCGTCGCCGAGGCCGGAGCGGGCCACGAAGTCGGCGCCCATGTTGAGCGGCACGGTCACCAGCAGGTCGTAGGGCACCTCGCGCTCGTCGTACGACGTGAGCACCCGGCGTTCCTGGTCGATGCTCTCGACCAGGAAGTCGGTCTCGAGCGCGATGTGCCGCTGCTCGAGCGCGGCGCCGAGCTCGCGGCTGGCCACCGGCTTGGTGAACGCGCCGTCGAGGGGGGTGACGAAGACCAGCTCGGTCCGCTCGCGCAGCCCACGCCGGGTCAGGTAGTCGTCGGCCAGGAAGGTGAACTCCAGCGGCGCCACCGGGCACTTGATCGGCATCTCGGTGATGTGCACGACCAGCCGGCCCCCGGTGAACCGGTCGAGCTGCGCGGCCAGCGCGATCGCGCCCTCGTAGGTGTAGAACTCCGCGACGCTGCGGTGCCACTCCTCGCCCAGCATCCCGGGCGTCTGGTCGGGGCGCGGCGTGGTGCCGGTCGCGATGACCAGGTAGTCGTAGTCCAGCGTGCGCCCGTCCAGCAGGGTCACCTGCTGGGCGTCGGCGTCGACCCGGTCGACCTCGGCGAGGACCACCTCGACCCCGTCGGCGATGAACTGCCGGCGGGCACGGCGGACCTGGGCGGGGGTGTTCAGGCCGAACGGGATGAAGAGGTAGCCGGGCTGGTAGTCGTGCAGCTCGCTCTTGTCCACCACGGTGACCTGCCAGTCCGGCAGGCGACGGTGGACCTTGTTCGCGACCATCGTCCCGGCGGTGCCGCCGCCCAGGACGAGGAGCTTCTTCGACGTCGTCGTCATACCTCCAGCATGCTCCCGGGGGTATCCGTCGGACAGGCCTCCGGACGTCTCGTCCGTCACGCAGGCATGCCTACGCTCACCCGTCGCGGGTCACCTCGCTGGTCGAGTAGGGCGTGAGGAACGAGCGCCCGTGTCGAGACCCCGGGAGGGTTGCGGGGTCTCGACACGGTGCTCGCAAGCTCGCACCTACTCGACCAGCGAGGGTCGGCTCGACCAGCGAGGGGGGAGGGGCTACTCGGGTGGGGAGGTGGCGACCGAGCGGGCGGCGGCGCCGGCGAGCTGGTCGGCGAGCTCGTTGAGCGGGTGGCCGGCGTGGCCCTTGACCCAGCGGAAGGCGATCTCGTCGCCGCGGTCGGCGACGAGCTCGACGAAGGGCTCCCACAGGTCGCGGTTCGCGACGGGCTTCTTGGCGGAGTTCTGCCAGCCGTTGCGCAGCCACCCCTTCCACCACGTCTTGGTGAAGCAGTCGACGACGTAGCGGGAGTCGCTGACCACCACCAGCGGTCCGTCGAAGGTGCGCGCCGCCTCGTACGCCGCGCGGATCTCCATGCGCTGGTTGGTGGTCGACGGGTCGGACCCCGAGGCGTGGTGGTCCGCACCGACCGCCCAGGCCCACCCACCCGGCCCCCCGGGGTTGACCAGGCAGGCGCCGTCGGTCCACACCTCGAGCGCCCCCGGGACCAGCAGGTCCACCGGGGCGGCGGGCGGCGCCGTCACGGCGAGGTCCCGGCAGCCGGCGTGCACCCAGCGGGCGCCTCCGCCGACCGTCGCCTTCACGACCTCGTCCCCGGGACGGACGGGGGCGGGACAGAGCGGGCAGGTCCCGGCGTACTTGGCGATCACGGTGCTCCAGAGGGCGGGTCGGGCGGGGGCGTGTGCCGAGGGTACGGGACCGGTCCGCCGGTCAGGTTGCTGACAGGTCGCGAGTCCCATGCTGGAGGCGCCCACCGATCTGGCGTCCGCCGGGCCGACCCCCACCCGTGCGGAGACCCCCATGTCCGACACCCCCCGGTCCGAACCCCCCGCCGTGCCCCGGTTCAGCGTCGTCGTACCGGCCGTCAACGAGGAGGCCGAGATCGGCCACTGCCTGGCCTCGCTCGCCCTGCAGGACGTCGAGGGCGGCGTCGAGGTGATCGTGGTCGACAACGGCAGCGTCGACGCGACCGCGGCGATCGCCCGGTCCTACGGCGCGACCGTCGTGGCCGAGCCGCGGCCCGGTGTCTGCTTCGCCCGCCAGCGCGGCACCGAGGAGGCCCGCGGCGAGATCGTCGTCTCCACCGACGCCGACACCGCCTTCGACCGGGGCTGGCTGCGCCGCATCGACGCCCAGTTCCGCTCCGCCCCCGACCGGGTCGCGGTGGCCGGGCCGTGCCGGTTCGTGGAGGGTCCGCGGTGGGGCGGGGTCTACACCACCGTGCTCTTCGGGCTCGTCACGCTGCTCTACCGGCTCACCGGCCGGGTCCTCTACGCGAGCGCGACCAACATCGCCTTCCGGCGCTCGACCTTCCCCGGCTACGACACCCACCTCACCCAGGGCGGCGACGAGCTCGGCCTGCTGCGACGCCTGCGCGCACACGGCCCGATCGGCTTCGACAACACCAACCCGACGTTCACCTCGGCCCGGCGCCTGACCCGGGGGCTGCTCTACAACGTGGTGGTCACCTGCCTGTACTACTACCTGCTCGGCTACGCCCTGAACCGCCTGCTCGGCCGTCGCGTGCTCGGCACCGCGCCCGAGATCCGCCCCGCGACCCGCCCCGCGGGGGTCCGGCGCTGGGCCAGGCGCGCGGGCTGGACCAGCCTGCTGGTGGCCTCGTTCGTGGTGGCCGGCCGGTTCGGGGTCGACCTCGCGTGAGCGCCCGGCACGCCGCGCTCGCCGCGGGAGGAGGCGCCGCGCTCGCCGCTGCCACGACGTACTGGCGGCACCTCGGGCCGTACTCCCAGGCGCTGGGCGACTTCCCCTACCGGGCGTCCCGACCACACCGCCGGGCCCGACCGGGTCGGACGGTCGCGCTCACGTTCGACGACGGGCCCAACGAGCCCTACACCTCGCAGGTCGCCGCGATCCTGGCCAGCCGCCACCTGCGCGCGACCTTCTTCCAGGTCGGCCGGTGCGTCGAGCGGCACCGCGGCGTCACCCGTGACCTGGCCGCCGCCGGCCACACGATCGGCAACCACAGCTGGTCGCACCGCTTCGGGCACGGCTGGAACGCGGTGGACCTGACCCGCGAGGTCGAGCGCGCCCAGGAGGTGTTCGCCGAGCACCTCGGCCGGCAGCCGGCCCTCTACCGGCCACCGTGGCTGATCCGGACCGCCGCCACCTTCGACGTGCTCGACCGGCACGGCCTCCGGCCCGTGTCGGGGGAGTTCTGCCACGCCCTGGAGCCGTTCCAGCCCTCGGCCCAGCGGATCGCCCGGCGTACCCTCGCCAAGGTGCGCGACGGCGGGATCGTGATCTTCCACGACGGGTTCGACGACCGCGGTGGACCTCGGCACCAGACCGTCGCGGCGGTGGAGATCGTCGTCGACACCCTGCTCGAGCGGGGCTACTCCTTCGTCACCGTCGACGAGCTGCTGGGGCTGCCGGCGTACGCGCCGGAGCACGAGCCAGCGGGTCGGGTCCGCGCCCGGGCATGAGCCACCGGGCCGTCGTCGCGACGGCCGACGTGCTGCGCACCACGTACGACGCCTCGCCGCGGCGAGCGGAATGCTTCCGGCCAGTGGAAGCCAAGGGTTGCCCGCAGGGCCGGGAGGGGGTCCGATGGTCGGATGCTCCCCGTCCTGCACCCGTCCGAGAACCAGCTCGGCCGCGACGTCACCGCCTACCTGCCGCCGCCGTCCCCGTCGGACCGGCTCCGCGAGGAGGACCGGGCGGTGTGGGCGCTGGCGGCGCCGTACCTGAAGGTCCGCGACAACGACGGCCACACGATCTACGCCTACGGGATCGCCCGCGCGCTGGTGGACCTGCACCCCGACGCCGACCCGGACGTGGTGCTGCCCGCGATCCTGCTGCACGACACCGGCTGGTCGCAGGCCCCGGCCGACCGGGTCCTCGACGCCATCGCCCCGGGCGGCGGGGACCGCGACCTGGTGCTGCTCCACGAGCGGGAGGGCGCCCGGATCGCCCGGGAGGTGCTCACCGAGCTGGGCCACGACGAGGCCCGGGTCGACCGCGTCGTGGCCATCATCGACGGCCACGACACCCGCCGCGAGGCGCTCTCGCTGGACGACGCGCTGGTCAAGGACGCCGACAAGCTGTGGCGGCTCACCCCGCACGGGGTGGACACCGTGATGCGCTGGTTCGGCCTCGACCGGGACCAGGCCTACCGGCTGATCGTGAGCCGCGTGCACGACCACCTCTGCACCGACGCCGCGCGTACGATGGCGCGCATCCTGGCCGCGGTGGCCTGGGTCGACGCCACCCCGGAGCGGGTGGCCCTGGGGTAGGGGAGCGCCGGTGGCAGCAGGGGCCGACCCCGGTCGCACCGTCACCAGCAAGGTCCTCGCGCTCCTCGGCGCCTTCGAGTCCGGCCCGAGCTCGCTGTCGCTGATGCAGCTCGCGGAGTCGGCCGGCCTGCCGCTGCCGACCACCCACCGCCTGGTCGGGGAGCTCGTCGCGTGGGGGGCGCTGGAGCGCGACCCGCAGGGCCGGTACGCCGTCGGGATGCGGCTCTGGGAGGTCTCCCAGAACGCCGGCCGGCACCTGCGCGACACCGCCCGGCCCTACCTGCAGGACCTCTTCTCGCTGACCCAGGAGACCGCGCACCTCGCCGTCCGGGAGGGCAACGAGGCGCTGTACGTCGACCGGGTCTACTCCACCAAGCGGGTGCCGCGGGCCTCGCGGGTCGGCGGCCGGCTGCCGCTGCACGCCACCGCGGTCGGCAAGGTCCTGCTCGCCTACGAGGAGGAGTGGGTGACCGAGGCCTACCTCGCGCACGGGCTCACCGCGCCGACCCGGCACACCCACACCAACCCGACCCGGCTGGCCGAGGAGCTCGCCACCATCCGGTCACAGGGGTACGCGACGACCTACGAGGAGGTCCGGGCCGGGTCCTGCTCGATCGCCGTGCCGGTCTTCGGCGAGCCCGGTCGGGCGGTCGCCGCGATCGGTCTGGTGATGCTCTCCACCCAGGCCGCCCAGATGACCCGCTACCTCCCGACCCTGCAGGGGGTCGCCCGCCGCGTCGAGCGAGCGGTGGTGCCGATTCACTTCCGTTGAACGGAAGTCCGTGATTGTGACGGCGGTCTCAGGGGCGCATTGTTGCCCCACCAGCCAGCACGTCACAGCAGGGAGAACCGATGCCGACCACGACCGCCCCGGCGAGCACGTGCCCGGTGCACCACGGCTACCAGCCCTTCGACCAGAGCGACCCGTTCCCGTCGTACGCCACGCTGCGCGCCGAGGAGCCGGTGATGTACGACGAGCGGATCGACTCCTGGGTCGTCACCCGCTACGACCACGTGAAGGCCGTCTTCGAGGACTGGGAGACCTTCTCCTCCGAGAACGCCCAGGCCCCCGTCCGCGAGCGCGGCCCCGAGGCCCGGCGGATCATGGCCGAGGGCGGCTTCACCGCCTACTCCGGCCTCTCGGCCCGCGTCCCCCCGGAGCACACCCGGATCCGCAAGGTCGTCGCGAAGGCGTTCACCCCGCGCCGCTACAAGGCGCTCGAGCCGGCCATCCGCGACAACGTCGTCCGGCTGCTCACCGAGCTGCTGGCCAAGCCGCAGGGCGACCTGGTCCGCGACCTGGCCTACCACGTGCCGACCATCACGATCCTCACCCTCATCGGCGCCGACCTCTCCATGGTCGACACCTACAAGCGCTGGTCGGACTCCCGGGCCGCGATGACCTGGGGCGACCTGTCGGACGACGAGCAGGTGCCGCACGCGCACAACCTCGTCGAGTACTGGCAGGAGTGCCAGCGGCTGGTGGCCGAGGCCCACGCCGAGGACCGCGACAGCCTGGTGGGCGACCTGGTCCGTGCGCAGGCCGCGGGCGACCCGATCAGCGACCACGAGATCGCCTCGGTCTGCTACAGCCTGCTCTTCGCCGGCCACGAGACCACCACCACCCTGATCGCCAACACCTTCCGGGTGCTGCTCGACCACCGGGTCGCCTGGGACGCCGTCGTGACGGACCCCAGCCGGATCCCGGCCGCGGTCGACGAGGTGCTCCGGGTCAGCCCCTCGATCGTCGCCTGGCGCCGCAAGGCGCTGCGCGACACCGAGGTCGGCGGGGTGCCGATCCCGCAGGGGGCCAACCTGCTGCTGGTGATGGGCTCGGCCAACCGCGACGAGGGCCACTTCGCCGATGCCGACACCTTCGACCCGGCCCGCCCCAACGCCCGCGAGCACCTCGCCTTCGGCTACGGCATCCACTACTGCCTGGGCCACATGCTGGCCAAGCTGCAGACCAAGGTCGCCGTCGAGGAGGTCGCCGCCCGTGCTCCGGGCCTGCGCCTGGTCGACCCGGCCGGCATCGCCTTCGCCGAGAACCTCTCCTTCCGGGTCCCGCTCGCGGTCCCCGTCACCCTGGCCGCACCGACCGTGGAGTCCTGACATGCACGACACCCGCTACATCCAGTTCTTCGACGGCGGCCACGACGCCGACCTCGAGACGCTCGGCGGCAAGTGCGCCTCGCTGGTCTCGATGACCGCGGCCGGCATGCCGGTGCCGCCCGGCTTCGCGGTCACCACCGAGACCTACCGGGTCTTCCTGCACGCGAGCGGCCTCGACACCGTCATCCACGACCTGCTCGCCGCCCTCGACCCCGACGACGTCGCCAGCGTCGACGCGGTCTCGGCCCGGATCCGCGAGGAGATCTGCTCCCGCCCGGTGCCCGACGAGCTGCGCGCCCAGGCCTACCTGGCCTACCACGACCTGCAGCACCGGTTCGGGTTCGAGGTGCCGGTCGCGGTGCGCTCCTCGGCCACCGCGGAGGACCTGCCGGACGCCAGCTTCGCCGGCCAGCAGGACACCTACCTGTGGGTCTGCGGCGTCGACAGCGTCACCTCGCACATCCGGCGCTGCTGGGCCTCGCTCTACACCAGCCGCGCGATCACCTACCGCCTCAAGAACGGCATCTCCGACGAGGGGCTGTCGATGGCGGTGGCCGTGCAGAAGATGGTCAACGCCAAGGCGTCCGGGGTCGCGATCACGATGAACCCGGCCACCGGCGACCGCTCCAAGATCACCATCGACGCGTCGTACGGCGTGGGCGAGATGGTCGTCTCCGGCACCGTCACCCCCGACAACCTGATGGTCGACAAGGTGATGCTCTCGATCGTCTCCGAGCGGCTCGGCGACAAGCACGCCGAGCTCGTCCCGGACCGCACCACCCGCGCCCTGGTGGAGCGCGAGGTCTCCGCCGAGCGCCGGGCGGTCCGCTGCCTGACCGACGCCGAGGTCACCGCGGTGGCCCAGATGGCCAAGCGGGCCGAGAAGCACTACGGCTGCCCGCAGGACATCGAGTTCGCCTTCGACGCCGACCTGCCCGACGGCGAGAACCTGCTGCTGCTGCAGTCCCGCCCCGAGACCGTGCACTCCGCGAAGGCGCCGTCCGCTCCGGCCGCCCCTGCCACCAAGCCGGCCGGCTTCAGCTTCGGCAACCTCTCCTCGCTGGCCTCGGTGGCCGGCTCGGCCACCGCCACGCTGCCGCACCACTCCCACCAGCACTGACCTGCACCGAACCAGCCCCAGCCCGCTCGTGCCACCCCCGCCTCGCCGCCCGACCCGAAGGAACCCCTGCGCCATGACCGTCCAGCCCGTGATGAAGTCCTTCCCGAAGCCCTCCGAGCTCACCGTCCCGGCGGGTGCCGAGGGCTGGGAGAAGCTCTACCCCTACAACCTGGTCTTCGCCAACGGGTCGGGGTCGGAGGACCAGAAGTTCTGGTTCTGCGACAGCCAGCACTGGCCGACGGTCTTCAAGCCCTTCGAGACCATCGGCGGCGAGTTCGCCGTCAAGTGCCTCGGGCAGTACAACACCCGGCACCTGCTGATCCCGCCGGCCAACGGCATCGAGTTCAAGATCCACCTCGGCTACCTCTACATGAGCCCCGTGCCCGTGCCGGAGGACCAGATCGGGGCGCGCGTGCCGGAGTTCGAGCGGCGTGCCGGCCACTACTTCCAGAACTGGGACACCCTGCTGGAGGGCTGGAAGACGAAGGTCCGCGGCACCATCGACGAGATGGAGTCGCTCTCCTTCCGGACCCTGCCCGACATGGTGCCCTTCGAGGACATCGTCAGGGGCAAGGCCAAGGACGGCTCCGAGGTGCTGATGGAGAGCTACGACCGGCTCATCCAGCTCTGCTACCAGAACTGGCAGTACCACTTCGAGTTCCTCAACCTCGGCTACCTGGCCTACCTGGACTTCTTCGGCTTCTGCAAGGAGGCCTTCCCGGGCATCCCGGACCTCGCCATCGCCAAGATGGTCCAGGGCGTCGACATGGAGCTCTTCCGCCCCGACGACGAGCTCAAGGCCCTGGCCACGCTGGCCGTCGAGCTCGGCCTGACCGGCGCCTTCGCCGACACTGACGACGTCGAGGGCACCCTGGCCGCGGTCCGGGCGCTGGACGGCGGCGAGAAGTGGCACGAGGCCTACCTGGCCGCGCAGGACCCGTGGTTCAACTTCACCGTCGGCAACGGCTTCTACGGCCACGACAAGTACTGGCGCGAGCACCAGGAGATCCCCCTGGGCTACATCAAGGACTACGCGCGCCGCGTCGAGGCCGGCCACGACATCCTCCGGCCGGTCGCCGCGCTCATCGCCGAGAAGGAGCGCATCGTCGCGGAGTACCGCGACCTGCTCGACAGCGACGCGCAGGCCACCTTCGACGCCAAGTGCGGTCTGGCCGCCACCGCCTACCCCTACGTGGAGAACCACAACTTCTACATCGAGCACTGGACGATGGGCGTCTTCTGGCGCAAGGTCCGCGAGCTCGGCCAGGTGTTCGTGGAGGCGGGCTTCTGGGACGCCCCCGAGGACCTGCTCTACCTCAACCGTGGCGAGGTGCGCGACGCGATCTTCGACTACGTCACCGGCTGGGCCGTCGGCGCGGAGGCCACCGGGCCGTTCTACTGGCCGGCCGAGATCGAGCGCCGTCGCGGCATCTTCGACGCCCTGGCCGCCGTCCGCCCCCAGCCCGCGCTGAACACCCCGCCGGCGGAGATCACCGAGCCGTTCACGATGATGCTCTACGGCATCACCACCGAGCAGGTGCAGCAGTGGCTCGACGCCGGCGAGGAGGGCGACGACGGCGCGATCACCGGCATGGCCGCCTCGCCCGGGATCGCCGAGGGCCCCGCCCGGGTGATCACGCACGCCGACCAGCTCGGCGAGGTGCAGGAGGGCGAGATCCTCGTCGCCACCATCACCGCGCCGTCGTGGGGTCCGATCTTCGGCAAGATCAAGGCCACCGTGACCGACATCGGCGGCATGATGAGCCACGCCGCGATCGTCTGCCGCGAGTACGGCCTGCCCGCCGTCACCGGCACCGGCAAGGCCTCGACCACGATCCGCACCGGCCAGCTCGTCCGCGTCGACGGCAACACCGGCCGCGTCGAGATCCTCGACTCATGAGCGAGGGTCAGGACCGCACCGTCCTGGTGACCGGGGCGGCCGGCGGGCTCGGGCGCAGCTTCGCGCTCGGCTTCGCCGGCCGCGGCTACCGGGTCGCTGTCGCCGACCTCGACGCCGACGGCGCGGAGGAGACCGCCCGGCTGGTGAAGGACGCCGGTGCGGAGGCCTGGCACGGCCGCCTCGACGTGACCTCGGCCGACAGCGCCGCCGACGTGGCTGCCGCGGTCGCCGACTTCGGCCGCGGCACCGTCGACGTCCTGGTCAACAACGCCGCCGTGTACGCCGGGGTGACCCGGTCGCCGCTGGAGGAGATCGACCCCGACGAGTGGGACCTCGTGATGGCCGTCAACCTCAAGGGACCCTGGCTGATGGTCCGCGCCTGCTCGCCGTACCTGCCCGGGGGCGGCCGCGTGCTGAACCTGTCCTCGGCCACGATCTACAGCGGCTCGGAGAACTGGCTGCACTACGTCGCCTCCAAGGGCGGCGTGGTGGCCCTGACCCGGGTGATGGCCAAGGAGCTCGGCCGACGCTCGATCACCGTCAACGCCATCGCCCCCGGCTTCACCCTCACCGAGGCCAGCCTCGGGCTGATGGAGAACGCCGAGCAGTACGGCGTCGACCGCGGCGCGCTGCGCCGCGCCAGTGTCCCCGAGGACATCGTCGGCGCCGCACTCTTCCTGGCCGGACCGGACTCCGGCTACGTCACCGGCCAGACGCTCGTCGTCGACGGCGGCCGGCAGTTCATCTGAGGCGTCCCCTCACCCACGACCAGCACCCACCCGGAGGAACGGACCATGCCGAGCATCACCTACACCGACCACGACGGGTTCGCCCGCACCGTGACCGCGACCGTCGGCGACTCCGTCATGGAGACCGCCGTCCGCAACGGCGTCGAGGGGATCGTCGCCGAGTGCGGCGGCTCGCTCTCGTGCGCCACCTGCCACG
This sequence comes from Marmoricola sp., assembly GCA_044227235.1. GTDB lineage: Bacteria > Actinomycetota > Actinomycetes > Propionibacteriales > Nocardioidaceae > Marmoricola_A. The sequence continues at coordinate 17,172 of JBGAFN010000018.1, read as the reverse complement.
TCTTCGTCGACGCGGCCGACTTCGCTCTCCTGCCGGAGATGGACCCGATGGAGGACGAGATGCTGTACGGCGCCGCCGTCGACCGCGAGGAGACCTCGCGGCTGTGCTGCCAGATCAAGGTCACCGACGGCCTCGACCTGCACGTGACGACCCCCAAGACGCAGGTCTGAGATGACCGGGTTGCTGATCATCGGGTCCTCACAGGCGGGCGTGCAGCTCGCCGTCTCGCTGCGCGCCCTCGGGTACGACGCGCCGATCACGCTGCTCGGCGAGGAGAACCACCGGCCCTACCAGCGGCCCGCCCTGTCCAAGGAGTTCCTGCAGGACACCATCACCAAGGAGTCGCTGATCTTCCGCACCCAGGAGTACTGGGACGAGCACCGGATCACCGTGGTGAAGAACGAGCGGATCGTGCGGATCGAGCGGTCACCCGACAGCGGGTCCGCCGGGTCCGGGGTGGCGCACGCCCGGTCCGGGGCGACCTTCGCGTTCGACCGGCTCGCGCTGACCGTGGGCGCCCGCGCCCGCCGGCTCGCCGTCCCGGGCGCGGACCTGCCCGGCGTGCTCTCGCTGCGCAACGCCGACGACGCCCTCGAGCTCAAGGCCCGCGTCCCCGCGGTCCGCGACGTGGTCGTGGTCGGCGGCGGGTTCATCGGCCTGGAGGCGGCGGCCTCCCTGCGCAGGCTCGGCAAGACCGTCACCGTGCTGGAGGCCGGCCCCCGCCTGGTCGGCCGCGCGGTCGGCCCCGAGACGTCCGCGTTCCTGCTCGAGCACCACCGTGCCGACGGGATCGACATCGTCCTCGACGCCCGCGTCGAGGCGGTCACCGGCCACGGCGACGCGGTGGAGGGCGTCGTCGTGGACGGCCGGACGATCCCCGCGGACCTGGTCCTCGTCGGCGTCGGCGTGGTGGCCAACACCGAGCTCGCCGAGTCGCTCGGCCTGGCCTGCGACGACGGCCCGCTCGGCGGGATCCTGGTCGACGAGCACGCGCTGTGCTCCGACGGCGTCACCGTGGCGGTCGGCGACTGCGCCAACCTGCCCAACCCGGTCCCGGGGTCCCCCGACGGCGACCGGGTCCGGTTCGAGAGCGTCAACAACGCCATCGAGCAGGCCAAGGTCGCGGCGTACGCGATCACCGGCCAGCCCGAGGCCTACGCCGGCATCCCGTGGTTCTGGTCCAACCAGGGCGCCCTCAAGCTGCAGATCGCCGGGCTGTCCACCGGCTTCGACCAGGCCGTCGTACGCCAGCGCGCGGAGGGTCGGCTCTCGGTCCTCTACTACCGCGAGGGCCGGGTCATCGCCGCCGACTGCGTCAACGCCCCGCTGGACTTCATGGCCGTCAAGGCCGCCCTGGCCAAGGGCGCCGCGATCCCGGCCGAGCAGGCCGCCGACCCGGCCGTCCCGCTCAAGTCGATCACCGTGACCCCACCCGTCACCGATCCCGTGCCCGTCTGAGCGCGAGAAACGAGACCCCCATGCCGCGTCCCCTCCCGCCCACCCCGGTGCCGCCGAGCGCCGAGGTCGACACCCGTCCGATCTCGCTGACCCCGGCGACCACCGACGACCTCGACCCGATCTGGCGCTCGGTCATCCCCGAGACCCGCACCCGCAACAACGACGTGCACCTGCCGATCTCGCTGGCCTTCGCCGAGAGGCTCTGTGCGGCCCACCCGGAGGCCGACGCGCTGCTGGTGCGGATCTCGATCCTGCTGCACGACACCGGCTGGGGCCGGGTCGACGAGGACCGCATCCTCACCGAGGGCTTCAGCGGCGACTGGCGCAAGGCCGCGATCCGCTTCGAGCACGAGAAGCAGGGGTGCATCATCGCCCGCGAGGTGCTGCCCCCGCTCGGGTACGACGAGCACCTCGTCGACCAGGTGTGCGCGATCATCGACGGGCACGACACCCGGAAGGAGGCGCACTCGTTGGAGGATGCCCTGGTCCGCGACGCCGACCGGCTGTGGCGCTTCGACCACGCCGGGATCGCGCTCGCCTCGGGCTGGTTCAAGATGGACCCGGCCACCTACTGCGACCGGCTGGCCGCCGAGATCGTGCCCGAGCTGCTGACCGAGGCCGCCGTCGCGATGGCCGAGGCCGAGCTGGCCCGGTCCAACGCCCTGCTCAAGACGAGGGTGCTGCGGTGACGGTGCCGGTCGGGGGTCCGCCCGACCTGCCCTGGACCCACGTCGACGACCTCTACGTCGACGGCGCCTGGGTGCCCGCGCACGCCGCGGCCCGCACCGACGTCGTCGACCCCGCCACCGAGGAGGTGTGGGGCTCGGTGCCCGACGCCGACCAGGTCGACCTCGACACCGCGGTCGGCGCCGCCCGGCACGCCTTCGACGCCGGGACGTGGCCGCGGCTCACCCCGAGCGAGCGGGCGTCGTACCTGCTCAAGGTCGCGGACCTGCTGGAGAGCCGCGCCGAGCTGCTCGCCGCCACCGTCACCCGCGAGAACGGCAGCCCGGTCGCCGAGACCTCGGGTGCCGCGGCGAACGCGGCCGGCATCTTCCGCCACGTCGCCGGCCTCGCCCCGGTGCTGGAGGCCGAGGACGTCCGGCCGTTCCCCGGCGGCACTGGCGAGACCCTGGTGCGCCGCGACCCCGTCGGCGTCTGCGCCCTGGTCGCGCCGTGGAACTTCCCGATCAACCTGGTCGTCGTCAAGCTGGCGCCCGCGCTGCTCGCCGGCTGCACCGTCGTGGTCAAGCCGGCGCCCTCGACCCCGCTGTCGATCCGGTTCGTGGTGGACGCCTGCGAGGCCGCCGGCCTGCCCGCCGGGGTGGTCAACCTCGTCACCGGGGGAGCCGGGACCGGCGACGCCCTGGTCCGTCACCCCGGCGTCGACAAGGTGGCGTTCACCGGCTCGACGTCGGTGGGCCGACGGATCGCGGCCGCGTGCGGCGAGCTGCTCCGTCCGGTCACCCTCGAGCTCGGCGGCAAGTCCTCGGCGATCGTGCTGCCCGACGCCGACCTCGACGCGATGGCCTCGGTGCTGGTCCGCTCCTGCCTGCGCAACACCGGCCAGACCTGCTACATCTCCACCCGCATCCTGGCCCCCGCGTCGCGGTACGACGAGGTCGTGGAGCGGGTGACCGCGACCGTCGCGGCAGCGCCCCAGGGTGACCCGACCGACCCGGCCACCGTCTTCGGGCCGCTGGCGACCCGCGCCCAGTACGACTCCGTGCTCCGCCACCTCGACACCGCCCGCGCCGAGGGTGCGCGCGTCGTCCTCGGTGGGGGCCCCGCCGACGTCGAGCGGGGCTGGTTCGTGCAGCCCACCGTGCTCGCCGACGTCACCCCGGAGATGACGGTGGCGCGGGAGGAGGTCTTCGGACCGGTGCTGACGGTGCTGCGCTACGACACCGTCGACGAGGCCGTCGCGATCGCCAACGACACGGCGTACGGGCTGGGCGGGATCGTCTTCTCCGCCGACGCCGACGCTGCGCTGGCCGTCGCGGAGCGGATCGACACCGGGTCGGTCGGCATCAACTTCTTCGCCTCCAACCACAACGCCCCCTTCGGTGGCCGCCACGACTCCGGTCTCGGTGTCGAGTACGGCGTCGAGGGGCTCGCGGCCTACCTGACCTACCAGTCCATCCATCGCCGCTGACCCCCGCGCCCGGCCGTCGTAGGGTCAGGCCATGAAGACGGTCCTCCTCACGGGTGCCACGGCCGGGATCGGCCTCGAGTCCGCCATGCAGATCGGGACCCAGGGTGAGCATCTGGTCCTGGTGGGGCGCAACGCGGCCAAGCTCCAGCGCGCGGTCGACGACGTCACCGCCGCGGGGGCGGGCGCGGTGGACTCGATCGTCTGCGACTTCACCTCGCTCGACGCGGTCCGGGCGCTGGCCGCCGAGGTTGTCCGGCGGTTCGACCGCCTCGACGTGCTGGTCAACAACGTCGGCACGGTCTACGCCAACCGCACCCTGACCAACGACGGCGTCGAGGCGACCTTCGCGGTCAACCACCTCGGCCCGTTCCTGCTCACCGAGCTGCTCAAGCCGCTGCTGGTCGCCAGCGCCCCCGCGCGGGTCGTGTTCACCGCCTCCACCGGCCACTACCGCGGCGCGCTGTCGCTGGGCGCCGACGGCGCGCTGGAGGACCTCGGCTACGCGCACGGCTACACGATCATGAAGGCCTACGGCCGGTCCAAGCTCGCCAACGTCCTCTACACCCGCAGCCTGGCCGCCGAGCTCGCCGGGACCGGGGTCACCGTCAACGCGCTGCACCCGGGGGCGGTGGCCACCGACATCTGGGACGGCGCACCCTGGTTCGCCCGGCCGGCCCTGCACGTCGCCAAGCGGCTCTTCATGATCAGCCCGTCCGCGGGTGGCGAGACCATCACCTACCTGGCGACCAGCCCCGAGGTCGAGGGCGTCACCGGCACCTACTTCGAGAACGACCTGCCCAAGGAGCCCTCCCCGCTCGCACTCGACGACCGGCTCGCCGAGGCGGTCCGGGCGGAGTCCGCCCGCCTCGTCGGGCTGGCCTGACCCGGGCCATCCGTCCCGCGGATCACTGGCATACGGCCGATGCCGGTTCTGCCCGCGGCTCGGCCGGGGTTGGCTGGACGGCATGACCTCGCCGGTGAACCAGCCCCCGACCCACGTGCGGGTGGAGCACGGAGCCCCGACCCTGGGCCTCGGCACGCCCCGGCCGCGGTTGTCCTGGCGGCTCCCCGCCGGGGCCGCGCACCAGAAGGCCTACGAGCTCCGGCTCGACGACGGCACCACCCTGCACGGCGACGGCGACGCCACCGTCCTGGTGCCCTGGCCGGGTGCCCCGCTGGCCTCGGGGGAGCGTCGCGAGGTGCAGGTGCGGGTGTGGACCGACCTCGGTGAGAGCGCCTGGTCCGCCCCGGTCGCCCTGGAGGCCGGCCTGCTCCGGCCCGAGGACTGGCGGGCCTCCTGGGTCGCGCCGACCGCCACCCCCGGCCCGGTCGGCCACCGTCCGGCGTACCGGCTGCGCGGCACGGTGACGGTCGACCGGCCGGTGACCTCCGCGCGGCTGTACGCCAGCGCCCTGGGGCTGCACGAGACCTGGGTCGACGGGGTCCGCGTCAGCCTCGACGAGCTCGCCCCGGGTTACACCGAGTACCAGCACCACACGCTGGTGCAGACCTCCGACGTGACCGCGCTGATGACGCCGGGGACCCACGTGCTCGGCGCCCTCCTCGCCGACGGCTGGTACCGCGGCCAGGTCGGCCTGCTCCGCGCCCACGACCAGTGGGGCACCACCACGGCGTACGTCGCGCAGCTGCACCTGACCCACGCCGACGGCACGGTCGAGGTCGTCGGCACCGACGACGGCTGGCGGTGGGCCCCCTCGCACGTGCTCGCAGCCGACCTCATCGAGGGGCAGCGCGAGGACCGGCGCCTGGTCGAGCCGGACTGGTGCACGGCGGCGTACGACGCGTCCGCCTGGTCGCCGGTGCAGGTGGTCGACCGCGGTCACGCGACCCTGGTGGCCTCGCCCGCGCCGCCGGTCCGGCCGGTCACCGAGCTGCGGCCGGTCGCGGTGACCTCGCCTCGACCCGGCGTGCAGGTGGTCGACCTCGGCCAGAACATCAACGGCCGCGTGCGGCTGCACGACCTCGGCCCGGCCGGGACGGAGCTCCGGCTCACCCACGGCGAGTGGCTCGGCCCCGACGGGGACGTGACGATGGACCACCTCGCCCCGGCCATGCCGTTCCTCCCCGAGCCGCTCAGCGCCGGCCAGGTCGACACCGTCGTCTCCGCCGGCGTCGACGGCGACGTGTTCGACCCGCGCTTCACCACTCACGGCTTCCAGTACGTCCGGGTCGAGGGGCACCCCGGCGCGCTCGGGCCCGACGACGTCACCGGTGTGGTCGTGCACACCGACCTGGAGCCGCGCGGCTCGTTCACCTGCAGCGACCCCCGGGTCGACCGGCTGCACGAGGCCGCGGTGTGGAGCCTCCGTGGCAACGCGTGCGACATCCCGACCGACTGCCCGACACGCGAGCGAGCCGGCTGGACCGGCGACTGGCAGCTCTACGTGCCCACCGCGTCGTACCTCTACGACGTCGCCGGGTTCTCGCTGAAGTGGCTGCGCGACCTCGCTGCCGAGCAGTGGGCCGACGGCAACCTCGGCAACATGGCGCCGATGCCGGTGGCCGAGCGGACCGGGTTCCTCGAGCGGATGAACGGCTCGGCGGGCTGGGGCGACGCGATCGTGCTCGTGCCGTGGGAGCTCTACGCCGAGTACGGCGACGTCGAGGTGCTGGCCGAGCTGTGGCCCGCGATGGAGGCCTGGCTGGACCGGGTCGAGGCGATGGCGTCGACCGGCCGCCACCCCGACCGCGTTGCACGGAGCGCCGTCGCCGCCCCGCACGAGCGGTACCTGTGGGACAGCGGCTTCCACTGGGGCGAGTGGCTCGAGCCCGGCGGGGAGCCGAGCGACTTCGGTGCCTTCATCGCCGCCGACAAGGCCGAGGTCGCCACCGCCTTCTACGCCTGGACGACCCGCCACGCCGCGCAGGTCGCCTCCGTGCTGGGCCGTGCCGCCGACGCCGCACGCTACGAGGCGTTGAGTGCCTCCGTCGTGGACGCCTGGCGCACCGAGTTCCTCAACGCCGACGGCCGGGTCGTTCCGCACACCCAGGCCAACCTGGTCCGGGCGCTGCGCTTCGGGCTCGTGCCGGAGGGCCTACGTCAGCAGGCCGCCGACGACCTGGTCGCCCTGGTCCGTGCCGCCGGCACCCACCTGGGCACCGGGTTCCTCTCGACGCCCGACCTGCTGCCCGTGCTGGCCGACCACGGTCACCTCGACGTCGCCTACGAGCTCCTGCTGCAGGACACCGCTCCGTCCTGGCTGGCCATGACCGAGCGCGGCGCGACCACGGTGTGGGAGCGCTGGGAGGGCGTCGACGACGACGGCCTCCCGCACGAGTCGCTCAACCACTACTCCAAGGGCGCGGTCGTCTCGTTCCTGCACCGGTACGTCGCCGGGCTGCAGCGGGTGGACCCGACCTGGCGCCGCTTCCGCGTCGCGCCCCGACCCGGCGGCGGGCTGACCTCGGCCACCACCTCGCACGAGACCCCGCACGGCGTCGCGTCGGCCTCGTGGGCCCTCGGCCCCGCCTTCGAGCTCACCGTCACCGTGCCGCCCGGCTGCGCGGCCGAGATCGTCCTCCCCTCCGGCGCCGTGCACGAAGCCGGCCCCGGCACCCACACCTGGCCCGACCCCTGACCCCTGCACGCAAGCCCGGAGGTCGAGGCGCGAACGCGCAGCCTGAGCCACCACACCCCGCGAGGTCGGAGGCCGACCCCACCCCGGAGGTCGAGGCGCGAAGGCGAAGCCTGAGCCACGAGACCCCCGGCAGCAGTCCGCGGACCTCTCCCGAGGTCTCGACACGGTGCTCGCAAGCTCGCACCTACTCGACCAGCGAGAACGGGGTCTCGACCTCCTAACTCAGGCCCGGAGGTCGAGGTGCGAAGGCGAAGCCTGAGCCACGAGACCCCTGGCAGGCGCCGGATCCATTCATCGCTGGTCGAGTAGGGCGTGAGGAACGAGCGCCCGTGTCGAGACCCCTTGACTGTGGCGGGGACCAGCCCCGGATTCGTCCCCAGACACACCAGTATGGCGAGAATCCCCAACCCCGCTTGACGAAACTCCCATGTGAACGACCCCGAAAATGTCGGTGCCCCCTGGCAGAGTCACCCCATGGCAGGCGACACCCCCACCCCCGGACCCCGCACCGGACCCACCCCGATGGAGGCGCGGACGCGTCCGCAGCACCAGTTCACCGGCCGGCTCCACCAGGTCCTCGACCAGATCCTCCCCGCCCCCGCCTGGCCGCTGAGCGTCGATGAGCTGGCCGAGACCCTGGTCGAGATCACCACCGGCATCGCCCGCCTCCACGCCCTGCACGCCACCCTGCTCGCCGACGCGACCGCTCGTGACCTGCCCACCGAGCTCGGTGCCACCAACCTCGTCGCCTGGCTGAAAGCCACCACCCGACAGACCCCTCGCGCCGCGAAGGAACTGGTGGCATTGGCACGCGGGTTGGAGGACCACGACCCCACCCGCGACGCCCTCGCCGCCGGCACTGTCCTCCCCGACCAGGCCGCGGTGATCGTCGCCGCGGTCGACGCCCTCCCCGACACCTTGTCGCCCGACGAGGTCGCGAAGGCCGAGCAGCACCTGCTGGCCGAAGCGGCGCACCACGACGCCCGCGAGCTCCGCGCCCTGGGCAAGCACCTTCTCGATGTGATCGACCCCGACACCGCGGATGAACGCCTCAACAAGCTGCTCGAGAAAGAAGAGCGCGAAGCCGCCCGCAAGACCTCGTTCACGGGGATCCACGACGGGGACGGGTCCTACCACTTCAAAGGCCGGATGCCGTCCTTGGACGGCGCGATCCTGGAGTCGCTGCTCGGGGCGTTCCTCAACCCCGACCGCCCCGACCCCATCGCCCGCACCCTCGAAGACGGCACGACCGTGGCGACCCCAGAGCTCAAGGGACAGGCGCTCGTGCAGCTGCTGGAGCGGTACCCGCGCAAGAAGCTGCCGATGACCGGTGGGGTCAACACCACCGCCGTGGTCCTGATCCCCCTGGAATGCCTTGAAGGGCGCCAGCAGGCGGCCGGGATGGCGGGACCTGCGGGATCGTCGAATGCCAACGGCCCGCGACCTGGTGCGACGGTCATCATCTGATCGCCTGGGCCGACGGCGGCCCCACCAACCTGATCAACGGGGCCCTGCTCTGTCCCCGGCACCACACCCTCGCCCACGACACTCGCTTCGAGCTGCGAGAACAACCCCACGGTGGATGCAAGCTCATCCGCATCAACCGGCGCCAATAGCTCCGCACCCCACCCGCCGGGGGTCTCGTGGCTCGCCTCACGGCTCGCACCTCGACCTCCGTACCCAAGCCCCGAGCACCGGTCCGCGGGACCCTCATCGGGTCTCGACACGGTGCTCGCAAGCTCGCACCTACTCGACCAGCGAGAAGGGGCTCGACCAGCGTGGAGGGGGTGTCGACCTCTGTACGCACGCCCGGTGGTCGAGGTGCGAACGCGCAGCGTGAGCCACGAGACCCCCGCAACCAGTCCGCGGAACCCTCACGGGGTCTCGACACGGTGCTCGCACGCTCGCACCTACTCGACCAGCGAGAGGGGGCCCAGCGACTTCGCGCTGTTCGACCGGCGAGAGGTCCCGGTGGCACCTCCGGGAGGTCGAGGTCAGGCGGGGGACATGCCTCGGGCGCGGACGAAGGGGGCGGCGTGGTCGGAGGAGAGGAACGCGAGGGCACGCAGGGCGGCGTCGGGGTGCGCAGACGAGGCGAGGACCCCGCCGCTGAAGGTGGAGGTGATGGCAGCCTCCCCCGGCAGGGGGCCGAGCAGGGTGATGCCTTCGACGTCCATCAGCTCGCTGTGCTGCTGGAAGCCGAGGTCGACCTCCTCGCTCGCAACGAGTGACCCGACCGGGACCCCGGGCGGTGCCTGCACGAAGCGGCCCTCGAGCTCGCCGGTCAGCCCCCACCGATCGACGAGGGCGAGGAGCGCGGACCCGCTGGGGCCGGTGGAGTAGCCGACGCGCGTCGTCGTCCTCGGTCGCGAAGGGAGGCGTCGGCCGCCCGGCCGGGACCGCGGCGACGACGGAGGAGAGGAACAGCGGCTGCAGGGTCCCCGCCACGACGAGGCCCTCGGCCTCGAGCTGCCGCATCGCGTCGTCGGCGAGCACGAGGACGTCGGCTGCGGCTCCCTCGCGTACCTGGCGGGCGACGGCGACACCGCCGCCCGACTCGAACCGGAGGGTGACCTCCGAGGTCCGTCCGAGCTCGGCGGACAGGTCGGCCAGGAGCGCCTTGGTCGCCATCGAGGACAGTCCTGCGAGCTCCACCAGCGGGCCTCCTTCTCGGGTCGCCCGATCCTACGGCGAGCGCGACCGCCGTACGACGGTCCGGCTGGAAGACTGCTGCCCATGACCGACTCCGGGACGACGGCGGCCGGCAAGGTGCTGGCCGTGCTGGCGACCTTCGACCGGGAACGGCAGAGCCAGACGCTCTCGCAGATCGCCCACCGCACAGGCCTGCCGATGAGCACTGCCCACCGTGTCGTCGCGGAGCTCGCCGAGTGGGGCGCCTTGGAGCGCAACGCCGAAGGCGCCTGGCACATCGGCCTCCGGCTGTGGGAGGTCGCCTCGGTCTGCCCGCGCACCCAGATCCTCCGCGACGCCGCGCTCCCGTTCATGCAGGACCTCTACGAGGGCACCCACGAGAACATCCAGCTCGCCGTCCGGGAGGGCACCGAGCTCGTCTTCGTCGAACGCATCGCCGGGCACCGGTCGGTCGAGCTGCTGACGATGGTGGGCTCCCGCTTCCCGATCGCGGCGACAGGGATGGGGCGGGTCCTGCTCGCTCACGCCCCACCGGACATCCAGGAGGCCGTGCTGGAGTCGCCCCTGCAGGCGTTCACGTCGCAGACCGTGGTCGACCCGGTCGCGCTGCGGACCCAGCTGAGCCGGATCCGCAAGGAGCAGGTCTTCGTCAGCGACCGGCAGCTCTCCGAGAACACCGTCGCGGTGGCGGCGCCGGTGCGCCTCGGTCCCACCGGACCGGTCAACGCCGCGTTGGGCATCGTGGTCGCCGTCCGGAGCGCATCGCGGGTCCGCCACCTGCGGCACCCCCTGCTGCTGGCGGCCCGCGGGATCTCCGCGGAGCTGGGACGGCGTGCGGGGACGGCGGTGTAGGGGGGCGGCTCGGCGCTGGGTTGCGGGGTCTCGACCGCCGAGGTTGCGGGGTCTCGTGGCTCAGGCTTCGCCTTCGCGCCTCGACCTCCGAGGGACGCCTCGACCTCCGCAGGAGCATTTCCGCCTGACGGAATCGGTGCAGACGCCGGGGGACGCCGGGTGCGACGGTGACGGTGGTCACGGACAACCGCAGGAGGCGTCACAGCATGGGTCAGGTCATCGACTGTCATGGTCACTTCACCACCGCTCCGCCGCAGCTCGCCGCCTGGCGGGACCGGCAGGTCGCGGCGGTCGGCGACCCCGTCAACGCCCCCGACCCCGACGACCTGGTCATCTCCGACGACGACCTCCGCGAGGCGATCGAGACCAACCAGCTCCGGCTGATGGACGAGCGCGGCAGCGACCTGACGATCTTCTCGCCGCGGGCGTCGTTCATGGCCCACCACATCGGCGACTTCGAGGTCTCCTCCACCTGGTCGCGGATCTGCAACGACCTGGTGCACCGGGTCAGCAGGCTCTTCCCCGACCGGTTCGCGATGGGCGCGATGCTGCCGCAGTCCCCGGGGGTCGACCCCGCGACCTGCCTGCCCGAGCTGCGCCGCTCGGTCGAGGAGCTCGGCGCGGTCACGGTGAACCTGAACCCGGACCCGTCCGGTGGGAAGTGGACCGCGCCGCCGCTGACCGACCGCAGCTGGTACCCGCTGTACGAGGCCCTCGTCGAGTACGACGTGCCCGCGATGGTGCACGTCAGCACCTCCTGCAACCCGGCCTTCCACACCACCGGGGCGCACTACCTCAACGCCGACACCACCGCCTTCATGCAGCTGCTGCAGGGCGACCTGTTCGCCGACTTCCCCACGCTCCGCCTGGTGATCCCGCACGGCGGCGGTGCGGTGCCCTACCACTGGGGCCGGTTCCGGGGGCTCGCGATGGCGCTCGGCAAGCCCGACCCGGAGACCCTGCTGGAGAACGTCTTCTTCGACACCTGCGTCTACCACCAGCCCGGCCTCGACCTGCTCACCGAGGTGATCCCGTCGAGCTCGATCCTGTTCGCCAGCGAGATGATCGGCGCCGTGCGCGACATCGACCCGCGCACCGGCCACTACTTCGACGACACCAAGCGGTACGTCGACGCCACCCCGCACCTCGACGACGCCCAGCGCGAGGCGGTCTACGCCGGCAACGCGCTGCGCGTCTACCCCCGCCTGGCCGCCACCCTGGCCGCCTCCACCGCGCCCGCCACCGACAAGGAGCACTGACCATGGAGCACATCGAGCTCGGGGTCGTCCACACCCGGATCGACCGGGCCGACCCCGACGCCGTGAAGGCGCTGTCGACGTACGGCGTCGCCACGATCCACGAGGCGATGGGCCGGGTCGGCCTGATGCGGCCCTACCTGCGCCCGATCTACCGAGGCGCCCGCCTGTGCGGGCCCGCCGTCACGGTGCTGCTGCAGCCCGGCGACAACTGGATGATGCACGTCGCCGCCGAGCAGATCCAGGACGGCGACGTGGTGGTCGCGGCCTGCACCACCGAGAACGAGGACGGCTTCTTCGGGGACCTGCTCGCCACCTCGTTCCGGGCCCGTGGCTGCCGCGGCCTGGTCATCGACGGCGGGGTCCGCGACGTGGCCGACCTGGAGGCGATGGACTTCCCGGTCTTCTCCCGGGCGATCAACTCCAAGGGCACCATCAAGGCGACGCTGGGCTCGGTGAACATCCCGGTCGTCTGCGGGAACGCGCTGGTCCGCCCCGGCGACGTGGTGGTGGCCGACGTGGACGGCGTGGTCGTCGTCCCGAAGGAGCGCGCCACCGAGGTGGCCGAGGCCGCCCGCAAGCGCGAGGAGAACGAGGGCGCGAAGCGGGAGCGGTTCGCCGCCGGCGAGCTCGGCCTGGACATGTACGGGATGCGCGGACCACTGGCCGACCTCGGCCTGCGGTACGTGGACTGAAGGGGAAATGCCATGACGACCACCACGTTCGAGAAGACTGCCGGCTGGCTGGACTGGTACGCCGGCCCGAGCCGGCCGACCTTCCGGCTGCCTCCCGGCGCCGTCGACGCGCACTGCCACGTCTTCGGGCCCGGCGCCGAGTTCCCCTACGCTCCCGAGCGCAAGTACACGCCGTGCGACGCGTCCAAGGACCAGCTCTTCGCGCTGCGCGACCACCTCGGCTTCAGCCGCAACGTCATCGTGCAGGCCACCTGCCACGGGGCAGACAACCGCGCCCTGGTCGACGCCCTCCGCGCCGCCGGTGAGCTGGCCCGCGGGGTCGCCACGGTGCGGCCCGACGTCACCGACGCCGAGCTCGCCGAGCTGCACGACGCGGGCGTCCGCGGGGTCCGCTTCAACTTCGTCAAGCGCCTCGTCGACGCCGCCCCGCGCGAGGACCTGCAGCAGGTGGTGCAGAGGATCGCCCCGCTCGGCTGGCACGTGGTGATCTACTTCGAGGCCGCGGACCTCGCCGACCTGCGCGACTTCATCCTCTCCATCCCGGTGCCGGTGGTGGTGGACCACATGGGCCGTCCCGACGTCACGAAGGACCCCGACGGCCCGGAGTTCGAGGCCTTCCTGGACCTGATGCGGGCCAAGCCCGACCTGTGGTGCAAGGTCACCTGCCCCGAGCGGCTCTCGGTCAGCGGGCCGCCCGCGCTCGACGGCGAGCAGGCGGCGTACCGCGACGTCGTCCCGTTCGCCCGCCGCGTCGTGGAGGAGTTCGGCGACCGGGTGCTCTGGGGCACCGACTGGCCGCACCCCAACCTCACCGACCACATGCCCGACGACGGCCTGCTGGTCGACGTCATCCCGCACCTCGCGCCGACCCCGGCGCTGCAGCAGGCCCTGCTGGTCGACAACCCGATGCGCCTCTACTGGCCGGACGCGGGCTGAGCCCAGCCCACCGGCCGCCCCAACGAACGGAGCGAACCATGTCCCTGGACAAGACGTACACGAAGGTCCCCGGTACCACGATCTTCGACGCCGAGCAGTCGGCGAAGGGGTACCACCTCAACCAGTTCTGCATGTCCTTCATGAAGGCCGAGAACCGCGAGCGGTACCTCGCCGACGAGAAGGCCTACCTCGACGAGTGGCCGCTGACCGACGCGCAGAAGCAGGCCCTGCTCGACCGCGACCTCAACGCCGCCATGGCCGAGGGCGGCAACATCTACTTCGTCGCCAAGTGGGGGGCCGCGCTGGGCCTGTCGTTCCAGCAGATGGCCGGGTCGATGACCGGGATGTCCGAGCAGGACTACCGCGACATGATGGTCAACGGCGGACGCTCCATCGACGGCAACCGGATCGCGGACCAGGTGATCGAGGCCCACTTCACCGCCGACGAGGCCCCCGAGCAGCACCCGACCATCACTGCCTCGGTGTACACCTCGCACGTGCCGGCGATCGGCGCGGCCTGGGACCAGCACAAGACCGAGGAGCCCTACTGGAAGAAGGTCTTCGACGGCTACGAGTACTCCAAGGAGTACCTGAAGGAGCACACTCCCGACGTCATCTTCCTGGTCTACAACGACCACGCGACCGCCTTCGACCTGTCGCTGATCCCGACGTTCGTGCTCGGCACCGGGGCGTCGTACCCGGCCGCCGACGAGGGCTACGGCCCGCGCCCCGTGCCGGGCATCGAGGGCGACCCCGACTTCGCCGCGCACATCGCGCACTCGCTGATCCAGGACGACTTCGACCTGACCCTGGTCAACGAGATGACCGTCGACCACGGCCTGACCGTGCCGCTGTCGCTGATGTTCGGCGACGTGGAGGAGTGGCCGTGCAAGGTGATCCCCTTCCACGTCAACGTGGTGCAGTACCCGGTGCCCTCGGGCGCCCGCTGCTTCAAGCTCGGCCGCGCGCTGCGCAAGGCGATCGAGTCCTACGACAAGCCGCTCAACGTGCAGGTCTGGGGCACCGGCGGGATGAGCCACCAGCTCCAGGGTCCGCGGGCCGGGCTGATCAACCGTGAGTGGGACAACCGCTTCCTGGACGCGCTGGTCGCCGACCCGGCGGCGCTGTCCGAGGTCCCGCACCTGGAGTACGTCGAGGAGGCCGGCTCGGAGGGGATCGAGCTGGTCATGTGGCTGATCGCGCGCGGCGCCATGAGCGACATCGACGACGACGGCGAGGTCGAGGTGAAGCACCGCTTCTACCATGTGCCTGCGTCCAACACGGCCGTCGGCCACCTGATCCTCGAGAACCACCCCCACCCCGAGAAGGACTGACATGACCGCCCAGCAGCCCGTCCGCGTCGCGCTCGCCGGAGGCGGGGCCTTCGGCGCCAAGCACGCCGCCGGTCTCCGCCGCATCGACGGCGTCGAGCTCACCACGGTCGTGAGCAGCGACCTCGACAGCGCCACGGCGTTCGCCGCCGAGCAGGGCTTCGCCGGGGCCGACGCGACCCTGGACGACGTCCTGGCCCGCGACGACGTCGACGCGGTCATCCTGGCCACCCCGACCCCGATGCACGCCGCCCAGACGCTGGCCTGCCTCGAGGCGGGCAAGCACGTGCAGGTGGAGATCCCGCTGGCCGACGCGCTGCCGGATGCCGAGGCGTGCGTCGCCGCCCAGGAGCGGACCGGTCTGGTGGCCATGGTCGGGCACACCCGGCGCTTCAACCCGAGCCACCAGTGGGTGCACCAGCGGATCGAGAAGGGGGAGCTCGCCCTGCAGCAGCTGGACGTGCAGACCTACTTCTTCCGGCGCAAGAACCTCAACGCCCTGGGCCAGCCGCGCTCCTGGACCGACCACCTGCTGTGGCACCACGCCGCGCACACCGTCGACCTCTTCGCCTACCAGACCGGCTCGCCGATCGTGCAGGCCAACGCGATCCAGGGCCCGATCCACCCCGAGCTCGGCATCGCGATGGACATGTCGATCCAGCTGCGGGCGGAGTCCGGGGCGATCTGCACGCTGTCGCTGTCGTTCAACAACGACGGGCCGCTGGGCACCTTCTTCCGCTACATCGGCGACACCGGCACCTACCTGGCCCGCTACGATGACCTGTTCACCGGCAAGGAGGAGCCGATCGACGTCAGCGACGTGGACGTGTCGATGGACGGCATCGAGCTGCAGGACCGCGAGTTCGTCGTCGCGATCCGCGAGGGCCGCGAGCCCAACTCCTCGGTCGCCCAGGTGATCTCCTGCTACCGCACGCTCGCCGCGCTCGAGGAGCAGCTCGCGTGACGGCTGCCCGCACGATCGGCCCCTTCCAGGTGCCCGCCGTCGGGCTGGGGTGCATGAACCTCAGCCATGCGTACGGCGTCGCGCCGACGCCCGCCGAGGCCGAGGCGCTGCTGCTCGCCGCCGTCGACGCCGGGGTCACCCTGTTCGACACCGCGGCGCTCTACGGCTTCGGGGCCAACGAGGAGCTCGTCGGCCGCGTCCTCGCGCCGTACCGGGACCGGGTCGTGCTGGCCAGCAAGTGCGGGATGACCGGCGTCGACGGCAGGCGGGTCATCGACGGCCGGCCGGACACCCTGCGGCGCACCGCCGACGAGGCCCTGGTCCGGCTCGGCACCGACGTCATCGACCTGTACTACCTGCACCGTCTCGATCCGGCCGTCCCGGTGGAGGAGAGCGTGGGGGCGCTCGCCGAGCTCGTCGCGGCCGGGAAGATCCGGGCCATCGGCCTCTCCGAGGTCTCCGCGGCGACGCTGCGCCGCGCCCATGCCGTGCATCCCGTGGCGGCCCTGCAGAACGAGTACAGCCTGTGGTCGCGCAACCCCGAGGCGGGCACCCTGGAGGCCTGCCGGGAGCTCGGGGTCGCGCTGGTGGCCTTCAGCCCGCTGGCCCGGGGCTTCCTCACCGGTGAGCCACCGGTGCCGGCGGACCTGCCGGACGGCGACATCCGGCGGGCGATGCCCCGCTTCGGCGCCGACCACTACCCGGCGAACCTGGCGCTGCGCGGCGAGCTGGAGAAGGTCGCCGCGGGTGCCGGCTGCACGCTGGCGCAGCTCGCGCTGGCCTGGGTGCTCTCCCGGGGCGACCACGTCGTGGCCATCCCGGGCACCCGGTCGCCGGAACACCTGGCCGAGAACGTCGCCGTCCTCGACCTGGCGCTCCCGGATGCCGCACTCGCGGAGGCCGGTCGCATCCTCGACGCGACCACCGTCAGCGGCCCGCGCTACGCCCCGGCGACGCTGGCCGAGATCGACACCGAGCGCTGCGGAGCCGCCGGCTGACCCCACGCGACCCCTCTCGCTGGTCGAGTAGCGGGCGAGGAACGAGCCCGCGTGTCGAGACCCCGCGACCCCTTCTCGCTGGTCGAGTAGCGGGCGAGGAACGAGCCCGCGTGTCGAGACCCCGGACGGGCGCAGCGGGACGCTCCTATGTTGTGTCAAGCCTGTTGGGGGCTTCGAGGATCCGGTAGAGGTCGCGGACTATGTAGCGTTTGAGGCAGCGGCGGATCTCGCGGGGGTTCTTGCCTTGGGTGGTGCGTCGTTGGGTGTAGGTGCGGG
>JBGAFN010000017.1:0-143703 GCA_044227235.1 Marmoricola sp. | reverse complement strand
GCGCCGATGCGGATGATGCCGCGCTCGTCGAGGTCGGCCAGCATCTCCTCGGAGACGTTCGGGATGTCCCGGGTGATCTCCTCGGGGCCGAGCTTGGTGTCGCGGGCGTCGACCTCGTGCTCCTCGATGTGGATCGAGGTGAGGACGTCCTGCTGGACCAGGCGCTGGCTGAGGATGATCGCGTCCTCGTAGTTGTGGCCCTGCCACGGCATGAAGGCGACCAGCAGGTTCTGGCCGAGCGCCATCTCGCCCTCGTCGGTGCACGGACCGTCGGCGATCGGGCTGCCGACCTCCAGGCGCTGGCCCTCGTGGACCAGGGGACGCTGGTTGATGCAGGTGCCCTGGTTGGAGCGGCGGAACTTCAGCATCCGGTAGGTGCGGTAGGTGCCGTCGTCCTGCATGACCTCGACCGCGTCGGCGGACACCGAGGTGACCACGCCCGCAGCCTCGGCGGAGACCACGTCACCGGCGTCGACGGCGGCACGGAACTCCATGCCGGTGCCGACCAGGGGGGCGTCGCTCTTGATCAGCGGCACCGCCTGGCGCTGCATGTTGGAGCCCATCAGCGCGCGGTTGGCGTCGTCGTGCTCGAGGAACGGGATCAGGGCGGTCGCGACCGACACCATCTGGCGCGGCGAGACGTCCATGTAGTCCACGTCGGCGGCCGGGATCACGTCGACCTCGCCCATCCGCTGGCGGACCAGGACCCGGTCCTCGGCGAAGGTGCCGTCGGGGTTCAGGCCGGCGTTGGCCTGCGCGATGACGAAGCGGTCCTCCTCGTCGGCGGTCAGGTAGTCGATCTGGTCGGTGACCCGGCCGTTGTCGACCTTCCGGTACGGCGTCTCGACGAAGCCGAACGGGTTGATCCGCCCGAAGGTGGACAGCGAGCCGATCAGACCGATGTTCGGGCCTTCCGGCGTCTCGATCGGGCACATCCGGCCGTAGTGCGAGGGGTGCACGTCGCGGACCTCGAAGCCGGCGCGGTCACGGGAGAGACCACCGGGGCCGAGCGCGGAGAGACGCCGCTTGTGCGTCAGGCCCGCGATCGGGTTGGTCTGGTCCATGAACTGCGAGAGCTGCGAGGTGCCGAAGAACTCCTTCAGCGCCGCGACCACGGGGCGGATGTTGATCAGGGACTGCGGCGTGATGGCCTCGACGTCCTGGGTCGTCATCCGCTCGCGGACCACCCGCTCCATCCGGGCCAGGCCGGTGCGGAGCTGGTTCTGGATCAGCTCGCCGACCGTGCGCAGGCGACGGTTGCCGAAGTGGTCGATGTCGTCGGCCCGGACCTCGTGGGTCCCCGCCGGCGCCTCGGCCTCGGTCTCGCCGGCGTGCAGGGCGACGATGTAGCGGATCGTGGCGACGATGTCGTCGATCGTCAGCGTCTGCTGGTCGAACGCCTGGGTCAGGCCCAGCTTCTTGTTGATCTTGTAGCGGCCGACCTTGGCCAGGTCGTAGCGCTTGCCGTTGAAGTAGTAGTTGTCCAACAGCGTCTGCGCGGCCTCACGGGTCGGCGGCTCGCCCGGGCGCAGCTTGCGGTAGATGTCGAGCAGCGCGTCGTCCTGACCGGAGGTGTGGTCCTTCTCCAGGGTCAGCATCATCGACTCGTACTGGCCGAACTCCTCGCGGATCTGCTCCTCGGTCCAGCCGAGTGCCTTGAGCAGCACCGTGACGTTCTGCTTGCGCTTGCGGTCGAGGCGGACCCCGACCATGTCGCGCTTGTCGATCTCGAACTCCAGCCAGGCGCCCCGCGAGGGGATCAGCTTGGCGGTGTAGATGTCCTTGTCCGAGGTCTTGTCCGGGGTGCGCTCGAAGTACACGCCCGGGGACCGGACCAGCTGGGAGACCACGACACGCTCGGTGCCGTTGATGATGAAGGTGCCCTTGTCGGTCATGAGCGGGAAGTCGCCCATGAAGACCGTCTGGCCCTTGATCTCGCCGGTCTCGTTGTTGGTGAACTCGGCCGAGACGTAGAGCGGGGCGGAGTAGGTGAAGTCCTTCTCCTTGCACTCCTCGACCGTGTTCTTCGGGTCGTAGAAGACCGGGTTCTCGAAGGAGAGGGACATCGTCCCGGAGAAGTCCTCGATCGGCGAGATCTCCTCGAAGATCTCCGTCAGTCCGGACTTGGGGCTCACATCCTCGCCGGCTTCGGTCCGGTGCTGGACCTCCGCGTCCCAGCGCTCGTTGCCGACCAGCCAGTCGAAGCTGTTGGTCTGGAGAGCGAGGAGCTTCGGAACCTCGAGAGGCTCGGAGATCTTGGCGAAGGAGATGCGGCGGGGGGCGTTCGGGGTGCTGCTGGCGTTGCGCGAGGCGGCCAAGAGGCGTCCTTCCACAGGCTCGGACTCATCGTTGCGAGCGCCGCCCGGAACCACGGAATATGGACACAAGTGTGCCTAGACGAGAGGAGAGGGCAGGCGCAAAGATCGAGAGTAGCACTGCCGGTGCCCGGGCACAACTATGCAGAGCTCGCCTTCGTCACTTCCGTCGCCCTGTCCTCCATATGACCGGCGACGAAGCCATCAGCGGCTCGTCAACACTGCGTCGAGCATGAACCGATCGCCGGGGTGAGTCAAGCAACTCGCCCGCTCCGGAACCATTCTGGTTTGACCGACTTGTTCCAGTATGGCATGTTTCAGGACGGTCGACTGCGCCCGGTATGCGGTGATCAGTACGACGAGATGTCGTCCACCAGCCAGCTGCCGCCGCGCTGGACCATCACCATCTCGACCCGGTTCAGCGCCAGCTGCGGCCCGTCGTTGGCCGTGCTCGTGGTGCTCTGGTCGACGAAGAGCAGCACCCGGACCTTGTCGGCCGACGCGGCCAGGACCGAGGAGGCCTTCACGTCGGCGGTCACCTTGGCCTTGAACTTCTCCGCCGACGGCTTGACCGCCTTCTCGAAGGTGTCGCCGTACTTGGTCGCGAACGCCGGGGTCATGAAGGCCGCGGCCGCCTTCCGGTCGGCGTCCAGGGACTGGTAGTCGTAGGCGAGGATCGCCGCGGCGGCGCGCTCGGCGGTCGCCGGGGCCTCCTGCTCGGCGTCCGCGACCGCGGTGGCGTCGCGGACCCCGGGATAGCCGTCCCCGCCGACCACGCCGCCGGCCCGCAGGCCGGTGAAGACGAGCAGCACGACCAGGGCGAGCGCCAGCACCGTGACCGACGCGCGGCCACCCCACCAGCCTCGACCGGCCGGGGCCCCCCCGACAGCCCGGTCGACAGCCCGGTCGGTGGGCTGGTCGGCGGGCTCGTCGGCGGGCTCGTCGGCGGGTGGCGCGACGACCCACTCCGCCGGAGCCTCCGCGGGGGGCTCGTCGGTGCCCAGACGGGCCGGCTCCGGGCTGGACGCGGTCGGCGGCGTGGGCGGCGTGGGCGGCACTGGGGGCGCGGTCGGGGTGAGGGCGACCTGCTCCTCGGCGCGCTGTCCGCGGCGCTCCCCCGCGATCCGGCGGCGGCGGGGACCGCCCGGCGTGGTGCTGCTCATGACGTCCTCCCTCAGACCTCGTCGAAGCTGTCGACCAGCCAGCGGCCGCCGACCTTGAGCAGGTGCACCTGCCAGCGCCAGTGCCGGAGCACCTGCTGCTGGGACGAGGTCCGCTGGGCGTCGGAGACCACCAGCACGTCCGCGGAGTCCGGGTCGATCGAGGCGATCCCGACCAGCGGGATGCCGTCGGCGTCCTTCAGCACCGTCCCGGTCGAGCTCAGCTGTTGCTGGGCGATGCCGCTGACCACGTCGGAGGACGCCGAGGTGAACTCGGTCCGGAACTTCGTGGTGAGCAGCGGCGACACCCGCTCGACGTAGGCGTCGGCGTCGTCGGGGGTGAAGGTGTTCCAGACCTCGGTGAAGTGCTGGGCCGCGGCTGCCGCGGCGATCCGGTCCTTGGCCTCGGCCGCGCGGTCGCTCTCCTTGCCGCGCAGCGACAGGGTCACCAGCAGGCCGCCTGCGAGCGCGACCAGCGTGAGCACCGCGAGCACGGCGGCGAGCCGGGGCCGGCGCGGCCGTGAGCCAGTGCCCGGGCCCCGCGACGGCGTCGGGAGGTCCTCGTCGTGGTCCTCGATCACGCGACGCCCTCGGCGTCCGCGGACCTCACTGCTGCTGGAGGACAGGCTGGAGCAGCAACCACTTCCACGACTCCTTCCCGAACGCGGCCTGGGCGCCGCCGGTGTACGTCACCGGTGCGCTCGACCCCTGGTCCGAGTAGGTGAACCGTCCGGTGCTGCGATCGTACGACCCGATCACCGGTACGTCGTCGGGGGACACGGCGCGGCGGGGCGCGGTGCCCGGGGCGACCCGGGGGGCGTTCTGGGCGCCGCGCGGGTTGCTCTGGGACGCCGGCTCGGTGCACCGGGCCTGCTCGTTCATGGCCCGGTTGCCGGTGTTCTGCGGCGTACGACGGTCGGTGCCGCCGTAACCCTGGTGGCAGACCGGCCCGTCCTGGGTCAGGATCAGCCCGAAGTGGGCGTCGTACTGCCCGGTGGACGGTGTCTTGTCGATCACCGCGAAGCCACCGGCCATCACGTAGGGGTAGACGACCAGCACCATCTTGGTGCCGGCGAGGTGCTTGACCCCGATCTCCCCGGTGGTGACCAGGTTGTTGATCAGCTTGGTCAGGTCGACCTTGTTGTCCTCGAGGAAGCCGCGCAGCTGGGTCGCCGTGGCGCTGCCGTTGGCGATGATCGTGCGCAGCGCGCCGTCGTTCTGGGCCAGCGTGCCGGAGAAGGCGGCCAGGTCACGCGAGAAGCTGCGGATCGCCGAGGCCTTGTCCAGCTGGGTGCCCAGCACCGTGTTGCTGTCGCGGATCAGCTGGGTGGTGGTGTCGAAGTTGTCGTTGGCCGCGTCGATGAACGACGTCGAGGAGTCGATCAGGCGGGCCAGGTCGCCCCCACCGCGGTTGAAGGCCGACCCGAACTCGGAGACCACGGTGCGCAGGCTGTCCTGCGGCACGGAGTCGACGAGGCGCTGGGTGTCGCTGAGGAACTTCGTGCTCGAGATCGGGATCGAGGTCTGGTCCTGGGCGATCGTCGAGCCGTCCTTGAGGTAGGGCCCGTTGTCGACCTGCGGCTGCAGCTCGACGTACTGCTCGCCGACGGCGGAGCGGTTGCCGACCAGCGCCTTGGTCTCGGCGGGGATCCGGTCGTAGCCGTTGTCGATCATCAGGGTCACGTCGACGCCGTCGCCGGTCAGGCGCAGCGGCCCGACCTTGCCGATCGTCACGCCGCGGTAGGAGACCTCGGCGCCGGAGAAGATGCCGCCGGAGTCGGCGAAGGAGGCGGTCACCTTGTAGTTGTCGTCCAGCACGAGCCGGTCGAGCTGGGCGTAGCGGGCGCCGACGAAGGAGACGCCGAGCAGCGTGATCACCACGAAGATGACGAGCTGGATCTTGGTCCGACGGGTGATCATCGCTGGGTCGCCCCCCACACGAGCAGGGCCGCCAGGTCGGGGTCGACCCCGTCGGCCCGGGTCGTCCCGGTCGTCCCGGCGCTCGTCGCCGGCGCGGCCGCCCCGGCGACCGCGCTCCCCGGGGCCGCCCGGCCCACGCCGAGCCCGCCGAGCAGGCCACCCAGGCCGCCGCCCGAGCCGCCGCTGGTGTTGCCGCTGGTGTTGCCGCCGAGCCCGGGCAGGGCCGGCAGGCCGATGGTCGGCAGCGGGATGCTCGGCAGCGGCAGGTCCGGCAGGCCCGGGATGGTGATCGGCGGAGCGCCCGGCACGGGCAGCCCGGCGCCGGCGCCGGCAGTCAGGTCGACGTCGAGCTGGGCGGACAGGTTGGTGTAGTCGCCCATGTGCAGGTCGCGCGCCTGCGCGGGGGTCTTGCCGACCACGTCGTCGATGAACGGGAAGGTGAGCACGACCTGGAGGCTGCGCGGCAGCGCGTCCCCGGCCTTGGCCAGCTCGTTGAGGGTCGGCGAGAGCGCCCGCAGGCTGTCGATGGTGCTCTCCTTCGAGGCCTTGATGACCCGGGTGCCGACCGCGCTGAGGTTGTCCAGCGCGTCGAGCATCTTCACCAGGTCGTCGCGCTGGCGGTCGATCGAGGCGACCGCTCCGGGCAGCTCGTCGAGGGCCTGGTCGAGGACGCCGGTGTTCTTGTTCAGCGAGACCGACAGCGAGTTGACCCGGTCGATCGCGGTGACGATCTTGTCGCGGTTCTGGTCGAACTGGGTCGCGAAGACGCGCAGCTGCTCGAGCACCGAGCGGACCGAGCCCTCGCGGCCGCCGAGGGCCTTGTTGAGCTCGGTGGTGATGGTCTTGAGCTGGCCGACGCCGCCGCCGTTGAGCAGGAAGGAGAGCGCGCCGAGGACCTCCTCGACCTCGGAGTTCTTCTGGGTGCTCGTGATCGGGATGTTGTCGCCGTTGCCCAGCGTCCCGACCGGGACGCCGCTGGTCGGCTGGCCGAGCGAGACGAACTTCTCGCCGAGCAGGCTGGTCTGCCGGATCTCCGCGGTGGCGTTGTCGGGGAGCTTGACCGAGCGGCGTACCAGCAGGGTCACCTTGGCCTTGTAGCCGTCGAGGTCGACCTTGTCGACCTTGCCGACCGACACGTCGTCGACCTTGACGGCACTCTCCGGCACCAGGTCCAGCACGTCGTTGAACTCGACGGTGACCCGGATCGGGTTGTCGCCCAGGTCGGCGCCACCGGGCAGCGGCAGGCTGTAGACGGAGAAGTCGCAGCCGCTCAGCAGCATCGCTCCGGCGCCCGCCAGGGCGGCGACGCGGGCGACCCGCGAACGACGGGGGCTCATCGCTGCACCTCCAGGATCCCGCCGAGCGTCCGGTCGATGTGCTCGATCTCGACCACCCCGTGCGACCGGACGGCGCGGGCCGCACCGGCCTTGCCGGGGGCCGAGCGCGGCAGGGCACCCTTGATCACGTTGCACAGGGCCCCGGTCGGGTCGCTCGGGGAGACCAGGGAGCACAGCGTCTCGCCCGGCGCGGTCTTCAGGTCGTTGACGTTCTCCATCAGGTTCGCCCGGGTGTCCAGGGTGCCGGTGGAGGCGTTGTAGGTGTGGAACAGGTTCGTCAGCGCGACCGGTGCGGTCTTCAGCGTCTCGTCGAGGGCGTCACGCTGCTTCACGAGGATGTCGGTCACCTTCGCCAGGCCCTTGATGTTGCCGCTGAGCGCCTGGCGGTTCTCCTTGACGAACGAGGAGACCTCCTGCATCGCGGTGCCCAGGTTGCGCAGGGCTGCGGCCAGGTCGGTCCGCTCGTCGGCGAGCAGGTCCGCCGCCCCGGACAGGCTGTCGTTGAAGTCGCGGACGCTCTGGTCGTTCTCGGCCAGCGTGTTGACGAAGGCCTCGATCTCGCGCGCACTCCCGAAGAGCTGGTCCTTGTTGTGGTCCAGCGTCCCGGTCAGCTTGCTCAGGTTGCTGATCGTGGTGTTGAACTGCTCGCCCTGGCCGCCGAAGTTCTTCGCGGTCGAGTCCAGCAGCCGGGTCAGCGCCCCGTCCTTGTTGGCCCCGTCGGGGCCCAGGCCCACGGTGAGGTCGTCGATGCCCTGGTAGATCTCGTCGAGCTCGAGCGGGACGGCGGTGCGGTCCTCGGCCAGCCGTGCGCCGTCGGGCAGCACCGGACCGGAGGTGTAGACCGGCGTCAGCTGGACGTAGCGGTCGCCGACCACGGACGGCGCGACCACGACGGCCTTGGCGTCCGCGGGGACCTTGACCTTCGCGTCGTAGGCCAGGGTGACCTTGACGGTGGTGCCGGCGGGCTCGACCTTCTCGACCCGGCCGACGGTGACACCGATGACCTTGACGTCGGAGCCCTCGTAGATCGACACCGCACGCGGGAAGCTCGCGGTGATGGTCCGCTCGTCCGCTCCGGGGCGCAGGACCAGGACTCCTGCGATCACGAGCAGACCGACCGCGCTCAGGGCGACTGCCCGGCCGATGCCGGTGAGTGGGAGGCGCTTCATCTCGGCCATGTCACTGCCCTCCGACCTGCGGCAGCGGCGGCACGTTGTTGAGGATGGTGTCGAACCACGGCCCGCTGCCCAGGGTGTTGGCGAAGACCCGGTAGAACGGCGCCATCAGGCGCAGGCTCCGGTCCAGGTTCTCCTGGTTGGCGTTGAGCAGGTCGACCACGGACTGCAGGTTGTCCAGCGCCGGCTTGAGGTCGGCCCGGGTGTCGCGCACCAGGCCGGTCAGCTGTACCGACAGGTTCGAGGTCGCCACGAGCAGCGAGTGCACCGCCTGGCGGCGGGCCGCGAGGGCCCGGAAGAGCTGGTCGCCGTCCTTGGTCAGCGCCACCACGTCGTCCTTGCGGTCGGCGAGGACGGCGGAGACCTTCTGCAGGTTCCCGAGCAGGGTGTTGAGCTGCTCGTCACGCGCCGCCACGTTCGCGGACAGGGCCGAGACGCCCTTGAGTGCGGCGCGGAACTCCTCGGGGGTGTTCTTCGTCAGCGACGCCATCGTGTCCAGGGCGGTGGAGAGCTGCTCGGTGTCGATGCGCTGGCCGCGCTCGGCGAGCCCGGAGAAGACGTCGACGACGTCGAACGGCGAGGAGGTGCGCGAGGCGGGGATGACCGAGCCCGCCTTGAGCTGGCCGGTCCCGTCGGGCTGCAGCGCCAGGAACATCGACCCGAGGATCGTCTTGACCTTGATGGCGGCACCGGTCCGGTCGCCGAAGTCGGTGCCGTTCTGCACCTGGAACTTGACGCGCACCTGGCCGTCGACGAGGTCGACCGCCTTGACCTTGCCGACCCGGACGCCGGCCACCCGGACCTCGTCGTTGGGCTTGATGCCGCCCGCCTCGGTGAAGGAGGCGTAGTAGGTGTCGCCGCCGCCGATCAGCGGGAGGTCGCCGGCCTTGAAGGCCGTGACCATGAGGATCGCGATGACGACGAGGCTGGCCGCCCCGACGACGACGGGGTTGCGCTCGCGGAAGGGGACGCTCATCCGATGTTGCACCTCGACGCGTTCGTGCTGTAGCGGGCCGGGATCGAGGTGCCTCCGGGGAGGATCACCTTGCCGACCAGGTCGCACAGGTAGAAGTTGAACCAGGAGCCGTAGATCGCGGTCCGGCCGACCTTGTTGAGCTTGATCGGCAGCACCTTCAGCTCACGGTCGAGCTCGGCGCGGTTGCGGTCCAGGGTGCCCGCCACCTGGCGCAGCCCGGTGATGCTGCCCTTGAGACCGGGACGGATCCCGGTGACCAGGTCGGAGGTCTGCACGGCCAGGCCGGAGATCGAGTCCAGCGACCCCAGGATCGCCTGCCGGTCCTCCGACAGTCCGCCGACGAAGCGCCGCAGCTGCACGATCAGGTCCGACAGCTGCTGGTCGCGGTCACCGACCGTGGTCAGCGTCTGGTTGAGGTTGGTGATCAGGTCGCCGATCAGCTGGTCGCGGTTGGCCAGGGTGCTGGTCACCGACGCGGTCCGGCCGAGCAGGTTCTCCAGCGTCCCGCCCTCCCCCTGGAACACCTTGATCAGCTCGGAGGCCAGGTCGTTGACGTCATTTGGCGACAGCGCTGCGAACAGCGGCTTGAACCCGTTGAAGAGCACGGTCAGGTCGAGCGCCGGCGTGGTGTGGTTGACCGGGATGGTGCCACCGTCGCGGAGCACGCCCGGGCCGCCGTCGCCGGGGGTCAGCGAGATGTAGCGCTGTCCCACCAGGTTGCGGTAGCGGATCGTGGCCTCGCTGTCGGCGGCGAGCGGGGTCGAGGCGCGCACCGAGAACGCGACCCGGGCCTGGGTCCGGTTCACGATCTCGACGCTGTCGACGTTGCCGACCTTGACGCCGGCGATCCGGATGTCGTCACCCTTCGTCACCCCGGTGGCGTCGCTGAAGATCGCCTGGTAGTGCTTGGAGCTGGTGAACGAGACGTTGCCGATCGTGATCGCGAGCAGGCCGGTCGCCAGGGTGGTGACCACGATGAAGATGGTCAGCTTGACCGCGTCGCTCGCGGTGCGCTTGTCGATGAGCCTCATCGGACGTCCACCGCCTTCCCGCGGGCCAGCGGGCCGAGCAGCAGGGTGGTCAGGTCCGGCACCTCGTCGACCGGCACGCCGAGCACCGGCGAGGCAGCCATCGCGAGCATCGCCTTCTCCTCCGCAGTGCCGCCCACAGCGTCGCTGACCGCCCTGTTGACCGGTGCGCGCTTGGCGATGTTGCCCGGGATGCCGTCGTTCAGGTCGGGCACCAGGAAGCGCGGCGGCAGGTTCTTCTGGCTGTAGAAGCCGGCCCGCGCCTTGTCGAGGAGGTTGCAGTACGGGAAGGGTCCCCGGTCGTCACCGTTCACGGGCCGGTCGGCGGCCGTGTAGGCGCGGGGCTGCTTCGGCACCGTCTCGACGATGATGTGGAGCTCCTTGTTGCGGAAGGCTCCCTCGATCCGCGGGATGACGGCCTCGGCGGCCTTGAGGAAGCAGGGGTACTCCGGGGAGTAGCGCGCGAGCACCGGGAGGATGCGGCGGCCCTGGTCGGCGAGGGTGACCAGGTTGTCGCCGTTGTCGCGCAGGAACGTCTCGGCGGTGCTCGAGAGCCCGCTCACGTCGTTGAACAGCGTCTTGATCTGGTCCTCGCGGCTGGTGAAGGTCCGGCCGGTGGTGATCGTGGAGCGCAGCGTGCTGGCGATGTCGGGGACGGCCCCCTCGTAGACCGCCGAGACCTGGCCCAGTCGGTCGAGGCTCTGCACGAGCGCTGGGACCTGCGGGTTGAGCCGCCCGAGGTAGGAGTCGAGGGTGCTGATGGTGGCGCCCAGGGCCTCGCCACGGCCCTCGAGGGCGTTGGCGATGGCGGTCAGCGTGTAGTTGAGCTGCTCGGGCTGGACGGTGCGCAGCAGCGGGAAGAGGTCGTTGAGCACCCGCTCGAGCTCGATGGCGACCTTCGCCTGCGTGATGGTCGCGCCGGCCCGGATCGGGGTGGTGTCCCCGCCCGCGGGCGCCTCGAGGGCGACGTACTTCTCGCCGAAGAGCGTCTTGGGCAGGATCTGGGCGCTCACGTCGGCCGGGATGGTGGCGATCTTGTCCGGGTAGAGGCCGAGGGTGAGCTCGGCCCCGTCCCCGGTGGTGTTCGCGGCGAGCACCTCCCCCACGATCACCCCGCGGATCTTCACGTCCGCCCGGCTGGGCAGGGAGAGGCCGATCTTCGAGGTCTTCAGGGTGACCTCGTCGTAGTCGGTGAACTTCTTGGAGAACACCGCGTAGGTGAACCACACGAAGAGGACGAGCAGGGCCAGGAAGCCGATGCCGTAGACCCTGTTCCCGACCGAGGGGAACCCGCGCTTCGCCGCCATCGCCGCTACCCCGCCAGCCTGACGGTGGTCGTGGTGCCCCAGATCGCCATCGACAGCAGCAGGTCGATGACGTTGATCGCCACGATCGAGGTCCGCACGGCGCGGCCGACGGCGAGGCCCACCCCCGCGGGGCCGCCGGAGGCGTTGTAGCCGTGGTAGCAGTGGATCAGGATGACGACCACCGCGAAGACGAGCACCTTGCCGAAGGACCAGAGCACGTCGCCCGGTGGCAGGAACAGCGCGAAGTAGTGGTCGTAGGTCCCGGAGCTCTGCCCGAAGAAGTTGGTCACGACCAGCCGGGTGGCGAAGTACGACGAGAGCAGGCCGACGACGTACAGCGGCACGATCGCGATCAGGCCGGCGATGATCCGCGTGGTCACCAGGAACGGCAGCGACGGGATCGCCATCACCTCGAGGGCGTCGACCTCCTCGGAGATCCGCATGGCGCCGAGCTGGGCGGTGAAGCCGCAGCCCACGGTCGCGGCCAGCGCGATGCCGGCGACCAGGGGCGAGATCTCACGGGTGTTGAAGTAGGCCGACACGAAGCCGGAGAAGGCGGCGGTGCCGATCTGGTTGAGCGCGGCGTACCCCTGCAGGCCGACCTCGGTGCCGGTGAAGAACGCCATCATCGTGATCACGCCGACGGTGCCGCCGATGACGGCCAGCGCGCCGGAGCCCAGGGTCACCTCGGCCAGCAGGCGGAGGATCTCCTTCTTGTAGCGGGTGACCGCCCGCGGGGCCCACAGCAGCGCGGTGATGTAGAAGCGCAGCTCGGAGCCGACGGTGTCCAGGAACTTGAACGGCCGCCCGGCGATGGTCCTCACGTCTGCCACGTCGTCAACCTGTCTTCGGGGGGACGAGCTGGAAGTAGATGGCGCTCATCACGAAGTTCACGACGAACAGCAGGATGAACGTGATCACCACGGACTCGTTGACCGCGTCGCCCACGCCCTTCGGCCCACCGGCGGCGTTCATGCCCTTGTAGGAGGCGACGATCGCGGCGATCAGACCGAAGACCAGGGCCTTGGCCATGCCCTGCCACAGGTCGGGCAGCTGGGCCAGCGCGGTGAAGCTGGCGAGGTAGGAGCCGGGCGTGCCGTCCTGGAGGACCACATTGAAGACGTAGCCGCCGACCACGCCGACCACCGAGACCAGGCCGTTGAGGAAGACCGCCACGAGCATGCAGGCCAGCACCCGGGGCACCACGAGGCGCTGGATCGGGTCGATGCCCAGCACCATCATGGCGTCGAGCTCCTCGCGGATCTTGCGGGCGCCCAGGTCGGCCGCGATCGCCGAGCCGCCGGCTCCGGCGATCAGCAGCGAGGTGGCGATCGGGCCGGCCTCGCGGACCACCGCGAGCACCGAGGCGGAGCCGGTGAACGACTGCGCGCCGAACTGCTTGATCAGACCTCCGACCTGCAGCGCGATCACGGCCCCGAACGGGATGGCGACCAGCGCCGTCGGGATGATCGTCACCGAGGCGATGAACCACGCCTGCTGCAGGAACTCACGCCACTGGAAAGGGCGCCGGAACAGCCCACGACCGACATCGAGTCCGAAGGCGAAGAGCTTTCCGGCTGTGCCGACCGGCCGCAGGATGCGTGCGGAGGTCAGGGAGGACATGAGGCGATCAGGCCCCCGGTGCCAGGCCGGCGTTGGAGGACTGGAACGACCCGGGCGGCGGGGTGACGCCGTTGAGGCGGCACCACTCGCCCGGCGGGCGCTGCGAGCGGCGCGGGATGCCGGTGGTGGTCTCCAGCTGCAGCGGGATCGGCGGCAGCGGCGGCAGCTCCTGGCCCGACTCCGCGGCCAGCTCGTCGGCGTCCTTCTCCTCGCTCATGCCGATCGGGCCGACCCGCTGGGCGTTGAGGAACTGACGCACGACCGGCTCCTCCGAGCTCAGCAGCATCTCGCGGGGGCCGAACATGGCCAGGTGCTTGTGGTAGAGCAGGCCGATGTTGTCCGGCACCGTCCGGGCGGTGTTGATGTCGTGGGTCACGATCAGGAAGGTCGCGTCGATCTGCGCGTTGAGGTCGACGATGAGCTGATTCAGGAACGCGGTGCGCACCGGGTCCAGGCCGGAGTCCGGCTCGTCGAAGAGGACGATCTCGGGGTCGAGCACGAGCGCCCGGGCCAGACCGGCCCGCTTGCGCATACCACCGGAGATCTCACCGGGGAGCTTGGTCTCCGCGCCGATCAGACCGACCAGGTCCATCTTCTCCATGACGATGTTGTGGATCTCGGACTCGGACTTCTTGGTGTGCTCGCGCAGGGGGAAGGCGACGTTGTCGTAGAGGTTCATCGAGCCGAACATCGCGCCGTCCTGGAACAGCACGCCGAACATCTTGCGGATCTCGTAGAGCTCCTTCTCCGAGCACGAGGCGATGTCCACGCCCTCGATCACGATGGAGCCCGTCTCGGGCTTGATCAGCCCGATCAGCGTCTTGAGCAGGACCGACTTGCCTGTGCCCGAGGGGCCGAGCATCACGCAGATCTCACCCGCCGGCACGGTCAGGGTGACGCCACCCCAGATCAGCTGCTTGCCGAAGCTCTTGGTGAGATTGTCGATCTTGATCTCGACGCCCATGCGTGTTCCTCCGCGTTGCGTGCGCTCCCGAGGAGCCGGTCTTCGTCGGGCACGACGTACAGAGGTCCCACCCGCTGAACCAACGAGTAACCACCGTCGGGGTTACGGCGGTCACAGTTCCTCAAGATACGGTCAAGAGGGACATTCGACTCAAGAACGGCGCACCTGAGGGAAATGCCTCTCCCGGGCATCGCGGGGCTCGGGAACGACGGAACGGCGGGTGTCCCCCGAGGGGGACACCCGCCGTTCGCGGTGCGGCTAGAGCGCCAGGGTCACTTGACCGAGACGGAGGCGCCGGCAGCCTCGAGCTGCTCCTTGGCCTTCTCCGCGGCCTCCTTGTTGACCTTCTCGAGGATCGCCTTCGGGGCGGCCTCGACCAGCTCCTTGGCCTCCTTCAGGCCGAGGCTGGTGAGGGCGCGCACCTCCTTGATGACGTTGATCTTCTTCTCGCCGGCGGCCTCGAGGACGACGTCGAACTCGTCCTGCTCCGCGACCTCCTCGGCGGCGGCGCCACCGGCCGCAGGGGCGGCGGCGACGGCGACGGGGGCGGCGGCGGTGACGCCGAAGGTCTCCTCGAACTGCTTCACGAACTCGCTGAGCTCCAGGAGGGTCATCTCCTTGAACGCGTCGAGCAGCTCGTCGGTGCTGAGCTTCGCCATGGTGGCGGTTCCTTCCGTTGGCTGGCCCTCACGTCGCGTGCGGGCCGGATTACTGAGTGGGTGGTCAGGCCTCGGTGGTGTCCGCGTCAGCGGACGCCTCGGCCTCGGTTGCGGCCTCGTCCGTCACCTCGGCGGGCGCCTCGTCGGCGGCCTCCTCCGTGGCGGGCTCGGCAGCGGGCTCCTCGGCGACGGCTGCCGGAGCACCGGCACCACCCGCAAGGATCGAGGGGTCCTGCGTCGCCTTCTCCTCCAGCGCACCCGCGAGACGGGCGACCTGGGCGAGGGGGGCGTTGAGCAGGTAGACGGCCTGGCTGAGCGAGGCGAGCATGCCGCCCGCGATCTTGGCCAGCAGCACGTCGCGCGACTCGAGATCGGCCAGCTTGGCGATCTCCTTCGCGTCGAGCGCCTTGCCTTCGAAGTAGCCGCCCTTGATGACGAGGGCGGGGTTCGCCTTGGCGAAGTCACGCAGACCCTTGGCCGCCTCGACCACGTCGCCGTTGATGAAGGCGATGGCGGTCGGACCGTTGAGGAGGTCGTCGAAGCCTTCGACGCCCGCCTCCTTGGCCGCGATCTCGGTCAGGGTGTTCTTCACCACGGCGTAGGTGGCGTTCTCGCCGAGAGCTCGCCGCAGGTCCTGCAGCTGCTTGACGGTGAGACCGCGGTACTCGGTCAGCACAGCGCCGGTCGACTCCTGGAACGAGTCCACGAGTTCCGCGACGGCGGCTGCCTTGTCTGGCCGCGCCATGGGTCTCCTTCGGATCGTGAGACCTCCGCAGCCCCTCCCGCAGCCGGGTGGCTGGGGGTGAAACGGAAGACGCCCCGGCACAGGAGGCACAGGGCGTGGCCACCGGCCGGAGCCGGGGCGGTACTCGGTGTCACCTGCGCTGGCCGTCCGCTTCGCGGAACCTTCGGTCGGTGTCCCCGCAGCGCGGGCACGCCGAACAACCGGCGGTCTCTGGTTACCCGGAGAACTCTAGGCGACCTCGGCCGGTCGGCCAAATCGGTGCCGCTGGTGGTGACCGCTGCTCGCTTTCGCTGACGGCGGGGCACCGCCGGTGCTTCCATTACCGGGTGGACCTCCAGCTGCAGTCACTGACCGAGACGATCGAGCAGGCCGACTACCGGGTCCGCTCCGGCTCGCACGCGGCCGAGCGGATCTGGCCGACCGGCTTCGACGTGCTCGACTCCCACCTCCAGGGCGGCTTCCGCAGCGGGGACCTGATCCTGCTCGGTGGCCCCCAGGGCATGGGCAAGACGACCTTCGTGCTCCAGGTGGCGCGCAACATCGCACGCCAGGGCCGGCCCGTCCTCTACTTCTGCTACGAGCACGACCAGACCACCATGCTGATCCGGCTGGTCGCGCTGGAGGCCGGTCTGATCGGCGGCCCGGACGCCCCCAGCCTCAACGTCGTCCGCCGCATCTTCGAGTCCTCCGACGGCCTCGGCCGGAGCCTCCGTGAGCGCCTCGCGGAGACCAGCGGCGGCGCCCAGGCCCTCGACATCGTCCAGGAGTACGCCGACCGGCTGACCGTGCACCGCTCCTCGGGCACCCAGACCACCCTCGACGACATCAAGGACACCATCGCCTCGGTCAAGAAGGCGCACGGCGCCGCGCCCTTCATCTGCGTGGACTACCTGCAGAAGATCCCGATGAAGGGCAGCCCCAACGAGGAGGAGCGGATCACCTCGGTGGTCGAGCAGGTCAAGGACATGACCCTGGACTACGACGTGCCGGTGCTCTGCGTGGTCGCCTCCGACAAGGAGGGCATCGCCAGCGGCAAGCGGATGCGGGTGAACCACATGCGCGGCTCCTCGGCGCTGGCCTACGAGGCCGACACCGTGCTGATGCTCAACAACAAGTACGACGTGGTGGCCCGCCACCACCTCGTCTACGACAGCGGCAACATCGAGCGCTTCCGGCACTGGGCCGTGCTCTCCATCGAGAAGAACCGCTCCGGGGTCACCGGCGTGGACATGGAGTTCCCCAAGCGTTTCGAGCAGTCCCGCTTCGAGACCCATGGCCAGCTGGTCCGCGAGAAGCTCGTCGACGAGCGCGTCTTCGTCGAGTAACCCCCCCGGCGAGACGACACCAACGCACCCTTCAATTGCGGCGAGCCGACACCAACAGCCCGGTGGAGGGGCCGTTGATGTCGGCTCGCGCGGGAGCGAGGAGGCTCAGGCCTCGTCGGTCTCCGCGATGTTGCGGGTGCGGTTCGGGTCGACGAGCACGCCGGGGCCCATGGTGGTCGAGAAGGTGACCTTCTTGACGTAGCGGCCCTTGGAGCTCGACGGCTTGAGCCGCAGCACCTCGTCGAGGGCGGCTGCGTAGTTCTCGGCGAGCTGCTGCTCGGAGAACGACGCCTTGCCGATCATGAAGTGCAGGTTGGCGTGGCGGTCGACGCGGAGCTCGATCTTGCCGCCCTTGATGTCGTTGACGGCCTTGGCGACGTCCATCGTCACGGTGCCGGTCTTCGGGTTGGGCATGAGGCCGCGGGGACCGAGCACCTTGCCCAGCCGGCCGACCTTGCCCATCATGTCCGGCGTCGCGACCGCGGCGTCGAAGTCGAGCCAGCCGCCGGAGACCTTCTCGATCATGTCGTCGCCACCGACGAAGTCGGCACCGGCCTCACGGGCCTCCTCGGCCTTCGCGGCGTTGGCGAAGACCAGCACGCGGGCGGTCTTGCCGGTGCCGTGGGGCAGGTTGACGGTGCCGCGCACGGCCTGGTCGGCCTTGCGGGGGTCGACCCCGAGACGGATCGCGACGTCGACGGACTCGTCGAACTTCTTCTTGCTGTTGGCCTTCGCGAGCTTGATCGCGTCGAGAGGCGAGAAGACCTCGTCCTTGTCGAACGCGGCCGCGGCCGCCTTGTAGCTCTTGCTGCGCTGCATGGTTCTGGTTCCTTTCACCAGATCGTGGTCCTGGGCCGCAGAGCGGGCCTGCCACTGGGGTTCTGTGGTTGCAGGAGGTCTCGTGGCTCGGCTGGCGCCGCGCCCTCGACCTCGGGGGGGCCTCAGCCCTCGACGGTGACGCCCATCGACCGTGCGGTGCCCTCGATGATCTTCATCGCGGCGTCGACGTCGTTGGCGTTGAGGTCGACGAGCTTGCCCTCGGCGATCTCACGGACCTGGTCACGGGTCAGCTTGCCGACCTTGTCCTTGTGCGGGACCGAGGAGCCCTTCGAGAGGCCGGCGGCCTTCTTGATCAGCTCGGCGGCCGGCGGCGTCTTGGTGACGAAGGTGAACGACCGGTCCTCGTAGATCGTGATCTCGACCGGGATGACCTGGCCACGCTGCGCCTCGGTGGCCGCGTTGTACGCCTTGCAGAACTCCATGATGTTCACGCCGTGGGGACCGAGCGCGGTACCCACCGGCGGGGCCGGAGTCGCCGCCCCGGCGTTCAGCTGCACCTTGACCAGTGCAGCGATCTTCTTCTTGGGAGGCATTGCTATCTCTCTCTCGTGGTCATAGCGGGGGGTCGACCCCTGCCACTGGTTACTTGGTGGTGCTGGTGGTGCTATCCGGCCCTCGCAGGCTCGGGCCAGGGTCTCAGACCTTCTGGATCTGGTTGAAGCTGAGCTCGACCGGGGTCTCGCGGCCGAAGATCTCGACGAGCGCCTTGACCCGCTGGGTGTCGGCGTTGATCTCGGTGATCGTGGCGTGCAGCGTGGCGAACGGGCCGTCGACGACCATCACCGAGTCGGAGACGTCGAAGTCGGCGACCTCGACCTTCTTGCGCTGCTGCACCGGCGCTGCGCCGGGCTCGGCCGCGGCGGCGGTCTCGGCGGCGGCGACGACGGCGGGGGCGAGCATCTTCTCGACCTCGTCGAGGCTCAGCGGCACGGGCTGCTGGCTGTGGCCGACGAAGCCGGTGACCGACGGCGTGTGGCGTACGGCGGCCCACGACTCGTCGGTGAGGTCCATCCGGACCAGCACGTAGCCGGGGAGCACGGTGCGCTTGACGAGCTTGCGCTGGCCGTTCTTGATCTCCGCGACCTCCTCGGTCGGGACGATCACCTCGTGGATGTAGTCCTCCATGTTCAGCGAGGTGATCCGGCTCTCCAGGTTCGCCTTCACCCTGTTCTCCATGCCGGAGTAGGTGTGGATCACGAACCAGTCACCGATCTTGTTGCGCAGCGCCTCGCGGAACTCCTCGATCGGGTCCGCCGGGGCGGCGTCGACGGGCGGCAGCTCGTCGAGCGGCTCCTCGACGGGCTCGGCGTCCTCGACGGTCTCCGGGGCGTCGGCCTCGGTCTCGTCGCTGTCGTCGGCTTCGTCGGTGTCGACGGCTTCATCGGTGTCGACGGTGTCGACGGCACCGGTGGTGTCCTCGGCGTCGACGTCACCGACGGCGTCGGCGGTCGGCTCGTCGCCACCCCCGAGCAGCTGCTCGTCCGAGGTCTCCTCGGCGGGGGCGTCGGCCAGGTCGTCGTACGGCTGCGACACGGTTGTCAGTCACCTTCTCGTTGCGGACCGGGAGGACCCGGTGGGGGTTGCTGCGGACGGCTCGGGCGTCAGCCGAAGACCTTGAAGATCAGCTTGCCGAAGCCCAGGTCGAGCAGCGAGACGAACGTCATGACCACCGCGACGAAGACCAGCACCACCCAGAAGTAGGTGATCAGCTGGGGCCGCGTCGGCCAGACGACCTTGCGGAGCTCGGCCACCATCTGACGGTAGAAGGTCGCCGGACTGGTGCGACGCTCCACGGAACCGTCGGCCACCGTCCACCACTTCCCTTCTGTCGTCTCCGGCGGAGCCGGAACCCGTCTCACTCCCACCAAGGCGGCGGGAGATCCTGCAGGGCACGAGGGACTTGAACCCCCAACCTTCGGTTTTGGAGACCGATGCTCTGCCAGTTGAGCTAGTGCCCTCCGACGGCACCACCCTCGAACGGCTTCAACAGCACAGCGCCCCGTCACCGGGGCGTCCGCACGCCCGAGCCGGGGAAGCGCGGGCATGACAATCAAGGGTGAGAACCACCAAACGCAGAGTCTACGGGTTGGGGCGAACCGAAGTCGAACCGACCCGAGATCCGGGGTGCGGTCGCCGGGACCGGGGTGGAACGATGGGCGCCATGAGCGACGCCTCCTCCTCCCCCACCGCGGACACCGCCACCAAGCCTCGCATCTCGGCCCGGATCGGCGGCATCGCCGAGTCCGCCACCCTCGCGGTGGACGCGAAGGCGAAGGCGCTGAAGGCGGCGGGACGACCGGTCATCGGCTTCGGCGCCGGGGAGCCCGACTTCCCGACCCCCGGCTACATCGTCGAGGCCGCGATCGCGGCCTGCTCGGACCCCGCCAACCACCGCTACACCCCGGCCGGCGGCCTGCCCAGGCTCAAGGAGGCGATCGCCGCCAAGACCCTGCGGGACTCCGGGTACGCCGTGCAGGCGAGCCAGGTGCTGGTCACCAACGGCGGCAAGCAGGCCGTCTACGAGGCCTTCGCGACGCTGCTGGACCCGGGCGACGAGGTCGTGCTCCCGGCGCCGTACTGGACGACCTACCCCGAGGCCATCCGGCTGGCCGGCGGCGTCCCGGTCGAGGTGCTCGCCGACGAGACGCAGGACTACCTGGTCACCGTCGAGCAGCTCGAGGCGGCCCGCACCGAGCGCACCAAGGTCCTGCTGTTCTGCTCGCCGTCCAACCCGACCGGCAGCGTCTACAGCCGGGAGCAGACCGAGGCCATCGGCCGCTGGGCGCTGGCGCACGGCATCTGGGTCGTCACCGACGAGATCTACGAGCACCTGACGTACGACGGAGCCGAGGCGGCGTCGATGCCGGTCGTGGTCCCCGAGCTGGCCGACACCTGCGTGGTCCTCAACGGGGTGGCCAAGACCTACGCGATGACCGGCTGGCGGGTCGGCTGGCTGATCGGCCCGGCCGACGTCGTGAAGGCGGCCACCAACCTGCAGTCGCACGCCACCTCCAACGTCTCGAACGTGGCCCAGGTGGCGGCGATCGCGGCGGTCTCCGGCGACCTGACCGCGGTCGACGAGATGAAGGTGGCCTTCGACCGGCGCCGGCGCACCATCGTCCGGATGCTCAACGACATCGACGGCGTGGTCTGCCCGGAGCCCAAGGGCGCCTTCTACGTCTACCCCTCGGTCAAGGGCCTGCTGGGCCGCGAGGTCGACGGCGAGGTCGCCTCGACCTCGGCCGAGCTGGCCGCGCTCATCCTCGACAAGGCCGAGGTCGCGGTCGTGCCGGGCGAGGCGTTCGGCTCGCCGGGCTACCTGCGGCTGTCCTACGCGCTGGGCGACGACGACCTGGTCGAGGGCATCACCCGGCTCCAGAAGCTGTTCGGCTGAGCACGCCCGGCACGGCTCCGCAGACCGGACCCGCCTTCTCCGGGCCGGGCGAGGACGGACGGCTCGGGCTGCGCGAGCTGCCCAAGGCGCACCTGCACCTGCACTTCACCGGGTCCATGCGCCACGGCACCCTGCTCGAGCTGGCCGAGCGGGACGGTCACGTGCTGCCCGACGCGCTGGTCTCCGAGTGGCCCCCGGTGCTGTCGGCGGCCGACGAGAAGGGCTGGTTCCGGTTCCAGCGCCTCTACGACGTCGCCCGCGCGTGCCTGCGCACTCCCGACGACGTACGCCGGCTGGTGCTCGAGGCGGCGCAGGACGACGCCGCGGACGGCGGCCGGTGGCTCGAGCTCCAGGTCGACCCCAGCGGCTACGCGGCACTGTTCGGGGGGATCACGGCGTTCACCGAGCTGGTGCTCGACGCGGCCCGGGACGCGACGGCCGTCACCGGGGTGGGCATCGGCGTGGTGATCGCGGCCAACCGCACCCGGCACCCGCTCGACGCCCGCACGCTGGCCCGGCTCGCCGTCCAGTTCGTCGACCGCGGCGTCGTCGGGTTCGGGCTGTCCAACGACGAGCGGCGCGGTCGCACCGACGACTTCGCCCCCGCCTTCGCGATCGCCCGCCGCGCCGGGCTCGCCTCGCTGCCGCACGGGGGCGAGCTGCTCGGACCCGAGAGCGTGCGCCGGGCCGTCGACGCCCTCGGCGCGGACCGGCTCGGCCACGGCGTCCGCTCCGTGGAGGACCCGGCGCTCCTGGAGGAGGTCGTCCGGCGCGGGATCGCCCTGGAGGTCTGCCCCACCTCCAACGTCTCGCTCGGGGTCTACTCCGACCTGACCTCGGTCCCGCTGCCGACGCTGCTGCAGGCCGGTGCCACGGTGGCGCTGGGCGCGGACGACCCGCTGCTCTTCGGCTCCCGGCTGGCCGCCCAGTACGCGGCGATGCGCGCCGCCCACGACCTCTCCGACGCCACCCTCGCCGAGCTCGCCAGGATGTCGGTGCGGGCCTCGCGCGCCCCGGAGTCGCTCCGGGAGTCGGTGCTGGGCGAGGTCGACGCCTGGCTGGCGAGTGCCTCATCCGAGCCGAACGGCTGAGGGCGGCGCAGCCGCCGACCACGCATACTCGACGGTGACGCCGCACCCCCGTCCGTCTACGGAGACCACCATCCCAGGCCACTCGAACCTCGACCTCGAGGCGGCCCCTGCCCGCGCGCAGGGCTACCGCCCCTGGCTGGACGGCGTCCGCGGCATCGCCGTCCTGCTGGTGGTGGCCGAGCACGTCGCCGCCAACGCCGGCGTCACCTGGCTGCCCGAAGGCATGGGCGAGGCCGGGGTCGGCCTCTTCTTCGGACTCTCCGGCTACCTGATCACCGGGCTGCTGCTCGACGAGCTCGCCCGGGACGGCCGGGTCCGGCTGGGCGCGTTCTACGCACGCCGCACCGCCCGGCTGCTGCCCGCCCTGGTCACCGCCCTGGTCGGGGGCTGTGCGCTGCTGGTCTGGCTCGGCCGCGACGGCGTCCCGGGCGTCGCGGCGGCGGTGCTCCTCTACGTCGCCAACTACGTGACGATCCTGCAGGGCGACTACCTGACCGGCTTCGGCCAGGCCTGGTCGCTGGCGGTCGAGGAGCACTTCTACCTCGTGTGGCCCCTCGTGCTGCTGCTGATGCTGCGCCGGACCACCCTGCGCACGGCGATCCGGTGGACGCTGGCGGCGTGCGCGGTGACGCTGCTGTGGCGCACCTTCCTCGTCGTCGGGACCGACGTGACCGAGCTGCTGGTCTACCACGGCAGCCTCGAGCGCGCGGACGCGCTGCTCTACGGCTGTGCCGCCGCGATGGCGGTGCGCGCCGGCTGGCAGCCGCAGGCCTGGCTCGCCTACGCCGGCGCCGTCGGCATCGGCGTCGTGATCGTGGTCAGCGACCAGGGGGCGCTGGGCATGACCCTGGTCCAGGCCCTCACCGGCGTGGCGTCGGCCGCCCTGGTCGTCGCGCTCGACGAGCGCGGGTCGGTGCTCAGCCGGTCGCTGTCGTGGCGACCCCTGGTCGGCGTGGGCATGGTGTCCTACGGCATCTACCTGTGGCACTGGGTGCTGCTGATCGCGTGGTCGCAGACCCACCCCGGGCATCCGTGGGGCGTGGTCGCGGTCGGCTTCCTGCTCACGCCGGCGGTCGCCACGGCGTCGTACGTCGTGGTCGAGCGTCCGGCGCGCCGGTGGGTGCGGGCGCGGCTGGACCGCGGCGCCCGCGTCCCCGCGACCGCGTCCTGACCCGGCTGCTCAGAGGGTGCAGCCGACCAGGACCGGCTCGTTGACCAGCCGCACCCCGAACCGCTGCTCGACCCCGTCGCGGACCTCGCGGGCCAGGGCCAGCAGCTCCTCGGTGGTGGCACCGCCCCGGTTGGTGAGGGCCAGCGTGTGCTTGGTCGACAGGCTGACCCGGGCACCGGTCCGGGCGAGCCCGTGGCCCTTGCCGAAGCCGGCGTGCTCGATCAGCCACGCCGCGCTCGTCTTGACCCGCCCGTCGGGCTGCGGCCAGGCGGGAGCGCCCTCGGGCACGGCGTCCGCCGCGACGACCGGGTTGGTGAAGAACGAGCCCGCCGACCAGGTGTCCGGGTCGTCCGCGTCGAGCACCATGCCCTTGCCGGCCCGCAGGCCCAGCACGGCCTCGCGCACCCGCGCCGACGGCGCCCGCTCGCCCTGCTCCACGCCCAGGGTGCGGGCCAGCTCGGCGTAGGCGACCGGGGCGCCGAGGTCGCCCCAGCGGAGCTGGAAGGTCACGTCGAGGACGACGTACCGGCCGGGCTCCTCCTTGAAGCGGCTGGTGCGGTAGCCGAAGCCGCAGTCGACGGCGGCGAAGGTCCGCTGGGCACCGGCCACGCGGTCCCAGGTGCGGACCCGGGCGATCGTCTGGGCGACCTCCTGCCCATAGGCGCCGACGTTCTGGATGGGGGTCGCGCCCACCCGCCCCGGGATGCCGGAGAGCGCCTCGACCCCGACCCAGCGGTGCTCGACGGCCCGGACCACCAGGTCGTCCCAGACCTCGCCGGCCGCGACGGTGACGAAGGCGCCGCCGCAGGTGTCGCCCTCCTGGCCGACGCCGGTGGTGGCGACCTCGACCACGACGCCGTCGAACCCGTCGTCACCGACGACCAGGTTGCTGCCGCCGCCGAGCACCAGCACGGGCCGGCCGGCGCGGTCGGCGTCGGTCACCGCCCGCACCAGGTCGGCGTCGGTGGTCGCACGGACGTAGGCGGCCGCGGGGCCGCCCAGCCGGAGCGTGGTGTGGTCGGAGAGCAGGCGGGAGGGCTCAGCCACCCCCGACCGCCAGCACCGCCTTCGGCATGCCCAGCACCTTCTCGTCGCCGCAGGTGACCTCCAGGGCCACCGAGACCACGCCGTCCTCGACCGCCTTGACGGTGCCGCCGACCCGGACGACCACGCCGGTGTCGTCGTCGGGGACCACGACGGGCTTGGTGAACTTGCAGCCGAACTCGCGCACCCGGCCCGTGCCGCCGGCCCAGTCGTCGAGCGCCCGGGCGGCCAGTGCCATGGTGAACATGCCGTGCGCGATCACGCCCGGGAGGCCGACCGAGGTGGCCACCCGCTCGGACCAGTGGATCGGGTTCCGGTCGCCGCTGGCGCCGGTGTAGCGGACCAGGTCCGCCCGGGTCACGGTGAACTCGTGGGTCGGCAGCGCCGCCCCCACCTCGTAGGTCGTCATGCGCCCTCCCCCTCGTCCTCGTCCCGGTGGACCAGGACGGCGTAGGCGGTCACCACGTGGGCGCCGGTCTCGTCGGTGACCTCGCTGCGGGTGCCGAGGATGTCGGCGCCGCCGATCTGGCGCAGCGAGTCGACCGTCAGCTCGGCGGTCAGCACGTCACCGGCCACCACCGGTCGGGTGTAGGTGAACCGCTGCTCGCCGTGCACCACCCGGTGCAGCGCGATGCCGACCGAGGGGTCCTCCATCAGGTCGAGCATCGCCCGGAAGGCGACCACGATCGGGAAGGTCACCGGGGCGGCTCCCCCGTCGTACGCCGAGCCGGTGGCGGCGGCGAACTCGGAGATGCGTTCCTCGGTGACCAGGTACGGGGATGTCGCCGGAAAGGTCCGGCCGGCCAGGGAGCCGTCGACGCTCATGGGTCGACGCTAGCAAAGAGCAGGAGCGGCGCCCCTCGTCGGGGCGCCGCTCCTGGCGGTGCTCGGTGCGGCGGGACCGCTCAGCGGGTCTCGCGGTGCGGGGTGTGCGTGCGGCAGCGCGGGCAGAACTTCTTCATCTCCATGCGGTCCGGGTCGTTGCGCCGGTTCTTCTTGGTGATGTAGTTCCGCTCCTTGCACTCCGTGCACGCCAAGGTGATCTTGGGACGGACGTCACTGCTCTTGCTGGCCACGGGGTGCCTCTTCTTCGATCGTCGGTTGTGCTGTCCAGTCTGACGTTCCCGGGCAAGCCGGTCCGGGACTGGTCTGGAACTCGAGTAGCGGGGGCGGGACTCGAACCCGCGACACCACGATTATGAGCCGTGTGCTCTAACCACCTGAGCTACCCCGCCACCGGGACGGGGTCCCGTCGTCGTACGAACGACGGTTCCCTACCCAGAGCCCCTTTACGGAATCGAACCGTAGACCTTCTCCTTACCATGGAGACGCTCTGCCGACTGAGCTAAAGGGGCAAGCGAGGACAGAGCATACACAGGGCCGAGCCCCAACATGAAATCGCCCGTAGGGTCCTCCCATGGCGCTCCTCGACTCCTGGACCCTCGGCTCGCACACCGCCGCAGGGCACACCCACCCGACGTACCGGAAGGGCACCGGACCCGGGGTCGTGGTGATCCACGAGATCCCCGGTCTGACCCCGGAGGTGATCGGCTTCGCCGAGGAGGTGGTGGCCCGTGGGTTCACCGTCGTCCTCCCCCACCTGTTCGGCACCCCCGAGGCCCCGGGGACGGCCGCGAACTCGATGAAGGTGCTCGCCAAGCTCTGCGTGAACAACGAGTTCACCAAGCTCGCCCTGGGCACGACGACCCCGGTCGCCGCCTGGCTGCGCTCGCTCGCGGTGGCCCTGCACGAGGAGCTCGGCGGGCCCGGGGTCGGCGCGATCGGGATGTGCTTCACCGGCGGATACGCCCTGGCGATGCTGGCCGGGGCTCCCGTCGCCGCACCGGTGCTCTCCCAGCCCTCCACCCCGTTCCCGGTGGGCCGGGCGCGTGCGGCCGACCTCGGCCTGAGCCCGGCCGACCTGGACTCGGTGCGCGACAAGGTCGTCGGCGGGTGTCAGGTGCTCGGGCTCCGGTACGCCGACGACCCGGCCGTGGGCACCCGCTTCGACACCCTGCGCCGCGAGCTGGGCGACAACTTCATCGCCGTGGAGTTCCCCGGGCGCAAGCACGCCGTGCTGACCGCCCACCGGCAGCAGGAGGGCGTGGACCGGGTGCTCGCCTTCCTCACCGAGAAGCTCCACGTCTGAGCCCTCGCTGGTCGAGGAGGGCCGGAGCCTGCGGAGACCCGTGTCGAGACAGCGGGACCCTCGCGGGGTCTCGACACGCCGGCTCGTTCCTCGCCGGCTACTCGACCAGCGAGGGCTACTCGACCAGCGAGGGCTACTCGACCAGCGAGGGCTACTCGACCAGGGAGACGACGCGGGCCGCGGCGTGACGGCCGGCTCGGCGCCCGAAGAACGACGCCTCGCCGAGCTGGGTGCCGCTGGAGTAGCCCGAGCCGTCCAGGCAGATGTTCGAGGCGCAGGCACCGGCGGCGTACACCCCCGGCACCGGCGAGCCGTCCTGGCGGAGGACCTCCCCGTCGACGGAGACCTTGAGCCCACCGAGGGTGAAGCCGGCGTAGAAGGCCTTGCCGGGGGTCAGGTCGTAGGCGCCCCACGGGCCCTGGTCCTGCGGCACCAGCCACTCCGGGCGCTTGTGGAAGGTCGGGTCCTCGCCGGCGCGGGCGTGCTCGTTGTAGGCCCGCAGCGTCTCGACCAGGGAGCCGGGCGGCATGCCGAGGTCGGTCTCCATCTCCTCGACGGTCTCCCACCCGTCGACCAGCGGGTGGAACCCGTACGCCGGGGCGGTCATCGTGGCCGCGTCCATGATCAGGTAG
Source organism: Marmoricola sp. (assembly GCA_044227235.1). Taxonomy (GTDB): domain Bacteria; phylum Actinomycetota; class Actinomycetes; order Propionibacteriales; family Nocardioidaceae; genus Marmoricola_A. The sequence goes on along the minus strand of JBGAFN010000017.1, from coordinate 116,848 downwards.
CCGACCTGGTCGGGCTGCTCGAAGAGCGCCGAGGCCGAGCGCGAGTGGTAGACGTCCTCGTTGACGAAGCGACGTCCCAGGCGGTTGACGATGATGCCCTTGAGGGTGTCGCCCGGCGGGTAGAACGGCGAGGTGAAGAAGGCGCCCTCCATGTGCTCGGCGATCCCGCCGACCGACTCGCCCAGCCGGATGCCGAGCCCGTCGTCGTAGGAGTTGCCCAGGGCCATCCCGCGGGCCACCAGGGCCTGCAGCCGCGGGGCGTGCTCGGCCACCATCTCCTCGTTCATCACGAAGCCGCCGGCCGCGATCACCACCGAGCCGGCCCGGATCGCCCCGGCCTCGGCGTAGCGCTTCCAGGTCGCGCCGACGACGGCCTCGCCGTCACGGACCAGCGCCGTGACGCCGGTGTCGTAGCGGACCTCGACCCCGGCGTCGGCGAGCCGCTTCAGGGCCAGGTCGACGACGAAGCCACCGCCACCGGTGTCACCCGGGAAGGGCGGCTTGTGGCCGCGGGGTGCGGGCCGGGCGAGCTCGTGGAAGGGCCAGGCCTTCTCGCTGCCGGTGTACATCAGCCCCTCGGTGCCGGGCTGGACGACGGCCTTGTGCGGGTAGTAGGAGCGCTCGAACTCGAAGCCGAGCGCCTCGATCCAGTCGAAGTGTGCGACCGAGCCCTCGCAGTAGAGCCGGATCTTCTCCGGATCGGCGTGCGGGCTGACCGCGGCCAGGTACTTCGCCATCTCCTCGGGCGAGTCCTCATGGCCGGTCGCCACCTGGACCGCCGTACCGCCGCCGAGGTAGAAGTGCCCTCCCGCCATGGCCGAGGTCGAGGTGCCGGGGCCACCGCGGTCCACGACGAGGACGGAGGCGCCGTCCTGCGCGGCCTGGAGGGCGGCGCAGACGCCCGCCATCCCCGCCCCCACGACGAGCACGTCGACCTCGTCGGACCACAGCGGGACGTCGGCGACCGAGGCCGGGAGGAGGGGCTCCATGCGCCAAGACTAGAACGTGTTCTCGTTTCGGTCCAGGTGCCGACCCCGGAGACCGCGGCTCGGCTCAGGCCACGTGGTCGCCGTCGACGTCGAGGCACAGCAGGTTGGCCGAGTCGCTCGCCCCGCCCGGCTGCGACAGCGACAGCCACCAGGACGAGGCGCTGTTGCGGTAGCTCTGCCGAGGCGTCGCACCGCTGGGCAGGCTCCACATCGGCGTGGTGGCGAGGTCGCCCGCGTCGCAGGCCAGCAGCAGGCCGCCGAGCCCTTCGAGCGACTGGCCCCCGAGGTCGTAGTACTGGGGCGCGCCGCCCCCGCCGGTCCCGGGCTCGCCCGGGGCTCCGGGCTGACCCGGCTCGCCCGGGGCTCCGGCCGGTCCGGTCCTGTTCCAGGACAGCGCCTTCTCGTCGTCGCGGCAGCCGGCGGCCCGGGCGACGTAGCGGAGGTGGCGGTCCTTCCCGGTGACGCACGCGTGCAACGTTCCGGCGGAGGCACGGGCGGGCGGCGCGGTGTCGCGCTGGGCTGCGTGGGCGACGGCGCCCAGGCCGAGGAGGGCGCTGGCCGAGACACCGACGAGGACGGTGGTGGAGCTCTTGGTCAGGAACATGCGCCTCTATCGGCGACCCCGCGGACCTCTTGAGACGATCCGCTGCGCGGACGAGCTCACGACCAGGCGAAGGCGACGCCGGTGAGCTCCTCGCTGACCGTCCACAGCCGGGCCGCCAGGTCGGCGTCCCGGGCCTCGCGCGACAGCTTCGCCGGCCCGACCGGACCCCGCTGCTCGCGCAGCCACTGTGGTCCGGTGTACGACCCGGGCTCGGCGGTCGTCGCGGCGTACAGGGTCGGGTTGGCGCCCGCAGCCGCCGACTGGAACGCGATCCGCACGAACAGCGGGGCGACGTACTTGACCAGCGGCAGCGCGCCGAGCCCCTCGGTGTCGGCGACCAGGCCGGTCGCGGAGACGCCCGGGTGGCAGGCGGTCGAGGTCAGGTGCGTGCCGGTGGCCCGGCGCTGCAGCTCGAGGGCGAAGAGCAGGTTCGCCAGCTTGGAGTTGCCGTAGCAGTGCTGCGGGGAGTACGACGACGCCGGGTTGCCCTCGACCACGTCGGTCCCGCCCGCGTGGTGGGCGATGCTGGACACGGTGGTGACCCGCGGGGCCGGAGCGGCGAGGAGGGCCGGCAGCAGCCGTCCCGTCAGCGCGAAGTGGCCGAGGTGGTTGACCCCGAACTGCAGCTCGTGGGCGTCCTCGGTGGCACGGTAGCGGGGCGGCGCCATCACCCCGGCGTTGTTGACCAGCAGGTCGAGCGGGCCGTCCCAGGCGTCCGCGAAGGCGTGCACCGACTTCTGCGACGCCAGGTCGAGGTGCCGGACGTGGACGGCCCCGCCGCGGTGCCCTGCCTCGCCCGCGATCCGGTCGGCCGCCACGCCCGCGGCGTCGAGGTCGCGGCAGGCCAGCGTGACCGTGGCGCCGGAGCGGACCAACTCGCGCGCGGCGTGGAAGCCGATCCCGGAGTTGCCTCCGGTCACGACCGCGGTGGTGCCGGTCAGGTCGGGCAGGTCGGCGGGACTCCAGGTCATGGGCCCCACGGTAGCCATCGAGCCCCTTCGTAGGATCGGCGCATGGACCTCGACATCGTGAACGGCGACATGACCGGACCGTTCGTGCAGCACCTCGGCCTCGGCTTCACCGAGGTGACCCCGGACCGGGTCAGCTGCACGTGGACCGCGTCGGAGAAGCACCACCAGCCGTACGGCATCGTGCACGGCGGCGTGCACGCCAGCGTGGTCGAGACCCTCGGCAGCGTCGGGGCCGCGACCTGGCTGACCGAGCGGCTCGGCCGCCCCGGCAAGTGCGTCGGGGTCAGCAACAGCACCGACTTCTTCCGGGCCGTCCGCGAGGGCGACCTGACCTCGGTGGCCACCCCGATCCACCGCGGCCGCTCCTCGCAGGTCTGGCTCGTCGAGACCCACGACGCCGAGGGCAGGCTCGTCTCGCGCGGTCAGCTCCGGGTGCAGAACATCGACGACTGAGCGCGGGTCAGCGCTGCCTCCAGCCGCGGACCGGGCGGCCGGCCCCGTCGACCAGCTCGGCGACCAGGTCGCTGCCGGGCTCGTCGACCCCGCGGAACCCGCCGGCGTAGACGAAGCCGGGCACCACGGACCCGTCGGCCAGGGTCGTCGGCCCGAGGGCCAGCGGGGCCCCGACCAGGCCGAGCAGCTCCCCCAGCCCGGCGACCGGGAGCCGCCACACCTCCACGTCGTACGACGCCCCGCCGGTCACCGGGACGAGCCCGGGTCGCGGCACCGGCCCGGCGACCTCGAACATCCGGTACGCCGGGGCGGTCCGCGTGCGTCGGACGAGCACCCCGCCCCGTGAGGTGAGCTGGCCGTTGAGCGGCTCCCCGGTCAGGTGCGCCCCCACCACCACGAGCTCCGCGGTGCCGGGCGGCGTGGCCACGGCCGGCACCTCCTCGTCGGTCCAGTCCGCGGCCAGGTCCAGCAGCGGCCGGTCGGCGAACGCCGGCGCGAGGAGCTGGACCCCGAAGGGCAGCCCGTCGCTGCGGGTCCCGGCCGGGACCGCCACCGCACACAGGTCGAGCAGGTTGACCATGTTGGTGTAGGTCCCGAGCCGGGAGTTCACGCCGACCGGGTCGGCGGCGACCTCGGCCAGGGTCGGGTGGGTCGGGGTCACCGGCAGCAGGAGGGCGTCGATCCCGGGCCACAGCGCGTCGGCCCGGCGGCGCAGTCCCGCCAGCCGGTCCAGGCCCGCGAACACCTCGGCGGCCCGGAGGTCCCGCCCGGGCAGCACGATCGAGCGCACCGTCGGGTCCAGGTGCGGCCCGTCGACCTCCAGGGCCGCACCGAAGGCGGCGTACCGCTCGGCCAGCCACGGCCCGCCGTACAGCAGGCGCGCGGTCTCCAGCAGCACCTCGACGTCCACCCGGACCACGTCGTACCGCTCCTCGGCCCGGGCCACCGCCCGCTCCCACGCCTCGGCGTGCAACGGGTCGAGGTCCAGCGCGCCGGAGGGGACGCCGACCACGCCGAAGCGCTCCGCGACGCCGGCCGCGGGGACGAACGGCCGGGCCCACGGGTCCTGCTCGTCGTACGCCGCGACCACGTCGGCCACCTGCCGCGCGGTCGCCACGTCGCGGGTGAAGGTGGTGACGCAGTCCAGCGACGCGCAGGCCGGGACGACCCCGCGGGTGCTCAGCAACCCCCGGGTGGGCTTCCAGCCGACCAGCCCGTTGAAGGCGGCCGGCACCCGCCCGCTGCCGGCGGTGTCGGTGCCCAACGCGAGCGGCACGATGCCGGAGGCGACCGCCACCGCGCTGCCCGAGGACGATCCTCCGCTGACGTGGGTCTCCGAGAGGACGCTGTGGCAGGCCCCGTACGGCGACCGGGTGCCGACCAGGCCGGTCGCGTACTGGTCGAGGTTGGTCTTCCCGACCGGCACCGCCCCGGCGTCGACCAGGCGCTGCACCACGAAGGCGTGCACGGCGGCCGGCGTGGTCCGGGTCGGGTCGCCGGCGGTGGTGGGCAGGCCGGCGACGTCGATGTTGTCCTTGACCGCGAACGGCAGCCCCAGCAGCGGTCCGTCGGCGGCCGGGGCGAGGTCGTCGGCCAGGGCCAGGAACGCGGGCTGGTCGAGCTCCGCGGCGGCCTTGCGTGCCCGGACGGCGTCCTGCAGGTCCCCCGTCATCGGGCCCACCTCTCCCTCTCGGCGGCGAAGGCGGCCTCGCGGCGCGCCGTCACCGCGGCGATCTCGGCGCCGTGCTCGGCCTGCAGGGCGTCGACCTCCGCGAGCCCGAAGGTCGCGGGCCGGACCTCCAGCCCGGTCCGGCCGGCCTCGAGGTCGGCGCGCAGGTCGGCCAGCTCCTCGGCGGAGACCGGCCGGAACCGCAGCCGGTCGAAGTGGCGCAGCAGCCACGGCTGCTCGTCGAGCCCGGGCCGGTCGGGCAGGTGCCGCCAGACCGGGACGGTGCGCCCGACGAGCTGGTAGCCGCCGGGGCCCTCCATGCCGTAGACGCAGAGGTAGACGCCGCCGATGCCGACCGCGTTCTGCGGGGTCCAGGTGCGGGCCGGGTTGTACTTGGTGGTGACCAGCCGGTGACGCGGGTCGAGCGGGACCGCGACCGGGGCACCGAGGTAGACGTCGCCCAGCCCGAGCACCAGGTAGGTCGCGTCCCGGACGATGTCGAACACCTCGTCGCGGGAGTCGAGGTCGTTGACGCGGCGGATGAACTCCACGTTGTCCGGGCACCACGGCGCGTCCGGGCGCACCCCGCGGGCGTAGCGCTGCATCGCCTCATGGGCCAGCGGGTGGTCGAAGGCGATCGGCAGGGTGACCTCGCGGCAGGCGAAGACGTGGCCGTCCGGGTCGAGCGGGCCGGTGACGACCTCGGTGAGGGCCTCGACCAGGACGGCGGTCGGGAGCCGGTCGGGGTCGTAGCCGACGAGCAGGTTGCGCACCCCCGGGACGAGCTCGCGGATCCCCCGCAGCCCGCGGGCCCGCAGCGCCTCCTCGAGCAGGGCCACCCAGACCCGCACCCGCAGGTCCAGCAGGTTCTCGCCGACCTCGACCAGCAGGTGCCGGTCGCCGGAGTGGCGGACGGTGACCCGCAGCCCGGCGGGCACCTCGACGTCGAGCAGGGCCGCCGGGGCGCCGGGGACGGCAGCGGGTGCACTCGGGCGGGGAGCCGGGAGCGGCGTGGCCAGCCCGGCGCGCAGCCGGGTCTCGACCTGCTCCAGGGCGGCCCTCGCGACCCGGTCGGCCTCAGCGGCCTCGGCCGGGGTGACGCGCTGCAGCACCACCCGGTCGCCGGGGCGCAGCTGCCCGATCTGCCACAGGTCCGCGCCGATGGTCGCGGCCATCACCACGAAGCCGCCGAGGCTCGGGCCGTCCGGACCCACGATCACCGGGGTGTCCCCCGACAGCATGATGCCGCCGACCGGGTAGGCCGAGTCGTGGATGTTGCTGGGGTGCAGACCCGCCTGACCCCCGTCGGTCCGAGCCCACTGCGGGGTCGGCCCGAGCAGCCGCACCCCGGTCCGGTCCGAGCGGTGGTCGACGACCCAGGACGTGGCGAAGAGCTCCTCCACCCCGGCCTCGGTCAGGTGCTCCGGCGCGCCGTGCGGTCCGGCCAGGACGCGCAGCGTCCAGGTGTCCGTGAGCACGGGCAGGGCGTCGGTCACGGCGAGCGGGCCGGCCCCGTTCTCCGGACGTCGTACGGCGAGCACGTCGCCGGCCTGCAGCGCCCGGCCCTGGTGGCCGCCGATCCCGCCGAGCATGAAGGTGGACCGGCTGCCGAGGTCGACGGGCACGTCGAGGCCACCGGAGACCGCGAGGTACCCGCGCATCCCGGCCTCCCCGGTGGCGCCGACCACGAGTACCGAGCCCGGGCCGGTCAGGCCGAGCGCCCCGGCCCGCAGCGGGCGGCCGTCCAGGGTGGCCTCGCCGACCGACCCGGTGAGGCAGACCAGCCGGCGGTCGGCGAACCGCAGGGTCGGACCGGCGACCACCCACTCGAGCCCGGCGGCGGAGCGGTCGTTGCCGACCGCGAGGTTCGCCAGCGCGAGGCTGCGGGTGTCCCAGGCTCCGGACGGCGGCACCCCGACGCCCCACAGACCGGTCCGTCCGGTGGCGTCCTGCACGCTCGTCTGCACCCCGGGCGCGAGCACCTCGACGGTGGTCGTCCGGGTGGCGACCGCGGCGGTCACCACAGTCCCACCACGTCGATCGGCGTCGGGTCCCAGCCGTTGCAGGGGTTGTTGAGCTGCGGGCAGTTCGACAGCAGCAGGTAGAGGTCGCGGGCGGCGCGCACCTCGACGTAGGCCCCGGGGTGGGAGAGCCCGTCCTCGAAGTGAAGCGACCCGTCCGGGGCGACCGGCACGTTCATGAAGAAGTTGATGTTGTGGGTCAGGTCGCGCGGGGTCACCCCGATCCGCGCCCCAGCGGCGACGAACGACTCCCGGCAGGCGTGCTGGTGCCGGGTGTGCCACCCGTAGCGCACCACGTTGCTCTCCTGGGCGCAGGCACCGCCGACGGTGTCGTGCCGGCCGCAGGTGTCGGCCACGATCTCGCCGAGCAGGTCGCCGCGCTGGGAGACCAGCGGCGAGCCGGTGGTGAGGTAGACCCGGCCCTGGGCGCGGATCGTGTCGACCGCGCTGTAGCGGTTGGCCAGGTCGGCCGCGTCGTAGAAGAGCGTGTCGGCGGCCTGGTTGCCGGCCACGTCGACGAGGCGGACGTGGCCGCCGGCCGGGACGAGCAGGGCGTAGCCCTCGCCCGCCGGCACCCGCTCGGTCAGCACCGGCGTGGACGTCGTCGTCATGCGAGCACCCGCCTGGTGGCCTGGAGCGCGCGGGCGCTCTCGTCGCGGAACGTGTACGACGGGTCGGTCTCGTCCCACGGGTCGCCGGGGGTGACGGTGAGCCGGACCGCGGCGGGCGCCCACACCGGACGTGGGTCGAGCGGGTGGACCGAGGCTGCCACGACGACCTGGAGGTCGACCTCCGCGCGCAGGGTGACGGTGTCGCCCGCGGCGCTGTGCCCGGGCACGAACTCCAGCACCGCGTCGGCCTCGTCGCGCGGGGCGGCCTTGGCGAAGAAGTTCACGCAGGCGTGCAGGTCCTGCTCGTCGCGGCCGAGCTTGCGCAGCTCCGCGAGCAGCCCCGTCCGGGCGCTCAGGTGGCGCGCGTTGCGGTCGGCGGCGTACGACGTGGCGCCGTAGCGGGCCAGGTCGTCGTCGCGGGTGTGCCCGCACAGGCAGTCGTGCCAGTCCAGGGACGAGCCGACGACGCTGGCCAGGCCCAGCCCGCCGTCCGACATCAGCACCAGGGGCGCGTGGACGGCGGCGCAGTGCTGCGCCTTGAGGGTGTCGGGCACGTTGAGCCGGTCGTGGGCCAGCGCCCCCGAGCCGAGCAGCAGGGTGGAGGCGCAGGCGTCGGGGCCGAGCGCGGTGAGGGTGAGCAGGCGGCCGGCCCGCAGGTGCAGCGCGAACGCCGCACCTCCGGGGACCTCGTGCTCGACCAGTGGGGTGTCGAGCACGGTGCTCATGCCGCCTCGACCTCCGGCTGCAGTCCGGCCGACGCCTGGGCGCGCTGCACCAGGTAGGCGACGGCACCGACGACCAGGGCGCCGACCAGCAGCAGCGGGCCGAACCAGGTCAGGTACCAGCTGCCGGTGCCGGCCGGGTCGAAGACCTCGGCCCGCGGCCAGCCCAGGTTGACCGCCATCGCGGTCCCGAAGACGACGGCGACGACGTTGACCGGCAGGCCCCAACGGCCCAGCGAGAACTCCCCGCCGTCGGCGGTGGCGTCGTACGTGCCCCGCAGGCGGTGCCAGAGCAGCGGACCGGTGACCATCAGGTAGGCCAGGTAGAGCAGCATGATCCCGACGCTGGCCAGGGTGGTGAAGAGTCCCGCCTCACCGGTGTTGACCACCAGCACCGCGGCGGCCGAGCCGCCGACGACGAGCACCGGGGCGATCGGGGTGCCGGTGCGCGGGGAGACCTTGGCCAGGGTGCGGGAGAACGGCAGCACGCCGTCGCGTGCCATCGAGAAGACCATCCGGGTGGTGGAGGCCTGCACGGCCAGGGTGCAGGCGCAGATCGCGACCGCGATGTTGAGCAGGATCAGCCGGCCCAGCCCGCCGCCGAGCTGCTCGAGGACGACGTACGCGACGCCCTCGAGGCCCAGGCGACCGTCGGTCAGGCTGGGGGCGGCCATCAGGGCCGAGAGCAGCATGAGGGCACCGCCGAGGCCCGAGGCGGCCACCGCGCGCAGGATCGTGCGGGGCGCCGTACGACGCGGCTCGTGGGTCTCCTCCGACATCTCCGCGGCGCTGTCGAAGCCAACGAAGACGTAGGCGGCCATCAGGCTGGAGATGACGAACGCGTTGAAGCCGCCGCCGGCGCCGTGGAAGACGACCGACGGGCCGCGCTCGGCATGGGCGAAGAGCAGCACCACCAGCAGCACGATGCCGACGAGCTCGATGGTGACGCCGACGACGTTGAGCCGCGAGGTCAGCGTGATGCCGCTGACGTTGACGAGCGTGGTGATGCCCAGGAGCACGATGCCGAGGACGACCGCGTTGGCCGCGCCGGTCGGGCTGTTGAAGGTCGGGTCGCCCCCGACGACCTGGAAGCCGCCCCAGATCGCGGGCAGCACCGCCTGCAGGGCGATCGCGGCGGCGGCCAGGGTGACGACCTGCGCGACCAGCATCAGCCAGCCGGCGGTCCAGCCCCAGACCCGACCGCCGAGGCGGGAGGACCACTGGTAGATCGCACCGGAGATCGGCCAGCGCGAGGAGAGCTCGGCGAACATGAGCGCGACGAGGAACTGGCCGGCGAGCACCAGCGGCCAGGTCCAGAAGAAGGCCGCCCCACCGAAGAAGAAGCCGAAGGCGAAGAGCTGGGTGACCGTGGTCAGGATCGAGACGAACGAGAAGCCGGTCGCGAAGGAGGCGTAGGTGCCGATGGAGCGGTGCAGCTCCTGGCGGTAGCCGAACCGGTTCAGGTCCTGGGCGTCGACCGCGTCGTGCGCGGCCACCTCGGACGGGTCGTGGGCGAGAGGTTGCATGGGCGCTCCTGGTGGGGAACGTCGGCCCGCATGAGGGCAGGCCGACTCAGCCTGGCCTCCCGGGCTTTTGTCCCGCCGTGGAGCGACCTCGTGCTGGTGGACCGGCCGCCTGCATCTCTCGGACCAGACCCGCCGGCTGTCGCCGGCGACGGAACCCTAGACGCGCCCCGCCGCTGGTCGGCGGGTCGAGGACCACTCAACCCGCCGCGTGTTTCACCTCGCCGCGCCTCCGCGTAACGGTCCTGTTAACCCACCCCCTGCCGAGACGACACCAACGCACCCTTCCCACCCGCCGAGACGACAGGAACGCGCGGTTGCCGCCCGCCGAGAGGACACGGATGTGCGGTTCCCACCCGGCGAGACGACACGAACGGCGCTCCCGCAGGTGCGGGAGCGCCGTCTCGTCAGCGTGCGTTGGTGTCTTCTCGCCGGGGCGGGAGCGTGCGTTGCTGTCTTCTCGCCGGGGCGGGAGCGTGCGTTGCTGTCCTCTCGCCGGGTCAGGCGGCGGAGGTGGCCCTCCGGGCACGCGCGGCCTTGAGGGCCTTGGCGCGAGCGGCGTCGGGGTCGCGCTTGACCAGGTTGGTCACCGGCGCCAGGTTCTGCGAGAAGAAGTCGTTGGGCAGCGAGAGCCGGATGACCTTGTGCCAGGCGGAGGCGACCTGCTTGGGGAGCGAGCCCTCGACGTAGGTCAGCTGGTACTTGTCGAACAGCGCCTTCACCTCGGGCGCGATCTCCTGGTACCGGTTCGACGGGAGGTCGGGGAACAGGTGGTGCTCGATCTGGAACGACAGGTTGCCCGTCATGATGTGCATCGCCTTGGAGCCGGAGATGTTGGCCGCTCCGAGCATCTGGCGCAGGTACCAGTCGCCGCGGGTCTCGCCCACGATCGAGCGGCGCTCGAAGGTCTCGACACCCTCGGGGAAGTGGCCGCACATGATGACCGAGTGGGTCCACCAGTTGCGGATCAGGTTCGCGGTGAAGGTCGCGGCCAGCGTGGTCGGCGCCGACGGGCCCGACAGCAGCGGGTGGACGATGTAGTCCTTGGTGACCTGCTGGCGGATCTTGCCGAGGACCTGCTTGTAGCGGGCCTTGAACTCGGGGTCCTGGCGACGCTTCTTGGACTTCAGGTTCTTGCCGAGCTCAAGGTCGTACGCCGCGATGCCGTACTCGAAGAAGCAGGCGTTGATGAAGTTCCACAGCGGCTGGGCCAGGTAGAACGGCATCCAGCGCTGGTCCTCGTCGACGCGCATGATGCCGTAGCCGAGGTCGTTGTCCTTGCCGATGACGTTCGTGTACGTGTGGTGCAGCTCGTTGTGCGAGTGCTTCCACTGGTCCGATGGCGAGACGTTGTCCCACTCCCAGGTGGTCGAGTGGATCTTGGGGTCGCGCATCCAGTCCCACTGGCCGTGCATGACGTTGTGGCCGATCTCCATGTTCTCGAGGATCTTGGCGACGCTGAGGCCGACGGTGCCGACCACCCAGGCCGGCGGGAACAGGCTGACGAGCAGCACCGCGCGCGAGCCGAGCTCGAGCTTGCGCTGGGTGGCGATCACCTTGCGGATGTACGCCGCGTCGGACTCGCCACGCTCGGCGAGGATGCGGTCACGGATGGCGTCGAGCTCCTGGCCGAGCGTCTCGATCTGCTCGCGGCTCAGGTGCGCGATCGGGTTGTCGGTCTTCTTCTGCAGGACGGTCATGGGGTTTCTCCCTCGAGATCGGTGCGTGTGGTCAGAGGTCGATGTGGCAGGCGCCGGCTGCGGCGTTGATGCAGGTCTGGATCTGGACGCCGTCGCCTTCGACGGCCGTCGTGATGTCTCCGTTGCGCAGGTCGCGGACCGAACCCTCGCGGAGCGGCACGACGCAGGTGAAGCAGATGCCCATCCGGCAGCCCGACGGCATCAGCACGCCGGCCTCCTCGCCGGCCACCAGCAGCGGCGTGGACCCGTCGGCCTCGACGACCGTGCCGGACTTGCCGAAGGTGACGGTGCCGCCCTCGCCGGTGACGATCGTGGCGACGCGGAACTGTTCGGTCTGCAGGGGAACACCGCGCTCGGTGTGGTGCTGCTCGAGGGCGTCGAGCAGGCCGGCCGGGCCGCAGGCGTACGTCGTGCGCTCGGCCAGGTCGGGGACCAGGTCGCCGAGCTGCGCGATGTCGAGGACCCCGTGCTCGTCGTCGTACCGGGCGACGAGGCGGATCGCGCCGGCCTCGTCGAGGGCGCGGAGGTTGTCGAGGAAGATCGACTGCGGCGCGCTCGGCGCGACATGGACGACGACGATGTCGTAGCCCTCGCTGCGCGGGAGGCGTACGACGCCGGAGTCGGTGACCGGGAAGAGGTTGCGCAGCATGCCGATCACCGGGGTGATGCCGGAGCCGGCGGTCACGAAGAGGAACCGGCCGCCGTCGGTGGGGAGGACGAACTCGCCCGCGGCCTGCTCGAGGTGGACCAGCGTGCCGACCCGGACCTGGTGGACCAGGAAGTGGCTGACCTTGCCGTCGGGCACGGCCTTGACCGTGACCGAGATGCGGCCGTCGGTGCGGGGACCGTGGGTCAGCGAGTAGGCCCGCCACTGGCGGACGCCGTCGACGTCGACGCCGATCCGGACGTACTGCCCGGGGACGTGGCCGGCCCAGTCGGCGCCGGGGCGGATGACGAGGGTGGCGGCGTCGGCGGTCTCGGGGATGATCTCCTCGATCCGGCCGCGCAGGTCGGCGCCGGAGCGCAGCGGGCTGACCAGGTCCAGGTAGTCCGAGGGCTGCCGCGGGGAGGTGATCGCCTCGGCGACCTTCCAGGCGCGGTCGGCCAAGGCCCTGCCCAGGGTCCGGGTCGGTCGGTCTGCGGTGGTGGTCATGGTGCAAGCCTGACGGATCGAGCGCGCAAAATCCTGTGCTGGCCACGTGAATCGAAGCGGCTGTATTGTTCGTGGAGAACAAAAGGAGGCCCCATGACGTCCACCGAGCCGTGGCGAGGCGGGCCCACCCCGGCTGACCTGGAGCTGGACCCCCGCGTGGTCGCCGCGATGCGGCGCGACCTGCCCCGGGTCGGCGAGCAGGTGGTCGCCGCGGTCCGGTCCGAGGTGCCCAGCTATGCCGACCCGTTCCGGGGCGAGATGGGGCGCAACATCGAGAACGCCGTCTCCCTCGCCCTCGGCGGCTTCCTCGGCATCGCCTCGGGCGACGAGCGCTCCGGCAAGGCCCTCTACGAGCGGGTCGCCCAGGCGGCGTACGAGCTGGGGCGGGGCGAGGCGCGCAGCGGTCGGAGCATGGACGCGCTGCTCTCGGCGTACCGGGTCGGCGCGCGGGTCGCCTGGCGCGACATGAGCAGCTCCGGCGTCCGCGCCGGGCTCGACGCCGGCAGTGTCGCCCAGTTCGCCGAGCTGGTCTTCGCCTACATCGACGAGCTCTCCGCCACCAGCGTCTCCGGGCACGCCGACGAGCGCGCGACGGCCGGCCGGGTGCGGCAGCGCTACCTGGACCGGCTCACCCAGAGCCTGCTGCGCGGTGGCTCGGCGGACGCGCTCGAGGCGGCCGCCGACCGGGCCGACTGGGCGCCCCCGACGACCCTGACCGCGGTGGTGCTGCCCGAGACCCGGGCCCGGGGCGTGCTCGGCCAGGTCGACCCGCGCACCCTGCAGCCGACCGAGCAGGTGCCCGGGCTGGAGGACCACCCCGAGCTGACCGTGCTGCTGGTCCCCAACGCCGGTGGGCGCTCCCGCGGCACCCTGCTGCGCCGGCTGGCCGGGCGGGAGGCCGTGGTCGGACCGGCGCGGCCCTGGCTGCAGGTGCAGTCGTCGTACGACCGGGCGCTGCGCACCGTCGAGCTCGGGATGAGCGTGTCCGGCCCCGAGCCGTTGGACACCGAGCACCACCTGCCCAGCCTGATCCTGCGTGCCGACGAGAGCGCGCTGTCGGACCTGCGCCTGCAGATGCTCCATCCGCTGGCCGACCTGCGTCCGGCGGTCGCGGAGAAGCTGCGCGAGACGCTGCGCTCCTGGCTGCTGCACCACGGCCGGCGCGAGGAGATCGCCGCCGCGCTGTTCGTGCACCCGCAGACCGTGCGCTACCGGATGGGCCAGCTGCGCGAGCTGTACGGCGACCGGCTGGAGGACCCGGACTGGGTGCTGGGGCTGACCCTCGCCCTGGCCTGAGCGAGCGCGTCTTCGCACGGCTTCTTCGCAGGGGGTCCGGACGCTTCACAGGGGGCGAGCGCCTTGTGGAGCGTCCGTAACCCCGCGTTACAGCAGCCCACAGCGACCTCTCAAACGTCAGGGGGTGTAGGTCAGCTCCAGGCCGTTGGCGACCTTGCGGACAGCGCCGTCGGAGGGCACGTTGACGACCCGCGGGGTGCCCTGGTCGTCGGCGGCGACCATGGTCGAGGAGCCGCCGCCGTCGAGGTTCAGGGCGTCCTCGGCCCCGAGCCGACCCAGCAGCCGGGCCAGCTCGACCAGGGTCATCCCCCGGCTCACGTCGGAGCGCCCGTCGACGACGACCAGGAGCAGGTGGCCGGTGTCGCGGTCGATGCCGACCGCGGTCCGCGGAGCCAGGGCGGTGTCGTCGGTGGCGAGGACGGTGCCGGCGGCCAGCAGCTCCTCGCTGCCTGAGACGACCACCCGGGGCGACCCGGCGACGGTGGTGGTGAACCGGACCCGGTCACCGACGTGCAGCCGCGCCAGGGCGACCGCGCCGTGCCCGCGCCCGACGAGCAGCCGGCCGTCCACGGGACGGTCCGCGGTCAGCCGCCGACTGGTGCTCCTCACCCGGCCGTCGCGCACCACGACCTGCCGGACGTCATGCCGCCGGGCCCCGTCCACGACCCGGTAGCCGGCCGCCTCGCCCCAGGCCGGGGTGTACAGCCCGATCCCCTGGGGGGCCACCGTCGGGGAGTTGAGGTTCGTGACGCGGATCCCCGGACGGTGCCGCACGCGGACGACGACCGGGGCCTCCTTGATGCGCAGCGCACCGTCGCGGCGTACGACGAGGGAGTGGTTCCAGCCCTGGCGCGGGCCGTGCAGCACCCGGCCCTCGTCGACGCCGACGCCGAGCGGCGCGCCGGTGTCGTGGATGTCGAAGAAGTCGGCGTTCACGCCGGCCACCGCCGCGTCCTGGCGCAGGATCCGGGGCAGCCGGGCCACCTGCCGGACCGTCGGCATCGCGGCGTACCGCAGGGTGAGGCCGGGGGTGCCGAGGTCGGCGGTGAGCGCGTAGACGTGGTTGGGGCCGCGGGCGTCGGTCTCGGTCCAGGTGTCGAGCACCAGGCCCGGGACGACGGTGCGGGTCACCTGGCCGGTCACGACGGGGTCGACGCGGGACAGCGGGGCCCGCGGCGAGGTGCCGCGCAGGCCGTCGGAGCTCGACGGGCGGGGGTCGACCGGGGCCGAGACCGGGCGCGGTACCGCGGTCGCGGCCAGCGGCAGGGTGAGCAGGGCGCCCGCCAGCGCCACCGCGGTCGCGACCCGGTTCACCGGTGCCGCCGCCCGTGCCGGTGCCCGTGCTCGTGCTGGCGCTCGGGCTGCTCGCGCTCGTGCTCGTCATCGGCCCGGTCGTGCCGCGAGTGCTCGTGCTCCTCGGCCCGGGGCCGCTTGAGGCCGAAGGTGTCGAGACGGGAGTACCCCTTGACCGAGGCGGTCCGCCCGCGCTTGACCCGGAACTCCTCGTCGTCCTCGAGCACCGCGGCGAGCTCGCGGTCCAGCAGGATGCGGCCCGGCCGGGCCAGCGAGGTCAGCCGGGCGGCGATGTTGACCACCGACCCGAACACGTCGCCCATCCGGCTCAGCACCTGGCCGTACGCCGCGCCGACGCGGACCTCGGGGTAGTCCTCGTCGCGCTCCTCGGCCTCCACCAGCGCGAGCGCGATCCGTGCTCCGTCGGCCGGGGTGTCGGCCACGAACAGCACCTCGTCCCCGATCGTCTTGACCACGCGCCCCCCGTGCTCGGTGACCACCGAGCTGGTGACGTCCTCGAAGACCTCGACGAGGTGGGCGAGCTGGTCGGCGGTCAGCCCGCGGCTGCGCCGGGTGAACCCGACGATGTCGACGAACCCGACCACCATCGGGGTGCCCGCCTCGGAGTCGCCGGCGTCGGGGCGCAGCAGGATGCGGCCGGCGGCGGCCGCGAGGTGCCGGCGCCAGACGTAGTTCTGCAGGTCCTCCACCACCGGGATAAGCGAGGCGATCATCTCCTCGATCCGGCTCGGGTCGCTGAGCATGGTGCCGGTCATCGCCGCCGCGGCGAGCTCGGCGACCTCCCACTCGGCCAGCCGGGAGAAGCTCAGGCCCATGCTGCGCGCGAGGGTCACCTGGAAGAGCGGGTCGACGAAGCCGGTCTCCACCAGCCACGCGACCATCCGCAGCGCCTCGACGTCGGCGTCGATGAAGAGCGGCTCGTCGTCGTCGGTGCCGGGGAAGCCCAGCGAGCGCCAGAGCGAGACGGCGCTGTCCAGCGGGACGCCGGCGGCCTCGACCGCCTCGAGCCGGGTCAGGCTGCGCGGGCTGCCCAGGATCGCGCGCTCGATCGCCTCGAAGAGCGCGCGCTCGGTGAGGGGGCCGGTCTGGTCGTCGGGCACGTGGGTCAGCCTCGCGGACGTCCCCCGCCCGTGTCCTGCGAACCGCCGAAGGGCTCAGCCCTCGGCGGGGCCGCTGCGCTCGGCGACGGAGGCCTCCAGGGCGGCCTTGAAGGCGGGGATGTCGGCCTCGAGCTTCTCGAGGGACTCGCGGGTGAAGTGCAGGCACTCCAGGCGGCTCAGCGAGACGACGGTCGCGGTGCGCAGCCGGTGCGCCACGATGCCCATCTCGCCGAAGATGTCGCCCGGACCGAGCTGGGCCACCTCGGTGCCGTGCTGGCGGACCGACACCGAGCCGGAGAGCAGCAGGTAGGCCTTGTCGGCCGAGGTGCCCTCGCCCATCAGCGCCCAGTCGGCCGGGACGGTGACGTAGGTGCCGGCCGCCGCGATCTTCGCCACGTCGGCGTCGGTCAGGGAGGAGAACTGGGCGATGTGGTCCAGGCGGATCTGCGGGTCGGCCATGAACGGCTCCTCGTCGTCGTACGGGGGTGGGCGGGGCGGGCCGCCAGGTGCGGGCGAACCCGGCGGGTCGGCCGGGTCACGAGTGGCATCCTCCCCGGCGGACCCGGGCTTGTCCAGACGAGGGTGAACGTTGTTCACGTGAGGTGCGGCACGAGGAGCGGCACCCAGACCGACGTGCCCAGCGCGGTCAGGGCCATCGCCAGCCCGGCGAACGCGCCGCCGGTGCGGCTCTCGTGCAGCAGCTGCGCGGTGCCGATCCCGTGCGAGGAGACGCCCACCGCCAGCCCGCGGACGCGGTCGTCGCGCACGCCGAGCAGGGTGAGCAGGTGCGGGCCCAGGGTCGCTCCGATGATCCCGGTCAGGATGGTGAGGACCGCGGTCAGCGCGGGGACGCCGCCGATCTGCTGCGCCAGGGCGATCGACACCGGCGTGGTCGCCGACTTCGGGGCCATCGAGAGGACGAGCTCCTCGGTGCCACCCAGCCAGCGAGTGACCAGCACCGCCGTCGCCACCGCGACCCCGGACCCGACCGCCACCCCGGCGAGCACGGGCAGCGCGGCGCGTCGTACGAGGGGGAGCTCGCGGTGCAGCGGCCAGGCCAGCGCGACCGTGGCGGGGCCGAGCAGGAGCGAGACCAGCGAGCCGCCGCGCAGGTACGTCGCGTAGTCGACGTCGGTGACCCGCAGCACGACACCGACGACGAGGACGGCGACCAGCACCGGGTTGACCAGCGGGTGCCGCCCGGAGCGCTCCCAGGCCCAGCGGCCGACCAGGTAGGCGGCCAGGGTGAGCGCGACGCCGAGCGCGGGCGACGCGGTCAGGGAGTGCCACGCGGCTTCGGGTCTCATCGGGTCGCTCCGCGCCGCGACATCCGCAGCAGTCCGCCGGCGACCAGGGCGGTGGCCGCCAGCGTGGCGAACCAGCCGACGAAGAGTCCGGCCAGGATCGGCACCAGTCCCGCGCCGATCACGCCGAGGTACTGCACCACGCCGGCTCCGGCGGGCACGAAGAGCAGCTGCATGTGGCGCAGCAGGCCGTCGCAGACTCGGACCAGGCCGGAGCCGGCTGTGGGCTCGCGGACCTGCAGCACGACCAGCAGCAGGACCATGCCGACGACCGGGCCGGGGACAGGGAGGTCGAGCAGCGTGGCGAGGAACCCGCCGGCCAGCTGGCAGCCCAGCAGCACGAGGAGTCCCGGGATCACCGGCCCAGGATAGGCGGGGTCCGGCCTGCGTCGATGAGACGGATATCTCGCCCAGAGCGGACGAACCACCGCGCGGAGCAGGGCACAATTGAACGAGCGTCAATAACCGTCCCGGAGAGGATCCGCCGTGCCGAGGCCCACCCCGTCCACCCGCACCGCCCTCGTCGTCGGCCTGGCCGCACTCGCCGGCGCCGCCTGGACCGCCGGCCCCGCCACCGCGAGCACCGGGTCGGTCACCGTCGCCGTCCCCGACCAGCCCAACGACGTCCACGTCTACGGCACCGCGACGGCTGACCAGGTCCATGCGATCGACATCGCGCGGGCCTCCGGCACGGTCGGTGCGAAGCGCGTCGTGGTCAAGCTCCGCGCGGCCGCCGTCGAGCCGGCCGACGGCTCGGACCAGACCTGGCAGGCGGTGCTCACCCCGCGCCGCGACGGCACCGGTCGCCGGATCGCCGTGCGGTGGAGCCCCGAGGACGGCTGCACGGCCAGCCGCGTCGACGGCGGCACTGCCCAGGACATCAGCGCGAAGGCGTCCTGCACCCTCGACAGCGACCGCGGGCTCGTCCGGCTCGTCGTACGACGCGGCCAGCTGGCCCCGCAGGCACGCCACGTCTACGTCCGGGCGGAGTCCTCGACCTCGGGCCTGCTGTTCTCGGCGTTCGACAAGGTCAACCTGTTCCGGGTGCGGACGGCCTGAGCTCGACGTGAGCACGGCCGGCCCTCGCAGGGCGTTCGGACGCTTCGCAAGGGTCGGGCGCCTTGTGGAGCGTCGGTAACCCCGCGTTACAGCTCAGCGGGGCTTGGGGCGGACCATCGTGACGAGGGTGCTGGCGGCGAGCCGGAGGACGGCGCGGGCCTCCTCCTCCTCGCCGTAGGCGAGGTAGTTGAGGGCGAGGCCGTCGGCACAGGAGAAGACCAGCCGGCTCACCACCGACACCGGCGGGATGTACTCGAAGTCGAAGACGTCGGCCAGTGCCACCAGGAGCGCCTCGTTCTGCTCCAGGTAGTACTCGTACTGGCGCTTCGCGACGTCGCCGAAGCCGTCCTCGCGGATGGCGTAGTTGGTGAGCTCGTAGGTGACCAGGTGCTCCTTGGGGTGCGCGACCAGGTGGTCGAAGTAGGCCAGCAGGCCGGCCTCCACCACGCCGACGAGGTCGCCCTGGCCCTCGAAGATGGCCGCGTCGATGTCGGCCTTCGACTGCTTGGCGATGGTCTCGGTGACCAGCACCAGCAGCTCCTGCTTGGAGCGGAACGCGTAGTGAAACACCCCCAGCGGCATCTGGGCCTCGGACGCGATGGCCCGCGTGGTCGCCTTCGCGACCCCGTCCCGGGTCATCACCGCGATCGCGGCGTCGATCAGCTGCACCCGGCGGTCCTCGGCAGACATGCGTGCCACGACCCGCCTCCTCTCCTCAGCGCATGGTCAGAGAAAGGTGCGCCCCTCGCCACGGTATGTGGACACCTGCGCCTCGACTCTGCCATGACTCACCAGCGCGAGGGCGTCGACGTGCTCACAGAGCTCGCCCGCCTTCGCATGTCTGAACCAGACCCGGTCGCCGACCGAGAGCCCGCGGGCTCCCGCTCCGGTCAACGGGGTCTGCACCTCCCCTGCCCCCTCGCCGCCGACGAGCTCCAGGTCTGCGGGCCAGTACGGCGTCGGCAGCCGGTCCTTCCCGATCGGGCCCGAGGCGATCCAGCCGCCGCCCAGGCAGGTCACGTGGTCGGGGCCGGGCCGGCGCACGACGTCGAGCACGAAGAAGGCCGCCGGCTCCGGCCGGAAGGCCGCGTAGTGGTCGAAGAGCACCGGCCCGAAGAGGCCCGACCCGGCCGCGACGTCGGTGGCGATCCCCTCGGCGGTGGTGCGCTCCAGGCTGCCGGTGCCCCCGGCGTTGACGAACTCGAGCTTGGTCAGCCCGCGCACCGCGTCGACGGCCTCGGCGCGGCGGTCGGCGAGCTCGGCGGCCGACAGGCGCTGGAACTGCTTGACCGCCCCCCGCCAGGGCAGCGACCCGGCCTCGTCGCCCATCCCGGCGATCTGGCCCTCGTAGGACATCACCCCGACCAGGCGGAACCGCGGCCGGCGCAGCACCTCCTCGGCCAGGGCGCGGAGCTGCTCGGGGCTGTGCACCGGCGAGCGCCGCATGCCCAGGTGCAGCCGTCCGCCGAGCAGCCGCAGCGAGGCGTCGAGGTCCAGGCAGACCCGGATCGGCGGACCGCTCGGGGGCACGGTCGCCTCGACCAGGTCGAGCTGCTCGGGCCCGTCGACCATGATCGTGACCCGTGCGGCGAGCTCCTCGTCGGCCGCCAGCGCCCGCAGCGCGGCACGGTGCGCGGTCGGGTAGCCGACCAGCACGTCGTCGAGGCGGCTCTCCGCGGCCAGCCACAGGGCCTCGGGAAGCGTGAACGCCAGCACCCCGGCGTACCCGGGCTGGTCCAGCACCCGCTCGATCAGGGTGCGCGAGCGGACCGACTTGCTGGCCACCCGGATCGGGGTGCCGCCCGCCCGGCGGACCAGGTCGGCGGCGTTGCGGTCGAAGGCGTCCAGGTCGACCACGGCGTACGGCGGGTCGAGGTCCGCCGTGGCGGAGGCCAGCAGCTCCATGGCGGCCTGGCGCGGGTGCATGTCCGCCATCGTCGGACAGGAGTCAGGTTTGGGTCAAATGACCAACTCCCCTCGACCAGACCCCTGAGCGACGATTACGTTGCCGGGCATGAGCCCGTCGCGTCCCGACCTGCCGCTCGGCTTCGGCCCCGACTTCCGCTGGGGCGTCGCCACCGCGTCCTACCAGATCGAGGGAGCGGTCGACGAGGACGGGCGCGGCCCCAGCGTCTGGGACACCTTCTGCGCAGAGCCGGGCCGGGTCAAGGACGGCGACACCGGGGCGGTGGCCTGCGACCACTACCACCGCTGGCCGGAGGACGTCGCGCTCATGCGCGACCTCGGCGTCGACACCTACCGGTTCTCCTTCGCGTGGCCCCGCATCCAGCCGACCGGTCGCGGCCCGGTCAACCCGGCCGGGCTGGGCTTCTACGACCGGCTCGTCGACGGCCTGCTCGACGCCGGGATCACGCCGTGCCCCACCCTGTTCCACTGGGACACCCCGCAGGCCCTGCAGGACGAAGGTGGCTGGCTCGCGCGCGACACCGCGCTGCGCTTCGGTGAGTACGCCGCCGTGCTCGGCGAGCGGTTCGCCGACCGCGTCACGCAGTGGGCCACCGTCAACGAGCCGGTCGTGGTCACGCTCTACGGCTACGCGCTGGGAATGCACGCACCCGGCCTGACGCTGCTGTACGACGCGCTGCCGGTCGCCCACCACCTGCTGCTGGGCCACGGCCTCGCCACGCAGGCCCTGCGGGCCGCGGGCGCCGCGCAGGTCGGCATCGTGAACAACCTCAGCCCGACCTGGCCGTCGAGCCAGGACCCGGCCGACGTCGCCGCCGCCGCGCTGTACGACGACCTGGTCAACCGGCTCTTCACCGACCCGGTCCTGCTCGGGCACTACCCCGAGAGCCTGGCCGCCCTGCTGCCCGTCGAGCCGGGCGACCTCGAGGTCATCGCGACGCCGCTGGACTGGTTCGGTCTCAACCACTACTTCCCCTCGGTGGTCGGGGCGGCCCCCGAGGGCGCCGACCTGCCGTTCGAGCTGGGGATGGCCGCCGGCTACCCGACCACCGACTTCGGCTGGCCGGTGGTCCCGGCCGCGTTCACCGAGATCCTGCTGACCCTGCGCGAGCGCTACGGCGACGCGCTGCCGCCGGTCTACGTCACCGAGAACGGCTGCTCGGACGCCACCGGCCCGGGCGAGGACGGCGAGGTCCACGACGAGCGCCGCACCGCCTTCCTCGACGCCTACCTGCGCGCCCTGCTCGACGCGCTGCGGGCCGGCGTCGACGTGCGCGGCTACTTCTGCTGGTCGCTGCTGGACAACTTCGAGTGGGCCGAGGGCTACAGCCAGCGGTTCGGGCTCGTGCACGTCGACTACCCGACCCAGCGCCGGACGCCGAAGGACTCGTCGCGCTGGTACCGCGACGTGATCGCGGCCAACCGGGCCCGGTGAGCACCGAGCGCGCCACGGGGCCGGTGGCGACCGAGCCCACCGTCGCGGTCGGCCGCGGCTGGATCACCGCGCTGACCCTGGTCAACCTGGCCGCGTTCGCCGCGTTCTTCGGACCGCTCCAGGTGCTGCTCGCCCAGCAGGCCGAGGAGCTGTCCCCGCACGGCAAGGAGGCCACCCTGGCGCTGGTCACCGGGGTCGGCGCGTTCGTCTCGCTCGTCGGCAACCCGGTCGCCGGCGCGCTCTCGGACCGGACCCGCTCCCGGTTCGGCCGGCGCCGGCCGTGGGTCGTCGGCGGCGCCCTGCTCGGCGCCTCCGGGCTGTGCCTGCTGGCCGGCGTACACACCGTGGCGCTGATGCTGCTCGGCTGGGCGCTCGTCCAGGGCGGGGTGAACGCCGGCTACGCCGCGATCATGGCCGCCATCCCCGACCGGGTGCCACGCCGCCAGCGCGGAGTCGTCGGCGGGTGGGTCGCGCTGGCCCAGACCCTGGGCGCCATGTGCGGCACCGCGCTCGCGCTGGCCACCGGCGGCTGGGCGGCCGGGTACGTCGCCTGCGCCGGGTTCCTGCTGCTGTTCAGCGCGCCGTACGTCCTCGGCGACCACGATGCGCCGGTCCCGATGCCGCCGGCCACGCGCTTCCGGCTCGGGGCGTTCCTGCGCGACTTCTGGGTGGACCCGCGCCGCCACCCCGACTTCGGCTGGGCCTGGCTGACCCGGTTCCTGGTGCACACCGGCAACGCGCTCGGGCTGGTCTACCTGTACTACTTCCTCGACGACGCGGTCGGGTACGACGACCCCGAGGCCGGCGTCTTCACCCTCACCGTCGTCTACTCGGTCGCCTCCGTGCTGACCGCCGTCACGTCAGGGAGGCTGTCGGACCGGGTCGGACGCCGCAAGGTGTTCGTGTCGACCAGCGGGGTCGTGATGGCGGTGGCGACCGCGCTGCTGGCGCTCCTCCCGCACTGGCCGGTCGCCGTCGGGGCTGCGGCGGTGCTGGGCGCCGGGTTCGGGGTCTTCATCGCGGTCGACTACGCCGTGATGACCGAGGTGCTGCCGCGACCCGACGACGTGGGGCGCGACCTCGGCGTCATCAACATCGCCTCCGCGCTCCCCCAGGTCGTCGCCCCGGTGCTCGCGGCCCCGCTGGTCACCTCGCTCGGCGGCTACCCGGTGCTCTACGGGCTGGCGGCCGCGGTGGTCCTGCTGGGAGCCTTGCTCGTCCGCCGCATCGAAGGAGTCGCATGAGCACCAGCGCCGTCACGCCCGACGTCCGGGGGGCTCGGCGCTCGACCCTGGCGGCGTTCGCCATCCAGGGGCTGACCTTCGCCTCGATCGTCACCCGGCTGCCGTCGTTCAAGGACAAGTTCGACCTCTCCGACCTCGACATCCTGCTGCTGCTCGCCGCGGTCGCGATCCTCTCCGGGGTGGGCAGCATCGTGGCCGGCTGGTGGGCCTCCCGCAGCGGCAGCGCCCCGGTGCTGCGGGCCGCCCTGCTGGGCGCCTCGCTGTCGGTGGTGCTGCCGGCGATCGCCCCGTCGCTGGCGACCCTGGTGGCGACCACCGCCGTCTACGGCTTCTTCGTCGGCGTCATCGACGCCACCACCAACATGCAGGGCGTCGCGATCGAGGAGCACTACGGGCGCAGCATCATGGCGGCCTTCTTCGCCACCTGGAGCGCCGCGGCCGTCGTCGGCGGCCTCTACGCCTCCCTGACCCTGGAGCTCGACTGGGCGCTGCTGCCGTCGCTGGCCCTCGTCTCGCTGGCGGGCGTGGTGGTCAACGCGCTCGCCTGCGGCGGGCTGCTGCCGCACCGGGTCGTGCATGTGGCCGCGTCCGAGCCGCAGGTCGCCTATCACGTGCCGTGGTTGCCGATCCTGCTGATCGGCCTGCCCACGTTCGCGATGTGGCTGGGCGACTCGGCCACCGCGGTGTGGTCCGGCATCTACCTCGAGGACGGGCTGCAGGCGGCGGCCAGCTCGGCGCCGCTGGCGTTCACCGCCTACCAGGTGGTGCTGCTGCTGGTGCGGCTGGTCGGCGACCCGCTGGTCGGCCGGTTCGGCCCGGTCACGGTCGCCCGGGTCTCCGGCACCGTGGCCACGCTGGCCGTGCTGCTCGTCGTCCTCGCGCCATCGCTGCCGGTGGTCATCCTCGGCTTCGGCCTGCTCGGCGGCGGGCTGTCGCTGATCCCCCCGCTGGCGTTCGTGGCCGCAGCCCACCACGACGCCGACGGCGGCACGGTCGCCGTCGCCCGCGTCAACGTCTCCAACTACCTGGGCTACCTGGTCGCCGCGTTCGCGATGGCGCTGGTCGCCGAGGCCTGGGGCAACCGCCAGATGTTCCTGGTGCCCCTGGTCTTCGTGCCGCTCATCGCCCTGATGGCGCACCAGTTCCGCCCGCGGCTGCGGACCTCGACGCTGGACTGACGGCGGGGCTGCGGGCTGCGCTGCGGGCTGCGCTGCGGGCTGCGCTGCGGGCTGCGCTGCGGGCTGCGCTGCCTCCCGCCGGTTTCCCACGGGATGCAGGCAACCTGCCGAGAACGGGGAGGATCCAGGTCACCTGGTGGCACGGATCCTCCCGATCCTCAGGACCCGGTCGTCCCCGTGGCGTTCGTGCCGTCCTCGGGCTCCTGCTGGGTCGGGGCGGTCTCGCCCTCGGCGGAGGTCGGGGTCGCGTCGTTCTCGTCGCCCGGCGCCTCCGGCTCGCTGACCGGGTCCGGGGTGACGCCGGGGCGGATCTTGTCCGGGTCGGTCGGCTCGGGCTCGGTCGGCTCGGTCGGCTCGGCGCCGGGGGCGCCGCCGGTCTGCTGGTCGGGCTCGTCGTGCGTGGGCTCAGGGCTGGTCTCGGTCATGAGTGTGAGGTACCCCGGCCAGGACCCGGGACACCTCGGCCGCCACCGCCTCCCCGCTGCGGACTGCACCCTCCAGGTAGCCGTTCCACTCCGGGGCACACTCCGCGCCCGCCCAGTGGATCCGCCCCACCGGCGTGCGCAGCGCCTCGCCGTACGCGGTCCACACGCCCGGCGCGAAGTGCGCGCCGTAGCAGCCCCGGGTGAACTCCTCGGCCATCCAGTCGCGCTCGAGGTACTCGACGGGCGCGGCGGCGCGCGGCCCGAAGTAGCGGACCAGGCAGCCGACGAGCGCCTCGCGCCGCTCCCCCTCGGTCCGCCGGGCGTGCACCCGGGCGTCGTGCCCCTCGAAGAACCCGAGCAGCACTCCGGGCGTCCCCGACGGCGGCGAGTTGTCGAAGACCACCTTGACCGGTCCGGTGTCGGACGCGGCCTGGCCGTTGAGCCCCTCGGCCCGCCAGAACGGCTCGTCGTAGACGGCGTACGCCTTGATGACCGAGCCGGCCGGCAGCCGCTGGGTGAGCTGGTCGCGCCAGGACGGCAGCGGCGGGTCGTAGTCGAGCCGGCCGGCCAGGGTCGGCGGCAGCGTCACGATCACCGCGTCGGCGTCGTACGTCGCTCCGCCGCGGGTCTCCACGCTGACCCCGTCCTCGCGGTGCACCACCCGGCGAACCGGGCTGCCGAGCACCAGCCGGTCGCCCAGGCCGGCCGCCAGCCGCTCGGCCACCAGCACCGACCCGCCGACGACACGGTCCTGCTGCGCACCGCGGTCGACGGCCAGCAGCGTCTCCAGGTCGGCGTTGGAGCGGGCGTAGAACAGGGCGTGCAGCAGCGACACCTCCGCCGGCTGCGCCGCCCAGACCGCCTCGCAGGCCACCCGGAAGTAGGCCCGCCCGGCCCTGGTGCGCAGCGTGCGGCGGATCCAGGTCTCGAAGGTCTGCCCGTCGAGCCGGTCGGCGTCGGGGGTCAGCCAGGGGCGCTCCAGGTCGGTGCGGGCGGCCAGCCGGGTGAACCGCGCCATGCCCTGGGCCAGGTCGGCCAGCGCGAACGGGGAGACGTGCGGCACCGCGCCCTTGTGCGGCTTCAGCGTGGTGCGCCGGCCGAGGAGCTCCAGGGTCAGCAGGCCCTCGTCGTTCCAGGTCCGG
Organism: Marmoricola sp.; assembly: GCA_044227235.1. Classification (GTDB taxonomy): domain Bacteria; phylum Actinomycetota; class Actinomycetes; order Propionibacteriales; family Nocardioidaceae; genus Marmoricola_A. The sequence continues at coordinate 91,009 of JBGAFN010000017.1, read as the reverse complement.
AACGTCTCCAGGCCGAGCTCCGCGACGAGCTCGTGCATCCGGGTGTGCCCCTCGCCGAGCCACTGCCCGCCGAGCTCGACCGTGGTGCCGTCGGACAGCCGGCCGCCCTCGGTGCGCCCGCCGACCCGGTCGCGGGCCTCGAGCACGGTGACCTCGTGCCCGGCGGCGACCAGCCGGCGGGCCGCGGACAACCCGGAGAGGCCCGCGCCGACCACCAGGACGCTGCTCACGCGGACGCGTCCAGGACGGCGTCGAGCCCGCTGGCCCGGTCCCAGCCGCGCCACTGCCGCCGCACCCGGGGCGGCCGGGTGTCCGGGACGGCGGCGAGCTTGGCGGTCCAGGTGCTCCGGAGCAGCTCGCCCGCCGCCACCGCGTCGGCCGTGCTCGGCGGGTCGTCGGTCCAGCAGCGCTCGAGGGCGTCCCGCTCGGCCAGGTACGGCGCGGCCGCGGCCTCGTCGCGGACCACCGCGCGGTGCAGCGGCTCGTGCCGCCACCACAGGTGCTGCACGTCGTAGCGGTTGCTCAGGCCGTCGGTGTCGGTCAGGCCGGCGGCGATCCCGACCGGGACGAACAGCCCGGTGCAGGGCGCGGAGGTGCCGGTGACCCAGTGCCGCCCGCCCGCCGGCGTCCCCGGCCTCAGGTCGGCGACCCACGAGGCGGTCGACTGGGTGCTGGTGAGGAGCCCGCCGGCGTGGGCGCAGGGCCCCGTCAGCGCCCCGTTCAGCGGGCTGTACGCCGGGCCCTCCCGGTCCTGGCCGCCGTGGTCGCGCAGCGCCGCCATCAGGTCGAGCGGGGTGCGGGCCGTCCGCGCCGACGTGGTGGTGCGCTCGCGTCGTACGGCGCACGCAGCGACCCGGCCGCGGAGGCGGTCGGCGTACCGGTCGGCGAAGCCGGGCAGGGTCAGGCCGTTGGAGATCGCGTAGGCACGCCGGACCTCGTCGGCGGCGTAGCGGCGCCCCGCGGTCTCGAGGATGGTGGCACCGTCGGGATCGGCGACCAGGTAGGAGCTGTCGTAGGTGAACCGCGGGTGCTCGTGGCTGCAGGACCCGCCCTGCCCGTGCTCCTCGAGCAGGGCGACGAGCACGCCGACCGCCTCGTGCCGGGTGGTCGCCCGCTCGAGGGCGAGCCGGAGCAGGTCCATGCCGAGCAGCCCGCCCGGCTCCCGGGCACCGGTCCGACGCGTGAAGACGGCCTCGTTGCCGATGACCACCCCGTGCTCGTTGGCGCCCATCTCGGCGCCCCACATCCACCACGGCTGGGAGAGCACCACCGCGTGGGTGTGGGCGACCTGCGGGATCGTCGTCCACGTGCACCGCACCTCGGCGCCCGGCGGGTGGTCCGCGGCCGGGTACGCCCGCACCGCCTGCGCCTCCACCGGGTCCCGGTCGCTGTTCTTCGCGAACAGCACCCCGTCCTCGGTGACGGCCACCAGCGTGTCGCACATGCACGCCAGGCTAGGTGGTGGGGCGGGGTGCGGCCCGGGTCCTTGGTCGGCCCATCGCAGTGTCGATGTGGCCCGGCCCACAACCCTGCGGGTCCGAACGCACCTACCATCGGCGCATGAACCTGCTGGAGATGGTGACCTTCCCTGCCCGCGTGGCGATCGCCTTCGGCGAGGCGAGCATCGGCGTCGCCCGGCTCGTCGGCCCGGACGGGCCGACCCGGCTGCTGTTCCAGCTCGCGGCGATGACCGCCCCCGACCGGCCGGTGGGCCAGGCGCTCCAGCCCGGCGGCGTGGTCGACCGGGTGCTCGACGAGAAGGGCCCGCTGGCTCGGCTGAGCGCCCCGGGCAGTCCGCTGGACCGGGTGCTCGCGCCGGGTGGTCCGCTCGACCGGATCATGTCCAGCGGCGGCGCCTTGGACAAGATCATCGCCCCCGGTGGCCCGCTGGACCGGGTCGTCGAGCCCGGCGGCCTCCTCGACCGGCTCGTCGCGCAGGAGGGGGCGATCGACCGGATGCTCGCCGAGGGCGGCGTCATCGACCAGCTGCTCGCCCAGGAGGGCCTGATCGAGCAGCTCGTCATGGAGGGCGGCATCATCGACCGGCTCGGCATCCTGATGGACACGATCGCCACGATCGGCCCGGTGCTGGAGAGCATCGAGGCGCCCATCGCCGGCATCCACGAGTCCGCCGCGGGCATCAACGCCGCGGTCTCCGGGCTCAGCATCTCCGCGGCCGGGATCGACGTGTCGGCCGCCGGCATCAACCGCTCCGCCGGCGAGATCGCCCACATCATCGAGCCGCTCGGCGACTCCGCCCAGGTGCTCGCCTCGACGATCGAGCCGCTGGGCGACGTGCTCGCCCGGCTGCCCGGGGCCAAGCGTCGCCGGGCGGCCACCTCCGGCGCGGCGACCCCGCTGGGCACCGGCCCGCAGCCCGCCCTGGAGCTCGGCGCCTACGACGGCTCCGAGGAGACGCTGGTCTGACCCGATGCCGCTCCTGCACGACCTCTCCCCCGGCCTGGCCGACACCCTGCCCTTCGTCCGGCTGGGCACCGGCCCCAGCCCGGTGCGCGAGGTGCCGGGCCTCTCCGGCGACGTGCCGGTCTGGCTCAAGGACGAGGGTGCCTACGGCGACGGCGGGTGGGGCGGCAACAAGGTCCGCAAGCTGGAGTGGCTCATCCCCGACGCGCACCGCCGCGGCCGGAGCACGCTCTTCACCGTCGGCGGGATCGGCACCCACTGGGGGCTGGCCGCTGCGCTGTACGGCCGCGAGCACGGGCTGCGGACCGCCCTGGCGCTGGTCGACCAGCCCGTCGACGACCACGTCCGGGACCAGCTCGCCCGGCTCCGAGGCTCCGGCGCCGCGCTGCACCTGACGCACACCAAGGCGCGCACGATCGCGCTGGCGCCGTACCTGCTGGCCCGGCACAGCAGCGGGCTGCGGCCGCCGTACTACCTGCCGGCCGGCGGGTCCTCGCCGCTCGGCGCGCTGGGGTACGTCGAGGTCGCCCTCGAGCTCGCCGCCCAGGTCGCTGCCGGTGACCTGCCGGAGCCGGCGTGGGTGGTGACCGCGGTCGGCTCGGGTGGCACCGCCGCCGGGCTGGTCCTCGGGCTCGGCCTGGCCGGACTGCACACCCGGGTGCTCGCCGTCGTGGTCAACGACCAGCTCCGGCTCGACGCGCCCGCCCTGACCGGCCTGGCGACCCGGTCGGCCGCGGTGCTGCGGGAACGCGGAGGGCCGGACGCCGTCGTCGATCCCGACCGGCTGAGGGTCACCACCGACTTCCTCGGGGCGACGTACGGCGCGACCACGCCGGCCAGCGCCGAGGCCCAGGCCCGCGGTGAGACCCTCGGCCTGACCCTCGAGCCCGTCTACACCGCCAAGGCCCTGGCCGCCCTGCTCGCCCTCGGCCGGGCGGCTGAGCTCGAGGGGCCGGTGCTCTTCCTGGGGACGCACGGGCCCCGCTGAGCCCGCTCGGCCCCGCTCGGCTCTCTCGACCCGCTCAGCCGAGTGCGCCGAGGACGGACCGGATCGCAGCCGAGAGCCGGTCGGCCTCGAAGCGCGGCGGTTCTTCCAGGCACAGCCGTCCGAAGTGCTCCAGGATCGCGAGCACCGCGTGCGAGAGGACCTCGGTGTCGAGCTCGGGACCGTGCCGGGTGAAGGACCACAGGCCGACCAGGTGGGCGATCTGCCCGCGGATGCGCTCCCGGTCGGCCTCGATCCGCTCCCGCACCTCGGCGGGTGCCGCCCGGTCGGCGAACAGGATCGGCTGCCAGGTGTCGCGGTCCGCACGGATCCGCTCCACCATCGCCTCGGCCACCGCGACCACGAAGCCGTCGGGGTCGCTCAGGTCGGGCTCCTCGGGCAGGAGGTGCTCGAGCTGCGCCAGCGCGCGGGCCTGCTGACGGTCGAGCAGTCCGAAGAGCAGGCGGCCGAGGCTCTCGAAGGCGCCGTAGACCACCGGGCGGGTGACCCCGGCCTCGCGGGCGACCGCGTCGATGGAGACCGCGTCGTACCCGTCCCGCACGATCACCCGCAGGGCGGCGTCGTACAGCTGCTCGCGGCGCTCCTCCAAGGGGAGCCGGGCGGCGTACGGACGTCGGCTGGACACCTTCACGAACTTACTACACCTGTGTAGCATCCATTTCCTACACCGCTGTAGCAATCGGCTGTCCACGCCGATGGCGAGAGGAGCGCCATGTCCCTGCTGCCCGCACGTGAGCCCGCCACCCCCGCCGAGGACTACGGGTTCTTCGGTCCGGACTCGGTCACCTGGAAGGTGTGGTCCTATCCCACCTCGCTGGTGATCGGGTTCCAGCGCGCGGTGGTCATCGAGGAGCTCGACCCCGCCCTGATCGCCGCTGTCGAGGCCTCCGGTGGGGTCCGGTACCGGCCGCGGACGCGCTACGACCGGACGCTGAGGTACTTCGCGATGGTCGCCTTCGGTGACACCCGCTCCACCTCCAAGGCCGCCGACGTGCTGGTCAAGGTGCACTCCAGGGGCGTCGGGCTCGACCCCCTGACCGGCAACCGGTACGACGCGAACGACCCGCACTCCCAGCTCTGGATCCACCTGACCGCCTGGCACTCCATCCTCAAGGCCTACGAGACCTACGGCCCCGGGAGGCTGTCGGCCGAGGAGGAGGCGCAGTACTGGCGCGAGTGCGCCGTCGGCGCCGAGCTGCAGACCTGCGACCCGGCCGACGTCCCGACCTCCCGGGAGGGCGTGCAGCGGTACTTCGAGGAGATGCGCCCGCGGCTGGCCGGCTCCGAGGTGGCCCAGTCGATGATGGCCTACCTGCTCGACGCCCGCGTGATGCTGCCCGAGCACCCGGCCTACCTCAAGCCCGCCTCCGCCGTGGTCGCCGCCTTCATCCGCGCCGGCACGATCGCCACCATGCCGCGGTGGATGCGGCGGATGGGCGGCCTGCAGCAGTCCCGCGCCGTCGACGTCGCCGTCCGGCCCGTGCTGCGGCTGGCGTTCCGGGCGGTCGCCGTGCACCCCCGGGTCGAGCTCGCCGTCCTCCGGGTGCTCTCGCCGATGACCGTGCCCGTGGTCGCCCCCGTGCTCCTCGGCGTCGAGCCGACCCACCCCGTCACGCTGACCCCGGCGGAGGCCCGCGCACGCTACGGCTACGACAAGCCGTCCGAGGCCCACCTCGAGCTCCGGGCCCGCCAGGCCGAACGCGTCCTCGCCCGCGGGGAGGCCCCCAGTGACGAGGGGCTGCTGGAGTCGCAGCCGATCCTGGGGGCGATGGCGTAGTCGGCCCGGTTTCCCACGGGATGCAGGGGAACTGCCACTGCCCATGGCGTACGCACCATGGGCAGAGGCAACCTCCCATGGGCAGAGGCGCCCACGCCCGACGTACGGCGGCGGAGCCCGAGCTGCCCATGGCAAACCTCCACTGCCCATGGGGCGTACGCCATGGTCAGTGGCAGGTTGCCGACATCCCGTGGGAAACCGGCAGGGCTCAGCGCCCCCGCCAGACCGGCGCCCGCTTCTCGACGAAGGCGAGGGTGCCCTCGGCGGCGTCCTCGGAGAGGATCGCGTCCATGCCGATGGCGGACTGACGGTCGAAGGCCTCGGCGACGGGCCAGTCGGGGGACTCCTCGACGATCCGCTTGGAGGCGGCGACCGACAGCGGGGCGTTGGCGATGATCTCCTCGGCCAGGGCCAGCGCGGCGTCGAGGACGGCGCCGGGCTCGGCGAGCCGGTTGACCAGGCCGAGCTCGGCCATCCGGGTGGCCGGCTGCGGGTTGCCGGTGAGCACCATCTCCATCGCCACGTTGCGCGGCAGCCGCTGGCTGAGCCGCAGCACGCCGCCGGCGACGGCGACCAGGCCGCGTTTGGGCTCGGGCAGCCCGAACTGCGAGGTGGTCGAGGCGACGACGAGGTCGGAGACCAGCGCCAGCTCGCAGCCTCCGGCCAGGGCGTGGCCCTCCACCGCGGCGATCATCGGCTTGGCGACGGGGCGGGCGGTGATGCCCAGCGGGCCGCCCTTCTCGGTCACCGGGAACTGACCCGAGGCGACGGCCTTCAGGTCGGCGCCGGCGCAGAAGGTGCCGTCGGAGCCGGTGATGACCGCGACCCGCAGGGCGGGGTCGGCCTCGAACCAGTCCAGGCTCCACTCGAGCAGCTCGGCGGTGGCCAGGTCGACGGCGTTGCGCCGCTCGGGACGGTTCAGCGTCAGCACCAGCACGGGTCCTCGGCGCTCGTGCAGCACCGTCAGCGCGGGTGGTGGGGGCAGCTCGGCGCGGCCGCGCTCCAGGACCCGCAGCGCGTCCCGCGCCTCCACCTCGACCGTCCAGCCGAGCGGGTCGTCGTCGAGGACGGCGGCGACCACCTCGGGCTGGGGCGTGCGCACCAGCACCCGGGCGCCGTCGGGCAGGAGCACCGCCACGATGGCGACCTCGCCGTTGCCGTCGCGGTCGAACTGCACCGTGGCGGCCTCGACCACCCCGGTGCCGGTGCGGTCGACCGGCGCCGGGCGCTTCGGCGTGGGCTCGAGCACCGGGTGCAGCGCACGGTAGGGCTGTTGCGGCGGCGTGGCGGAGTAGATCCCCAGCGCGTGCTTGGTGGCGAACCAGCCCAGCGAGGTCGACAGCCCGTACGCCGTCGGGTCCTCCCGCAACCGCCCGACCAGGGTGGCCACCGCGTGGGTGCCGTAGTTGTTGCCCGGCCCGCCGGCGAAGGTCAGTCCACCGGTGACCGACAGCGGGCGGTCCGGGTCGCCGACCGGGAGCCCGAGCTCCTTGGCCGCGATCTGCACCGCGGAGGGGAAGCAGGAGTAGAGGTCGACATGGGCGACGTCCTCGATCGTCAGCCCCGCATGGGCGAGCGCGGCCTGCCCGATCGTGCGGATCGCCGGGGAGGCATCGAGCTCGGCCCGCTCGGAGACGAACCACTCGTCGTACGCCGCGGCACCGGCGTGCAGGAAGACCCACTTCTCCTGCGGCACGCCGGCCGCGTGGGCGGCCGCGACGGAGGTGACCACCAGCCCGGCGGCGAGGTCGACCTGGAGGTTGGCGCAGAGCAGCTTGGTGTACGGCGCGGAGACGGCGCGGTTGTCCGCGCTCGCGGTCGCCAGGTCCTCGGCGGCGACCGACTCCGGCTGCCAGGCGTACGGGTTCTCGGCGGCCACCTCCGACAGCCCGGACCACAGCGCCGCGATCCGGGCGGTGTGCTCGGCCGGGGTCTCCCCCAGCGAGCGCCGCAGCGCGGACTCCATCAGCGCGTAGGTGTAGACGGGCACCGAGAGCCCGGCCGCGGTCTCGGCCTCGTTGTTGGCCTCGCGCTCGCTGCCCACGACCCGGGTCGGGGCGACGGTCGGTCCCTGGGTGGGCCACTCGACGGCGATCCCCGCCTTCTGGGCGGCCGCGAGCGTGTTGCCGGCCTCGGCACCGCAGACCAGCACCACGTCGGCCTCCCCGTCGACGATCGCCTGGCCGGCCGTGTTGACGAGCACCTGGCCGGCGTCGCCGCCGTACCGGGCGGACATGACGGTCTCCCGCGGGGCGACGCCGACCTGCTCGGCGACGGCGGCCCCGAGGTCGCGGTAGGACCAGGACGCGCTGGCCACGGCGTACACGGCGTCGGCACGGCCGAGCAGGTCCGGCACGCCGCAGTCGTGGGCCGCCGCCCGCAGCGCCTCGGCCGCCAGGGTCGCCGGGTCGGCGAGCGCGTCGAGGTCCGGGGTGCGCCGGGTGACCTGGCCGACGCCGACGACGACCGGGGTGCGGGCGTCGAGCAGCCGCCCGGTCGCGACGTGCAGCACCGGGGCGGAGGAGAGCAGCTCGGTCTCGTCGTCGGTGCCGGAGGCCGCCTCTTCCCCGAGCAGCGTGCCGAGCCGGGCCAGCGACTCCTCCAGGGCGTCGGCGACGCTGCGCAGGATGGTGGCCCCCATGGGTCCCTGGACGGGGTCGCCACCGACGCCGGCGTCCACGCGCACCCGGGAGCCGGCGACGCCGTCGAGGGTCGCGGGCAGCACGGTCAGCCACAGCCCGAGGGTCAGTCCCATCGGTCCGCGACCCGACATCGCCACCCGGGTCGCGTCGACCTCGTCGACGGTCCAGGCGAGGTCGGCGGGGATGCCCATCAGGCTGACCGTCTCGGTGAAGGCGACCCCGACGGCCGCCCCGGTCGGCGGGGTGCCGCGCCAGCCCGCGTGCATCGTGAGCCACTCCGGCAGCCGCGAGAGGTCCTCCAGCACCCGACGGGTCCTCGCCGGCGAGGTCCGGGCCAGGACCTCGGCGCCCGCCGTCCGGGGGTACGACGCGAGCCCGGCCGGCGGCCCGGCCGCTGGACCGGGCGCGTCGGGGGAGGGGGCGTCCGGCGAGGCAGCGTCCGGCGACGGACCGCCCGTCGAGGGGGCGGTGCCCGCCGCACCCGGCAGCCGCGAGGTGACCGGCGCCGCGACGCTGCGGGCCGCTCCGACCGCCAGGTCGCGGGCGACCTCGGGGTTGTCGACCAGGAAGCGGCCGAGCTGCCCGGCGGCGCGCGCCTGCTTCTTCCACGCGGCCAGGCGGCGTTCGAGGGGGGTGCTGGGCATCGACGGCTCCTGAGAAACAGTCAGACCTGCTTGGATCTGAGGAGCCGTCATTCTGCCCGACCGGCCAGGGCCGTGACGAGGGCCGGCGGGTGTGACGCGCGTCAGCCGGAGCGGAAGGCGTCGGCCGGGTAGACCCCGAGCACCTTGACCTCGGTGGTGAAGAAGGCCAGCTCCTCCAGGGCGTTGCGCAGCCCCGGGTCGTCGGGGTGGCCGTCGACCTCGGCGAGGAACTGGGTGGCGGCGAAGTGGCCGCCGACCATGTAGCTCTCCAGCTTGGTCATGTTGACGCCGTTGGTCGCGAACCCGCCGAGCGCCTTGTAGAGCGCGGCGGGCAGGTTGCGGACGTTGAAGATGAAGCTGGTCACGACCGGTCCGCCGTCGCGCGGCGCCTGCACGAAGTCCCGGGAGAGGACGACGAAGCGGGTGGTGTTGTGGTCCTCGTCCTCGATGTCGTCGGCCAGCACGTCGAGGCCGTAGAGCTCCGCGGCCAGCGGCGGGGCGATGGCCGCCTGGGTCGGGTCGGCCGCCTCGGCCACCTCGCGGGCGGCGCCGGCGGTGTCACCGGAGATCACCGGGGTGAGGCCGTGCTCGCGGATGATCCGGCGGCACTGGCCCAGCGCGTGCACGTGGCTGTGCACCGTGCGGATCGTCTCCAGCGTCGCACCGGGCGTCGCCATCAGCGTGAACTGGATGCGCAGGAAGCACTCGCCGATGATGTGCAGGTCGGAGGCGGGCAGGAAGTGGTGGATGTCGGCGACCCGACCGGCGATCGAGTTGTCGATCGGGATCATCGCCAGCTCCGCCTCGCCGTTCTCCACGGCGGCGAAGACGTCCTCGAAGGACGCGCAGGCCACCGGCTCCCAGTCCGGGTAGTGCTGGCGGCAGACCAGGTGGGAGTTGGCTCCGGGCTCGCCCTGGTAGGCGATGCGTCGTGCGGTCACCGGCTGAGCCTCGCACGTCCGCACGGCCGCCTCGTGCACCGTCCATCCGGGTACTAGAACAAGTTCCAGTTTCGTCGTACCGTGAACGGGCACACACCCCCGGATCCGACGAAGGTGGACCATGGCCAAGCAGGCACCGCGCAAGGGACCGCGCAGCACCGAAGCCGACTACGTCGTCGTCGGGTCCGGCTCCTCCGGCAGCGCCGTGGCCGGTCGGCTCGCCGAGTCCGGTGCGCGGGTGATCCTGCTCGAGGCGGGCAAGAGCGACGAGAAGTTCCTGGTGCGGAAGCCCGGCATGATCGGCCCGATGCACTCGGTGCCCGAGATCAAGCGGACCGTCGACTGGGGGTACTACACCACCCCGCAGACGCACCTGCTGGACCGGAAGATCCCGCAGACGCGCGGCAAGGTGCTCGGCGGCTCCAGCTCGGTCAACGGCATGGTCTACGTCCGCGGCAACCGGGCCAACTACGACGCGTGGGCCGCCGAGGGCAACGAGGGCTGGAGCGCCGACGAGGTCAACGTCTCCTTCAAGCGGATGGAGGACTACGAGGGCGGCGAGGACGCCTACCGCGGCGCCGGCGGCCCGATCCGGGTCACCCGCAACCCGCACCCCGTCGAGCCGACCGCCCAGTTCATCCAGGCGACCGCCGACACCCTCGGCGTGAAGGTCCTCGACGACTACAACGGTGCCTCCCAGGAGGGCATCGGGTTCATGCAGCAGAACACCCACGGGGGTCTGCGCTACAGCGCCTCCCGCGGCTACGTGCACCACCTCGACCCGGCCACCCTGGAGGTGCAGACCGAGGTGCTGGTCACCCGGGTGGTCCTCGAGGGCGGGCGCGCCACCGGGGTCGAGGTCCGGGACAAGGACGGCGGCCAGCGGATCATCCGCGCGGGCAAGGAGGTCATCCTGTCCGCGGGCGTCTTCGGCTCGCCCCAGCTGCTGATGCTCTCCGGGATCGGGCACGCCGACCACCTGCGCCCACTCGGCCTCGACGTCGTCGCCGAGCTGCCCGTGGGCGACAACCTGCACGACCACCTGTTCGTGCCGATCACCGTCCAGGTGCCGACCGCCGTCCACCGCGGCAAGGCGTCGTACTTCGCCAAGGGCCTGCTCAAGGAGGTCACCCGCGGCGACTCGTTCCTGGCCTACTCGGTCTTCGAGTCGGTCGGCTTCGTGCGGACCTCGCAGGCCACCGACGTGCCCGACCTGCAGCTGCACCTGCTGCCCTGGTCCTACCCCTCGCCCAACCAGGACGCCCCGGTCCGCCACCAGGTCGACCCGCGCCCGTGCCTGACCGCGCTGTCGACGCTGATCTACCCCCGGAGCCGCGGCACATTGCGGCTGGCCTCGGCCGACCCGACCGCGGCGCCGCTGATCGACTTCAACTACCTGGCCGAGCCCGCCGACCTCGAGGTGCTCGCCGAGGGCGTCGAGATGCTGCGGGAGATCTTCGCCAGCGCTGCGATGGGCGGGGCGGTGAAGGAGGAGATCGCCCCGGGCCGCGGCATCACCGGTGAGACCCTGCGGCGCGAGGTGCGCAACCGGGCCACCACCGTCTACCACGGCGTCGGGTCGTGCCGGATGGGCGTGGACGAGCGTGCCGTGGTCGACCCGCAGTTGCGGGTCCGCGGCGTCGAGGGGCTCCGCGTCGTGGACGCCTCGATCATGCCGAGCATCACCGGCGGCAACACCAACGCCCCGTCGATCATGATCGGCGAGCACGCCGCCGCGATGATCCTCGCCGGCTGAGCCTGCGTCACCGTCTGGAAACGCGCCGGACCTCGCGCCGGCAACGTCGGTCGTGGCACGGTGGTGCGAGGCGTCGGCGACGTACGCCGGCAGCCGCGAGGGGGGGCGCCATGGTCCAGGTCAGCTGCGCGCAGGGTCCGACGTACGACGAGCTGCGGCCACTGCAGAGCGCGGCCGGGGACCCCACCGCTCCCGGCTTCCCGGTCCACGACGACCTGGTCGAGCGACTCTGCCGGCCCGCGGTGGACCCGTCCACCGGCACCCCCGACCCGCTGACCGCACACGTGATGGCGGTCCTGGCGACCTACGCCTACTCCGACCTGTCGACGCTGCTGGAGATGGCCACCCGGCTCGGGCTGGAGCGCTGCCACGGGATCGAGGTGACCTTCACCAACGACCCGCAGTTCATCGTCTCCACCGCGGCGCTGCTGCAGAGCGCCGACGGCCGGGTGGCGGTCCTGGTCTACCGGGGCACCGAGCCGGTCAACATCGTCAACTGGCTCACCGACGTCGACCTCACCCCGCAACGCGTGCAGCTGCGCGGGCCCGACACCGACGCCTTCGAGGTGCACGCGGGGTTCTACCGCAACGTGCGAGCCACCCGCTTCCGGATCGCGGAGGCGCTGCTGCTCGCGTCCGCGGGGCGACCGGTCACCGACGACCCGGAGCGCCCGGCGACCGAGACCCTGGCGCCGCTGGAGGCGCTCTACGTCACCGGGCACAGCCTCGGCGGTGCGATGGCGGCGATGATGGGGATCCTGCTGCGCGAGGACAAGCAGTACTGGGACGTGCTGTCGGAGTCCTTCCGGGCGGTCTACACCTACGGCCAGCCGATGGTCGGGTCGCCCGCGCTCGCCACCCACTACGACGGCGACCTGCTGGGGCGGCGCACGTTCCGCTACCTCTACGAGGGCGACCCGGTGCCGCGGCTGCCGTCGCGCGACACGGGGCGGTGGCAGCACTTCGGGGTCGAGCGCCGGTACGTGACCGGGCTGAGCGGGTCGCGCTGGCAGAGCCCGACGCGTCCGGTCGGGCAGATGCGGTTCATCGGCGAGACGGTGGTGGCGTTCGGGTCGCTGCCACTGAGCCAGCTGCTGGTGCTCAACCGGGTGCCGGTGCAGTACCGCATCGACGACCACCGGCCGCACCACTACATCGCCGCGCTCACGCCCCCCGGCGAGGTCACCGAGTTCGGGGACACCTTCTACGCCGACGACCCCGCCGCGGCGGTCCGGGTCCGCCGCGAGCTGGAGCAGCTCCTGCGCCGGCTCGGTGAGGTGCCGCCGGCGACGCGGGCCGCGGTCGGGGGCCTGGTGGGGCGGCCCAGGCCCCGCCGCTAGGTCCGGCTCCCGATCCGCATAGCCCGCCGTGCGGGCGGGTACCGGTTCTGCGACGGGCCCGGGGCGACCGGGCGTCCGAACGGGGGCTGGCGTGACGGACGAGCACGCGACCACGCCTGACAGCAGTCAGGTCGGCGGTCAGGTCAGCAGTCAGGTCGGCGCGACCTTCGGGGTCGAGGAGGAGTTCCACGTCGTCGACGCCGTCACCGGCGACCTGTACGACGGCCCGCCGCTCGACACCGCCTCCCGTCCCCGGCTGGGTCGGGAGATCGCGAGCACCCAGGTCGAGACCAACACCGCGGTGTGCAGCACCGCCACCGAGCTGCGCGGCGAGCTCGTCGCCGCCCGCCGGGAGGCGGCAGCTGCAGCGGCCGAGGTCGGCGCCCGGGTGGTGGCGGCCAGCACGCACCCCTTCGCGTCCTGGCGGGACCAGCGGCTGACCTCCCAGGAGCGCTACGTCGGCCTGCTGGAGCGGTGGGGGCTGCTCGCCCTGCAGCAGGACATCTGCGGCTGCCACGTGCACGTCTCGATGCCCGACCTCGACACCGCGGTGGCGGTGATGGACCGGGCCCGGCCCTACCTGCCGGTGCTGCTCGCGCTGACCGGCAGCTCGCCCTTCCACGAAGGGATGGAGACCGGCTACGACAGCTTCCGCACCGCGTGGTTCGCCCGGTGGCCCACCACCGGGCCCAGCGAGCTGCTCGGGGACGCGGCCGGCTACCACCGGGTGGTCGAGGAGCTGCAGGGCGCCGGCGTGGTCGACGACGCCACCGAGCTCTACTGGGACGTCCGGCCCTCGGCGCGCTACCCGACGGCGGAGTTCCGGCTGGCCGACGTGTGCACCGACCTCGACGACGCGGTGCTGCACGCCGTGCTCGTCGTCGCGCTCTGCCGGCTGAGCGCACGGCGGGCCCAGCACGGCCACCCGCCGCCCGACGTCCGCTCCGAGCTGCTGCGCGCGGCCCGGTGGCGGGCTGCCCGCTCGGGGCTGGAGGGCGAGCTACTCGACCCCCTGACCGGTCGCCCGGAGCCGGCGGAGGTCGTCGTACGCGGGCTGCTCGCCGAGCTGCGCGAGGACCTGGAGGGGCTCGGCGAGTGGGAGGTGGCCCGCGACCTCACCGAGCAGGTGCTGGGCCGTGGCACCTCGGCCCACCGGCAGCGCGACTGGTTCTACCGGGGCCGGTCACCGGAGGAGATCGTCGGGCTGCTGGCCGACGCCACCGCGGGCTGAGGGTCGCGCCGGGCGCGGCCGGCCAGCAGCAGGCCGGCCAGCAGCGCACCCAGCGTCCCGAGTGCCTCGTCGCCCAGGGTGTCGGTGTAGGCCGTGGCGAGCTCGGTGCCGTGGCGGATGAACGTGTACCACTCGGCCAGCTCCCACAGGATCGCCAGGACCGCCCCGATCCCGGTGACGGCCAGCGCCAGCACCCACGGCGGACGCAGGACGGCACGCTCGAGCAGCAGCCCGATGCCCAGGCACAGCAGGAGCCAGTTGACCAGGTGGTTCGCGTCGTCCCACCACGTGACCGAGTCGTAGAGGTCGAGGCTGTTGCCGGTGACGTCGATCAGGAACGGCAGCGCGATGAAGGTGAACCCCGCCCAGGGCAGCTCCTCGCGGGTGCCGCGGCGTCGTCCGACCAGCCACCAGACGCCTGGAGTGAGCAGCATCAGCACCGGATAGGCGACCAGGCGCGAGCCGAACGCCTTGCCCTCGAACTGCGGCAGCCCGGTCGCGAACGTCGCCAGCAGCAGCTGGCCGACGGTGAGGACCAGGACGACGAGGAAGGCGGTACGGGCGCGGTGCACCGCCCCATCCTGCCGGGTCACCTTGGTCGGGGTCGTCCTGGCCTGGGCCGTCTTGGTCGGGGTCGGCATCATGGCCGGATGGAGCCGGACACCCTCTTCGCGAGCCGCACCCTGCGCGAGCACTACCTGCGCGGCGTCGTGGGCACCGTGCTCGCGCTCGCCGCCTTCGCGCTGGCCGGGCGCTCGAACGGCCTCTCCCTGCTCCTGCTGCTGCCCGCGGGACTCGCCTGGCGCGGCTGCATCTCGTGCTGGACCCTCGGCCTCATGCAGACCCGGTCGCTGGTCGAGGCGCGCGACGCCTGCGAGCGGTGCGTCCCGGCCGACCAGCCGGTCTCCTGAGCGGGCGGTCGGCCGGGCGGTCGGCCGGGCGGTCGGCCGGGCGGGGCCGGCCTCACTCGATCGGGCGCAGCTCCTCGGCGTAGGAGACCGACCGGCGCCGGAGCACCCCGTCGTCGCCGACGGCGTACTGGCCCATCCGCCACAGCGGCGGGCTGTAGACGTGCACCGAGACCGAGCCCTGCTGCGCGCCGGCGAGGCGGTGGATGTGGTCGGGCCCGAAGGAGAAGACCCGGCCGGCCTCCACCTGCGTCTCGACGACGGCGCCGCCCACGGCCAGGTTGTGCTCGACCAGGGCGCCGTCGGTGACGGCGACGGCGCCGGAGGAGATGTCGTGGTCGTGGAAGCCGGTGTCGTTCTCCTCGGTCCAGCACAGCAGCCAGACGTCGACGTGGGCGTCGCGGTGCAGCGAGACGTAGTGGCGCTCGTCGTCGCTGAAGGCCACGTGGTGCTGCCAGTCGCCTCGGCGGGAGGCCAGCCCGGCGGCCAGACCGCGGAGCTCCTCCTCGGTGAGGTCGCGCCCGGGCAGGTCGGCGAGGGTCAGCGGGGCGACGTCGGCCACGGTGCGGGCGGTGCGGGCGGGGACGCCCGGGGTGGTGACCGGCGTGGTGTCCAGGGTGGTGCTCATGGGGAAGGCTCCTCGGTTGCGGGGCCGAGCCCGAGGGCCCGGCGGGGGTTGTCGACCGTGACGCGCCGGCGTGCTGCCGGCCCGAGACAGTCGCCGTCCCGCATGAGGAAGGGCTCGGCGTACGGCGCGTCGCTGCCGAGCACCAGCGCGTCGACGCCGAGCACGCGGACCAGGGCGTCGAGGCCCTGCGGACCGTAGGACGAGGTGTCGACGAAGAGGCGGCCGTCGACGGGGCCGGTGGTGCCGCCGCGAGCGGTCAGCCGCTCGTGCTGCAGCGGGGCCAGCCCGGCTCCGGCGGCGACGACCACGGTGAGGTCCGGGAAGAGCGTGCGACCCGCGACCGCGTGCCAGGCCCACCAGGCGGCCTGCAGCTGCGCGACGTAGCCCACCACGGGCGCCCACCAGCCCGGCACGTCCGGGCCGGGGTCCACCGGGCCGGGGTGGACGAGGACCGGCTTGCCGGCCGTCTCGGCGGCGGCGAGGACGTCGCCGACCGCCTCCCACCCCTGCGGCGTGACCACCGCGGTCGCGGGCACCTGCACGCCGACGAGCCCGTCCGCGAGCCGCTTGCGCAGGTCGTCCACGTCGGGGTGGACGTCGTGGACCGAGGCCCAGGCGGCGAAGTGGCCCGGCAGGCGGGCAGCGCCGGCGTGCCAGGCCTCGAGGAGCGGGGCCGCGTCGTCGACGTCGAGCCGCTCCAGGCCCAGCGGCGCCGACAGCGACACGCAGGCCAGCCCGATCCCGGCCTCCCGGTCCCTGGTCACGCGGAGGTCCGGGTCGTGGTGCGACGGGGTGACCTCGTACGGCGGCTCGCCGTCGGTGACCAGGGTCCAGCCGCGCAGGTACGGCGGACGGCTGCGCAGGCGCAGCTCCTCCAGCAGCTCCTCGGGCCACAGGTGCTGGTGCACGTCGACCCCGACCGGCTCCGTCATCGACCCTCCTCCCGGCGCGGACATTTAGTCTACTACTTCAATAGACTTAATCCTGCATTCTGGACGTCCGCCGGCGTGTCGCCCTTCGCCCACCCTGGCAGGCTGACCGGGTGGACCCCGTCATCGTCGTCGGCGCCGGCCTCTCCGGCGTCACCTGTGCCCGTACCCTGCACGAGGCCGGGATCCCCGTCGTCGTGCTCGACCGGGGTCGCCGGATCGGCGGGCGGATGGCCAGCCGGCGCTTCCCCGTGCCCGGCGCCGAGGAGCGCGCGACCGACCTCGGTGCGTCGTACCTGACGGTCTCCGACCCGCGGTTCGGCGCGGTCGTGGACGGCTGGGAGCGGGCCGGGCTGGCCCACCCGTGGACCGACACCTTCGATGTGCTCGAGGCCGACGGCTCACGTCGGACGACGTCCGGACCCCTCCGGTGGGGCACCGCCGGCGGGATGCGGTCGCTGGTCGAGCACCACGCCGCCGGGCTCAGCATCGAGAGCGTCGCGGTGACCTCGTTGACCCGCGACGACGACGGACCCCGGGTCGACGGCCGGCCCACCCCGGTCGTGGTGCTCGCGATGCCCGACCCGCAGGCCCGGGTGCTGCTCCGCGACGGCTGGGCGGCCGAGGCGGCGACCCTGGTCCGGCCGTTCGAGCCGGTCCTCGCGCTGACCGCCTGGTGGCCCGAGCGCAGCTGGGACCTCGACGGGCTCTTCGTGAACGGGGACCTCGACCTGGCCTGGGTCGCCGACGACGGGCGCCGCCGCGGTGACGGGGCCCCGGTCCTCGTCGCGCACACCACCCCGGCCCGCGCCTCCCAGCACCTCGCGGACCCGCCGAGCGCTGGCGGCCTGCTCCTCGACGCGCTCGCCCGGGTCACCGGGGTCAGCACGCCTCCGGGCGGGCACCACGTGCACCGCTGGTCGCTGGCGAGGCCGGTCGGCGAGCGCCCCGCGCCGTACCTGCTCACCGCGAGCGGGCTCGGCGTCTGCGGCGACGGCTGGGGCGAGGTGTCCCGGGTGGAGGGCGCCTACCTGTCCGGGCTCGCGCTCGGCGAGGCGCTGGTCGCGAGGCTTGCGGAAAGTTCCTGACCCGGGCTGTCCTTTCCGGGGGTGCCTGTTCGTCCTCCAGGTGAGACGGTCATCAGGAGCGTCCACGACCAAGGAGACCCCCATGCCGCAGTACGCCGCCCTCATCTACTCCGCCGACGTCGACTGGAGCCAGCCCGAGCACGCCGCCACCACCGCCGAGTACGCCGCGTTCGGCGAGGCCGCTGCCGCGGTCATCCGCGGCGGAGCCGCGCTCTACCCGACCTCCACCGCCACCACCGTGCAGGTGCACGGCGGCAAGGGCGGCGAGGTCGTCACCAGCGACGGCCCCTACGCCGAGACCAAGGAGGTCCTCACCGGGTTCTACCTGCTCGAGTGCGCCGACCTCGACGAGGCCGTCGCGGTGGCCTCGCGGATCCCGGCCGCCTGGGACGGCACCGTCGAGGTCCGTCCCGTCATCCCGATGATGTGACGCTGCTCGATCCTTCGGGGCCGCCGGCGGACCCGGCCGCGGTGGTGACGGGCATCGTGCGGGAGGAGTACCCGCGCGTGCTCGCCACCCTCGTCCGGGTCACCGGCGACCTCACCGACGCCGAGGACGCGGTGGCCGAGGCGCTCGCCCGCGCCTGGGCCGCGTGGCCGCGCGACGGCCTCCCCGACCAGCCACGCGCCTGGCTCATCACCACCGCCCGGCGGGTCTGGCTCGACCAGGTGCGCCGCGAGTCCAAGCGCGCCGGGAAGGAGCAGCTGGCCATGGTCGTCCCCGAGGACCCCACGCCGCTGGCGGTGCAGGACGACCTGCTCCGGCTGCTCTTCACCTGCTGCCACCCCAGCCTGGCGCCCGAGACCCAGGTCGCCCTGGCGCTGCGGGTCCTGCTCGGGCTCGACTCCGCCGAGGTCGCCCGGGCCCTGCTCGTCACCGAGGCCGCCCTCGCCCGGCGGGTCACGCGGGCGAAGCAGAAGATCCGGGTCGCCGCCATCCCCTACCGGGTGCCCGACGCGGCCGACCTGCCCGACCGGGTCGCCGGCGTCCTGGCGACCGTGTACCTGCTCTTCAACGAGGGCTACGCGTCGTCGTCGGGGGGCCTCGTCCGGCCCCTGCTCCTGGAGGAGGCGCTCCGGCTCGGCCGGCTCGTGCACGAGCTGATGCCCGACGACGCCGGCGCGGTGGGGCTGCTCGCGCTGATGCTGCTGCACGACGCCCGCCGGACGACCCGGACCTCGGCCGACGGTCGCGCACTCCGGCTGCACGAGCAGGACCGGTCGCAGTGGGACGCCGGCCAGATCCGCGCGGGCGTCGAGCTCGTCGGGGAGGGGCTGCGCCGCACGCCGTCGCACCCCGACCGGTACGTCGTGCAGGCCGCCATCGCCGCCTGCCACGCCCTCGCCGCGTCGTACGAGGAGACCGACTGGGACGCCGTCATCTCCTGGTACGACGTGCTGCTCACCGTCGAGCCCTCCCCCGCCGCCCGGCTCGGCCGGGCCTCCGCCGTCGCCGAGCGGGACGGCGCAGCCGCGGCCCTCGCCGAGCTCGAACGCATCGACGGGGTGGCCCACCACGCCTGGTGGCACGGCGCGCGGGCCGAGCTGCTCCCGACCTCGGCCTCCCCGCCGAGGTCGCCGCCCGCCTCGGGGAGTCCCCGCTCCCCGAGTAGCGAACGCCCCCCGGAGGTCGAGGTGCGAACGCGCCCCGGAGGTCGAGGTGCGAACGCGCAGCGTGAGCCACGAGACCCCTGGACCGGACCGCGGGCCCCTCCCGAGGTTTCGTGGCTCGGCCAACGCCTCGCACCTCAACCTCCGACCTCCCGAGGTTTCGTGGCTCGGCTCACGCCTCGCACCTCAACCTCCGACCTCCCGGTTTCGTGGCTCGGCTGACGCCTCGCACCTCAACCTCCGGGAGGTTCGGGTGGCGTTCAGGTGGGGTTCACGGGGACGACGTACGGGCTTCCTAGCGTCGGGCGCGGGGCGCCGGACCGGCGCTCGCGTCGTACGTCGAGGAAGAGGAACCCATGCTCAGAAAGAACCGCCGCACCGTCGCGACGGCTGTCCTGGTCGTCTCGGGGGTGGCCGGGGCGACGTTCGCCCAGCTCGCCACCGCGTCCGCCGAGGCGCAGCACCGCCGGGTCACCAACGTCATCTACCTGCTCGGGGACGGCATGGGCCGCACGCACGTCACCGCCGCCCGCGAGCGGTTCGCCGGCGCCCACGGCCACCTCGCGATGGAGACCCTGCCGGTCGTCGGCCAGGTCAGCACCTACTCGGTCGAGCGCGGCTCGGCGCAGCCGGGTGAGCCCGGGTTCGTCCCCAACTACGTCACCGACTCGGCGTCCGCCGCGACCGCGTGGTCGTCGGGGGTGAAGACCTACAACGCCGCCCTCGGGGTCGACGCGAAGGGCACCGTGGTGCCGACGCTGATGGAGCTGGCGAAGAAGGCCGGCTACCGCACGGGCAACGTGTCCACCGCGGAGATCACCGACGCCACCCCGGCCGGCCAGATGAGCCACGCCCTGGCGCGCGGCTGCCAGGGGCCGACGTACTCCGACGCCGCCTGCCAGGACCTCGCCGTCACCGGGACCCCGCTGCCGACCAGCGACGTCCGGGTCACCCCGATCGCGGACCAGATCGCCCGCAACGGCACCGCCGACGTCATCCTCGGCGGCGGCCTGTCCCGGTTCGACGCTGCCGACGAGCAGGCGCTGAAGGACCAGGGGTACACCGTGCTCGGCTCCCCCGCCACCCAGACGGTCGCCACCGGGACCGACCTGGCGGGCGCCCACGGCCGCAAGGTGTTCGGCCTGTTCAACAAGGGCAACCTGACCGTCGAGAAGTACAAGCGCGAGAACCCGTCGTCGGTGCAGGCCGCCGAGCCGACCCTGCCCGAGCTGACCGCCAAGGCGATCTCGCTGCTCAGTGCGAAGAACAAGGCCGGCAAGGGCTTCTACCTCCAGGTCGAGGGCGCGCTGATCGACAAGCGCTCGCACGCCAACGACGCGGCCCAGACGCTCGAGGAGATCAAGGCCTTCGACGACGCCGTGAAGGTGGCCCGGGACTTCGCCGCCAAGGACGGCCACACGCTGGTGATCGTGACCGCCGACCACGAGTGCGCCGGGTTCAACATCATCGAGAAGGGCAGCTACACCAACGCCGAGGCGGCCGCACCGCCGGCCAACGTCGACAGCGGCAACCCGGCCAACAACAGCACCCCGTCGCGGCCGACCAGCGGTGCGAAGGACCCGAGCCGGACTGCGTTCGCGCCGGCGACGTTCCGCACCCCCGACGACCCGGCCGGGGTCACCGACGGCTCGCCCCAGGCCAGCCTGTGGCTGACCTACCTGTCGGGCAACCACACCGGGGCCGACGTGCCGATCTTCGCCTCGGGTCCGGGATCGCGGGAGATCGCGAGCAGCATCGACAACACCGACCTGTTCGACATCGTCGGTCACGCGCTGCGCGTCGTGCACTGACCTCCACGGTGCGGGCCGGGACGGGGGTCCCGGCCCGCACCTCCTCCGAGGAGGAACGCATGAACCCGAACCTGACCCTGGCCGGTCTGGCCGCCACCGGCGCGCTCGCCGCGGGCGGCCTCGTCCTCGTCCTGCAGGCCGGGAGCCCGGCCGAGCCCGCGCCGGTCGACCTGTCGTCGGCGGTCCGGACGACGCTGCCCGGTCTCGACGACCCCGGCAACGACCCCGGCCTGCGGTTCCCCGCGCGGGCGACGGTCGCCGGGGTGGGCCGGGTGGCCGGCCCCTTCGACGACCGGTTCCGGCTGACCGGGCTGCAGCTGACCCCGACCGGCGTAGCCGGGCGGATCGAGGTCACCTCCGACGTCAGCGACCTGCTCGAGCTGCAGGTCGAGGCCGCCTTCTACGACGCGGCCGGGCGCCGCCTCGGGCAGGCGTCGTACCTGCGCCACACCACGCAGGAGACCCTCGAGGCCCACGACACCGGGCAGGACCCGGCCGAGACGGTGCGCTGGCGCGTGGCCGCCCCCGACCGGTACGCCGACCGGGTCGCCTCGGTCCTCGTCGGCGTCCCGGTGCTGGTGAACGAGTAGCCCGTAGGTTGGCGGCATGACGAGTGCCGTGGTGGTCGGGAGCGGGCCCAACGGGCTCACCGGGGCTGTCCTCCTCGCCCGGGCGGGGCTGGAGGTGACCGTCCTCGAGGGGGCCGACCGGCCGGGCGGCGGCACCCGGACCTCCGAGCTCACCCTGCCGGGGCTGCTGCACGACGACTGCTCGGCGTTCCACCCGATGGCGGTGCTCTCACCGGCCTTCCGCGAGCTCGACCTCGAGCGGTTCGGGCTGCGCTGGCGGTGGCCCGAGGTCGACCTGGCGCACCCCCTCGACGACGGCACCGCCGGGGTGATGTCGCGCGACCTGGACCGCACCGTCGCCTCGCTCGGCGAGGACGGCGAGCGGTGGCGGCGGATCTTCGCCCCCTTCGTCGACCACGTCGAGGACCTGCTCGCCGAGGTCCTCCGCCCGATCGTGCACGTGCCCCGGCACCCGGTCACCCTGGGCCGCTTCGGGGTGCAGGCCCTGCTGCCGGCCACCGCATTCGTCCGACGGCTCCGCACCGAGCAGGCCCGCGCCCTCTTCATGGGTGGGGCCGCGCACGCGTTCGGGCGGCTCGACCTGCCGCTGAGCGCCTCGGTCGGGCTGATGCTGATGGCGAGCGGCCACGCGGCCGGCTGGCCGGTCGCCGAGGGCGGCAGCGAGGCCATCGCCCGGGCTCTGGTCGCCGCCCTCGAGGACGCCGGCGGCCGGGTGGTCACCGGCACCACCGTCACCCATCTCGACGAGCTCGCCGGGCTGACCGGCGCGGCCCCCGACGTCGTCCTGCTCGACACCGCCCCCGACGCCGCGGTGCGGATCCTCGGCGACCGGCTGCCCGCCGGGGTCCGGAAGGCCCTGGCCCGGTTCCGGTACGGGCCCGCCGTGCACAAGGTGGACCTGGCCGTCGAGGGCGACCTCCCCTGGGTCAACGAGGACTGCCGCCGGGCGGGCACCATCCACCTGGGCGGTACGGCGGCCGAGGTCGCCGCCGCGGAGAAGGACACCACCCGCGGCCGGATGCCGCAGCGGCCGTTCGTGCTGCTCGGCCAGCAGTACCTGGCCGACCCGTCCCGCTCGGTCGACGGGGTCAACCCGGTCTGGGCCTACGCCCACGTGCCGCACGCGTACGGCGGCGACGCGACGGAGGCGCTGCTGGCGCAGGTGGAGCGGTTCGCGCCCGGGTTCCGGGAGCGCGTGGTGGCCACCCACGTGCGCGGTCCGGCGGCGATGGCGGCGTACAACCCGAACTACGTCGGCGGCGACATCAGCGCGGGGGCCAACACCGCCCTGCAGGTCGTGCTCCGGCCCCGGCCGGCGCTCGACCCGTACCTGCTCGCACCGGGGGTCTACCTGTGCTCGAGCTCCACCCCGCCCGGCGGCGGGGTGCACGGCATGGCCGGGGCGAACGCCGCCCAATCGGCGCTGCGCCGGCTGTAGCGGCTGGAGCAGAGCCGCCCGCCTCGGCGTCAGTCGTGGGTGGAGGCCAGCGGTGGGGCGTCGACGGCGCAGTGGAAGTCGGGGCAGTGCTCGTGGCACGGCTCGGCCGCCGCACGCGGCCGGACCAGCAGCCAGGCGATGACGCCGCCGGCCGCCAGCAGGCCGGCGCAGAGCAGCGCGACCCGGTGAAACGCCGGCTCCAGCGCCGCGGCGTCGGCGAAGCCGCCCTCCCCCAGCCCGACCAGCAGCGGCAGCACCGCGACGGACAGCAGACCCGCGGTCCGCGCGACGGCGTTGTTGACCCCGCTGGCCACCCCCGCCCGGCTCTCCGGGACGGCGGCCAGCACGGTCGCGGTCAGCGGGGTCACGGTCAGCACCAGCCCGACAGCGAAGACGGTCATCGGGCCGACGACGTCCGGGACGTAGTGGGAGTCCGGGCCGATCCTCGCCAGCAGGGCGATGCCGGCCGCGGAGGTGAGCGGGCCGGCGGTCATCAGCACGCGGGGGCCGACCCGGTCGTTGAGCACCCCGGCGCGCTCGGAGAACAGCAGCATCAGCACGGTCACCGGCAGCAGGCCGAGCCCGGCCAGGAGCGGCTCGAACCCGGCCACGACCTGGAGGGTGACCACGAGCCAGAAGAAGATGCCGCCGAGCGCTCCGTACACCAGGAAGGTGACCACGTTCGCGGCGGTGAAGTTGCGCGAGGCGAACACGTCCAGCGGGAGCATCGGGTGCGCCGTCGACCGCTCCCGGGCCACGAACCCGACCAGGGCCGCCACCGCGACCACCAGCAGCCCGCCGACCTCGGGCGAGCCCAGCCCGCGCGCGGGCCACGCCGAGAGCGACCAGGTCAGCGAGCCCAGCCCGACCACCACCAGCAGCGCGCCGAGCAGGTCGGTCTCCCGGGCCGCACCCTCGTCACGGGACTCCGGGACGTGACGGGCGGCGACCAGGAGGACCAGCAGGGCCAACGGCACGTTGACGACGAAGATCCACCGCCAGGACCCCAGCCCGACCAGCCACCCGCCGAGGAACGGCCCGGCGGCCGCGGCCAGCCCGCCGAGTCCGGACCAGGCGCCGATCGCCCGGGAGCGCTCCTCGGGACGGAACGACGCCTGCAGGATGGCCAGGCTGCCGGGGGTCAGCAGCGCACCGCCGACCCCCTGCAGGGCGCGCGCCGCGACGAGCTGCTCGATGCTCTGGGCCAGCGTGCAGAGCAGGGACGCGGCGGCGAACCAGGCGACCCCGACCAGGAACACCCGACGGCGGCCGAGCCGGTCGCCGAGCGACCCGCCGAGCAGGATCAGCGAGGCCAGCGTGAGGGTGTAGGCGTTGACGACCCAGGTCAGGCCGGTCGTGCCCGCGCCCAGGTCGTCGGCGATCGTGGGCAGCGCGATGTTGACCACGGTCGCGTCGATCATCGCCAGGCCGGACCCCAGCACCGTGACGGCCAGCACCCACCGGCCGCGCGCCTCGCCGACGCCGAGGAGGTCGCTCACCCGGCCGCGACCAGCCCGGGCTCGAACGCGTTGACCTGGACCGTCTCCTGGCTCACCTGCGGCCTCCTCGTCGGCGGGGACGGGGGCGTCGCCGCTCCCCCGAGCAGGCTAGCCCCCGACCGGGAGCACGACCCGGACCAGCAGACCCCCCGGGGCGTGGGGGTGCGCGACGAACCGGCCGCCGTGGGCCTCGAGGATCGCCTTGGTGACCGCGAGCCCGAGCCCGGTGCCCGGGATCGCACTGTCCCTGGCGTTGCTGGCCCGGAAGAGCCGGTCGCCGAGGTGGGCGAGCTCGTCGGCGGGGACGCCGATCCCGGAGTCGGCGACCTCGAGCACGACCACGTCCGTGCCGTCACCGGCCAGGTCGACGCGCACCCGCACCTCGATCCGGCCGCCGGCCGGGGTGTACTTCGCCGCGTTGCCGACGAGGTTGTCGACCACCTGCCGCAGCCGGAGCGGGTCGGCCACCAGGGGTGCGGGCGCGAGCTCGGCGGTGAGCCGCTGGGCGCGGGCGGCGATGCCGGGCTCGGCCGCCTCGAGGGCGCCCGCCACGACGACCGCGAGGTCGACCGGTTCGGGGCGCAGCACGATCTCGCCGGCGTCGAGCTGGGCGAGGTCGAAGAGGTCGCGGACCAGTGCCCCCGCGTGCCGGGCCTGCCGCTGCAGGGCGTCGACCCGGGTGCGCAGCCGCGGCGGCAGGTCGGGCTCGTCGGCCAGCAGGTCGGCGTACCCGCGCAGCACGGTCAACGGGTTCCCCAGCTCGTGGCCGGCGGCGGCCAGCAGGCGGTCCTTGGCCAGCTCCAGCTCGCGGCGCTCGGTGACGTCGTGGACGAAGGCGTGCAGGCTCGTCCCCTGAGCGGTCCGCTCGACCTGGAGCATGACCTCGACCGGGAAGACCCGGCCGGTGACGTCGCACGCCTCGCTGGGGAAGCGCAGGCCGTCGGCGGCCGGGCCTGCCGGGACGAGGTCGCGGGCGGTAGCCAGGGCGCCGCGCGCGGCGGCCTGGAGATGGTCGGGAACCAGCAGGGTGACCCCGTCTCGTCCGATCGCCTGGGCGGCGGACCAGCCGAAGAGCGACTCGGCGGCGCGGTTCCAGGCCACGATGCGTCCCTCGCCGTCGACCGCGACGTAGCCGTCGGCGATGCCGTCCAGGACGGCGGCGAAGCGTTCGCTCACGCGCAGCGAGCGATGGGTCGCCAACCGCAGCGCGATCTCGGCCTCGGCGGCCGAGGCGAGCTGGGCCAGCACCTCCAGGTCCTGGTCGGTCCAGGTCCGGGGCTCGAAGCCGACCACGCACATCGAGCCGAGCACCTGGCCCTCCGGCGTCCGCAGCGGCTGGCCGGCGTACGACGCGACGCCCCACTCGCGGACCAGGGCGTGGTCGGCGACGCGTCGGTCGTGCGCGCCGTCCTCGACGAGGAAGGGCGCGTCCTCGGCGACGACGTACTGGCAGAACGAGTACTCCAGGGAGGAGTGGCGGTCCGGGGCCCAGCCGCCCTCGAGGCCGACCCCGCCGGGCATCCGCTGGTCGCGGTCGGTCACCAGCGTCACCGTCGCGGCGGCGGAGCCCAGGACGGTCCGGGCCAGCGCGGCCAGGCGGTCCAGGGCGGGGACCGCGAGCTGCTCGAGCAGCCCGGTCTCGGTCAGGGCGTCGAGACGGGCCGGGTCGGCCAAGCGGGCCAGGCCCGGCGAGACGGTGGAGAGCACCGTTCGAAAGTAAGCGATTGAGTGGGCGGTGGGGCGGAAACCCGCGAAGTGTCCGTTACCGGGACAGACCACCGTGCACAGGGAGCGGCCTCAGAAGCGTCCCGCCAGGAGGTCGGCCTCTGGCCGTCCGAGGTCGGCCACGCCGGCGGACCGCCCGGTGGAGAGGAGCAGCAGGGAGAGAGCGGGTCCCCGGACCTCCTGACCGGACCCGCGCGACCAGGCGAGGTCCTCGGCGACGAGCCGCAGCCCGCGCAGGCGTCGGGCCGGGAAGAACGGGAACCGGCGCCGCCAGGTCCACTCCAGTGCCTCGCCGACGGCGTCCGCGGGCGGCTCGACCACCCGCCCCACCGGGCGGGCCAGGTCCTGCCCGTGCACCACGAGGTCGAGCAGCGGGTCCCGCCAGAAGGTGCCGGGCGCCAGCCGCCGCGAGCCGACGATGCCGCGCAGGTCAGCCACGATGCGCTCGGGCTCACGCCTGCCCCGCTCGAGGGAGACCTCGCGGATCATCCGGTCGAAGCCCCCGCGTGCTCGGACCAGCCCGCCGAGGACCTCGCCGGTCCCCGCGGTCGCCGCCAGCGCCAGGTGGGCCCCGACGTCCCGCACCGTCCAGCCCTCGCAGAGCGACGGGGTCGCCCACTCCTGCGGCGTCAGCGATGCGAGCAGGTCGGCCAGCGCGGCACGCTGCTCGTCGACCACCTCCCAGCTGCGGGACTTGTCCATCGCGCGACCTCCTGGGAAAGTCAGAGTGTCTGACCACATTAGTCAGCGAGACTGACGAACATCAAGGCCGGTCCACGCCGGTCACGGAGGGGCCATGACCGACCAGCCCAACGTCGCCGTGCTGTTCTTCGTCGCGCACCGCGCGATGGAGCAGCGGGTGCTGGACGCCCTGCACGCCGCCGGCCTGGAGCTCACGCTGGCCCAGGGCCGGCTCGCCGCCCGGATCGGCCCGCAGGGGACCCGCCTGACCGACCTGGCCGAGCAGGCGCAGGTGACCAAGCAGACCGCGGGCTACCTGGTCGACCAGCTCGAGCGTGGGGGGTACGTCGAACGGGTGGCGGACCCCGCCGACGCCCGCGCCCGGCTGGTCCGGCTGGCCCGTCGTGGACGCCGCGTGCAGGTGGTCGCCCGCAGGGTGGAGGCCGAGGTCCTGGCCGAGTGGACCGAGCATCTCGGCGCTGACGCGATGGCACGGCTGTCCACCACGATGGCGAAGCTCCGCGAGATCACCGACCCCTGGGCCTGAGACCGACGACGCGTGCCCCGCCCGCCGACGGGGTACAGGGCCGTCACGCGCACGGGGGCAGGTGCACGAAGGAGCAGGAACGCATGGGGTACGACGACTCCACCCGTCGGATGTCCGTGGCCGCCGAGCGGCCCGTGGTGGCCGACCGCTACGAGCTGCTGGACCTGATGGGGTCCGGCGCGATGGGCTCGGTGTTCTCCGCCCTCGACCGCAGCACCGGCCGGGTCGTGGCGGTCAAGCGGCTGCACGCGCAGCGCTCCGACGACGAGGTCGCCCGGGCGCGGCTGCGCACCGAGGCCCGCTGCCTGGCCCGGATCGCGCACCGCGGCCTGCCCGAGATCTACGACCACGGCGAGGAGGTCGTCGGCCCGGCGACCCACCCGTGGCTCGCGATGCGCCTGGTCCTCGGCGACCCGCTCTCGGTGCTGCTCGGCCGCGGCCGGCGGCTCCCGGTCGAGCGGGCCCTCGGACTGGTCTCCGAGACCGCCGACGCCCTGGCCGCCATCCACGACGGCGGCATCGTGCACCGCGACGTCAAGCCGGCGAACGTGATGGTGCAGCCGGACGGCAGGCCGGTCCTGATCGACTTCGGGATCGCCTCGATCCCCGGGCAGGAGCCGCTCACCCAGACCGGCCAGGTGCTCGGCACCATGGCCTACGTCAGCCCGGAGCAGGTCAGCGGCGAGCGCGCCACCGCCGCCTCGGACGTCTACTCGCTCGGCGTGCTGGCCTACCAGGCGCTCTCCGGCGTCCGCCCGTTCCAGCGGGACACCCCGGTGGCCTCCGCACTGGCCCACGTCACGGACCCGCCCCCGGCCTTGACGGTGCCCCTCGACGCCGAGGAGCGCGACCTGCTCGCGGCCATGCTCGCCAAGTCGCCCGCCGACCGGCCCACCGCGCACGAGGTCGCGGACGGGCTCGGGCCGGTCGACCGGACCATGGCCCTGCCGCCGGCCTGAGCCGCCACGGCCGGGAGCCGAGATCGAACACCCGTTCGATCCGTGGCATCCTGGGCGGGTGGCAGGAGGCATGGACTCGACCCGGGGGCTCCCGATGCACGTCCGGGTCGCGCTGGCCGCCGCGCGCTCACCCGACTCCGCCGGGACCCGCGAGCCACCGGAGGAGCCCTGTCCCGGGCGGCACTGCTGGGTGACCGGGGGTGCCGGGGCCGGGGACCTCGGGCTGCGGCGGCCGGGGCTGCTCGTGGAGTGGCGGCGTACCGGCACCCGCTGGGAGGGCCGCGTCGTCTACCTCTCCGCCGCCGCCCCGGGACGCTGGGTGCTCACCGAGGAGTGGTTCGCGGCGGACCTGCTGGCCACGGAGTGAGGCGGCTCACTCCGTTCGCGCCTCCACCTCCGGTGGGCCGGCGGTGGCGGCGATGACCCGGGTGAGCGCCTGACGCAGCGCGACCAGGTCCTCCAGCGGGATGCCGAGCTCGGCCACGATCGCCTCCGGGATCCGCAGGGCCCGGCGGCGGAGTCGCCGCCCGGCATCGGTCAGCACGATGGCGAGTGCGCGCTCGTCGTGCCGGTCGCGCTCACGACGCAGCAGGCCCTGCGTCTCGAGCCGCTTGACCAGCGGGGAGAGCGTGCCCGGGTCGAGTGCCAGCAGGGCGCTGAGGTCCTTGACCGAGACCGGCTCGTGCTCCCACAGCGCCAGCATCACCAGGTACTGCGGGTGGGTCAGCCCGAGTGGCTCGAGATGGGGCCGGTAGACCGCCACGACGCTGCGCGCGGCCACCGAGAGCGCGAAGCAGACCTGCTCCTCGAGCGCGAGCGGGTTGTCCGGCAGCGAGGCGGCAGCGGTGGCGACCCGGGGGGCGGATTGGGAGGAGCGCGGCATGTTTGTTAGTCTACCAATACTTGGTGCGCCAACTAAATGACGCGGACCAGTCGACCTTCCTGGAGGACCCCGTGAGCACCACTCCTGCCCCGCAGGCCCGCAAGGTGCCGCGCCACCTCCACGACCCGGCCAACCCGCGTCGTACCGCCTCGGACGAGAAGTCCCTGACCAACGTGCAGCGCTGGACGATGTCGGTGCTCGCGGTCACCACGATCCTGCACATGGCCATCGGCGTGGTCGCGGCCGCAGTGTTCATCGACGAGCCGCGCCCCGGCGCCCGGGTGGGCCTGCTCGTCACGGCGTGCCTCTTCGGCATGATCGCGGTCGGCTCCGGCCTGGCCATCCACGGCCACAAGCTGCTCAGCCCCTGGCTGCTGCTGGGCTGGCTGCCCAGCCTGGTCGGCGCGCTGGTGCTCTGGGCCTGACCGGCTACTGGTACGGCGTCGTCCGCGCCACGCCCAGCGTGCGGGCCAGCGAGAACGGCGAGGCCTGCCGCACCAGCCACGGGCGGCCGAACCACAGGTAGGCGTCGACGTAGTCGCGGGCGATCGGGCGGACCGCGTCGGAGATCCGCCAGGCGGCGGCGTCCACGTCGCTGGTCGGCGGGATCCCGAGGGTGACGCACCGCTTCTGGGTCCGGGTCTTGCAGACTCCTGCGTTGTCGAAGTCGCCGTGGGGGTGCGCGGCGTAGAACTGCGACCAGGTGAAGGGCCGGCCGTTGTCGGCGGTGTCCAGCACGGCGTGCTTGCCCGGCACCCCCTGGTCGGCGAGCGCGTCCGAGACCTGCTTGGCGAAACGGATGTTGGAGCCGGTCCGCGCGTAGTGCGTCGCCCCGAGCGCGAAGCCGCGGACGTCGCGGACGCCGGCGTCGAGCAGCATCGAGACCGCCTTGTCGACCGGCAGCCAGTCCCAGTCGCTGGCGTCGAGATAGACGCTGGCGTGGGGCAGCGCGCCGAAGACGCCCGCGGCGTAGTTGGCCAGCGCCAGCCTGACCGAGGGCTTCCACCCCTTCAGGGCCACCGCCAGGTCGGGCTCCAGGACCAGCGCCACCTTCGAGGAGCCGATCGCGGCGGCCGCCTCGTCGACCCAGCGCTTGTACGCCGCCCGGTCGGCGTCGGTCAGCGCCTTGTCCTTGGCGCCCTCGCCCTCGGGCCAGAGCCGGAACACGGCGAGCGGTACGACGACGTCGGGGGCGCCGTCCTGGGCGCTGCTGATGTAGTCGCCGATCTTGGCGCCGATGTCCTTGGTGGGGATCCAGCTGCCGAACCAGCGCACCCGGGCCCGCTTGGCGACCCGGGCCAGCAGCGCCTTGTCGTCGCCGGTGGCGGCCTGCCACGCCGGGTACACGCCGTCGGCCCCGCCGGTGTAGACGCCGAAGGTCGCACCGGCCAGCGGGTTGGTGTCGGCGGCCTTGACCGTCGCCCTCATCGGGCGGGTGGCGCTTGCGGCGTCGCTGGTGGCGGGCACGAGCCCGGCGGCCAGGGCGGCCGCTGTCGCCGCGAGCAGGGCAGCCCTGTGACGGGTGAACAACACCATGACGGTCCCTCCGCAGCCGGTCGTGGATCCCGTCCAGGGTAGGTTCCCCCCTCGACCGACAGGGCGGAATGTCCGATTCGGTGGTCCGGGCCTAGACAGCGGCGCTGCTCAGCGGCCAGGGCTGAGCCAGTCCGGGTCGACCTCGGCGACGAGCTGGTCGCCGCTGGCGACGAGGTCGAGCAGCGGACCGGTCCGGGGCAGCTCGTGGGTCAGGAAGTAGCGGGCGGCGGCCCGCTTGCCGTCGTAGAAGTCGCCCTCGTGGCCGTGCGCGACGACGGCCTGCTCCAGCCACAGCCAGGCCACGACGACGTGGCCGGCCGCCTCCAGGAACGGGGTCGCATTGGTCAGCGCCGAGCCGGGGTCCCCGTCGGCCCAGGCCGCGGCGACCGTGGCCGAGAGCCGGACGCGGGCGCCGTCGAGGGAGTCGGCCCACCCGCCCAGGGTCGCGTCGCCGGTCGCCCTGGCCCGCGCGACGCCCTCGGCCAGCGTCGCGTCGAGGAGCCGCAGGCCGGAGGCACCGTCCAGGACGAGCTTGCGGCCGAGCAGGTCGAGCGCCTGGATGCCGTGCGTGCCCTCGTGGATCGGGTTGAGCCGGTTGTCGCGGTAGAGCTGCTCCACCAGGTACTCCCGGGTGTAGCCGTAGCCGCCGTGCACCTGGATCGCCAGGTCGTTGGCGGCCAGGCACCACTGCGACGGCCAGCTCTTCACCACCGGGGTGAGCACGTCGAGCAGCCGGCCGGCCCGCTCGCGGTCCTCCGCGTCCGGCACGGTGCGCTGCTCGTCGACCAGCCGCGCGGCGTACAGCACGAGCGCCAGGCCGCCCTCGACGTACGACTTGGAGGCCAGCAGCATCCGGCGTACGTCGGCGTGCCGGACGATCGGGACCGGTGGGGCCGCGGGGTCCTTGCCGGTCACCGGCCGCCCCTGCAGGCGCTCGCGGGCGTAGTCCAGCGCGTGCAGGAACCCGCTGTAGCCCAGGGCGACCGCACCGGCACCCACGCCGATGCGGGCCTCGTTCATCATGTGGAACATCAGCGCCAGGCCACGGCCCTCCGCGCCGACGAGCTCGCCGACCGCGCCGGCCTCACCCCCGGGGGTGTGGGCGCCCTCGCCGAAGTTGAGCACCGTGTTGACGGTCCCGCGGTAGCCCATCTTGTGGTTGAGACCGGCCAGCACCACGTCGTTGCGCTCGCCCGCTGCCCCGTCCGGGCCCACCACCCGCTTGGGGACCAGGAACAGCGAGATGCCCCTGACCCCGGCCGGGGCGCCCTCGACGCGGGCCAGCACCAGGTGGCAGATGTTCTCGCCGAGCTCGTGGTCGCCGCCGGAGATCCACATCTTGTGCCCGAACAGCCGGTAGCCACCGCCGGGCTGCGGCACCGCCCGGGTCGTGATGTCGGCCAGGCTGGACCCGGCCTGCGGCTCCGAGAGGCACATCGTGCCGAACCAGCGGCCCTCCAGCATGGCCGGCACGAACCGGTCCACCTGGTCGGGCGTCGCGTGCGCGAGCAGCAGGTTCGCGTTGGCCATCGTCAGGAACGGGTACGCCGCGGTCCCCACGTTGCCGGCCTGCAGCCAGGCCAGGCAGGCGGTGTGCACGGTGTGCGGCAGCTGGATGCCGCCGACCGCCTCGTCCATCGCCCCGGCGATCAGCCCGGAGGCCGCGAACGCCTTCAGCGCCTGGCCGACCTCGGGCACCAGCGTGACGGTCCGGCCGTCGAAGGTGGGCTCGTTGGCGTCGGCGAGCCGGTTGTGCGGCGCGAAGTGGTCCGTGGCCAGCGTCTCCGCGACCCCGAGCACCGCCTGGAAGGTCTCCCGCCCGTGGGCGTCGTAGCGGGGCCGGCAGGTCAGCGCCTCGACGTCGAGCCACTCGTAGAGCAGGAACTCCAGGTCACGGCGCGACAGCAGGCGGGACTCCATGACTGCTGAGTCTCGCGCATCGCCGCGGGCCCGTCACGTGCGGCTCAGCCCTGACGCCCCAGGTGCTCCATCTCGCGACGGATCTCCGCCTCGGTGAAGTCCGAGCCCAGGTAGACGTCGTAGGCGTTCGCCACCACGGCGATGCCCCAGCCGGCCATCGGGAAGACCGGCCAGAAGAACGCGCCGGTGCCCGAGGTGACCGCCCAGACGACGACCAGGAAGGCGTTGACGAGCACGTAGACCATGACGTGCCGGCGGAAGTCACGGCGCTTCCTCAGCTGCCTGATCGCCTGCTCCCGTAGTGCGGCGGCGCGAGCCTCCTGCTCCTGCTCCTCGGTCATGACCGCACCTCCTCTCTCTGCCTCCACGGTCACCAGCACACGGGCTGCGCCAGTAGGGCAGAAGGACCTCGACCCCGTGGGTCACCCCGCGTCGTCGGCAGGCACGGGCACGGGCGCGGTCCAGGTCACCTGGGTGCCGCCGCCCTCGGCCGGCTCGATGGCACAGGTGCCGCCGAGCTCGGCAGCGCGGGTCTCCATGTTGGCCACCCCGCTGCGCCGGTTCGTGGTGCCCGGTCCGCGGCCGTCGTCGGTGACCCGCAGGGTCAGCACCCCCTCGGTGACGTGAACCTCGACCGTCGCGTGCCGCGCCTCGGCGTGCCGGACCATGTTGGACACCGCCTCCCGCAGCACCGCCAGCAGTGCGTCGACCAGCGGGGTGGGCAGGTGGTCGAGGTCGCCGTCGTAGACGACCTCCGGGGTGAAGCCGAGCCAGTTGGCGGCGTTGGTGACGATGCGGACCACGCCGGCCACGACCGGGTCGGGGCCCAGGTTGCGCGAGAGCTTGTAGATCGAGGTCCGCAGCTCGCGGATCGCCTGGTCGATGCCCTGCGCGGCGCGTTCCAGGCGGGGGTCCGGGTCGGCCTGGTCCCGGGCGACCGCGTCGGCGTCCAGCGCGGCGCCGTACAGGAGCTGGATGGTGAGGTCGTGCAGGTCGACCGCGATCCGGGCTCGGTCGGCCATCACGGCATTGGCCGAGGCCAGCTCCAGCGCGGCCTCCTCGGCCGCGACCCGTTCGGTGATGTCGGTGCCGAGCACGTCGAAGCCCACGACCACCCCGTCGACCCAAACCGGCAGGTAGCGCATCAGCGTGTAGGCGACGGTGTCGTCGGGCAGCACCAGGGAGCGCCGGATCGTCTGCGGCTCCCCGGCCAGGACGGCGTCGATCGTCTCCCGGGTGGCCTCCCACCGCTCGGTCCCGAGCAGCTCCTCGATCGGCACCCCGAAGCACTCCGCCGGGGACCGCCCGAACCAGCGGGCGGCCGCCTGGTTGACGAAGCGGTTGTGCCCGGTCGCGTCGACGTAGGCGATCAGGTCGGGGAGGTCGTCCAGGATGCGCAGCAGGCGACTGCCCGAGACCCGCCCCACGGCGAGGTCGTCGAGCACCTCACGACGCATGTCGTTGCCGGAGACCGGCATGGAGCCCCTCCCAGGTCGACGCCCCCGTCGAGCTCCATCCTCGCGCACGCCCAGATCGGAGCGTGGCTGCGGGGCTGGAGAAGTGACAGAGGTCCCGGTCACCCCCGGACCGTCCTGAAAGCCCCCGAAGGTCAGGGCCTCTTGGTGCGCGGCTTCGTCCGGGGCTTGGTCCGCTCGGGGCGCTCGGAATACGTCGGCCGCTCGGCGCGGTCGGGGCGCTCGCGCGCTGCCGGACCGGCGCCCCCACCGAGCTCGGTCAGCTCGATGAGCTTGCCGGAGATCCGGGTCCGCTCCAGCGCCGTCCACGTGGCGCGCGGCAGGTCGGCCGGGAGCTCGACGACCGAGTGGTCCATCCGGATGTCGATGTGCCCGAAGTCCTCACGACGCAGGCCGCCCTCGTTGGCCAGCGCACCGACGATCTGGCGCGGCTCGACCTTGTGGCGCTTGCCCACCGCGATCCGGTACGCCGCCAGCGGCACGTCGCTGCGTCGCGGCCGCGCGTCCCGGGTCGGCCGCTCGACGCGGGTCCCGCGGTCGGCGCGGTCTGGGCGCTCGGTACGGGCCGGACGGACGGGCTCGGGCTCCGGCGCCATCAGCAGCGGCTGGCCGTCCTGGGCCAGCAGCGCCAGGGCCGCGGCGATGTCGGCCGCCGGGACGTCGTGCTCCTGGGCGTAGTCCTCGACGAGGTCACGGAAGAAGCCGAGGCCGTCGTTGCCCAGCGCCTCGGTGATCGCGTCGGTGAACCGGGCCACCCGGGTCTGGTTGACGTCGTCGACGGTGGGCAGCCGCATCGGGGTGAGGGGCTGGCGGGTGGCCTTCTCGATGGCCCGGAGCAGGTGACGCTCGCGCGGGGTGACGAACGAGATCGCGTCGCCGGTGCGCCCGGCCCGGCCGGTGCGGCCGATCCGGTGCACGTAGGACTCGGTGTCGGTCGGGATGTCGTAGTTCACGACGTGGCTGATCCGCTCGACGTCCAGGCCCCGGGCCGCGACGTCGGTGGCGACCAGGATGTCGAGCTTGGCCTCGCGGAGCTGGTTGATGGTCCGCTCGCGCTGCACCTGAGCGATGTCGCCGTTGATCGCCGTCGCCGAGAAGCCCCGGGCCCGCAGGCGCTCCGCGAGCTGCTCGGTGGCCTGCTTGGTGCGGGCGAAGATGATCATGCCCTCGAAGTTCTCAACCTCGAGGATGCGGGTGAGGGCGTCGAGCTTCTGGTGGTGGCCGACCTCGAGGTAGCGCTGCGTGGTGTTTGCCGCGGTCGTCGTCTTGGACTTGACGGTGATCTCGGCGGCGTCGGTCAGGTACTTCTTGGCGATCCGCCGGATCGCGGGCGGCATCGTGGCGCTGAACAGGGCGACGTGCTTGTCGTCGGGGGTGTCGGCCAGGATCGTCTCGACGTCGTCCGCGAAGCCCATCTTGAGCATCTCGTCGGCCTCGTCGAGGACCAGGAAGCGCAACTCGGAGAGGTCCAGGGTGCCCTTCTCCAGGTGGTCCATGATCCGGCCCGGGGTGCCGACCACGATGTGCACGCCGCGGCGCAGCGCGGACAGCTGCACGCCGTACCCCTGCCCGCCGTAGACCGGCAGCACGTGCACGCCGGGCAGGTGCGCGGCGTACCGCTCGAACGCCTCGGAGACCTGGAGCGCCAGCTCGCGGGTCGGGGCCAGCACGAGCGCCTGCGGCGTCTTCTGCTTGAGGTCGAGCCGGGACAGGATCGGCACCGCGAACGCCGCGGTCTTGCCGGTGCCGGTCTGGGCGAGGCCCACCACGTGGCGTCCCTCGAGCAGCGCCGGGATGGTGGCGGCCTGGATCGGCGAGGGCGACTCGTAGCCGACGTCGGAGAGCGCCTTGAGGACCCGCTTGTCGATGCCGAGGTCGGCGAAGGTCGGCTCGGTGGTGGGGGGAGCCTGGTCGGGCTCGCGGTCGTCAGGGGATTCGCTGGTCCGGGGGCTCATCCGCGGGCTCGTCTCGGCATGGTCTCCAGGGTAGTCGCGCCCGGGCCCCTCCCCTGCCGCCTGAGGTCACCAGCGGGCGTGGACCTGCTCACGCAGGTGCGCGTCGTAGATCCGGGTGACGCCCTCGCGCAGCTCCTGCGGCAGCGCGGGCAGCCGGCCCGCGGCGGCGTTGGACCGTGCCTGCTCGGCGTTGCGGGCACCGGGGATGACCGTGGTCACCCCGGGCAGCTGGGTGACCCACGCGATGGCCGCCTGTGCCGGTGTCGCGTCCGGCACCGTCGCCGCCACCAGGGCGGTGAACTCCTGCGCCGCACGGACACCGGTCTCGAAGTCCACGCCTGAGAACGTCTCGCCCACGTCGAACGCGCTGCCGTCGCGGTTGTAGGTCCGGTGGTCGTCGGGGGCGAACGTCGTGTCGGGGCGGTAGCGGCCCGACAGCAGCCCGGAGGCGAGCGGGACCCGGGCGATGATGCCGACGCCGGCCTGCTCCGCGGCGGGCAGGACCCGCTCGAGCGGCTTGAGCCGGAAGGCGTTGAGGATGATCTGCACCGAGGCCAGGCCGGGGTGGGCGATCGCCTCCAGCGCCTGGTCGGACGTCTCGACGCTGACGCCCCAGGCTGCGATCGAGCCGTCCTCGACCAGCGCGCCCAGGGCCTCGTACGTCGCCCCCGCCGCGATCACCTCCGACGGCGGGCAGTGCAGCTGGACCAGGGGCAGGGTGTCCAGGCCGAGGTTCTCCCGGGACCGGTCGACCCACTGCCGGAAGCTCTCCGGGACGTAGCTCTGGGGGACCTGCTCCGCGCGGCGCCCCATCTTGGTGGCGACGAAGAGGTCGGCCTCGGGATGGTCGGCCACGAACCGGCCCACGATCCGCTCGCTGCGGCCGTCGCCGTACACGTCGGCGGTGTCGTAGAACGTGACGCCCTCGGCGAGGCTCGCCTCGAGGACCTCGCGGGCGGCCTCCTCGGAGACGTCGCCCCAGTCCGCGCCGAGCTGCCAGGTGCCGAGACCGACGGCGGAGACCGTGCGGCCGGTTCCTCCGAGCGTGCGCTGTTCCATTCCGGGCTCCTCAGGCTGGGCGGTCGATGGTCAGGGGGTGCAGCCGACCGCAGCCTAGGTCAGCGGAGCAGGCGCGCGGTCAGCGCGCGGCGAGACGGTCCACCCGGTGGTGGTAGCGGGTGCCGACCTTGCCGCCGACGACCGCGGCGAGCAGGGTCGCGACCAGGGCGACGAGCCCGACCAGCACGGCACTCCAGCCGAGCTCGGTCAGGGTGCCGGGGATGCGCGGCAGGTCCACCCGGTCGAGCAGGTTGTACTGGTCGCCGAAGACGGCGCCGAGCACCAGGGCGACCACCGTGGCCGCCACGCCGAGGCCCCACACGCCGACGCCCTGGACGCCGCCGTCGAAGCGCGACATCCGGCCGGCGACGTACCCGCCGGCGTAGTAGCCGATGGTCAGCACGACGACGAGGACCACGGCCGCACCGAAGCCGACGGTGCCGGTGGCGCGCTCGGCCTCCGACAGGGTCAGGTCGGTGGTGGACCCGACGGCAGCAGCGATCGCGCCGACGACACTGGTCAGCAGCACCGACAGGGCCACGGCCACCAGCCAGCCGAAGAAGGAGGCACCGGTGTTGAGCCCGCCGAACTTGTCGCGGGCCCGGTCGGTGGCAACGACGTCGGTGCGCTCGGTCGAGGCGGCGGTCGCGCGCTGGGAGGGCACCGGGTCGACCCGGCGGGTGCGGTCGGTGGCGGTGGCCTCCGAAGCGGGGCTCTCGGAGGTGACGTGGTCGGTACGGTCGCTCATGTCTGCCCGGTACCCGGTGCGGTGAGCGCGGAAACACCGCCGAGAGGGCTCGACAGGACTATGGCCGCAAGCGAGGGGACGCGCGCAGGCTGGGGGGATGCCGACGCCGCGCGACACCGCTTCCCTCCCCCAGCTCGGGGACCGGGTCCTGCTCACCGACACCGGTCTGGAGACCGACCTGATCTTCCACCACGGCGTGGACCTGCCCGAGTTCGCCGCCTTCCCGCTGCTCGACGACGAGCACGGCCGCGGGCTGCTCCGGCACTACTACACCGCGCACGCCGAGCTGGCCGTCCGCTCGGGCGCCGGGTTCGTGCTCGAGACGCCGACGTGGCGCGCCAACGCCGACTGGGGACGACGGGTCGGGTACGACGCGTCGGCGCTCGCGGCCGTCAACCGCAGCGCGGTCGACCTGGTCGTCGGGGTCCGCGACGAGCTCGCCGACGGCTCCCACCCGATGCCGGTCAGCGGCTGCCTCGGGCCGCGTGGCGACGCCTACCGGCCCGAGGCCCTGATGAGCGCCGACGAGGCCGCCGGCTACCACCGGCCCCAGGTCGCCGCCCTCGCCGAGACGGCCGCGGACCTCGTCACCGCGATGACGCTGACCTATGCGGCCGAGGCGGTCGGGGTCGCCCAGGCGGCCGAGGCGGTCGGCCTGCCAGTGGCGCTGTCGTTCACCGTCGAGACCGACGGGCGTCTCCCGGACGGCACCGCCCTGGCCGCGGCGGTCACGGAGGTGGACGAGGCGACCGGCGGCTACCCGGCGTACTTCATGGTCAACTGCGCGCACCCGCAGCACTTCGCCGGTGTCCTGGACCCCAACGCCGCCTGGGCGCAACGGATCCGCGCGGTGCGCGCGAACGCGTCGACGAGCAGCCACGCCGAGCTCGACGAGGCGACCGAGCTCGACGACGGCGACCCGGTGGCGTTCGGCCACGAGACGGCGGCGCTGCGGGAGCGCCTCCCATGGCTGACCGTGCTCGGGGGGTGCTGCGGCACCGACCTGCGCCACCTGGAACAGGTCGCGGCGGCCTGCCTCTGACTGCCTCTGGCCCTCTGACGCCGTCTGACTACGTCGCGGCGGGACCGGGACGCGGCACGATGCCGGCCACTCGGGCCTCGAAGGCCGCCGGGTCGAACGGCAGGGCCAGGTAGTCGTCGGCGCCGGCGTTCAACGCGACCGCCCGGTCCCGCGGCGAGTCCCGCGCTCCCAGGGCGAGGATCGCAGCCCTGGTCGAGGACCGCAGTGCTCCCACCTGCTCGAAGCGGTCGGCGCCGCGCATCCGGAGCGGCAGGACGACGAGGTCGACGGCGTCCTCGGCCCGGACCACGCCCACCGCGTCCTGGAAGGTGTCGACGAGCTCGACCCGGAAGCCAGCCCGTTCCAGGAGCCCACGCAGCAGCAGGGCCAGGGTGTCATCGTCCTCGAGGACGAGCGCCGTGCCCCGTGTCTCCCCTGGAGTGCCCACGACGGCAGTCTCATCCGCGCGAGGCGGTCCCGGTCGAGTTCCGGTGAGGCTTGCTCGAACCTTGTCGAAACGCGGTCGGACTCGCGTTCCGGCGGGGCTCTCGGCGCGTCAGCCGGTCTCCCCGGCCACGAGAAGCACGTGCAGGTGGCGGGGTCCGTGGACGCCCTCGACGCGGCTGAGCTCGATGTCGCTGGTGGCCGAGGGGCCGCTGATCCAGGTCTGGGGGCGGGACGGGTCGAGCAGGGCGACGGCGTCGGGGACGCCGGGCACGATCTGGTCGGCGCGGATGACGCAGACGTGCAGGTCGGGGACCAGGGACAGCGCGCGGCGGCCCTGGTCGCCGGTGTGGTCCAGCACGATCGTGCCGGTCTCCGCGATCCCGACCCGGGCGGCGGTGACCACGGCGTCGAGGCGGTCCAGCTCGGCGGCGGACTGGCCGCTGTCGAGGACCGCACCGGCCACCGGCCAGGGCAGCTCCGGCGCGACGATGACGGACCGGTCGCCCAGGATCGAGCCGATGGCGGCCTCGACCTGGTCGGCGGTGACGCGTCGTACGTCGGCGCGGTAGTCCGCGACCCGCTCGGCGAACAGGTCCAGCAGCGCTTCCTGCGTGGCCGGGCGCGGCTGGTGCCGGTAGGACCGCGGGACGTGCGGGGAGGTCCGGTCGGCGCCCGCCAGGGCGGCGCGGGCAGAGGCGAGGATGTCGTCGCGGGCGCTCACCCGGCTCGCCCCCCGTCGGTGCCCCCGTTGGTGCCCCCGTTGGTCCGCTTCCACCAGGCGCGGAAGGACTCTGCGGGTGGGGCGGGCAGGTCGCGGGCGCCGGTCCACTTCGCGCCGGGGCCGGGGGCGCGGGTGATCGCGCCCCGGCCGCCGGGCAGGGTCCGCCCGCTCCCGAACCGGCCCAGCACGCGGCCGGCCAGTCCGGAGACCCGTTCGACGGCGGCGAGGCGGCCGGGCCTGGCCAGCACCCACGATGCGGCGGTGAACGCGACCGCCTCCGGCTTGGGAACCCGATGGCCGGGACCCGCGCGGTGGGCGTCGACGACCTGGGCGCGGAGGTCGACCAGCACGCTCGGGATGTCGATGCGGACCGGGCAGGCCTCGAAGCACGCCCCGCACAGCGAGGATGCGTAGGGCAGCGAGTCGGTCTGCTCGCCCTCGAGACCCCCGTTGCCGACGCCCTTGAGGAGGGGGTTGAGGATCGCGCCGATCGGGCCGGGGTAGACCGAGCCGTAGGCGTGCCCGCCGGTGCGCTCGTAGACGGGGCAGACGTTGAGGCACGCCGAGCAGCGGATGCAGCGCAGCGCCTGCCGGCCGACCTCGTCGGCCAGGGCCCGGGTGCGGCCGTTGTCCAGCAGCACCACGTGCACCTCGGTCGGCCCGTCGCCCGGGGTGATGCCCGACCAGGTCGAGGTGTAGGGGTTCATCCGCTCCCCGGTGCTGGACCGCGGCAGGGTCTGCAGGAACACGTCCAGGTCGCCCCAGGTGGGCACGAGCTTCTCGATCCCGACGACCGAGACCAGCACCTCGGGCAGGGTCAGGCACATCCGGCCGTTGCCCTCGGACTCCACCACCACCAGGGTCCCGGTCTCGGCGACCGCGAAGTTGGCGCCCGAGACCGCGACCTTCGCGCGCAGGAACTTCTCGCGCAGGTGCAGCCGGGCCGCGCCGGCCAGGGCGGCGGGGTCGTCGGTCAGGTCGGCCGGTGCGGGGCGACCGGCGGCGGCCATCTCGCGCAGGAAGATGTCGCGGACCTCGGCCCGGTTGCGGTGGATCGCCGGGACCAGGATGTGGCTCGGGAGGTCGTGGCCCAGCTGCACGATCAGCTCGGCCAGGTCGGTCTCCCACGCCGCGATCCCCTGGGCCTCGAGGGCTTCGTTGAGCCCGATCTCCGCGGTCGCCATCGACTTGACCTTGACCACCTCGTCGACCCCGTGACCCCGCGCGATCTCCGCGACGATCGCGCAGGCCTCGGCGGCGTCGCGCGCCCAGTGCACGACCGCACCATTCGCCCTCAGCGACTCCTCCAGCTGCAGCAGGTAGTCCTCGAGGTGGAGCAGGACGTCGTCCTTGACCGCCGCGCCGGCCAGCCGCAGCTCCTCCCAGGTGCCGGCCGCCTCCAGCTCGCCGACCACCGCGGCCCGCTTGGCCCGGATCGTGGAGGTGGCATGCGCCAGGTTGCGGCGCAGCTGGGTGTCGGCCAACGCCGCCCGTGCCGCCTCCGGGAAGGCGGGCATCCCCACGAACGTGGCGCTCACGACGACCCCTCCTGTCCTTCTTGGGCTGCGAGGATCTCGGCCAGGTGCATCACCTTGACGCCCGAGCGCTGCCGCGAGAGCAGGCCGCCGACGTGCATCAGGCACGAGTTGTCGCCGGCGACCAGGATCTCCGCGCCGGTCTCCCGCACGTGGCGGGCCTTGTCGGAGCCCATCGCGACCGAGACCTCGGCGTTCTTCACCGCGAACGTGCCGCCGAACCCGCAGCACTCCTCGGCCTGCGGCAGCTCGACCAGCTGAAGCCCCCGGACCTCGCGCAGCAGCCGGGTCGGACGGTCGCCGACTCCCAGCATCCGCAGCGAGTGACACGTCGGGTGGTAGGTCACCCGGTGCGGGAACGAGGCCCCCACGTCGCTCACCCCCAGCACGTCGACCAGGAACTCGGAGAGCTCGAAGACCTTCGGGGACACCTCGGCCACCGCGGCCGCCAGGCCGGCGTCCCCCAGGGTCGCCGCGCGGCGGGCGACGATGCCGTGCTGGTGCCGGGCCGACCCCGCACACGACCCCGACGGTGTCACCACCGCGTCGTACCCGGCGAACGCGTCGACGAAGCCGCGGACCACCGGCACCGCCTCGTCGAGGTACCCGGTGTTCACCATCGGCTGCGCACAGCAGGTCTGCGCCGCAGGGAAGTCCACCTCCACCCCGAGCCGCCGCAACAGCGTCACGACCGCCTTCCCCGTGTCGGGGAAGAGCGCGTCGTTGATGCACGTGACCATCAGCGCGACCCTCATCGGGCCATCCTCTCCCTCATGCGGGGCTCGTCGGGTTGCGCCGAGGGCGGAACTCGCGCAGGTCCTGGGTGAGCGCCACCAGCGCGCGCAGGTCCTCCAGCGTGCCGGAGAGCGCGCCGGCGGCCCGGGCCTGCACCAGCACGTTGCCCAGCGCGGTCGCCTCGACCGGCCCGGCGACGACGGGGCGACCGACCCGGTCGGCCAGCAGCTGGCAGAGCAGGGTGTTCTGGGCGCCGCCGCCGACGACGTGCACGCGCCGTACGTCGACCCCGGACAGGGACCCGGCCTGCTCCAGGGCGGTCGCGAAGCCCTCGACGAGGCTCCGCACGATGCTGAGCACCGTCGCGGCCTGTCCGTGCGGGGCGGGCCGGTCGTGCTCGGCGCACCAGGCCGCGATCCGGGCCGGCATGTCGCCGGGCGGCAGGAACCGGGCGTCCTGCACGTCGAAGACCGTGCCCTCCCCCGGATGGTCGGCGTGGTGGTCGGCGGCCTCGCGCAGCAGGGTGACCAGGTCGGCCGGCTCCCCGGACCGCTCCCAGGTCCGCAACGTCTCCGAGAGCAGCCAGGTGCCCATCACGTTGGTCAGGAACCGCACCCGGCCGTCCACCCCACCCTCGTTGGTGAAGTTGGCGGCGCGGCTCTCCGGGGTCACGACGGGCTTGTCGAGCTCCACGCCGACCAGCCCCCAGGTGCCCACCGACACGTACGCCGCGTCCGCGTCCGTCAGCGGCACACCCACGACCGCCGACGCCGTGTCGTGCGAGCCCACCGTGCACACCGGCACGCTGGCGCCGACCGCGGCCGCGACGTCGGGACCGAGGGCGCCGACCACGGTCCCGGGGTCGACGAGCTCGCCGAAGAGGCCGGGGGGCAGGCCCAGCGTGGCCGCGAGCTCGGTGTCCCAGTCCTGCGTGCGGACGTCGAGGAGACCGGTGGTGGACGCGTTGGTCCGCTCGGTCACCCGCTGTCCGGTGAGCCACCAGGTCAGCAGGTCGGGCACCAGCAGGGCGCCGTCGGCCAGCGGGAGCAGCCGGTCGGCGGCCAGCTGGAAGAGCGTGTTGAACGGCAGGTGCTGCAGGCCGTTGCGTCGGTAGAGCTCCTCGGCGCCGACCACGGCGTGGACCGCCGCGACGCCGGCGGCGCACCGGTCGTCGCGGTAGTGGAACGGCTGCCCGAGCAGGGACCCCTCGCGGGTCAGGCCGTAGTCGACGGCCCAGGAGTCCACGCCGATGCTGGCCAGCCCGTGACGTCCGGCCGCGGTCACCGCCGCGCGCAGCCCCAGCAGGGCCTGGCGGTGGAGCTCCAGCACGTTCCAGTGCAGCCCGTCGGGCAGCCGGACCGGGTCGTTGCCGAACCGGGCGACCGCCTCGAGCCGCAGCTCGTCGCGACCCACCCGCCCCAGCATCACCCGGCCGCTGGAGGCCCCGAGGTCCACCGCCGCCACGTTGATGCTCATCTGGGTCTCTCCTCGTTCGTCGGGCCGATTGGTGCGGGGGTCTCGTGGCTCGCTTCGCTCGCACCTCGACCTCCGGTGCTGGTCGCCGTTGTCCGCTGGTCGAGTAGGTGCGAGCCTGCGAGCACCGTGTCGAGACCCCGTGAGGGTGGCGGGGTCTCGTGGCGGCGGTCCCTGAGGTGCGAGCGGAGCGAGCCTCGAAGGGTCGCTCGCACCTCGACCTCCGGTGATGGTCGACCACCGAGATGGGTCAGCGCAGGAAGGCGGCGGCGACGCCGGCGTCGACGGGGATGTGCAGGCCGGTGGTCTGGGTCAGGTCGGGCCCGACCAGGGCGTAGACCGCGTTGGCGCAGTGCTCGGGGAGCACCTCGCGCTTGAGCAGGGTCCGCTGGGCGTAGAACGCACCGAGGTCCTTCTCCTCCACGCCGTAGACCGCGGCCCGGTTCGCACCCCAGCCCGAGGAGAAGATCCCCGAGCCCTGCACGACCCCGTCGGGATTGACCCCGTTCACCCGCACCCCATGCTCGCCGAGCTCGGCGGCCAGCAGCCGCACCTGGTGGGCCTGGTCGGCCTTGGTCGCGGAGTAGGCGATGTTGTTCGGCCCCGCGAACACCGAGTTCTTCGAGGAGATGTAGACGATGTCCCCGCCCAGGCGCTGCTCGATGAGCACCGACGCTGCGGCCTTCGAGACCAGGAACGACCCCTTGGCCATCACGTCGTGCTGCAGGTCCCAGTCCG
This sequence comes from Marmoricola sp., assembly GCA_044227235.1. GTDB lineage: Bacteria > Actinomycetota > Actinomycetes > Propionibacteriales > Nocardioidaceae > Marmoricola_A. The sequence goes on along the minus strand of JBGAFN010000017.1, from coordinate 46,588 downwards.
CCTCGGTGGTCTCCAGCAGGCTCTTGGACAGCGACAGGCCGGCGTTGTTGACCACCAGGTCCAGCCCACCGAAGGCCAGCAGGGTCGCATCCACCGCGGCCTGCACGGCGTCGGCCTTGCTGACGTCGACCTGCACGCCGACTGCCTTGTCGGTGCTCCCGAGCTCGGCGGCGGCGGCCTGGGCCTTCTCCAGGGACAGGTCCGCGATCGCGACCACGGCGCCCTCGGCGGCCAGCTTGGTGGCGATCGCCTTCCCGATGCCCGAGGCGGCGCCGGTGACCAGGGCGATCCGCCCGGCCAGCGGCTTCGGCTTCGGCATCCGCTGCAGCTTGGCCTCCTCCAGCGCCCAGTACTCGATGCGGAACTTCTCGCTCTCGTCGATCGGGGCGTAGGTCGAAACGCCCTCGGCGCCGCGCATCACGTTGATCGCGTTGACGTAGAACTCCCCGGCCACCCGGGCGGTCTGCTTGTCCTTGCCGAAGGAGAACATCCCCACGCCGGGCACGAGCACGATCAGCGGGTCCGCTCCACGGATGGCCGGCGAGTCGGGCGTCGCGTGACGGTCGTAGTAGGCCTGGTACTCGTCCCGGTAGGCCGCATGGAGCTCGCGCAGCCGGGCTACCGACTCCTCGACAGTCGCGTCCGCAGGCAGGTCGAGGACCAGCGGCTTGACCTTGGTGCGCAGGAAGTGGTCCGGGCAGGACGTGCCCAGCGCCGCGAGCCGCGGGTGCTCGGTCGAGGCCAGGAAGTCCAGCACCACCTCGGCGTCGGTGAAGTGGCCCACCATCGGGTGGTCGGCCGAGGCGATCGAGCGGATGGTCGGGGCCAGCGCCGCTGCCTTCGTCCGGCGCTGGTTGTGAGGCAGCGCGCCGTACCCCTCCAGTGCCGGGCCGAACGGCTCGGCCTTCGAGTGCTCGGCCAGGTACGCCGCCGCGGTGTCGATCACCCACAGCGAGTTGGCCTCCGCCTCCTCGCTCGTCTCACCCCACGCGGTGATGCCGTGGCCACCGAGGATGCAGCCGACCGCCTGCGGGTTGGCCGCCTTGATCGCCGCGATGTCCAGGCCGAGCTGGAAGCCGGGACGCCGCCACGGCACCCACACGACCTTGTCGCCGTAGATGTCCTTGGTCAGCGCCTCCCCGTCGGCCGCGGTCGCGATGGCGATGCCGGAGTCGGGGTGCAGGTGGTCCACGTGCGCGGCGTCGACCAGCCCGTGCATCGCGGTGTCGATCGAGGGGGCTGCGCCGCCCTTGCCGTGCAGGCAGTAGTCGAACGCGGCGACCATCTCGTCCTCACGCTCCACCCCGGGGTAGACCTCGACCAGGGCCCGCATCCGGTCCAGCCGCAGCACCGCCAGCCCGGACGGGGTCAGCGTGCCCAGGTCGCCGCCGGAGCCCTTCACCCACAGCAGCTCGACCGGCTCCCCGGTGACCGGGTCGGTCTCGGTGCCCTTCGCGGAGGTGTTGCCCCCGGCGTAGTTGGTGTTCTTCGGGTCGGCACCCAGCCTGTTCGACCGGGCGACGAGCGCCTCGACTGCTTCGTTCATGAGGTCAGTTCCATCCTGCCTGCGAGCCGCCCACGCGGTCCGCCTCGATCTGCTGCTGGTACCCGTCGGCCAGGTAGGCCGCCATCGGGTCGGCCGGGAGGCCGCGGGTCTCGCGCCACTGCGCCAAGTCACGTCGTACGTCGGTGTAGAACGCGTCCATGAAGATCTGGTTCGCCGCCAGCACGTCCCCGCTGGTCCGGGCCGCGGCCAGCGCGTCGTGGTCGAGGAGCAGGGCGCGGGCGACCATCTCCTGCACGTTGAGCACCGAGCGGATCTGGCCCGGCACCTTCGCCTCGATGTTGTGGCACTGGTCGAGCATCAGCGCGACCCCGGAGTCCGGGCCGTAGCCGCCACCGCGGATCACCTCCACCACGATCCGGAACAGCTGGAACGGGTCGGCCGCTCCCACGATCAGGTCGTCGTCGGCGTAGAAGCGGGAGTTGAAGTCGAACGAGCCGAGCTTCCCCAGCCGCAGCAGCTGGGCCACGATGAACTCGATGTTGGTCCCCGGGGCGTGGTGCCCGGTGTCCAGGCAGACCAGCGCCTTCTCGCCCAGCGCCAGGCAGTGCACGAACGAGGTGCCCCAGTCCGGGACGTCGGTGTGGTAGAACGCCGGCTCGAAGAACTTGTACTCCAGCACCAGCCGCTGCTCCTCACCCAGCGCGGCGTAGATCTCCGCCAGCCCCTCGGCCAGCCAGTCCTGGCGGGCGCGCAGGTCGGCCTGACCCGGGTAGTTCGAGCCGTCGGCCAGCCAGATCTTCAGGTCGCGGGAGCCGGTCTCCTCCATCACCGCGATGCAGTCCAGGTTGTGCCGCACCGCCTTCGCGCGCACCTTCGGGTCGGCGTTCGTCAGGCTCCCGAGCTTGTAGTCGTCGTCCTGGAAGGTGTTGGAGTTGATCGTCCCCAGGGTGACGCCGTGGTCCTCGGCGAAGGCCTTGAGCTTGCCGAAGTCCTCGACGTGGTCCCACGGCAGGTGCAGCGCCACCGACGGTGCCAGCCCGGTGAACCGGTGCACCTGCGCGGCGTCGGCGATCTTCTCCTCCACCGTGCGTGGCGTCCCCGGCGAGCCGAACACCTTGAACCGCGTGCCGGAGTTGCCGTAGGCCCACGAGGGCACCTCGATGGCCAGCTCGGCGAGCCGGTCGCTGATCGCGGAGAACTCAGTCATGTCGTGTCACTTCTCAGGGTCGGAGTCGGGTTCGGTCGGATCGGGTGCCAGCGCCGCCAGCTGGTCCTCGAGGTGGAAGACCTCCTGGAGCCGGACGAAGCCGGTGTCCGGGCGGTCGTCACCGAGGTCCACGAAGAACTCGGCCATCTCGGCCTGCCAGCGGGCGTTGACCTCGGCGTCCTCCATACCGGCCACCGCGTCCCTCAGGGAGGGGGTCTCGAGGTAGCCGATGAGGAGGCCGTCGGGCCGGAGGAACAGCGAGTAGTTGTGCCACCCCGTCGCCTGGAGGGCCCGGAGCATCTCGGGCCACACCGCGCGGTGGCGCTCCTGGTACTCCGCGAGCCGGTCGGGCCGGACCTGGAGCTGGAAGCAGACACGTTCCACGGGGGTGCCTTTCGTGGCGAGGATGGCCCCCGGTTTCCCACGGTATGCAGGAGAACTGCCTCTCCCCATGGGGTGTACGCCATGGGCAGTGGCAGTCTCCCGACATACCGTGGGAAACCGGCCGGTCGATCAGGACGGGCGGCTCGACTCAGAAGTCGAAGTCGTCGATGTTGTCCTTGTTGAAGCGGAAGGGGTCGCCGAGCAGGACGGTGGCGTCGGGACCGACGGTGAAGTCGCCCAGGTCGCCGGCGGTGAAGGTGTCACCCTCCTTGCCGGTGATGTCGCCCTTGGCCAGGGCGACAGCGGCGTACGTCGCGAGGTTGCCGAGGTCCTTCGGGTTCCACAACGCGAACTCGGCGACGGTGCCGTCCTTGACGTAGTCCCGCATCTGGTTGGGGGTGCCGAGCCCGGTCAGCGCGACCTTGCCCTTGGAGGAGGAGTCGCTGAGGTAGCGGGCCGCCGCGGCGATGCCGACCGTGGTGGGCGAGATGATGCCCTTCAGGTTCGGGTGGGACTGCAGCAGGGCCGCGGTCTTGTCGAACGAGGTCTGGTCGTCGTCGTCGCCGTAGACCGTGTCGACCAGCTTGATGTTCTTGTGGTTGTCGGCCAGGTCCTTCTTCATCAGCTCGATCCACGCGTTCTGGTTGGTCGCGTTGGCGCTCGCGGACAGGATCGCGACCTCACCGGCGTCGCCGATCTGCTCGGCGATCATGTCGACCTCGACCTTGGCGATGCCCTCGGCGGTGGCCTGGTTGATGAACAGGTCGCGGCAGTCGGGGCTGGTGTCGGAGTCGAACGTGACGACCTTGGTGCCGGCGTCGCGGGCCTCCTTGATGGCGTCGCAGATGGCCTTCGGGTCGTTCGCCGAGACGATCAGGGCGCTCGTCGCCTGCTGGGCGGCGGTGTTGATGTACTGCACCTGCGCGTCGGGGCTCGCGGTGTCGGGACCGACCTCCTCGAGCTTGACGCCGAGGGCCGAGGCGGCCTCCTTGGCACCGGCGGTGCTGGTGTCGAAGTAGGGGTTGCCCAGGTTCTTCGGAAGCATCGTGACGGTGATGTCGCCGCTGCTCTTCCCGCCGTCCCCGCTGGAGTCACCGCTGTCGCTGCTGCCTCCGCACGCGCTGAGGGCGAGGGCCGTGGTCAGCGCCAGCGTCGCGAGTGCGGTGACCCGCTTGGATCGAACCTTCATCGTGTGGAACCTTTCTGGTGGGTTGTCAGACGCCCGCGGAGGTCGTCTGTTGGGGGGCGGGAGCGACCGGCGACGCCGGTGACTGCCTCCGTGGGAGCCGGGTGGAGAGTGCGTCGATCACGCTGGGGGCGATGACCGAGGCGATCAGCAGCAGACCGATGATGATGTTGGTGACGTTGACGGTGACCCGCTCGAGCCGCAGCGCGCTGGCCAGCACGCCGATCAGGACCACGCCGGCCACGACCCCGTGGAGCCGGCCGCGGCCGCCGAAGATCGACACCCCGCCGAGCAGCACCGCGGCGATGACCTGGAGCTCCAGTCCGGTGGCGTTGTCGCCACGGGCGCTGCCGAAGCGCAGGGTGTAGAAGATGCCGGCGAACGCCGAGACGAGCCCCGAGAGCATGAAGAGCACCAGCTTGGTGCGCTCCACGTTGACGCCGGTGAAGTGCGCCGCCTCGCTGTTGAGGCCGATGTCGTAGACGCCGCGGCCGAAGACCGAGAAGTGCAGGAGGACCACGAAGGCCACGAGCAGCACCGCGAACGGGACCATGATGGTGGGCACGCTGCTGGAGCCGAGGGTCCCGGTGGCCAGCTCGGTCCACCTCTCGGTGAACTCGGTGACCGCCTTGGTGCCGAGCAGGCCGACCGCGAGTCCGCGGTAGAGCGCGAGCGTGCCGATCGTGACGGCCAGCGACGGCAGCCCGACGTAGGCGACCAGGAAGCCGTTGAGGGCTCCGCAGACCAGGCCCGCGAGCAGGGCCAGCAGGGCCGCGGCCGGGATCGGCATGCCGCCCTCGTGGAGGACCCCGAGCAGCACGCTGCTCAGACCGACCACGCTGGCCACCGACAGGTCGATCTCGCCGGTGATGATGACCAGGGTCATCGGCAGCGCGATGAGCAGGATCGGCGCGATGTCCAGCAGCAGGAACTTCAGCGTCAGCGGGCCGTCGAAGTTCGGCACGTTGCCCAGCGAGTAGACGATCACCGCCAGCGTCAGCGCGATCACCGCGGTCTCGCGGGTGAGGAGCAGGCGCCGCCACAGCGGATGCGCGTACTCCGGGTAGGTCCGGCTGGCGCCGGTCCCGGGGGCAGTGGTGGCCGCGGTGCTCATGCGGAGTCCCTCGCTTCGATCAGGGTGCGTGCCTGGCGCAGTGCCAGGACCCGGTCCAGGACGATCGCGCCCAGGATCAGGACGCCGACCACGGCGCGCTGCCAGAAGTCCTGGATGCCGACGATGGGCAGGGCGCTGTTGATGGTGACCAGCAGGACCGCACCGATCGCGGCCCCCCAGACGGTGCCGCTCCCGCCGAAGATGGCGACCCCGCCGATCACGACGGCCGCGACGGCCTGCAGCTCGATGCCGAGCCCGGCATTCGAGCTCACGGTGCCGTAGCGGGCGGCGTACAGCACACCGGCCAGGCCCGCGATCGCGCCGCTGAGCACGAAGGCCGAGAGCACCCGGCGCCGCACCGACAGGCCGTAGAGCACGGCGGCGTCGGGGTCCGAGCCGATCGCGTAGAGCTCGCGACCGCCCCGTGTGCTGTAGAGGTAGGAGCCGACGACCACCAGCACGACCAGCGCCAGGATCGTGAGCACCGGGATCGTCAGCACCGTCTTGGTGCCCAGCGACAGGAAGCCCTCGGGCAGGTCGCTGGCGTTGATCCGGCTGCTGCCCGCCCAGGTGAGCACCAGGCCGCGGTAGATGTAGAGGGTGCCCAGCGTGATCACCAGCGCCGGCACCCGGCCGTAGGCGACCAGCAGCCCGTTGACCAGGCCGAGCACGGCGCCGGCCAGGACCGCGAGCAGGACCACGACCACGATGGGCAGCCCGGGGTGGTCGATGAACAGCCGGCCCGTCAGGTACGCCGTGATGCCCAGCACCGAGCCGACCGACAGGTCGACGTTGCGGGTGATCACGACCACGGCCTGGCCGACCGCGAGCAGGACGAGCAGGGCCGGGTTGAGCAGGAAGTTGCGCCACCCGTCACTGCTGAACAGGAAGCTGCTGCTCTTCAGGGTCGCCACCAGGACGACGGCCAGGAGCACCAGGAAGATGGAGAACTCGCGGGAGCGGACGAAGCCGTTGAAGGCGCGGCGGCCCGGGGTCAGCGCGCTGGGCTCGACCAGGAGCACCTCGGCGGTGGACGCCTCGGTCCCGTCGGCGTGCTGGAGCGGGGTCTGGTTCATCGGGACGTCTCCAGCTGGTGGGTGGCGGCGTGCATGACGGTCTCGGGGGTGGCCTCGGTCCGGTCGAGGTCGGCGGTGATCCGGCCCTCGCAGACGACCAGGACGCGGTCGGCCATGCCGAGGACCTCGGGGAGCTCGGAGGAGATCATCAGGATCGCCAGGCCCTGTCCGGCGAGCTCGGAGAGCAGCCGGTGCACCTCGGACTTGGTGCCGACATCGATGCCGCGGGTGGGCTCGTCGATGACCAGCAGCCGGGGGTTGGTGGCCAGCCACTTGGCGATGACGACCTTCTGCTGGTTGCCGCCGCTCATCGTGGAGGCGTTCATGTCCAGGGCGTTGGTCTTCACCTCCAGGCGGGCGGCCCACGGGCCGGCGGCGCGACCCTCGGCCCGCTGGGTAATCAGTCCTGCCCGGGCCAGGCCAGAGCGGATCACGCCGGCCACGTTGCGGGTCACCGAGGCGTCGATGACCAGCCCCTGCTTGCGGCGGTCCTCGGGGATGAAGGCCATCCCGGCGCGGATCGCGGCCCGCGGGCTGGCCGAGGCGACGGCGGCACCGTTCATCCGGACCGTCCCGGTGTCGTAGGAGTCGACGCCGAAGACGGCGCGGGCGATCTCGCTGCGGCCGGCGCCGACCAGGCCGGCCAGGCCGACGATCTCGCCGGCCCGCACCTGGAAGGAGACGTCGTGGAACACCCCGGCCGAGGTGAGCCCCTCGACCTCGAGGACCGGGGCGCCGATCGTGGCGGGCACCTTGGGGAAGAGCTCGGAGACCTCGCGGCCGACCATGGCTGCGACCATCGCGTCCACGGTGGTCTCGGCGATGCGCTGGGTGTCGACGTACTCGCCGTCGCGCATCACCGTGACCGTGTCGCACAGGGCGAAGACCTCGTCGAAGCGGTGCGAGATGAAGACCAGTGCGCGGCCCTCGTCGCGCAGGCTGCGGGCGACCGCGAAGAGGCGGTCGACCTCGACGCCGCTGAGAGCCGCGGTCGGCTCGTCCATGATCAGCAGGCTCGCGTCGAGCGAGATGGCCTTGGCGATCTCGATGATCTGCTGGTCGGCGATGGAGAGGCCGGCGGCCGGGCGACGCGGGTCGATGTGCACGCCGAGGCGGGCGAAGAGCGACTCGGCCTCGGCGTACATCCGGGCCCGGTCGATGCGCCGGCCGCGTCCGAGCGGCTGGCGGCCCATGAAGAGGTTCTCGGTGACCGACAGGTCGGGGAAGAGCGTGGGCTCCTGGTAGATGACGGCGACGCCTGCGGCCTTGGACTCGGCGGTGGAGCCGAAGTCGACGGCCTCGCCGTGGAGACGGAAGTCGCCCGCGTCGCGGCGGTGCACGCCGGCAACGATCTTGACCAGGGTGGACTTGCCCGCACCGTTCTCGCCGACAAGCGCGTGGATCGAGCCCGGGTGGACGGTGATGCTGCCCGACCGCAGCGCGACCACCGGCCCGAACGTCTTGCGGACCCGGTCGAGCACCAGGGTCGGCTGCCCCGTGGGCTGTCCCGTCCGTAGCTCCGTCGCCATCTGTCCTCCGTGGTGAGGTTCCGATCTGGATCGCGTCCCGGCCCAACCGATGGTTTGAATCGTTTCAACGCGATGACCTGAACCGTATGACGGCGGTCACAGCCGTGTCAAGAGGACCTAGTTGTGCAAGCGCCTCACCTACCCGCCCGAGCCCGCTAGGGTGTCGATACGTTTCAGCCAGGAGGTGCCCGATGGCCCCACGTCGCCCGACCGCCGGCGTCAAGGACGTCGCGGCTGCCGCCGGCGTGTCCCTGGGCACGGTGTCCAACGTGCTCAACCGGCCCGAGCGGGTCAGCCCGGCCACGCGCGAGCGCGTCGAGCGGGTGATGGCCGAGCTCGGCTTCGTCCGCAACGAGGGCGCCCGCCAGCTGCGGATGGGCAGCAGCCAGACCATCGCCTACGTGATGCTCGACGCCACCAACCCCTTCTTCACCGACGTCGCCGCCGGCATCGAGGAGGCCGCGGAGGCCGCCCACAGCACGCTCTTCCTCTGCAACAGCGACCAGCGCGCCACCCGCGAGGGCACCTACCTCGACCGGCTCGCCGAGCAGCGGGTGCAGGGCGTGCTGATCACACCGCTCGACCCCGACGCCGCCCGCCTCGACGAGCTCCCCCGGCGCGGGATCCCGCTGGTGATCGTGGACCGGACCCGGACCGGGGCGGACCTGTGCAGCGTCTCGGTCGACGACGTGCTCGGCGGCCGGCTCGCCGTCGAGCACCTGCTCGACCTGGGCCACACCCGGATCGCCTTCCTGGGCGGGCCTCCGGGGCTCGGCCAGATCCGTGACCGCCTCGCCGGCGCCCGGCAGGCGATGGCCGCGGCGGGGCGTCCCGAGGAGGATCTCCTGGTCATCTCGACCGACGGGCTCGCCGTCGCGGACGGCCTGGGCGCGGGCGAGCGGCTGGCCGGGATCGGCCGCCGGACCCGGCCGACCGCCGCCTTCTGCGCCAACGACATGCTCGCCCTCGGCCTCCTGCAGCGGGCGGTCTCCCTCGGGTTGCGGGTGCCCGAGGACCTCGCCATCGTCGGGTACGACGACATCGACTTCGCGGCCGCCGCCGCCGTACCGCTCACCTCCGTGCACCAGCCCCGCCGCCAGCTCGGCCGCACCGCCGCGGGTCTCCTCTTCGACGAGGGCGAGAACCCCGACCACGTCCACCAGCAGGTGGTCTTCACCCCCGAGCTCGTCGCGCGCGCCTCGACGCGGGGCCGCGGCGGGCCTCCCACCACCTCCTGAGCCCGGGTCGCAGAGACTTCCCGGCCCCTGGTGCCGAGATGTCCCCCGCAGATCGACGAGCGATGCAGATCCAGGGCGATACCGTCGGCCCCGTGAGCACCCCGTACGCCGTCGTGGTCGGCGGCGCGAACCTCGACGTGGTCGCCCGGAGCACCGCGGCGCTGGTGCCGGCGACCAGCAACCCCGGCACGGCGACGTCGTCACCCGGCGGCGTCGGCCGCAACATCGCAGAGAACCTGGCCCGGCTGGGGTCGGCGGTGCATCTGGTCGCCGTGGTCGGCGACGACCCGTTCGGGGGCGCGCTGCTGCGCGCCACCGCGGCCGCGGGCGTCGGGGTCGAGCACGTCCGGCGCGGGCCGCAGCCCACCGGCACCTACACCGCGGTCCTCGACGCGGGCGGCGAGCTGGCCGTCGCCGTCGCCGACATGGCCGCGACCGAGTCGCTCTCGGCGGCCGACGTCCGGGCCGCCGCGGGACTCCTCGCCGGTGCCGCCCTGCTGGTGCTCGACGCCAACCTCGCGCCGGGCACCCTCGCAGCGGCCCTCGACCTGGCCACGGCGGCGGGGGTGCCGGTGGTGCTGGAACCGGTCAGCGTGCCGAAGGCCGACCGCGCCCGCGCCCTGCTGCAGACCGGCCGGCCTCTCCTCGCGGTGACCCCGAACCGCGACGAGCTGGCGGTGCTGGCCGGCCTGCCGACCGGGACGCCAGCCACGGTGGCCGCTGCCGCCCTGCACGCGCAAGGAGTCCAGCACGTCTGGGTGCACCGGGGCGAGGACGGCTCCACCCTCTCCACCGCCGGCGCCCGCCGGGTGCACCTGCGACCCCGCCCGGTCGACCCGGTCGACGTCACCGGGGCGGGCGACGCGATGGTGGCCGGCTTCTGCCACGGACTGCTGACCGGGCTCGAGCCCGTCGAGGCCGCCCGCTTCGGGCAGGCCGCCGCCGAGCTCACCGTCACCTCGGCCGGCACGGTCCGCCCCGACCTCACCGCCGCCCTCGTCCACCACCACCTGGAGACCCCGTGAACCCCCTGCTGAGCGTGACCGACGAGGTCGCCACCGCCCTGGCCGAGGGCCGCCCCGTCGTGGCGCTGGAGAGCACGATCATCAGCCACGGCATGCCCTACCCGCAGAACGTCGCGATGGCCCGCGAGGTCGAGGGCATCGTCCGCGCCGAGGGCGCCACCCCCGCCACCGTCGCCGTCCTGGCCGGCCGCCCGCGCATCGGCCTCGGCGCCGACGACCTCGAGCTGCTCGCCTCCGACCCCGGTGTGCGGAAGGTGAGCGTGCGCGACCTCGGCACCGTCGTCGCCCAGGGCGCCCACGGCGCGACCACGGTGGCCTCCACGATGCGGCTGGCCTCGCTGGCCGGGATCCGGGTCTTCGTCACCGGCGGGCTCGGCGGCGTGCACCGAGGCGCGCAGCAGAGCTTCGACGTCTCCGCCGACCTCACCGAGCTGGCGCGCACGCCGGTGGCCGTGGTCTCCGCGGGCGTGAAGTCGATCCTCGACATCGGGCTCACCCTGGAGGCCCTGGAGACCCTCGGCGTCCCGGTGCTCGCGGTCGGCACCGACGAGTTCCCCTCCTTCTACTCCCGCAGCAGCGGGCACCGGGCCCAGGCCCGGGTCGAGGACGCCGCCGAGGTCGCCGCGGTGATGCGGGCGCACTGGGGCCTCGGCCTCGGCTCCGGTCTCGTCGTGGCCAACCCGATCCCGGTCGAGGACGAGATCCCGGCCGACGAGATCGGCGCCGTCATCGAGCGTGCCATCGGGGACCTCGACGCGCTCGGCATCCACGGCAAGGACGCCACGCCGTACCTGCTGGGACGGATCGTCGAGCTCACCGGCGGCGCGTCCCTGACCGCGAACATCGCGCTGGTGCGGCACAACGCCCGCCTCGGCGCCGCCATCGCCCGGGCCTACGCGGGCTGAGCGCCCGGTCGGCCGCGCTCTAGCGACCGATCGGTGCGGTGAGGGCCGCGGTGACCGCGACCAGGTCGGCCGGGCTGAGCTCGAGGTCGAGCCCCCGCCGCCCGCCGGAGACCAGGACCGTCGTGTGCGTCAGGGCCGAGGAGTCGACCACGGTGCGGTGGCGGCGCCTCTGCCCGATCGGCGAGATGCCGCCCACCACGTAGCCGGTCGCCCGCTCGGCGGCCTGCGGCTGCGCCATCGCCGCTCTCTTGCCGCCCACCGCAGCGGCCAGGGCCTTCAGGTCGAGCTGGCCGGCGACCGAGACGACGCCGACGACGAGCTCACCGTCCACGTCGGCCAGGAGGGTCTTGAGCACCCGTGCCGGCTCCACGCCCAGCGCGCTCGCGGCCTCCAGCCCGTAGGACGCGGCCGCCGGGTCGTGCTCGTAGGCGCGCACCTCGAAGGCGACGCCGGCCGCGGTGAGGGCGACGGTCGCGGGGGTGCCGCCCTTGGCGGGGGCGTTCTTCCTGGCCACGACCGCGACCCTACCCAGGCTCAGGCCAGCTGGGCGGCCAGCCGGACCGGGGCGTTCGGGGCGCCGTACCCGTCGTAGCCGCCGCGGCGCTCGCAGAGCTCGAGGAAGACGCCGCCGACGGTGCGGGTGTAGAGGTGCAGGAAGTCGCCGTCGCCGTCGCGGTCGTAGAGCAGGTCGAGCTCGCGCAGCGTGGCCAGGAACCCGGGCTCCAGGGCGAACCGGGCGTCCAGGTCGTCGTAGTAGTTCGCCGGCACCCGCAGCGGCTGCAACCCGCGGGCCCGGGCCGCGCGGGCCAGCGTGACCAGGTCGGTGCAGGCGAAGGCGATGTGCTGCGGCAGCCCGCCGCCCCCGCGTGCGTCGAGGCCCGCGGGCTGCAGGTTGAGTGCGAGCCGGACCCGGCCGTCGGCCGAGCGCATCACCTTGCTCAGCACCAGCCCGACCGGCCCGGCCACCTCCGTCGGGGCCTGCGGCTCGAGGCCCAGGACGCTGCTGTAGAAGAGGACCGCCTCGTCGTAGTGCTGCCAGGGCTGCACGAGGTTGACGTGGTCCACGTGGGTGACCGCCTCGTCGGCAGCGGGCTCGGCGCCGCCCTCGAACTCCGCACTCCACGTCGCGTCGTGCCCGGCGGGGACCTCACCCAGGAAGACCTCGGTGCCGTCCGGCGCGGTGACGGCGGCGAGGTCCTGCTCGCCGGCATAGGTACGACGGTGCACCGCCGGGGCCAGCAGGGAGGCCGCCCGCTGCGCCGAGACCGCCGGATCGGCGACCTCGAAGCCGACCGCGGCCAGCGTCGGCGCCAGGTCGCGGGCCTGCTGCTCGCTGCAGACCACCCGCGCCTCCCCCTGGGTCCAGAGCCGGACCGGCTTGCTGCGGTGCCGGCCGCGGAACGTGAACCCGAGCTGGCGCAGCAGCACCTCAACCTCACCGGTGTCCTCGGCCCGGACCTCGACGAAGTCCAGGCCGGTGGGCTCGGCGACCTCGGGCAGCCGCACCAGGCCGCGCGCGGCCTCGGCCCCGAGCCGGGCGGCCGCCTGGTCCTCCAACGCCCGGAGCGAGCGCAGCGCCTGCCGTGCGGTCCGGTCGGGGTCGGTCTGCCGGAAGGTGTCGTTGAAGACCTCCAACGACAGCGGCCCGTCGTACCCGGTGCGCAGCACGTGAGCCAGGAACGCGGCGAGGTCGAAGTCGCCCTCGCCGGGGAAGAGCCGGTGGTGCCGGCTCCACGACAGCACGTCCAGGCTGAGGCGCGGTGCGTCGGCGAGCTGGAGGAAGAAGACCTTCTCTCCGGGGATCTGCTCGATCTCCTTGGGGTCGTGGCCCTTGGACAGGATGTGGAAGCTGTCCAGGCAGACGCCGACGGCCGGGTGGTCGGTTCGCTCGACGATCCGCCAGGCACGCCGGTAGTCGTCGACGAACCGGCCCCAGGCGAGCGCCTCGTAGGCGAGCCGGACGCCGTACGACGCGGCGAGGTCGCCCAGGGTCCGCAGCTGCGCGGCGGAGACCCGGTCGTCGTCGAGGGTGGCGGTGCCGACGTTGCTGCACACCAGCATCGTGTCCATGCCGAGGCGCTGCATCAGCGCGAGCTTGGCCTCCGCCCGGCGTAGGTTGCCCTCGAAGACGCCGGCCTCGACGCCCTCGGCGTCGCGGAAGGGCTGGTAGAGGTCGAGGGTGAGGCCCAGCCGGTCGGCCAGCGCGCGGATCCCCTCGGGGCTCTGCGGGGCGGTGACCAGGTCGGGCTCGAAGATCTCGACCCCGTCGAACCCGGCGTCGGCACACGCCTGCAGCTTGGTGGTCAGGGTCCCGCTCAGGCAGACGGTGGCGATGGACGTTCGCATGCGGCCTCCTCGGCTTAATGAACTAAACGGTACATTCATTGGGAGCGGAGGGGAAGGGGTGCTCCGCGATCGGGAGTCAGCACTGCGGATCCCGCTGGTCGAGTAGCAGGCGAGGAACGAGCCCGCGTGTCGAGACCCCCCTCGCTGGTCGAGTAGCGGGCGAGGAACGAGCCCGCGTGTCGAGACCCCGAGAGCCGCGCGGGGTCTCGACACGGTCGCTCCTCCGTCGCTCCCTACTCGACCACCGAGGGGGCGCTCCCTACTCGACCAGCGAGGGGGCCGCTCCCTGCTCGACCGGCGAGGGGGGTCGCTAGGCTCGGCGCCATGGCCGTCCAGCCCACCCCCGAGCGCCTGCGCGACGCCGAGCGCACCAAGGCCGACCTGCTCGCGGTCGCGACGCAGGTCTTCGCCGAGCAGGGGCTCTCCGGCGCCCGGGTGGACGAGATCGCCGAGCGCACCCGCACGACGAAGCGGATGATCTACTACTACTTCGGCGGCAAGGAGGAGCTCTACCTCGCCGTCCTGGAGGCCGCCTACCGCGGCATCCGCGAGGCCGAGCAGACCATCCACGCCGGCGACCTCGCCCCGGTCGAGGCGGTCCGCCGGATCGCCGAGCTCACCTTCGACCACCACCACGCGCACCCGGACTTCATCCGGCTGGTCTCCATCGAGAACATCCACCGCGGCGAGCACCTGCACCAGGTCGCCTCGCTGCGCGACCTCAGCACGCCGGCCGCCTCGCTGCTCGACGACGTGCTGGCCCGAGGCCGGGCCGAGGGCGTCTTCCGCACCGACGTCGACGCGATCGACGTACACATGCTGATCAGCTCGTACTGCGTCTTCCAGGTCGCCAACAACAGCACCTTCGGCTACCTGTTCGGCCGGGACATGACGCTGCCCAAGATCCGCAAGCGGCACCGGGCGATCCTCGGCGACGTCGTGGTCGCCTGGCTCACCGACGTCTGAGAACAGGCCGCGCGACCGTTTCGGTCTCGTGGCTCAGGCTTCGCCTTCGCGCCTCGACCTCCGGGGGGAGCAGGTCTCGTGGTCGCGGGTCTCGTGGCTCAGGCTTCGCCTTCGCGCCTCGACCTCCGGGGGGCGGGGTCTCGTGGCTCAGGCTTCGCCTTCGCGCCTCGACCTCCGGGGACGGGGTGAGGGTCAGTGGAGGTCGTCGAGGGGCCGCAGGTGGCGGGCGGCGACCGCTCGGCCCTTCTCGACCCGCCTCCGGTACTTCTCCTCGTCGAGGAAGTCGGTGGTCATCCAGGTCTCGACGATGGCCGCGGCCAGCGCCGAGCCGATGATCTTGCCGCCCAGGCACAGCACGTTGCTGTCGGTGTGCGACCGTGCGAGCCCGGCGCAGAACGGGTCCTGGCAGACCACCGCGTCCACGCCCGCCACCCGGTTGGCGATCATCGCGCTGCCGTAGCCGACGCCGTCCACCATCACGCCGCGGTCGACCTCGCCGCGGCCCACGGCCAGCGCCGCCGGGTAGGCGTAGTCGACCAGGTCGCACGGCTGGTCGTCGTGCGGCCCGACGTCGACGGTCTCGTGTCCGGCCGCCTCCAGCTGGGCGGCGATCTCGCGCTTCAGGGCGTACCCCGCATGGTCACTGGCCAGGACGATCCTCATCCCCCGACCCTCGCACGCGGCCCCCGCTCCGGCCTGGACCAGTCGCCGCCCTGCCTCTTGACCGGTCGGCCCCCCTGTGATGTGCTTCACGAACGTACCAGTTAGTTCATTAGCAGATCGGAGGGTCGAGATGACCCAGGCGCTCACCCCCCGGCGTCACCTCGTCGGGCTCATCGGCGCCGGCGTGACCCCGTCGCTCACCCCGGCCGTGCACATGCACGAGGCCGAGGCCCACGGGATCCCGTACCTGTACCGGACCATCGACCTGACCGCGCTCGGGGTCTCCCCCACCGCCATCGGCGACCTGGTCCGCCACGCCCGGCTGCTCGGGTACGACGCGCTGAACATCACCCACCCGTGCAAGCAGCTGGTCCTCGAGCACCTCGACCGGCTCGACCCGGTCGCTGCCCGGCTCGGTGCGGTCAACACGGTGGTCTTCGAGGACGGCGAGGCGGTCGGCTACAACACCGACACCACCGGCTTCGCCGCCGCCGTCCGCACGGGACTGCCCGGCGCCTCCCTGCGCGAGGTCGTCCAGCTCGGTGCCGGTGGTGCCGGCGCCGCGGTCGCCGACGCCCTGCTCTCGCTGGGCTGCGAGCACCTGGTCATCGTCGACGTCGACGTCGACCGCAGCACCGCCCTCGCCCGCGACCTGGAGGCCCGCTTCCCCGACGCCCGGGTCGAGAGCGCCCACCCGGACAAGCTCGCCACCCTGCTCGACGCGGCCGACGGCCTGGTGCACTGCACGCCCACCGGGATGGCCGACCACCCCGGCCTCCCCCTCGACCCGACCCTGCTGCACCGCGACCTCTGGGTCGCCGACATCGTCTACCGGCCGTTGGAGACCGCCCTGGTCCGCGCCGCCCGCGCGACCGGGTGCCGGGTCCTGGACGGCGGCCACATGGCCGTCCACCAGGCCGTCGACGCCTTCCGGCTGATCACCGGCATCACCCCCGACGCCGAGCGCATGCGCGCCCACTTCCTGGAGCTGGTCCGGCAGTCCGCCTGACCCTCCCGCAGCACCCCCTCAGCACCGTCACCACACCATGCACGACACCTCGACGCTGGCGCCTGCCCGCGGCACACTCACACCAGGAGGAACCCCGATGGACGACCCCGGTACCACCACCGGCAAGACCCCACGGCGCGCGGCCGTCGCCAGCTTCATGGGCTCGGCCGTCGAGTACTACGACTTCTTCGTCTTCGGCTCCGCCGCGGCGCTGATCTTCCCGCACGTGTTCTTCCCCGACGACGACGCCTCGGCGCTGGTGATGTCCTTCGCGACGTTCGCGTTCGCCTACGTCGCCCGGCCGATCGGTGCGGTCATCCTCGGCCACTTCGGCGACAGGGTCGGCCGCCAGCGGGTGCTGATGTTCACCCTGGTCCTGATGGGCTGCTCGACCTTCCTGGTCGGCTGCATCCCGTCGTACGACGCGATCGGCTGGGCGGCTCCCGCGCTGCTCGTGCTCTGCCGGCTGCTGCAGGGCCTCTCCGCGGCCGGCGAGCAGGCCGGCGCCAGCTCGCTGACCCTGGAGCACGCCCCCGACGACCGTCGCTCGTTCTTCACCTCGTGGACCCTGACCGGCACCCAGGGCGGGCAGATCATCGCCGCGCTCGTCTTCATCCCGGTGGTGGCGCTGCCCGACGACCTCAAGTACTCCTTCGGCTGGCGGATCCCCTTCTTCCTCAGCGCGATCGTCGTGGTCGTCGCTTACTGGATCCGGCGCAGCCTGCACGACGCCCCGACCTTCACCGAGGCACAGGAGCACGACGAGATCGCCAAGCTGCCCGTCGCGGTGCTGCTGCACGACCACTGGCGTGACGTGCTCCGGGTCGTCTGCTGCGCGTTCATCGCCGCCGTCTCGACGGTCTTCGGCAACCTGGCCATCGCCTACGGCAAGGAGGTCGGCGTCAACGAGTCGATCACGCTGTGGCTCGTCGTCGTCGCGAACGTGTTCGCCCTCGGCACCCAGCCGCTCTTCGGCCGTCTGGCCGACCGGATCGGCCGCAAGCCGGTCTTCATCTACGGCGCCCTGTCCAGCGCTGCGCTGATGCCCTTCTACCTGCTGTCGATGAGCCAGGACAACGAGCTGCTCACCTTCGCCCTGGCGGTGCTGACCTTCTCCTGCGGCTACGCCGCGGCGAACGCCACCTGGCCGTCGTTCTACGGCGAGATGTTCAACGCCCGGGTGCGCTTCTCCGGTGTCGCCATCGGCACCCAGCTCGGCTTCCTGATGGCCGGGTTCGCCCCGACAATCGTCACCGGCCTCGGCGGCGTGCAGGAGGGCGGCTGGGTGGTCACGGCCGGCTTCACCGCCGTCATCGCGGTGATCGCGGCGATCTCGGCCGCGACGGCCAAGGAGACCAAGGACGTGCCCACCGCCCAGCTGGGCCTGAAGTACCCGGCCACCCCGGCCGAGCTGAAGGTGCACAGCCACGTCTGAGCCCTGACTCGACAGCGGGGAGGATCCGAGCCAGCCGGTGGCTCGGATCCTCCCCGTTCGTCGTGCGCTCAGGCCCGGTGCCGCCGCACCAGGTCGGCGTAGACCCCGGCGCTGGGCTTGGCGGTCCGGGCGAACGTCTCCCGGTCGACCTCGTGCAGGCCGAGCTGGTGGCCGTAGCCGAAGATCCACTCGAAGTTGTCCATCAGGGTCCAGTGCAGGTAGCCGAGCACCGGGACGCCCTCGGCGACCACCTCGGCCAGCCCGTCGAGCGAGGGCTCCAGGAAGGCGGCGCGCAGGGTGTCGTCGTCGGTCGACATGCCGTGCTCGGTGACCAGCACCGGGACGCCGGCGACGTCGTGGGCGAAGCGGACCGCCCCGGCCAGCGACCCGGGCTCGATCGCGGTGCCCATCTGGTTGAGCACGGTGCCCTCGGGCGGGCGGACCTCGCCGTGGGCGTCGTACGGGACGCGCTCGTAGTTCTGCACGCCGACGAAGTCGTCCTCCCGGGCCAGCTCCAGCCAGCGCTGGTAGACCTCGGCACGCTTGCGGTCCCGGACCGCCGGGTCGTCGCCGACCACGACGTCGTCGACCACGGCGACCGAGAAGCCCACCGGCAGGTCGGGCCGGCGGGCCTTGATCGCCGCGCGGGCGGCGCGGTGGCCGGCGGTCATGCCGTCGGCGATCGCGTCCATCTCCTCGGGCAGCATCACGTTGGAGAGCCGGTACGCCGGCACGCCGGTCGCCTCGGAGGCGGCGGCCAGGGTCGCGCGCTCCAGGTCGCGGACGAAGTCCGGCAGCTGCAGCCAGGTCAGCAGCCGGGCGAGGTTGGGCTCGTTGAGCGTGACGGCCACCGCGATCCGATCGCCGAACCGCTCGGTCACGGCGTCGCAGTAGCGGGCGAACGCCTCGGGTGCGGCCGGGTCGAGCCAGCCGCCGCGCAGGGCGAACCAGTGCGGCGAGGTGAAGTGGTTGTAGGTGACGACGGGCGCCATCCCCCGCTCGAGGCAGCGGTCCACGATCGCCTCGTAGTGGTCGAGCGCCTCCGCGGAGATCTTGCCCTCCACCGGCTCGACGCGCGCCCACTCGACGGAGAACCGGTAGGCGGTCAGTCCCAGGCCGGCGGCGAGGTCGACGTCCTCGGCCCACAGCTCGTAGCCGTTGCAGGCCCGGCCCGAGGGCTCGGAGAACACCGACGGCGTGACGTTCTCGGCGGACCAGGTGTCGCTGTCGACGTTGTCGCCCTCGTTCTGGTGGCCGGCGCTGGCGACGCCCCACAGGAAGCCGGGAGGGAAGGCGCTCACGACCACACCACCTCGAGCTCGTCGCGGGTGCCGAACCGCTCCAGGTGCTCCTTGACGACCTGGGCGAAGCGGTCGGGGTCGCCGTCCTCGGGCACCGACGCCTCGACCCGCAGGACGCCGGGCTCGGCGCGCAGCACGACGACCTGGCCGGTGGCGAAGCGGATCACGGTGGCGCCGTCCTCCTCGCCGGCGCTGCCCTTGCGGGCCCAGTGTCCGGCGAGCTGCTTGGCGTAGCGCTCGGGTCGTTCGGTGGCCATCGTGCCGTGGCGGGTCAGCATGGGCGCAGCTCCTTGCGTGGTCGGGGAGGGGTCAGGCAGTGGGCAGGTGGGGTGCGGCGTCCAGCTCGGCCAGGGTGTCCTCGATCCAGTCGGCGGTGTAGGCCCCGACGTGGGGGAGGTGGTCCATGCCGATGTGCTCGGTGCCGCCCTCGTCGGCGGTGAAGACCCGCAGGGTCCGGGTGCGGGCGTTGACGGCCTGCTCGTAGGAGCGGTGGGCGTAGGCGACGTTGATCTGGCGGTCGCCCTCGCCGTGGGTGACCAGGAGCGGGCAGGTGATCAGCTCCACCACGCCGTCGAGGTGGATCTCCGCGCTGGCCTCGATGAAGGTCGGGATGTCGGGCTGGCCCCACACCCAGAGCACGTGCTCCCAGTAGTGCGGCACCGGGTTCTCGCCCTCGCGTTCGAGTCGCTTGCGCTGCACCTCGCCCCAGTTGTGGTTGGCACCCCAGGCGACCGCGAACGCGACCCGCTTCTCGAAGGCGGCGGCGCGCGGCACGTAGTAGCCGCCCAGCGACCAGCCGACCAGGCCGATCCGGTCGGACCGGACGTCGTCGCGGGTCTCGAGGTAGTCGAGGCAGGCCGCGGCCCAGTCCTCGGTGGTGACCCGCGAGGTCAGCCCCTGCAGGCGCAGGGCCTCGCCGGAGCCGGGACAGTCCACCTGGAGCACGGAGATGCCGCGGGCGGCCATCTCGGTGGGCCAGCCGGAGGTGTACATGTGCTCCTTGGTGGAGTCCAGGCCGTTCCACATCACCACGCACGGGGCCGGCTCCCCGTCGCGGCTGGCGTCGGTGAAGTACGCCGGCAGCGTGGTGCCCTCGAAGGGGATGCTGACCCGCGTGGTGGCCGGGTCGAGGAGGTCGAACGACTTCTGCATCAGGTCGAGCAGGTGCTGGTAGGTCGGGATCCGCAGCGGCGAGGCGTTGCTGAGCATCCGCTCGGCCTGGCAGACGTAGCCCGCGGCGCGCAGGTACTTCTGCCCCGCCGTACGACGGTGGCCCGCCTTCTCCGCCTCCGCGGCCTGCTCCTCCACCTGGTCGGCGACGCGGCGCCACGACGCCATGAACTCCTCGGTGCCCACGTCCGACCCCTGCTGCGCCAGGTCGCGGATCGGCCGGCACGCCCGGTCGACCTCGTCGACCGCGCCGCCGGAGTTGAGGGCGGCGGTGACGCCGAAGCTCCAGATGTAGTTGCCGGGGAAGTACTCGAACACGGGCCGTCCTCACGTCTGCGGGCTGTCTCCCCCGACTCTGCCCCCGGCGGCGCGGTTGCGGAACCAGCGGGGGGTGATGCCAGGTATCGGCCCACCCACGTGCCCCCAGGACCGTCCACGAGTGTCGTCAGGACGGCACCCGTTGTGTCAGCAGGCCGACAGCCGCGTCGGCGTTCCGTTGGTGGGATGAGGTCATCGGTCTCCACCGCTCGAGGCGAGGAGCCCGGTCCCACCGAGACCCGACCAGAAGAGGCATCCCATGCGCGTCACCACCAGCCGCCGCCGGACGGCGTCGGCAGCACTCCTCAGCGCCACCCTGCTCACCGCCGTCGTCAGCATCGCGCCCGCCGCCGACGCGGCCGGCGGCGACCAGCGGTCGATCCCCACCGGCGGCTCCGCCTCGGCCGGCACGAGCGCCGACAGCACGAGCAAGGCGGGACGGAGCACGATCCACCACCGCACCGGGGCGGCCGCGGCGCGCTACCTCGGCACGGACCTCGCCAAGCACGCGAAGAAGAGCGACCTGACCGCCGACCAGCTCCGCGCGATCCTGTCGGAGGACCCGACGATCCAGGTCGACGACCAGCGCCACCTCGCCGCCGCCGACTCCCTCGGCGGGACCGGGGCGACCGTGACGACCGGGAGCCCCGACAAGCTGATCTGGCCCGTCGGCGACACCCTCTACCTGCACTCCAACCCGAGCTCGCCGCGCAAGATCTTCCTCGACTTCAACGGCAACACCACCACCGGCACGGTCTGGAACACGCAGACGGGACGCCCGACGATCACCACCCCGATCTGGACCCGGGACGGTGACACCTCGACCTTCAACACCAACGAGGCCGCGGCGATCCAGGCGGCCTTCGCCAGCGTGGCGGAGGACTACGCCCCGTTCAACGTCGACATCACGACCCAGGACCCCGGCTACGAGGGCCTGCGCCGGAGCTCCTCGACGGACACGGCGTACGGCGTCCGGGTGGTCGTCGGCACCAACAACTGGCTGGCGGTGAACAACAGCGGCTACGCCCAGATCGGCTCGTTCGGCTGGAACAGCGACACCCCGGCGTTCTGCTTCACCACGCCCACCACCCCGACCAAGCAGATCGCCGAGTGCGTCAGCCACGAGGCCGGCCACACCGTCGGGCTCTACCACGACGGCACGACGTCGGGTCAGGACTACTACGGTGGCCACGCCAACTGGGCGCCGATCATGGGCAACCCCTACGGACGCCCGGTCACCCAGTGGAGCAAGGGGCAGTACCCGGGCGCGAACAACGGCCAGGACGACCTCTACGTGATCGGCGGCTACCTCGGCTGGCTGGCCGACGACTACGTCGGCACCACCGCCACCACGGCCACCCTGCCCGCCGGCACCACCCGGTCCGGCCGGATCAGCTACGGCTCGGGCGAGTACGACGCCTTCAAGTTCTCGCTGACCGGGACCCGCACGGTCAACATCCAGTCGTGGGAGTGGTTCCAGTCGGTCGACCCCAACCTCAACATGCGGATCGAGCTGACCAACGCCGCCGGCACCACCCTCGTCACGGCGTCGCCGACGGGGACGACCCGCACGAACTTCAACGTGACGCTGGGGGCCGGGACCTACTACGTGTTCCTGTCGGGGGTCGGCGAGGGCAGCACCACCACCGGTTACACCAACTACGACTCGCTCGGGATGTACAACCTGCTGCTGCAGTTCGTCTGACCACGGACGACGGCCCCGTCACCCCTCCCCGGGTGGCGGGGCCGCTGCCGTCAGGTGGCCACCGACCCCGCCAGGGTGCCGATCCCCTCGACGGTGAGGACGACCTCGTCGCCGGGCTCCAGCGGTGGCGGGGTCCGCTCCCCGCGGCGTCCCCACAGCTCGGCCAGGCAGCCGCCCCCACCCGTGGTCCCCGACGCGAGCAGGTCACCGGCGAGGACCACGGAGTCGCGGGAGGCGTAGGCCACCATCTGCGGGAACGTCCAGTGCATGTGGGCCAGCCGGTCCTGGCCGACGGCCTGCCCGTTGACCGACACCCGGCAGTCCAGGTCGAGGAAGCCGTTGGCGTCGTGGCGGTCGGCGAGCTCGTCGGCGGTGACGATCCAGGGGCCGAGGCTGGTGGCGAAGTCCTTGCCCTTGGCCGGGCCGAGGCCGACTGTCATCTCGCGGGACTGCAGGTCGCGGGCCGACCAGTCGTTGACGACCGTGTAGCCGAAGATCGCCTCGGTCGCCTCGGCCTCGGTCAGCGACGAGCCGCCGCGGCCGAGGACCGCGCCGACCTCGAGCTCGAAGTCGAGCGCCCGGCAGGTCGCCGGCCGCGGGACCGGCTCGCCGGGACCGTAGAGGGCGTGCGGGTTGGTGAAGTAGAACGTCGGGGCGTCGTACCAGGCCTCAGGGACGCCCGACGCCCCGTCGACGCTGCGCCGGACCCCCTCGACGTGGGACTCGAAGGTGACGAAGTCGCGCACACTCGCCGGCTTGTAGGGCAGCAGCAGCCGGGCCTGGTCCAGCGGCACGACGTCGCGGGTGCGCCGGGCGTCCTCACCGAGGTCGAGGGCCCGCTCGAGCCCGCCGGCGACCAGGTCGGCGACGGTGTGGTCGGACGGCAGACGCAGCAGCACGTCGTCCTCGACGACGGCGGCGAAGCGCTGCCCGTCGTACGACGCGGAGGCGAGCCTCACGAGACCGGTCCTGCCGGTGGTGCAGCTGGTGGTTCAGCCGGGGCGATCGCGTCGGCGATGCCCTTGTGGGAGACGTGCGCGGTCAGGCCACCGTCGACGACGAGCTCGGCCCCGGTCATGTAGGCGCTGGCCTCGGAGAGCAGGAACACCATCAGCGGGGCGATGTCCTCCACGGTGCCGGTGCGGCCCAGCGGGATCTCGGCCAGCGCAGCACCGCGGAACGCCGGGGACGCGTGCTCCATCAGCGGGGTCTCCACCAGCCCGGGCATCACCGCGTTGACCCGGATGCCCCGCGGACCGAGCTCCAGGCTCGCCGAACGCGACAGCCCGCGCAGCGCCCACTTGCTGGCCGTGTACGCCGCCGCGACGTGCCCGCTGATCGCGGCGACCGAGCAGACGTTGACGATCGAGGAGCCCGGCGGCATCAACGGCACCAACGCCTGGATCCCCAGCAGCGGACCGGTCACGTTGATCGCGAACGTCCGGTCCCAGGTCTCCACTTCGACGTACGGGATCCGGCCGCGGCTCGCGACGCCGGCGTTGTTGACCAGCCCGTGCACCTGCCCGTGCACGGCCTCCAGGGCTGCCGCCAACGCCGCCCAGCCGGCAGCGTCGCGGACGTCGAGATGCCGGTAGGTCACCGCGAGCCCCTGGTCCTGCAGGTCCGCGGCCAGCGCGGCGCCGTCCTCGTCGAGCACGTCGGTGGCCACCACCGTCGCGCCCGCCCGGGCCAGCGCCTCCACCTCGGCCGCGCCCTGCCCCCGGGCACCCCCGGTGACCACCACGACCCGCCCCGTCAGGTCACCCATGTCCCACTCCTCCGCTCACCAGGTCTCGACACGCTCGCTCCTTCGTCGCTCGCTACTCGACCACCGAGAAGGCGGCCATTCGCTGGTCGAGTAGCCCGGAGCCTGCGGAGGGCGTGTCGAGACCCCGCCACCAGCCGCCTCTCGCTGGTCGAGTAGCCCGGAGCCTGCGGAGGGCGTGTCGAGACCCCCACCACCCGTCCGCCAGGCCACTCACCAGGTCTCGACACGCTCACTCCTTCGTCGCTCGCTACTCGACCACCGAGAAGGGGACCACTCGCTACTCGACCAGCGACGAGGGCATCAGACGGGTGGGGGGACGAAGACGCCGCGGTCGGGGGCGTTGAAGGACTCCTGGGCGATCAGCTCGCTCATCGGGTCCGCGGTGCCCCACTGGTCCTGGGTCATCGGGTCGGAGATGTCGTAGACACTCGGGTGCCACTCGTCGGTCTCGAGCCGCTCCAGCTCGGTGGTGTACTCCATCGTGTTGCCCGAGGGGTCGATGAAGTAGGAGAACGTGTTGTTCCCCGCCAGGTGCCGCCCCGGACCCCACACCTTCTTGATCCCAGCCCGCATCACCCGGCCGGTGCCGCGCATGTACTCGTCCAGCCCCCGCATCTCGAAGGACACGTGGTGCACCGAGGTGTGCGGGCCCGTCGCGATCGCGAAGCTGTGGTGCCAGTCGTTGCAGCGCAGGAAGTGCATCATCTCGCCCATGTGCTCACTCCACAGCGAGTCCGAGAGCTTGAAGCCCAACGTGTTCACGTAGAAGTCGCGCGTCGCGTTGAGGTTGTTGGAGTTCATCACCGCGTGCGAGAGCCGCACCGGGATCGCCTCACCCTCCTCGATCGGCCGGTGCTGCCGGGTCTCCACGCCGGTGGAGATCTCCACCGTGCGGCCGTCGATGTCGAAGAACCGGAACCCGTAGCCCCCGCCGGCGGTCTGCAGCTTGTCCGGCTCCCCGACCAGCTGCACCCCCAGCGTGCCCAGCCGAGCCGCCAGCGCGTCGACCGCGGTCTCGGACTCGGCCCCGAAGGACACCAGGTCCAGCCGCTTCTCCTCGGCCTTCCGCAGCCGGACGACGTACTGCTCCGGGGAGCCCTCCGCAGCCAGGTAGGACAGGTCACCGTCGGTGCCGACCTCGGTCAGCCCCCACGTCTCCTTGTAGAACGTCCGCTGCGTGTCGTAGTCCGGCACCGCCAGGTCGACGTGCCGCAGGTGGGTGATGCCGTACTCGTTGAGGTGGCTCATGGCTCTCTCTCCTTGGTGGGTGGGGCGGGGGTCCTCAGCCGAGGACCGAGCCGCCGCCGTCGATGACGAGGTGGGCGCCGCTGACCCAGGAGGCCTCGTCGGAGGCCAGGTAGACCGCGGCGTTGACGATGTCGTCGGGCCGGCCGTGCCGGCCCAGCGGGATCCGGTCCAGCACGACCCGCTGCAGGCGCTCGGGCGGGTCGGCGAGCAGCGGGGCGGTGTTCGGGGTCTCGACCAGCCCGGGGCTGATCACATTGGCGCGGATGCCGTGCGGCCCGCCCTCCACGACCAGCTGCAGGGTCAGCGCGACCACGCCACCCTTGGCCGCCGAGTGCGCGTTCTGCGGCATGAACTCCACGCCGCGGGTCGCGGCGATCGAGCCGACGTTGACGATGGCGCCGCCCCCGTGGGCCTTCAGGTGCGGCCAGGCGGCGCGGGTCGTGTAGTAGACCAGGTCGAGCTCGTTGCGCATCGTGAAGTCCCACTCGTCGACGGTGAGCTCGTCGAGCGCGCCGAAGCGCTGCGTGGAGGCGTTGTTGTAGAGCACGTCGATCCCGCCGTACGTCGCGACCGCCGCGTCCACCCAGACGCGGGCCTGCTCGGCGTCACCGAGGTCCACGCCTCCCATGACGGTGATCTCGCCGCCCCCGTCACCCAGCACGGCACGCACGTTCTTCTCGGTCTGCGCCGCCGACGCCGGGTCGAGGTCGCACCCGACGACCCGGGCGCCCTCGGAGGCGAACCGGGCAGCGGCGACCTCGCCGATCCCGCCGCCGACGCCGGTGATCAGCGCGATCTTGCCCGCGAGCCGGCCGGTCACCGGGACTCCTGCTGGTGGGCGTGTCCCAGCGGTCTCGTGGCTCGCTCCGCTCGCACCTCGACCTCCGGGGGGGTGCGCCTGCGGTCTCGTGGCTCGCTCCGCTCGCACCTCGACCTCCGGGGGGCGGGCGGAGGTGCGGTCGAGGAGCTCGACGAGGTTGCCCTCCGGGTCGGCGACGTAGGCCATCCGCACGCCCGGCTCCGGTGAGGGGCGTGGCGACATCCGGTCGGAGGCGCCGAGCGCCAGCAGCCCGTCGTACGCCGCGTCGACGTCGGGGACGTCGAAGGCGACGTGGCCGAAGCCGCGGGTCAGGGCGGCCTCGACCGGGTTCGCGGCCTGCAGACCGGCCACGTTGCCGGACCGGGTGAGCAGCTCGACCCGGTACCCGTCGCCGCGCAGGACCACGCCGCGGAGGTCGAGCTCGGGCAGGGAGAACTCGAGGTCGACGCTCAGGTCGAAGGCCTCGGCGTACCAGCCCTGCATCGTGTCGAGGTCGGCGACGTTGAGCCCGACGTGGTCGAACCGCATCACGCCACCACCACGGTCCGGACGTTGGTGAACTCGCGGACGCCCTCGGCGGAGAGCTCGCGGCCGTAACCGGAGCGGCCGATGCCCCCGAAGGGCAGGCGGGGGTCCGAGGCGACCATCGCGTTGACGAAGAGCGCGCCGGAGCGGATCCGCCGGCCGACCGCCAGGGCATGCTCAGCCTCGCCCCAGACCGAGGCGCCGAGGCCGAAGGTGGTGTCGTTGGCCAGGGCGACGGCGTGGTCGTCGTCGCGCGCCCGGACGATCGCGGCGACCGGTCCGAAGGTCTCCTCGGTGAAGGCGGTCATCCCGGGGGTGACGTGGTCCAGCACGGCGGGCTCCACGAAGCTGCCCGGGGCGTCCAGGGCCGCCCCGCCGGTGACCAGGACGGCGCCCTGGGCCACGGACGCGGCGACCTGCCGGACGACGGCGTCGCGCAGGTCGGGGCGGGCCAGCGGGCCCATCGTGGTGCCCGGTGCGGTCGGGTCGCCGAGCTGCAGCAGCCCGACCCGCTCGACGAAGGCGGTCACGAACTCCTCGGCGACCTCGTCGACGACGATGAACCGCTTGGCCGAGACGCACGACTGGCCGGCGTTGCCGAACCGGGACTTCACAGCCGCCTCGGCCGCAGCGGGGACGTCGGCGTCCGCGAGCACCACGAACGGGTCGGACCCGCCGAGCTCGAGCACCGACTTCTTCAGCGACTCCCCGGCCACCGCGCCGACCGCCGCACCGGCCCGCTCGGACCCGGTCAGGGTGACCGCGGCGACCCTCGGGTCGGCGACCACCCGCGGCGTCACGACCGGGACCTGCTCCGCGCTCAGCACCAGCGACCGGAACAGGCCGGCCGGGGCGCCCGCGTCGGCGAACAGGGTCTCCAGGGCCAGCGCACACCCGGTGGTGTCCGGGCTGTGCTTGAGCAGCCCGGCGTTGCCGGCGGCCAGCGCGGCGCACGCGAACCGGATGACCTGCCAGAACGGGTAGTTCCACGGCATCACGGCGAAGACCACGCCGAGCGGCTCGTAGGACAGCCACGACCGGGAGGCGGCCGAGGCGACCTCGTGGTCGGCCAGCCAGCCCGGCGCGAGGTCGGCGACCACCGCGCAGTTCCAAGCACACTTGTCGATCTCGCCCAGCGACTCGGCCAGCGGCTTGCCCATCTCGGCGGTGACCAGCGCGGCGTACTCCTCGCGCCGCTCGGTGAGCAGCGTGCCGACCCGGCGCAGCAGACCCAGCCGCTCCTCCAACGGCGTCGCGGCCCAGACGACCGACGCGGCGTGCACCTGCGCCAGGACCTCCTCCACGCCGGCCTCGTCGTGCGCCGGGTACGACGCGAGCACCGCACCGGTGGCCGGGTTGCGGGTGACGACCTCGAGCGAGCTCGTGAGAGTCATGGTCAGGCCTCCTGCGGGACGCGACGGCGCGCCGGGATGACCGGCGGGACGTCCTCGGTCCCGGCGACCACGGCGTTGCGGATCGTGCCGAGGCGCTCGATGGTCATCTCCACCACGTCGCCGACCTGGAGCGGCGGCGGGGTCAGCGACCCGTGGCGGCCCCACGACTCGGCCAGTGACCCGCCCGAGCAGGTGCCCGAGGCGAGCACCTCCCCGGCCTTGACCCACGAGGCCCGGGAGGCGTGCGAGACCAGCTGCTCGAAGGACCACCCCATGTGCACCGACCGGTCGGAGCCGGTGGGCACGTCGTTGACCCGCACGATCATCTCCAGGTCGAGGAAGCCGTCGGCGTCGCGGCAGTCGTCGAGCTCGTCGGCGGTGACCACCCAGGGCCCGATCGTGGTGGCGAAGTCCTTGCCCTTGGACGGGCCGAGCTTGAGCCGCATCTCCTTACCCTGGATGTCGCGCGCCGACCAGTCGTTCATCACGCAGTAGCCGCCGATCGCCGCGCGCGCCTGCTCCGGGGTCACGTTGCGCACGTCGCGGCAGATGACCGCGGCGATCTCCAGCTCGTAGTCGAACCGTTCGGTGTCCGGGGCGATCGCGACGTCGTCGTACGGGCCGGTCACCGCGTGCGGGGCCATGAAGAGGAAGACCGGGGCGTCGTACCACTCCGCCGGCGTGCCGGGGTTGCCGTGCCCGCGCTCCATCCCCTCCACGTGCGCCTCGAAGGTCAGGAAGTCGCGCATCGCGGTCGGGTAGACCGGCGGGAGCAGCACCACCTCGTGGGGGCGGAGCCCGTCGGACTGTGCCGCGGCGTCCGCGCCGGCCTCCCGCTCGGCCGGGTCGGCCGCCAGCAGCGGCACCAGCTCGGTGCCATCGGGGAACGGGTGGATCCACCAGCTCGGACCCTCCCCCGACCTCCCCGACCCCGAGGGGCCGGCGGCCGAGGACCAGTCACCGAGGACGAGACCGACCCGTCGGACGCCCTCGGGCTCCTCGACCCCCCGGAACGCGGCCAGTCGCATCGCGGTCTCAGCCGATCGTCTCGTAGAAGGCACGCTCGCGGTTGGCGAGCACCGGGATCGCCTGGCCCAGCGCGTAGGTCGCGAAGTGCTCCGACACACCGTGCGCCGCGTAGGCCGCCTCGTCGTCGTAGATCTCGAAGAGCCGGAAGACCAGCGGCTCGGCGGCGTCCTGGTAGGCCTGGTAGAACCGGTTGCCCGGCTCCTGGCGCGACGGCGGCGTCAGCTTCTCGATCGCGTCGAGGACGATGTCCTCCTTGCCGGGCTCGGCGGTCCAGGTGGCACTGACGACGTAGGCCATGGGGGCTCCTCAGCAGGGGTCGTGACGGGGTCGTGGATGGTTCGGTGGCTTCACGCTAGGGGCGCGGTGGAGCGCCGCGGAAAGCGCCGACGTGGATGCCTGGCATCACTGCGAGCGGGGTTCCGGGTCGGCGGGCTTCGCGGTTGTCTGTGACCCACCACACAGGTGGCCGACGGTGGTCACCTCTGAGATCCAGGAGATGTTCGTGACGTCTGTTCCCTCCTCGACCGGCCGGGCCGCGCTTGCCGCCCTCGCCGTCAGCAGCCTGGCGCTGCTCGCCGCGTGCGGCTCGGACCCCAAGCCGGTCGCCGGCTCGGGCTCCGACTCCAGCTCGGACAGCTCCACCACCAAGACGATCGCCTTCTCCCCGCTGGCGCTGAAGATCCCGGCGATGAAGGGCCTCTCCGAGGGCGTCAAGGGGTACGGCGGCAGCAAGGGCTTCGACGTCCTGGTGCAGGACCCGAACCTCGACCCGCAGAAGCAGGCCACCGACCTCCAGAGCGTCATCGAGTCGGGCCGGGTGTCCGGCGCGTGGGCCATCGCGATCCAGCCGACGGCGCTGTCCGCCCTGGTCAAGACCGCCCAGGAGAAGAAGGTGCCGCTGATCCTCAACGGCACCCCGAAGGACTACGGCCTCGACGGCCTCACCCCGGGGATCTCCTACTCCACGATCGACTACGTCGCCCAGGGCAAGGCGCTGGGCGAGGAGCTCGCCAACTGCATCAACGAGAAGTCCGGCGGCAAGGCCGAGGTCATCTGGGGCGAGTCCGGTCCCGGCACGGCCGGCAAGGAGGAGATCGACACCGCCGCCAAGGAGGCGCTGGCCGCCGGGGCTCCCGACGCCACGATCGTCTCGACCATCACCATCTCCGACCGGGCCACCGCCCAGACCGACGTCGGCAGCGCGCTGCAGGGCAACCCGAACGCCACCGCGGTGATGGGGGTCAACGACGAGGGCGCCCTGGGCTCCATCGGCGCCTTCAACGCCGCCGGCAAGAAGCTCGACTGCGTCACCGAGGCCGGCGGCAACGACGAGGTCCTCCAGGCGGTCAAGGACGGCAAGATCTACGCCTCCGTCGCGCTCCAGTTCGACGCGGACATGGCGCAGTCCTTCGACACGCTGGTCAAGATGATCGACGACCCGACGATGACCGGTCTGCAGCTCACCGTGCCGCAGAAGGTCGTCAAGGCGGGAAGTTGAGCGCCATGACGACCCCTGACGTCGCGGCGGCCGGGGCCACGAGCCCCGGCCCCGGGCCGGCCCCCGCACCCGAGCCGGCGCCCGCCCTCACCGGCCACGAGATGCCCCGCGCCGTGTCGGCGCTGGTCTTCCTGCGCGACCGCGGCATCTTCCTGCTGTGGGGCCTGCTGATCGTGGTGTTCGGCTTCTGGTGCTCGCCGTACTTCTTCACCGTCGACAACGGGCTGCTGGTCGCGAACGCGGCCGCACTGACGGCCCTGTTCGCCGCCGGCGTCGGGATCGGCATCATGACCGGGGTGCTGGACCTGTCCCTTCCCGGCACCGCCGCGATCTCCTCCTGCGTGTGCGGCTGGCTGCTGACCCACGGCCAGCCGACCTGGCTCGGCCTCGCCGCCGGCCTGGGCTGCGGCGTGGTCGTCGGGCTCGTCAACGGCCTGATCGCGCTGCGGGGCTTCAACCCGATCATCATCACGATCGGCACCCTCTCGGTGCTCTCCGGGCTCGCCGCGGTCGTCGCCGGCGGCTACACCTTCCCCGGGCTGACCCAGCTGGAGTTCATGGGCACCCACCGGTACCTGTCGTTCGGGAGCTTCTCCGGCATCCCGGCGCCGGTCTTCATCGTCACCGGGGTCTTCGTCATCGGGACCGTCTTCCTGACCCGCACCCGCGACGGCCTGCGGCTGATGGCGGTCGGCGGCAACGCCGAGGCGGTCCGCCGCGCGGGGATCCACTCCCCCCGCTACCAGGTCCTCGGCTTCATCATCTCCGGTCTCCTCGCCGCCCTCGGCGGCCTGGTCACCACCGCCGTGGTCACCGAGGCCAACCCGTCGGCCAGCCCGCAGATCATCTTCAGCGCGCTGACCGCGGTCGCCCTGGCCGGCGTCGCGCTGACCGGCGGTCGCGGGAGCCTGCCGCGGGTCCTGGTCGGTGCGCTGATCCTGGCCACCATCTCCAACGGCCTCACCATCCGCGGCATCCAGCCCTACTGGGCCACCGTGGCCACCGGCGCCCTGCTGCTCGGGTCGCTCGCCCTGGAGCGCGCCATCCAGACCAGCGTCTCCGAGCGGCTGATGGCGATGGGCAACCTGTCCGTCCATGGAAAAGTTGGTCTGAGATGAGCACGCAGGTCCCCGGCCAGATCCCGGTGCAGACCCGGACCGGCACGCCCGCCCTCGAGCTCTCCGGCATCGAGATGCACTACGGCTTCGTCCGCGCCCTGGACGGCATCGACGTCCACGTCATGCCCGGTGAGGTCGTCGGCCTGCTCGGCGACAACGGTGCCGGCAAGTCCACCCTGCTCAAGGTCATGTCGGGCGCCCACAAGCCGTCCTCGGGCACCATCCGGGTGCACGGCACCGAGCAGGTCTTCCACGCACCGTCCGACTCCGCCGAGGCCGGCATCCAGATGGTCTACCAGGACCTCGCCCTCGTCGAGGCGCAGGACATCTCCACCAACCTCAACCTGGGCCGCGAGGTCCTCCGCAAGGGGCCGCTCGGCTGGTTCGGGTTCGTGGACCACAAGGCGATGCGCAAGCGCTCCGAGGCCGAGCTCGACCGGCTCGGCGTCCGGACCGCGCCGATGACCCGCCCCGTCGAGATGCTCTCGGGAGGCCAGCGGCAGACCGTGGCCATCGCGCGCAGCGCCATCCGTGTCAACGGCGAGGCCAGCGGCGTGCTGCTGCTCGACGAGCCGACCGCGGCGCTCGGCTACGAGCAGACCAAGCAGGTCGAGGCCCTCATCCGCCGGATGGCCGACCAGGGCATCGCGATCGTCCTGGTCACGCACAACCTCCCGCTGTGCCACGAGGTCGCCGACCGCGTCGTCATCCTCAACCGCGGCCGCAAGGTCGCCGACGTCGCGATGGACCAGACCGAGCCCGACCACATCGTCGGCTGGATCACCGGCGCCCGGCCCTCCCAGTTCGCATGAGCATCCACCCCGACGTGGCGAGCCGCTTCCCGCTGCTGGAGGGCTTGCGCTCCTTCGAGCAGCTGATGAGCGACCCGGAGCTCGAGTCGCGCTTCCACGCCTTCCTGCAGTACCCGTGGGCAGCGCCCGCGCCCGAGGTCCCGGTCCGCGACGCCGCCGTCCCCGGCCCGCACGGCCCGGTCCCCGTGCGGCTGTACGGCGAGCCGCGACGCGGCCAGGACGTCCCCTGCCTGGTGTGGCTGCACGGCGGCGGGTTCACGATGGGCGACCTCGACATGCCCGAGGCCGACCGGACCGCCCGCGAGGTCCACGACCGGTCGGGCGCCTTCGTGGTCAGCGTCGACTACCGGCTCGCGGTCGACGGCGTGCACTACCCCGTCCCGCTCGACGACTGCGTCGCCGTGGTCCGCTGGGTGCGCCACCGCGCCGCCGACCTCGGCGTCGACCCCGACCGCATCACCCTCGGCGGGGCGAGCGCCGGCGGCAACCTCGCCGCCGGCACGGCCCTGCGCCTGCGCGACGAGGACGGCTGGCTGCCCGCCACCCTGCTCCCGGTCTACCCCGCCCTGCACCCGGTGCTGCCCGCGTCCACCCCGGCGCTGGACGCCCTGATGGCCGAGGTGCCCGAGATCCTCCGGTTCCCCCCGCAGGCCGTCGCCGGGATCACCGCGAACTACGTCGGCGGCCCGCCGGAGTCGGCCGACGGGTACGCGATGCCCGGCCTCGCCGACCTCACCGGGCTGTGCCCCACCGTCGTCGTCAACGCCGAGTACGACGACCTGCGCGCCTCCGGTGAGGCGTTCACTGTCTCGCTGGCCGCCGCCGGTGTCGACGTACGCCAGGAGCTCGTGCCGGGCGTCCTGCACGGCTTCCTCAACCTGCCGGCGGAGGTGGAGCCGGTCGGCGAGGCGTTCCAGCTGCTGGCCGACGTCGTCCTCCGCCCCTCCCCCGCCCGTCTCTCGTCCTAGGAGAACCCCATGACCCAGTCCCAGCCCGCCTCCGCGGTGAACCGCGTCCTCGTCGTCGGGGGCGGCATCAGCGGCGGCCTGCTCGCGATCTCCCTGGCTCGCAAGGGCGTCGAGGTGATCCTGCTCGAGCTGCGCAGCGAGCTCGGCGGCATCGGCCACGGCATCACCCTGCAGGGCAACGCGCTCAAGGCGTTCCACGACGCCGGCGTCTTCGACCAGATCGCCGCGAAGGGCTTCCCCTTCCACCACCTGCGGATGCGCAGCGCCGACGGGGCCCACGTCATCGCCGAGATCCCCACGCCCCCGATGGGCGGCGACCAGGTGCCCCCGACGATGGGGGCGGTCCGCTCGGACGTCGCCGACGTGCTGGCCGAGGAGGTCGTGAAGGCCGGCGTCGACGTCCGGCTCGGCACCACGGTCAGCGCGATCACCGACAACGGCGACAGCGTCACCGCCACCCTGACCGACGGGACCACCGAGACCGTCGACCTCCTCGTCGGCGCCGACGGGATCCGCTCCCAGGTGCGCGGCATGCTCGGCATCACCGCCGAGCCGCGCCCGGTGGGGATGGGCATCTGGCGCGTCGTGGCCAAGCGGCCCCCCGAGATGGACTGCTCCGAGCTCTACTACGGCGGCCCCAAGTACAAGGCCGGCTACACCCCGATCTCCGAGGACCTCTGCTACGCCTTCCTGATCGAGGAGAACCTCGACCGTTCCTTCGTCGGGGAGCACCCCCACGGGGGGATGTTCAAGGAGCACGGCCAGGGGTACGGCGGCACCTGGGGCCAGGTCCGCGACAGCCTCGCCGACGACGCGGTCGTCAACTACCAGTGGATCGAGACCGTCTGCGTCGAGGACCCCTGGTTTCGCGGGCGGTCGATCGTCATCGGCGACGCCGCCCACGCCTGCCCGCCGCTGATCGCCCAGGGTGCGGCGATGTGCTCCGAGGACGCCGTCGTGCTGGCCGAGATGCTCACCGCCGACGGTGCGACCGTCGAGGGGGTCCTCCCGGCCTTCATGGCGCGGCGCTTCCCGCGGGTGAAGATGGTGCTCGACAACTCCCTGCAGCTCGCCGCGTGGGAGATGCACCCCGAGACCCCCGGCGCCGACCCCGGCCGGGTGATGGGCCAGACCCTGCACGCCCTGTGCGAGCCGGCATGAGCGTGGACCTCACGCTCCTGGAGGGCGAGCTGGTCCTGCGCGACGACCGGGCCTACGACGCGGCCCGGGTCGACCGGATCTTCAACCGCGCCCTGACCGAGCGCCGTCCCGCGGCCGTGCTGAGGGTGGCGAACGAGGCCGACGTCGTCCTCGGCGTGCGGCTGGCCCGCGAGCGTGGCTGGACGGTCGCGGTCCGCTCCGGCGGCCACTCCTGGGCGCAGTGGTCGGTGCGCGAGGAGGCGCTGGTGCTCGACCTCGCCGCCCTCGACGACATCGAGTACGACGAGGCCACCGGCATCGTCGCGGCCGGACCGGCCACCAAGGGCGGCGGCGCGCTGTCGCCGTACCTGGCCGAGCGTGGCCGGTTCTTCGTCGGCGGCCACTGCCCCACCGTCGGCATCGGCGGCTTCCTGCTCCAGGGCGGTCAGGGCTGGAACGCCCGCGGCTGGGGCTGGGCGGCCGAGTACGTCGAGGCGGTCGACGTCGTCACCGCCGAGGGCGAGCTGGTCCGTGCCGACGCCGAGCAGAACAGCGACCTCTACTGGGCCGCGCGCGGGGCGGGCCCGGGCTTCTTCGGCGTGGTCACCCGCTTCCACCTGCGCACGCTGCCTGCCCCCGGGTACCTCGCGACCACCGTCCAGGCCTTCGGCCTCGAGGACTTCGACGAGGTGATGACGTGGCTGCACGACACCCACGCCACGGTCGCCGACACGGTCGAGATCGTCGCGCTGACCAAGACCGACCTCGCGCTGTCCCCCGACCCGGTGCTGCTGGTCACCGCGCTGGCCCTGGTGGCCGACGCCGCCGAGGCCGACAGCGCGCTCGCCCCGTTCCGCACCAACCCGGCCCTGGACCGCGCCCTGATGGTGCTCGACGCCGAGCCCACCACCGCCGAGGACCAGCGCAAGCGGCAGCTCGAGGACAACCCGGAGGGCCACCGCTGGGCGGTCGACAACGCCTGGCTGACCGGGAGCGCCGTCGACGTCGTCCCGGCGATGCGCCGGGCCTACACCACGCTGCCGAACGCGAAGGCCTTCACGATCTGGTTCTCGATGGCGCCGCTGCGCGAGCTGCCCGACATGGCGTTCTCGCTGCAGTCGGAGATCTACCTGGCCAGCTATGTGCTGTGGGAGGACGAGGCCGAGGACGAGCGCCACCAGGCGTGGCTCGCGTCGGTGATGGCCGACCTCGAGCCGGTCACCGTCGGCTCCTACCTCGGCGACAGCGACCTCGCCCGCCGCCAGGTCAAGGTG
Source organism: Marmoricola sp. (assembly GCA_044227235.1). Taxonomy (GTDB): domain Bacteria; phylum Actinomycetota; class Actinomycetes; order Propionibacteriales; family Nocardioidaceae; genus Marmoricola_A. The sequence continues at coordinate 10,910 of JBGAFN010000017.1, read as the reverse complement.
CTGGCCGACGAGAACTGGGCGCGGCTGCAGGAGATCCGCGCGGTCCGCGACCCCGACGGTCTCTTCGTCGGCTACCTGGCCGGGGACGGCGCCACCAACCGCAACCACTGGGAGCAGTAGCCCCCTCTCTCGGCTCCTCAGCCGTGCCCCCCGTCGCTGTGGCTGTCGTTGACCCAGGACCCCGACGACGAGTGGTACTCGTGGCTGCCCTGGTGGCCGGACGGCCTGACACAGCTCAGTGGCCCCCCGGCCAGTGTTGCGTCGCACATGGCGATCACCCCCTCCACGGCCACTGTGAGTCATCGCACCTGGGGGAAGCCTTGGGGTCGGGCGGGGTTGGCCGAGCCGCGAGACGGGTAAGGCCTCGAGGTACCCACCTCCCCGAACGAAAGGGTCCCTCCATGACCTCCCCCACGCAGGAGCCCAAGACCGTCGCCTTCCTCGTCGCCGCCGAGGGCATCGAGCGCGTCGAGCTGACCGAGCCCTGGGACGCGGTGAAGGACGCCGGCCACCAGCCCGTGCTGGTCAGCCTGGCCGAGGGCACCGTGCAGACCTACGACCACCTGGACAAGGCCGCCACGCTCCCGGTCGACCGCGTGGTCGACGACGTGGACGTCGCCGACTTCGACGCGCTGGTGCTGCCCGGCGGCGTCGCCAACCCCGACGCCCTGCGCCTGCACCAGGGAGCCGTCGACCTGGTCCGCGCCTTCGTGGAGTCCGGCAAGCCGGTCGCCGCGATCTGCCACGCCCCCTGGACCCTGGCCGAGGCCGGCGTGCTCAAGGGCCGCACCCTGACGTCGTGGCCGAGCCTGCAGACCGACCTCCGCAACGCCGGCGCGACCTGGGTCGACGAGCGCATCGTCCTGGACGGCAACCTGGTCACCAGCCGCAAGCCCGACGACCTGCCGGCGTTCATCTCCGCGCTGCTGGAGTCGTTGAACCACGGCGTGGACTCCGCAGGGTCCACCGACTCCTGAGCCTCACGCCAGGGACGCCGCCAGGTCCGTCAGGGCCTGCGCGGCGTCCTGCACGACCGGCGGTCCGTGGCCGACCAGGATCGTCCGCGGACGCAGCGCCGCGAGCGTCGCGACCGAGGTCGCGGCCGCCTGCGCGTCCTCGGTGAACTCGGGGTTGGAGCCCGCCAGGGCGCCCTGGTGGGTGAGCGCGTCCCCCGCCACCAGCACGCCGGTGCCGGCGTCGAAGAGCGAGACGTGCCCCGCGGTGTGGCCGGGGGTCGCGACCACCTGCAGCCCGAACACGTCGTCGCCGTCCGCCAGGGCGGTGAGCGGTCGGGGGCTGTCCACGGCCGCGAGATCCGCCTGCCCGACGTACCCGGTGGCACGCGTGGCCGCCGTGAGCACGTCGCCGACGCTGCCGGCGTGGTCGGGATGCTTGTGGGTCAGCACCACGTGACGCACCCCGGACCAGCCGGGGCCGGCGTCGTCCAGCACCGCCCCGATCGCCTCAGCACTACCGGCGACGCCGGTGTCCACCACCGCGGCCCGGCCGCTACGCACGAGCACGTACGCCGCGACGAAGCCGAGGTCGACCCTCGACCAGGCCAGCCCGGCCCCCGACCCGCCACTGTTCGATGGGGCGTCGGGAGAGGCCGGCGGGGTGCCCGGTGAGGCCCCGGGCGCGGCGGCGTCGTCGGACCCGGCACAGCCGGCCAGACCGGCCCCGGCGACCCCCAGCACCGCGAAGCCGACCACGCCGCGACCGGTCTGCCGCAGCACCCACCGCCGTCCGACCACCCGCGCCGAGAGCACCATCCTCCGACCCTGGTCCGGTGACGGCCCGCGGTCAACCGGTGGTAGGCGCGCGGCAGACTGGATCGCATGACCGCCGTCCCGCGACAGCCACTCGGCCGTCGCGGCGCCCTGGTGCTCCTCGGGGGCGCCACCCTCGCGGGGTGCACCTCCTCTCCGCCCGCCTCGCTCCCTTCGACCTCCCCGCCGTCCGGGTCGCCGTCGACACCTTCGGCGTCACCCACGGTGTCTGAGTCGGCGGGCCCCACGCTCCCCGCCGTACGGCGCTGGCGGCCGAGCAGCGGCGAGCTCGAGCCGGCCTGCAAGCTGGCCGCCGTCCGGCTGCTGGAGCGGCGCGGCACCACCGACACCCAGGCCCTCGAGGTCCTCGACGCCCAGTACGGCGGCCTGCTCGCCACCTCGGCCAGCGTGCTGGTGCCGTGCAGCACCTGGCGCCTGGTGGAGGGCCGGGTGGTCGCCGGCGGACGCACGTACGACGTCCGGCTGACCCGCGTCTCCGCCGACCGCTGGCAGGTCGGCGAGGTGCACCCGTCCACCCCGGGGCCACCCGCGCCGCGACTGACGAGGACCGCCCGACGGGTGCTGGCCGAGGACCGGATCGACCTGCCGCCGGCCGCCCGGGCCGACGTCGCGTCCGGGCAGGTCCACGACAGCGTGCTGACCGCGCTGCTCGCGCTGGCCCGCACCTACCGGATCGGCGTCAGCGTGGTCCGCTCCGGCCACCCGACGTACGTGTTCGGCACCGACCGGCTCAGCGACCACCCGCGCGGCCGCGCGGTCGACACCTGGCGTATCGACGGGCGGCCGGTGGTCGACGCCCCCGAGCGCCTGGTGAGCGGCTACATGCGGGCGGCCGCCGAGGTCGGCGCCTACAACGTGGGTGGCCCCTACCTGCTGGGCTCGGCCCCGCAGTACTTCAGCGACGCCACCCACCACGACCACGTGCACGCCGGGTTCGGGACCTGAACGACAGCCGTTCGGACCCTGGTCCGCGGGCCGTGCGCGGGCTACCGTGCGAGGGGTGAGACGCGACCCCCACGAGAACGTGGCGACCGTGCTGGTCGACCCGCGCGTCCTCTTCGACGTCGAGATCGCCCTGATGGCCCACGACCTGCGGGTGTGGCCGGTGGAGACCGCGCCGATCTGCCCGGACGGACCGCGGCAGGCGTTCCAGATCCGGCACCGGCTGCTGCAGCGCCACCGCGGCGAGTGGGACCTGGCCGCCGACTGGGTGCCGGTGTGGGTGGGCTTCGGCGCCAGCTGGCGTCACGGGGACGAGCCGCTGCCGTGGGCCGCCCACGAGGCGCTGTGGCGGGCGCTCGGCGACTTCGCCGACCACGTCCGGTACCACCGCCGGCTCGGCGGCGTCCGGCCGCTGCCGACCCACGACGAGCTCCCCTCCGAGCGTCCTAGCGAGCGGTGAGCTCGTCAGCGACCGCGTCGAGCCGCGAGAAGAGCCAGCGGTGCGCCGGGTCGGAGAGCCGGTCGGCGGCGAACCAGTAGCCCTCGGCCAGCAGCACCTCGCCGAACGGCGGCTCGACGAGCACCAGCGGGCCGCGCTCGCGCAGGTGCATCCGCGCCAGCAGCTCGGGCACCACCGCGACCATCGTGGTGCCCTCGATCACGAACGGCAGCGGCAGGAAGCCGTACACCTCCAGGGCGATCCGGCGGTCGATCCCGTGCTCCCCGAAGGCCCGGTCGACCGGGGTCAGGATGCCGGGCCCGAACCCGGCCACCGCGTGCGGCAGCGCGGCGAGGTCCTGCAGGGTGAGCCGGCCGTCGACCAGGCGCGGATTGGACCGGTCCGCGAGCACCACCATCCGGTCGCGCCACAGCGGCCTGCTCTCCCCGGGGAAGCCGAAGCCCAGCGGGGCGATCAGCGCGTCGTGGTCGAGCAGCACCCGGTCCGAGGTGCGCGCGTCCGGACCCAGGTGGTCGATGCTGAGCCGCACCCCGGGGGCCTCGGTCGCGACCAGCCGGACCAGCGGCTCGTGGACCACCGAGATCGCGTAGTCGCTCATCGAGAGCCGGAACGTGCGGCTGCTCGTGGCCGGGTCGAACTCGTCCTCCAGGTCCAGCGCCCGGCCCATCAGCCGCAGCGCGTGCTGCACCTCGGGGAGCAGGTCGCGGGCGAACGGGGTGAGCTCGTAGTCGCGCCCGGCCCGGACCAGCAGCTCGTCGTCGAAGCGTCGGCGCAGCCGCGCCAGGGCCGCGCTCATCGCCGGCTGGCTCAGCTCCAGGCGCTGGCCGGCCCGCGTCACGTTGCCCTCCTCCAGCAGCACCTTGAGCGGCAGCAGCAGGTTGAGGTCGACCCCACCCAGCGCCATCGTCAGCATCCCCTGTCCCGGCGTCGTTGCCTGTGACCGCCGTCACCCGAGACTAGAGTCATTCCGGCTCCACCGACGGGAGCACGCGTGAGGGAGGGGCGAGGGTGCGGGAGCGGCTGCGTGAGGTCGACGCCAACCTGCTGCTGTCCCTGCACGCCCTGCTCGAGGAGCGCAACCTCACCCACGCCGGCGAGCGGATGACGATGAGCCAGCCGGCGATGAGCGGTGCGCTGGCCCGGCTGCGCAAGCACTTCGACGACGAGCTGCTGGTCCGGTCCGGACGCGGGTTCGACCTGACCCCGCTGGCCGAGAGCCTGCGCCCGGTGGTCGCCGAGGCGGTGGAGGCCGCCGAGGCCCTGCTCGGCAACCAGCGCGAGTTCGACGCCGCGGCCAGCACGAAGCGGTTCGCGGTCAGCATGTCGGAGTACGCGATGACGGTGCTGGCCGAGCCGCTGACGAACCTGCTCGCCGAGCAGGCGCCCGGGTGCTCGGTGGAGCTGGACACGCTCGACTCGCGGCCGGACCAGTTCGAGACCCAGCTGATGCGGCGCGACCTGATCGTGGGTCCGCTGGGCTTCGACTTCCCCGGGCGCAACCAGCCCGTCTTCACCGACCAGCTGGTGTGTGTCGTCGCCCGCGACAACACCCACCTGGTCGACGGCGCCCTGTCCCTGGAGGCGCTGCAGGCGATGCCGCACGCGGTGGCCCACTTCATCGCCGCCGGGGAGCGCAAGCGGCCCCTGGAGATCGAGATCGAGCAGAAGGGCGTCACCGACCGGGTCGTGCTCGTGCAGGTCACCAGCCTGCTGACGCTGCCGTTCGCAGTGGCGGGCACCGACATGTGCGCGTTCGTACCGTCACGGCTGGCCCGGCGCTGTCTGGAGATCCTCGACCTGGTGATCGCCCCGACCCCGCTCGACCCGGTCCGGATCACCGAGGCGGCGCACTGGCACCCGCGCCGGGAGTCCGACCCGGCCGTGGTCTGGCTGCGCCGCCTGCTGTACGACGTGGCTGTCGCCGTGGAGGACGACCTCACCGAGCCGTGAGGCCCGACCACGAGCTCACGAGCGCAGCCCGATCCTGCTGGCGGTGAGGCCCACCGCCGACGCGGTGGCCATCACGACCGCGGGCACCAGGGCCGAGCCTTCCCCGCCGAGGCCGACCAGCGGCGAGACGACCGCACCGAGGGCGAACTGGCTGAAGCCCAGCACGGCGCTGCCCATCCCGGCCACCTCGCGGACCTGCCCCATCGCCAGGGCCGCGGCGTTGCCCAGGATCGCGCCGTTGGAGGTCACCGCGACGAAGACCGCCACCGCGTAGGTCCAGCCCGGTGCGTCGGCGAGCGCGAGCCCGACGAAGGCCAGCGTCGCGACCGCCTGGACGACGATGGCGGCGCGCACCATCCGGCGGGGCGCCACCTGCTCGACGAGCCGGCCCGCCACCGCGCCGGCGGTGATCAGGCCGGCGGCGTTGACGCCGAAGGCCACGCCGTAGCCGACCGCGGAGAGCCCCAGCACCGACTGGTAGAGGAAGGGCGAGGCCGCGATGTAGGCCATCATCACCCCGAACGAGCAGGTGAAGACCGCCACCGGCGGCCAGTACCCCCGGCGTGCGAGCACCGTCCGCAGCGCTCCGGCGTACGACGTGTGCTGCTGGGCGCGGACCTCCGGCGGCCGGGTCTCGTGGACCACGAGCACGACCCCGAGCAGCATCAGGGCGCACAGCCCGGCGACGGTCCAGAGCATGCCGCGCCAGCCGACCGGGTCGGACAGCAGGCCGCCGACCAGCGGGGCCAGCACCGGCGCGACCCCGCCGACGGTGAGCATCAGGGTGAACGCCTGGGCGGCGGCGCGGCCGGTGACCACGTCGGAGACCACGGCCCGGCCGATCACCATCCCGCCGGCACCGGCGAAGCCCTGCACGAGCCGCGCGGCGGCCAGCACCGGCAGCGTCGGCGCGACCGCGCAGGCGACCGCGGCGAGCACGCACACCAGCGCGCTGGCCATCAGCGGGCGGCGCCGGCCGTACCGGTCCGAGAGCGGGCCCATCACCAGCTGACCCAGCGCCATCCCCACCAGGAACGTGGTCAGGGTCAGCTGGACGGCGCTGGCCTCCACCCCGAGGTCGGTGCCGATGGCCGGGAAGCCCGGCAGGTAGAGGTCGGTGGCGACCGGCGCGAGGGCGGCCAGCGAGGCGAGCACCACCAGCAGCGACCAGCCGATCGGGTTGCGGGTGTGCGGCAACGCGACGGCGGGAGCGGGCGTGGTCGGCACCGGCCGAGTCAAGCACCGGGCGCCGACGACGGGAACGCGCTGATCGCCGATGCCAAGGATCGGCGCTGGTGATGCCCCCAAGCCTTGTCCGCCCGGCGCGGGTGCGGCTGACTGGAACTCTCGCGAACCGATGGAGGAACCCCTGTGACCTGGGACGACGGCAAGCCCTACCTGGACGAGCTCACCCGTGCGGGAGGGGGCGGCCTGTACGCCTACGTCCAGCCCGACGGGGGCTGGATGGTGAACAACGCCGGCGTGATCGTCGACGGGAGCGGCACCAGCGTGCTGGTGGACACCCTGTCGACCGAAGCCCGCAACCGGTCGTTCCTGGCCGAGGTCGCCACACTCGCCCCCGGCGCGCCGCGCGCGCTGGTGAACACGCACCACCACCCCGACCACACCTACGGCAACTGCTTCGTGCCGGCCGAGACCACCGTGATCGGTCACGACCGCTGCCGCACCGAGGTGCTGCACGCCGGGCTGGAGGCGACCAAGGTCATCACCACCCCCGACTACGGCGACCTGACCCTGCGACCGCCGGAGGTCACCTTCGCCGACCGGCTCACCCTGCACCTGGAGTTCCCCGTCGAGCTGCGCCACGTCGGCCGGCCCGCGCACACCACCAACGACGTGCTCGTGTGGCTCCCCGAGCAGAAGGCGCTGTTCACCGGCGACCTGGCCTTCAACGGCGGCCAGCCGTTCGTGTTGGAGGGCTCCATCGCCGGGTTCCGCGACGCGGTGGCCCAGATGCTGGCGCTCGAGCCGGACCTGCTGCTGCCCGGCCACGGGCCGGTCTGCCGGGGGGACGACGTCGAGCGGCTGCTGCGCGACATGGACGCCTACCTGGCCTACGTCGAGGAGGTCGCCGCCGCGTCGCACGCCGCGGGGCTGTCGCCGCTGGAGGCCGCGCAGAAGCACCGCGACAACGACTACGCCGGGTGGGCCGAGACCGAGCGGTTCGTCGGCAACCTGCACCGGGCCTACTCCGAGCTGGCGGGCAACCCGGTCGACACCCGGCTCACGGTGCCGTCGGTGTGGCCCGACATGGTCTCCTTCCACGGCGGCCCGATCGCCTGCCATGCCTGAGCCCACCGCGGCGGTCCCACGCCGCGTGGTCACCGGCCACACCCCCGACGGGGTCTCCGTGGTGCTCTCCGACGGGCCGGTCCCGGTCAGCCGGGTGCTGCCCGAGGACGGCGTGGCGTTCCACGAGATCTGGAGCACCGAGGGCGCGCCCGCCCGGCTGTACGCGGTCGAGCCCGATGAGCCCACCGCGCGGACGCTCGCGGTCCCCCCGCCGCCCTGCGGCACGAAGATCCGGATCAACGAGTTCGCCCCCGGGCATCTCGACGAACGCGGCCTGCAGTCCCCCGTACACCGGACCGCGTCGGTCGACTACGGCATCGTGCTGGAGGGCGAGATCACGCTCGTCCTCGACGACTCCGAGGTCACGCTGCGGGCCGGGGACGTCGTGGTGCAGCGCGGCACCGACCACGCCTGGGCCAACCGGGGCGACAGCGTCGCGAAGGTCGTCTTCGTGCTCGTCGACGGCGAGTTCGACCCGTCCTTGACCGCGACCCTGTCGGGCGGGCTGAGCGGCCTGATGCACGGGGGACCCCGCGACTGAGCGGCTCGGTCACGGGAGGCGCACACTGGTCCCATGCCCCGACGTCTCGACCCCCTCGCGGTGGGTGCCGCCGCGCTCGCGCTCCTCGTCCTGGTCGGCTACCTGGTGCTGGTGAACCGACCGGAGCAGTCCGGCGACCCGGCCTGGTGGTTCGTCGTCGTGCTGGTCCTCGGGGCGGCCGGCGCATCGTACGGCGCGGTGACCTCCGCGCCGCGGCGCACCTGGGTGCTGCTCGGCACCAGCATCCTCATGATGGGTTCGGGCTTCCTGGCGATCCTGTCGGTGGGGCTGCCCGTCCTGCTCGGCGGCGCCCTGTGCCAGATCGCGGCGGTCCGCTCGACCCGGACCGCTGTCCCCCAGCAGTCCTAGCTGACGCAGAGCTCGTTGCCCTCGGGGTCCTGCAGCACCACGTAGTAGTAGGCGTCGTCCGGGTCGTCCTCCCGGTGCCGGCGCACCACGGTCGCGCCCAGACCGACCAGCTCCTCGACCTTCGCGTCGACGAGCGCGACCCGCTCGGCCTGGTCGAGCGAGTCGTCGCGACCCGTCGGGTACAGGTCGACGTGGACCCGGTTCTTGCCGGCCTTCTCCTCGGACACCTGCTGGAACCACAGCGGCGGGCGCAGGCCCTCGGGGTCGAAGAGCCGGTCCTCGAACGCGTCGCCCTCGCCGAGCCGGCCCCGGTAGTGGGCCCACCAGGTGGTGGCGGGCTCCTGCGGCGGGACCGGCGTGTAGCCGAGCGCCCGGGCCCAGAAGCGGGCCAGCGCCGGCGGGTCGTGCGCGTCGATGGTGAGCTGCCAGAACGTCATGGACCCACGCTAGCCAGGCCGGCCGACGTGCCTCAGGACGAGACGGGTACCACGTCGCCCGCGTCGGCGGCACCCACCGCCCTCAGCCCCGCCTGCACGAACCACTGCTCGAAGCCGGCCGGGGTGTAGAGGTCGAGGAGCCTGGCCGGACGGTCCTCCTCGAGCGACCACAGGGCGTGCGGCAACCCGCGCGGCATCACGGCGACCGCGCCGGTCTCGAGGACGCTCTCGACCCCGTCGACCGAGATGCCGATCCGCCCCTCGACCACCACCATCACCTGGTCCTCGTCCTCGTGCACGTGCTCGGCCACCCGCTCGCCCGGCGGCATGTCCACGGCGAGGACGACCAACCGGCCCCCGGTCTGCGCCGGGTCCACCACGATGCGGAAGGGGGTGCCCGTCACCGGCTCCCCGTGCCCCCAGGTCAACGTCTCCACGGCATCCTCCTCGCGAGTTTCACTAGTGATTATCACTAGTGACAACCACTAGTAGACTCTCGGTCATGAGCGACGTCAAGACCTCGCGCCAGGCACGCGCGGCCCAGACCCGGGCCCGGATGCTGGACGCGGCGTACTCCTGCTTCTGCGAGTCGGGCTTCCAGGCCACCACGATGGCCGCGATCGCCGCACGCGCCGGCGTCGCGGTGCAGACGCTCTACTTCACCTTTCACACCAAGGACGAGCTGTTCCAGGCCGTCCTGGACCGCACGGTCCTCGGCACCGACGAGCTGCCCCCACCGCTCCAACCCTGGTATGCCCGGATGACCGAGGCGCCGGAGCTCACCGAGGCGGTGCAGCACCTCGTGACAGGCGTCGAGGCGATCCTGGCGCGCGTGGCCCCGATCCTGCCGGCGTTCACCGCCGTCGCCACCGAGCCGGCGGGCCAGGTGTGGCAGAACGCCGAGCAGCTCCGGCTCGAGGGGTACCGGGACATCGTGGGCGTCCTGGCCGCCAAGGCCCCCCTCCGGAAGGGGCTGACCCGGGCGAAGGCGGCGGACCTGATGTTCGTGCTGCTCAGCCCGGACGTCTACCGCGCGCTGGTCCTCGGACGGGCGTGGTCGCCGGCCCAGTGGCGGGCCTGGCTGGTGCAGTCGCTGCTGCACGACCTCTTCGGCGGGTGAGGGGCCGCCTCAGGAGTAGCGGTGGCTCTTCGCGGCGTGGCCCTGCTCGCGGGTGCAGGTGCGCCCGCCCATGTTCCGGTGGCCGCACAGGGCCTCGCCCGCGGGGGCGGTCGCCTCGTCCGGCGCGGACTCCGCCGCAGGCGGGACGACCGCGAGGGCGGGGCGCTCGGAGGCCGGACGTGCGGGGGCGACCCGGGCCGGGGCGACCGGTACGTCGGAGGCGGCGCGCGGCCGGGACGTCGGTGACGGAGACGCGCTCCGCGGCCTGCCCTGCGCCTCGGCCTGCGCGTACCGCGCCTCCCGCATCGCGCGGAGGTTGTCCATCTTGCTCATCGTCGCTTCACGGTCCGACCCTACGTCGCCGCTCCGACGGTTCCGGTCAGGCGCGCGACGGCGCCGGCCGGGGCTACGGGCGCCGGGACGCGATGACCGCGAGGGCGACGAGTGCGCCCACGCCGACCACGAACAGGCCCCCCACCAGCAGGATCAGCAACAGCTCCACCGGCCCCACACCCATCATGACGATCTCCTCGCTCCCGCCGTCCCGCCAGTCAAGCACCGATCGGGCCTCCGTTCGCCGGTCGGAAGTCCCCCTCGCTGGTCGAGGCCCCTTTCGCTGGTCGAGGCCCCTCTCGGTGGTCGAGTAGGGAGCGACGAAGGAGCGACCCTTCGAGGCTCGCTTCGCTCGCACCTCAGGGACCGCCTTTGTCGAGACCCGGTGAGGGTCGCGGGGTCTCGACACGCGGGCTCGTTCCTCGCCCGCTACTCGACCAGCGGAACGCCCACTCGCTGGTCGAGTAGGGAGCGACCTCCTCCTCGCTGGTCGAGTAGGGAGCGACGAAGGAGCGACCGTGTCGAGACTGTGAGCCTTTTCTTGCGGCCCTGGGTGGTGGTGGGGTTGTGGTGGTGATCGGGGTGTGACCCGTGTCGAGACTGACGTCGTTGTCTTCAGTGGGACTTGTCCGCCTCGGTTGCCGGCCCCGGTCCT
>JBGAFN010000016.1:0-144080 GCA_044227235.1 Marmoricola sp. | reverse complement strand
CCATAGGGTGGCGTTTCGCACGCCGTTCTCCGTTCCGTGGTTCCTGACTATCGACAAGCCAGAAACCTAGAGCGGGAACGGCGTGCGGCCATTCAGGCGCGATCAACCACCCACGGAAGCGTCAGATGAGCCAGAAATCACAGGTGGTGGCTACGGGCTCATCAGCCCGATCCCCGACGTCTTCGGATATCAGTTCACACCTACCGCCGCGATCTTCACCTCGGTCGTGTGCGCGAGTATCTGCGTGGTGTGCGTGTGGTTCCTGACGAAGGCGCCGACCGGTGCCGCATGGCGCACGATGAAGCACAGCGAGCCGCTGGCCCAGTCCGTGGGTATGCCTCTGCGGAAGCTGAAGACGTCGGCCTTCGCCTTCAGCGCAGCGCTGGCATCGCTTGCCGGTGTCCTCTATGTCTTCCTCCTCCAGAGCGTGACGCCCGAGGCATTCGGCATCTTCGATTCGGTCGACCACTTGTGCTTCCTGGTGCTCGGAGGCATGGGGAGCGTCGCAGGATCGGTGATCGGCCCGGTCGTCCTCGAACTCATTCCGGAGGCGATGCGCCCGCTCGTCCGCTATCGCGACCTCTTCACGGGGCTGGCGCTGCTCTTGATCTTGATCGTCGCGCCTCGAGGCATCGCCGGAATCTTCGGGTCGTTGACCCATTGGGTACGCCCACGGTTGAGGCAAGTGGCGTCGAAGCGTCCCGGCGGACCGATCGGGCAGATCTCCAAGTGGTCCGCCGCCGTCTCCGAACGCGGAGAGGCAGCGCCGGAGGTGCCACCGAGCATCGCGAGGCAATCGACCGGTTCGACGGGTGTGACCGGTCCGCTGCTCGAGTTCGACGCGGTCGACGTCCAGTTCGGAGGGCTTCGAGCCGTCGATGACCTCAGCTTCACCGTCGAGATCGGTGAAGTGCACGGTCTAATCGGGCCGAACGGAGCGGGCAAGACGACGGCGATCAACGCGTTGACCCAGTTCGTCATGACCTCGTCGGGTCAGATTCGGCTCGCGGGCGAGCCGCTGCTGGCCGCCGATCGAAAGACCCTTCGTCCCCACATGCTCGCGGCTGCCGGTGTATCGCGGACATTCCAGACTCCGATCGCTGTACCCACGCTCACCGCCGTCGAGAACGTGATGGTCGGCCTGCATCGACACCTCGAGACCCCGATGGTGGCTCAGCTGGTGGACTCCCGGTCGGTGGCCGGCAGGCGCTCGTGGGCGCGTGGTCGGGCGCTCGAGCTGCTCAGTGACCTCAGGTTCACAGCCGATCCGGACGGCCCCGTCGACGGGCTGAGCCTCGGGCAGCTTCGGCAGATCGAGTTGGCGAGGGCACTCGCGCAGCAACCGAGACTGCTGTTGCTGGACGAGCCGACATCCGGACTCGAAGCTCACGTGGCGGCAGACACGATCACCTTGATTGGTCAACTTCAAGAAGTCGGCGACCGCCCGTTGACGGTGCTCCTGGTCGAGCACAACGTGCCACTAGTGTTCGGACACTGCGACCGCGTAACCGTGATGACCAACGGTCACGCGATCATCTCCGACACTCCGGACGTCGTTCGCCAGGACACCCGAGTGAAGGACGCCTACCTCGGATACAGCGCACGAGGAGGTGACCTCGACAGTGCTTCAGTTCACTGACCTATCCGCCGGTTACGGCAAGCTTCGCGTCCTGCACGACATCAATCTCGAGGTCGGGCCCAGCTCGAACATCGCCATCCTCGGCCGCAATGGCGCCGGCAAGAGCACCCTGATGAAGGCGATCGTCAATCGCGTGACCATCCAAGGTGGCAGCGTCACTTGGAATGACACGACGCTGAATCGACTGAAGACCGAGAAGATCGTCCGCCAAGGCGTCGTCCTCGTTCCTCAGTCGAGCGGCATCTTCGCCGACATGACCGTGCGGGACAACCTCAGGGTGGCCTTCTGGGCTTTGCCGCTGAGCAAGAACGAGATGGAGCAACGGGTCGACGAGATTTTCACCCTGCTGCCCGGTCTGGCGCGGCGGCGTGACGCAGACGCCGCCGCCCTCTCGGGCGGTGAACGTCAGATGCTGGCAATTGCGAAGGCAGTGCTGCGTCGGCCGAAGCTCCTGCTCCTCGACGAACCGTCGACCGGGCTCGCGCCGAGAGTCGTCGACGACGTTGCGGAGTTCCTGATGGGGCTGCGGTCCTCCGACTTGTCGATCGTCGTCACCGAGCAGAACGTCGACTGGGTCCTGGACATGGTGGACACGATCTACATCCTCGACGAGGGCACGATCAACGCCCAGCTGGACCCGGGTGCGCCAGACACGCGGGATCGCGTTCTGGGGCACTACCTGGGCAACGAGTCCGACAGTCAGTCAGAAGAACCGATCAGCCTTGCTGCAAGCCCAGCGCGACCCGCAGCCGAGACCGAAGGAGGAACCTGGTGAGTTCGGCAGGATCGACCGCGGCGCAGCCGAGCCTCGACCGCCAGACGTCGGAGAAGATCGACCGCATCGTCGATGTCGGACTGCGATACAACTGGGCATCACAGCGAGAGCTCTTTCCGTACTTGAGCACGGGGTGGCAGGACTATGTCGGAGACCCGACCGACCTGGTCGGTGTGGGCGAGATTCCGGTGCTGCCGCGATTCCCCTACCGAAGCTACCGAGGCGACGCCGCGCCGGGCCTGTCGCCGGCCGAGGCGACGGCAGAACTGACCGCCGACTTCGACAAGGCCAGGTCGGCTCAGGGGCTGCTGATCCCGGATCGAGCGATGACGTTGGTCAGCATGCCCAACTTCCAGCTCTCGCAAGCACTGATTCGTGCCCACAACGACTGGACCATCGAACAGTGGCTCGAGCCCGAGCCACGACTTCTCGGCACTATCCTGGTGCCGAGCCAACTCCCTGTTGTCGCGGCGGAGGAGATCAGGCGGGTCGGATCGCATCCGCAGATCAAAGCCGTCCTCCTCGGTGACAACGGTCTGGGCAAGCCGTTCGGCCATCCGGCGTATCGTCCGATCCTGGAGGCCGCCGACGAGATGTCGCTGACCCTGGTCCTCAGCGATGGCACCGACACCACGCCGGACAACCTCACTCAACCGACCGGGGGCGGCATGCCGGCGACCTACGCCGAGTTCCGGTCGCTCAGCTTCCAGGCAGTGATGACCAACGTCGTCAGCCTCATCGGCCAAGGTGTGTTCGAGCAGCTGCCGCGACTCCGCGTGCTGACGGTCGGTGGAGGCATCACGTGGGCTCCCGGCTTGCTATGGAGGCTGGACAACGAGTTCCGAGCCCTCCGGCGCGAGGCGCCCTGGCTGCAACGTCTGCCCTCGGAGTATTTCGCCGACCACGTGCGCATCTCGACGTACCCTCTGGAGAAGACGCCGTCGCGGGAGGTCATCGAGAGCTATGTCTCCCTGATTCCTGGCGGACGAGAGGTCATCTGCTACGGCAGTGGCAAGCCCGCGGCCGACGCCGACGACGTGGACCTGGTCTTGCAGTCATTGGGCGGAGACACAGACGGCTTCGCCTGGCGCAACGCAGCGGCTCTCCTCGAGAGCGAAGCGTGAGGCACAGCCTGTGAAGGAGGAGATCGACAGATGACAGCGACCGAAGGCGCAGCCGGCCGACACTACGCCGGCCCGATCATCGACACCGACGTCCACCACGGTTGGAAGACTCGGGCCGAGATCATGGAATACCTGCCGTCCAAATGGCATGGGGACCTGGCCGACCACCCGCAGCTCAACGCGGTGATGAACCCCGCGATCACCACATTCCCGCCGCCACTCGGCACGAACAAGCGGCTGGACGCGTATCCCGACGACGGGTCCGTCCCAGGCTCGGACTACCCGATGATGAAGGATCAGCTCCTCGACCCGTTCAACGTCAGGGTCGCGATGCTGAGCTACGACGTGGGCATGAACCCGGGTGTGCCCAACCCGTATCTCGCCTCCGACATGGCTCGTGCGATGAATGACTGGTCCACCGAGCGCTGGCTGACCGGGGTCGACAACCGACTGTTCGGCGCCGTGCTGGTGCCGACCCAGCATCCGCAGGAGGCTGCCGCAGAGGTTCGGCGCGCGGGCCAGGCCGAGGGAATGGCCGAGGTGTTGCTCGTGGCCAACGGTCTCGGGTTGCCCTTCGGGCACCCTGTCTACCACCCCATCTACGAGGCGGCTGTGGAGATGGGCCTTCCGATCGCGATCCACAGCGGCGGGGACCAGGCAAAGCTCGGCTCGCACATGACCGCGGCGGGAAATCCGGGCAATCGGCTCGAGTTCCACTGCCTGGCACCGCAGAGCACGGTCCATCACCTGGTCAGCTTCGTGACTCACGGAGTGTTCGAGAAGTTCCCCAGTCTCAAGTTGATGATCATCGAGACCGGGGTCGCCTGGGTGCCGTGGACGTTCTGGCGCCTGGACGCGCAGATCGACGAACTCCGCAGGGAGAGCTCGTGGGTCAAGCGCCTGCCGAGTGACTACCTGCGAGAGCACGTCAAGATCTCGACGCAGCCGCTGGAGCACAGCGTGCGGCGCTCGGACCTGATGACGCTTCTCGAGTCGTTCGGCGGCCTCGACGATGTTCTGGTCTTCGGCACCGACTATCCGCACTGGGACACCGATGACCCGCTATACGTCGGCAGTCGGATCCCCAAGGAGTGGTGGAACAAGGTGTTCTTCGAGAACGCCTTCAACTCACTTCGGCTGCCGGACTCGGTGGCGGACTCCCTGACTCCGGCAGGCGTGTGACGCGGCGGCTTCAGCGGGCAAGTCGCCGAGCTGAGCCCGACTTGGCGAACGACTTCAGAGCTCGACTCCTGGCCGGGGAGCTGTTGGTCGGCGTCACCACCAACATGGATTCGATCGACCTCGTCGAGGTTCTCGGCCAGTGTGGGTTCGACTGGGTCATGATCGACCTCGAGCACGGGTCCATCGGCGACCATCAGCTGGCGCTGATGGTGCGTGCGTGCGAACTCACCGGGGTGGCGGCGGCGGTGCGGGTTCAAGACACCCGTCCAGCAACGATCCTGCGTGCCTGTGACCTTGGCGCTGCTGCCATCGTCGCTCCGCTGATCGACGACGCCGACCAGGCTCGAGAGTTCGTCTCGGCGACGAGGTACCCACCGGAAGGAACGCGTGGCCTGCATCCGGTGACTCGCGCGTCGAGTTGGGGTGCTGTCGATCCTCAGACACACATGGAGCGGTCCAATGCCTCGATCTGCACGATCGCTCAGATCGAGAGCGTCGATGCAGCCGAAGGCGTCGAGGAGATCGTGGGAACACCCGGCCTCGACGCGGTGCTGGTTGGCCCGCGCGATCTCGCGAACTCGCTGGTGAGCACGCATGGCGGGACCCTCGACGCGCAGCGCGAGCGGGTCAAGAATGCGACGGCGAAGGTGTTCGCCGCAGCGCAAGACGCGGGTGTTCGTTGCGGTGCTGCGTTGTACGACCTGGGTTCGGTCGAGGAGGTCACCGCAGGTGGAGGCACGCTGCTCTTGACCGGCTTCGTCGACATTCTTCGCCGCGGGGCGAGGGAGCGGGCCGAACTGATTCGTGGTCGGTCGATAACAAGCATCGGCACCGACCCATCAGCGACCTGAATGCGGAAGACGATAGGAAGCCTGACGTTGAACGTGGCGGACATGCGGAGTGTCTCTTCGTGATCATCAAAGGAGAGCCGTCCACCAGATATCGCTGGCGGGGCGAGACGATCGCGCAGGTTCTGGCGAACACGGCCGAGCAGCACGGCGAGAACGTGGCGTTCGTCTCCGCGTCCGGGGCGACGGCGACGTGGCAGGAGATGCGCGACCGGGCGATACAGCTGGCCAAAGGGATGGCGGGACTGGGCGTACGGCGTGGCGACCATGTGGCCGTCTGGCTCCCGAACTCGACGGAGTGGTTCATCGTGTGGCTCGCGGCGTCCCACCTGGGCGTCGTGACCGTTCCGATCAACACCCGCTACGGCCCGCGCGACCTCGAGCACATCCTGCGTGACTCCGAGGCCACCGTCCTGTTCATGCGCGAGCAGTTCCTCGGCCATGACTACGTGGACGTCGTGACACGGGTGGATCCATTCGCGCGGTCTGAAGACTTCCCGCGGTTCCGGCATGTCGTCACGCTCGGCGGCCAGGGTTCCCGGTCCGCGCACGACCGTGCGGGCTGGCTGAGCTGGGCGGAGCTGATCGAGCTCGGCGGCGACGTGCCTGTGAGTGAGATCGACGACCGCGCCGCATCGGTGGCTGCCGATGACACGACCGTCATCATCTACACGTCGGGGAGTACCGGCTTTCCGAAGGGTGTCATGCACTCGCATGCCATTTTGGAGCAGGAAGGGGCGATCGCCGACTGGCTGGACATCGATGCCGACAGTCGCGCCCTGGGGCACATGCCCTTCTACCACGTGGCCGGCGGTCTGAGCGCGACCCTGCCCGCGCTGATCACCGGCTCTCGAGTCGTGTTGATGGACTCGTGGGATGCAGGCGAGGCGCTGCGACTCATCGAAGCCCACCGGATCACTGTGTTCGGTGGCATCGCCACTCACTTCATCGACTTGCTGAACCACCCTGGTCGCCTCAGTGAAGCCACTTCGTCACTGCATGTGGGCTGGATGGGCGGATCGCTAAATCCGCCTGAGATCATCCAGCGTGCGGTCGGCGAGCTCGGCATGATCGTGCTTCCCGTCTACGGCATGACCGAGACGACGTCGGTCACGACGTACCCGCGCGCGACCGATCCCGTCGAGATTCTCGTTCAGGCGAAAGGGATCCCGATCTCGGACTACGAAGTCAAGGTCGTCGACATCGAGTCGGGTATTGAGCTTGATGTCGATGAGCCGGGCGAGATCTGTGTGCGTGGACATCTGGTGATGAAGGGCTACTACCGAAACGTCGCCGCTACGGAGGCGGTGATGGACGACGACGGCTGGTTTCACACCGGGGACATCGGCCGAATCGACGACTCCGGGTACCTTCGCATCGTCGGGCGCCAGAAGGACATGCTGATCGTCGGCGGCACCAACGTCTATCCGGCGGAAGTCGAGAAGGTATTGCTCTCCCGAGACGACATCACCTTGGCCCATGTCGTCTCGGTGCCGGACGAACGCCTGGGTGAGGTCCCTGTTGCCTTCGTCGAGCGAGCCGATCCCGAGCTCACCGCCGACCGGCTCGCGACCTGGTGTGCGGGAGAGCTGCCCGGCTACAAACGCCCACGCCACCACTGGTTCGTCGATCGCTGGCCGTATCTCGACAACGGCAAGGTCGACCGCCTTGCGCTGCAACGCACTGCCGTGGAGACCTTGGACCTCGGCGAGCTCGCCGAGCGACGGCTGCTCGAACCGTTGCCCGGCCAGGCTGACCAGAAAGCTGGAAAAGCGTGAGTATGCGGGTCGTGATCGTCGGAGCCGGCCATGCAGGCACCGACGCTGCCACCAGCCTGCGGGAGCACGGCTTCGGTGGAGAGGTCGTCCTCGTCAGTGACGAGGACGTGCTGCCCTATCATCGGCCACCGCTGTCGAAGCAGCTCATGCGTCGGGACGCACCTCAGCTGCTCCTGCCGGAGTCGGCTTACGTCGACCAGGGGGTCGATCTGCGTCGTGGCGATCGGGTGGTCAGGATCGATCGGAACACAAGACTGCTTACCCTCGCCAGCAGCGAGGAGATCGGCTACGACGCGCTGGTGCTCGCAACCGGTGCCCGGCCACGACGGCTGGGACTGACCGGGCTTCCAGAGTCCGGACTGTTCGAGCTGAGGGACTGGGGGCAAAGCCGCGGTCTGGCCGCAGCCGTGGCGACGGCATCGTCGATCGCCGTGGTCGGGGGAGGCTTGATCGGCCTCGAGGTCGCCTCGTCGGCGCGCATGTACGGGCTCGAGGTGACCGTGGTCGAGCAGCAGGACCACGCTGTCGGTCGCGTCGCGAGCCGTGAGCTCGGGTCCTACCTGGAGGACCTTCATCGCAGCCTCGGCGTGGAGATCCTCACCTCGACCGGGGTGCGCAGGATCGAGTCGGACGGCGATGGTCGGGGGTGCTACGTCGTGCACCTCGACCGAGGCGCATCGGTGAGAGCCGATGTCGTCCTCGTGGCGATCGGCGCCGAGCCACGAGTCGAGCTTGCTGCGGAGATCGGCATCGACTGCGACGGTGGTGTCTTGGTGCATGACCTTTGCCGCACGTCCGATCCGGCGATCTTCGCCATCGGAGACGTCACCAGACGCGCGGTCCCCGGGAGCGACGGCGCGCGGCGCCTGGAGAGCATTCCGAGTGCTCAAGAGCAGGCCCGAGCGCTGACCGCGATCCTGCTGGACCAACCATTGCCGGAACCTGAGGTGCCGTGGTTCTGGTCTGATCAGTTCGACCATCACATCCAGATCGCAGGGATGGTGTCGGAGCACTCGGTGCCCGTTCGCTTGGAGAACGGGCAGGGTCATCTGGTGTTGCTGCACCGGGCGGGCGTCGGGATCGGAGCCGTCGAGGCGGTGGACGCTCCGGCTGAATTCGCCGCGGCGCGACAGCTGATCGAATCCGGCTCGCACGTCGATCTGGAGGCATTGGTCGGCTGCGAGCCAGAGGCGTTGCGTGACCTGGCAGCCCCAACAGCTGTCGAGGTCTCCGGCGCATCGGCGTCGCCGCTGGTCAGCGTGACCTACGTCGATCTCGACGGCGTGGAGCGGATCGGATCGCTTCGGCCGGGCCAGACGTTGATGGACGGCGCCCTGGAAGCCGGCGTGGAAGGGATGATCGGGGAATGTGGGGGCCTGGCCACCTGCAGCACCTGCCATATCTACGTCGCTGACGGCTGGGAGGACAAGATCCCGGAGGCGGACGCATTCGAGCTGGAAACACTCGACCTTGCGGTCGATATCAGGCCGAACTCGCGGCTCGGCTGCCAGATCGTCGCGGGTCCCGAAATCGACGGGTTAGTCGTCTCAGTGCCTAAGGAACAGGCATGACGCGGCCGTCGAATCCGCGGTTGGTTCAGACCTTGCGGAACCCGTTGAGAATGATGTCGGCAAACTGCTCGGCAACGGTCTCGGCGGACAGTGAGCCGCCCGGCTGGAACCAGTAGGTCGCCCAGCTGGCCACGCCCAGCACGGCGTAGGCGCCAATGCTTGGGTCGACGTCGCGGAAGATGCCGCGCTCGATGCCGGCGATGATTGCCTTCTCGAGCAGATCACGGTGCTGACGAGAGATCTGGCGGAATTGGGCGTCGCGTTCCTCGCCTAGCTCACGGCCGTGTTCGATGACCGCGCGCAGGTAACCCGGATCCTCCTTGAGCGAGAGCATGAGATCACGAATCGCCAAGCGGAGTTGGTCATCTGGTGGCAGCTTACGGTCGGCGTAGCCTTGCTGGCGCTCGAGGAGCGGCAGCACGTAGAGCTTGTGGATCTCATAGAGGATGTCGGACTTGCTGGTGAAGTAGTGGTAGAGCGTGGGCTTGGCGATCCCCACTCGCTGGGCGAGTGCGCCCATGGACGCGCCACGGTAGCCAGACTCCAAGAACAGCGTGGCGGCTGCGTGGATGATCTCCTGCCGGCGGCCGCCCTCGGGTGGCTCACCGTCGGTGCCGCCAGAGGTTTGCGCGGCACTCACCTCGCCACGCTCCCGATGCTCATGCTCATGCTCGTGATCACGTGTGCACCATAACGTTACCTGAGCCCTGAGACATGGACGGTTTGCGGCAGTCGCCGTGGCGGGCCGAATCGGGCCCCTGCGCGTGACTAATTCTGCGGTAACGAGTAGTCTGAGTGGGACGACCGTCCGGACGGTCGGTAGAAGGGATGGCGTGGACGAGACGAGTGGACAGCCCGACGGTTTCGACGGCGATCCCACCAGCCTCTACCGGACCGTGGTCACGATCCGGTTCGCAGAGCTGAGGATCCGGAGCCACGTCGAAGCCGAGGGTTTCGGTGGCTTCTGGCACCCCGGCATCGGGCAGGAGGGGACTCAGGCGGGCGTTATCGCGGCAATGCGTCCAGACGACTACTTGTACTACGCACATCGTGGCCTGGGTTACGCGATCGCCAAGGGGATGGACCTCATCCAGATCTTCGGTGACCTGTTGGGCCGCACCTGCGGAAGCACCCGGGGCAAGGGGGCGGGAACGGTGCACTTCGCCGACGAGGCTCGCGGCGTCCTCGGGCAGGGAGGCACGCTCGGATCGAACTTCGTGCTTGGAGCCGGCACGGCGGCGGCGGCACAGCTGCTGGGCAACGGTCGGGTCACCGTGGTGTTCTTCGGCGACGGCGCTGCCGCACGTGGGACGTGGCACGAGGCGGCGCTGCAGGCCTCGGTCTGGAAGCTCCCAGTGGTCTGGGTCTGCGAGAACAACGGCTGGGCGTTGTCCGCCCGCTTCGAGGACCAGAGCCCAACCGACAACATCGCCGACCGCGCGGCGGCGTACGGCGTACCCGGAGTGATCGTCGACGGTCAAGATCCGATCGCCGTACACCAGGCGGCGAATGAGGCGATCGACCGCGCCCGGCGCGGCGAGGGGCCGACCTTGATCGAAGCCAAGACGCTCCGCATCCGTGGGCACTACGAGGGTGATCGTCAGTCGTATCGCGAAGACCGGCTTGCCGGAGACGAGATCCCGAACGACCCCGTACATCGGCTGCGGAAGTTGCTCGACCCCGACCTCTGTGACCCGATCGACCGCTCGGCTCGCGAAGAGGTGGCCGAGGCGTTCGCCATTGCGCTGGCCTCGCCGCGACCGGAAGAGTCCTTGGTCTTCGAGGATGTGTGGGCATGAGTGGCACCGCGAGGATGAGTGGTGAGGCGGACCGGGCCGCGAGCCGGGTGATCAGCTACTCCAGGGCGATCAATGAGGCATTGGCCGAGGAGATGCGGCGAGACGAGCACGTCTGGATGATGGGGCAAGACATCGGACGCATGGGCGGCGTCTTCGGGATCACGCGCGGCCTGCAGGAGGAGTTCGGCGAGTTGCGGGTCCGCGACACCGCGATCAACGAGACCTTCATCGTGGGCGGAGCGGTCGGTGCTGCGCTCGGCGGGACCGTCCCGGTCGTCGAACTGCAGTTCGCCGACTTCATGCTCACTGCGGCCGACGAGGTCTTCCACAAGCTGGCCAAGTGGCGCTACATGCACGGCCAGTTCGAGCTTCCCGTTGTTCTGCGACTGCCATCGGGTGTGGTCGGAGGAGCCGGTGCGGAGCACTCACAGAGCCTGGAGACCCTTGGCATGCACTTCGCCGGCCTCAAGGTCGTCGTTCCGTCGACACCGGCGGACGCCAAGGGTCTGCTCAAGACCGCGATCCGGGATCGCAACCCCGTGCTCTACTTCGAGCACAAGACCCTGTACCGCACCAAGGGCCCAGTCTCCACCGACCCGACTGCTCTGGTGCCCTTCGGTGTCGCACGAGTCGCGCGCCCCGGAACCACGATGACCGCGGTCGCCACCGGCCTCATGGTCGGCCGGGCGCTCGAGGCCGCCGATCGCCTGGCGGAGGCCGGGGTCGACTTGGAGGTCCTCGACCTGCGCACCCTGGTCCCACTCGACATCGAAGGCATTGTCCGGTCGGTTGAGAAGACTCACCGGCTGCTCGTCATTCATGAGGCAGCGAGGACCGCCGGATTCGGCGCCGAGATCGCGGCTCAGGTGCAGGAGCAGGCCTTCTTCGCGCTGGATGCGCCGGTGTGGCGCGTCGCGGGCACAGATACACCGTTGCCGCAGGACCCACATCTGGAGCAGCTCTGCATTCCCTCGGTGGATGAGATCGCCGTGGCCGCCCGAGCCCTGGCCGCGGTGTGAGTGAGCCTGCCGTGACCGAGGTGATGATGCCGCACTTGGGCGTGTCGGTGTTCGAGGGCACCTTGAACATGTGGCTCAAGCAGATCGGCGACTCGGTAGCTGTCGGCGAGCCGATCTGCGAGATCTCGACCGACAAGGTCGACACCGAGATCGAGAGCACAGTCTCCGGTGTCGTAGCGGCTCACCTGTACGCCGAGGGAGACACGGTGCCCGTGGGGCAGCCGCTTGCTCGCGTGGTGAGCCAGGACGAGTGGTCGAGTCTCGACGGCGCTCCGGCCCCGCCGCCGTCCGAGACACAGTCCGCCACGCCTGCGGTGGCTTCACCTCCGCCGGCCGCGTCCGCCGAACCGCCGAAAGTGCAGGCGGCTGAGACCCACGATGAGGCCGCTCGACCAGCCGTGGTCGAGTCTGCGTCCTCGTCGGCACACCCCTCGACCGCACGGTTCGACCATCGGGCTCGGATCGCGGAGATGCTCGAACGAGGTTCTGGCCAAGGAAGATCCGCGGTCTCGCCCGCGGCGCGCCAACGTGCCGCCGAGTCAGGCATCGACGTGTCCTCAGTCCCTGGATCGGGAGGCAACGGTCGCGTCACGCTGGCCGACGTCGACAACGCCAGGCTCGCCACGGCCGGCATAGCAGAGTCAGCCATCCCGGAGCCCACAGGCGCGGAGCTCCCTCTCGGCTACGAAGACGTCCCACACGTCGTCTCGACGACCAGCCGAATTCGCCAGGTCACGGCGGAGCACATGACGCGCTCACGCCGTACGTCTGCCCACATGACGACCGAGGTGGACGTCGATCTCGGCGCCCTGACCGACGTACGTGCGGAGATCAACCGTCAGCGCCACGCGCGCGGCGCGTCGAAGGTCTCTTACCTGCCCTTCATCGCGCGTGCCCTCTGCACGGCGCTGCGCCACCATCCGGAATTGAACGCGACCTTTCAAGGTGAGCGGGTGGTGCTCTGGGGCGAGGTGAATCTCGGAATCGCGGTGGACACCCCACGCGGACTGATGGTCCCGGTGGTACGCCGCGCCGACGCACTCGGAGTCGGATTGCTCGCCGATGCCGTGTCTGCCGCTGCTCAGCGGGTCCGAGCCGGTGAGGCGACTCCCGATGACTTCCGGGCCGGCACCTTCACCTTGAGCAACCCCGGCTCAGTCGGGGCGGTGTCGGCGCCGGCCATCATCAACCAGCCCCAGGTCGGCATCCTCGGAATGCCGACGATCGTTCGACGTCCCTGGGTCATTCGACTGCCCGACGGCCAGGAGGCGATCGCGATCCGCCCGATCATTCGCCTGGCACTCACGTTCGACCATCGGGCCGTCGACGGCGCGGATGCGACACGCTGCCTCGCCGCGATCGCAACCTACCTGGAGTCGTGGCGAGCGACCGACTACCGGTGATCGTCGGCGTCGGTCAGTCGGCGCGCTCCCAGACCACACCCGAGAAGTCCGTGCAGGTGTCTGCGTGGCGTCGAACTCGAAATCGAAGACGAGGAGCTCGCCCGGGATCGGGTTTCCCGTGGAGACAGACCAGCGTCCCGTGCCTTGCGAGCTCGCGGCTCCTACACCGACATCGACCACGCCGACGTCATCTGCCTCTACGGCCACAACATGGCCGAGACCCAGACGGTGCTGTGGACCCGCATCCTGGACCGGCTCGCCGGACCGAACCCGCCGGTGACGTGTGCGTGGACCCACGGCAGACCCGGTTGCCGACCATGCCACCGTGCACCTGGCGCCGCGGCCGGGCACCAACGTGATTGCTGATGAACGCGATCCTGCGCGAGCTGCTCGAGCACGACTGGGCGGACCACGACTACGTGGACTCGCACGCGGTGGGTTTCGCCGAGCTCGAGAAGATGTTGAAGGGCTACACCGTGGAGCGGGCCGCGGAGGTCTGCGGCGTTCCTGCCTGAGACCTGCGAGAGGCTGCCCGACTGATCGGCACGTCGGAGAGGTTGATGTCCACCGTTCTGCAGGGGTTCTACAGTCCCACCAGGCCACGGCCGAGCCGCGCAGGTCAACAACATCCACATCGTGGGGGCATGCTCGGCAAGCCCGGCTGCGGTCTGTTGCAGATGAACGGCCAGCCCACCGCGCAGAACACCCGCGAGTGCGGCGCCGACGGCGACCTGCCGGCGTTTCGGAACTGGTCCAACGACGCCCACATCGCGGACCTCGCGCGGGTGTGGAACATCGACCCGATGCAGATCCCGCACTACACCGCACCGAAGCACCTGATGCAGATGATGCGCTACGTCGAGGACGGGTCCATCCGGTTCCTCCACGTCTCTGCCACCAACCGGCGGTGTCCCGTGCCCGAGCTGCGACGGATCCGGTCGATCCTGTCGCAGGACCGCTTGTTCCTGGTCGTGCGGGACCTGTTCCTCACCGAGACCGCCCAGCTGGCCGACGTCGTGCTCCCGGCGGAGACGTGGGGCGAGAAGACCGGTACGTTCACCAACGTCGATCGCACCGTGCATCTGTCGGAGAAGGCGGTCAACCCGCCGGGGGAGGCGCGACCGGCCTGGACATCCTCATCGACTACGCACACCGGCTCGGGCTGGAGGACAAGGACGGCGCGCCGCTGGTGAGGTGGAGCAGCCCGGAGGAGGCGTTCGAGGCCTGGAAGGAGTGCACCCGTGGGGGGGCCGTGTGACTACACCGGCATCACCTACGACAAGCGCCGTGGCGGCAGCGGCATCCAGTGGCCGTGCAACGACGAGCACCCCGATGGCACCGAACGCATCGACGTTGACGGACAGTTCTGGTCCCACCGCGACTACGCGAGGGCTACGGGCGAGACCTCGTCACGGGTGTCCCGGTCGAGCCCACGGAGTACAAGGCGTTCAACCCCCAGGGCAAGGCGGTGACCAAGGCAGCCGAGTACCTGCCACCCCCCGAACTGCCCTCGGAGGACTATCCGTTCCAGCTGATCACCGGTCGCCCGCTCTACCACTTCCACACCGGAACCAAGAACGGCCGCGCGCCGCAGCTGCAGGCGGCCGCGCCGGAGGTCTGGGTCGAGGCCTCGGTCGCCGACGCGGAGCAGTACGGCTGGGGTGAGGGCGCCCTCCTGCAGGTCACCACCCCCCCGCGGCGCCGTGACAGCGCGGCTGCGGATCAGCGGCGTCCGCCCCGGCGTGCTGTTCCTCCCCTTCCACTACGGCTACTGGGACACCGGCTCGGGGCACGAGCCGGACGCGCATGGCCGCGCGGCGAACGAGCTCACCCTGACCGACTGGGACCCCGCGTCCAAGCAGCCCATCCTCAAGACCGCGGCGGCCAACGCCACCCGGATCGCCCCATAGGACGGACCGGCATCGGCACCGACCACCACGGGCTCCCAGCCGGTGGCGGGCACGGCGCCGCAGACCCGCGGTGACGCGACCGCGCTGGCAACCGAGGCGCTCGACGCGACGGGAGGCGCCCGATGAACATCACACGGACCCTGCGCAGCCTGCACGGCAACAAGGTTGGTGCCGCGATCGAGGAGCTGCACCGCTCCGAGAACGACCTGGCGGGGGCACTGCTTAACCTGTCGGACCAGCAGAAGGTCGACCAGGAGGTCTTCTATGTCGCCCGCGACATAGCCGCCTGGTCCCAACTCCATGTCCGCCCGCCTGCCCGAGGTCGGCTGTGACTACGGGCTCGACCTCGATCCCGACCCGGAGGACGAGACGACCTTGCTCGCTCGGGTCAAGCAGAAGGGAACAGAGCTCGCCGGCCGGTTCCACGAACCCACGTTGATCCTCCTGGCGGATCTTCACCACCTCCGCCGGATGGCCGCCGGCGTCTCGCTGGACTGGGAGGTGCTCGCCCAGACCGCACAAGCGATGAAGGACACGGAGCTGCTCTCAATCACCCAGGACTGCCACCCGCAGACCCTGCGCCAGATGCGCTGGGCGAACGCCAAGGTCAAGGAGACCGCGGCCCAGATCATGGTCACCGGCTGAAAGGACGTTCGTCATGACCGAGAACGCGTCAGACCGCGCACACCCGGGAGCGGTCTCCACACGGGTCGTGCTCAAACCGCTCGCGACGCCGCTCCCGCTCGGATTCCTTGCCCTCGCCGTCGCCACGATCGCTTTCGCCTCCGTCCAGCTCTGCTGGATCCCACAAGACCAGGGCCGCACCGTGGGACTCCGCGTGCTGGTGCTCACCGTGCCGCTCCAGCTGCTCGCGGCAGTCATGGGCTTCCTGGCTCGAGACCCGGACGCGCAGCTGCGGGCATGGGCATCCTCAGTGGCACCTGGGGCGCAGCATGCCTGGCCACCCTGGCCGCCCCCGCCGGGCGCCACCAGCCAAGGACTCGGAGTCATCCTGAGGTCGCGTCGGTGCATGCCTGCTGGTACCCGCAGCCGCCGCCCGGTCCAATGCCGTACCGGCGCTGGTCACAGCCACCAGCGCGCTCACCGGGATCGCAGAGATCGACGGCGGCCAGACCTGGATGCAGATCGCCGGTTGGGTCGGCGTCGCGCTGGCGGCGATCAGCGGCTACGCCGCGCTGGCCCTGGAGCTGGAAGGAAGCGAATCGCGCACAATTCTCCCGCTCGGCCGGACCGGCCGCAGCAGCCAGGCTCTCGACGGACGGCTGGCCGACCAGGTCCGCCGTATCGCCACCGAGCCAGGCGTCCGCCAACAGCTCTGAACCGGCGGCGATGGAGACCCAACAAGCCCGATCAACCGAGGCGATGATTGCAGTCTCGCGCTCCATGACCGCCATCGTGGCGCGGACGCTCGGGGAGGTCGCCGACGAGCTCACCGTCCCCCAGCTGCGGGTCTTGGTGCTGCTGAACTCCTGTGGACCGATGAACCTGACCACCATCGCCCAACACCTCGACGTCAACCCCTCCAACGCCAGCCGAACCTGCGACCAGCTCGTCATCGCCGGACGAATCTCAAGCCAGCCCGACCGGGACGACCGGCGCAGCGCCGTACTCCAGCTGACCCACGCAGGAAGCCGACTCCTCGCCGGCATCATGAGCGCCAGGCGGCGGCTGATCGACGGCGGCATCGTACGGATGGATCCAGCCGACTGGCGGATGCTCGCCCAGGGCCTGAAAGCCTTCACCGCGACCGTCGCGGCCATGCCACCCGAGGAATGAATCGGCCTGCCGGACGGCCGCTTGATCCCATGGCTGCTGTGACAACGGAACGGATGGCGACCCGAACGGCGGAGCGCAGTCCTCCGGCCCAGTACACCATCCGCACGTCGTGGTGAGAGCACTCCACTACGACGTCGGACCTCATGGCCGTCGACTACGGTTGCCGTTGCCGGTGAGAGCCGGAACATCTCAATACCGGCTGGTGCACCCCTGGGGTGCACGGACCCGGGGTAACCGGAGTCAACCGGGGCGGCAACCGTATGCCGGTTTCACGCTCAGAACCACCATCCAAGCGTGATCATGCGTGGTTTTTCGTACGGTTCAACTCCCCCCTCGCGCACAACGACGTGTGACTGGCCCCGGGTCCTCGGATCCGGGGCTTCGTCCATCTCGGGGCCACCTGCGTGCGACGGCGGCTTGGAGTGCCTCGCGATGTTCGGTTGTCGCCCTTGCTGCGGCTCGGCTCTCCTCCTCAGGGTCTAAGGGCTCCTCGCAGTCACCTAAGTCGCAGGGGTGGGCGCGAGCGATCAATGTGCAGCAACTTTCTGCGCGAACTCAGGGGCAGCGCCTCGGCCGGCGACAGGCGCAGGACCCGATGTGTCCCTCGCCGAGGTCGAGTTCCCGGCGACTGTCTGATCCGCACTCATTGGCGTCGACCCGTGTCCACAAGAGAGGGTCTGACTACTAGCCACGCAACATTTCCGTCCCAGGCCTGAGGGCAAGGGCCAGCGCCAGATCAGTGCTATTGCCTGACCGTGGCGATCGTGCTCCACATGTCTTCCAGTGAAGCCACGAAGGGACCGTCGGAAGCATCGGTGAATGGGCCCTTCCTGCCAAGAGAGACTACCGACTCGCTGCGACTGACAGCTGTGCCATCGGCGACATCGAAGAGGCTGGCGCCACCGCCAACAGGGACGAAGAAGACTTGCTGGCTATCGATACCCGGAGCGCTCCTGGTGTCACGGCGAACGATGAAGGCTAGGACTTCTTGGCCTTCGTGTATGACTTCCTTGTTATCGGTCGCCACAGCAGGATCCATCGTCATGATCACAAGGTCGTCACCCGGTTCCAGCTCAGGGATGCCTCCGGTGGCTTGGGTCACGACGAGTGAGTAGAAGGCCACAGGAACTTCCTGCGCTTTGTCGCCTGATCCTCCGTCGTCGCCCTCACGCCCCAGCAAGGGACCGACGCGACCTTGAACCACCGCATCGCTGGCGGCTGCTAGGTCTGCAACACTCTCGAACTCGGGATAGTCGCTCACCACGCCACCCGTTCGCCCTGACGATCCATCCTGCCTCGTTTGCGAGTCTGCTGGCGCTTCGGCACCGCAGGCCGTAACGGCGATCAGAAGGGCAGCAACTCCAAGTATCAAAAGGCCCTGCCTCATCAACCGCGTGTGCGCTACAGATGACATGAGTTCCTCCGCTCGGGCCGAACTAGTACTTCGCGATTACCCCATTGACGTCATCCAGCCATGGTGCGGTTCCCAGACAGCTGAACTTTTCGCTGCCTTGCTCCATGACAGCCCGGGTGCCAGAGCAGGTCATACTTTGGTGGTTCAGACCGTAGGCATGGCCAAGTTCATGCTCCATCACCAACTTCGTTGCATAGTCGCTGAGCGGACCCAAAGTGTCGCAGATCCTCGGCCTCAGCAACGCAGGGACGACCGAGGCCCAGGTGATTGCCATCATCAACGGCATGGTCGCCGACTCGGACGAGGACGGCGTGACCCAGCCACTGACGTTCGACCAGGCGAAGCAGGAACTCCTGAACTTCATGCTCGACACCACGGAGGGCGGCCCAGCCCTCCCGGCCGAGGCACCTGCTGGTGCGCCGTGCGAATGGGCGGTCCAGGCTGCGGGCAACGCCCTCACGGTGGCCCACGCAGGGGAGGTGGGGACCATCTCGCTCGCGGCTGGCAGCACCGATCCCCTGGCCCCCGTCTACTCCGGCTCGATCGGCGGCCAGTCGGTCACGGTGACGGCCTACAAGGGCGCATCGGCCAGCGAGATCGCCACAACGCTCGGGGCCACGGCAGGTGACATCCCCGCGCTTCGCTCGGCCAGTATCGCCGGCGCCATCGACGGAGAGCAGGACACCGAAGTCACCCAGCACCTGGCGAACCTTCCCGCGCCGAGTGCCACCGATGTGGTCGCGTACCGGGTCCAGTCCGGCGGCGTCCTGGAGCACGGTGTTCCCGAGCGGGGTCTGGACACCAGCCAGATGGCGATGGCGGCATACGACGGCTCCCGGGACTGCGTCCGCGACAGCAGCGACGTCGGCGCGGTGTTGTCCACCGAGGACGGCAAGATCATTTTTGCGAACCCGGCCGAGGTGCTGCCGACGGAGCAAGTTGCGACGGAGCCCTACCCCGACACCTCGAGCGCCGTCCGCTACCGAACCTTCATTCCCGCTGCCGTTGCCAGCAGCGGTTGGATCTGCGGGAAGTTCGAAGGAGACGACCGCGACTTCGGTGCCTACTACAAGCTCAGCAACCGCACCCGCGCCAGCGTCTTCTTCAACTGGCCGGACCTCACGGTCGACACCACCAAGCACGTAGGAACGACCCATCGGCTGGCTGGGTACGGCAGGAGCGACAAGAAGAAGACGGCGAGCGCTGACGGCATCAAATTCACCAACCCCATGATCGCCAACACGTACGGGCGCATCGCTATCACGCACTCGGTCGGCAACCCATTGTGCAGCTTTGCGGGCGACATCACCTACAACGTGGTCGTCGAGGCCTGGAAGTCTGAGTCCGTGGCAAGAATCTCCGGGACGCGGGTCAAGGTTCCCGCCCATGAGGCGTACTTCTACCCGCACACTGAGGCGTATGGGCGGACAATCATGAAGAAGAAGGCAAGCAAGTTCTTCTGCCTGTCGATCAACTGCGGGCAGGAAACGCTATGGGAAACGTCGAGCTGAGGGCACGTGTGGTGCGATCGCTGCCGCACCTTCACCGGAGAGTGCTGTTGGCGAACCTGGCCTCTGGTGTCTTCTGGCTGGTGCTGCTGGCGCTGCTCGGCTCCTGGGTGCTGGCCTTGGTAGGCGCGGTCTACGTGCTGATCGCGAGTGTGTTCTTGGCCGCTGTCTACGCGCGCGGGGACCTGGCCCCACGACGCGAAATCGCTGCTTGGGTCGCTCCGTGGATTGCTGCCGTGGCGCTATGGACGTTCGTCGGCGCAGGGATCGACGGCAGCGACGGAGAGGGCTCCGGCCTGCTCTTGTCGTCATGGCTCGGTTTCGTCGTCGGCACCGGCACCTTCCTGGCCTGGCAGTTGCTCGCCCTCGCACTACGACGGGGCGTCCCCACCTGAGCGTGCCTCCTGCGCCGTGCTCCCACAACCGAGGACTTCTGTCGGCCGCCGGATCAGGCAGGCCAATCGCTGCGCCGATTAGTCAATGAAGCCAGCTCGTCCAGCACGGCACGCGCCGCGGCACCACCTACCGCTTGCCCTGACCCGGTGCCGCCGGCAGCTAAGAACCTGAGGGTACCCGGCGTTGAGTCCGGTGAGACCCCGCCGATCAGATCCGCGCCACCGCGCTCGCGCCGCACCTTCACGACGTGTCACGGGACCTGGCTGCCCGCATCGTCCAGACGCTGCGCCATCGACGCTGAGCGCCGCAGTCGGCCAACGACAGGAGCAACCATGGCGACCGAAGAAGAGGACCCGCGCGACCGGGTGTGGCGGCTGCTCATGGAGAAAGAGCGCTACACGGACTGTCCGCGGGAAGTGATGGACGCGCTGGATGCGCTCGGAGTGACCAACGACGTGGAGGTTGCGCACGCCGAACTCACCTACGACGACACATCCGGTGCCACCGATTGGACAATCACGGCCGCCACCCGGTCCACGCTCATCCGGATTCGAG
Organism: Marmoricola sp.; assembly: GCA_044227235.1. GTDB lineage: Bacteria > Actinomycetota > Actinomycetes > Propionibacteriales > Nocardioidaceae > Marmoricola_A. Next base: position 123,362 of record JBGAFN010000016.1, on the reverse strand, counting down.
CCTCCGCCACCCGTGCGGACCGGCAGGTGTGGAGCGTCGGACGACACCGCGAGTCAACCGAGTACACCGTCGCGCCAACCGTCGAAGTAGATGTTCGACCGTTGACCGACATCGAGCGAGTGGAGCTGAACAACGTCGGCGCCACGGACGCCTGGCAGCCCGGCGCCCAGGTCGTGCAGACCTGGACGTTCTTCTTGCGCGGCGCAGACACCGTCGAACTCCGCGTCGACACCGGCGACCGGTTCCGGAGCGAGGCCGTTGGTCAGATCTGCTCGTGTTCGCTCGCCAAGTGACCTTCCGGTCGCCCTAGGTCCAAGCCGACGCACGGCTCGTCTCGCGAGCTCGGCGGGTCGACCAGTTGGACCGCGCAACATGCAGGAGACGCCTGTCGATGCGCCGACGCAGGGAGGGAGCGGCCCATGATGCGCTCGACTCCGACGCTCCGATCGGGAGGCCGCAGCGATCAGACGGCGCAAAACAATTCGGATCGAGGTCCCGGCGGATCCGCCGGGACCTGCCGATGAGCGCGCGGAAGGTTATCGCTCTCGAGTGTGCGGCCACATCAGCCGGAAGCGTTCATTGCGCGCGCGGTCAACGGCAGCCTGGACCCCGTCACCAGTCACCCATTGAAGGATGCCGGGCAGCGTCTCCCGCCAACTCACTCCCTCAGGCAACTGCTCAGGCAGCGGGTCCCCCGCCGATCTGATGCCGACCGTCGGGAAGACCTCTCCGTAGGGCTGACCCTTTTGCGCCGCGATCAGCAAGTCGTACTGCCACGCTTCGGCTCCTGGCCGCGGCGCAACGTCAAGCATCCACTGTGAGCGGTCCACGGTGATGAGAACCTCCGCGCCGCCCGTGTAGACGAACTGGGATCCGAAGGTGCTCTCCCCCGCGCTGGGAGCTGAGTGTGTGTCCGTTGGCAGACAACCACGCAATCGCGTCCTGCACGTCACGCGGGGCAGACCCCCGCAGGAAATCAGGGAGCTGAAGATCGTCCACGCTCACAGGCTACGAGAACGCCACCCGACTCTGCCGCTGAGCGCGCACCCGCACGCTATTGCGGCTGAGCGAGCTCAGCGGCCATGTGAGGGCGGGTCGAGAGTGTCTTGGAGCGGCTGCTCATGTTGCTTTCAATGCCGGACCCATGTGCTCATGGACTACGGTTTGCGGTGCTGGTGGGAGCCGGCTCAACTGGATACGGCTGGTGCACCCCTGGGGTGCACGGACCCGAGGTAACGGGATGGAACCGGAGGCAACGGGACCCGGTTTCACGCTCAGGGCGGCGGTTCGTGCGTGGTCGAGCGTGATGGTCCTACGGTTCAACTCCCCCCTCGCGCACCGGTAGACACGCACAGCCCCAGGTCCTCCGACCTGGGGCTCTGTCGTTCCACCTCGGCTCGGCCGCCCGTGGCGCTTCTCACGCGCCCCGGAACGTCCGAGCGTGCGCGACCCGGTCCCCGCCATCTTGAGAACCGGGTCTAGGACATCTGACCGCGCGCTGCGAGATGTTCCCTGCTAGGCGCCTACCCGGCCCTGTCCGGCCTCAAACAAACTCGCCCGGGCGGCCGTCACCGTCCGGCAGGCGACGGGTCTCGATCAGCGCCCGCGCGACCTCGTTGAGCTTGAGGTTCAGGTCCTGGGAGTAGCGCCGCAGCACCTCGAACGCGCGCTCGTCGTCGAGGTCGTAGCGCTCCATCAGGATCCCCTGCGCCTGGCCGACCAGCTTGCGGGCGTCGACGGCGGTGCGCAGGGAGTCGTGCTCGCGCGCGCCGGCCAGGGCGACCGCGGCGTGCCGGGCCAGCACCTCGGCGAGGGCGACGTCGTGGTCGTCGACCCGGTGCGGCCGGGTCCAGCTCAGCGTGAGCACCCCGGCCGTACTGCCGGCGTTCCGGAGCAGCACGGCGAGCACGCTCCTGACGCCCAGCGACGTCGCCTGCGACGACCACTGCGGCCACCGCTCGTCGCGGAGCAGGTCGGAGCACTGCACGGTGGACTGCTCGCGCAGTGCGGTGAGGCCCGGCCCCTGCTGCAGCCGGACCTGGAGCGCGTCGACCTCGCGGGCCACCCCGTCGGTGGCGGCCGCGGCTCGGTACGACGACCCGCGCCGGTGCAGCAGCACGCCGGCCCCGTCGCAGCCGAGGGCCGTGGGGACCGACGCCACGAGGACGTCGAGGGTGTCCTCGGCGCTCGGCTGGTCGTGCAGCGCGAGGGCGAGGAGCGCGAAGGAGGCGGTGGCCTGGCGGGACATCGTTCCACTCCGACGGAGGTGACCGAGCCGCTTCTTGACCCGAGGAGAGGATGCCACACCGGTCCCGGGGACGCCCAACGACCCCGCTGCGGCGGACTAGGGTGCGGCGAGCCCGGTGCGGTGCTCGTCGACGACCCGCTGTGCGATCTCGGCGAGCCGGATGTTCAGCGAGGACGACGCCCGGCGCAGCACGTCGAAAGCCTGCGCGTCGTCCAACCCGTGGGTGACCATCAGGATCCCGACCGCCTTGCCGATCTCGCGGCTGCTGGTCAGCCCGCGCTTCAGGTTCTCCACCTTCTCCTGCTCGCCCGCCGCGGTCAGCGAGACCGTCGCGAAGGCCGCCAGGATGGCCCCGATGTCGGCCGACTCGGCGGTCAGGGCGCCCGGGGTGTCGGAGAAGATGTTGAGGGCACCGGCCTTCCGCCCGCCCACCACGATCCGGTAGCCGATGCCGCCGCGCACCGGCGTGTGCTCGAGCAGCAGCGCGGCCAGGTCCGGCCAGGTGGGGTCGCGGGTGAAGTCGGGGTCCCACTGGAAGCTCTGCTCGACGATGGCGTCGAAGCACGGGCCCGACCGCGTCCGGCTCTGGTAGGCGTCGACCAGCTCGGCGATGTCGTCGGTCGCGCCGTGGCTGACCAGGTCCTGGCCCGCCTGGAGGGTGCTCACGCAGGCGTGGTCGCAGCCGGGGATGGCCTCGACGGCGGTCCGGCACAGGGCGGCGTAGACGTCGTCGTAGGACGCGCCGGCGTAGACGACCTCGGCGAGGCGGGCAAGAGCCTCGGCCGGTTCGGTCTCACGATCCACCGTCACGCACGCCAGGATAGGGGGCCCTCCGACCCCAGCCCAAGGACCGGCCCACGGACGAGCCCACGGTCCCGCTCCAGCCGGACCGTGGGTCAGCTCGCCTCGTCGCAGGCGTTGCGCAGGGCGCTGTCGGCCGCGAACAGCTCCTCGCCGAGCCGCTGGTAGGTGGCGGGACGGGTCGACGAGCCCTCCAGGTCCGCGAGCGCCGCGTGCGCGCTCTGCAGCCGCGCGGCGGCCCGCCGTACGGCGTCGTCGACCTCGGAGGTGGTCCGATAGGCGAACTGGCCCTCGCGGAACGTCGTGAACGCGTCGCCGGGGTCGGCCCCGCCCTCGAGGTCCCGCAGCGCGGTCCGCGCCGCGGTCACGTCCAGGCGCGGCGCCTGCGCGCAGAACTCGCGCGTCGGCGTCGGGTTCCCCGTGAGCGCCCGCACGCCCAGGACCAGGGCGAGCACGGTGAGGACCGCGAGCGCGCCGTTCCACACCAGGTTCGAGCGGCGCCGGTCGCGCTCCACGGGGCTCGGGGGCTCGACGTCGGAGGTGCTCCGGGTGCGGGTCGGCGGAGGCTCGGCGGCCGCCACCAGTACGGCGGCGTCCGCGCGCGCCCGCGGCGGCGTGGCTGAGCCGGGCTCGGGGGTCGCGTCGGCGGTGACCGCCACCGCGACCGGTTCGGGGGCCGGCTCGGGGGCCGGCTCCGGCTCGGGTTCGGGCTCGGGCTCCGGTTCGGGCTCCGCGACCTGCTCGGGAGCCCGCGGCTCGGTGGCCGTCTCGGGCCCCGGAACCTGCTCCTCGGCTCGCTGCTCGACCTGCTGGTCGCCGACCGGCTCCTCGGCGGCTGCGCTCGGGCCGTGGTGCGCCTCGCCAGTCAGGGGGTGCGCGGCGCGCACCTCCTCGAGGATCGCCGCGATGATCTCCTCGGGCGTCGGCTCGGGGGCCTCCTCCAGCGCCGAAGCCGCCGACTCCGAGGCGGGCTCCTCGGAGAGCTCCTCGACCGGCTCTGCGACGGTCTCGGGCACGACGTCGGCCTGCTCGCCGAGCGCCCGTCGCGCGTGCTCGAGGGCCAGCTCGCCCCCGCCGCCGCGTCGTACGGCGCGGGCCTCCGCCCGGGCGGCCGCACCAGCCGAGATCGAGGCCAGCGTGCCGGAGGTGTCGAGGTGCTCCAGCGCGCGGCGCGCGATCTCCAGCGGGTCCGCGGGCGCGTCGTCCACGGACGGCCGCGTCGGCAGCGGGACGTCGTCCAGATGGGCGCGGGCCACCTCGACGGCGTGCTCGGGACCCGGGTCGTGCTCCGGAGGAGCGCCGGACCCGGTCGTCGAGGACGTCATGACGGTGCCGGTCAGGGCGTCGGCAGGCCGGGCAGGCCGCCGCCGATGCTGCCCACCACACCGCCGACAGCGCCACCCACGGAGCCGACCACGCCGCCCACGACGTCGCCGACCGAGCCGGTGCCCGGTGAGGAGGCCGAACCGCCGGTCGCGCCGTCGACCACGTCGCCCACGGCGCCGACCACGTCGTCCACGGGACCCGTCACGGGGGCCGTCGCACCGCCGGTCGCACCGTCGACCGCGCCGGTCACACCGCCGACGGCGCCGCTGACGGCACCGCCCACGCCACCGACCACACCGCCGCCGGTTCCGCCGCCGTTGCCGCCCGTGCCACCGCCGGTCCCGCCGCCGGTCCCGCCGCCCGTGCCACCGCCCGTGCCACCGCCGGTCCCACCGCCGGTGCCGCCACCCGTGCCGCCACCGGTGGAGCCACCGTGGCCGCCCCCGGTGCCGAAGGACCCGTGTCCCCCGACGCCACCGATCCCCGAGTCGCCGGTGGTGTCGAGCACGGCGCCACCGGAGGTGGCCGCGCCGAGGACGTCGTCAGGCGCCACCGGGCTCGAGGTGGTGAACAGCCTCTCGAGCTCGGCACTGCCCGCCGTCGTGGCCGGGTCCGCCGGCGCCGAGGGCGTCGCGGTGGTGGTCGTGGAGCCGGCCTCGCCGCGCGACAGGAAGTCGGGAAGGCTCAGCGCGCCGCTGTTGATCGTCGTCACCGCGAGCACGGCGACGGACGCCCCCGCCAGGGCGACCGCAGGGCGGCGCCAGCCGGGCGAGGTGGTGGACACGGTGAAAACGGACATAAGACACTCCCATCGACGTCTGCACAACGACGCGGACGGGTTCGGGTTACTGCCGCCGCGAGGCCGCCGACCCCGACCGCCGACACCGGCCCGCCGGGGCCGGGAGCCGTCACCGCAGCCAGTCGGCCGCCACCTCCCGCAGGCGGCGTCGCCGGCCGGCGTCCATCCGGTCCAGCGTCCGCACCGCCATGCTGCTGCGCGGGTTGCTCGCGAACCCCTCGCGGTAGTCGTCGACGAACTGCCAGTAGAGGGCGTCCCACACCTCCGTCCAGTCCCCGCCGGGCAGGTCGCTCATCTTCCGCAGGTAGTTCGACCCGGACACGTACGGCTTGGTGGTGACCAGCTCCCCGGCGGCGAACTGGCTCATCGCGTAGACGTTGGGCACCATCACCCAGTCGTAGGCGTCGACGAACATCGCCATGAACCAGGCGTAGACCTCGTCGGGGTCCACCCGCAGCAGCACGGTCGCGTTGCCCAGCACCATCAGCCGCTCGATGTGGTGGGTGTAGGCCGTGCGCAGGAGCCGGCCGATCACCACGTCGACCGGCCCCAGCCCGGTCGTCCCGTCGTACCAGGAGTGCGGCAGGGGGCGGTGCAGCCCGAGCCGGTTGGTGGTCCGCATCCGGCGGCCGTGCACGACGTACGCCGCCCGCAGGTACTCCCGCCAGCCGATGACCTGGCGCACGAACCCCTCCAGGCTGGCCAGCGGCACCTCGTGGGTCTCGGCGTGCTCCAGCGCCCGCCGCACCACCTCGCCCGGGTCGAGCAGGCCGAGGTTCAGCGAGGAGGACAGCGCGGAGTGGAACAGCCAGGACTCGCCGGCGACGATCGCGTCCTCGTACGGTCCGAACTCGGCGAACCGGTCGGTCAGGAACGACTCCAGCCACGCCTCCGCCTGCGCGTGGGTGGTGGGCCAGGCGAACTCGCGGGCGTCGCCGGGGTTGTCGGCGAAGTGGCGGCGCACCCACGCGATCGCGTCGGCCACGTGCGGGTCGGGGTCGAGGGTCGGCATCGGCGGCACCGGGTGCCCCTGCGGGAGCCGCTTGCGGTTCTCGGTGTCGAAGGACCAGCGGCCGCCACGCGGCTCGTCGCCGTCCATCAGGATGCCGAGCCGGCGGCGCTGCCAAGCGTAGAAGTGCTGCATCCGTGGCCGCTTGCCCGCCAGCTGGGCCCGGCAGTCCGCGGTGCTGGTCAGGAAGCCCGGCGTCGCCAGCTCGTCGTACGACGCCCCGACCCGCTCGGCGACCGCCCGCAGGTCGCGGTCGAGCCAGTCGTCGACCACCTCGTAGAGCTCGACCTCGGTGACGCCCTCCCGGGTCAGCAGCAGCTCCAGGGCGCGGTCGCTGCTGGTCCGCAGCGTCGACTCGACGTACTCCGTGCGCCGCCCGGCCGCCTCGAGCCGCTCCCGGAACGCGGTCATCGAGGCCCGGTGCAGCACCAGCTTCTGCTGGTGGAAGGGGAGCTGCCGGAAGAACAGGTCGGGCTCGACGAGCACCACCACGTCGGCGGTGCAGTCGAGGTGCTGCTCGAAGAGCTGGTGCGGCAGGACCAGGCGGGCTCGGGTCACGCCGACGAGTCTGGCAAGGGCCACCAACGTGCCCCCCGACCGGGCATGCGGCAGGGTGGGGCCGTGTACTTCGTCGGCGTGGACCTGGCCTGGGGGCAGAACAAGCCCACCGGGCTGGCCGTCGTCGACGACCGGGGCCACCTGCTGCACGTCTCGGCGGAGCGGGCCGACGAGGACATCGTGGCTGTGCTCACGCCGTACGTGCTCGGCGACTGCCTCGTCGCCTTCGACGCCCCGCTGATCGTCACCAACCCGACCGGCAACCGCCCGGCCGAGCGGGCCCTCAACAAGGACTTCGCGCGCTTCGACGCCGGCGCGCACCCGGCCAACACCGGCAAGCCCGAGTTCGCCGACCTCCCGCGGGGCGCCCGGCTGGCCACCACCCTGGGCCTGGACCTCGACCCGGGGTCGACGGCGTCGCGGCGGGCGATCGAGGTCTACCCCCACCCGGCGCTCGTGGCGCTGTTCGAGCTCGGCCGGACCCTGAAGTACAAGAACAAGCCTGGCCGGTCGCTGCCCGAGCTCAAGGACGAGCTGCTCCGGCTGGTCGGCCTGATCGAGTCGCTGGAGGACCGCACCCCCGCGCTGCACGTCGCCGCCCACGACCAGTGGCGCTCGCTGGTCGCGCTGGCCGAGGCGGCCGAGAAGAAGAGCCAGCTGCGGCACGTCGAGGACCAGGTCGACGCCGTCGTCTGCGCCTACATCGCGCTCTTCGCCCAACGCGTCCCCGAGCTCGTCACGACGTACGGCGACGGGGAGACCGGCTACATCGTCACCCCGACCCTGCCCCCGGGGCACACGCCGTCGCCGCGACCGCCGGCGCCGCGCCGGGTGCGCCCGGCCGAGGACGCGGACAGCCGCGTCCGGGAGGCGGTCACGGCGTACGCGATCGGACACCCGCTGCTGCGCGAGGCCACCGACCAGTACGTCGCGGTGGTCACCGCCCTGCTCGACGACGCGGGCATCAACTACCTGTCGGTGGCCGGGCGGGCCAAGAGCGTGGCGTCGTTCGCGACGAAGGCCGCCCGGACCGTCGACGGCGAACCGGAGTTCCCCGACCCCCTGCGCGACATCCCCGACCAGATCGGCGTGCGGGTGATCACCTACCTGCGCGAGGACGTGGCCGCCGTGGCCCAGGTCCTCAGCGAGGCGTTCGTGGTCACCGCGGACCGGGACATGGGGCAGGAGACGGCGAGTCAGGGGCGCTTCGGCTACGCCAGCCGGCACCTCCTCGTCGGCGTCGACGCCGACCGCGAGCCCACCCCGGGGACCGAGCTGCTCGCCGGGCGCGGCGCCCAGATCCAGGTCCGGACCGTGCTGCAACACGCCTGGGCCGAGTTCGAGCACGCCACCCGCTACAAGGGGGTCGTGCCCGAGGAGCACGCGTCGGACTTCGACCGCCGCTTCACCCTGGCGGCCGGGCTGCTGGAGCTGGCCGACCGTGAGTTCACCGCGATCCACGAGCGGCTGCAGTCCACCCGGACGCTCACCGAGCCGGTGCCCGGCGACGCCACCGACCCGCGGATGTCGGCGGAGGACCTGGCCACGTTCCTCACCGAGCAGTACGCCGATGCCGGCTGGTCGCGGCCGGACCACTACACCTGGATGGCCGGGCTGCTGCTCGAGCTCGGGATCACCTCCCTGGAGGAGCTGCGCGGTTTGCTGTCCACCGTCGACGAGGCCGCCATCAACGCGCGGATGGAGTACCGCTACCCGGCCGGCGCCGTCCGGCGGCTCGACGACACCCTGCTCGCTGTCTTCGGCTCCCGCTACGTCACCCTGCATGGCAACCAGCACCGCTCCGACGCGCTGCGCACCCGCCTCGAGAAGCTCCGCACCCCCCTCGTTTGACCTCCCCCTCGTCCCTGGTTGAGATGGCGCGCGTTTCGGGTTGAGTGGGCGCTCGTTCTGCGTTGAGTGGGCGCGCGTTTCAGGAACGACGCGTCAGCGCAGCCAGCACGGCACCTAGGGAAGCCCCGGCGATCGCGCCCGTGACCGATCCCAGCGCCACCACGACCAGCGGGACCGTCGAGGCGTCCGGGGCGGTGGCGCCGGCGAAGATGATCGCCATCGCGGGCACCCAGGCCACCGTGTTGGCAAGCACCCAGCGGCCGGTCGGAGCACCGCTCCCGCGGAGCGCCCACGCCTGCGCGGCGCCCAGCAGCGGCCCCATCGCCAGTCCGAGCCCCGCTCCGCCCAGCACCACCAACAGGTACGGCGGAGGGGCGGCGTCGGGGTCGCCGGCGCCGGCCAGCGCGGTCGGTGCGGAGGCGGCCGCCCAGCCGAGCCCCGCGACCAGCACGGTCGCAGCGACGTAGCGGGTCCGTCGTACGGCGGGATGCTCGGCGGCAAGCAGGCGCGACTGGGCCGTCCCCAGGGCGACCCCCTCGACCAGACCACCGGTGACCACGAGGGCGAGGACCGCGGCGACCTCGGTCGCAGTGGCGGGCTCGCCGATCCGGTGGTTGGCCAGGGTCGCCGCGCCGGCGGCCGCCGTCATCCCGACGGCTTCGGCGACCCCGCACGCCAGCACCCAGCGCTGCCACCGGTGGAGCCGGTGCGCGGGTCTGACGGACAGGGTCGTCGTCATGGTCCGAGCGTCCTGCTGCTCGGGTCGCGCGGCTGAGGGTCTTTGGTCTGTCTGCTGGGTCACCTTCGATCCGATGGCCCGAAACGCGCGCCCACTCAACGCAGAACCCGCGCCATCTCAACCCGAAACCCGCGCCATCTCAACCGGGAACGCGCGCCATCTCAACGAGAGAGGTGATGGGTGAGGCGCTTGGCGGCCTCGTTGGCGAGCACGTAGAGCACGATCAGGCCGACCAGGGCGGCCAGCACCCGGACCGGGACGGCCACGAGCCCGAGAGGGTCGGCCAGCGGGCTGAACGGGAGAGCGGTCGTGACGACGGCCACCGCCAGGCTGGACCACAGCAGCCCCCTCCCGGGGCGGGAGCGGAAGAACACCCGGTCGGTGCGCAGGACCAGCATCGCGACCAGCTCGGTCAGCGTGGACTCGATGAACCAGGCGCTGCGGAACAGCGAGGGACCGGCGTCGAGCCCGAGCCTCAGCACCGCGAACGTGGCCAGGTCGAAGGCCGAGCTGACCAGACCGAAGACGATCATGAAGTCGCGCAGCGACCGCAGGTTCCACGCCCGGGGGGACTCCAGCTGCTGCGGGTCGACGGCGTCGCGCGCGATCGTCATGCCCGGTACGTCGGAGAGGAAGTTGAGCAGCAGGATCTGGCGCGGCAGCAGCGGCAGGAACGGCAGGAACACCGAGGCGACGGCCATCGAGAGCATGTTGCCGAAGTTGGCGCTGGTGGTGACCCGGATGTACTTCAGCGTGTTGGCGAAGGTCTGCCGGCCCAGTGTCACCCCGGCCGAGACGACGTCGAGGCTCTTGTCGAGCAGGACGATCGACGCGGCCTGCTTCGCCGCGTCGACCGCGGTGTCCACCGAGATGCCGACGTCGGCACCGTGGAGGGCGGTGACGTCGTTGATGCCGTCGCCGAGGAAGCCGACCACCTGGCCGTGGCTGCGCAGCGCCTGGACGACCCGGAGCTTGTGCAACGGCGCGACCTCGGCGAACACCTCGGCGTCCCGACACCGCGCGGCGAGCGCTTCGTCGTCGAGGGCCTCGATCTCCTCCCCCGTGACGAGCCCTGCGGTCCGCAGCCCCACCGCGCGCGCGACCTGGGCGGCGGCGAGCCGGTTGTCGCCGGTGACCAGGCGGACCGAGACGCCCTGCCCGGCCAGCCGGGAGATCGCGTCGGTGACGTCGTCCTTGGGCGGGTCGTGGAAGGTGAGCAGCCCCCGCAGGACCAGGCCGCGCTCGTCCGCGACGCCGACCGTGGTCGCCCCGGGAAGCGGCCGGGAGGCGATCGCCAGCACCCGGAACCCCTGCGCGCTCAGTTCCTCCACCCGCCGCCCGACCTGGTCGCGGACACGGTCGAGCGGCACCTCAGAGCCGTCGGCCCAGGCCCGGTCGCAGGTGCCGAGCACCTCGGTGACGGCGCCCTTCGTGACGAGCTCGGGGGCGCTTCCCCGCGAGCTCACGAGCACCGAGAGCCGCCGGCGGGCGAAGTCGTAGGGCACCTCGTCGACCAGCGTCGTACCTGCAGGCGGGCTGCCGCCGACCAGGATCGCGGCGTCGATCGGGTTGGGAGCGCCTCGCTGCAGCCCGGCGTTCAGCAGCGCGAGCCGGAGGACGTCCGGGGCGGGTCTCCCGGCGACGTCGAGGGCACCGTCGAGGTGGACGGCCCCGGCCGTGAGCGTCCCGGTCTTGTCGGTGCACAGCACGGTCATGGCACCGAAGTCCTCGATCGCGTCGAGCCGACGGACGATCACGCGCTGCTCGGCCATCAGCCGGGCACCGGTGGCCAGCGAGATCGCCACGATCGCGGGCAGCAGCTGCGGCGTGAGCCCGACTGCGAGCGCGACCGAGAAGAGGAACGACTCCACCACCGGACGGTCCAGCACCAGGTTGACCACGAAGATCGCGCTGACCAGGACGACCATCGCCCGCACCAGCAGCAGCCCGAACCGGGTGACCCCGCGTTCGAAGCCGGTGGTGACGTCACGCTCCCCGAGTGCCTGCGAGATCGCCCCGAACTCGGTGCGCACCCCGGTGTGGACGACGACTGCGGTGGCGTTGCCGCTGACCACGTGGGTGCCGAGATAGAGGGCGTTGCTCCGCGCGGACAGCTCGGTGCTCGCGGCCAGCTCGCCGGCGACCTTCTCGACCGGGAACGACTCGCCGGTCAGCGGCGACTCGTCGACCAGCAGCTCGCGCGAGGACACCACCCGGCAGTCGCCGGGGACGAGGTCGCCCCCGGAGAGCCGGACCACGTCGCCGCGCACCACCGACTCCAGCGGCACCGTCACCGTCGCCCCGCCGCGTCGTACGTCGACCTCGACGCGCACCTTGCCGAGCAGGGTGTCGATCGCCCGGCCGGCGGTGTGCTCCTGCCAGAAGCCCAGGCCGCCGCTGGCCAGGATGATCGCGAGGATGATCAGGCCGTCCGTGGTGTCGCCGAGCACCATCGACAGCACGGTGGCGCCGACCAGGATCAGCACGATCGGGGACTCGAACTGCGCGACGAGCAGGCGCAGGCCGCGGTGGCGGGTCGATGGGTGCAGCGAGTTCGGGCCGTCGGCGGCGAGCCGTCGTACGGCCTCGGTCTCGTCGAGGCCGGCCTCCAGCCCGACGGCGGGGTCGGGCGGCAGACCGAGCCCGGTCAGGAGGTCCTCGACGGGGGTCGACCAGAACGCGTCCGCGCGGGTGGTCGGGGGTGCCACGGCCCCAGTATCGCGGCCGGCCACCCCGCGCCCGCGAGAACCCGCGCCCACTCAAGGAGAAACGCGCGCCAGCTCAACGAGAGAGGCGGGGTGGCGTCAACCGACGGCGAACTCGACCCAGAGGGGGAAGTGGTCGGAGATCCGCCAGGACACCTGGGCGGCGGTGAGGTCGCGGTAGACCAGCGGGAGGAAGTCGAACGAGCCACCGTGGGCGGTGTAGGTCAGGCCCTGGAGCAGGGACGGCGGCCCGGGCCGCGAGGTGTCGGAGAACCACGCGATCTGGTCGTAGAAGTGGTGGTCCTTCTCGTCGTCGAAGACGGTGCGCGGGACCGCGTCGAGCTCGGCGGGCGGCCACAGCCCGGTGGAGAGGAACGCGTCGAAGAGCGGGTCGCCGCGCCGGTCGAGGTTGAAGTCGCCGAGCACCAGCAGGTTCTGGTTCCAGTCGCCCGGACGCTCGGCCCAGGCCCGCATCCACTCCGCGAACGCGGTGATCTCGCCGAGCCGCTCCGAGGGGTCCGCGCCCCACAGCACGTGCACCGTGGTCAGCACGAACTCGACGTCCTTGCGGACGAAGCCCGCGGCGTACGGCGTCCGGGCGAACTGCGAGACCGGCGCCAGCGTGCCCTCGGGCAGCACGAGCTCACCGACCAGCCCGGAGGGCTGCACGCGCTCGGTGTCGTAGACGAAGGTGAGCCGCTCGCCGTTCCCGGCGTCGCCCTCGGTGACGTCGGAGGTGATCAGCCGGTACGACGGACCGAGCAGCGCCAGCAGGGTCGCCAGCGAGGAGGTGTCCCGCCGGGCCTCCTGGACAGCGGTCACGTCGAAGTGGCGGACGACCTCGGCGATGCACTCGACCGCGTGCCAGTCCCGTCGCGGGGAGTCGTGCGGTCCGGCCTCCCACTTGTCGGTGAGGTCCCCGAAGGCGCGCAGGTTCCAGGTGCCGACCAGCAGGTTGGCGTCGGACTTCGCCGGCAGCGCCGCGTCGAGGGCGGCACCGAGCCGGCGCACGTCGTCGGTGGCCGCCGCCGAGTGCGGCCCGCTGGGGCGTTGGGCGACCCTCATGACGCTCCCTCCGACGCGCGTGGCCTCCCGCCAGTGTGGTCCGCCGGCGCCGCGCTGCCACCAGTCCGAGCGGTGTGGTCCGGACCGGGCCGGAGGTCCCACCCCGCCGGGACTTCCGAGGTCCGGGCGGTGAGTTCGTCCCCTTACCGACAGGTAACTCCGTTTCTAGCGTGGGAGGTGGCCAGCCGTTCGACCACTCGGTCGGACGCGACGGCTCGGAGGAGGGTTCGAGATGTCCCAGAAGACCGCCGGGCGCGCGGCGCCCACGATCCCCGTCCAGCAGGGCCCCGGCACGACCCCCGGAGTGTCCTCGCTTTCCGGCAGGCGCTCCGCACCGGGACTCGGCCTGGCCGCGCTGACCGCGCTGGTGGTCGGCTCCATGATCGGCAGTGGCATCTTCGCCCTGCCCTCGCAGATGGCCGGCAGTGCGGCCCCCGGTCCGCTGCTGATCGGCTGGCTGGTCACCGGCGTCGGCATGCTGATGCTGGCCTTCGTCTTCCAGTCGCTGGCGACCCGCAAGCCCGAGGTCGACGGCGGCGTGTACGGCTACGCCCGCGCCGGCTTCGGTGACTACGTCGGCTTCACCTCCGCGTGGGGGTACTGGGTCAGCGCCTGGGTCGGCAACGTCGGCTACCTCGTGCTGCTCGCCGCGACGCTGGGCTACTTCTTCCCCGGGTACGGCGACGGCAACACGGTCCTCGCGATCGGCACCGCCTCCGTCGTCCTGTGGGTCGTGCACGCCCTCACCCTGCGCGGGGTGCACAACGCGGCCTTCGTCAACACGGTCGTCACCGTGGCCAAGGTCGTCCCGATCCTGACCTTCATCGCGATCGCCGCGGTGGGCTTCAAGGCGGGCATCTTCACCGCCGACGTCTGGGGCCACCACGCCGGACTCGGCAGCACGCTGAGCCAGGTCAAGAACATGATGCTGGTGACCGTCTGGGTCTTCATCGGCATCGAGGGTGCCTCGGTGTACTCGCAGCGTGCCGCGAAGCGCTCCGACGTCGGGCGCGCCACCGTGATCGGCTTCGCCGGGGTGCTCGCGCTCCTGCTGGCCGTGAACCTGCTCTCCTACGGCCTGATGGCCCAGGCCGACATCGCCGGCCTGTCCGACCCGTCGATGGCCCAGCTGCTCGAGGACCAGGTCGGCTCCTGGGGTGCCGGCTTCATCTCCCTGGGCCTGCTCGTCTCGCTGCTCGGAGCCCTGATCGCCTGGGTGCTGCTCAGCGTCGAGATCCTCCGGCTGCCCGCCCACGAGGCCGTGCTGCCGAAGGCGCTGGCGAGCGAGAACCGGTACGGCGCCCCCGCCGCGGCCCTGTGGCTGACCAACGGGTGCGTCCAGCTGATGCTGCTGTGGACGCTGGTCAACGCCAGCACCTACACCTCGCTGATCTACCTGGCCTCCTCCCTGATCCTGCTGCCCTACCTGTGGTCCGCGGCGTACCAGGTGCTGCTCGCGGCCCGCGGCGAGACCTACGAGGACGGCCACGGCCGGACCCGTGACCTCGCGATCGGCGGCGTCGCGCTCGCGTACGCCGTGTGGCTGGTCTACGCGGGCGGCTGGCAGTACGTCCTGGTGGCGGGCCTCTTCTACCTGGCCGGCACGGTGCTCTACGTGCGGGCACGGCGCGAGTCCCACCAACTGCTGTTCACCGCCGTGGAGAAGGTCGTCGTCGGCCTCGTCGTCGTCGCCTCGGTCGCGGCCGTGGTCGGCCTGGTGCAGGGCTGGGTGTCGGTATGACGACCGCGCACCCCGGTCACCCGGCCGAGGACCGCACCCCCCGCGTGGGGGTGTGGTCCGAGGCCGGCCGGCTCCGGCGCGTCCTGGTGTGCGCGCCGGGGCTGGCCCACCTGCGGCTGACCCCGGACACCTGCGACGAGCTGCTCTTCGACGACGTGATCTGGGTGGACCGGGCGCGCCGCGACCACTTCGAGTTCGTGAGCCGGATGCGCGACCGGGGCATCGAGGTCCTCGAGATGCTCGACCTGCTCACCGACGTGGTGGCCGCGCCGGAGGCCCGACGCTGGCTGCTGGACCGCAAGATCACCGACGCGCTCGTCGGTCCGGGGCTGCGGCACGAGCTGCGCGCCTGGCTGGAGGGGCTGGCCCCGGACCGGCTCGCCGAGTTCCTCATCGGCGGCGTCACCTACCGCGACGTCCCCGACGAGCTCGGTGGCCCGTTCCTGCGGGCACTGCGCGAGGCGCTCGACGAGCCGGGCTTCCTGCTGCCGCCGCTGCCCAACACCCAGTTCACCCGGGACAACACCTCGTGGATCTTCGGCGGCGTCACGCTGAACCCGATGTTCTGGCCGGCCCGTCGCCAGGAGACCCTGCTGACCACCGCGATCTACCAGTTCCACCCCGCTTTCGTGGAGGAGGACTACCAGGTCTGGCTGGGCGACCCCGACGGGCTGCCGCACGACCACGGGTTCGCCACCCTCGAGGGCGGCGACGTGATGCCGGTCGGGAAGGGCGTCGTCGTGATCGGCATGGGCGAGCGGAGCTCGCAGCAGGCCGTCACCCAGGTCGCCCAGGCCCTCTTCCGGGCCGGGGCCGCCGAGCAGGTGATCGCCGCCAGCCTGCCGCGCACCCGCTCGGCGATGCACCTCGACACCGTCTTCACCTTCTGCGACGTCGACGTGGTCACCGCCTTCACCCCCGTGGCCGACGCGATCGTGCCCTTCGTGCTGCGCCCCGACGACAGCACGCCGTCCGGCCTCGACATCCGCCGGTCGGAGGCCACGCTGGTCGAGACGGTCGGCGAGGCGGTCGGCGTGAAGCTGCAGGTCGTCCCGACCGGCGGCGACGCCTTCGGCCGCGAGCGGGAGCAGTGGGACGACGGCAACAACGTCGTCGCGCTCGAGCCCGGCGTGGTGATGGCCTACGACCGCAACACCTTCACCAACACCAAGCTGCGCAAGGCCGGCGTCGAGGTGATCACCTTCCCGGCCGGCGAGCTCGGGCGCGGTCGCGGAGGCGGCCGGTGCATGACCTGCCCGATCCTGCGCGACCCCGTCTACTGACCCACCCCACCACCGACCGAGGAGGCGGGACATGCCCGTCAACAACCGCAACCGCAGCGTGCTGAGCCTGGTGCACCACACCGACCGGGACCTGCTCTACCTGCTCGACCTGGCCCGCGACCTCAAGCGCGCCAAGTACGCCCACCAGGAGCGCCAGGCCCTGCAGGGCCGCAACATCGCGCTGATCTTCGAGAAGACCTCGACCCGGACCCGCTGCGCCTTCGAGGTCGCGGCGTACGACCAGGGCGCGCACGTCACCTACATCGACCCGACGTCCTCCCAGATCGGGCACAAGGAGTCGATGAAGGACACCGCCCGCGTGCTCGGCCGGATGTACGACGCGATCGAGTACCGCGGCAGCTCCGAGGCCGTGGTGGAGACGCTCGACCAGTACGCCGGCGTGCCCGTCTTCAACGGGCTCACCGACGACTTCCACCCCACCCAGATGCTGGCCGACCTGCTCACGATGCGCGAGCACGCCGACAAGCCCCTGCACGAGATCAGCTACGCGTTCGTCGGCGACGGCCGCAACAACGTCGCCAACTCGCTGCTGCTGGTCGGCGCCAAGCTCGGCATGGACGTGCGGATCGGGGCGCCCCGGGCGCTGTGGCCCGACGAGGACCACGTCAAGCTCTGCCGGAGCTTCGCCGCGGAGTCGGGCGCCCGGATCACCGTCACCGACGACCCGGTCGAGGCGGTCTCCGGAGTCGACTACGTGCACACCGACGTGTGGGTCTCGATGGGCGAGCCGGTCGAGTCCTGGGCCGAGCGGATCGGGCTGCTGCTGCCCTTCCAGGTCAACCGGGCGCTGCTGGCGGCGACCGGCAACCCGCGGGTGCGCTTCCTGCACTGCCTGCCGGCCTTCCACAACGCCGAGACCACGGTCGGGCGCCGGATCGCCGAGCAGTACCCGGAGCTCGCCGGGGGCATCGAGGTCACCGAGGAGGTCTTCGAGTCCCCGGTGAACCTCGCCTTCGACCAGGCCGAGAACCGGATGCACACCATCAAGGCGATCCTCGTGGCGGCGCTGTCATGAGCACTGTCATGAGCACGTCATGAGGATCGTGGTCGCGCTCGGCGGCAACGCCCTGCTGCGCCGGGGCCAGCCGCTGACCGCGGAGAACCAGCGCGCCAACATCCGTACCGCAGCGGAGGCGATCGCCCCGGTCGCGGCCGAGCACGAGCTCGTCGTCGCGCACGGCAACGGTCCGCAGGTCGGCCTGCTGGCGCTGCAGGCGGCGGCGTACCCGGCGGTCGCGGCGTACCCCCTCGACGTGCTCGGGGCGGAGACGGAGGCGATGATCGGCTACGTCATCGAGCAGGAGCTCGGCAACCTGCTGCCCCCCGAGCGAGCCCTGGCGACCCTGCTCACGATGGTGGAGGTCGACCCCGACGACCCGGCCTTCTCCTCGCCCAGCAAGCCGATCGGCCCCGTCTACGACCGGGCGACCGCCGAGCGACTCGCCGCCGAGTCGGGGTGGTCGATCGCCCCGGACGGCGAGCACTTCCGCCGGGTGGTCGCCAGCCCGCGGCCGCGCCGGATCTTCGAGATCCGGCCGATCCAGCAGCTGCTCGAGTCCGGCACGATCGTGGTCTGTGCCGGTGGCGGCGGCATCCCCACGGCGTACGACGCGGACGGCCGGCTGCACGGGGTGGAGGCGGTGATCGACAAGGACCTGGCCTCCGCGTTCCTCGCCGCCGAGCTGGAGGCCGACCTGCTCGTGATCGCCACCGACGTCGACGGCGTCTACACCGGGTGGGGCACGCCCGAGCAGCGGCGCCTCGGCGTCGTCACGCCCGAGGACCTGGAGGCCGTCCCGTTCGCGGCCGGGTCGATGGGGCCCAAGATCGAGGCCGCCTGCGGGTTCGTCCGCCGGACCGGCCGGCCGGCCGCGATCGGGGCCCTGGCCGAGATCGGCGCGATCGTGGCGGGCCGGGCCGGCACCCGTGTCGTGGGGTCGGACGAGCCGGCGGGCCTCGACTGGTCCGGACCGGCTGTACGACAAATGCACGTGAACGCCTCCTGACCCTTGAGGGCTGCCCCACGCCAGGAGGAGCCTCGAGCTGGCGACAGGAGCTGGGGCATGCCTGATTTCACCGTGATCCGTCTGGGAGAGGACTCCTCGGGACGCGACCTGTTCATGACGCGCTACATGAAGGCCTGGTGGGACGACGTCTGCGTCCGCCTCGGCTTCACCCCCACCGTGGTCCAGGGGGCGTTCATGTCGCGGGTCGCCGGGGGCGGCGCGAAGGCATCCGACGGCTACCACGACCTCGGCGGCTGCCTCGACGTGCGGGTCTGGGACCTCGAGCCCGAGCAGCAGCACCAGCTGGTCCGCGAGGTGCGCCGCTCGGGAGCGGGCGCCTGGCTGCGCGACAAGAAGCACGGCGGCTTCGACCCGCACGTGCACCTGGTGCTCGGCAGCGACTCGCCCCTGCACGCCAAGGCGGCAGCACAGTGGCAGGCCTACCAGGACGGGCTCGACGGCCTGGCCGGCCGGGGCGAGGACTACCACTGGCGTCCCTCGCCGCTGGTCCTGGTGCCACCGCCGCTGGGGACCGCCTCGACCCTGGCCTCCCCGCCGAAGGTCAAGCCCCCGGTGGACGGCACGCCGTCGAAGCCCACCAAGCCGGCGGACACCGAGCCGACCGACACCAAGCCGACGGACGTGACGAAGCCGTCCAAGCCGAAGAACCCGCACGCCCCGACGCCGCCGAAGCAGCGCGACGTCACAGCCCCGGTCGCGGTCGTGGAGCCGCCGGTCACCCCGGTGGTCACGCCGGCTCCTGCGGGGCAGCACCGGACCGCGGTGCTGGCCACGATCAACATCGACTTCACCGACGGGCCGGCGCGCGAGGCCTTCAACCTGGTCGCCGCCCTTCCCGGCGTCGACGTCGCGTTCCTGCAGGAGGCCAAGGACCTCAACGCCCGCAAGGTGCTCAACGACCTCTTCGGGGTCGCCCAGAACCGGTCCTCGGGCGCTCGGGCCGGGTCCGTGGTGGCCTGGGACAAGGGGCGCGGGGTGGCGGGGACCACCGGACAGACCCTGGGCACCGTGTCGACCGCCGGCCACGAGCTGCTGCCGCGCTGGCTGACCTGGGTCGACCTCACCCTCGACGGCCTGCTCACCTTCCGGGCCGTGGCCGCCCACCGGCCGCCGCTGCGGTTCAAGGACCTCTGGCCGGGCTTCGACGCGCAGCTGCGCGGCCTCGTCGAGGAGAGCGAGCTGCCCGTCGTCGTCGGGATCGACTCCAACACCCACGACGGTCCAGGGTTCGCCGCGAACGTCGGGCTCGAGTGGGTCGGAGAGGGGATCGACGGCTTCGCCCACGACCCGCGGATCGTGGTCGGCGACGTCCGGCGCCTGAAGCCGACCCACTCCGACCACCGCCCCGTCGTCGTCACCCTCGACGTCGACGCGTCCGTGGCCGCCCTGGGCCTCGCCGTGCACTGAGCCCGGCCCGGTCGACCCGGGTCAGCGCTCGGCGCGGAACCTGCTCGGCGTCCGGTCCAGCGCGTCGCGGAACGTCCGCGTCAGGTGCGCGTGGTCGGCGAAGCCGGCATCGTGCGCGACCTCGGCCACGGTGGCGTGCTCGTCGCGGGAGAGCCGCTCCGCCGCCTCCTGCAGGCGGGTGCGGCGGACCACCTCACCGGGGGTGAACCCGGTGCCGCGGCGGACCGCCCGCTGCAGGGTGCGGGTGGTGACGTGCAGCCGGGCGGCGAGGTCCGCGACCCGGTGCAGGCGCGGGTCCTGCTCGACCAGGGCGACCGCCCGGTTGGCGAGCCGGCCGGGGTCCCGCACCGGCCCGAGCCGCTCGCGCAGCCACGCGGCCAGCCGTCCGGTCGCGTCCTCGTGGCGACGCCCCAGATCGGCCTCCCCGTGCATCGCGGCGGCCACCTCGGCCACCAGCCCCGGCGCGGGAAGGACCTCGACCCGGTCGACGAGCGCGGCGGCGTCGTACCCGAGCGCCTCGGTGGCGGCCGGGAGGAGGAGCGCGCCGACCGCCCAGCCCGCACCGGCCAGCGTGCGCTCGCTGCCGTGGCTGGTCGGCCCGACCAGCACGGCGCCCCCGCCCTCCACGACCAGGTTCAGCGCCGGGTAGCCCAGCACCCGGGCGGTCAGCTCGACCCCGTCGGGCAGGGACCACTCGGGCACCCAGAAGTGGCGGACGACCTCGGCCAGGTCCGCGGGGGCCGGGTAGCGGTGCACGGGAGCCGACGGCGTCGGGTTCAGGTGACCCCGGGACCGCGGCAGGCTGTCGCCTGGGTTCAAGCCCGGAGCCGGGGTCCCGCCTAGCGTCGTGTCCATGACCTCCACCACTCCCAGCACTGCCAGCACTCCCACCGTGCTCGCCGCCCACGGCGCGCACACCGAGCACGGGCGCCCACGCTCGGCCACCTCGCTGACACCCTTCGTCGTGGTCCCGCGGGCCGCCGAGGCGATCGACTTCTACGTCGAGGTGTACGGCGCCCGGCTCGTTGATCGTACGAACATGCCCGGACCCGACGGCACGACGCTGGTCGCCCACGCCGTCCTCGACCTCGGGCTCGGCCAGCTCCAGCTCGGCGACGTCAACGAGGCCTACCACCTGGTCGCCGCCCCGGACGGTGACGACGACTGCTACTCGCTCGGGCTGTACGTCGAGGACGTCGACGCCGTGCTCGAGCGGGCTGTCGCCGCCGGCGCGACGGTCCGCGAGCCCGCGACCGACTTCGTCTCGGGCGATCGCTTCGCGAGCGTGCGTGACCCGTTCGGCGTCCGCTGGTCGCTGATGACCCGCGTCGAGGACCTCTCCGACGAGGAGTCCGCCGCGCGCGTGGCCGAGTGGGCGAAGACGCTCGGCACGTGAGGCCACTGGGACAGGCAACTCTCCCGCATCCGTGCCCGCGATGCGCCCGAACGGGCCGAGTTGCCTGTCCGACGGGCCGCCCGGCTCAGGCCAGCAGCTCGCGCACCCGCGGGATGACCTGCTCGCCGTACAGCCGGATGCTCTCGAGCCGGTGCTCGTGGGACAGCGTGCCGACGGCGTACTTGAGCTGGAAGCGGGACAGGCCCAGGGTGCGGCAGGCCCAGGCGATCTTCTGCGCCACCGTCTCCGGCGAGCCGACGACGTAGGCCCCGGTCGGGCCGCACATCGCGTCGTAGTCGTCCCGGGTCATCGGCGCTCCCCAGCCGCGCTCGCGGCCGATCCGGGCGAAGGCGTCCCGGTGCGGGGCGAAGTGCTGCTCGCGCGCCTCCTCGTCGGTCGCCGCCACGTGACCGGGGCTGTGCAGCGCGACCGGCAGAGTCGGCTTGCCCAGCTGCGCCAGGGCGCGGTGGTAGAGGTCGACGAGCGGCGCGAACCGCTCGGGTGAGCCCCCGATGACGGCCATCACCAGCGGCAGCCCGTACGACGCGGCTCGCACGACCGACTCCGGGGTGCCGCCGACGCCGACCCAGGCGGGCAGGCGCCCCGATCCCGTGTGCGGGAAGACGCTCTGGTGGTGCAGCGGCGGCCGGGTGGTGCCCTCCCAGGTGACGGGCTGCTCGTCGAGGAGCCGGACGAAGAGGTCGAGCTTCTCGGCGAAGAGCACCTCGTAGTCCTCGAGCCTGTGCCCGAACAGCGGGAAGGACTCGGTGAACGAGCCCCGGCCGAGGGTGACCTCGGCCCGCCCGCCGGAGAGGCCGTCGAGGGTGGCGAAGCGTTGGAACACCCGGACCGGGTCGTCGCTGCTCAGCACCGTGACGCCGGTCCCGAGCCGGAGCCGTTCGGTCCGGCCGGCGATGACGCTCAGCACCACGTCGGGCGCGGAGATCGCGAAGTCCGGGCGGTGGTGCTCACCGAGCCCGAGGTAGTCCACTCCGACCCGGTCGGCCAGCACGCCCTCCGCGACGACCTCGCGCAGCGCCTGGGCGTGCGTCACCGGCCGTCCGTCGGGGCCGAGCGCCACGTCGCCGAACGTGTCGAGCCCGAACGTCGGACGCTCCGGCGTCCCCAGCTGTTCCATCACCGCCCCATCATCCCCACCGTCGAGTGGGCGCGCGTTTCACGTCGAGTGGGCGCGCATTTCGTGTCGGGCGGAAACGCGCGCCCACTCAACTCGGAACGAGCGCCCACTCGACCGGAAACGGGCGCCCACTCGACCGGAAACGGGCGCCCACTCGACCGGAAACGGGCGCCCACTCGACCGGGGAGGGGGGTCAGAGGCCGGCGATGCCGACGTACTTGACGGAGAGGTACTCCTCGATGCCCTCGGGGCCGCCCTCGCGGCCGAAGCCGGACTGCTTGACGCCGCCGAAGGGAGCCGCGGGGTTGGAGACGATGCCCTGGTTGATGCCGACCATGCCGAACTCGAGGCGTTCGCTGATCCGGATGGTGCGGGACAGGTCGTTGGTGAAGGCGTAGGCGACCAGGCCGTACTCGGTGTCGTTGGCGCGGGCGATCGCGTCGTCCTCATCGCTGAAGGTCGAGATCGGGGCGACCGGGCCGAAGATCTCGTCCTTGAGCAGGGTGGCGTCGGCGGGCACGTCGGCCAGCACCGTGGGGGCGTAGAAGTAGCCGGCGTCGCCGACGGCGCTGCCGCCGGTGACCACGCGGGCGCCCTTGTCGACGGCGTCGGCGACCAGGTCGGCGACGCCGGTGCGGGCCTTGGCGTCGATCAGGGGGCCGACCGTGACGCCGTCCTCGGTGCCGCGACCGACCTGCTCGGCGGCCATCCGGGCACCGAACTTCGCCGCGAACTCCTCGGCGACCGACTCGTGCACCAGGAACCGGTTGGCGGCGGTGCAGGCCTCGCCCATGTTGCGCATCTTGGCGAGCATCGCGCCCTCGACGGCCTTGTCGACGTCGGCGTCGCCGAAGACCAGGAACGGGGCGTTGCCACCGAGCTCCATCGAGACGCGCAGGAGCTGGTCGGCGGACTGCTTGACCAGCTGCTTGCCGATCGGGGTCGACCCGGTGAAGGTCAGCTTGCGCAGCCGGGAGTCGTCGATGAGGCGGCCCATCACCTCGCCGGTGTGGGAGGTGGTGACGACGTTGAGGACGCCGGCGGGGACGCCGACCTCGGTCAGCAGGTCGACCAGGGCGAGCATGGTCAGCGGGGTCTGCGAGGCGGGCTTGATCACCATCGTGCAGCCGGCCGCGATGGCCGGGCCGATCTTCCGGGTGCCCATCGCGAGCGGGAAGTTCCACGGCGTGATGGCCAGCACCGGGCCGACCGGCTGCTTCATCGTCATCAGCCGGGTGTTGCCGTCGGGCGAGAGCGCCCAGCGGCCCGAGATACGGACGACCTCCTCGGAGAACCAGCGGAAGAACTCCGCGCCGTAGGTGACCTCGCCGCGCGACTGCGCCAGCGGCTTGCCCATCTCCAGCGTCATCAGCAGGGCGAACTCCTCGGCCCGCTCGGTGATCAGCTCGTACGCCGCGCGCAGGATCTCCGCGCGGGCCCGTGGTGCGGTGGCCGCCCACTCCGCCTGCGCACCGGCTGCCGCGTCGAGCGCCGCGATCCCGTCGGCGAGCGTCGCGTCCGCGACCTCGGTCAACCGGGCACCGGTGGCGGGGTCCTCGACCTCGATCACGCCGCCGTCGGACGAGGAGCGCCAGGTGCCCCCGATGAAGAGGCCGGTGGGGACCTTGGACAACAGCTCGTGCTCGTTCATGGGGCTCCTTGGACTACTGGTGACGGTGGGGTGGTCTCGTGGCTCGGGCTGCGCCCTCGCGCTCCGCGGATGCGGTGCGACCGGGGCGCGGCTGGGCTCCAGTTGCTCAGGCGAGGACGTGGGCGAAGGCGGCGTCGATGATGTCGAGGCCCTCGACCAGCAGGTGGTCCGGGGCCACCAGCGGCGGCAGGAAGCGGAACACGTTGCCGAACGTCCCCGCGGTCAGGGTGACCAGGCCCTGGCTGTGGCAGTAGGAGTTGATCGCCGCGGTGGCGGTCGGGTTCGGGGTCAGGTCGCCCGCACCCGCGGTCAGCTCGATGGCCAGCATCGCGCCGCGACCGCGGACGTCGGCGATCACGTCGTACTTGTTGCGCAGCTGCTCGAGCCGGTCGACGAAGAGAGCCTCGATCTGCTTCGCGCGGCCGTTCAGGTCCTCGGCCCGCATGGTCTCGATGGCCCCGAGCGCCGCGGCGCACGCGACCGGGTTGCCGCCGTAGGTGCCGCCGAGACCGCCGGCGTGGACGGAGTCCATCACCTCGGCGCGGCCGGTGACCGCAGCGAGCGGGAGGCCTCCGGCGATGCCCTTGGCGGTGGTGATCAGGTCCGGGACGACGCCCTCGTGGTCGCAGGCGAACCAGTCGCCGGTGCGGCAGAAGCCGGTCTGGATCTCGTCGGCGATGAGCAGGATGCCGTGCGCGGTGCAGAAGTCGGCGACCATCCGCAGCCAGCCCGCCGGCGGGACGATGAAGCCGCCCTCGCCCTGGATCGGCTCGATGATGACCGCGGCGGTGTTGGTCTCCCCGACCTGGGCGTGCAGCATGTCGACGAAGGCGTCGAACGCCTCGACGGCGATGTCCTCGTGGGTCTTGTCCGCGGCCCCGGGCCAGCGCAGCGGGTAGGCCATCGGCGCCCGGTAGACCTCGTTGGCGAACGGGCCGAACCCGTGCTTGTAGGGCATGTTCTTGGCGGTGAGCGCCATCGTCAGGTTGGTGCGGCCGTGGTAGGCGTGGTCGAACGCGACGACGGCCTGCCGGCCGGTGAAGGTGCGCGCGATCTTGATCGCGTTCTCGACCGCCTCGGCGCCGGAGTTGAACAGGGCGCTGCGCTTCTCGTGGTCACCGGGGGTCAGCTCGGCCAGCGCCTCGCAGACCTCCACGTACTCCTCGTACGGCGTGACCATGAAGCAGGTGTGGGTGAAGTCGGCGACCTGGGCCTGCACCCGCTCGACGACGCGGGGGTTGGCGTTGCCCACCCCGGTGACGGCGATGCCCGAGCCGAAGTCGATGAGCTGGTTGCCGTCGACGTCGAGCAGGATCCCGCCGGCCGCCCTCTCGACGTACGCCGGGAGGCCGACGCCCACGCCGGAGGAGACCACGGCCGCCTTGCGGGCGGCGAGCGCCTGCGACTTGGGGCCGGGGATCGCGGTGACGAGCTTGCGCTCCTGGGACAGGCTGGGGGAAGACGCACCGGAAGTCATGAGTCCATGGTGGATTCCCGCAGCCGAACTGGCAAGTCGCCACTGTCTTCGTCGTCTGAGGTTGACCTAACGACGGATTCCGTTGAAAACGCTCAGTTTCCGGCCAGGGCCTTCTGTTCGAAGGTGTCCGGCCGTTTGATGACCGTGAACCGGCCCGCCGGCCAGACGATCGCCCACACCTTCCCGACCACCTCGTCGGTGGAGATCGTGCCCCCACCCGGGAGCTTGGTGTGGTAGCGGGAGTCCTCGCTGTTGATCCGGTTGTCGCCCATGACCCACAGCCGACCGGCCGGCACCTTCACGTCGAACCGCTTGGTCGAGGGCTCGACGCCCTTCGGCAGGTACGCCGTCTCGTCGAGGGGGACCCCGTTGACGGTGACGCGGCCCTGGGCGTCGCAGCACTTGACCTCGTCGCCGCCGACCGCGATGACCCGCTTCACCAGGTGGCCGCCGGTCGGGTAGAGCCCGATCGTCGACAGCGCCTTCTGCAGGCCGGTCAGCTCCGGGCCGGGACCCAGCCAGCCGCCCGGGTCGGAGAACACGATCACGTCGCCGCGCTGCACGTCACCGGTCCAGTAGCTGACCTTCTGGACGAGGATCCGGTCGTTGTCGATGAACAGCGGCTCCATCGACTCCGACGGCACGAAGAACATCTGGATGAAGAAGGTCTTGACCACGATCGACAGGCCCAACGCCACCACCAGCAGCAGGATCGGCTCGAGCCAGCCGGGGACCCGCCGCTTCTTCTTCGCAGGGGCGGCGTCCTTCGTGGTCATGTACCGGACTGTATCCGCCGGGCATGCACGCGGCCCCCGGTTCCAGGGAACCGGGGGCCGCGCGGGAAGGACCTAGCTCACAGCTTGGGGATGAGCACCTGGTCGATCATGTACACGGTCGCGTTGGCGGTGTGCACGCCGCCGCAGATCACGTTGGCGCCGTTGACCTTGAGGTTGTCGCCCGAGCCGGTGACCTTGAGCTCCTGCTTGGCCAGGGTCTCGTGGGTGCCCGCGATCTTGTCGGGGGCGATCTGGCCGGCCAGCACGTGGTAGGTCAGCACGGTGGAGAGCAGGTCGGCGTCCTTGGACAGCGCGCCCGGGAGCTCCGGCTTGGCCTTGAAGAGGGCCGAGAAGGCGTCGTTGACCGGCGCGAAGACGGTGAACTCGTCGCCGTTCAGGGTGTCGACCAGGTTGACCTTCGGGTTCACCTTGCCGCTGACCGCGTCGACCAGGGTGGTCAGGAGCGGGTTGTTGCTGGCCGCGGTGGCGACCGGGTCGAGCGACATGCCCTGGACGGAGCCGGGGCCCGAGGCGACGGCCTTGGCGTAGTCGGCGCAGCCGGGGCCCACGAGGTCGCGGGCCGGGTCGGCGGTGGTGGCGCTGGCCTTGTCGGTGTTGGTGCCGGACGCGGTGCTGGAGTCGTCGCTGCCGCAGGCGGCGGTCATACCGAGAGCGGAGACGGCCATGGCGACGGCGGCATACTTCTTGATCGAACGCATGGTGAAGTAACCCTTCGAGGTTGAGTGGAGGCGCTGGGAGCGCCGGTGGAGTGGACTCCGATGTCGGTGGAGGGCGTCCCCTCCGTGGTGCTGACCAGGGTTCGCCCCTGCCCGGGAGGCGGATTGGTCGATCTGGGAGGTATTTGTTCGACCCAGCCTGGACAATGGCGTCACGGGACGCGGGGGCACGCGTCCCACTCCTGGGCGGCTCCCTTCGGTCGCCCGTGTCCGTCCTCTCCGTCCGGGGGTCCACCGTGCGCCGATCCGCGCCCGTCGCGTTCGCCGTCGCCGGCGTGCTCACGGCCGCGCTCGCCCTGACCGGCTGCTCGGGCTCCACCCTCACCGGGCCGGCGGCGGGGGCCACCGGCACCGGCACCGCCCCCGAGGACCCCACGCTGCTGGGGCAGTTCGCCGTGCCGGCGCCCGGCCCGCTGGACAAGGCGCTGCTGCGCCCGGACATCCTCATCAGCGCCCCCACCGCGCTGCCCGCCGGCGTCGTACGACGGCTCAAGGCGGTCGACGGGGTGGCCGGCGCCCAGCTGATCTCGCTGGCCTCGGTCAACCTCGACGGCAGCGTGCTCACCGTCGCCGCGGTCGACCCCGGCGCCTTCCGCCGGTTCACCCCGGTGCAGACCGCGCAGGCGGGCTTCGTCTGGGACCGGCTGGCGGGCGGGGAGATCACCGTGGACCACGACGTCAGCAAGCGCTTCGTGGTCGACGACACCGTCACGCTCGGCAACACGACCGCGGCCCCCGTGGTCCACGTCGGTGCCTACGCGCCGCTGGTGCCCCGCATCCAGGCGGTGGTCAACACCCGGCGCGGCGACCAGCTGGGGATCCCGGCGCACAACGCGCTGCTGCTCTCCACCGGAGAGCTGACGCCCTCGCAGGTCGCGCCCCGGCTGCGCCGGATCCTGGGCGACCACGGCAACCTGCAGATCCTGGCGCAGGAGTTCGACGTCGACGCGGTGCAGACCGCGGTGCTGACGGGCGGCTCGGTGGCCGAGGCCGTCGGCAGCTTCTCCTACCGCAACCTGCCCGGAGGCCGGATCCAGCCCGATGCGCGCTGGGTCGCGGCCTACATCCGCACCGAGGCGGTGCCGATCCTCGGCAACGTGACCTGCAACCGGGCGCTCTTCCCCCAGCTCCGCGCGGCGCTGGGGGAGGTCGTGCAGCGCGGGCTGGCCGACCGGATCCACCCCGGCGAGTACGCCGGCTGCTACTACCCCCGCTACATCGGCCGCGACCCCTCCAACGGCCTCTCGCTGCACAGCTGGGGCATCGCCCTGGACCTCAACGTGCCGGGCAACCAGCGCGGCACCGTGGGCGAGATGGACCGCCAGGTCGTGGCGATCTTCAAGAAGTGGGGCTTCGCCTGGGGCGGCGACTGGCACTACACCGACCCGATGCACTTCGAGATGAACCGTCTCGTCCGCGCCGGCTGACCGGCGTACGCTCGAGGGGTGAGCACGCGCCGCGTCACTTCCCGGGTCGGCCTCCCGCCGCTCGATCCCGAGCGCTTCCGTCGGCTCCCCGAGCCGGTCCGGCTCGAGGACACCCGCACGTCGGAGGAGAGCCTCGCGTTCGCGCCCGAGAAGGCGCAGGCGCTGCAGGAGCAGGAGTGGCTGCTGCGGACCTCGCCCGGCTGAGACGCCGCTAGCGCCCGACCGGCAGGCCGAAGGCGGCCGCCAGGTCGCCCTGCGGGTGCGTGCCCTGGTGGGTCAGTCCGAGCACCTGCTCGTAGAGCCCGTAGAGCGCGTAGTGGTCGAGGTGCTCGGTGACCACCCGGCCGCGGGCGGCAGCGTGGAAGACCATCGTCAGCACCCGGTTGTCGTGGTGCTTGTCGTCCTCGTCGGCGGTGACCACGATCGCGAGCCGGCCCGAGGCCCAGTCCGGTCCGGCCATCGCGGCCTCGAGCCGGCTGCTGATCCACTGGTCGGCCACGGCCAGCGGGCAGCTGTGGGCGTCGTTGCAGGTGTCCGGCACGAGGAGCCCGGCGTTGGGCAGGGTCCCCGCGGCCGCGTCCTGGGCGAAGGCCGCCTCGGGGACGTCGTCGCTCCGGCAGGCCGCCGCCTCGGCCGGGAAGTAGGTCCACGGGTTGTGCCGGACGGCGTAGCGTCCGCCGTTGACCGGCTGGCACGGCGCGGTCATCGCGTCGGCGTAGACGCGCGCGGTGCGACTCGCGGACACCGCGCGGCCGAAGACGGTGGCGCCGTCCAACGGATGGTCGGCCGGTGGGTGGTCGTCGGTGACGCCGTGCAGGTCGCCGCTGGCGATCGCGAGGTAGTTGGGCAGTGAGGGGTGGGTCAACCCGAAGTACGACGTCGCGTAACCGTACTGCTCGGCCAGCGCGAACGTCTTCGGCATCGAGGCGCGCATCTGGTCGCGGGAGTGGTTCTCGACGACGACGACCAGCAGCTTGTCCACCCGGGTCCGGCCCGCGAGCCGGCGACTCGGCGACGGCGACGGCGACGGCGAAGCGGTGGCGGTGGGGGTGGCGCTGG
The DNA here is from genome assembly GCA_044227235.1 of Marmoricola sp. Classification (GTDB taxonomy): domain Bacteria; phylum Actinomycetota; class Actinomycetes; order Propionibacteriales; family Nocardioidaceae; genus Marmoricola_A. Next base: position 94,121 of record JBGAFN010000016.1, on the reverse strand, counting down.
AGGTGGCGCTGGGGGTGACCTTCCGGGACGCCGTGGGGTCGGAGGCCCCGCAGGCCGCGAGGGTCGCTGCCAGCAGCAGGACGCCCGCGGCCAGGCCGGTGCGGGAGGTCCTGGTCACCCGGCCATGGTCCCATCCGGGCGAAGAGTCCGGGTTGGCTACCCTCGCGGTCATGCGCTCTCTCCAGGTCACCTCCCTCGACGGTCCCTCCGCGGTCACGGTCACCGAGGTCGACGACGCCGTCGCCCGCCCCGACCAGGTCCTCGTCCGCGTGCACGCGGTAGGGATCTCCTGGCCCGACCTGCTGCAGACCCGCGGCCAGTACCAGCTCAAGCCCGAGCTGCCGTTCCAGCTCGGCGTGGACTTCGCCGGCGAGGTGCTCAGCGCCCCGGAGGGCTCAGGCTTCAGCGCCGGCGACCGGGTCGCCGCGTGCCTCCCGTACGGCGGGGGCGCGGACCTGGTCGCGATCGACCCCGAGTCGGTCTTCCCGCTGCCCGACGCGATGTCGTACGAGCAGGGCGCGGCGCTGCCGATGAACTACCTGACCGCCGAGTTCGCGCTGTCCACCCGGGCCGGCCTGCGCGCCGGGGAGACCGTGCTGGTCCACGGCGCCGCCGGTGGGGTCGGCACGGCCAGCATCCAGGTCGCCCAGGGGCTGGGGGCCCGCGTGATCGCGGTCGTCTCCACCCCGACCAAGGCGGAGGTGGCGCGGGCCGCCGGCGCCCACGAGGTCGTCCTGGTCGACGGGTTCCTCGCCGCGGTCAAGGAGCTCACCGGCGGGGTGGGCGTCGACGTCGTCGTGGACGTGGTGGGCGGGGACCGGATGACCGACTCGCTGCGGGCCCTCGGACCGCTGGGTCGGGTGCTGGTCATCGGCTTCACCGAGGGCGCGATCCCCGAGGTCCGGGTGAACCGGCTGCTGCTCAACAACATCGATGTCCGCGGGGTCGGCTGGGGGGCCTACGCGATGGTGCGGCCGGGCTTCATGCGCGGGCAGTGGGACCACCTGGTGCCGATGATGGAGTCCGGGGTGGTCGACCCGCCGATCGGGCGGACCTACCCCCTCGAGCACGCGGCCGTGGCGCTGCAGGAGATGGACGACCGGCTGACGCTCGGCAAGTCCGTGCTGGTGCTCTGAGAGCGGTCGACGGGCCCGTCCGCGTCCTCAGGGGCGCAGGCGACCGGCCAGCAGGGCGGCGTAGAGGTTCGCGGTCTGCACGAGCCGCTCCTCCTCCAGCTCCGGCCGGGGGTAGGTCAGGCTCATGATCGCCTCGCCGTCGAGCAGGTGGATCAGCGAGGTCACCGCCAGCCGGATGGTGGCGTCGTCGACGCCGGCCCCGCCGTGCGCCTCGGCGGTGGCCTGCTCGATCAGGTCGTAGAGCTCCCGCGCGACCGGGGCGAGCCGCTCGCGCAGCTCCGGCTCGGTGCGGGCCGCGACGAGGAGCTCGAACCAGACCGCGTTGTCGTCGCTGCGGACCTGGCCGCGGGCGAACCGCAGCTGGTCCTCGATGGTCACCATGGGCATCGCCTCCCGCAGCGCCGCGAACGCGGCCATGTGGCGCCGGCCGACCTCCTCGGCCGCGGCCACGACCAGGTCGGTGCGGGAGTCGAAGTGCCGGAAGAGACCGCCCTTGGAGATGCCGGAGCGGGCACAGATCTCACCCAGCGAGGCCCGGTGGTAGCCGAGCTCGGCGATCGCCGAGATCGTCGCCTCGACCAGCTTGGCCCGGGTGGACTCCCGGCGCTCGGCCTGGGTGCGACGGGGGCGGGTCTCGTGGGGGGTCTCGTGGCTCGCTTCGCTCGCACCTCGACCTCCGGGCCGGCTCGCTTCGCTCGCACCTCGACCTCCGGGCCGGCTCGCTTCGCTCACGCGGGGACCGCCGGCTGCCGCGAGGGCACGCCGGCGCGCAGGAACCGGCCGGTCCGGCGGGCGCCGAGCAGCTCGGTCGGGCGGCCACCCTCCACGACGAGCTCGCCGCCGACGAGCACCGCAGTGACGGCCTCGTCGTTGCGGTTGACCATGCGCGGCAGGTGGTCGTACGCCGCGACCGGCGCCTCGGCGTACGCGTCGAGGCTGTCGTCGAGGTGCGCGGGGTCGACGACGACGAGGTCGGCCCGGTCGCCCTCCCGCAGCCGGCCGGCGTCGAGGTCGTACCAGTCCGCCAGCTCGCCGGTGAGCCGGTGCACGGCCTGCTCCAGGGACAGGAACGGCTGCGGGGAGGACTGGTCACCCGCAGTTTGGGCGTCGCGCACGCGGCGCAGGAAGCGCAGCCCGAAGTTGTAGAAGGACATGTTGCGCAGGTGCGCCCCCGCGTCGGAGAAGCCGATCTGCACCCCGGGGTCGGCGCCGAGCTTCTCGAGGAACTCGGGCCGGTGGTTGGAGATCGTCGTGCGCCACCGGATCTTGGTGCCGTGCTCCACGACGAGGTCGAGGAAGGCGTCGACGGGGTGGAGTCCCCCGCGCTCCACCCCGACCTGACCGAACGTCTTGCCGATGACCGCGTCGTCGGGGCACTCGGTGATCTCGGCGTCGAAGAAGTCGCGGTGCCACACCCGCATCCCGAACTTCGCGTCGTAGTCCTTGCGGAAGCGGCGCCGGTAGCCCTCGTCCTGCATCAGCGCGTTGCGCTCCACCTGGTCGGCCAGGTGCAGGGCGGCGGCGCCGGACCCGAACTCCTCGAAGATGACCAGGTCGATGCCGTCGGCGTACACCTCGAAGGGGACGGGCAGGTGCTGCCACTTCAGGTCCCCGCCGAGCCGGGCCATCGCCCGGGCGGTGGGCCCCATGATGTGCACGATCGCCGGGTTGGCCTTGATGTCCGCGGCCGAGAGCAGGCTGGTCTTGAGCTTGCGCTGGCCGCGGCGCGGGAGGGTGCCGGTCATCATCCGCAGGATGCTGCGCGGGTCCTTGATGTCGGGTCCACCCTGCAGCACCCGGCCCCGTTCGCGCAGCAGCGCGTTGAGGCGGCGCCGCTCGGGCCCCTTGGCGTACGTCGAGGGCAGGGTGCGCGAGCGGCACACCTCGCCGTCGAGCTTGTCGAAGACGAGCTCCTGGGCGGACATGCCGACGAAGCCGGCGTCGAGCGCCTCGGCCAGCCGGGCCTGCATGGAGACCAGCTCGGCCTCGGTCGGCCGGACGTCCTTGCGGGTGGCGCGGTCCAGGCCCATCTCGGCGGCGCGGAGGTCGGAGTGGCCGATGAACGCGGCGAGGTTCGGTCCCAGCGGGAGGGACTCCAGCGCGTCGACGTACTCGGCGGCGGTGGTCCAGGTCTTGGCCCGCTCGAGCGCCTCGATCACGAAGTGACGCGGGATCGCCTCGACCCGGCCGAAGATGTCGCCGGCGGTGACCGGGTCGACGTGCACGGTCGACAGCGAGCAGGACCCGATCAGGATCGTGGTGACGCCGTGGCGCACGGACTCGACCAGACCCGGCTCCTCGAGCACCTCGACGTCGTAGTGCGTGTGGATGTCGACCATCCCGGGCAGGACCCACTGGCCGGCCGCGTCGATGACACGGGCGCACCCGGTCTCGTCCAGCGGCGTCGCGGACACGGTGGCGACCAGGCCGTCGCGGATGCCCAGGTGGCGAGCGGCCGCCGGGGCGCCGGTGCCGTCGAACCACAGGCCGTTCTTGACGATGGTGTCGAAGCTCATGGGCAAGATAGAAACCGATCGGTCTCTAACTGTCAAGAGCCCGGGTCACCCGTCGAGCGTGACGCCGTCGGCGAGGAGGTCCAGCGACTCCGGGTGCTTGGCCATCCAGCCGGCGATGAAGGGGCAGGTCGGGATGATCCGCACGCCCTCGTCGCGGACGAGCTGGACGACCGCCCGGGCGATCCGCCCGCCCACGCCCTGGCCCTCGAAGGCGTCGTCGACCTCGGTGTGGAAGAACTCGTAGTTCTCCTCCAGCCGGCGGTACTGCGAGAAGCCGGCGACGGTGCCGTCCTCGGTCACCGCCTCGACGCGGTGCCGGTCGGCGTTGTGGCGAGTCGTGATCTCAGCGCTGCTCATGTGCACCAGGCTGCCAGGTACGGGAAATGGGCTGGCGCACGCGGCGGGCGCGGGCTTGACTCGGGCTCATGCGCGTACCCGACGGGCTCGTGGCCCGACCGCTCGTCCCCGCCGACGCCGGCGCCGTCTTCGCCGTCCAGGCGGCCCAGGAGCAGCACGACCTCGGCACGGTCGAGATCGAGGAGGCCGACATCGTCAGCGCCTGGGCCCGGCCCAGCTTCGACGTCTCCGCCAGCACCCTCGGCGTCTTCGACGGCGACCGGCTGGTGGCCTACGCCGAGGTGACCGACCCATGGCGCGGGGACGCGGCGGTCGACCCGGGGTACCGGGGCCGCGGGATCGGCACCGCCCTGGCGCACTGGACGCAGGAGGTCGCGCGGTCACGCGGCGCGACCTCCTTCGGGATGCCGGTGCCGGAGGGGTCGGCGGGCGACCGGCTGCTGACCGCGCTCGGGTACGGCGTGCGGTGGACCTCGTGGGTGCTCCAGCTGCCTCCCGGGCAGGACATCGTGCCGCAGCCGCTGTCGGCCGGGTACGTGGTCCGCACCGCGCTCGACGAGACCGACCACCGCGCCGCGTGGGAGGTGATCGAGGACGCCTTCCTGGAGTGGTCGGTGCGCGACCGGATCACCTTCGAGGACTTCGAGGCCGGAGTGCGGCTCCGGCCCGGCTTCGAGCCGTGGAACCTGCGGCTGATGGTCGACCCGGACGGGGTCGTGGTCGGTGCCTGCTTCGTGGTGGTCGCCGGGTCCACCGGGTACGTCGACCGGCTCGCCGTCCGAGCCGACCGGCGCCGCCTCGGCCTGGCCCGGGCCCTGCTCGTCGACGCGTTCGCGGAGGCCCGCCGGCATGGCGCGACCACCTCCGAGCTCTCCACCGACAGCCGGACCGGGGCGCTCGGCCTCTACGAGAAGGTCGGCATGGTCGTCACGAGCACCTGGGTCAACCGCGGGGTCGCACTAGCCTGAACCGCATGGACGCCCTGAACCCCGAGCTGGCCCCCGAGCTGACGGCTGACCTGCGCGCGACGTACGAGGACCTGCACGCGCACCCGGAGCTCTCCGGCGCCGAGCACCGGACCGCCGGCATCGCCGCTGAGCGTCTGCGCGGGCTCGGGTACGACGTCCGCGAGGGCGTCGGCGGCACAGGCGTGGTCGCGGTGCTCGCGAACGGTTCCGGGCCGACCGTGCTGGTCCGTGCCGACTCGGACGCCCTGCCCGTCACCGAGGAGACCGGGCTGCCGTACGCCAGCACGGTTCCCGGCGTCATGCACGCCTGCGGCCACGACGTGCACGTGACCTGCCTGCTCGGCGCCGCGGAGGTGCTCGCCGCGTCCCGGGCCGGCTGGTCGGGGACGCTGGTCCTGGTGGTGCAGCCGGCCGAGGAGACCGTCACCGGTGCCGCCGCGATGGTGGCCGACGGCGTCCTCGACGGCCTTCCCCCGGTCGACGTCGTGCTCGGCCAGCACGTGGCCCCGATCCCCGCCGGCGTGCTGGGACTGCGCCCCGGGCCGGCGTTCGCGGCAGCCGACTCGCTGCGGATCACCCTGCACGGCCGGGGCGGCCACGGCTCGCGCCCCGAGGCCTGCGTCGACCCGGTCGTGATGGCGGCCTCCACCGTGCTGCGGCTGCAGACGGTGGTCTCCCGCGAGACGTCGGCGACCGAGCCGGTCGTGCTCACCGTCGGCTCCGTCCAGGCCGGCACCAAGGCCAACGTCATCCCCGAGCGTGCCGAGCTGCTGCTCTCGGTGCGCACCTACGACGCCGCGGTGCGCGAGCGCGTGCTGGCCGCGATCGAGCGGATCGCGGCGGCCGAGGCCGCGGCTGCCGGAGCCCCGCGACCGCCCGAGGTCGAGATCCTCGAGTCCGCCCCGACGCTGGTCAACGACCTCGAGGCCAGCGCCCGCACCCGGCCGGCCCTGGAGTCGGTGACCGAGCTGGTCGTGGACCCGGGAGTCGTGACCGGCAGCGAGGACGTCGGGGTGCTGGCGACGGCGGCCGGCGCGCCCCTGGTGTTCTGGCTGCTCGGCGGGGCCGACCCCGCCCTCTTCGCCGGTGCGACCGGGGTGGAGGAGATCGCAGCGACCATGCAGAGGCTGCCCTCCAACCACTCCCCGCACTTCGCGCCGGTGCCGGAGCCCACCCTCGCGATCGGCACCCGGGCCCTGGTCGCCGCGACGCGCACCTGGCTCGCGGCGGTCTGAGGACCGCTGTCGTCGGTGCGGGTTAGGCTCGCCCGCATGACGATCCTCGACGACGCACGCCCGGGCATGGACGAGGCCGTTCGGCCTCAGGACGACCTCTTCGGCCATGTGAACGGCCGCTGGCTGACGGAGACCGAGATCCCCTCGGACCGCGGCAGCTGGGGCGGGTTCGCGATGCTCGCCGACCAGGCCGAGAAGGACGTGCGCGACATCATCGAGGAGGCCGCCGCCGTCTCCGCCACCGAGCAGGCCGGCACGGTCATCCAGCAGATCGGCGACCTGTGGAAGTCCTTCATGGACGAGGCCCGGGTCGAGGCGCTGGGCGCCGCGCCGATCGCCGAGGACCTCGAGGAGCTGCGCGGGATCACCGACCTCGGCGCCCTGGTCGCCTTCATCGGGCGGATGGAGCGCCAGGGCATGGGCGGTCTGTTCGGGATGTACGTCGACTCCGACGACCGGAACTCCGACCGCTACCTGGTCAACATCACCCAGGGCGGCCTGGGGCTGCCCGACGAGTCCTACTACCGCGAGGACAAGTTCGCCGACATCCGCACGGCGTACCTCGCCTACGTGGAGAAGATGCTCGGCCTGGCCGAGGTGGCCGACCCGGCCGGCAACGCCGCCCGGGTGATGGCGGTCGAGACCCGCCTCGCGCAGGGCCACTGGGAGCGGGCCGAGACGCGCGACGTCATCAAGACCTACAACCTGCACACCTTCGCGGACCTGGAGAAGCTGGCTCCGGCGCTCGACTGGCGTGGCTACGCCGCCGCGCTGGGGGCCACCGACCAGACCCTCGCCGAGGTCAACGTCCGCCAGCCCAGCTACCTGGAGCACCTCTCGACCGTGCTCGGCGAGGTCGACCTCGACGACCTCAAGGCGTGGACCGCGATCCGCGTGGTGCGCAGCGCCTCGCCGTACCTCTCCAGCGCGTTCGTCGAGGCGAACTTCGACTTCTACGGACGCACGCTCTCCGGCACCCCGGAGCTGCGGGCGCGGTGGAAGCGCGGGGTCGGCTTCGTCGAGGGCTGCGTCGGCGAGGCCGTCGGCGAGGTGTACGTCGGTCGCCACTTCCCGCCGGCGAGCAAGGCCGTGATGGACGAGCTGGTCGCCAACCTGCTCGAGGCCTACCGCCGCTCGATCACCGACCTGGACTGGATGACCGAGGAGACCAAGGCCCGCGCGTTCACCAAGCTGGAGACCTTCCGGCCCAAGATCGGCTACCCGGTGCGGTTCCGCGACTACTCCTCGATCCAGGTCGACGCCGAGGACCTGATCGGCAACGCCCGCCGGGCCGCGGAGTTCGAGCACGACCGGCAGCTCGGCAAGATCGGCCAGCCGGTCGACCGCGACGAGTGGTTCATGCTGCCGCAGACCGTCAACGCCTACTACAACCCGGGCACCAACGAGATCTGCTTCCCGGCGGCGATCCTGCAGCGGCCCTTCTTCGACGCCGAGGCCGACCCGGCCGAGAACTACGGCGGCATCGGCGCGGTGATCGGGCACGAGGTCGGTCACGGCTTCGACGACCAGGGCTCCCAGTACGACGAGAAGGGCAACCTGGAGAACTGGTGGTCCGACGCCGACCGGGCCGCGTTCCAGGAGCGCGCCGACGCCCTGATCGCGCAGTACGACGGGTTCAGCCCCCGCAACCTGCCGACCGAGCACGTCAACGGCTCGCTCACCGTCGGGGAGAACATCGGCGACCTCGGCGGGCTGACCATCGGACTCAAGGCCTACCTGATCAGCCAGGAGGGCCAGGAGGTCCCGGTCAAGGACGGCCTCACCGGCACCCAGCGGCTCTTCCTCAACTGGGCCTACGTCTGGCGCTCCAAGTACCGCAACGAGCTCGCCCAGCAGCTCATCACCGTGGACCCGCACAGTCCCGCCGAGTTCCGCGCCAACATCGTGCGTAACCTCGACGAGTTCCACGACGCCTTCGCCACCGCGCCGACCGACGCGCTGTGGCTCGACCCGGAGGCGCGCGTCCGGATCTGGTGAGCACCACCTCCCGCTCGAGGGGGCGCGGCAGGCCCGGTTTTCCAAGGTATGCAGGAGAACTGCCTCTCCCCATGGGAGTCTGCCGCGATGCGGCCGGAAGTCGACGAGCTCCCCATGGGAGGCTGCCGCGACTCGCCCGAGGTCGACGAGCTCCCCATGGCAAACCACCACTCCCCATGGCGCGTACACCATGGGGAGTGGCAGATTGCCTACATCCCTTGAGGAACCGGACCGGCCGGCCCCCTCAGGTCACTCCGAGCGCTCGACGCTCAGGGTGTAGTCGTCGATCCAGCCGCCGAGGGTGTCGTCGGTGTCGAAGTCGGCGAGGTTGGTGAAGGCCTCGACGGTGTGGGTGCCCGGGCCGATCTTGGTGCAGAACGTGCCGGAGTGCAGGTCCCAGGTCGGGGAGCCGTTGAGCGCCATCACGTCGCCGGAGGCGGTGTAGGGGTTGATCGGCACGCCGTCGACGTGGATCTCGAGGCCCTGCCAGTCCTGCGTGCCGGTGGAGCCGGTGAGCTGGGTCTCGCCGGAGAAGGTGATCACGAGGGTGTCACGGCCGGCGCGGGGGCCGCCGATCTTGAGCGCGGTGCCGGGGATCGCGACGTTGCCGCCGGTCTCGCCGTAGGTGAAGGGGGTGTTGCCGATGCGGTTCTTGACCTGCTTCTGGGCGCCGCCGTCACAGGCGACGAAGGCGGCGGCCTTGGCGTGCTTGGCGTGGACGCCGGTGGGCTGCTGGGCGTTGCCACCGCCGTTGGCGGCGACGGCGATGCCGGCGCCGGACGCGGCGAAGGTGGCGGCAGCGGCGATGACGAGGGTCTTGCGGATCATGGTGGGCCTCCCCGGTGGGGCCGCTCCTCACGAGCGGCGACACGGGGGAGGAGGGGGCCCAGGGGTCGGTGATATGGCCCAGGTGGGCCTTGACCCTCGCCAGACCTCGCCAGACCTCGCCAGACCTCGCCAGACCTCGCCGGACCGCGCCGGGCCGGCAGGGCGGACCGGATCAGGGCAGAGGACGGCTCAACGACAGGGCGAACGCCCCTGCCGGGTCGGTCCACCACCCGGCGAGCTCGAGGTCGGCGGCCGCCAGCTCGGCGACCACGCCGCCGCGGCGGAACTTGGCGGAGATCTCGGTGCGCAGCTCCTCCCCGGCGCCGAAGGTGACCACCAGGTCGAGGTCGGCGACCACGACCCGCATCGGCCGGCGGGCCCGCAGCCGCATCTCGATCCACTCGTGCTCGGCATCCCACACCGCGACGTGCTCGAACCCCTCGACGTCGAAGGTGGCGCCCAGGGTCCGGTTGAGCACGTGCAGCACGTTGCGGTTGAACTCCGCGGTCACCCCGGCGGCGTCGTCGTACGCCGGCACGAGGACCTCCGGCGACTTCACCAGGTCGGTGCCGAGCAGGAAGGTGTCGTCGGGACCGAGCCCGGCCCGTACGGCGCTCAGGAAGTCGGCGCGCTCGGGCGGGGTGAGGTTGCCGATCGTGCTGCCCAGGAACGCGACCAGCCGCCGGCCACCGGTCGGCACGTGCGCCAGCGGGTCGGCGAAGTCGGCCACCACGCCGTGGAGTGCGACCCCCGGGTAGTCCGGTGCCAGGTCGGCCAGCGCTCCCTCGATCGCCGACGGGCTGACGTCCAGCGGGACGTACTGGCGCAGGGTGCCGGCGGCGGTGAGGGCGTCCAGCAGCAGCCGGGTCTTCTCCGACGACCCGCTGCCCAGCTCGACCAGCGTGTCGGCAGCCGCGAGCCGGGCGATGATGCCCGCGTGCTCGGTCAGCAGCCCCCGCTCGGTGCGGGTGGGGTAGTACTCCGGGAGCCGGGTGATCTCCTCGAACAGCTCGCTGCCGCGGGCGTCGTAGAAGTACTTCGGCGGCAGCGTCTTGGGCGTGCCGGTGAGTCCGGCGCGCACGTCCGCGCGCATGGTCGCGGCGAGGTCCTCGGGGGTGAGGTGCACCGACAGGGTCGCCGACGGCGAGGTGGTCATGCGGGTCCTTCCAGCTCCAGCGGGGTGAGTTTCAGGCCGTGCTCGCCGGCCTCGACGAGCACGCCCTCAGGGATCTCCCGCCAGTCGGGGTCGTCGTCGTACGGCTCGGAGGCGACGGTGATGCCGGTGTCGGTCTCGAGCACGAAGAGCTTCTCGCCGTACGTCGTGCCGGCGATGTTGCTGCCGTCCACGGCGAGCAGGTTGAGCCGGCCGCCGCCGACGGTGATGACGTCGCGGATCACCTCGACCAGGGCGGCTCCCAACGGGGTGCCGGCCGACCACCGCGATGCCGCGAGGCCGAAGACCAGCGCGGAGTCGACGGGGGCGGCCGCCTCGGGCACGTCGAGGGTGTTGCCGATCAGCGTGCGCCGGGCGTTGTTCCAGTCCGCGATCTTGCCGTTGTGGCTGAACAGCCAGCGGCCCTGGGCGAACGGCGCCACGCACGACTCGTCGTGGGCGAAGCCGGTGGTGCCCGACCGGACCGCCGCCAGCAGGCACGGGCTGGCGATGGTGGGGGCGAGCGAGGCGAACGACGCGTCGGTCCAGATCGGCTGGGCGCGCCGGTAGCGGACCGGCTCGTCGCGGCCCAACGCGTACCAGCCGGCCCCGAACCCGTCGGCGTTGACCACGCCGTGCAGCTGCAGCCGCGGCGACCAGGACTGGGTGGCCAACGACTGGGGTGGGTCGAGCAGCTTCTCCTGCAGGGTCACCGGTTCGCCGATGTAGGCCAGATGCCGACACATGGCTGCCCCTACGCGTCCGCGTCGCGGGCGGTGCGGAACCCGGCGAAGATCTGCCGCCGGATCGGGTGGTCCCAGTTGCGGAAGGTCGTCCGGCAGGCCACCGGGTCGGTGGCCCAGGAGCCGCCCCGCAGCACCTTGTAGTCGCCGCCGAAGAAGACCTCGCTGTACTCGGCGTAGGGGAAGCTGCAGAACCCCTCGTGGCCGGTGAAGGAGGTCGACGTCCACTCCCAGACGTCGCCGAGCAGCTGGCGCACGCCGTACGCCGAGGCGCCGTCGGGGTAGGACCCGACCGGGGTCGGCCGGTGCCGCGCCTGGCCCCAGTTGGCCCGGTGCGGCTCGTCCTCGGTCCACGGCACGTCGCCCCACGGGTAGCGCCGCTTGGTGCCGGTGGTGGGGTCCCAGGACGCCGCCTTCTCCCACTCCGCCTCGGTCGGCAGCCGGCGGCCCAGCGAGCGGGCGTAGGCCTCCGCCTCGTGGAAGCAGACGTGCTGCACCGCCTCGTCGAGCGGGAGCGGCTCGAGCACCCCGAGGCGTCGGCGCAGCCAGGCCCCGTCGGCGTGGACCCAGAAGGCGGGGCTGCGCTTCCCGGACCGGTTGCGCCACTCCCAGCCGGCCTCGCTCCACAGCTCCGGCCGGTCGTAGCCGCCCTGCTCGACGAAGGCGGCGTACGCGGCGTTGGAGACCGGGACGGTGTCGATCCAGAAGTCGGCGACGTCGACGAGGCGGGCCGGGCGCTCGTTGTCGTAGGCCCAGGGGTCCACCGAGGTGCCCATCTCGAAGGGGCCTCCCGCGACGAGCACCTCGGGGTGGACCACGGGCGCCCACGGCGCCTCCTCCGAGGCCTTCTCCACCAGGGCGGAGGCGCCGCGCCGGAGCTGGTGGGTGGCGAGCATCGTCTCGTCGTGCTGGTGCTCGTGCTGCAGCACCAGCCCGTAGACGAAGCCGTGGTCGAGCAGGTGGCCGGTGCCGCCCGGCTCGTCCGGGCTGCGCAGCGGTGCCGACTCCAGGGAGTCGACGACCTTGGTGCGCACCTGCGCCAGGTAGGACAGCGACTCACGGGGGGAGAGCAGGGGCAGCGTGGGCCGTTCGGCGCGCGGGTGCTCGAAGGCGTCGTAGAGGTCGTCGATCTCGGGGCGCATCGGGGTGATGCCGCGCGCCTCGCGCAGCAGCCAGAGCTCCTCGTAGTTGCCGATGTGTGCGAGGTCCCAGACCAGCGGCGACATCAGCCGCGAGTGCTGGGCGGTGAGCTCGTCGTCGCCGAGGACCTCGGTGGTGAGGCTGAGGGAGCGCTCGCGCGAGCGGAGCAGCTCGGCGGCGACGCGCTCCCGGAAGGCGTCCTCGGACAGGGTCAGGACGGGGTGCGGCAGCTGCTGCGGTGAGGTGGTCACACGGCCTCCGTGGTCGGGTGCGGGACGGGCAGGTCTGCGGGCAGGTCTGCGGGCAGGTCCGCGGGCAGGTGGTCGGGCGAGCCGGCCCCGAGGTCGTCGGCCGGGCTGAGGCCCCGCGCGGTGTAGCGCTCGGCGAACCGCTCGACGACGTCGACCAGGGCGGGGTCGCTGGTCTCCCGCAGCACCGACAGCGCCAGGGCGACCAGGCTGCAGGCGGCCCGGGCGAGGGCTGGGTCGGAGAGCCCGTCGCGGGCGGCGAGCTCCCACTCGTCGGGGCGGTGGGTCTCCGCCACCAGCCGGGAGGCGGTCGCCCCGGTGGCGGGGTCCTGGGTCAGGGCCCACAGCACCGCGACCGGCACCACCCACCACTGGGGGGCCTGGGCGTCGAGGTAGCGCACCTCGAACCAGCCACGCGGCCGGACCGGCGGGAAGAGGGTGGTCAGGTGGTGGTCGAGGTCGGCCCAGGTCGGGGGCGAGGGCAGGGCGCCCTCCACCCACTGCCGGAAGGTCACCCCGGGGTCGGCCGGCCACGGCTCGTGGTCGGCGCCGCGGAGCATCATGACCGGTGCGTCGAGGGCGTAGTCGGACCAGGAGCGGGCCGGGTCCTCGCCGGCCGGCGGTGCGGTCCGGGCGGGGTCGAGGGCCTGCCAGACCCGCTGGCGCTCGGAGCGCCACCCGTCGGGGGAGGGTGAGTTGGCGAAGGCGGCGACCAGGGTCGGGCCGACCCGGTGCAGGAGCTGCCAGCGGGCGGCGTGCTCGTCGGGGTCGCGTCCGGCGTCCAGGTTGACCTGCACCGAGGCGGTGCCGTTCATCATCCGGGTGCCCAGGTCGGCCTGGCCGCGGCCCGCGAAGTACGCCGCCATCGCGTCGTACCGCGGGGTGGAGAGCTGGCGCTCCGGCACGGGTCCGAGGGGGACGGCGCGCGGGTCCACGGTGGCCCCCAGGCCGCCGAGGCTGGCCAGCAGGTGGGCCACGTCGAGTTCCAGGCGGCGCCAGCAGGTGTCGAGGTCCTCGGCCACCGGGGAGCTGAGCTCGACCTGGCCGCCGGGTTCGAAGGTCACGCGCGCCGCGCCGGGGAGGGAGGCTCCACCGAGGCCGTCGGTCAGCGCTGCACGCAGGTGCGGAAGGGGGGTCGTCCGGCCGCGGGCGTCCTGCACGCGCCACTCCAGCTCGGCCCCGACCCGGCTCGGAGGTCCGTTCTTGAAACAGATCCGACGGATGTGACCGTGCACCGAGGCACAGTCGTGGATCGCCTCAGACGACATCGCGGGGCTCCTCACCGGCGGCCGTCAGCGGCCCACCTGGTCGTGTCGGTTCCCCAGCATCGCGCGTCCGACACGGCCCTGGCGAGGACCAGGGTGTGACGGATCGGTGACGGTACGGGTCGCGTGGCGGGCCGTCAGTGGGCGTACTCCACGTCGTCGACGGTCTGGTCCGTGCGGGGCTCGACGTCGTCCAGGCTGCGGCGGACGTGACGGCCCTGGTAGCCCTGCACGTCCGTGGCGGTGCCGTTGTCGTGGTCTCCCTGGTGGCGCATGGTTCCTCCCGGGGTGGTGGGTGCTGGTTCCGTTTCCGAGTCCAGCACGTACCCCGGGGTCGCGTCCCCGAATCGGTGGGCTTTTTGCCCTGGTTCATCCCGGTTCAGGCTCCGAGGCGGGCCTCGATGGCCGCCACCACGGCCGGATCGTCCGGGGTGGTCATCGGCGCGAACCGCGCGACCGGGGTGCCGTCGGCGTCGATCAGGAACTTGGCGAAGTTCCACGACACGTCACCGGCCTCGCCGCCGGCCTCCTCGACCTCGGTCAGGGACGCGAACAGCGGGTGGCGGTCGGGACCGTTCACGTCGACCTTCTCGGTCATCGGGAAGGTCACGCCGTACGACGCCGAGCAGAACTCCGCGATCTCCTCGGCGCTGCCCGGCTCCTGGCCGCCGAACTGGTTGCACGGCACCCCGACGACCGTGAAGCCGCGGTCGGCGTACTTCTCCTGCAGCGCCTCGAGGGCGGTGTACTGCGGGGTCAGGCCGCACTTGGAGGCCACGTTGACCACCAGGGCGGTGCGCCCGCCGGTGATCTCCCCGAGGGTGGCCGGGGTGCCGTCGAGGCGGGCGATGGGGAGGTCCAGGAGGCTCATGACGCCCAACCTACGGGCGCGGCTCAACCGGCGCCGGGTGGCGGGCGAGCGCCGCCAGGGCCATCCCCTCCAGCAGGTCGGCCATCGCCGGCTCGGACAGGTGGGCGCTGCGCGGCGTCGAGTTGAGCAGGCCGAAGGTGGCCTGGGCCATCGCGCGGGCGCGGACCGGGTCCAGGCCGGCGTCGCGGGCACGCAGCCGCTCGACCCACAGCTCGATGTAGGCCCGCTGGAGGGTGCGCACCCGGGCCTGGGCCTCGGGCGGCAGAGCGGTCCAGTCGCGGTCCTGCACCACGATCAGCGGCTTGTTGTGCAGGGCGAAGTCGATGTGCCAGCGCACCAGCGCCGTCACCGCCTCCTCGGGGCTCGCCGCCGCGCAGGCGCGCTCGGTGCCCACCCGGAGCAGCTCCTCGCTGATCGAGACGAGCATCTCGGCGAGCATCGCGTCCTTGGAGGCGAAGTGGCGGTAGAGCGCGGGCCCGCTCACCCCGCAGGCGGCGCCGAGCTCGCCCACCGACACCCCGTGGAACCCGCGGGCGGCGAAGAGCTCGGCCGCGGTGGCGAGGATCTGCTGCCGCCGGGAGGTCACCGCCCCAGGTTAGCGAGCGTTAACGGCCGGGCCGTCGCCGGCTCAGGTGTCGGTGAGCAGGATCGACCACTCCACACGGGTGCCGCGCTCGCGGGGTGGCAGCCTCATCTCGCCGCCGTGGCGTTCGGCCCGGCGCGCCATGTTGGTCAGCCCGCTCGACCGCTCCGGCGTGCCCAGGCCACGGCCGTCGTCGGTGACGGTGAGGGTGAGCGAGGTCCGGTCCGCACGCAGGTCGACCTCGATCACGCTGGCCTGCGCGTGCCGCGCGGCGTTGGAGACCGCCTCGGTGGCGACCGCGGCGACCTCCATCACCAGGCCGGCCGGCAGCAGCCGTCGTACGACGTGGAACTCGAAGCGCACGGGGTAGGAGACGGCCTTGGCCACCTCGGCGACCGAGCGGCGCACGGCCGTGCTCACGTCGATCAACGGCTCCGGCTCGTGGCCCGCGGACATCTCCAGCACCGCGATCCGCAGCTCCTCGCGAGCCGTCTCGATGCTCTCCAGCGCCGCGCCGACCCGGCCCCGGACGTCGCCGGTGTCCCGTCCGATCAGGAGCCCGGCGGCGAAGAGCGCCTGGACCACCAGGTCGTGGATGTCCTCGGCGATCCGGGTGCGGTCCTGCAGCAGCGCCACCTCGGCGGCGCTGCGCTGGAAGAGCTCCTCGGAGGTGACCTCGCCGGTCATGTCGGTCAGCACGGCCACCGCGCCGACCACCTCCCCCGCGACGACGCGGGGCAGGTAGTCGACCCGCTCGTGCCGGGGAGCCCCGTGCCGGACGACGGTGCGCAGGAACTGCTGCGCGTCGCCGGACAGGGCGAGCTCGCCGTACGTCGCGCTGGTCGCGTAGACCTCAGGCCCGAGGATGTCCTCGCCGTGGCTGCCCTCCAGCTCCTGCTCGCCGTACAGCGCGTGGGCGGCGGCGTTGGCCAGCACGCAGCGATGGTCCGGAGTCCATGCCGCCACCGCCATCGGGAGCCGGTCGAGCGCCTGCCGGAGGAGGGAGGGCGCCAGGCCCGAGGAGGACCGCCGCATCGCGTCGGTCTCCGGCGGGACGTCGGGCACGGTGATCCGCTGGGTCGTCTCGACGGGCACCGGCTGCGGGTCGGGTCGCCGGGGTGGCAGCGGGCTCTTGAGCTTGTGGATGCGCTCGCGCAGGGCGCGGATGGCCTCGTCGATCGCGATCGCCGCCTCGCTGCGGAGCCGGGCGTCCGGGGGCTCCGAGGCCAACGCGGCCTGGAGCCCGGCCGAGGCGTGGTCGAGCCGCTGGATGACGTCGTGGTCGAGGGCGAAGGCGAGCTTGAGCCGCTCCCCCCGGATCGCGGCGTCCACGCTGTTGAGGCGGGCCTCGAGGTGCGCGTGCACGTTAGCGGTGTCGTCGTGCACGAGCATCAGGATCGCCACCACCTCGCCCTCCTCGACCAGCGGCTCGAGCTCCACGACGTCGTAGGACACGTGGCCCGAGGGCAGCGCGGTGGTCCGCTCGTAGCGGACGTGCTGACCGGCCAGGGCCCGGTCGAACCGCTCCCGCTGCGCGGCCATGCCGGCGGGGTCGACGAAGTCGGCGAAGTTGCTGCCGAGCAGAGCGCGCGAGGTGATGCCGTAGAACGACAGCGCGGCCGAGTTCACGAAGCGCACGTGCAGCCCGCGGTCGAGCACGCTGAGGCGCACCGGCAGCACGTCGAGGACGGACTCGACCAGGTCGGTCTCCTCGGTCCCGCTCAATGAGCTCGCTGCCGCGCGCGTGGACACTTCTCCATCGTTCACGCCCGAGACTCCCCTGTCCGCTGATTCGTCCGGATTCGTGCCCGGCGTGTCCCTCACCTGTGAGACTCGGGCGGTGCGCATCCCCACCCGCCGGACCACGGCGCTGGCCCTGGGAGCCGGTGCGATCGCGGTCGCGGTGGTGGCGACCGCGACCGCGTTGGTACCCCGCGACGGCGGTCCGGACGCGCGGTGCCCGGTCGCCACGCAGGCGGTGGACGACCCGGCGGGCGAGCTCGTGCCGGCCGCGGAGCTTCTCCCGGCGGGCAGCGTCGGCGACGCTCGGCGACCCACCGTGGAGGCGGCCGACACGCTCGCCGCGCGGCTGGCACCCGGTGCCCGGGTCGTCGCGGGGCGCTTCTTCGGCCAGGCTGCCGAGGTGCCCGCCCTGGTCCCGCTCGGGGCCACCGACCGGGTCCTGTTCGCCACCGCCCCCGGCCAGGTCGTCGACCGCCCCGGAGGCCGGCTGGTCGGCGTGGAGCTGCCCACGGGCGCAGCCCGGTGGGCGCGCACGCTGGCCGCGCCGAGCGGCGCGCCGGACCCGCTCGCGCCGCGCCCGGGAGGCGGGCTGGTCGGGGACGACCTCGTCATGCTGCTGCCGGGGACCGCGCGCGGACCCGCCCTGATCTCGCTGGGTCCGGCCGACGGCGCCGTGCGGGGGTGCGTGGCCGTCCCGACCGCCGGCGCGGGCCAGCCCGAGCGCCACCTGGTCGCCACCCAGACGGGCCGCGACGTCGTGGTCGCCGCTGCGCCGGCCGCGGCCGGGGTGACGCTGAGCCGGGTCACGCCCGGACAGCAGGTGCGCTGGGAGCATCGCCTGACCGGGGTCGGCGAGGTCGGCGCGGTCGACACCGTCGCGGGCACCGCACTGGTCAGCCGGGTCGGCCACGACCCCGTCCGGTTGGCGGAGATGGCGCAGGCGGGAGGCATCGCGGCGCCCACCCTCACGGCGTACGACGTGGGGGACGGGCACCCGACCTGGTCGTTCCCGGCGACCGACGTCGGGACGACCGCGGCGTCTGTGCTCGACGCCGACTCCGAGACGGCGTACGTGCTCGAGACCGGACCGGGACGGGCCGCTTCGGTGGTCGCCCTGGACGCCGCAGGTCGGGAGCGGTGGCGGGTCCGCCTGGCGGACGGCTACTGGGACGGCGCGGTCTGGGGGCCGGTGCTGGTCCTCCAGGGCGCCGACCCCCGCGGCGGCGCCCAGCTGCGGGCGCTCGACCTGCGCGACGGCGCGCTCCGCTGGGTCCGGCGCTCCGGCCCCACCGTGCCCGGCGCTCGTCGTACCTTCGGCGCCGGGGTGGCCCTCGGGTCGTCGTACGTCGTGCCGGCCCCGGGTGGGCTGCTGCGGCTCGACCCCGCGACCGGCCGAGGCCGCGTGCTCGGCTCCGGTGTCCCCGTCGACGCGGTGGTGCCGCTGCCCGGTGGTCGCTGGGTCTTCCTGCGGATGGGGGAGGCGCTGTTCCTGGTCGACCTGAGCGGGGGTGCGAGCGAGCCCTAGACTCGCCGCAACGACAGGAGGAACGTCGGTGGCGAAGTCGAGGGCTCCCCTCATCACGGCAGCGGTGGTCGGTGTGATCGCCATCGTCGCCGTCCGCCTGATCGTCAACGGGCTCGGCGGCGACGACACCTCGGGCAGCTCGTCCGGGCCCACCGCCTCGACCTCCGACCTGAGCGGGTGCACGCCGGTCGTGGTGGCGGCCTCCAGCGAGAAGGCCGCCCTCCTCGCCGACCTGGCCAACCGGTACAACGACCAGGGCCGCAAGGTCGACGGCACCTGCTTCGCGGTGTCGGTCAGCTCGGTCGCCTCCGGGTCCGGGGAGGCCGCCCTGGCCCGCGGCTGGGACACCGAGGCCGACGGCCCGAACCCGGACGTGTGGACGCCCGCCGCGTCGACCTGGGTGGGGCTGCTCGAGCAGGACCTCGCCGCCAAGGACCGGCCCGACATCGTCCCGGACGAGACGCCGTCGATCGCCTCGACGCCGCTGGTGCTGGCGATGCCCCGGCCGATGGCCGAGGCGCTCGGCTGGCCGAAGAAGCAGCTCGGCTGGTCCGACCTGCTGACGCTGGCGAACGACCCGCGCGGCTGGGCCTCCAAGGGGCACCCGGAGTGGGGCCGCTTCAGCCTGGGCAAGACCAACCCCAACATCTCCACCTCCGGGCTGGCCGCCACCGTCGGGGCGTTCGTCGCCGCCACCGGCAAGAGTTCGGACCTGACCGCCAAGGACGTCACCGACCCGAAGGTGCGGGGCTTCGTCTCCGCCGTCGAGCGGTCGGTGGTGCACTACGGCGACACCACGCTGACCTACCTGTCGAACCTGCAGCGGGCCGACGACTCCGGCGCCGGCCTCGGCTACGTCAGCGCGGTCGCAGTGGAGGAGAAGTCGGTCCTCGACTACGACAACGGCAACCCGACCGGCAACACCGCGACCCTCGGTGACCACCCGAAGCCCAAGGTCCCGCTGGTCGCGGTCTACCCGCGCGAGGGCACGCTCTTCTCCGACAGTCCGTGGGTCGTGCTGGATGCGCCCTGGTCGACCACGGAGAAGAAGGCCGGGGCGCAGGACTTCTTCGACTACCTGCGGTCCTCGGCGGGGCAGAAGGCCTTCACCGACGCCGGGTTCCGCACCTGGGACGGCAAGCCGGGGAAGCCCATCACCGAGAGTGACTCCGTGCTGGCCGACGGCGTCAAGATCGCGCTGAACCCGCCGGCCCCCGCCGTGCTGAGCCAGGTGCGCGACGCCTGGTCGCAGCTGCGCAAGCCGGCCCGGGTGCTGCTGCTGCTCGACGTGTCCGGGTCGATGGGCGAGGCCGTCGGCGACCAGGGTGCGAGCAAGCTCGAGCTCGCCAAGCGGGCCGCGATTAGCGCGATGTCCCAGCTCGCTCCGACCGACGAGGTCGGGGTGTGGGCCTTCACGACCGACTACCCCAGCGACGGCCGGATCTACAGCGAGCTGGTGCCGGTCGAGCCGCTCTCGAAGCAGCGGGCCGACGTCAAGCAGGCGATCACCAACCTCACCCCGCTCAACGGCACACCGCTCTACGCCGCGATCCGGGCGGCCGCCGCGCAGATGAACCAGACCTTCGACAGCGCTCGGATCAACGCCGTGGTCGTGCTCACCGACGGCCGCAACGAGTACCCGGCCGACACCGACCTCGACGGGCTGGTGGACGAGCTCGGCGGCGGGAGCAACGAGTCGCGACTGCGGGTGTTCTCCATCGCGTACGGCGAGGGGGCCGACCTCGGCACCCTCAGGACGATCTCCGAGGCCTCGAACGCCGCGGCGTACGACGCGACCAACCCGGCGAGCATCGACAAGGTGTTCACCGCGGTGCTCTCCAACTTCTGAGACCGCGATGGGCTACTGGAAGCGGCTCGCCTCGTCGGGCACCGACCCGTGGTTGGGGTTGGTCTCGGTGGTCGGCGGTGGGCTGGCCTGGGCGATCAGCGTGCCCAACGGGCTTCCCGTCGCGATCGCAGCGGGGATGTGGGGCATCGGGGCGGCCGTCGGGGCCGCGCTGAACCGGGAGGACGAGTCGCCGTACGCGCTGGAGGAGGAGAAGCAGCCGAAGATCCCGCTGCGCTCCGGCACCGAGCAGGCCAAGGCCGTCGAGGCCCTGGCCGCGTACGTGAAGGACCTGCGGACGCTGCGCGGGTCGGGGCTGCCCGAGGGCGTCGTCGACTCCGCGATCGCCGCTCTCGTCGCCGCCGAGGGCGCCCAGCTGACCGCCCGCCGGGTCGCCGCGGCGATCGACGGCCTCGACACCGCATTGGAACGGAGCAGAGGTGGCCCGGGTCAGGGCGTCCGTGAGGCCGTGGTCCGGATGGGCCAGCGGCGCCAGGCCCTGATGGGCACCCTGCACGCCACCGTCGACGGGGTCGCCGAGGTCTACACCAAGCTGCTGGAGACCTCGGCCACCGTCAGCTCCCTCGACGTCGGGGACGACGCGCTGACGGAGGTGGCCTCGGTCAACGCCTCGCTCGACGCGCTGCGCTCCTCCCTCGCCGAGCTCGAGTCCGCCGACCGCTCCGCCCCCGCCTGACCCCCCGCCCCTCGCTGGTCGAGTAGGGAGCGACGAAGGAGCGACCCTTCGAGGCTCGCTTCGCTCGCACCTCAGGGACCGCCGTGTCGAGACCTCGTGAGGGTCCCGCGGTCGGGCTCGGCAGGTCTCGACACGCGGGCTCGTTCCTCGCCCGCTACTCGACCGGCGAGACCCGCGACGCCCCTCGCTGGTCGAGTAGGGAGCGACGAAGGAGCGACCGTGTCGAGACCTCTTGCACTCTCAGGGATCATCCCGACACGCGGGCTCGTTCCTCGTCCGCTACTCGACCGGCGAGGGGGCGAGGCCGGCATGAGCCTCGACCTGGGGGGACCGGGCGGGTAGGAAGGGAGCATGTCGCTGGCCACCTGGAAGGACCTCTGCATCGACGCGGTCGACCCGCACGCTCTCGGCGCGTTCTGGGGCGCGGCGCTGGGGCTCGAGGTCGAGCCGCTCGCCGACGGCGACGCCTGCCTGACAGGTCCGACGCCGGGGCACACGATCTGGGTCAACCGGGTGCCGGAGGCGGTGACGGCCAAGCAGCGCCAGCACCTCGACGTGTTCGCCCCGGTCGAGGAGCTCACCGGGCTCGGCGCCACGGTGGTCGAGACGCGCGACCGGTGGTGGGTGCTGCGCGACCCCGAGGGCGGCGAGCTCTGCGCCTTCGCGGGCGAGGTGACCTCACCGCGCACCGTCGACCTGGTCACCGACGCCGCCGACCCGGAGTCCACGGCGGCGTGGTGGGCCCGGTTGCTCGGCGCCGACCTCGACCTCAACGCCGAGTTCGGGGCGTGGTTCCTCACCCGGATCCCCGAGTGCCCGTTGCGGGCCTGGGGGTTCATGCCGGTGCCCGAGCCCAAGACGGTGAAGAACCGGGTCCACGTCGACGTACGGACGCCCGACCTCGGACCGCTGCTCGACGCGGGGGCGACCCTGCTGCGTCCCGCGGACCCGCCCGGGACCGACGGCGGGCTGGCCTGGAACGTGATGGCCGACCCGGTCGGCAACGAGTTCTGCGCGTTCGTCCGGTGAGGGTGCCCGGTTCTGTCGGCGCCCGCTCCTAGGGTGGCCCCGACCCGAACGGAGACCCCGCCCCGATGAGCCTGCACCTGCACCTCGCCACGCGCACCGACGTGCTGGCCGACGGTCTCGCCGCGGTGCTCGCACGTCCGCTCGACGACCCCTTCGCCGAGGAGTTCGTGGTCGTCCCGGCCAAGGGCGTCGAACGCTGGCTCACCCAGCGGCTCTCGGGCCGCCTGGGCGTGGGCGACCGGGGTGGCGACGGGGTCTGCGCCGGCGTCCGGTTCCTCAACCCCCGCTCGCTGGTCGCCCTGCTGACCGGCGCCGAGCGGGACGACCCGTGGGACCCCGACCGCACGGTGTGGCCGCTGCTGGAGGTCATCGACGCCAGCCTGGACGAGCCGTGGTGCGCCACCGTGGCGCGGCACCTCGGCCACGTCGACCCCGCCACCCTCGCCGGGCTGGGGGACCACGCACGCAGCCTGGTCGACCTGCGCCGCGACCGGCGCTACTCGGTGGCCCGGCGGCTGGCCGGCCTCTTCGCCGCGTACGGGGTCCAGCGCCCAGCCCTGCTCACCGACTGGGCGCAGGGGCGGGACACCGACGGCGCCGGCAACCCGCTGGACGAGGACCTCCGGTGGCAGCCGGAGCTGTGGCGCCGGCTCGTCGCGGCGGTGCCCCATCCCGCGCCGGACCGCCGTCATGCCGACGCCGTCGCGGCGATCGAGGCCGGCGCACCGCTGGCGCTGCCGGACCGGCTGTCCATGTTCGGCCACACCCGGCTGCCCGTCACCGAGCTCGAGCTGCTGCGCGCGGTCGGCACGGTCCGCGAGGTGCACCTGTGGCTGCCCCAGCCCTCCCCGACCGCGTGGGAGGCGCTGGCTCCGCACGTGGAGGCGGGGACCGTGCGGCGGGTCGACGACCTGACCGGCCGCACCGTGCGTCATCCGCTGCTGTCCTCGCTCGGGCGCGACGCCCGCGAGCTGCAGCGCTCCCTCGGCGTGCTGGGGACGGTCGACACCGACCGGATCCCGGCCGCAACGGCCCACCCTGCGACGCTGCTCGGCTGGCTCCAGGCGGACCTGCGCGACGACCGCGTGCCCGATCCCGCCACGCTGGCAGGACGGCTGCGGGCCGCGGGCGACCGCTCGGTCCAGGTGCACGCCTGCCACGGCCCCATGCGCCAGGTGGAGGTCCTCCGCGAGGTCCTCGTCGGGCTCCTCGAGGACGACCCGACGCTGGAGCCCCGGGACGTCGTGGTGATGTGCCCCGACGTCGAGGCCTATGCCCCGCTCTTCTCGGCGGTCTTCGGGCTCGCGACCGCACCCGGCCAGGACGCCGGCCACCCCGGGCAGCACCTGCGGGTCCGGCTCGCCGACCGAGGCCTGGGCAGCACCAACCCCCTGCTCGCGTTGGCGCTGGGGCTCGTCACGCTGGCCGGCGGCCGTGGCACCGCCAGCGACGTGCTCGACCTCGTCGCGAGCGAGCCCGTCCGGCACCGGTTCCGGCTCGCCGACGACGACCTGGCCACCCTGACCGGCTGGGTCGACCAGTCGGGCATCCGGTGGGGCCTCGACCAGGCCCTGCGAGCGCCGTACCGGCTCGAGGCCTTCCCGCAGAACACCTGGGAGGTCGGGATCGACCGGCTCCTGCTCGGCGTCGCGATGAGCGAGGACGGCGGCAACCAGCTCGGCGGTCGGCTCCCTCTCGACGACGTCGGCAGCGCCGCCGTCGACCTGGCCGCCCGGCTGGCCGAGATCGTGGCCCGGCTGCGCACCGCGGTGGAGCGGCTCCAGGACGCCGACACCGTCGCCGCGTGGGCGGAGGCCGTGCGCGAGAGCGTGCTCGACCTGGGCTCGGTCCCGCAGCGCGAGGCCTGGCAGGTCGCCCAGTTCGAGTCCGAGCTGGAGACCGTGCTGGCCGACCACGCCGGCGGGCCGGCGGCAGCGACGCGGCTCGCGCTGGCCGACGTCCGGACCCTGCTCGAGCTGCGGCTCGAGCCCCGGCCCACCCGCGCGAACTTCCGCACCGGCCACCTCACCGTCTGCACGATGGTTCCGATGCGCTCGGTGCCGCACCGCGTGGTCTGCCTGGTCGGGCTCGACGACGGCACCTTCCCGCGGGTGACCACGCCGGACGGGGACGACGTGCTCGCCCGCGACCCCCTCACCGGCGAGCGCAGCCTGCGCAGCGAGGACCGGCAGTTGCTGCTCGACGCCGTGCTCGCCGCCGGCGAGCACCTGGTGCTGACCTACACCGGGGCCAACGAGCAGAACGGCCAGCTCCGCCCCCCCGCCGTCCCGGTCGGGGAGCTCCTCGACGCCCTGGAGCGGACCGCGACGGGGGCCGACGCGGTCCACATCCGGCACCCGCTGCAGCCGTTCGACCCACGCAACTTCAGCGCCGGCGAGCTCGGGGCGCAGCAGCCGTTCAGCTTCGACGCCGCAGGCCTGGCCGGTGCCCGCGCCGCCTCCGGCCCGCGCCACCCCCGCCCCCCGCTGCTGGCGGCGCCGCTTCCGGCCGAGCCCCGCATCGACGTCGAGCTCGCGGCCCTGCAGTCCTTCGTCGCCCACCCGGTCCGCGGCTTCCTCCGCCAGCGCCTCGACGTCGGCGTGCCCGCCGACTTCGAGGAGGTCAGCGACGCGATCCCGGTCGAGCTCGACGCCCTCGAGCAGTGGGCCGTGGGGGACCGCATCCTGCGGCGTGCCCTGGCCGGGGACGACCCGCAGGCGGTCTTCACCGCCGAGCTGCTCCGCGGCCAGCTGCCGCCGCGTGAGCTCGGCAACCGCGTCATCCGCGACATCGTCGTCCGGGTCCAGGGCCTGTACGCCGCGTCGGCGCAGGACCGGGGGGCCGAGCCGCGATCCGTGGACGTCACCGTCGACCTGGGTGGCGGCCGGCGCCTGACCGGCGTCGTCCCCGACGTGCGCGGCAACCGGATCGTGCGGGTGCACTACTCCAACCTCGGGCCGAAGCACCGCCTCGCGACCTGGCTCGACCTGCTCGCCCTCTCGTGCGCCCGACCCGACCACGCCTGGACGGCGGTCACCTACGGCTGGCACCGCACCGGACGGGCCTTCTGCTCCGTGCTCCCGCCGCTCGACCACAACGCGCCGGACCTGCTGCGCGACATCGTCGACCTCTACGACCGTGGTCTGCGCGAGCCGCTCCCGCTGCCGCTGAAGGTCGGGCACGCCTGGGCCGAGGCCATCCACGCCCACAAGTCCACGCAGTACGCGGTGGCCAACAGCTGGTCGAGCAGCGACCGGTCCCCGGTCCCCGGCGAGGACCAGGACCCCGCCCACGTCCGGGTCTACGGCCGGGCCGCGCCGCCGTCCGTGCTGACCGGGCCCGCAGCGATCGGCGAGGACTGGAACAACCAGCCCCACCGCCTCGGCCGGTACGCGGTCCGGCTCTGGGAGCCGCTGTTGAGTCGGGAGCGGGTGGTGGGCGCATGAGCGTCGTCCCCGTCTTCGACATCACCGCCGCCCTGCCCCAGGGCACGACCCTGCTCGAGGCCAGCGCCGGCACCGGCAAGACCTGGACGATCGCCGCCCTGGTCACCCGCTACGTCGCCGAGGACGTCGCCCGGCTCGACCAGATGCTCATCGTCACCTTCGGCCGGGCAGCCAGCCAGGAGCTCCGCGAGCGGGTCCGGGCCCAGCTCGTCGAGGCCGAGCGGGTCCTGAGCGACCCCGCCCAGGACGACGGCCGCAGCGCCCTGCTCACGCTGCTCCTCGACGTGGACGAGGACGAGCGGCGGGCCCGCCGGGACCGTCTCCGGGACGCCCTGGTGGACTTCGACGCCGCCACGATCGCGACCACCCACCAGTTCTGCCAGCAGGTGCTGCGCGGGCTGGGCGTCGCCGGCGACACCGACCCGGGCTCCCACCTGGTCGAGGACCTGGACGACCTGCTGGTGGAGGTGGTGGACGACCTCTACGTGCGCGGCTTCGCCTCGGCAGCCGAGCCGCCGGTGTTCGACCGCCGGGCAGCGCTGGCCATCGCCCGGGCCGCGGTCGGCGACCCGCAGGCCCGCCTCGAGCCCGAGGGCGCCGACCGCTCCACGCCGGCCGGCCGCCGGTACGGGTTCGCCCGCGCCGTCCGCGAGGAGCTCGAGGTCCGCAAGCGCCGGCTCGGGCTACTCAGCTACGACGACCTGCTGAGCCGGCTCGCCGAGGCCCTCGCGGATCCCGACGCCCCGGCCCGTCAGCGGATGCGGCAGCGCTGGCAGGTCGTCCTGGTCGACGAGTTCCAGGACACCGACCCGGTGCAGTGGGCCGTGCTGGACCGCGCCTTCAACGGCCACGCCACGATGGTGCTGATCGGCGATCCCAAGCAGGCGATCTACGCCTTCCGGGGAGGCGACGTCGTCACCTACCTGGCGGCGGAGACGACCGCCGACACGAAGGCCACCCTGGGCACCAACCACCGCTCCGACCCCGCCCTGCTCGACGCGGTCCACGCCCTGCTCGCCGGCGCCGTCCTGGGGGACGAGCGGATCACGGTGCACGAGCTGGGCTCGGTGCACCCGGGTGGACGGCTCCACGGTGCTCCACACGCCTCGCCGTTCCGTCTCCGGGTGGTCGACCAGGCCCGCTTCGGCGTCACCGGCTCCGGTGGGGTGACCATCGGACCGCTGCGTGCCGCGGTCGCCGAGGACCTCGCCTCCGACGTGCGGGCGCTGCTCGGCTCCGGTGCGACCTTCGAGGGGCAGCCGCTCCTGCCGGGACAGGTCGCGGTGCTCTGCGAGACCCGCCGGCAGTGCGAGACAGTCCGGGCCGCCCTCGCCCGGGCGGGGGTCCCCGCCGTGGTCGGCGGGAGCGGCACCGTCTACGACAGCCAGGGCGCCGACGAGTGGCTCTGCCTGCTCGAGGCGATGGAGCAGCCCCACCGCAGCGCCCGGGTGCGGGCCGCGGCCCTGACCTCGTTCTTCGGCCACACCGCCGAGGAGCTCGACGCCTCCCGCCGGGCCTCCCAGGACGCGACGGGGACGCACGCGGACCGCGACCCCCTCACCGACGCGGTCGCCGACACGCTGCGGTCGTGGGGGCAGGTGCTGCGCGACCGGGGGGTCGCCGCCGTCTTCGAGCTCGCCTTCCGGGGCGGCCGGCTCGCCGCGCGGGTGCTCACCCAGGAGCAGGGCGAGCGGCTGATGACCGACCTGAGGCACGTCGCGGAGACCCTGCACGCCGTCGCGGGTCGAGAGCAGCTGGCGCTGCCCGGTCTCCTCGCGTGGCTGCGCACCCAGATCGCCGAGGTGCGCAACGACCCCTCCGGTGAGCGGACCCGCCGCCTCGACAGCGACGCGGCCGCGGTCCAGATCCTCACCATCCACGGCAGCAAGGGCCTGCAGTACCCGGTCGTCTACCTGCCCTACGTGTCCGACCACTTCCCGCGCCCGCCGGACTTCCCGCTCTTCCACGACGACGCCGGGCACCGCCGGCTCGACGTCGGCGGGAGCGGCTCGTCGCCCGACTTCCGCAAGCGGGCGATGGTCGAGGAGGCCGGCGAGGACCTGCGGCTGCTGTACGTGGCGCTGACCCGGGCGCAGTCGCAGCTGGTGGTCTGGTGGATGCCGAGCTCGAAGAACACCGGCACCTCGTCCCTGCATCGCCTCCTCTACGGTCGCGGACCGGGTGACCCGGTGGTCCCCCCGCGGGTGGGCCTGCCGACCGACGAGCAGGCGCTCGCGCACGCGCAGCGCTGGCAGCAGGCCGGCGCGGCGAGCGTCGAGGTCCTGCAGTCCCAGCAGGCCGCCGTCCCCACCTCCGCTCCGCCTTCGCGGGCGCTGGCCGCCCGGAGCTGGACCCGGTACGTCGACCCCGTCTGGCGCCGGACGTCGTACTCCGCCCTCAGCGCGGCCGGAGGCGACCACGCCCCGGCGGGGGTGGCGTCGGAGCCCGAGCGCGCGCCCCGCGACGACGAGCCCGAGCTCCCCACGCCCGCCGCTCGGACACACAGCGACGCGGCGTCCGTGCCCTCGCCGATGGCGGACCTGCCGGTCGGTGCGACGTTCGGCTCGCTGGTCCACGCGGTCCTCGAGCACGCCGACCCGGCCGCGCCCGACCACGGGGGCGACCTGCACGCCGAGCTGGCCGAGCACATCGGGCGGCAGCTGGTCCGCTGGCCCGTGCCGCTCGACGCGGACCAGCGCGACGCCCTCGCGACCGCCCTCGTCGCCGTCTGCGACACCCCGCTGGGTCCGCTCGCCGCGGGCGCCACCCTGCGCACGATCGGCCGGGCGGGGCGGATGTGCGAGCTCGACTTCGAGCTGCCGCTGGCCGGAGGGGACGACCTCGCCTACCCGGCGACCCGGCACCGGCTCGCCGGGCTCGCCCCGCTGCTGCGGGAGCACCTCGCCCCGGGCGACCCGCTGCTCCCGTACGCCGACGTGCTCGACCTCTCGGTGGGCACCGGTGGGCCCGCCGACGAGTGGCTGCAGGGCTACCTCACCGGCTCGGTCGACGTGGTGCTCCGGGTCGGCGAGCGGTTCCTGGTGGTCGACTACAAGACCAACTGGCTCGGCAGCCCCCCGGACCCGGTGACCGGTCAGGCCCCGCTGACCGCCCACGACTACCGGCCCGAGGCGCTGGCCGCCGCGATGACCCACTCCAGCTACCCGCTGCAGGCCCTGCTGTACGCCGTGGTGCTGCACCGCTTCCTGCGCTGGCGGCTGGCCGGCTACGACCCCGAGGCGCACCTCGGCGGCGTCCTCTACCTGTACCTGCGCGGCCTGTGCGGCCCGGACACCCCGGTCGTCGACGGGCAGCCGTGCGGCGTCTTCGCGTGGCGACCGCCGGTGGCCCTGGTCGAGGCGGTCTCGGACCTGCTCGACGGCGCGACCGCGGCCGGGGAGGTGGCATGAGCACCCCGGCCACCAGCACCCCGACCGGCACCCCGATCCCGTACGACGATCCGCGCGACGCCCGTCTCGCGCTGCGCGCGACCGGGCTGCTGCGCACCTTCAACGACGCCGGGGTGCTGAGCGCCGCCGACGTGCACGTGGCCCAGCGCCTCGGGATGCTCGGCGGCGAGCCCGACGAAGAGGTCCTGCTCGCCGTGGCGCTCGCGGTGCGCGCGGTGCGGGCCGGCTCGGTCTGCCTGGAGCTGGCCCGGGTCCCCGAGCTGACGCCGCTGCCGGACCTCCCGGCGGCCGACCTCGCCTGGCCCGACCCGGCTGCCTGGCACGCCGCCGTGGAGTCCAGCGCGCTGGTCGGCCACGGTGCGCTCCGGCTCGACGGCGACCTGCTCTACCTCGACCGGTACTGGCAGGAGGAGACCCAGGTCGTGGCCGACCTCGGCGGAGCGCGGACCGGGACCGCGACCCCCGACCCCGACCTGGCCGCCGTCCTGGACCGCTACTTCCCGGGGGAGGGGTTCGCCGACCAGCGGGCTGCCGCCGCGACGGCCTGCGACCAGGCGACCTCGGTGGTCACCGGCGGTCCGGGCACCGGCAAGACCACCACGATCGCCCGGCTGCTGGGGGTGCTGCTCGACCGGCACGCCGCCGGCCCGCGGGCTGACCAGCCTCTGCGGGTCGCGCTGGCCGCCCCCACCGGCAAGGCTGCCGCCCGGATGGCCCAGGCGCTGGCGGCCGCGACGGGTGAGGGGTTCCCGGGGGCCGACGCCGGGCCCGGAGACCCGGCGTGGGAGCACCTGCAGGTGGTCCGCGGGCTGCGCGCGACCACGCTGCACCGGCTCCTGGGCTGGCGGCCCGACAACCGGACCCGCTTCCGGCACCACCGCGGCAACCGGCTCCCGCATGACGTCGTCGTCGTCGACGAGACCTCGATGGTGTCGCTGACGATGATGGCGCGGCTGCTCGAGGCGGTCCGCCCGGAGGCGCGGCTCGTGCTCGTCGGCGACGCCGACCAGCTCGCCTCGGTGGACGCGGGGGCAGTGCTGAAGGACCTCGTCGACGGCCTGGAGAGCCGCAGCCCCTCGCCGGTTGCCCGGTTGACCGCGAGCCGCCGCTTCGGGCACCGGATCGGCACCCTGGCCGAGGCCGTCCGGGCCGGTGACGCCGACCGGGTCGTCGACCTGCTGGCGCACGGGGACGACGAGGTGTCCTGGCTGCCCGCCGAGGAGCTCCCCGACCTGGTCCGGGACCGCGCGCTGTCCCTGCGCACCGCGGCCGCCTCCGGCGACGTCCGCCGGGCGCTGGCCGAGCTCGACCATCACCGGCTGCTGTGCGCCCACCGGGACGGGCCGGCCGGGGTGGGCTGGTGGAACCGGCAGGTCGAGGGCGGGCTGCGCGAGGCCCTCGGCGTCGACCACCTCGACCGCTGGTACGTCGGCCAGCCGGTGATCGTGAACTCCAACGACTACGGCCTCGGGCTCTTCAACGGCGACACCGGCGTGCTCTGCGAGGTCGACGGCGCGCTGGTCGCGGTGGTCGGCGACGAGTCGACCCCCGACCCGCGGCGGCTGCCGACCACCCGGCTCGCCGACGTCTCCACCGCGCACGCGATGACGGTGCACCGCAGCCAGGGCAGCCAGTTCCGCGAGGTGACCGTCCTGCTGCCCGAGGAGGACTCCCTCATCCTCAGCCGCGAGCTGCTCTACACCGCCGTCACACGCGCCGAGCGCCGCGTCCGGGTGGTCGGCAGCGAGGCGTCGGTCCGGGCCGCCGTCACCCGTCGCGCGCAGCGGGCGACCGGCCTGGCCCGCCGAGGCGGAGGGCAGTGACCGCGCCGGCCCTCAGCCCAGACCGTCGAGCACGGCCAGGTCGAGCCGGTCGACCTCGCGCAGGTCGTAGCCCTCGTGGAAGCGCCGCTGCGCCTCGAGGCTGAAGCACGGCACCGTGCGGCCACCGAGGGTCCCGGTGGTGAACCAGGACGCGGGGAACTCGTGCCACCCGCCCTCCAGGGCGGCCTGCCGGCCGCTGCCGTCCGGGTCGAGCTGCAGCGGGTGCAGGTCCACCCAGCCGCGTCCCTCGGCGACCAGCTCCACCCGGGTGGGCCGCCAGTCGGTCTCCACCCGGTAGCCGTCGGCCTCCAGCGCCGCGATCACGGCCGCCTCCCGGGTCGCGTCGAGGTCGACGTCCACGTCGCGGTGCGGCCGGGTCTGCCGGCCGGCCAGGGCGTCCACGCCCCACCCGCCCTCCAGCCAGTGCCGGGCACCGGTCGAGGCGACCAGGTCCAGCACGTGCAGCACCTCAGCCAGGTCCACAGGCCGTCCCCGCTCCCGTGCGGGAGAGCCTCACGCCCACGGGTCCTCGCGCTGCCACACGGTCGGGAACCCGACGCTCACCCCGTCGCGGGCCGCCAGCCGGTCGAGCACGGCCATGGTCGCGTCGAGGTCGTCGCCGGCGTACGGGAGCGCGCGCAGCGGCACGTCCAGCGGGCGGAAGAAGTCGTCCCAGTGGGTGAGGACGACGCGACGGGCGCCCACGGCCAGCACCGTCTCGGCCCAGTACTCCTCGACGTACGACGACGGCTGCAGGCCGAGCTGGCCGATGCCGAGGTAGACGACCTCGGCCGAGCGCCCGGCCAGCGCGCCCGGCACGAAGCCGGCGCTGCCCTGGAGGAGCGCGGTGTGGCCGTAGGCGTGACGCAGCAGCACCGACCACGCCTCCCCGCACCGGTACGTCGAAGCCCGCACCGGCGGCCGCACCGGCGCCGTGATGACCCCGGGGTAGCGGTCCGGCGGGCAGTGCGCCGAGACCAGGAGCGTCAGGCGGAACGAGCCGAAGGTCATCTCGCGGCCCGGCGCGACGACGCGCACCCGGGTGGCGGGCAGACCGTGACCGCGGCCGATCCACGCCGTCGACTCACCCCCGACGAGGGTCGCGTCGGTGCGGCCGGCGACGACCGCGGAGTCCAGGGCGTGGTCGAAGTGGGAGTGGACCGGGACGACCGCGTCGAGGCGCTGCAGGCCGATCCGGGCGAGCGCGGCGCCGATGCGGTCCTCGTCGGGCGCGATCCTGCCCAGGGCGACCTTCGCCAGCGAGGGCCGGCTGAAGAACCCGTCGGTGAGCACCGCCGAGATGCCGTCGTCGACGAGCAGCGTCGAGACGCCGAGGAAGGTGACCCCCAGCCCTCCGTGCGCGACCGGCACGTCGAACCGGTCGGCGTACCGGGCCAGGTCGGGGCGTCCGAGCTTGAGCCGCATGACCGACCACGCTAGTCCTGCCCGCGTGGCGGCACCGCTGGCGTCCGATGTTAATGATCGTTAACATCGGGTCCATGGGTATGGGAGACATCGTCGAGGACCTGCACGCCCGGCTCGAGCAGGCGCGGGTCGGCGGCTCCGAGGCCGCCCGTCGCAAGCACAC
Source organism: Marmoricola sp. (assembly GCA_044227235.1). Classification (GTDB taxonomy): domain Bacteria; phylum Actinomycetota; class Actinomycetes; order Propionibacteriales; family Nocardioidaceae; genus Marmoricola_A. The sequence goes on along the minus strand of JBGAFN010000016.1, from coordinate 61,973 downwards.
CGACCGCGGCAAGCTGCTGGTGCGCGAGCGGGTGGACCGGCTGCTGGACCCGGGCAGCCCGTTCCTCGAGCTGAGCCCGCTGGCCGCCACCGGCATGTACGGCCGGCCCGGTGAGCCCGACCCCGTGCCCAGCGCCGGCATCGTCACCGGGATCGGCCGGGTCCAGGGTCGCGAGTGCGTCGTGGTCGCCAACGACGCCACCGTGAAGGGCGGCACCTACTACCCCGTGACGGTGAAGAAGCACCTGCGCGCCCAGGAGGTGGCCCGCGCCAACCGGCTGCCCTGTCTCTACCTCGTCGACTCCGGCGGCGCGTTCCTGCCGATGCAGGACGACGTCTTCCCCGACAAGGAGCACTTCGGCCGGATCTTCTTCAACCAGGCCAACCTGTCGGCCGCCGGCATCCCCCAGATCGCCGCGGTGATGGGGTCCTGCACCGCCGGGGGCGCCTACGTCCCGGCGATGTCCGACGAGACCGTCATCGTCAAGGAGCAGGGCACGATCTTCCTCGGCGGACCCCCGCTGGTGAAGGCCGCCACTGGCGAGGTCGTCACCGCCGAGGAGCTCGGCGGCGGCGACGTGCACGCCCGGAAGTCGGGCGTCGTGGACCACCTCGCCACCGACGACGCGCATGCGCTGGCCATCCTGCGCTCGATCGTCGGCACCCTGCCGACCGCGGGGTCGCGCGGCTCCCGGGCCGCCCACCCCGACCTGCGGGTCTCCGAGGAGCCCGCGCTCGACCCCGAGGGCCTCTACGACGTGGTGCCCACCGACCCGCGCACGCCGTACGACGTGCGCGAGGTGATCCGCCGGGTCGTCGACGGCAGCCGGTTCCACGAGTTCAAGGAGCTGTACGGCGAGACGCTGGTGACCGGCTTCGCGCACATCTGGGGGCACCCGGTCGGCATCGTGGCCAACAACGGCATCCTCTTCTCCGAGTCCGCGCTCAAGGGCGCCCACTTCATCGAGCTGTGCAACCAGCGCGGCGTCCCGCTGGTCTTCCTGCAGAACATCAGCGGCTTCATGGTCGGTCGCGACTACGAGAACCGCGGCATCGCCCGGGACGGCGCCAAGCTCGTCACCGCCGTGGCCTGCTCGGTCGTCCCGAAGTTCACCGTCGTCATCGGGGGCTCCTTCGGGGCCGGCAACTACGGCATGTGCGGGCGCGCCTACGACCCGCGCTTCCTGTGGATGTGGCCCAACGCCCGCATCTCGGTGATGGGCGGCGAGCAGGCCGCCTCCGTGCTGGCCACCGTGCGGCGTGACGGCATCGAGGGCCAGGGCGGCACCTGGAGCGCCGAGGACGAGGAGGCCTTCAAGGACCCGATCCGCGCCCAGTACGAGGAGCAGGGCTCGCCGTACTACTCCACCGCCCGGCTCTGGGACGACGGCGTCATCGACCCCGTCGACACCCGCCGGGTGCTCGGCATGGGGCTCGCGGTGGCGGCGCACGCGCCCGTGCCCGAGCCCTCCTACGGCGTCTTCCGGATGTGACGAGATGACTCTTCCCGTGCCCACTGCCCGAGCAGGAAGCGACGAAGGAGCAACCGTGTCCCGACCCCTCACCACCCTGCTGGTCGCCAACCGCGGCGAGATCGCGCTGCGGATCATCCGCTCCGCGCAGGCCCGCGGGCTGCGGACGGTCGCGGTCTACTCCGACGCCGACCGCAACGCCCCCCACGTCCGGGCCGCCGACGTGGCCGTCCGGATCGGACCGACCCCGGCGACCCAGTCCTACCTGGACATCGACGCCCTCCTCGAGGCCGCCCGGCGCACCGGCGCCGACGCGGTCCACCCCGGCTACGGGTTCCTGTCGGAGCGCAGCGCGTTCGCCCGCGCCGTCGCCGACGCCGGGCTGACCTTCGTCGGCCCGTCTGCCGAGGTGATGGAGCAGATGGGCCGCAAGGACCTCGCCCGCGACCTCGCCGTGAAGGCGGGCGTCCCGGTCGTGCCGATCGCGGTGGTCGGCGACGGCGAGCCGGCCGGCGCCGCGTTCCCGGTGCTGGTGAAGGCCGCGGCCGGCGGTGGCGGCAAGGGCATGCGCATCGTGCGCGACCCGGCCGACCTGGAGGCCGCAGTCGCCGCGGCCCGCCGCGAGGCGGCCAGCGCGTTCGGCGACGACACGATCCTGCTCGAGCGGTACGTCGAGCGCGGCCGCCACGTCGAGGTCCAGGTGCTCGCCGACGCCCACGGCTCCGTGGTCCACCTCTTCGAGCGGGACTGCTCGGCCCAGCGGCGCCACCAGAAGGTGATCGAGGAGGCGCCGGCACCGGACCTCTCGCCGGCGGCCCGCACCGTCCTGCTCGACTCCGCGGTCGCGCTGGCCCGCCAGGTCGGCTACGTGAACGCCGGCACCGTGGAGTTCCTGGTCTCGGGGGACGACGTCTTCTTCCTCGAGATGAACACCCGGCTGCAGGTGGAGCACCCGGTGACCGAGTCGGTCGTCTCGGTGCAGGGGCGGCCGCTGGACCTGGTCGACCTGCAGCTGCGGGTCGCGGCCGGCGAGCCGCTCGGCTTCACCCAGGACGACGTCACCTGCTCCGGGCACGCATTCGAGGCGCGGGTGTACGCCGAGGACGCCTTCCACGGCTTCCTGCCCCAGGCCGGCGTCGCCACCCGGGTCCGCTGGTCGCCGCACGCCCGGATCGACGCGGCCCTGGAGAGCGGCAGCGAGGTCGGCACGTCGTACGACCCGATGCTGGGCAAGGTCATCGTCGGCGGCCCCACCCGGGAGGCGGCCCGGCGGGCCCTGGTCGACGCCCTCGACGACACCGCCGTGCTCGGCCTGACCACCAACCTGGGGTTCCTCCGCGCGCTGGCCGACTCCGCGGCCTTCACGGCCAACGAGGTCGACACCGCCTGGCTCGACCGGAACCCGGACGCGCTGGCCCCGCCCGCGGCCGAGGTGCCGGCGCTGCTCGCGGCGTGGGTGCTGGCCCGCTCGCTGACCTCCGCGGACGCCCCAGGTCCCTTCGGCCCAGGTCCCTTCGGCCCCGGTCCCTTCGACACCGGCGACGGGTGGCGGGTCGCGGGGCCGGCCGCCCCCACGGTCGTCGAGCTCGACGTGGACGGCACGGCGACGACGTACACGGTCCGCCCCGGCGAGGTCGGCAGCGGCGGACACACCTGGCGGGTGGCGCCGGTCGCCTCCGACGCCGACGTGGTCCGGCTCGAGATCGACGACGTGGTCCACGAGGTCGTCGCCGCGGTGCACCCGCACCGGGTCGAGGTGGCCTACCGCGGCCACACCTTCTCCTTCGGCCGTCCCGACCCGTTCGGCCCTGGCGCCCACGCCGGCACCGCGGACGGCACCCTGGTCGCGCCGATGCCCGGCACGGTGCTGGCCGTCGAGGTCGCCGCCGGCGACCGGGTCGAGGAGGGCCGGGTCTGCGCGGTGATGGAGGCGATGAAGATGGAGCTGTCGCTCAAGGCGCCGTACGACGGGGTGGTCACCTCCGTCGAGGTCGCCGCCGGCCAGCAGGTGGCGCTGGGCGCCGTCCTGCTGACCGTGACCCCGGAGGAGGCCCCGTGACCGGCGCGATCCGCACCCCCACCGTCGTCCGCGACCCGTCCCTGCCGGCCCGCGTGCTCGTCTACGAGGTCGGGCCGCGCGACGGCCTGCAGAACGAGAAGGCCGTCGTCCCGGTCGAGGTGAAGGCCGAGTTCGTCGAGCGCCTGGTGGGCGCCGGGCTCAAGATCGTCGAGGCGACCAGCTTCGTGCACCCGCGCTGGGTCCCCCAGCTCGCCGACGCCGAGGAGCTCCTCGGTCTGATCGCGCGCGGCCCCGCGGCCGGCGCGGTGCCGATGCCCGTCCTCGTGCCCAACGACCGCGGCCTGGACCGAGCGCTGGCGCTGGGGGTCGACCACGTCGCCGTCTTCGGCAGCGCCACCGAGACGTTCGCGCAGCGCAACCTCAACCGGTCCTACGAGGAGCAGTTCGCGATGTTCGAGCCGACCGTGGCCCGGGCCCGGGCGGCCGGGATGGACGTGCGCGCCTACCTGTCGATGTGCTTCGGCGACCCGTGGGAGGGCTCGGTGCCGCTCGACCAGGTCGTCACCGCCGGCAAGCGGCTGCTCGACCTCGGGGCGTGGCAGCTCTCGCTCGGCGACACCATCGGCGTGGCCACCCCCGGCCACGTGACCGCCCTCCTCGACGCCTTCAACGCCGCCGGCGTGCCCGACGACCGGCTCGCGATGCACTTCCACGACACCTACGGCCAGGCGCTCTCCAACACCACCGCCGCCCTGCGGCACGGGGTGACCACCTTCGACGCCAGCGCCGGTGGTCTGGGCGGCTGCCCCTACGCCGAGTCCGCGACCGGCAACCTGGCCACCGAGGACCTGGTCTGGATGCTCGACGGCCTCGGCGTGGAGACCGGCATCGACCTGGCCTCCTTGGTGGCGACGAGCCGGTGGATGGCCGAGCAGCTCGGGCGTCCCAGCCCCAGCCGGGTCGTCCAGGCGCTCTCCTGACGCGGGGCGTGAACCTGGGCCGACCGGGGCGTGACCTTCCGCTGAGCCGGGCCGCGCACCCCGCTCAGGTCGGTGGTGCAGAATCACCGCCATGGCCCGAGTCGTCTACCTCCACGTGGGAGCGCCGAAGACCGGCACCACCTACCTCCAGGACCGGCTCTACCTCAACCGTCAGGAGCTCGCCCGCCACGACGTGCACTACCCGGTCGGGCTGCACACCGACATGTTCGGCGCGGCCCTGGACCTGATCGACATGTCCTGGGGCGGGCAGCGCGAGGGCGCCCGCGGCGAGTGGGACGCGCTGATGGGCCGGGTCCGTCGTACGTCGGGCACGGCGGTGGTCAGCCACGAGATCCTCGCCGGTGCCCGCTCCGACCAGGTCGCCCGGGCGATGCAGGACCTGGCCGGGGCGGAGGTGCACGTCGTCTACAGCGCCCGCGACCTGGCCCGGCAGATCCCGGCCGAGTGGCAGGAGATGGTCAAGCACCAGAAGCAGCGGCCGTTCAAGCGCTTCGTCCAGCAGGTGCAGGGGGCCCCGCGGCGGGACCCGAAGATGTGGTTCTGGCGCGCCCAGGGCCTCCCCGACGTGCTGTCGCGCTGGTCGGCGGGCCTGCCGCCCGAGCGCGTGCACCTGGTCACCGTGCCCCAGTCGGGAGGTGCGCCGGGCGAGCTGTGGCGGCGCTACTGCCGGGCCTTCGGCATCGACCCGGCCCTCGCGCCGGAGGACAGCGACCGCCGCAACGTCTCCCTCGGCGTGGACGAGACGCTGATGCTGCGCCGGCTCAACACCCGGCTCCGCGAGGCCGGCATCGACGGGGCGACGTACCGCTCGGTGGTGCGCCAGCTCGTCGTGCACGACACGCTCGCCCAGCGCACGGGCATGACCCGCGTCGAGCTGCCGCCGAGCGCCCACCCGTGGGCCGAGGAGATCGCCGAGGAGTGGATCGAGTGGGTGGTCGGGTCCGGCATCGACGTGGTCGGTGACGTCGAGGACCTCCGCCCGGCGCCCCGGGGCGACCGGCCGTGGGTCGACCCCGATCGGCCACGGCGGCGCCGGCTGGCCGACGCCACCCTGGACGCGCTGGTCGCGGTGGTCCTCGAGACCGCCGAGCGGCCGGACCCGGAGCGCTCGCCCACGGCACGGCTGGGTCGGGCCGCCCGCCGGCTGCGCGGCCAGTGAGCGGACCGGTGGCCCCGGGACCCGAACCGCGCCCCGACGACGTCGCCGCCGCCTGGGTCGCGCACCTGCGCGCCGGTGGGGTCACCCCGTGGCGGGCGTTCGTCGACGCGTTCCCGCGCGGCACCGGAGGGGGTGGCCTCGGACGACCGGTCCCCGGAGCGGCCCAGCTCGAGCTGCTCCGGCGGCTGACCCTCGCCGGGGGACGGGCCGTGCCGGCCCGGTACGTCGACGGCCTGCTCGGCACGGCCGGTCCCGGGCGCGGTCCCGGCGAGCTCCCGCTGCTGTGGCCGGCCGACCCGGCGGCCACCGCGCGGGGACGCTCCGGCGTCCCGGTCGACCCGGCACGGCTGCCGGCCGCCGAGCTGCTGCGGATCGGCGCCCCCGTGCTGATGGACGTGCTCCCCGACACCCCGCTCCCGGCGCCACCCCCCGGCCCCGAGCCCGGTCGCCGCCCGCAGGGCTCGTTCGTGCTCGACGGCGCGCCGCTCACCGTCGACCGGCTGCGCGCCGAGCTGGCCGCCGCCGGCCACGTCGAGCACGTGCCGCGGCCGGCGTGGTGGGGCGGGCGGCCGTCGCGTCCCGACCGGGTGCTGCTGGCGGTCCGGCCGCTGGAGGACCTGCTCGCCGAGGTCTGGTCGCGTCGTACGCAGGAGGGAGCGGCGCGGCGCTGGTTCCGGTTCGTCGACGACACCCGGGGCCGTGGGGTCCTGCCGCCCGCGGCCGACCTCGCCGCGACCGCCCGCTGGTGGGCCGAGCAGGTCGGACCGGAGCGGGTCCACCTCGTCTGCGACCCGGCCGCGCTGCCCACCCTGGTCGGCCGCGCCCGCACGCCGTACCCGGTGCCGCGGCGGTACGCCGACCTCGACCCGTGGGCCGTCGACGTCCTGCGCCGCCACAACGAGGTCGCCGGGATCCGGCTGCCCGAGCCGCTGCGGGCGCCGTTCGTGCGGCAGGCGAGCGCCCTGCTCGAGCACCGGGCCGCCCACCGCCCCGCCGGGCGGATCGGCGCCCCGCGTGCCCTGCGGCCCTGGGTCGCGGAGACCGGGGAGCGGCTCGCCCGGGAGCTGTCCGCGGGTGGCTACGCTGTGCACGGCGATCTGGGGGTCCTCGGCCGGGTCGACGCCGGCCGCACCGGAGGCGTGCCGCCGACCCGGGCGCTGCCGGTGCTGCTCGACGCGGTCCTGGTCGCGACAGGCGCGGTGCCGCCGGACCAGCCGTCACCGGGCCTGTGGAGGCCGACCGAACGCCGAGGGGAGGAGGGCCGATGAGCGAGCGCGTGCTCCTCCACGTCGGCACCCCCAAGACCGGCACCTCCTTCGTGCAGGACCTGCTGTTCCAGCACCGAGACCAGCTCGCCGCCGGCGGCGTCCTCTATCCCGCCGACCGGTTCGACGCCCACTTCCTGGCCGCCCTGGACCTGATGGAGCTCAAGTGGGGCGGGCTGGAGCAGCAGGCGGTCGGCGCCTGGGACCGGCTCGCGGGCCAGGTCCGGGAGTGGCCGGGCACCGCGATCGTGTCCCACGAGATCCTCGCGACCGCGTCGGAGTCACGGGTGCGCCGCGCGTTGCGCGACCTCGGCGACACCGAGGTGCACGTCGTCATCTCGGCGCGCGACCTGGTCCGGCAGATCCCGGCGGAGTGGCAGGAGAACGTCAAGCACCGGCGCACGATCAGCTACGGCGACTTCCTCGACGCGGTCACCGACCCGGTGCCCAGCCGCGAGATCGCGACCTGGTTCTGGGGGGTGCAGGAGGTCCCCGCGATCCTGGCCCGCTGGGGTGCCGACCTGCCCCCGGAGCGGGTGCACGTGGTGACGGTGCCCAAGCCGGGCGCTCCCCCCACCCTGCTGTGGGAGCGGTTCGCGCAGGCCTTCGGGCTGGACGCGGGCGCGTTCGACACCTCGGTGGTCGACCGGTCCAACCCCTCGCTCGGCGTGGCGGAGACCGCCCTGGTCCGCGAGCTCAACACCCGGCTCAACGGGGGCGTGCTCGGCAACGAGCACTACCGCGAGCTGGTCCGCGAGCTGCTCTCCCACCGCACCCTGTCCCGGCGGGACAGCGACCGGCTCCGGCTGCCGCCGAGCGTCCGGCCATGGGCGGTCGACCTGGCCCACGCGTGGGTCGAGGAGCTCACCGGCCGCGGGTACGACGTCGTCGGCGACCTCGCCGACCTGCTCCCCGACCCCGACGACACCGCGCCGTACGTCGACCCGGACGCGGTGCCGGCCGACCAGCGCGAGGACGTCGCAGTCGCGGCCCTGGTGACCGTGCTGACCCGGGCCGGCGAGCTGCGCGACGAGATCACCCGGCTGCACGGCGACCTGGGCCACCTCGCCGAGGAACGGGACCGCGCGGTCGCCGAGATGGGCGTCGTGGCGCGCGGCAAGCGCGCCGTCGTCGCCCGCGAGGAGTCCAGCCGCGCCGCGGCCCTCGCGCTGCGCGGCTACCGCCGCCTCCGCGGCCACTGAAGGCGCACCCGGAGGTCGAGGCGCGAACGCGCAGCGTGAGCCACGAGACCCGCACCCCGGAGGTCGAGGCGCGAACGCGCAGCGTGAGCCACGAGACCCCGCACGGCGCACCCGGAAGTCGAGGCGCGAACCCGCAGCGTGAGCCACGAGACCCCTGAAGGACCGCTCAGACGCGACCGCGGGCGAGCAGCTCCCGGCCGGCGTACTTCCCGATCTGCCAGGTGGCGAACGCGTCCGCGCTCCCGCCCCACACGCTTCCGGCGAACGGGATCCGCCGGACCACGATGCCGGCGGCCCGCTTGCCGATCACGCGGCTGACCAGGGCGGAGGTGACCTCGGCGGCGACGATCTTGTCCAGCTCGGGGTCGTGCGCCGGGGCGGTCGCGACCAGCATCGGCGAGCCGGGCAGCTTCTTCTCCTTGACCAGCGCCTTGACGGTCTCCTCGCCGAGGCTGCACAGCAGGATGGCGTTCTCGACGCGGGGGTCGGACAGGTCGTAGCCGCGCAGGCTCGCGATGCCCGCGACGAGGCGGAACTGCAGCAGCGCGAGCCCGGCGATGTTGGCGGGGATGGTGGCAGGTGCGGTGACCAGCCCGCCCAGGTTGGCGACGAACCCCTGGGCGGCGGCGAGCGCGGTGTGGTTCTCGGTCAGCTCGCGGATCGCCTTGTCGACGTCGCCGTGCTGCTCCTCGAGCTGCTTGCGGGCGGCCTCGGAGGCCGAGGGCAGCGGGCCGGCGCCCTGGATCGCGCGACGGACCGTGGTGTGCACGAAGCTGCTGTTGAGTCCGGGCGCGACCCGGTGCACCTGGGGGACGGTCTTCTTGACCACGCTCTGGCGGATGCCCACGCTGACTCCTTCGTCGAGGGACTGATCAAAGTGTGCCCAGGTCGGGCCAGCCTCACGCGGCCCCGGAGGGTGCTCGTCCATGAGAATGGACACATGCCCGTGCCGCCGCCCCCGTCGAGCTGGGTGTTCCCCGACCTCGACGACCCGCGGGTGGACGAGGAGTGCGACGACCTGGTCGGCAGCGGCGCCGACCTCGCTCCCGGCACCCTGCTGGCGGCGTACCGGTCAGGGCTGTTCCCGATGCCCGACCCGGTGCGGCTGCGGCAGATGCTGTGGTGGTCCCCGGTCGAGCGGGGCGTGCTGCCGCTGCGGGGGCTGCGGGTGACCCGCTCGCTGCGGCAGTCCTGCCGGCGCTACGAGGTCCGGGTGGACACCGCCTTCGACCGGGTCGTGGAGGCCTGCGCCGACCCCGCCCGCGACGGGGCCTGGATCACCGACGCGATCGCCGGGGCGTACGGCGAGCTGCACCGGCTCGGCTGGGCGCACTCGGTCGAGACGTGGCGCGACGGCGAGCTCGTCGGCGGCCTGTACGGCGTCGCGATCGGCGGCCTGTTCGCCGGGGAGTCGATGTTCCACCGGGCGACCGACGCGTCGAAGGTGGCACTCGTCGGCCTGGTCGAGCTGCTCTCGGACGAGTACGCCGACCACCGCCTCCTCGACGTGCAGTGGCGCACCGACCACCTCGCCACGCTCGGAGTGGTGACGGTGCCCCGGTCGGCGTACCTCCGGGCGCTGCGCGGCGCCCTCCAGGTCCCCCTCCCCACCCCCTGGGCCTGACCCCCCCACCTTCAGTGGGCGCTCCTTTCCTGTTGAGTTGCCCCTCCTTTCAGGTTGAGTGGGCGCTCGTTTCACCCGACCCAGAACGCGCGCCCGCTCAACCCGGAACGCGCGCCCACTCAACGCGAAACGCGCGCCCACTCAACCCGGAACGCGCGCCCACTCAACGCGAAACGCGCGCCCACTCAACGCGGGACGCGGCAGCTCACGGGGGAGGGGAGGGGAGGGGGCTACTTGAGGAACTTGGAGGTGCGGCGGTCGGCGAGGGGCTTGCCGCCGGTCTGGCAGGTGGCGCAGTACTGCAGGGAGGAGTCGGCGAAGGAGACCTCGCGGACGATGTCGCCGCAGACGGGGCACGTCTCGCCGGTGCGGCCGTGGACGGCCATGTTCGACTTCTTCTCGCCCTTGAGGTCGGCGGCCCCGAGCCCGCGGGCACGCTCGACGGCCTCGCCGAGGACGCGGCGGATCGCGTCGTACAGGGTGGTCAGCGCCTCGGGCTCGTCGGCCACCGAAGAGGCCGGCTTGAAGGGCGACATCCGCGCGGCGTGCAGCAGCTCGTCGGAGTAGGCGTTGCCGATCCCCGCGATCACCGACTGCGAGCGCAGGACGCCCTTGATCTGGGCGCGCCCGGCGTCGCGGAGGATCCCCTCGAGCACCTCGATGGTGAAGTCGTCGGCCAGCGGGTCCGGGCCCAGCCGTTCGATGCCCGGCACCTCGTGGGGCTCGTGCACCACGTGGATCGCCAGGCCCTTCTTGGTGCCGGCCTCGGTGATGTCGAGGCCGGTGTCGTCGTCGAGGACGATCCGGGCCGCCAGGGGCGACTTCGACGACGGCCGCGCCGGGAGCGCGGGGACGCTGTCCTTCCACCGGACCCAGCCGGCTCGGGCGAGGTGGATCACCAGGTGCAGGCCGCCGGCCTGGATGTCGAGGAACTTGCCGTGCCGGGTGACGTCGTCGACGAACATCCCGCTCAGCGCGGACAGCGGGGGGTCGTAGGTCTTCAGCGCGCTGAAGGCGACCAGGTCGACCCGCACGATGGCCCGGCCGGCCAGCCGGGTCCGCAGGTCGGCCGCCAGCGCCTCCACCTCGGGCAGCTCGGGCATGGGGTCACTCTAGAGACCCGGGCCGACCTGGGCCGACCCGAGCCGACCTTGGCCGACCCGAGCCGACCTGGGCCGACCCGCGCGGCCCGCCGGGAACCTGTGCGCCGCCCACGAGCCGGCTGTGCGGGGATGACCAGACCTCGACGGGAGATCGTGACGGCGCGCACACTGGGGTCATGAGCGCCGCCACCCCCCTCCCCGCCAGCGGCGAGGTCTTCCTCGACGAGCGCGGCGGCGCGCGCGGGCTGCGCGTCTCCTGGCACCAGGAGGTCGGGGTCGTGGTGCTCTCGCTCTGGAAGGGCCCCGACTGCACCGGCACGTTCCGGCTCGCCGCCGAGGACGTCCCGGACCTCGTCGAGGTGCTCCGCTCCGGGCTCGACGCCACCTACGACGCGGTGCGGCGCGACACGATACGGCTCGCTACGGAAATCTAAGGTCCAGCCTAGAGACGCGGATACTCTCCTGACCGTGGACCCGATCAGGAACCCGTACGCCCCCGGCGCGGGGCAGCGACCGCCCGAGCTGGCCGGCCGTGACCGCGAGCTGGCCCAGTTCGACGTCACCCTCGAGCGGGTCGCCGCCCGCCGCCCCGAGCGCAGCATGGTGCTCTCCGGGCTGCGTGGCGTCGGCAAGACCGTGCTGCTCAACGCACTGCGCGGCCAGGCCGTCAAGCGCGCCTGGGGCACCGGCAAGATCGAGGCCCGTCCCGAGCAGTCGGTGCGGCTGCCGATCGCCCAAGCCGTGCACGCCGCCGTCCGGGAGGTCAGCCACCGGCACCGCGACCCCGACCGGGTCGACGCGGTCGGTGGTGTGGTCAAGGCCTTCGCGCTGCGGACCGACCTGAAGGACCGCAAGGGCATCCGCTGGCAGCCGCCGACCGACGTGCCCGCCACCCGCGGCCGGGCCGACTCGGGTGACCTCGAGCTCGACCTGGTCGAGCTCTTCACCGACGTGGCCGAGCTCGCCGCCGACCTCGGCGTCGGCGTGGGCCTCTTCGTCGACGAGATGCAGGACATCGCGACCGACGAGCTCGCCGCGATCTGCGGGGCCGTGCACGAGATCAGCCAGCAGGGCGCGCCCCTGGTCGTCGTGGGTGCGGGGCTGCCGCACCTGCCGGTGGCGCTGGCCGCCTCCAAGTCGTACGCCGAGCGGCTCTTCCGCTACGTCAGCGTCGACCGGCTGCCCCGGGACGACGCCGACCGGGCCTGGCTGCGACCGGCCGCGGAGGAGGGCGTGGTCTACGAGCAGGAGGCGCTCGACGAGCTCTACCGGCTCACCGACGGCTACCCCTACTTCGTGCAGGCCTACGGCAAGGTCACCTGGGACGTGGCCCTGGGCAGCCCGATCCGGTACGCCGACGTCAAGGAGGCCGCCCCCGAGGCCGAGGCCGAGCTGGCGGTGGGCTTCTTCGGCGCCCGCTACGACCGCGCGACTCCCGCCGAACGGGACTACATGCGCACGATGGCCGAGCTCGGGGCTGACAACGCCACCGCCAACCGGGACGGCTCGGTGACCACGGCGCAGGTGGCCCAGGCCCTCGGCAAGCGCCCGCAGTCGTTGAGCCCCGCCCGGGACGGGCTGATCAAGAAGGGGCTGGTGTACTCCTCCGAGCGCGGCTCGGTGGCGTTCACGGTGCCGCACTTCGGGCAGTTCCTGCGCACCGTGCGGGCCTGACCGCCCCCGCACACGACTCCGCAAGGACCGCACAAGAATCGGCGTACCTCCGGCGCGAACCCGGACCCGGCTGTCACCATGGGGCCCATGCATCGGCCGGAGGGGCGACCGCAGGTCGTCGCACACCGCGGGTCGAGCGCCGAGACCGCCGAGCACACCCTCCGGGCCTACCTGCGAGCGCTGGACGACGGCGCCGACGCGCTCGAGTGCGACGTCCGGCTGACCGCGGACGGCCACCTGGTGTGCGTGCACGACCGCCGGATCGACCGCACCACCAACGGCCGGGGCCCGGTCTCGACGATGAGCCTGGCCCAGCTCGCCGAGCTCGACGCCGCGGCCTGGAAGCACCCGTGGCGCGAGCTCGACGAGGAGGCCGAGGACGGGGACATGGACCTCGACCGGGTCCTGCCGCTGCGCCGCCTGCTCACCGCGGTCCGCGACTACGACCGGCGCATCGAGCTGGCCATCGAGACCAAGCACCCCACCCGGTACGCCGGGCTGGTCGAGCGTCGGCTGGTGGAGATGCTCGGCCAGTTCGGCCTGGCCGGGCGGGACTCGCCGGCCCGGGTGATGAGCTTCTCCGGCGTCGCCCTGACCCGGGTGCAGCGTCTCGCCCCGGACCTGGAGGTCGTCCTGCTGATCGAGGGACGAGCCTCCTGGCAGGTCACCCGGCAGATGCTGTCGCCGGGCTGGATCGCCGGGCCCGGCATCGAGCAGCTCAAGGAGCGCCCCAGGCTCGGGCGTAGACTCGTGCGCGACGGACGCCGGATCCATGTGTGGACCGTCGACACGGCCGACGACCTCGGCCTCTGCCTGGAGCTGGGCGTCGAAGCGGTCATCACGAACCGGCCGGCCGAGATGCGCCGGTGGCTCGAGGAGTGACGCATGGCGAGGTCGGTGCAGGGTACGAGAGTGCGTGCTGCGAGGCGATGAGGGCGGTGTTGGCCTGGTGAATGGGTCGGCGCACACCGAGCGCGACTCGGTGTCGGTGAGGGTGCCGTTCAGGGCATCCTCCGCTGCCGTCGCGCGCACCGCACTGGTCGACTGGCTCTCCGGCAGCGGCGCCCGGAACGGCGAGATCGAGGACGCCAAGGTGGTCGTCTCCGAGCTCGTCGGCAACAGCATCCGCCACGCCCGCCCGCTGCGCGGCTCCGGTGACCTGGTGGTCGGCTGGCGCCTGGAGCAGGGCAGCGTCGTGATCTCGGTCAGCGACGGCGGTGCGGAGACCGTGCCGCGCCGCCTCGAGCTGTCGCCGACCGCCGAGTCCGGTCGCGGGATGGGGATCGTCGAGGCGCTCTCGGACGACTGGTGGGTGGAGATGCACGAGGACGGCACCACCGGGTGCACCGTGCACGTCCGGATGCGGTTCTGACGCACGGTCCCGCCGACACCCCCCGGTAGCCTTCGCGCCATGGGTAAGCGATCGCGCGTGAAGACCAGGGACCTCGTCGTCGAGTCGGCCGACGGCCAGGCCGGCGAGGTGGGTCCGCGGCAGCCGTGCCCGTGCGGGTCGGGCCGCCGGTACAAGGCCTGCCACGGCAGCGTCGCGGGACCGGCCCCCGTCTTCGTCGCCCGCCCGTTCGCCGGGCTGACCGGCGAGTGCGACCTGGTCGCCCTCCGCGAGCTCGTCCCGGCGGCGACCGCGCCGCTGACCCTGGCCGACGGGGTCGACGCGGCGGGCACGGGCCGCGAGGTGCTGCTCTGCTCGCTGCTCCCCGGCGCCGCGCCGGCACTGGTCCGGCAGGACGGCACGGTCTGGCTCGGGCTCCAGGTGCAGCACGGTTTCGGCGACCCCAGCCGTGACCTGGCCGCGGTGCTCCTGCAGGCGCTCGAGGCCGAGCCCGGCACCATGGTCGGGCTGACCGAGGCGCCCGGCGCGGGCCCCCGCCTGCAGGACCTCGTCGCCGACCACCCTCTCGCGGTCACCGTCCACGACGGCTTCGGCTACTGGATCTCCGACCTCGACGACCCCGACGGTGCGCTCGGGGCCTCCCTGGAGCAGGCCAACGCGGCGGCCAACCCCACTGCGCGGCTGGTGTCGGTCGACGCGGCGTACTGGACCAACGTCGGCGCCAAGGAGCACCTGCGCTGGGTGCTGCCGTACGACGAGCAGGCCGCGCTGGACGCCTTCGCCCGCCTCCACGCGGCGGGCCGCGACCGGCTGACCGCGGACTCCCGGCTGGTCGGGATGTTCCGCGCCCACGGGCTGCTGGTCCCGGTGTGGGACCTGCCCGTCGGCACCGGCCCGGAGGCGCTGGAGGACCCGGCCTCCGACCTCGCCGAGGCACTGGCCGCCGTGCTCGCCGACACCTCTCCGCTGACGGCCGAGGAGCGCGCTGCGCGGTCCGGGCTGGCCAATCGCCAGGTCACCATCAGGTGAGCGATTCGTCAGTCAGGTAAAGGATTCGGCAGGGGTCCGACAAGCCGCCGGGGGAAGTTGTGAAACGCGTTAACGGCCCTTATGCTCATCTCGCCCGGTCGTTGTTGTATCCCCCGTCAGCAACGGCCGGGCTTCAGTCTTTTTGTAGGCACCTTTCGCGCCGGAGTGCTACAGATTGTCCAATCTGACAGGTCTGTCTTCCGCCCCTCGTTCCGCCCCGGTCCTGGGGCCGTGTGGTTGGCTCGCTGCGTGATCCGCTTCGAGAGCGTCTCCAAGGCCTACCCCGACGGCACCGTGGCGGTCGACGCGCTCGACCTCGTAGCGCCCTCGGGCCGGATCACCGTCCTGGTCGGCCCGTCGGGATGCGGCAAGACCACCTCGCTGCGGATGGTCAACCGGATGATCGAGCCGACCTCCGGCCGGATCACCATCGACGAGCGGGACACCGCCGCCCTCGACGCCTCCGAGCTGCGCCAGGGCATCGGCTACGTCATCCAGCACGCCGGGCTCTTCCCGCACCGCACGGTCGCCGACAACGTCGCGACGGTGCCGCGGCTGCTCGGCTGGGACCGCCGGCGCAGCCGCACCCGCAGCCTCGAGCTGCTGGAGCGGGTCGGCCTCGACCGCGCCTTCGCCGACCGGTACCCCCACCAGCTCTCCGGGGGACAGCAGCAGCGGGTCGGGGTCGCCCGCGCGCTGGCCGCCGACCCGCCGGTGATGCTGATGGACGAGCCGTTCTCTGCGGTCGACCCGGTCGTCCGGGAGCAGCTCCAGGACGAGTTCCTCCGGCTCCAGGACGAGCTGGGCAAGACGATCCTCTTCGTCACCCACGACATCGATGAGGCGGTCAAGCTCGGCGACCAGGTCGCCGTGCTCCGCGAGGGAGGCCACCTGGCGCAGCTGGCCGACCCCGCGACCCTGCTCGGCGACCCGCACGACGACTTCGTCGCCGACTTCGTCGGTCGCGACCGGGGCTACCGGCGGCTCGGGTTCCGGGCCGCGCCGGCGCTCACGCCCACCCCGGAGCCGTCGGTCACGCTGGGCACCGCCCCCGACGCCGTACGACGGGCCGGCGCGGGCTGGGTGCTGGTCACCGACACCGACCGCCGCCCGGTGGGCTGGGTCCGGGCCGACGGGCTCCGCGGACCCGTCGGCAGCACCGACCTGCACCGCGGCGGCACGGTCGCGTCGGTCACCGGCTCGACCCGAGCGCTGCTCGACGCGGCGCTGTCCGCGCCCAGCGGCCGCGGCGTGGTGGTCGACGCGGACGGCGCCCTGCTCGGCACGGTCACCGCGGCGCAGGTGGTCGCCGCCCTCGACGACGCCCTCGCCGCCGACCGGACCGCCGACCTCGCTGGGGACCGGACGGCCGAGGAGGCCGACGAGGAGGCCGCCGGATGACCTGGATCAGCGGGCACCTCGACGACCTCGCCTCCCTGACCCGCCAGCACGCCTGGCTGGCCGGGCTCCCGCTGGTCCTCGGGCTCCTGCTCGCGGTCCCGCTCGGCTGGGTGGCGGTCCGCTTCCGCTGGCTCTACACCCCCCTCGTGCTCGGCACCGGGCTGCTCTACACGATCCCGTCGCTGGCGCTGTTCATCCTGATGCCGCTGCTGCTCGGCACCCGCATCCTCGACCCGCTCAACGTGGTCGCCGCGATGACCGTCTACACGGTCGCGCTGCTCACCCGCACCGTCGCCGACGGGCTCGGCTCGGTCCCCGACGCGGTCGCCCAGTCGGCCACCGCGATGGGCTTCGGGCGGCTGCGCCGGCTCGTCGCCGTCGAGCTGCCGCTCGCGGTCCCGGTCATCGCCGCGGGCCTGCGGGTGGCCGCGGTCAGCAACGTCAGCATCGTCTCGGTCGCCGCCCTGATCGGCGTACCGCAGCTCGGCTCCCTGTTCACCGACGGCTTCCAGCGCAGCTTCCTCGACCCGATCGTGGCCGGGCTGGTCGCCTGCGTCCTGCTCGCGCTGGTCTTCGACGTCGCCATCGTGCTGGGCGCCCGGCTGCTCACGCCCTGGGAGCGGGCCGACCGCCGGGTCAGGAGCGCGGCATGAACGACGTGGTCGCCTGGCTCACCGACGGGTCGCACTGGACCGGGTCCGAGGGCGTGCTGGTGCGGACCGCCGAGCACCTGCGCTACTCCGCGGTCGCCCTGCTGGTCGCGGCCCTGATCGCGATCCCGGCCGGGCTGTACGTCGGCCACACCGGCCGGCTCCGCTTCCTCGCGGTCAACGCCGCCGGCGCCCTGCGCGCGATCCCCAGCCTGGGGCTGCTCTACGTCGCGATCCTCTGGCTGGGCCCGCGGCTCTCGGGCGACGCCGGCGTCTTCGTGCCCACCGAGATCGTGCTCGCCGTGCTGGCCGTCCCGCCGATCCTGGCCGGAGCGTACGCCGGGGTCGAGCAGGTCGACGCGGCGGCGCGGGACGCGGCGCGCGGGATGGGCATGCGCGGACGCCAGGTGCTGTGGCAGGTCGAGGTGCCGTGCGCGATGCCGCTGATCGCCTCCGGGCTGCGCTCGGCGGCCCTGCAGGTCGTCGCGACCGCCACCCTGGCGGCCACGGTCGGCCTCGGCGGGCTCGGCCGGTTCCTGATCGACGGGCTCGCGGTCCGCGACTATCCGCAGATGGCCGGGGGTGCCGTCCTGGTCGCCGCCCTGGCCCTGCTGGTGGACGTGGGGGCAGCGGGACTGCAGCGGTTGTTGGTATCTCCTGGGCTGACCGGCAAGACTGGCGGACGTCGCACGCGCCGACCGCGGTCCCTCGCCACGTCGGGCTGAGGCGCAGGCGACCGGTCCCCCGACCCCGGACCGAACGGACGAGAGAAGAGGCACCCGTGAAGCGCACCCCCCTCCTGGCCACCCTGGCCCTCCTCGCGGCGGGCTCGCTCGCCGCCTGCGGCAGCAGCGACGACGCCCTGGACAGCGGCACCGACTCGGGCTCCGGCTCCAGCAAGACCCTGGTGATCGGCTCGGCGAACTTCCCCGAGAGCGCGCTGCTGGCCGAGATCTACGCCGAGGCGCTCGACGCCAAGGGCGTCGACACCGACACCAAGCTCAACATCGGCGCCCGCGAGGCCTACATCAAGGGCCTGCAGGACGGCTCGGTCGACGTCTTCCCGGAGTACACCGGCAACCTGCGGCTCTACTTCAACGACAAGGCCACCGCCTCGGACCCCGACGGCGTCTACCAGGAGCTCAAGGACGCGCTCCCCGACGGCCTCACCGTCCTGGACTTCGCCGAGGCGCAGGACAAGGACGCGGTCGCGGTCACCAAGGCGACCGCCGACAAGTACTCGCTGACCGCGATCGGCGACCTGGCCCCGGTCGCCTCCAAGCTCGTGCTGGGCGGTCCGCCGGAGTGGAAGACCCGCTCCACGGGTCTGCCGGGGCTGAAGAAGATCTACGGGCTGACCTTCAAGGACTTCAGCGAGCTCGACGCCGGCGGTCCGCTGACCCTCAAGGCGCTGCAGGACGGCCGGATCCAGGCCGGCAACCTCTTCACCACCGACCCGGCCCTGGCCACCGGCGACATCGTCGCGCTCCAGGACCCCGACAACCTGTTCGCGGCGCAGAACATCGTGCCGCTGCTGCGCACCGACGCCGTCAGCGACAAGGTGACCTCCACCCTCAACGCCGTCTCGGCGGCACTGGACACCGACACCCTCGCCGCCCTGGTCGCCCGCGTGGTCACCGACAAGGAGGACCCGGAGGACGTGGCCGCCTCGTTCCTCTCCGACAACAGCCTGGACTGACCGGGCCGCTGTCGACCTCCAGCCGGACCCGGGCGCAGGCCCGGGTCCCGCTGTCGCATTTGCGGAAGCGGCGACGCGGGGTCAGGGTGGTGAGGTCGTGGCACCGACGGTCGGGCCGCGGCGACCGGCCGGGTCGGGGGTCCCGGGCGTTTCCGGACCTGTGGACGAAGGAGATGAGCAGATGGGCAGCCTGACGGTCGACGGACGGTTCAACGGACCGCCGAGCTCGGGCAACGGGGGCTACACCGCGGGACTGCTCGGCGAGCTCGCCGGATCCCCCAAGCACGTGGTCACCGTCCGGCTGACCGCCCCGCCACCGCTGGGGCGGACCCTGTCGGTGCAGGCCGAGGACGGCGCCTGGCGGCTGACCGCCGGCGGCGAGACCGTCGCCCGGGCCCGCCGTGCGCCCGACGCCGCGCTGCTCGCCCCGCCCGCGGTCGGCGTGGAGGAGGCCCGCGCCGTCGAGCCGTCGTACGCCGGCCTGCGCAGCCACCCCTTCCCGAGCTGCTTCACCTGCGGGCCGGGCCGGGACGAGGGGGACGGCCTGCGGATCTTCCCCGGCCCCGTCGGCGACGAGCGGGTCGCGGCCACGTGGGTGCCGGACACCTCCGTCGGCGACCCGACCGGGGCGGTCGGCGTCGGCGTGACCTGGGCGGCGCTCGACTGCCCGGGTGGCTGGTCCTCGGACCTGGAGCACCGGCCGATGGTGCTCGGTGAGATCACCGCCCGGATCGACCGCGCGCCCCGGGTCGGGTCGACGTACGTCGTGGTGGGCGAGCACCGCCGCACCGACGGACGCAAGACCTGGACCGCCAGCGCCCTGTACGACGAGCAGGGTGACCTGCTCGCGGAGGCCTCCCACCTCTGGATCGCGGTCGACACCGCCGCCTTCCTCTGACCCGGCGCCCGGGATCAGGGCAGGGGGTCGCGCTCCACCGGGCAGGACATGCACCGGGGGCCGCCGCGGCCGGAGCCGAGCTCGGAGCCGGCGATCGCGACCACCTCGATGCCGGCCGCCTCGAGCCGGGCGTTGGTCTCGGTGTTCCGCTCGTAGGCCACCGCCAGCCGGGGGCCGAGGGCGAGGGTGTTGTTGCCGTCGTCCCACTGCTCGCGCTCCGCGGTGACCGGGTCGAGACCGGTGTGGATGCGGTGCAGCCGGTCGATGCCCATCGCCGCGGCCGCCGCCTCCAGGAACGGGCGCGGCCCCTGCAGCCGCAGCTCGGGCGCGAGGGTCAGCGTCCAGGCCTGCAGCCGGTCGGCGAGGTTGGGGTACATCACCACCGTGTCGACGTCGACCATCGTGCAGACGGTGTCGAGGTGCATGGTGGCCCGCTCGTTGGTGATCGGCACGGCGAGCACGGTGGTCGCCAGGCCGGTGGTGAGCAGCGTCCGGGCCAGCCGCTCGGCGCCGGCCGGGCTGGTCCGCTCGCCGACCCCGACGGCGACCACGCCGGGGGCGAGCAGCAGCACGTCGCCGCCCTCGACGTACTCCCCGTGCGAGCCGTCCAGCACGGGCGTCCCGGCGAACCGCGGGTGGTGCGCGTAGACCAGGCCGGTCAGCTGGGTCTCCCGCGACCGGGCCGGCATCGCCAGCGAGGTCACCGCGACGTGGTCGCCCACCCACACGCTGGAGTCACGGGTGAAGAGCAGGTTGGGCAGCGGCTCGATCAGGAACTCGTCCTCGGCCAGCAGGCTGGTGACCAGCCCGGTCGGCGCCCCGCCCCGGCGGACCTCGTCGTTGCGGAGCCCGACGGTCAGGGTGTGGACGAGCTCGGCGGGTGACTGCCCGGTCAGCGCGTCGGCGAGGTAGCCCTGCAGGGTGTCGCCGAGCGGCAGCGAGTCCAGCGCCCGGGCGATCGCCTCGGCCCGCACCTCGGCGGAGGCGAGCGTCTCCTCCAACAGGTCGACCAGGGACATCACCTCGACGCCGCGGTCGCGCAGCGCCTGGGCGAAGGCGTCGTGCTCCTCCTGCGCCCGGCCCACCCAGGGGACCGCGTCGAAGAGCAGCTTGTCCTGGTTGCGCGGGGTCAGCCGGCCGAGCTCGGGTCCGGGGCGGTGCAGCAGCACGGTCCGCAGCCGCCCGACCTCGCTGGTCACCGTCACCGGACCGACCCCGTCTCGGCCTGGGCCAACGACTGCGCCTGGGCCAGCACGACCTTGGCGGGCCGGCCGGTCGCGCGGGCGACGTCGGCGACGTCCTCGTACTCGGGCTGCACGTTGACCACCTCACCGTCGAGCCGGGCCACCTTGACCCGCACCGGGAGCCCGTCGAGCACCACGCGGAGCTCCTCGCGCTCCAGCGCGGTCTTGCCGACGGCGTGCTCCCGGACGCCGATCGTCGAGGTCTCCCGGAAGACGACCCGGCGCACGGCCGGCAGCGCCGAGGCGCGGGCCAGCACCGACAGGGTGTGGGCGGGGCGGCCCTTCTTCATCACGATCGGCGTCAGCCAGGCGTCCGAGGCCCCGGCCTCCAGCAGGGCGGCGATCACCCCCGGCCACAGCCGCGGGTCGAGGTCGTCGACGTTCGTCTCGAGCACGACCGCCCCGTCGGGGGCGGCCCGGTCGACCGGGTGGCCCAGCAGCAGCCGGGTCACGTTCGCATGCGTGTCGGGGTCACGCCGGCCGGCCCCGGTGCCGACGGCCTCGACGCTCATCGGCGGCTGCGGGCCGAACGAGGTCGCCAGTGTCGCCACCAGCGCCGCGCCGGTCGGCGTGCAGGCCTCGGTCTCCGCGGGCCCGCCGTACGACGGGAGGCCGCGCAGCAGGGAGACCACGGCCGGCACCGGCACCGGCAGGCTGCCGTGCGCCCCGTGCACCCGGCCCGAGCCGACCGCGACCGGGGAGGCGACCAGGGAGTCGAGCCCGAGGTGGGCGAACCCGGCGCACACCCCGACGACGTCGGCGATCGCGTCCAGCGCCCCGACCTCGTGGAAGTGGACCTGCTCGAGCCGGATGCCGTGCACCTGGGACTCGGCCGCGGCGAGCCGCAGGAAGACCGCCCGGGCGGCGGAGGCGACCGCGGCCGGCAGCGGTGCGGCGTCCAGCAGCGCCTCGACGTCGGGCCAGGTCCGACGGGTCACCGAGTCGCCGACGGTGACGTGGCACCGCTGGGCGGTCAGCCCGGCGCGGGTGGTCCGGGAGAGCGAGAGCTGCACCGGCTCCGGGGCGACCGCCGCGACGGCGTCGTCGAGGACCTCGACGGGGACGCCGGCGTCGAGCAGCGCCCCGAGCAGCATGTCGCCCGAGACGCCCGCGGACAGGTCGAGCCAGCCGATCATGCGGCCCCCCGGCCGGCGCGCCGGGCGACCCGGGCCGCGAACACCCCGGCGCCGAACCCGTTGTCGATGTTGACCACGCTGACCCCCGCCGCGCACGAGTTGAGCATCGCGAGCAGCGCGGCCAGCCCGCCGAAGGAGGCGCCGTACCCGACCGAGGTGGGCACCGCGACGATCGGGACGCCGACCAGGCCGCCGACCACGCTGGGCAGCGCGCCCTCCATCCCGGCGACCACCACCAGGCAGTCGGCATCGGTGAGCCGGTCGCGGACGGCCAGCAGCCGGTGCAGCCCGGAGACGCCGACGTCCTGCACGAGCTCGACCCCGGCGCCGTACACCTGCGCGGTGAGCGCGGCCTCGGCGGCGACGGGCGCGTCGGAGCTGCCGGCCGAGACGACGGTGACCCGACCTGCGGGGGCCGGCAGGGTCCCGAGCGTGGCGCAGCGCGCGACCGGGTCGAGGACGGCCTCGGGGAGCTCGGCGTCCAACAGGGCCAGCGTCTCCGGGCCGAGCCGGGTGGCGAGCACGGCCCGGTCGGGATGCGCGGCGTGCAGGGCGCGCAGGGCGTCGCGGACCTGCTCGGGGGTCTTGCCCGAGCCGTAGACCACCTCCGGGTCCCCGGTCCGGCGCTCCCGGTCGACGTCGAGCCGGGCCCATCCCAGGTCCTGCCATCCCGGCTCGGCGGGCTCGGCCATGTCAGACCTCGACGTT
Source organism: Marmoricola sp. (assembly GCA_044227235.1). Classification (GTDB taxonomy): domain Bacteria; phylum Actinomycetota; class Actinomycetes; order Propionibacteriales; family Nocardioidaceae; genus Marmoricola_A. Next base: position 39,338 of record JBGAFN010000016.1, on the reverse strand, counting down.
CGGGGGCTGCGCGGCGGAGGCGTCGCTGAGCTCGAAGAAGTCCCGGCTGGTGAAGCCGAACATCCGCGCCACCAGGTTGGAGGGGAAGGTCCGGACGCGCACGTTGAGGGCCCGCACGTTGCCGTTGTAGAAGCGTCGCCCGGCGGCGATCCGGTCCTCGGTCGTGGTCAGCTCGCGCTGCAGCTGCAGGAAGCTCGCGCTGGCCTTCAGATCCGGGTAGCTCTCCGCGACCGCGACCAGGCCCCGGACGGCGCCGCCGAGCTCCTCCTCGTAGGGGCGCCTGTCGGCCGGGCCGTCCTCGCGGTGCGACTCGGCCGCCACCCGGGCCGCGGTCACCCGTTCCAGCACCCCGGCCTCGTGGGCGGCGTAGCCCTTCACGGTCTCGACGAGGTTGGGGATCAGGTCGTGGCGGCGCTGCAGCTCGACGTCGACCTGGCTCCACGACTCGGAGACCAGCACGGTCTGGGAGGCGAACCGGTTGTGGGACACGACCAGCATCAGCGCGAGGAGCAGCACCACCCCGAGCACGACGAGGGTCACGGCGAGGGCGGGGCTCATGCGTTCTCCTGGTGGCCGGGCATGCCGTACTGCTGGCGGACGAAGTCCGGGACGGTGTCGAGGACGTGGTCGACCACGGCGAGCCGGCGGTCGATCTCGGCGACGTCGTGCCGGTCGCTCTCGACGGTCAGGACGTAGCCGTTCGACAGCTTCCAGGCCACGTCGCGGGCCGAGGTGAGCAGGTACTCCATCAGCCGCGGGTGCAGGATGTCGAAGGCGAACTTCCGGTCCGGGCAGGTCACCGTGAAAGCCCGGTTGAAGTCCTCGGACTCGAGCTCGATGTCCTTGTTGAGCAGGCGTCCGATGGTCCGGGTCAGGAAGCCCTCGGGGCTGACCTCCAGCGCCGGGAGGCCGGGCACGGTCTGCAGCGCGAGCACCGAGAACCAGTGCGAGACCTCGCGCGAGGAGTGCGTCCCGTTGGGCCCGGTCGAGGTCTCGGTGGTGTGGTAGACGTAGTCGAAGCCGACGAACGGCCGCCCGTCGTGGAGGCCCTGCAGGATGTTGCGGGCCTGGCGGTTGTGGCCCAGGCCGAACGGGGAGCCGGCGAACGCGTCGCACCAGCGGTCGTCCCGCTCGACGAACGACCACCCGCGCGCGGTCGCGGCGGCACTCAGCAGGTCGCGCCGCTTCTTCTCCAGGTAGTAGGAGAGGAAGGCCACCAGCGCCACCAGGCCGAGTCCCAGGACGAGGAACACCGGGAGCAGCGCGCTGTTCATCGGCCCAGCCTACGGTCACGGCTCGGGCGAGCCCCGCCGTTCAGGGCGTGTACCGCGAGCCGAGGACCGCGTGCAGCGTCGCCCGGGTCGCCCGCCCGCGCAGGTAGCGGCGGCTCGGGTGCGCGCCGAACTCGACGGTGATCGCCGCGCCGGCGTGGCGGGCGTTGAACCAGGAGGTCATCGTGCCGTGGCAGACCCCGGTGCAGTTGAAGCCCAGCCGCGGCAGGCCGAGCCCGCGGGCCAGCCGCTTCTGCAGGCCGACCCCCTTGCTGCTGGTGCCCACGCCGTGCAGTGGCTGGTGGAAGGAGACCACGAACCGGGGGTCGACGGTGTTGAGGAACCGGCGGAACGCCCGCGCCTCCGGTTCGCTCAGCGGCTTGGGACCCGAGTACGTCGCCCCGGTCAGCGGTGCCCAGTCGTCGGGGAAGTTGCGGTTCAGGTCGACCCCGTGGGCGTTGCCCCGGCGGTGGTGCGCGACGCCGTCGGGGTTGATCGTCGGCACCACCCACAGGTCGACGCCGGCGACGGGGCCGGCCCTGCGGAGCCGGTCGACGATCCGCATCCCGGCCTGCTCGTCGCCGTGGATGGCCCCCAGGACCACGGCGGAGAAGGCGGCGTCCGGGTCGCCGACCCGGTACGCCGTGATCGGCCGGCCCTCACGGCTGGTGCCGATCGTGCGCGCCTCGGCACGGTAGGTCTCGGTGACCTGACCGCTGCCTGCCGGCGGCGCAGGGAAGGAGGCGTCCGCCGTCGCCGACCCCGGCGCCACCCCGGCGAGCCCCCCCGCGACGAGGGCGACCGTGGTGACCAGCAGGGCGTGGGAGCGGGGGCGCGGCATGCGGCTCATCGTAAGCACGCCCGGGACGGTCCCGTCGTCACTAGATTGAGCGCCATGAGGTACTTCGTGACCGGTGGCTCCGGCTTCGTCGGGCGCCACCTGCTCCTGCGGCTGCTGGCCGACGGCAACACCGTCCTGGCGCTGGCGCGGTCCGAGGCCTCCGCCGAGGTCGTCGAGGCGCTGGGGGCGACCCCGGTGCGCGGCGACCTGCTCGACGTCGGGCTGCACGTCGCAGAGATCGCGTCGGCCGGCGTGGTGGTGCACGCCGCGGCCGACACCAGCCCCGCGGGCGACGCCGCCGCGATGGAGCGGGTCAACGTCGACGGCACCCGTGCCGTGCTCGAGGCCGCCCGGGCCGCCGGCGTCCGGCGCTTCGTGCACGTCAGCACCGAGGCGGTGCTGGCCGACGGCCACCCGCTGCACCGGGTGGACGAGACGGCGCCGTACCCCCGCCGGCACGCGGGGGAGTACGCCCGGACCAAGGCGCTCGCCGAGCAGCTCGTCCTGGCCGCCGACAGCCGGACCCTGCGCACCGTGGCCGTCCGGCCGCGCCTGGTGTGGGGCTCGGGCGACACCACCGTGCTGCCGCGCATCGTCGAGGCCGCGCAGCAGGGCCACTGGGCGTGGGTCGGGGGCGGGGCCTACCCGACCTCGACGTGCCACGTCACCAACCTGTGCGAGGGCATCGAGCTGGCGGCGGCGGTCGGCAAGGGAGGGCAGGCCTACTTCCTCACCGACGGGGAGCCGGTCGAGTTCCGCGACTTCGTCACCCGGCTCGCCGCGACCCAGGGCGTCACGCTGCCCGACCGCAGCGTCCCGGCCTCCGTGGCACGGCTCGCGGCCGGTGTCGCCGAGGGGGGCCGCCGGGTGCTGCGACGCTCCGGCGAGGGGGCGGTGTCGCGGACCGCCCTGGCGCTGATGGGGCAGGAGATGACGGTCGACGACAGCAAGGCCCGGCGCGACCTGCGCTACGTCCCGGTCATCAGCGTGGAGGAGGGTCTCGTCGAGCTCGCCGCCGAGCAGGCCGAGCGGATCGGCGCGACGGGCCAGCCGGGCCCGCCGGAGTGAGGGTCCTGCTCACCGGGGGCACCGGCTTCGTCGGCGCCTGGACCGCGCGTGCCGTGCAGGACGCCGGCCACCAGGTCCGCTTCCTGGTGCGGGACCCCGCACGGCTGACCACCAGCGCGGCCACCCTCGGCGTCGAGACCGGCGACCACGTGCGTGGCGACATCACCGACCCGGCCTCGGTCCGCACCGCGCTCGCCGGGTGCGACGCCGTGGTGCACTGCGCGGCCGTCGTCCTGGTCGGCCGTCCCGGCGACCACGCGGCCGAGCGGCGGATGGCGGAGACGAACCTGGACGGCGCGCGCCACGTCCTCGGGCAGGCCGTGGAGCTCGGGCTGGACCCGGTGGTGCACGTCTCCAGCGTGGCCGCGCTCTTCCGCCCGGGGCTCACCGACCTGCACCCGGACCTGCCGGTGACCGCGGGCCTCGACGCGTACGGCGCCTCGAAGGCGGCGGTGGAGGCCTACGCCCGCTCGCTCCAGGACGAGGGCGCGCCCGTGGTCACGACGTACCCGGGCATGGTGCTGGGCCCGCCCGCCGGTGACCAGGGCGGCGAGGCGACCGACGGGGTGCGGGCGGCGGTGCGGCTGCGGCTGATCCCCGGCAGCACGGCCACCTGGTCGGTCTGCGACGTCCGGGACCTCGGCCGGGTGCACGCCGCGCTGCTCCGGCCCGGCCTCGGCCCGCGCCGGTACGTCGCCGGCGGCATCCGGATCGGAGTGCCGGAGATCGTCGCGCTGCTGTCGGCGGCCAGCGGGCGGCGGCTGGTCCGGGTGCCGTTGCCCGACCCGGCGCTGCGGGCCCTGGGACGCGGCCTCGACCGGGCCCGGGTGCCGGGCAAGATCACCGGGCCGGCGATGGAGTACTACACGCGGATGCCGCGCTGCGACAACGACCCGCTCGAGCGTGACCTCGGCGTCACGTTCCGGGATCCGCAGGAGACCCTGCGAGATGCGGTGTCGGGGCTGCGGGCGCTGGGTCGGCTGTGAGCACCGGCGCGGCCACGCCGGCCGACTGCGCCGGCATGCTCGCGGGCGGCACCGAGGGGGCCGGTGCCGGCGGGTCGGCGGGCCCCGCGTTCGCCGCGCCCAGGGAGACGCCGCGCTGGGCGAGGCGCGCGACCAGGTCGTCGTACGACGGCTCCGGGAGGCCGATGACCGGCTCGACCACGCCGCTGAAGTCGTCGGTGGCCGTGGCCAGCTCCGCGACGTTGGGCGGCAGGTAGTCCGAGGCGCTGCGGTAGTGGTCGGCGGTGGACTCCGCGATCCGGACCGCGACGCAGTCCTCGCGCAGCAGCCGGCGCCGCTTGCCCAGGAACGAGCTGCCCGAGGCGATGCCGAGCCGGATCTTCAGCCGGATCACCAGGTCGAGGATCCGGAAGATCGTCTTCATCGGGTCGTGCCGCACGGCCGACGCCCCGCCGGCGAGGTAGTGCTTGAGCAGCCGGGTGTCGAAGGCGAGGCCGTGCTTGTTGGCCTCCGAGAGCATCCACAGCAGGGCGGTGTCGGAGAGCCCCGACTCGGCGTACCCGCCGCCGACGTCGGAGTGGCAGCCCTCGAACCAGACCTGCTTGACCCGCGGGTCGTCCTGGCCGCAGTCGCCGACCTCCCACAGGCACGGCTCGAACTTCATCCGCGGCTCGTCGGCCGCGAGCGCCTGCCGGGCGCACTTCACCGACGCGCCGAGCCGGACGTCGTGGAACTGGTGACCCTTGCTGATCGCGCCGGGCACGCCGAGGGCGCCGACGGTGTCGAAGACCCCGAGGAAGTGGATGGGGGTGTCGGCGTGGCAGTAGTCGTGCTTGAACTCCGCGGGGCTCTGGCCGGTCTTGCCGCCGCTGGGGTCGACCTGCTTGTAGCGGGCGACGGCCTCGGGGAGCTTCTCGTCGATCAGGGCGCGACGGGTCAGCAGGCCGACCTTGCTCACCATGCCGGCCAGCGACCGCGCGGTGTAGGCACCGCGGCTGAAGCCGAAGATGAAGATCTCGTCGCCGTCCTCGTAGTTGAGGGCGAGGAACCGGTAGCCGGCGAGCACGTTGTCGAAGAGGCCGAAGCCGAAGGCGCCCCCGAGGAGGCGGTCGGTCTTGTAGCCGGCGCCGCCGACGCCGCGCAGGTAGAAGACCAGCTGCTGCACGCCGCCGGTGGCGGTGAGGTCCGTCTGGACCGTGCGGGCGATCTTCTCGATGTTGGTCACGTTCGCGCTGTCGGGACGGTTCCACGTCCCGTCACAGCAGATCACCAGACGCTTCATACGTCTGATGCTGGCCCTCTCGCCCCAGGTGTGTCATGGGTCACACGGGGGATGTCCGGACCGGCCCATCTGTGCGCGGGCGGGGGTCGAATTCCGTCCATCTGGACGATCCTCGTGCCGCTCGCCCGCGCCGGGCGCCGGGAATCTCGTCCTTCTGGACGGTTCTCCGTGCGCCCCGGAGGGTGCAGGTTCAGCAGGTTCAGCAGTTTCAGCAGGTTCAGCAGGCGAGGCGCAGCGTGGTGTTGCGCTGCAGGTTCATGCTCAGGATGTCGCGGATCTCCTCGACCTCGGGGCCCTCCTGGCCGGTCAGGGCGGCGAGCAGGTCGTCGACCTCGGCGCGGGTCCGGTAGGTGGCGAGCTCGTGGCGCAGCCGGCGGTGCTGGGCGCGGGCCGCACGGCGCTCGCGGAGCTCGGCGGTCAGGGTGTGGATCGGGGTGTGGATCGATGTGGTGGTCATGAGTCCATCGTCCGCTTCGAGAATCCATGCGTCCAATAACCGCAGCAGCACCAACCCATGCGATAACGTCATGAGTTGTGGACACCGAGGCGTTGCGCTGGTTCCAGCAGATCGCGGACGGGGCCACGGTGACGGAGGTCGCCGAGCTGTCCATGGTGAGCCAGCCCGGGGTCTCGCGTGCGCTGGGCCGCCTCGAGCAGGAGATCGGGACCGCACTGCTGCAGCGCTCGGGCCGGGTGCTCCGGCTGACCCACGCCGGCAGCGTCTTCAAGCGGCACGTCGACGCCGTGTTGCACGACCTCGACGACGGCATGGCCGCGGTCGCCGAGCTCCTCGACCCGGAGACCGGCACGGTCAGCGTCGCCTTCCAGCTCTCGCTCGGCACCTGGCTGGTGCCCGGCGTGATCGCCGCCTTCCGTGCCCAGCACCCGCGGATCAGGTTCCGCCTGGCCCAGTCCGACGACGCGCTCGGCACCTCGGTGCTCTCCGGCGGGCGGACCGACCTGGAGTTCACCTCGCGCCGCCCGACCAACGACACCGTGCAGTGGGAGCGCCTCTTCGCGCAGTCCCTCTTCCTCGCCGTACCGCCGAACCACCGGCTCGCCGACCGCGCCGGGCCCTCCGCCACCACGTCGCTGGCGGAGGTCGCCGACGACGACTTCGTCGTGCTGGACCGCACCTGGGAGCTGCGCCGGACCACCGACGCGCTCTGCGCCGCGGCGGGCTTCCACCCCCGGGTCGCCTTCGAGAGCGACGACCTCCAGGTGGTCCGCGGCTTCGTCGCCGCCGGGCTCGGGGTGGCCCTCGTCCCGGCCACCGAGGGGGAGGCCAGCCACCGGAGCCTCGGCGCCGAGCGGCTCCTCCGGCTCACCGACCCGCACGCCTACCGCGAGATCGGTCTCGCCTGGTCCTCCGAGCGGCGCCTGCTGCCCTCGGCCCAGCTCTTCCGCAGCCACGTGCTCGCCGACGCCCGCCGCCCCCGCTCGTGAGCCGCGCGGGTGACCTGAGGAACACCCGGGTTGAGTACTCGGACTCAGGCGTGCGGGGCCCTCGCGGTGCCACGCTGGAGGCATGAGGAACGAAACAGGTCCAGGCCCGCGCGTCGTCGACGCACTGGTGGTCGCAGGTCTCGTCGACCCCGCCCGTCGTACGGAGGCGGACGCGGTCGTCACCCGGGCGCTGCACGGTGAGGGGCGCCCCACGTCCTCGCGCTCGATGCTGGTGGAGATCGCCGGGTACGTCGGCGGCGCGCTGGTCCTCGCGGCGTTCGGACTCTTCCTGGCGCAGTACTGGAGCGACCTGAGCGACGCTGCCCAGGTCGTCGCCCTGGCCGGGATCACCCTGGTGCTGGCCGCCGCCGGTGTCCTGGTGGCCCGCATCGGAGGCGGCTACACCGAGATGCGCACCGGCCACGACGAGGTGCGGCGTCGGCTGACCTCGGCGCTGCTGCTGGCCGCCGCGGTGGCCGCCGGGATCACCGTCGGCCGGCAGGTCGAGGTGCTGCAGGACGGCTACTCCTCGTGGCCGGGCTTCGCCGGCGGGCTGGTCGCCGCGGTCCTCGCCCTCGGCGTGTACGCCGTGGCACCGTCCGCGCTGGTCCAGCTCGTGCTGGCCGGGGCGTCGACCACGGCGATCTTCTCCGGCCTCGACCTGGTCGACCTGATGAACGACAGCACACTGTGGTCCGGGCTCGCCCTCGTCGCGCTCGGCGCGGCGTGGGTGGCGGCGGTGGAGCTCGGGGTGTTCGCCGAGCTGGTCGTCGGCCGGGCGATCGGCGCCGGTCTGCTGCTCTTCGGCGCCCAGATGGTGCTCTTCGACGGCGACCACAACGCGCTGTCCTACGCGGTCACCGCGGTGGTGGCGGTGCTCGGCTTCGTGGCCTACCTGCGCACGACGTCGTGGCCCTACCTGGCTGCCGGGGTGGTCGGGGTGACCCTGGTGGTCCCCGAGGCCGTCATCGACTGGACCGAGGGGTCGCTGGGCGCCGGCGGTGCCGTGCTGGTGGCCGGGCTGACCCTGCTCGGCGCCTCGCTGGCCGGCTTCCGGATGCGCCAGGAGGTCACCGAGGAGGACGACGCCACCCCGGCGACCCCCGACCACGAGGTCAGCGCACCTCGGTGAGCCCGGCCTCCCGGCTCCGGGAGCGGCGGTCGGCCACCAGGCTGGTCACGGTGGTCACCACGAGCACGCCGACGATGACCGCGAGCGAGGTCAGCGTGGGGATCTCGGGGACCGCGTCCCAGCGCAGGTGACCCCAGTGCAGGGCGAGCTTGGTGCCGATGAAGGCCAGGATCACCGCCAGGCCGTAGCCGAGGTGGGCCAGCTTGGACAGCGCGCCCTCGAGCACGAAGTAGAGGGCGCGCAGGCCCAGCAGCGCGAAGGCGTTGGTGGCGAAGACCAGGAACGGGTCGCCGGTGATGCCGTAGACGGCAGGCACCGAGTCCACCGCGAAGACGATGTCGGTGGCGAAGACGGCGACGACCACGACGGCGAAGGGGGTCAGCGCCCGCCGTCCGTCGACCCGGCCGAACAGGCGCGGGCCGTCGTACTCGTCGGTGACGGGGAAGAACCGGCGCAGGAAGCGGACGCTGCCGAGCTGATCGACGTCGACCTGGTGGTCATGACCGGACAGGGCGTCGCGCAGGATCTTCACCGCGGTGGCGACCAGGACCAGGCCGAAGACCAGGAACATCCAGTCGAACGCGCCCAGGGCGGCCGCCCCGAGGGCGATGAAGATGCCGCGCAGGACGAGGGCGCCGATGATCCCGTAGAGCAGCACGCGCTGCTGCAGGACCCGGGGCACCGCGAAGGCGCCCATCAGGAGCAGGAAGACGAAGAGGTTGTCGACGCTGAGCGACTTCTCCACCAGGTAGCCGGTGAGGTACTCCACGCCGCGCTCGGAGCCGAACTCGGCGAAGACGTAGGCCCCGAAGGCCAGCGGCAGGGCGACGTAGAACGCCGACCAGCCCAGGGCCTCCTTCATCGACACCTCGTGGGGTCGACGGGTGAGCAGGAAGTCGACGGCGAGCAGCACGACGACGAGGCCGATGACGGCGGCCCACAGCGCCGGCGTGCCGATGGTGTCCAGGGTGTTCATGCAGGGGTCTCCTCAGGTCTGCTTGCCTGAGGTCTCCTTCACCCGCGACCGCGGGCCACCGTCCGGGGCGCCGATGGCGCCGTACTGACCGGATCGATGCTGGGAAGTACTCCCCTCGAGGACGAACTCTACCGAACGTCACCAAGTCCGGTCGACTTTGACCCCTACCCCCCCGCGCCCGCCCGCTGTAACGCGGGGTTACGGACGCACCACAAGGGTCAGGAGCCCTGCGAAGCGTCCGGACCCCCTGCGAGGTACGCCGGGTGGGCTGACCCGGCGTACCTCAGTCGGGGGCGGGTCGACTCAGGGCAGGTCGAGCGGGCGGAGGACCGAGCTGACACCGTGGGCGACCTGCAGGTTGCCGCGGTTGAGGTCCTTGGCCTGCGGCAGGACGCGGGCGTCCTGGTCGTCGAGGTCCGCGTCGACCAGGGTCACCCGGTGGTGGCGGACCGAGACGGTGACGGTCCCGCCGGAGGCCATCGTGAGGGGCTGACCGTGGGCGCGGAGCGCCTGGCGGTAGCCGACGGTCGCTCCGGGCAGGACGTGGTAGAGCAGGACGGCCTCGACGGTGTCGATTCCGAGCCCGGCCACGGCGTCGAAGGTCTCCTGCTCGGTCGCGGGCCGTGTCCCGGTCAGCTGCTCGACCAGGTCCCGGAACGCGCGGTCGGTCGGGAGGAACGCGGTCAGCGCCGCGGAGCCGTCGGCCAGCAGCCCGACCGGGCTGCTCGGCTTCGCCGCCAGCACCGCGAACGCGGCCGCCTCGACGATGTCGAAGTCCGACCAGCGGGAGTCGAAGCCGACACCGTCCCGGCCGAGCAGCTCGACGAGGCTGCGGGTGCCGGGCGCCCCGCCGCAGTCCCGGCCGTCGTGGGCCAGCGCGGGGGCAGCCGGCACCGCAGTGGCGGCTACGGCGACGACGGCGAGCAGGGCGAGCTTGGGGTGGCGCATGAGGGGTGACCCTTTCGTCGGACGGAGTGGGTGCGGTGGGTTCGTTTCGGTGGCGTCAGCCGCGCGCGTCGGGCCCGATGAGGGCGGCCAGCCGGCGTACTCCGCGCGAGGAGCGAGCCTTCACGGTCCCGAGCGGGAGCTCGAGCTCGGTGGCGATCTCCCGCTGGGTGAGACCGCCGAAGTAGGTGAGCTCGATGACCACGCGCTCGTGGTCGGGCAGGCGGCGCAGGGCGGCGTGGACGTCCTCGGCCGCAGCAAGCCGGTCGGCGACCTCGCGGCCGTCGTCGCCGACCAGGTCCCGCGCGACGGCGAGGTCGACCAGGTCGCCCCGGCGGGTCCGCAGGGTGTCGATCGCGCGGTGCCGGGCGATGCCGAACAACCAGGACGAGACCCGTCCGTGGGGGTCGAAGGAGCCGGCGTGCTGCCAGGCGTCGAGGAATGTCCGCTGCAGCACGTCCTCGGCCTCGTGCGGACCGACGTACCGGCTCACGAAGGAGCGCAGCGGCGCGGCGTACTCCACGAACGCCTCCTCGAGCGCGTCGGGCTCGCGGCGGGCGAGGCGGCTGCCGAGGGTCTGCCCGGTGTTCATAGTGTGGTCCCCCAAGGCGCGGTCCCTGCGCCGTAGTTCAACAAGGTGTTGAGATTCTTGTTGAAGTTTCGCAGAATTGGAAGAGGGCGGCGACGTGAACCTCGGAGGACTGGTCGGCGTACCGGTGGAGAGCCGCCCCGATCTGCTGCCGGACCCGGTACGACGCGCCCTGGACGGGTGGCCGCACCGCGACGGCCTCGCCGTGGTGGAGATCGACCCGGCGCTGGCCGACACCGCGACGCTCAGCGAGCGCTACGACCTCCCGCTGCAGGCGGGCGGCAACTGCGTCGTCGTCGGCGGACGGCGTGACGGTCTCGAGCGGGTGGCCGCCTGCGTCGTCGGGGCCGACACCCGCGCCGACGTCAACAACCTCGTCAAGCGGCGGCTCGACGTCCGCAAGTGCTCGTTCCTGCCGATGGACGACGCGGTCGCCCGGTCGGGCATGGAGTACGGCGGGATCACGCCGGTCGGTCTGCCCGCCGAGTGGCGGGTGTTCGTCGACGCCGCCCTGCTCGAGGTGCCGGTCGTCATCATCGGCAGCGGCGTCCGGCGGTCCAAGCTGCTCGTGCGCGGCGCGCTGCTGGCCGAGCTCCCCGGCGCCGAGGTGGTCGAGGGGCTCGGCCTCTGAGGGGTGCAGATGCACCCCGGGTGCCGGGTGCAGGCGACCCGTCGGGGTCGGCGCGCTCGCACCTACGAAGGCGGCGGCCCTCACCGGATGCTGGAAGGGAAGCCCCACCCAGCCGCTCGCCGAGAGGAACCACCATGAGCGCCGAGACCGCCACCGCCCTGCTGCGAGAGCTCTACCGTCTCGCCGAGGCCGAGGAGGCGCGCGCGTCCGCCGAGGCGGCGTCGGTGCCCTACTGGGCCCGCTGCCCGGAGTCGGTCACCGCCCGCAGCGCCGCGGCCCGTGTGCTCCGCGAGGACGCCGAGCGCCTGCAGGGACTCGCGATCGCCTCCTGACCGCCCTGGCCCGGATCGGGGCTAAGGTCCCACCCATGGACAACATCAACGGCCTCGCCCTCGCCCGGATCGGCCTGGGCCTCGGCTTCTACGCGACCCCCGAGCTGGCCCTGAAGTACGGGATGCTCGACCCGCAGGCGCCGCAGTCGCCGTACCTGGGCCGGATGTTCGCCGCCCGCGAGATCGCCCTCGGCCTGGTGACACTGCTCGCCAAGCCGGAGAGCAAACGGGGCGTGATCGCTCTCGGGCTGGCCGTCGACCTCGCCGACAGCGCCGCCGGTGCGCTCGCGATCCGGTCGAAGGCCGTCTCCACCAAGGCCGGCGCCGTGCTCACCGGCACCGCCGCGCTCGCTGCCCTGACCGGGCTGCGGGGACTCGGGCAGTACCGCGCGGTCACCGCCGGCTGACGGTCAGCCGTCCGTGGGCGTGCGCGGTGCCACGGCGGAGGCCAGCACGAACGCGACGAGGGCGGCGCCGGCCGAGATGACGATCGCGTCGCGGACGCCGACGTGGTCGGCGATCGCTCCGACCAGCGGAGGGCCGCCGAGGAACGCGGCGTAGCCGATCGAGCTGACCACCGAGAGGCGGGCCGCGGCGTGGCGGGGGTCCTCGCCGGCCGCGGTCATGCCGACCGGGAACCCCAGGCAGGCGCCCAGTCCCCACAACGCCGCGCCGACGAAGGCGCCCCAGGGGGCGGGCGACCACACTACGAGGGACACCCCGGCCACGACGAGGACGGCGAGGATGCGCAGCGTGGTCACCCGGCCGATCCTGTCGGTGACGTCCCCGCCCACGAAGCGGCCGAGCGTCATCGCGGAGACGAACACGGCGTAGGCCAGCGAGCCCACGGCCACGGTCGCGCCGTACCCGTCGCGCAGGGCCATCGCGATCCAGTCGTTCGCGATGCCCTCGGTCAGCGCGAAGGCCATCACCACCAGGCCGATGGCGACCGTGCGCGGCTCGCGCCAGGCCCGCCAGGGCGACCCGGACGGCTGGCCGTCGTGGTGGTCGTACGGCGGGAGGAAGGAGCGCACGCTGCTGGCCACCGCGACGAGGACGACGGCGGCGGTGAGGCCGAGCTGCCAGGACAGGTCGAAGCCGACCTTGGCGCACGCCGCCCCCACCAGCGCGCCGGCGACCGTGCCGATGCTGAAGCCGGCGTGGAAGCGCGGCATGATCGAGCGGCCGAGCCGCAGCTCGACGTCGGCGGCCTCGACGTTCATCGCGACGTCCCAGCCGGAGATGGCGACGCCGTACAGCCACAGCGCCACCGCGACCACGGGGACCGAGGAGAGGCCGAGTCCGGTGGCGAGGGCGAGCAGCGCCACCGTGGCGAGCAGGCCGCCCCCGAGCACCGTGCGTGCCGGGCCGAGGCGGTGGATGACCGGGCTGGAGAGCGGGAGCGCCACGATGGCGCCGAGGGAGACGCACAGCAGCAGCAGGCCGACCTGGCCGGGGGTCAGTCCGAGGCGGTCGCGGATCTCGGGCAGCCGGGAGAGCCACGAGGCCAGCGACAGCCCGTTGACGACGAAGACGACGGCGACCGCGCGGCGGGCGCGGTCGAGCCTGGCCGCGTCCATTGGGGTGGACGCGGAAGCGGCAGGGTGGGACAGGCTGGTCATGGGACAGGGGTCCTGGGTGCGTGGTGGGCGTTCAGGGCGACGCTGGGGACGGATCGCGGCCGGGTGCGTCTTTACCGGTCCAGTGTACGCCGTCGCCGCGTCGGCGTCGCCCGCCTTCCCAGGGGGTCCGGACGCTTCGCAGGGGTCGTGCGCCGTGTGATGCGTCCGTAACCCCGCGTTACAAGCCCGCGGGGGGTCAGGGGGTGGCGGGGGCGAAGCCCAGGGCCCAGCGGGCGGCGTCGTCGGCGGCGGAGCGGTCGGCGGCCACCATCGAGATCCGGGTACGACGTTCGAGGAGGTCGTCGACGTCGAGGGCGCCCTCGTGGGTGACCCCGAAGAGCAGCTCGGCACGGGTCACCGGCACCTCCGCGGCCAGCGGCTCCAGCAGCTCGGCCTCGGGGAGCCCGGTCAGGGTCACCGCACTCGCGAGCACCGTCGCCGCCTCGGTGCCGTAGCGGCGGACCAGCCGGGCCGGAGCGTCGAGGCGCCGGAGGACGTCCCGGTCGGCGGCGCCGACCAGGGGGAGGTCGGCGGTCAGGCAGGGTCCGGCCGAGAGGCGGGCATGCTGCACGGCCGCATCCACCGCGTCCTGGGCCATCCGCCGGTAGGTCGTGAGCTTGCCGCCCACCACGGTGACCACCCCGGACTCCGAGGTCAGGACCGCGTGCTTGCGGGAGAGGTCCGAGGTGCTGGCGCGGCCGCTGGAGTCGGGGGCGGCGAGCAGCGGGCGCAGCCCGGCGTACGTCCCGACGACGTCGGCGCGGGTCAGCGGCTGCGCGAGCGCGGTGCTGATCGTGGCGAGCAGGAAGTCGACCTCGTCCTCGGAGGCGACCGGGACGTCGGGGACCTCGCCCTCGACGGGCTCGTCGGTCAGGCCGACGTACACCAGCCCGTCGGCCTGCGGGAGCGTGAAGACGAACCGGTTGACCGAGCCCGGCACCGGCGCGGAGACGGCCACGTCGACACCGGGCAGGGCGGAGCCGCGGAGCACCAGGTGGGTGCCGCGGCTCGGTCGCAGCTCGAGCCCGGGGACGACCTGGCCGGCCCAGACGCCGGCGGCGTTGACCACGACCCGCGCCCGGATGCCCAGCGTCTCGCCGGTGAGCTCGTCGCGGAGGGTGGCGCCGGTCCCGGTGACGCCCAGGGCCCGGGTCCGGGTCAGCACCCGGGCGCCGTGCGACGCGGCGGTGCGCGCGATGGCGGTGACCAGGCGGGCGTCGTCCTCGAGCTGGCCGTCGGAGGAGAGCAGGCCGCCGCGCAGGCCCTGGGTCGCCACGGGCGGGACCAGGCGCAGCGTCTCGGTCCGGGAGAGCCGGCGTGGCCGGGGCAGCAGCGCGACCGGGGTCCCGGCTGCGGCGCGGAGCAGGTCCCCGGCGCGGAATCCGGCCATGGCCAGGGCGCCCTGGCTGCGCGGCACGGCCTCGGTCAGGGGGATGACCATGCCCATCGCACGGGTCAGGTGGGGGGCGGTGCGGGTCATCAGGATGCCGCGCTCGACGGCGCTCTCGTGGGCGACACCGAGCTGGGCCTTCGCCAGGTAGCGCAACCCGCCGTGGACCAGCTTGGAGCTCCAGCGCGAGGTGCCGAAGGCCAGGTCGTGGGCGTCGACGGCCACGACCGAGAGGCCGCGGGAGGCGGCATCCAGTGCGACGCCGGCGCCGGTGACGCCGAGCCCGACGACGAGGACGTCGACCTCGGTGTCGGCGACCGCGGCGAGGTCCGTGCTGCGGCGGGCGGCAGTGAGGGCGGGGCGGGGAGTCATGGGCGCAGGTACCTCTCGATCAGGATGCGGAGCTCGGCGCGCAGGGCCGGTCCGGTGGTGTGCTCGGTGGTCGCAGTCGGGGCCGAGAGGACGAAGCCATAGCTGGTGAGCAGCACGCTGCGGGCCAGCGTCTCGGGTCGGCCGTCGCGGATCTCACCGGCGTGCTGGCCGTCGGCGATCGCGCGCTCGAGCAGCTCCAGGATCCAGACCTGGTTGCGCCCGAGCCGCCGGAACAGGTATGGGTGCAGCAGCTCGGGGTCGAGCTCGACGATGCGGCGCAGCAGGTCGTTGTCGGCCAGCGCCGTACACATCGCGGCCACCCCGTCGGCGAGCTGGTCGAGGGCGGAGCCCTCGCCGGTGAGCAGCCCGGCCTCCAGCAGCAGCTCGGAGAACTCGCGGACGAGGAGGTCGCCGACCAGCGCCTCCATGTCCGGCCACCGCCGGTAGATCGTCATCCGGGACACCCCCGCGCGGCGGGCGATGTCGGTCAGCGTCGTACGCCGCCAGCCGACGTCGACGAGGCAGGCCCGCGCGGCGTCGAGGTACCCGGCCTCGGGAGAGGCGGCACTCATCGCGCTCTGCTCCGCGACTGGTTGTGACAACGAGACGTCATGTGTAACACTGTACCGCATGAGCGATGCGAACCCCACCCCCACCGCGCCGGCCACGATGCTGGACACGACGGTGCTGGACCGGGAGCTCCCCGGCCACATGCACTGGGCCCGCTGGGGCGACCCCGCCGCGGCACACCCCGTCTCCGACTCGATGCGCGGGCTGATCGAGGCCTTCCTCGGCACGCTCGTGGAGCGGCCGGCGGTCGAGCCGTCGGCCGTCCGGCTGCCTGAGGTCGGCCTGGACGCCGACCAGCTCGCCGGGCTGGCCGCCCTCGTCGGCGCCGAGCACGTGCACACCGACCCCGCCTTCCGCATCGCCCGGACCCGCGGCAAGTCCACCCCCGACCTGCTCCGCCTCCGCGCGGGCGACGGCAGCGACGCGCCGGACGCCGTCGTACGCCCGGCCAACCACGCCGAGGTCAGCGCCGTGCTGGCCTGGTGCGTCGAGCAGCACGTCGCCCTCGTGCCCTTCGGTGGCGGCACCTCGGTCGTCGGCGGCCTGGCCGCGCGACGCGAGGGGTACGCCGGTGTGGTCGCGCTGGACCTGCGCCGGCTCGACCGGCTCGTCTCGGTCGACCCGGTCTCGGGCACCGCGACGCTGGAGGCCGGGCTCCTCGGGCCCGAGGCCGAGGCCCTGCTGGCCGAGCACGGCCTGACGATCGGCCACTTCCCGCAGTCCTTCCGCTACGCCTCGATCGGCGGGTTCGCCGCGACGCGGTCCAGCGGCCAGTCGTCGGCGGGCTACGGACGCTTCGACTCGCTGGTGATGGCGCTCAAGGTCGCCACCCCGCTCGGTGACCTCGTCCTCGGCTCCAGCCCGGCCAACGCCGCCGGCCCCGACCTGCGCGAGCTGGTGATGGGCTCCGAGGGCGCCTTCGGCGTGATCACCGAGGTCACCCTCAAGGTGCGGCCGGTGCCGGTGGAGAAGGTCTACGAGACCTGGCGCCTCGACTCCTTCGCCGCGGGCGCGGACGCGATGCGGCGGCTGGCGCAGGACCGCATCCTGCCCACGGTGCTGCGTCTGTCCGACGAGGCCGAGACGGCGGTCAACCTCGCCCGCCCCGACGCCGTCGGTGCCGAGAACGCCGGCGGCTGCCTGCTCGTCACCGGCTACGAGGGCACGCCGGCCCAGGTCGCGCGGTCCCGCGCGCTGGTCACCGAGGAGCTCACCGCCCTCGGGGCGGTCGGCCTCGGCGAGGAGGGCGGTCGGGCGTGGGCCGAGGGGCGGTTCGACGGCCCCTACCTGCGCGACGCGCTGCTCGACGTCGGCGTCCTGGTGGAGACCTTCGAGACGGTCACCTTCTGGTCCAACCTCGAGAACCTCTATGCGCAGGTCAAGGGCGCCATCGAGCAGAACCTGACCGAGCAGGGCACGCCGCCGCTGGTGCTCTGCCACATCTCCCACGTCTACGAGACCGGGGCCTCGCTCTACTTCACCGTCGCCGCGAAGGAGCTGGAGGACGGGCTGGCCCAGTGGCTGCCCGCGAAGGCCGCCGCCAGCGACGCGATGATCGCGGCCGGCGCCTCGATCACCCACCACCACGCCGTGGGCCAGGACCACAAGCCGTGGCTGGCCGAGGAGATCGGCCCCGTCGGCGTCGAGCTGCTCCGCGCGGTCAAGGCACGGGTCGACCCGACCGGCGTGCTCAACCCCGGGGTGCTCGTCCCGTGACCCGCAGCTTCCGGATCCTGGTCAACCCGGTCTCGGGCGGCGGTGCGGCGCCGAGCGCGGTGGCCGCCGTCGAGTCGCTGCTGGTCGCCGGCGGGGCGAGCGTCGAGGTCGAGCGGAGCACCTCGGCGGAGCAGAGCCGCGCCGCCGTCGCCGACGCCGTCCCCCGCGGACAGGTCGTGGTCGCCGCCGGTGGCGACGGGATGCTGGCCTCGATCGCCGGGTCCGTGGTCGCCGCCGGGGGCACCCTCGCGGTGGTGCCCGCCGGTCGCGGCAACGACTTCGCCCGGATGCTCCGGCTGCCCAGCGCCCCCGACGAGGTCGCCCGCCTCCTGCTCCACGGTGAGCCCGCCCAGGTCGACGTGATCCAGGTGGGCGAGCACACCGTGCTCGGGAGCCTCTACGCCGGCGTCGACTCGCTGGCCTCCGAGATCGTCGACCGGAGCCGGCGGCTGCCGTCGGCCACCCAGTACCCGTACGCCGCGGTCCGCGCCCTGCTCTCCTACAAGCCGGCCGGCTTCACCGTCACCGTCGACGGGGTCGAGCTGCGCCAGGAGGCCTTCAACGTCGTGGTCGCCAACTCGGGCTACTACGGCAAGGGCATGCACATCGCGCCGGCCGCCGAGGTCCAGGACGGCATCCTCGACGTGATCGTCATCCCGGCCGGGTCCCGCCTCGGCATGGTCCGCCGGCTGCCCAAGGTCTACGACGGCAGCCACGTCGAGCTCGACGAGGTCACCGTCCTGCGCGGCCGCGAGATCACCGTCACCGCCGACCGCGACGTGGTCGCCTACGGCGACGGCGAGCGGATCGGCCCGCTGCCCCTCACCGCCGTCGTACGCCCCGGGGCGCTCCGCATCCTCCTCGACTGAGGACGCTGGGCCCCGAGGTCGAGGTGCCGGTTCTCCCAGGTCAGAGGGGCGGTTCCCGCAGGTCAGAGGGGCGGTTTCCCACGGGATGTCGGCAAACTGCCACTGCCCACGGCGTACGCCCCATGGGCAGTGGAGGTTTGCCATGGGCAGCTCGCCCTGGGAGGACGACGCCGGCCGATTTGTCGGAAGAGTCCCGGCATCCCTTGGGAAACTGCCCACCCCAGGACCCAAGTCCCGAATCCCCTGACCGAACGGCTGACCACCCCCACCCGGGGGGGCTAGTCCTGATCCATCAGAACTAGTGACAAAACGGTCTAAACGGACTTACCTTCGGAGTGTCCGCTCGGGACTGTCACGGTCAGGCAGGTGACCGGTCGACAGCAGGACGCTCGCACCCAAGCGTCGTGCAGGAGGCGCAAGTGAACCGTACGTTTCTCTTCGGGCTCATCTCGTCCGGAGTCGGGCTGGCAGCTGGAGCCGGCTACAAGTTCTACCTCTCCACCAGCGACACGTGCGCCGGGCTGTTCGGGGTCTCGGCCCGCGACGGCGCATGCACCACCACCGAGTCGTGGACAGCGTTCCTCAACGTCTTCTCGCTGGTGACCCTGGTGCTCAGCATCGTCTTCGGGCTGATCTCCACCCGGGTCAACGTCGAGACGGAGGGCTACGTGTCCATCGGGGACTCGTTCCTCGCCATCGGCACGATCGTCTCGCTGGTCGAGGTCGTCGTGTTCGCGATCTTCGGGGCCTACCTCGGCGTCGCGTACGGCGTCGCCGCGGTGGCGCTGACCCTCTTCGCCCTCAAGCAGGACCGGCAGACCTCGGTCGCCGTCGCGTCCATCATGAGCCTCTTCCTGGTCACCTGGATGAGCAGCGACCCGCAGGCGCTCGGCCTCGGGCTCACTCCGGCGGCGCTGTGGATCCTCGCCGCACTCGCCTACACCAGCAGCATCCGGACCGGGGAGGCGCTCGCGACCGAATGAGACCCGCCACGTCGGACGTCCCACCCCCGGGGCGCCCGGCGTGGTGGCCCAGCCCGGCCCCGACTCCCTCGGGGTCGACGGGTCTGGGCGGCGACGATCAGGACTTCGGGTCCGGGTTCTCTCCCGAGATCTCCCAGCCCGGAGCCACTTCCAGGAGTCCTGACCAGGTAGCTGCTCAGGCGGACGGCGGCGATGTCGTCGGCGGTGCCCCCACCGGGCACACCCCGAACCTCGGTGAGACCCAGCCACCAGGTCCGGTTGCCGGCGGCATCCCGCTGTTCGTCACCCCGCTAGCCTCGGGGCATGCGGAACGGAAGCGCGGTCGCCCTCGGGATCCTCCTGATCCTGATCGGAGGGTTGTGGACCGCCCAGGGCCTCGGCTTGGCCGGGGGCAGCCCGATGACCGGCGAGGCGGTCTGGGCGATCGTCGGCCCAGCGATCGCGGGGTTCGGGATCGCGCTGCTCATCGTGCAGCGCCGCCGCCCCTGACCACCCGACTCCTTCCGGCGCTGGCACACTGGCGCCCATGGGACACGGGCACGGACACGGTCACGCCGCCGCCCGGGCCGAGGACCGCAGCCGGCTGACACGGGTCCTGCTGGTCACCCTCGTCGTGCTGGTGACCGAGGTCGTCGGCGCCTGGCTGAGCGGCTCGCTGGCCCTGCTGGCCGACGCCGGCCACATGGTCACCGACGCCGCGGCCGTCACGCTCGCGCTCTCCGCGTCGTACGTCGCGACCCTGCCGCCCTCCACCCGCCGCACGTTCGGCTTCCACCGGGCCGAGATCCTGGCCGCCCTGGTCAACGCGGTCGTGCTGCTGGCCGTCTGCGGCTACCTCGTCGTCGAGGGCGTACGACGGCTGCTGGACCCGCCCGAGGTGGAGGCGGGCCTGATGATCTGGTTCGCCCTGGTCGGCCTGGCCGCCAACACCGTCTCGATCCTCCTGCTCGCCGACCGCAAGGGCTCCTCGCTGAACATGCGGGCGGCGTACCTGGAGGTGGTCACCGACCTGCTCGGGTCGGTCGCCGTGGTCGTGGCCGCGCTGGTCGTGCTGCTGACCGGCTGGCAGCGCGCCGACCCGGTGGCCACGCTGGCGATCGCGGTGATGATCCTGCCGCGGTCGTTCTCGCTGCTGCGCGAGTCGGTCGACGTGCTCCTGGAGGCCACCCCGTCGCACCTCGACGTCGAGGAGATCCGGCTGCACCTGCTCGAGGTCCCCGGTGTGGTCGACGTGCACGACCTGCACGTGTGGACCATCACCAGCGGCATGCCGTCGCTGTCGGTCCACGTCACCGTCGACGACGCGTCGCTGGCCGCCCGCGGCGTCGGCAGCCTGCTCGACGAGCTGAGCCTGTGCGTGGCCGACCACTTCGACGTGGACCACACGACCTTCCAGGTCGAGCCGCTCTCGCACCGGGAGCACGAGCACCTCGGCGAGCCGCACGCCTGACGCGAGCCGCACGCGGTGACCCCGAAGGGTCACCGGCACGTCCGACGTCAGCGGATCAGAGACCGAGCGCCGACAGGATCGTCAGCAGCGGCGTGGTCGGGCCACCACCGAGCGAGCTGAGCGCGGACAGCAGGCTGGTGAGGCCGCTGGTGAAGGTCACGACACCCGGGATGTCCAGGACGTTGGGGATCGTGAACGGCAGGGACGGGGTGCCGCCGAAGCCGGTGCCCAGGATGTCGGCGAAGTCGGCCGGGTCGGTCGGCAGGTTTCCGCCGTTGAGCGCCGAGATCGCGGAGAAGAGCGAGGTGAGCCCGCTCTGGGCCGAGCCCAGCTGACCCGCCAGGGCCTGGATCTGGGCGACCACGTCGGTGACCTGCGAGGCGTCGCTCGGGTCGAAGGAGCCCAGCGAGCCGGCCAGGCCGGTCAGGGTGCCCTGCAGGTCGGCGAGGTCGCCGCCACCCGGGAGGGACGTGCCCGAGGGCAGCGTGCCGCCGAGGCCCTCCAGGAAGGCGAGCAGCGCGGTCGGGTCGCCGCCGCCGGTGGCAGTGACGGCCGACTGCAGGTCGCCCAGCGCCGACTCCAGCGTGCTCGGGTCGAGGCTGTTGAAGAAGTTCGTGATCGCCGAGACGTCGGCGCGGTCGGCACCCGGGATCTGGCCCAGGGCGGACTCGATCGAGGTGATGACCTGGTTCAGCGCGGTCACCAGCGGGGTGCGCAGCTGCGCGGGCAGGGCGTTGATGACCGGGTTGTTGACCAGGGTCTGGAAGATCGTGAGCTTGTCGTTGCCGCGGTTGGTGGCGTTCTCCTCGCGGCACACCTTCGCCTTGTGGGCCTTCTTGGCCTTGTAGGACTTCTTCGCCTTCTTGAGCTTCTTGGCGGCCTTCTTGTCGTCGGCCTTCGTGCGGGTCGACTTGGCCTTCTTGACGGCCTTCTTGGACTTCTTGACCTTCTGCTTGGCCTTCGCCGCCTTCGCGGTGGCGCTGGCGCAGTTGTCAGCGGCCGCCCGCGGGATCGCGGTCGCAGCCGCGGCCGTGGTCGGCTTGGCCGTCGCGGCGAGCGAGGCCGAGGCGGTGCCGCCGACCAGCGCGAGGCTGAGCAGTCCGGCGGTCGCAACGCGCGTGAGCAGGCGCGATGAGCTCATGTGAATCTCCATCTCCCAGGTTGGCAAGCGGCGCTCTCGCGCCTCCCGAGCCACCTCCCTAGCGGCTCTCTCCCAGGGGAAGGTTGCCAGAGATCTTTGAGCCGGATGTCCGTTTTAGGGATTTAGGCCCGGGACCGTCTCCGGGACGGTCCCGGGCCCCTGCAGACCCGGCCTCAGAGGCCCGCGGCCACCTCGGTGCCCTGCTTGATCGCCCGCTTGGCGTCGAGCTCGGCAGCCACGTCCGCGCCCCCGACGAGGTGGACCCCCGGGCGTCCCGCCAGGTCGTCGTACAGGTCGCGGACGGACTCCTGGCCGGCGCAGACGACCACGTGGTCGACCTCGAGGAGCCGGGGCTCCCCGTCCACGGTGACGTGCAGGCCGGCGTCGTCGACCCGCTCGTAGCCGACCCCGATGAGCTGCTCGACGCCGGAGTCCTTCAGGACGATCCGGTGCGCCCAGCCCGAGGTCTTGCCGAGGCCGACACCGATGGGGGTCGTC
Organism: Marmoricola sp.; assembly: GCA_044227235.1. GTDB lineage: Bacteria > Actinomycetota > Actinomycetes > Propionibacteriales > Nocardioidaceae > Marmoricola_A. The sequence goes on along the minus strand of JBGAFN010000016.1, from coordinate 17,249 downwards.
TTGCGCTGCAGCAGGAACACCTGGCGGGCCGGGGTGCGGGGCCGCTTCTCGGTCAGGCCGCCGCGGTGCTCGGCCGGGTCGCCGACACCCCAGTGCGCCAGCCAGTCCTCGAGGGTCTCCTTCTGGTGGGTCAGGAAGACGCTGACGTCCACCCCGATCCCGCCGGCGCCGATGACGGCCACCCGCTCGCCCACCTCGACCCGCCCGGCCAGCACGTCGGCGTACGAGACGACCTTGGGGTGGTCGGCGCCCTCGAAGGCGACCTCGCGCGGCACCACGCCGGTGGCGACGACGACGTCGTCGAAGCCGGCCAGGTCTGCGGCGCTCGCCCGGGTGTCCAGCCGCACCTCGACGCCGAGCACCTCGAGCCGGCGACGGTAGTAGCGCAGCGTCTCGGCGAACTCCTCCTTGCCGGGGACCTCCATCGCCAGGCGGAACTGCCCGCCCAGCTCGGGGGCGGCCTCGAGGAGCGTCACGCGATGGCCCCGCTCGGCGGCGGAGACCGCGGCCGCGAGGCCGGCCGGACCGCCGCCGACGACCGCGACGGCCTTGGAGCGGGTGCGGGGCACCGGCAGCAGCACGAGCTCGGTCTCGTGGCAGGCGCGGGGGTTGACCAGGCACGAGGCCCGCTTGGCCTTGAAGGTGTGGTCCAGGCAGGCCTGGTTGCAGCCGATGCAGGTGTTGATCTCGTCGGCGCGACCCGCGGCCGCCTTCGCGACGAAGTCGGGGTCGGCCAGCAGTGGGCGGGCCATCGAGACCAGGTCGGCCGAGCCGTCGACGAGGAGCTCCTCGCAGAGCTCGGGGGTGTTGATCCGGTTGGACGCGCAGACCGGGATCCCGACCTCGGCGCGCAGGCGGGCCGTGGTCCAGGTGAACGCACCGCGCGGGACCTGGGTGAGGATCGTGGGCACCCGTGCCTCGTGCCAGCCGATGCCGGTGTTGATGATGCTCGCGCCGGCCGCCTCGACCTCGTGGGCCAGCGCGACAGTCTCGTCCCAGGTCTGGCCACCCTCGACGAGGTCGAGCAGCGACATCCGGTACATCACGATGACGTCCTCGCCGACGGCCTCGCGGACGGCGCGGACGACCTCGACGGGGAAACGGCGCCGCTTCTCGGGCGTCCCGCCCCACGCGTCGGTGCGTCGGTTGGTGCGCTCGGCGAGGAACTGGTTGATCAGGTAGCCCTCGGAGCCCATGATCTCGACCGCGTCGTAGCCGGCCCGCTTCGCGAGCACCGCCGAGCGGGCGAAGTCGCGGACGGTCTGCTCGACCTGCCGGGCGCTGAAGGTGCCGGGCTTGAACGGGGTGATCGGCGACTTGATGCCGCTGGGGGACAGCGAGAACGGGGTGTAGCCGTAGCGGCCGGCGTGCAGGATCTGCAGCGCGATCTTGCCGCCCTCGGCGTGCACCGCGTCGGTGACCCGGCGGTGCCGCTCCGACTGCAGCCGGGTGGTCATCTCCGAGCCGAACGGCAGCAGCCAGCCGCGCTTGTTGGGGGCGTAGCCGCCGGTGACGATGAGGCCGACGCCGCCCCGGGCCCGCTCCGCGACGTACGCCGCGAGCTCGTCGACGTGCCCGGGCCGGTCCTCCAGACCGGTGTGCATCGAGCCCATCACCACGCGGTTGCGCAGCGTGCCGCCACGGACCTCGAGCGGGGACAGCAGGGTGGGGTAGGCGGTCATGCGTGGTCCTTCTCGGGGTCGGGGGTGTGGGCGGCGAGGTACTCGTCGAGCCAGGTGATCCAGAACTGCTCCATCAGCACCCCGCCCCGCAGGACGAGGTACTGGTCGAGCTCGGGGCCGGTCAGGGTGGCCGGCTCCGGGTAGTCGCGCTTCTCCAGCAGCTCGTAGTACTGCCGGCGGGTCTCGTGCTCGGCGCGCAGCGTCACGAGCTCCTCCAGCAACGCCGGCAGGTCGCCGTACGACGCGGCGCGCAGCTTGACGGCGAGGTCGGAGCGGTGCTGCTCGCGGGTCAGCGGCTCGGCCAGCCAGCGGCGCAGCTCCGCGCGGCCGGCGTCGGTGACGTCGTACACCTTCTTGTCGGGGCGGCCCTGCTGGGCGACCGTCGTCGCGCTGACCCAGCCGTCGCCCTCCATCCGTCCCAGCACGCGGTAGATCTGCTGGTGGGTGGCGGTCCAGAAGAAGCCGATCGACTTGTCGAAGCGGCGGGTCAGGTCGAGGCCGGCGCCGGGTCGCTCGGTGAGCGAGACGAGCAGCGCGTGGTCGAGGGCCATGGAGGAGAGTGTGCAACGAGTTGCACACCTACGCAACTCGTTGCACAGGTGGGCGTGGTCACAGTCCGGATCTGCGACGGAAACAGTCGGGAGCGCCGCCGAGCACTACGATTTCCGCATGCGCCGTCGTCTCGCTGCCCTCGCTCTCGCCCCCCTGTTCGTCGCCGTCGCCGCCTGCGCGCCGCAGGACGACACCACCGACACCGCCACCGACCCGACCTCGTCGCCCTCGGCCGACGCCTGTGCCAAGGACAACCTGCCCACCAAGATGGACGGGATGCTCATGATCGGCACCGACTCCCCGGCCTACGAGCCGTGGTTCAGCGACGACGACCCGACCAACGGCAAGGGCTTCGAGTCCGCGGTGGCCTACGCGGTCGCCGGGCAGCTCGGCTTCAGCAAGGACGAGGTGTCCTGGACCAAGGTCCGCTTCAACAACTCGTTCAAGCCCGGCCCCAAGGACTTCGACTTCGACATCAACCAGATCTCCATCACCCCGGAGCGGGCCAAGGTCGTCGACTTCTCCGACGGCTACTACTCCGCGGCGCAGGCCGTCGTCGCCCTCAAGGGCTCCGACGCCGCAGGCGCGACCAGCCTGGCCGACCTCAAGGGCCTCAAGCTCGGCGCCCAGACCGGGACCACGTCGCTCACCGCGATCCGCGACATCATCAAGCCCGACCAGGACCCGCTGGTCTTCCAGGACACCAACGCCGCCAAGCAGGCCCTCAACAACGGCCAGCTGGACGCGATCCTCGCCGACCTGCCGACCGCGTTCTACATCACCGCGGTCGAGATCCCGAAGGGCACCATCGTCGGCCAGTTCCAGCCCGAGACCGGCCAGCAGGAGCAGTTCGGGATGCTCTTCGAGAAGGGCAGCGCGCTGGTCCCCTGCGTCAACGCCGCGATCAAGGCGCTGACCGACGACGGCACCCTGGCCGCCCTCGAGCAGCAGTGGCTCTCCGACGTCGTCGACGTGCCCGTGCTGAAGTGACCGTCCGCCCGAGGCTCCGGTGACCGGCTGGACCCCCAGCGACCGCCAGGTCGAGAGGCTGGCGGTCGCGCGCCGTCTCCGCCGGCGCTCCGTCCTGGTCGCCTCCACCGCGACGGTCGTGGTGCTCGGGCTGCTCGTCGTCGGCGTGGTCAGCTCGCCGGGCTGGCCGACCTTCAAGGCCTCGTTCCTCGACCTCGGCGCCGCCCGCGACGCCTTCCCCGACATCGCCCGGGGCTTCTGGCTGAACATCCGGCTCTTCCTGCTCGCGGAGCCGCTGATCCTCCTGCTGGCCCTCCTCGTGGCCGCCGTACGCTCCACGACCACGCCGGGACTCGCGCCGCTGCGTCTCCTGGCGGTGGTCTACACGGACCTCTTCCGCGGCCTGCCGACGCTGCTGGTGCTCTTCGTGTTCTGCTTCGGCGTCCCCGCCCTGCGGCTGCAGGGCCTGACCACCTCGCTCTTCTGGCTGGCGCTGGTCTCGCTGGTGCTGTCCTACGGCGCCTACGTCGCCGAGGTGATCCGCTCCGGGATGGACTCGATCCACCCCTCCCAGATCGCCAGCGCGACCTCGCTGGGCCTGACCCACGGCCAGGCACTGCGGTACGTCGTGGTGCCCCAGGCGCTGCGCCGGGTCGCGCCGCCGCTGCTCAACGACTTCGTGTCCCTGCAGAAGGACACCGCCCTGGTCGCCACCGTCGGTCTCTTCGACGCCCTGGGCACCGCGTCGGACACCACCAACTACACGTTCAACTACACCCCGCTGCTGGTCGCCGCCGCCTTCTTCGTCGCGCTCTGCGTGCCGATGGCGCGGTTCACCGACCACGTCGGTCGCATGGCGATGGAGCGCGAGAGGGCGGGAGCGCGATGAGCGAGCTGCTGAGGATCGAGGGCGTCCGCAAGGCGTACGGCGACAAGGTCGTGCTCGCCGGCCTCGACCTGACCGTCGAGCCCCACGACGTGGTGTGCCTGATCGGGGCCTCCGGCAGTGGCAAGTCGACGCTGCTGCGCTGCGTGAACCTGCTCGAGACCACCGACGACGGCACCATCTGGTTCGACGGCGTCGACATCTCCGACCCCCGCGTCGACGCCCGGTCGGTCCGCACCCGCATGGGCGTCGTCTTCCAGGCCTACAACCTCTTCCCGCACCTGACCGTGCTGCAGAACGTCACGCTGGCCCCCCGCAAGGTGCACGGGGCCTCCGCGGCCGAGGCCGACGAACGGGCCCGCACGCTGCTCGGCCAGTTCGGGCTGGCCGACAAGGCCGACGTCCACCCCGATCGGCTCTCGGGCGGGCAGCAGCAGCGCGTGGCCGTCGTACGGGCCCTGATGACGCGGCCCGAGCTGCTCCTGCTCGACGAGGTCACCGCCGCCCTCGACCCGCAGCTGGTGGGGGAGGTGCTCGACATCCTGCGCGACCTCGCCCTGGCCGGGACGACGATGGTCCTGGCCACCCACGAGATGGGCTTCGCCCGCGAGGTCGCCACCAAGGTCTGCTTCCTCGACGGTGGTCGGGTGCTCGAGCAGGGCCCGCCGGCCGAGCTGCTCGTCGCCCCGCGTGAGGCGCGCACCCGGGAGTTCCTCGCCCGGGTGCTGTGACCCGCGACGCTGTTCTGTGACGCAGGCCACGAGTGCACTCTGACAGTTTCACTGTCAGACTCCCGGGCATGGCTGACTACGCGCTGAACCAGGGGACGGGACCGCTCAAGGGCATCAAGGTCGTCGAGATCGCCGGGATCGGCCCCGGGCCGCACGCGGCGACGATCCTGGCCGACCTCGGCGCCGACGTGGTCCGCGTCGAGCGTCCTGGCGGCGCCGCCAGCGCCGGCCCGCGCGACAAGGACCTGCTCACCCGCGGGCGGCCCAGCGTGGCCATGGACCTGAAGAACCCCGACGCCCTGGCCGCCCTCAAGGAGCTCATCGCCGCGGCCGACATCGTCCTGGAAGGGATGCGTCCCGGGGTCACCGAGCGGCTCGGCATCGGTCCCGACGACTGCCTCGCGCTCAACCCGGCGCTGGTCTACGGCCGGATGACGGGCTGGGGCCAGAGCGGCCCGCTGGCGCACGCGGCCGGGCACGACATGAACTACATCGCGATCGCCGGCGTGCTGCACGGGCTCGGCCAGGACCCCGCCAAGCCGCACTTCCCCAGCAACCTCGTCGGCGACTTCGGGGGAGGGTCGACCTACCTGGTCATCGGGCTGCTGGCCGCGCTGCTGGAGGCCAGGGTCAGCGGCCAGGGCCAGGTCGTCGACGCCGCGATCGTCGACGGCGCCGCCCACCTCAACCTGATGTGGTCCTCGATGGTCGCCGGCGGGATGGCCGTCGAGCAGCGCGGCGTGAACCTGCTGGACGGCGGCATCCCGAACTACCGGATCTACGAGACCGCCGACGGCAAGCACGTCTCGGTGGGGTCGCTGGAGCCGCAGTTCTACGTCGCGATGCTCGAGGGGGTCGGGCTCGCCGACGCGGTGACGGATCCGCCGGAGGTGCTCGCCGACAAGCTCGAGGCCGTCTTCCGGTCGAAGACCCAGGCGGAGTGGGACGAGATCTTCGACGGCACCGACGCCTGCGTGGCGCCGATCCTGCCGATGACCGAGGCCGCCGAGCACCCGCACATGAAGGCGCGCGGCGTGTACGTCGAGCGCGACGGCCTGCTGCAGCCCGCCCCGGCGCCGCGGTTCTCGCGCACGGAGGCCACCCTGACCACCGGCCCTTCGCTCCCCGGCGACGGCACCCGGGCCGTGCTCGAGGCGTGGGGCGTGAGCGGAGTCGACCAGCTGGTCGAGACCGGTGCCGTCGTCCAGGCCGCCCCGGGGGAGCCCGCGCCGGCTCGGCCGATCACCGGCTGAGTCGTCCGCTGCCCGTCGTACGTCGCAGGGCATGCGGACGCTTCGCAGGGGACGGGCGCCTTGTGATGCGTCCGTAACCCCGCGTTACAGCGCGCGGGGGGCGGGTCCTCGACGGCTTTGTTACCCGCGAGTAAGGTTGGCGTGGGGCCGCGTCAAGGGCGCGGCCCTGCGACAGACATCACAGACCCCGGCTCATTGACGATCGTGACAGTTTTGGTGTCACAATCGGACTCTGTGCTCCCCGTGCGCCTGTTCCGGTGCCGGATCGATTTCCTCGAAAGTTGGGACCATGGCTGACGTGCCTCAGGCATTCATCTACGACGCAATCCGCACTCCCCGCGGCAAGGGCAAGAAGGACGGCTCCCTCCACGAGGTGAAGCCCGTCGACCTGGCGGTCACGCTGCTCGACGAGCTCCGCAAGCGACACGACGGCTTCGACCCCGAGCGCGTCGACGACGTCGTCCTCGGCGTGGTCTCCCCGGTCGGCGACCAGGGTGGCGACATCGCCAAGACCGCCGCGCTCAAGGCCGGCTACCCCGAGACCACCGCCGGCGTGCAGCTGAACCGCTTCTGCGCCTCCGGCCTCGAGGCCGTCAACCAGGCCGCCGGCCGCATCCGCTCCGGCTGGGAGGACCTGATCCTCGCCGGTGGCGTCGAGTCGATGAGCCGCGTCCCGATGGGCTCCGACGGCGGCGCCTGGGCGGCCGACCCGGCCACCGCGCTGGAGACCTCCTTCGTCCCGCAGGGCATCGGCGCCGACCTGATCGCCACCCTCGAGGGCTGGTCGCGTGAGGACGTCGACGCGTTCGCCGCCGAGTCGCAGGCCCGCGCCGCCAAGGCGCAGGCCAACGGCTACTTCGACCGCTCGATCGTCCCCGTCGTCGACATCAACGGCCTGACCGTCCTGGAGCGCGACGAGTTCATCCGCCCGGGCACGACGGTCGAGAGCCTGTCCGGCCTCAAGCCGTCCTTCCAGTTCCACGGCGACCTCGGCTTCGACGACGTCGCCCTGGAGAAGTACCACTGGGTCGAGAAGATCAACCACGTCCACCACGCCGGCAACTCCTCGGGCATCGTGGACGGCGCGTCGCTGGTCGCCATCGGCACCGAGGGCGTCGGTCGCGACCTCGGCCTCACCCCGCGTGCCCGGATCATCTCCGCCGCCGTGTCCGGTGCCGACCCGACGATCATGCTGACCGGTCCGGCCCCGGCCGCGCGCAAGGCGCTCGCCAAGGCCGGCCTGACGCCGGAGGACATCGACCTCTACGAGATCAACGAGGCCTTCGCCGCGGTCGCCATGCGCTTCACCCGCGACCTCGGCCTGGACCCGGAGATCGTCAACGTCAACGGCGGCGCGATCGCGATGGGCCACCCGCTCGGCGCGACCGGCGCGATGATCCTCGGCACCCTGCTCGACGAGCTCGAGCGCCGCGACCTGCGCCGTGGCCTGGCCACGCTCTGCGTCGGCGGCGGCATGGGCATCGCCACCATCATCGAGCGCGTCTGACCTCCCGACCGATCCAGCAGAAGGACACCGAAGAACATGACTGACAGCGCTGTGCGCTACGAGCGCGACTCGGACGGGATCGTCACCCTCACCCTCGACGACCCGAACGCGTCCGCCAACACGATGAACGAGGCCTACAAGGACGGCATGCGTGCCGCCGTCGACCGCCTCGAGGCCGAGAAGGACGAGATCGCCGGCGTCATCCTCACCAGCGCGAAGAAGACCTTCTTCGCCGGGGGCAACCTCAACATGCTGATCCAGGCCACCCCGGCCGACGCCCAGCAGATGTACGACGAGAGCCAGTCCATCAAGAAGGACCTGCGCCGCCTCGAGACCCTCGGCAAGCCCGTCGTCGCCGCGATCAACGGCGCCGCCCTCGGTGGCGGCCTCGAGATCGCGCTGGCCACCCACCGCCGCATCGCTGCAGCCGGCCGCTACGAGATCGGCCTGCCCGAGGCCAGCCTCGGCCTGCTCCCGGGCGGCGGCGGCGTGGTCCGCACCGTCCGCATGTTCGGCATCCAGAAGGCACTGACCGAGGTCCTCCTCCAGGGCACCCGCTACAAGGTCGACCAGGCCGCCGAGAAGGGTCTCGTCGACGAGGTCGTCCCGGCCGAGGAGCTGCTCGGTGCTGCCCGCGCCTGGATCCTGGCCAACAAGGACAACGCCGACGCGGCCTCGCAGCCGTGGGACCGCCAGGGCTACAAGATGCCCGGCGGCACCCCGTCGAACCCGGGCCTGGCCGCGATGCTGCCGGTCTTCCCCGCCACCCTGCGCAAGCAGCTCAAGGGCGCGGACTACCCGGCCCAGAAGGCGATCATGTCGGCCGCGGTCGAGGGCGCCCAGCTCGACGTCGCGGGCGCCGAGCGCGTCGAGGCCCGCTACTTCACCAAGCTGGCCACCGGCCAGAACGCCAAGAACATGATCCAGGCGTTCTTCTTCGACCTGCAGGCGATCAACTCCGGGTCGCTGCGTCCGCAGGGCTACGAGACCTACAAGGCCACCAAGGTCGGTGTCCTCGGGGCCGGCATGATGGGCGCGGGCATCGCCTACGTCTGTGCCAAGGCCGGCATGGAGGTCGTGCTCAAGGACGTCGCCCTGGAGGCCGCCGAGCGCGGCAAGGGCTACTCGGCCAAGATCAACGAGAAGGCCGTCTCGCGGGGCAAGCTCAGCCAGGAGAAGTCCGACGAGCTGCTCGGCCGCATCCTGCCGACGGCGGACCCGGCCGACCTGACCGGCTGCGACCTCGTCATCGAGGCCGTCTTCGAGGACCCGGCCCTGAAGAACAAGGTCTTCGCCGAGATCATGCCGTTCGTCAACGCCGACGCGCTGCTCTGCTCGAACACCTCGACGCTGCCGATCACCGAGCTCGCCGGCGGCATCGACCGCCCCGAGGACTTCATCGGCCTGCACTTCTTCTCGCCGGTCGACAAGATGCCGCTGGTCGAGATCATCAAGGGCGGCAAGACCTCCGAGGCCGCGGTGGCCAAGGCGATCGACGTCGTGCAGCAGATCCGCAAGACCCCGATCGTGGTCAACGACAGCCGTGGCTTCTACACCAGCCGCGTCATCGGCACCCAGATCAACGAGGGTCTCGCGATGCTCGGCGAGGGCGTCCGCCCGATGACCATCGAGCGCGCCGCGCTGCAGGCCGGCTACCCGGTCGGCCCGCTCCAGATCAGCGACGAGCTGAACATGGAGCTGATGGTCAAGATCCGCAACGCCGGCAAGGCGGCCGTGGAGCGCGACGGCGGCACCTACACGCCGCACGCTGCCGAGAAGGTCATCGACACGATGATCGAGGTGGGCCGGCCGAGCAAGCTCAAGGGCGCCGGCTTCTACGAGTACGACGAGACCGGCAAGCGGCTGGGCCTCTGGGCCGGCCTGGCGGAGACCTTCCCGGTCGCCGCGGAGCAGCCCGACCTGCAGGACCTCAAGGACCGGATGCTCTTCATCGAGGCCGTCGAGACCGCCCGTTGCTTCGAGGAGGGCGTGATCACCTCCACCGCCGAGGCGAACATCGGCTCCATCTTCGGCATCGGCTTCCCGCCGCCGACCGGTGGTGCCGCGCAGTTCATCAACGGCTACGAGGGGCCGCACGGCACCGGCATCGCGGCGTTCGTGGCGCGGGCCCAGGAGCTCGCCGCGACGTACGGCGAGCGCTTCCAGCCGCCGGCGACCCTGGTCGAGAAGGCCGCCAAGGGCGAGCGGTTCTGACGCCGAGAGGACACGAACGCACGCTCCGAGCGTGCGCTCGTGTCCTTTCGCATTGTCGGGAGCGTGCGTTCGTGTCCTCTCGGCGGGTCGGGAGCGTGCGTTGGTGTCCTCTCGGCGGGTGGGGGGAAATCGGTCAAAGCGACCCGAGGGGTTTACTTCCTTGGGAGACTGGAGCCCATGTCCGCTCCGTTGGTCGAGATCTCGCAGCTGTGGGTCCGTTTCGGCGAGGTCGATGCCGTGCGCGGGATCGACTTCACGGTGGCCCCGGGGGCGGCCACCGCCCTGCTCGGGCGCAACGGCGCCGGCAAGTCCACCACCATGCGCGTGCTGGCCGGGGTGATCCCTCCGACCGACGGCCGGGTGACCGTGCTGGGGCACGACATCCGCACCGAGACGATCGCCGTCAAGCGGCTGACCGGGTACTGCCCCGACGTCGGCGGCCTGGTCCCGCGGGCCACCCCCTGGGAGCACCTCCAGCTCGCCGCCCGGCTCCGCCGGCTCGAGGACTGGGAGGACCGTGCCCGTGAGCTGCTCGAGCGCTTCGACCTCGGCGCCGCCGCGCACCGGGTGACCGCCGGCTTCAGCCACGGCATGGGCCGCCGGATGTCGGTCATCCTCGCGGCCTTCCACGAGCCGCCCGTGCTGCTGCTCGACGAGCCCTTCGACGGCGTCGACCCGCTCGGCGTCGAGGCCACCATGGACGTCATCGCCGACGCCCGCGCCCGCGGCGCCGCCGTGCTCGTGTCCACCCACCTGCGCGAGCTCGCCGTCGAGGCCTGCCAGGACGCGATCGTGCTGCGCGGCGGGTCCGCCGTGGCCGCCCTCCCGGCCGAGGAGATGACCGGGGAGGCGGGTGCCGGTGTCTACCGCGCTCTCCTCGACTGAGCGGACCCCGCCGCCCCGGTCCGTGCGGGCCACCTGGGCGGAGGTCCGGCGCTCGTTCTCCGACCTGCCGGCCCTGCTGACCTTCCGGGTCGCGGGCCTGCGGGGCAAGGCCCGCCGCTGGGTCACCATCGGCCTGACCCTGATGGTCGTGCTCACCGTCGCCTCCGCGTGGCTCCCGGCGTACCTGCCCGACAACAACTCGCGCAAGACCGACGTCTTCTCCCTGCTGCCCTCCGCGCTCGTCGGCGTCCTCATCGTCGCCGTGATCTCCGCGGCCGCCTCCGGTGGCGGTCGCGAGCTGGTGCCCCGCGACCAGGCCGTCGCCTTCCCGGTGACCCCGACCACCGACCACCTCGGCGCGCTGCTGATGGCCCCGCTCAACATCGCCTGGCTGCTGCAGTCCTGGACGCTGCTCGGCGCCACCGCCTACGTGCTCGGTCCTCGTCCCGGCCTGGTGCTCAGCCAGCTCGTCGTCCTGGTCTGGCTGGTCACCGCCACCTGCCTGGCCCAGGTGGTCGGCTGGACCGTGGAGTACGTGCGGCGCGGTCCGCACGGCGTCTGGTTCATCCGTGGCCTGACCGCACTGGGCGCGCTCGCCGGGGCGTACGTCGTGGCCGCCGACCGGCTGACCTCCCTGCTCCAGTCCAGCCCGACGGTCAAGTTGACGGTGGCCTCGCTGGGCGCCGTCGACGGCCCGAGCCTGCTCTTCGTCGAGGTCCTGGTCGTCCTCGTCGTGGTCACCGTCCTCGCGGTCGCCGCCGGCGCGGTGATGGCCGGCCAGGTGGCCGCCCGACCGGCCAAGGACGAGCTCCGGCTGGAGTCCTCGGCCCACCAGGCACGCCCCAACCCGGTCTCGGACCTGGTCGCGATGATGCGCACCGACCGCGTCGGCATCTGGCGCTCGGTGCCGCTGCGCCGCGGCCTGCTGGTGCTGGCCGTGATGCCTGGCATGGTCGCGATCGCCGGTGACCTGCACTGGGACATGCTCACGATCCTGCCGGGCCTGGTCGCCTCCGGTGGCGCCCTGCTGTTCGGGGTGAACTCGTGGTGCCTGGACGGTCGGGGCGCCCTGTGGCGCGACAGCCTGCCCGCCGACCCGCGCCTGGTGTTCGGCTCCCGCGTCCTGGTGCTGGTGGAGGTCCTGCTGGTCGCCACCGCCGGCACGATCCTGATGGCCTCGCTGCGGGCGGGTCTGCCGTCCTCGGCGGAGTTCGCCGCGGTCGTCTGCGGCGCCCTCGTCGTCGTCCTGCAGGTCGTCTCGGCGTCACTGCGGTGGTCGGTGCGACGGCCGTTCTCCGTCGACCTGCGCAGCGCGCGGGCCACCCCGGCGCCGCCGCTCGTGATGGTCGGCTACTCCTCGCGCCTCGCGCTCAGCACCACGTTCGTCGGCCTGGTGTTCTCGGTGCTCGCCCGCATCTCGTGGGAGTGGTCGGTGATGGTCGCGCTGCCGCTGGTGCTGATCTCGGCGTACCGACTGGTCCGCACCGCCGGCGCCTGGGCCGACCCGGTCACCCGCTGCCGCGTGGTGGCGACCGTCGCCAGCTGACGGCCGGGCCGCTCCCACGTCGAGTGGGCGCCCGTTTCACATCGAGTGGGCGCGCGTTCCTTGTCGAGTGGGCCCGCGTTCCTTGTTGAGTGGGCGCGCGTTCCTACCGGGTCACTTGCTGGGGACCGCGCAGGCGACCATCTTCTTGGTCAGGTCGGCGTAGGCGGTGTTCGAGGTGTCGCCCTGGAACGAGGCCGACAGGATCTTCTTGACCGCGTCGGAGTCGACCGCGTCGGTGATGCACTTCTTCTGTGCGGCGGTCATCTTGTCGCCGGCGCCGGCGAGGAACTGCTTCTCGAACAGCGCCTCGGTGTCGATGCAGCCGACGAAGACCCCGGCCAGCTTGTCGGCGTCGGGGCCGGACATCTTCACGTTGTTGATGCTCTTGTCGACCTTGCCGCTGTCGGTGAGGATGCCGTACTTCTTCAGCTTGTCGGTGCCGATCTTGTCGACGGTCCCGTCGGCGATGCAGCCGGCCTGCGTCTTGTTGACCGAGGCCGACCCGGCCCCGCCGCTCTTGAGGATCTCGGCCTTGAGCGACGCCTTGGCGGTCGCGTCCTCGCCACCCCCGCCGCAGGCGGTCAGGCTGAGCAGGAGGGCGCACACGACGCCGGCGGACTTCTTCATCGGTGGATCCCTCTTCTCGCGGTGACCGGACGAGCATAGCGAGTACACGTTCTAGGGTCAGGGCTATGGACTTCTCGCCCTCCCCGCGCAGCGCGGATCTCGCGGCTCGCGTCCGCGCCTTCGTCGACACCGAGATCGAGCCGCACGAGGCGGACTACCACGCCGAGCTCGAGCGTCGCCGCCTGGCCGGTGAGGACTCCTGGCAGCCGTTGCCGCTGGTCGAGGAGCTGAAGGCGAAGGCCCGGGCGCAGGGCCTGTGGAACCTCTTCCTGCCCGCCGGGCACAGCGAGGACTACCCGGCCCGGTTCGGCACCGACGGCGGAGAGGGCCTGTCCAACGTCGAGTACGCCGCGGTCGCGGAGCAGACCGGGCGGTCGTTCCTGGCGCCCCTGGTCCTCAACTGCAACGCCCCCGACACCGGCAACATGGAGGTGCTGCTCAAGTACGGCACCGCCGCCCAGAAGGAGCAGTGGCTCGAGCCCCTGCTCGACGGGCGCATCCGCAGCGCCTTCTGCATGACCGAGCCCGGGGTCGCCTCCTCCGACGCCACCAACATGGCGGCGACGGCGGTGGTCGACGGCGACGAGGTGGTCGTCGACGGGCGCAAGTGGTGGTCGACCGGGATCGGGCACCCGGACTGCGAGCTGCTGGTCTTCATGGGCGCGACCTACCCCGAGGCCGACCGGCACCGCCGGCACACGATGGTGCTGGTGCCCCGCCGGACGCCCGGCGTCCGGGTCGAGCGGATGCTCTCCACGATGGGCCAGTACGACGAGCCCCTCGGCCACGGCGAGGTCTCCTTCACCGACGTCCGGGTGCCCCGCGAGAACATCATCCTGGGACCGGGCCGTGCCTTCGAGATCGCCCAGGGCCGGCTCGGACCGGGCCGGATCCACCACTGCATGCGGCTGGTCGGGCTGGCCGAGAAGTGCCTGGAGCTGGCCGTACGGCGGGGGCTGTCGCGGGAGGCGTTCGGCAAGCCGCTGCTCAGCCTGGGCGGCAACCGCGAGCGGGTCGCCGACGCCCGGATCGCGCTCAACCAGGCCCGCCTGCTCGTCCTGCACGCAGCCTGGCTGGTCGACCGCGGCCCCTCGGCCGAGGCGCTCTCGGCCGTCAGCGAGATCAAGGTCGCGGTGCCCGCCATGGCCCAGCAGGTGGTCGACCTGGCCATCCAGCTGCACGGCGGCGGCGGCCTGCACCACGACGTGATGCTCGCCGGGGCCTGGACCCAGGCCCGGGCGCTGCGCCTGGCCGACGGGCCCGACGAGGTGCACCGCGGGGTGGTCGCCAAGATCGAGCTCCTCAAGCACCGCACCCCCGCCACGGCAGCAGCAGGGGCGGCGCTGTGAGCCGGCGGGTGCTGGTCACCGGCGCGGCCTCCGGGCTGGGTGCTGCGCTGAAGCGGGCCTTCGAGGCCAGGGGCGACGAGGTGCTGGGCACCGACATTCGCGTGCCCGACGGCGAGGGGCACGGCCTGCGTGGGCTCGACGTCACCTCCGAGGACGACTGGGCCTCGGCGGTCGAGTGGGTCGAGGAGCACTGGGGCGGGCTCGACGTCCTGGTCAACAACGCCGGGGTCGCCGGCGGCGGCCGGATCGAGCTCTGCACGCTGGAGGAGTGGCGCTGGATCACCGAGATCAACCTCTTCGGCGTGGTCAACGGCACCCGGGCGTTCACCCCGATGCTCAAGCGGCAGCGCTCCGGCCACCTCGTCAACGTCGCGTCGCTGGCCGGGCTGGTGCACCCGGCGGGGATGGGCTCCTACAACGCGGTCAAGGCCGCCGTGGTCGCCTTCACCGAGACCGCCGGCCATGAGCTGCACGGGTACGGCGTGCACGCCCACGTGGTCTGCCCGTCGTACTTCCGGACCAACCTGATCGACTCGCTGCAGGGCCGCGACGAGGTGGTCGGGGCGGTGATGAGCCGGCTGGTCAACGAGTCGAACGTCACGGCCGACGACATCGCCGCGGCCGTGCTCGCCGGCATGGACGCAGGGCAGGATGTGATCGTCCCCGACGAGGCCGCCCGGTTCGCCTACGACCTCAAGTGGACCGACCGTGCGGCGTACTACCAGATGATGCGCCGGCAGGCCGCGAAGCTGGAGGGACACGCATGACCGAGGACGCCGTTCCCGAGGGCGCCCGGGACGTCCGCGCCGAGGACTCCTTCGACGTCGAGGTCGTGGCCGCGTGGCTGCGGGAGCACGCCGTGGCGTCGTACGTCGACCGGCTGGTGGGGGTCCCCGCGGTCAGGCAGTTCTCCGGCGGCGCCTCCAACCTCACCTACCTGCTGCGCTACACCGAGGGGCCCGAGCCCGTCGACCTGATCCTCCGACGGGCGCCGAAGGGCACCAAGGCCAAGGGTGCGCACGACATGGGCCGGGAGTACCGCATCCAGCGCGACCTCGCCCCGGTCTTCCCCTACGTCGCCGACATGGTGGCCTTCTGCGACGACGAGAGCGTGCTGGGGGCCGACTTCTACGTCATGCAGCGCATCGACGGCCTCATCCCGCGTGCCGAGATGCCGGTCGAGCTCACCCCGGAGCAGCACCACGTGCTGTGCGTGGCCTTCTGCGACGTCCTGGTCCGGTTGCACCAGGTCGACACCAGCACCCCTGGGCTCTCCGCGCTGGGCAAGGGCACCGGCTACGTCCGCCGCCAGGTGGAGGGCTGGTCGGCCCGCTACCGCGCCGCGCTGACCGACGACGCCCCGGCGTACGAGGAGGTGATGGCGTGGCTGGCCGCCCACCAGCCCGAGGACGTCGCCACCTGCGTGATCCACAACGACTTCAAGCTCGACAACGTGATCCTGGACCGCGCCGACCCGACCCGGGTGATCGGCGTGCTGGACTGGGAGATGGCCACCCTCGGCGACCCGCTGATGGACCTCGGCGGCGACCTCGCCTTCTGGGTGCAGGCCGACGACGACCCGGAGTTCCAGCTCTTCCGCCGGGTGCCGACCCACCTTCCGGGCATGATGACCCGCGCCGAGTTCGTCCAGCGGTACTGCGAGCGGATGGGCTTCACCGTCACCCCGGAGCAGTGGCTGTTCTACGAGGTGTTCGGCCTCTTCCGGCTGGCGGTGATCTCCCAGCAGATCTACTACCGCTACTTCCACGGCCAGACCACCAACGAGCTGTTCGCCGTCTTCGGCCCGGCGGTGCACCTCGCGGAGAAGCGCTGCCGCCAGCTGCTGGGCCTCGCATGAGCGTCCTGCTGCTGGTCCGGCACGGCCAGGCGTCCTGGGGCGCGGCGGACTACGACCAGCTCTCCGAGACCGGCTACGAGCAGGCGCGGCTGGTCGGCCGGGCCCTGGCCGCCCGCGGCGTCCGGCCCACCCACCTGTACGCCGGTGGCATGCGGCGCCACGAGCAGACCGCCACCGCGGCGCTGGAGGGTGCCGGGTGGGACCTGCCCGTCGAGGTCGACCCGCGCTGGGACGAGTTCGACCACCTGCAGATGCTGCGGGTGCACGAGCCGCCCGAGACCGAGGGCGCCGAGATGAGCAAGCAGGAGTTCCAGACCTACGAGGAGCCGTTCGGCGCCTTCACCGGTCGGGTCGACGCGGCGATGGACGCGGTCGACGCGGCGCTCGGCAGCGGGGACACCGCGGTGGTCTTCTCCAGCGGGGGCCCCATCTCGTGGACCGCCTCCCAGCTGATCGGCGCGGACGTGGCGATGTGGACGC
The DNA here is from genome assembly GCA_044227235.1 of Marmoricola sp. GTDB lineage: Bacteria > Actinomycetota > Actinomycetes > Propionibacteriales > Nocardioidaceae > Marmoricola_A. The sequence goes on along the minus strand of JBGAFN010000016.1, from coordinate 710 downwards.
GCCTCAACCCGGTGATGGTCAACGCCTCGGTCACCAAGGTGGTGCTGGGCAAGCGGGGCCGCACCCTGGTCTCCCTCAACGAGCACGCCCACCTCGAGCCGGACACGATCACCTACCGTTAGTCGTTCGTCAGCCCTGGACAGCGGTCGCCGACCTGCCTAACATGAACGCCTCTTATATGCCGATCTCGGGGGAACCATGAGGCTTCGCACGTCCCTGTCCGCTGTCGCGGGCGCCGCTCTGCTCTGCACGTCGACCACCGTCCTCGTGGCGCCGACCGCCAACGCGGCCTGCGAGGAGTACCAGTACTACGCGCTGTCCAGCAGCAACCTCCGGATGCCCTTCGCAGGCGTCCCGACCTTCAAGAACGGTCCGGGCGGCAGCCTGACCGTGACCAAGTCCTACTCCGGCAGCGTCGAGTACCAGGTCACGGCCGGCGCCGAGGCCGAGGTCAGCGGCGTCTTCGCGAAGGCGAAGGTGTCGGTCAGTGCGTCGATCGCCAAGACCAACGAGACCAGCGCGACGAACAGCTACACGCACAAGATCACCGCGGGCAAGTACGGTCACGCGCAGTACGTCAGCTGGGGCAAGAAGATCAACTGGACCAAGAAGCGCATGCAGCGCAACTGCGCCACCGTCACCGTGTCGTCGGGCTCCATCAACTTCCCGAGCACCGAGGAGGGCTGGCGCTACTGGGAGACCAGCAGCTG
>JBGAFN010000015.1:0-154099 GCA_044227235.1 Marmoricola sp. | reverse complement strand
ACGCCGGCGCAGAAGCAGAAGTACCTGCCCCGGATGGCCACCGGCGAGGTCCGCGGCGCCTTCTCGATGTCCGAGCCCGCGCTGGGCTCCGACGTCTCCGCGATCACCACCAAGGCGACCAAGCTCGAGGACGGCTCCTACTCCATCACCGGCCAGAAGATGTGGCTGACCAACGGCGGCTCGTCCAACCTGGTCGCGGTCCTGGTGAAGACCGACGAGGGCGCCGGCTCGGTCTACCGGAACATGACCACCTTCCTGGTCGAGAAGACCGAGGGCTTCGGCGAGACCGCCCAGGGCATCACCATCCCCGGCAAGATCGCCAAGATGGGCTACAAGGGCGTCGACACCACCGAGATGATCTTCGAGGGCCACCGGATCTCGGCCGACCAGATCCTCGGCGAGGAGCCGGGCAAGGGCTTCTACCAGATGATGGACGGCGTCGAGGTCGGCCGCGTCAACGTCGCCGCCCGCGCGTGCGGGCTGGCCAACCGGGCCTTCGAGCTCGGCGTGGCCTACGCCCAGCAGCGCGAGACCTTCGGCAAGCCGATCGCCGAGCACCAGGCCGTGCTGTTCCGGCTGGCCGAGATGGCCACCAAGGTCGAGGCCGCCCACGGCATGGTGGTCAGGGCCGCCCGCAAGAAGGACTCCGGGCAGCGCAACGACCTCGAGGCCGGGATGGCCAAGTACCTCGCCAGCGAGTACTGCCGCGACGTCGTGGAGGACTCCTTCCGGATCCACGGCGGCTACGGCTACTCCAAGGAGTACGAGATCGAGCGCCTCTACCGCGAGGCCCCGATGCTGCTGATCGGCGAGGGCACCGCCGACATCCAGCGGATGATCATCGGCCGACGCATCCTCGAGGACTACAAGCTCAAGGGCTGAGGCCCCTCCAGACGGGCGAGGTCCGTCACGTTTCGGCGTCGGGTCACCCGGGAACCGTTCCCGGGTGACTGCGACGATCCCGACCCCTGACACCGCCGAGGACCGCGGGTTCCTCGGGCAGCCGCGCGTGCTGGCCAACCTCTTCGGCGTGGAGATGTGGGAGCGCTTCAGCTTCTACGGCATGCAGGGCATCCTGCTGATCTACCTGTACTACAGCGCCTCCCGCGGCGGGCTGGGCCTGGACCAGGGCACCGCCGCCGGCCTGGTCGGCGCCTACGGCGGCTCGGTCTACCTCGCCACCATCCTGGGCGCCTGGCTCGCCGACCGGGTGCTGGGCCCCGAGCGCACGCTCTTCCTCGCCGCCGTCGTGGTGATGGCCGGCCACATCGCGCTCTCCGCGGTCCCGGGCCTGACCGGCGTCGGCATCGGCCTGGTCCTGATCGCGCTGGGCAGCGGGGGCGTGAAGGCCAACGCCACCTCGCTCGTCGGATCGCTCTACGCCGAGGACGACGAGCGCCGTGACGCCGGCTTCTCGCTGTTCTACCTGGGCATCAACCTCGGTGCCCTGGTCGGGCCGTTGCTCACCGGCCTGCTGCAGAAGAGCTGGGGCTTCCACGCCGGGTTCGCGCTGGCCGCGGTCGGCATGGCCGCCGGTCTCGCGCAGTACGCGTGGGGGCGGCGCAACCTGCCCGAGTCCACCCACCACGTGGCCGAGCCGTTGCGCCCCGGCGAGGGGCTCCGGTACGGCGTCGCCGCGGCGCTGGTCGTGGTCGCCGTCGTCGTGCTCTGCCTGACCCACGTCGTCACCGCCGACCGGCTCGCCAGCATCGTGGCCTGGCTCAGCGGCCTCGCCGCCGTGGCGTACTTCGCGGTCATCCTGCGCCACCGTGAGCTCAGCACCGTGGAGCGCCGGCGGGTCTACGCCTTCATCCCGATGTTCCTGTGCAGCGCGGTCTTCTGGTCCCTCTACCAGCAGCAGTTCACCGTGGTGACCATCTACTCCGACGAGCGGCTCGACCGGAACCTGTTCGGCTGGGAGATGCCGGTCTCGTGGGTGCAGTCCATCAACCCGGTGATGATCATCGTGCTCGCCGGCCTCTTCGCCGCGCTGTGGACCCGGCTGGGCGACCGCCAGCCCTCCACCCCGGTGAAGTTCGGCCTGGGCACGCTCGTGATGGGGGTCGCCTTCCTGCTCTTCCTGCTGATGCCGGCCGGCGCCGGCGCGGTCCCGCTGCTCGGCCTGGTGCTGATCCTGCTGGTCTTCACCGTCGCCGAGCTGCTGCTCTCCCCGGTCGGCCTGTCGCTGTCGACCAAGCTCGCCCCGGAGCGGTTCAAGACCCAGATGGTGGCGCTGTTCTTCCTCTCCGTCGCGCTCGGGACGGCCATGTCGGGCAAGCTCGCGGGCTACTACGACCCGGACCACGAGACGCCGTTCTTCCTCTGGATCGGGCTCGTCGCGATCGTCGTGGGCGGTCTGGTGCTGGTCCTCTCCCGCCCCGTGCGCGCCCTGATGAGCGGGGTGCACTGACCCGGCCCGCGGCGGACCTGGCAGGCTCGGAGGATGGATGCCGTCGCTGCGCTGCGCCTGCAGGGTGAGGCCTGCGGCCGGCTCGGCTCGGCGATGTACGCCGACCTGCTGCCCCGCCTCGCCGACGACCTGGTCGCCGGGGGACCGACGGCGTCGGTGGTCGCCGGCCACGAGGACGACCCGGGCCCCTCGGCGCTGGGGCTGCGCCTGCTCGGGTCGGTGCACCGGCTGGTGCTCGAGCGCCGGGCAGGCGGCTTGGCCACCTTCTACCCCTCGGTCGGGGGCACCTGGGAGCCCGGCGCAGGCTGGCCGGCGTTGCGGTCGCTGCTCGCCGACGCGCCCGAGGACGTCCGGGAGTGGCTCGACCGTGCCCCGCAGACCAACGAGGTCGGTCGGGCCGCGGCGCTCTACGGCGGTCTCCTGCAGCTCGATGCACGGCTCCCCGTCCGGCTGCGCGAGATCGGCTCCTCGGGAGGGCTGAACCTGCGGGCCGACCGGTTCGGCTACGGCGACGCCGTCGGCTGCGTCTTCGGGCGCGACGGTGGCCTCGTGCTCGACGGCGCCTGGGCCGGACGTGCCCTCGACCCCTGGCCCGACCTCCGGGTGCCCGACCGCGGCGGCTGCGACCTGCATCCCGTCGACCCCACCACCACGCAGGGCCGGCTGGCTCTGACGGCGTACGTGTGGCCTGACCAGCGCGACCGGCTCGAGCGGCTGCGGGCCGCGCTGAGGATCGCTGCGCAGGTGCCGGCGCCGGTGCGGGCCTGCGGCGCCGCAACGTACGTCGAGGACCTCGACCTCGCCGAGGGCACGACGACGGTGCTCTGGCACTCGGTGATGTGGCAGTACCTCGACGGAGCCGAGCAGCACGCGGTCGAGGACCGGCTCGCCGCCCTGGGGGAGACCGCCGGACCCACCCGCCGGCTGGCGCACCTGCGGCTGGAGCCCAGCCGCCGCGCCCCGGACGCACCGCACGAGTTCCTGGTCCGGCTGCGGGAGTGGCCCGGCGGCGAGGACCGGGTGCTGGGCCACGCCGCCCCGCACGGGCTGCCGACCACCTGGGAGTGACGGCCGGGCGGGGCTAGGCTCGCGACCATGAGCAACGCGAGGGCCGGACAGCCGGCCGAGACCTCCGACCTGGTCGACGTCGTCCACCTGGTGACCTCGTACTACACCGGCGAGCCCGACCCGTCGGACCCCGACCAGCGCGTCGCCTTCGGGACGTCGGGTCACCGCGGCAGCAGTCTCGACAACGCGTTCAACGAGCCGCACATCGTGGCCACCACCCAGGCGATCTGCGACTACCGGCGCCAGCAGGGCTACGACGGCCCCCTGTTCATCGGCCGCGACACCCACGCGCTCTCCGAGCCCGCCTGGGCCAGCGCCCTGGAGGTGCTCGCCGCCAACGACGTCACCGTGCTCGTCGACGACCGCGACGGCTACACGCCGACCCCGGCCGTCTCGCACGCCATCCTGCGCGCCAACCTGGGCCGGACGTCCGGGCTGGCCGACGGCATCGTGGTCACGCCTTCGCACAACCCGCCGCGTGACGGCGGCTTCAAGTACAACCCGCCCAACGGCGGGCCGGCGGACACCGACGCGACCGGGTGGATCGCCGACACCGCCAACGACTACCTCGAGGCCGGGCTCGCCGGCGTGAGGCGGATCCCGTTCACCCGGGCCCGCGGCGAGGCGCAGGGCTACGACTTCCTCGGCACCTACATCGACGACCTGCCCAACGTGCTCGACCTCGACGCGGTCCGCGAGGCCGGCGTCCGGATCGGCGCCGACCCGCTCGGCGGGGCCAGCGTCGCCTACTGGGGCGAGATCGGCGAGCGGCACAAGCTCGACCTGACCGTGGTGAACCCGCTGGTCGACCCAACCTGGCGGTTCATGACCCTGGACTGGGACGGCAAGATCCGGATGGACTGCTCCTCGCCGTCGGCGATGGCCTCGCTGATCCACCGCAAGGACGAGTACCAGATCGCCACCGGCAACGACGCCGACTCCGACCGGCACGGCATCGTCACCCCCGACGCCGGGCTGCTCAACCCCAACCACTACCTCGCGGTCGCGATCGGCTACCTGTACGGCGGGGCCCGCCCCGGCTGGGGCGAGGGCGCCGCGATCGGCAAGACCCTGGTCTCCTCCTCGATGATCGACCGGGTCGCCGCCGAGCTGGGCCGCACGCTGACCGAGGTGCCGGTCGGGTTCAAGTGGTTCGTCCCCGGCCTGATCGACGGGTCGATCGCCTTCGGCGGCGAGGAGTCCGCGGGGGCGTCGTTCCTGCGCAAGGACGGCACCGTGTGGACCACCGACAAGGACGGCATCCTGCTGGCCCTGCTGGCCTCGGAGATCCAGGCGGTCACCGGCAGGTCGCCCAGCCAGCACTACGCCGAGCTCACCGAGCGGCACGGCTCCCCGGCGTACGCCCGGGTCGACGCGCCCGCGAACCGGGAGCAGAAGGCCAAGCTCGGTGCCCTGTCGGCCGACGACGTCACCGCCACCGAGCTGGCCGGCGAGCCGATCACGGCCAAGCTGGTCGCGGCCCCCGGCAACGGCGCCCGGATCGGCGGCCTCAAGGTGACCACCGAGTCCGCCTGGTTCGCCGCCCGCCCCTCGGGCACCGAGGACGTCTACAAGATCTACGCCGAGTCGTTCCGCGGGCCCGACCACCTCGCCGAGGTGCAGGCCGCGGCCCGCGAGGTCGTCTCGACCGCGCTCGGTGGCTGATGGAGGACCCCGTCTCGGAGGACCACCGCACCAGCGAGCAGACGCTGGTCGCCTACCACCGCCGGATGCGGCGGGTGCGGCGCGCCTGGTACGTGCTGACCGTCGGGATCGCGCCCCTGGTCGCGCTCGCCCTGCTCGGCTCGCTCACCCCCGACGTGCGCACCGACCTGGCCGACGCTTACGCCGACAACGTCGCCGGCTTCGTGACGCTCGTGCTGCTGGTGGTGGTCTGCTACGCCGTCGCGGCGGTCTGGCTGCGCTGGCCGGCCCGGCTCGAGCGGCGCCGGATCGCGCTGGTCTGGGGCGCGGTGGTCGCCTCGGCCTGCTGGATCCTGCTGCCGGTGCTTTTCTGGTTCGTCTCGCACCGCTCCGCATGACAAGGTGGAAGTCCGACCAGCGCGCCCCGACGGAGGAACCATGACGGACAACGACGACCTGAAGGCCAAGATGCGCGAGGCCCTGGAGAAGAAGCAGGCGAACGACCGCGGCGTCGACGAGCACGGCCACAAGAAGGAGCACGGCCCGCACACCAGCGGCCCGCAGGGCGGCGCCAAGATGTTCCGGCGCAAGTCCGGCGGCTGACCGCACCGCGCGGCACCCGTGAGCAATCCCACCCGCAGGGCGGTTCTCACGGGTCCGGGGCCTTGGCAGGATGGCCCTCGTCCATCAGCGCGAGGAGTGAGCCAGCATGCAGTTCGGTCGTAGCTACGAGGAGTTCGAGGTCGGGGCGACGTACAAGCACTGGCCCGGGAAGACGGTCACCGAGGCCGACGACCACCTGTTCTGCCTGCTGACGATGAACCACCACCCGCTGCACCTCGACGTCAACTACGCCGAGAAGACGACCCAGTTCGGCAAGAACGTGGTGGTCGGCAACTACGTCTACTCGATCCTGCTCGGCATGAGCGTCCCGGACATCTCGGGGAAGGCGATCGCCAACCTGGAGATCGAGTCGCTGCGCCACGTGGCGCCGACCTTCCACGGAGACACCCTGTACGGCGAGACCCGGGTGCTCGACAAGTGGGAGTCGACCTCCAAGGACGACCGGGGCGTCGTGCACGTCGAGACCATCGGCTACAACCAGGACGGCAAGGTCGTCTGCATCTTCCGTCGCAAGGTGATGGTGCCCAAGGACAGCTACCTCACCGCGCGGGGCGGCGAGCAGCCCGGCCGGCCGGTGCCCCAGCCGGACAAGAACTGGCCGGGCACCGCGGACGCCTGAGCGGTCAGGGGCGCCGCTGCGCCGGCACGACCCGCCAGCGGCGCAGCTCGGCGACCAGTCCCTCGACGCAGGGCATCTGGTCGAGCTCGTGCACCGAGAACCAGCCCACCTCGGTGGCGTCGGTGTCGGCGTGCAGCGCGTGCGGGTCGGTGCCCGGGGCCACCCGGGCGAAGAAGTCCTCGATCACATAGGTGTCGCCACCGGGTGCCGGCCGCTCGACGACGCCGGCCAGACCGTCGAGGACGACCCGCAGGTGGGTCTCCTCCTCGACCTCGCGGACGATGGCCTGCTGGGCGGTCTCGCCGGGCTCGACCCGTCCGCCGGGGATCGACCAGAGGCCGGCCCCGGGCTCGTGCGCGCGGCGCACCAGCAGCAGCCGCCCGCGGTCGTCGCGGACCACCGCCCCCACGCACGCCACCACGGTCCCGGCCATCTCCCGAGCGTAGCCCCGCAGCGGGTGGTTGACGCTCCTGGGCCCGGGGCACGACCGTGGGGGGATGAGGCTCGAGGCACAGTGCCCCCAGTGCGCCGCCGAGGTGGTGGGCAGCGAGGTCTCCTGGACGTGCGCGGTGCACGGGGAGACGGTGCCGCTGTGGCGGGTCACCCAGCCCGACTACGAGGCTTTCGCGGAGTACCTGGTCCGCTCCCGGCCGCTGCCGACCTGGCTGCCCTGGCCGCTGCCCCCCGGCTGGCAGGTCACCGACTTCGGTGCGGTCGGCGTCGAGGGCCACGAGCCGCGGGCCTGCTTCGTGACCTGCTCGGGGCTCAGCGAGCTCGACGGGGTCGTGGAGGTGACCGTGGTGGCCGAGGAGCCAGGGGTGGGCCTGGGGGCGCGCTGCGGGGGCGTCCCGCACACCGACCCCGGCCAGGAGACCGTGTCCGGCCCGCCCGACGCCCGGCTGCGGGTGGACGACGCCACCGTCGCGATCTGGTCGGTCTCCACCAGCGAGGGCGACGGGCAGTTCGACCGGTCGGTCTTCGCCGGCGAGGCCCAGGGCCGCTGGCTGTGGCTGGTGCTGCGACCGGCGTCCGCGGCGCTGATGCTGCCCCAGATGTGGGCGCTGCAGGACGTCGCGGGGCTGGGTCCCGAACTGGTGATGACGCCGTTCGGAGCGGTCCCGCGGGCCTGGTGACGCAGCGGCGGGGGCGGGGGACCGCGTCGGTACGCTGAGCCGGTGCGCATCGACCTCCACACCCACTCCGACCGTTCGGACGGGACGACGTCGCCGCGCGAGGTCGTCCTCGCCGCCGCCCGGGCCGGGCTCGACGTGGTGGCCCTGACCGACCACGACACCGCCGAGGGATGGGACGAGGCCGGGGCCGCCGCCGAGGAGGCCGGGATCGGTCTGGTCCGCGGCCTGGAGATCAGCTGCCGGCACGCCGGCCGCAGCGCGCACCTGCTGGCCTACCTGCCGGACCCGACGTACGAGCCGCTCGACGCGGCGCTCGCCCGGATCCTCGACGGCCGCGACGACCGGATGCCCCGGGTCGTCGAGCGGCTCCGGGCGCTCGGGATCGACATCACCGAGGCGCAGGTCCTGGCCCGCGCCGGCGAGGCCGCCGCGATCGGGCGCCCGCACATCGCCGACGCCCTGGTCGCGCTCGGCGTGGTCGCCTCCCGCGACGAGGCCTTCGACCGCTACCTCTCGCCGGGCCGCCCGGCGTACGTCGACCGCTACGCGGCGGACGTGGAGGACATGATCGGGCTGGTGCGCGACGCCGGTGGGGTCAGCGTGCTGGCCCATCCCTGGGGGCGGCACGGCAACGCCGCCCTGGACCTCGACGGCCTGGCCGCCCTCCGCGGCGCCGGCCTGGTCGGCCTCGAGGCGGACCACCAGGACCACAGCCCCGAGCAGCGGGCGGCCCTGCGGGACCTGGCCGAGCAGGTCGGCCTGCTGGTCACCGGCTCCAGCGACTACCACGGCACCGGCAAGGTCGACCACGAGCTGGGGTGCAACACCACCGACCCGGTGATGTACGAGCGGCTGGTCGACGAGGCCGCACAGGCCCGACGGGCCTCGGGCCGATGAGCCACGTCATCGCGCTCGGTCTGATGACCGAGGTCTTCGTGACCCTCTTCGTGATCATGGACCCGGTCGGCACCATCCCGATCTTCCTGTCGCTGACGCGGGGCCGGTCGGCGGCCACCATCCGCAAGGCGGCCTGGCAGGCGGTCGCAGTCTCCTTCGGGGTGATCACCGCGTTCGCGTTCTTCGGCCAGCAGATCCTGGGCTACCTGCACATCTCGCTGCCGGCGCTCAAGGGGGCCGGCGGGCTCCTGCTGCTCCTCGTCGCGCTCGAGCTGCTCACCGGCAAGGACGAGACGCCGACGGCCAACGGCGACGTCAACGTCGCCCTGGTGCCGCTGGGCACGCCGCTGCTGGCCGGGCCGGGCGCCATCGTGGCCACGATGGTCTTCTCCCAGCAGGTCGACCACTGGTCGGAGTTCACCGCGGTCGCCGGCGGCATCGTCCTGGTGCACCTCTCGCTCTGGCTGACCATGCGCTTCTCGCTGCCGATCCTGCGGGTGCTGCGCGAGGGGGGCGTCGTGCTGATCACCCGGATCGCCGGACTGCTGCTCTCCGCGATCGCCGTGCAGCTGGTGGCCGACTCGGTGCGCGCCTTCATCGCCGGAGAGGGCTGAAACCAGGACAAGAGGGCGTTGCAGTGACATAGTGCCGCTTATGTCGCGCCGCTCCTGGTCCGTCCTGTCCGCAGCCGCCCTGCTGCTGGTGCCTGTCGCCGCGCTGGCCCCGGCCGGTGCCGCGGCCGCGGCCTCCGTGCAGCCCTGCGTCTCGACGTACACGTCGAGCACGCCGCTGGCGATCCCCGACGACAACCCGGGCGGCGTCACCCGGACCTTCCACCCCGACGACCGCAGGATCGCCGGCATCGCCGTCCGGGTGGACATCACGCACTCCTTCGACGGCGACCTCGACGTGACCCTGGAGGCCACCGGGACCCGGTCCGGGCAGACCTTCCCGGTCACCCGCACGATCTCGACCGACAACGGCGGCTCGGGCGACAACTACACCTCGACGCTCTTCGACGACGCGGCGGTCACCTCGGTCGCCGCCGGGACCGCCCCGTTCGCCGGCACCTACCTGCCCGAGGAGGCCTTCAACGACGTCGAGTACGCCCCCGGCGCCGACCTCACCGTGCGGGTCGCCGACGACTCGTCCGCCGACGTCGGCACCTGGACCTCCGGGTCCGTGACCGTCTACTACGCCGCGTGCGGACCCGACTCCGACGACGACCTGGTCCTCGACCGGGTCGACAACTGCCGCCTCGTGCCCAACGCCGACCAGGCCGACCTGGACGGCGACGGCCAGGGCGACGCCTGCGACGGCGACCGGGACGGCGACGCCGTGCTCGACGTGGTCGACAACTGCCCGCTGGTCGCCAACGCCGACCAGGCCGACCTCGACGCGGACAGCAACGGGGACGCCTGCGACGGCGACCAGGACGGCGACGGGCTGCTCGACGTGGTCGACAGCTGTCCCCGGCTCGCTGCGGCCACCACGTCCGGGTGCCCGGCCGCGGCGCGCACCGCGACGCTGGGCTACCGGACCGCCAAGCCGGCCGGCTTCCGGGGCGTGGTCTCCTCGCCGGCGGCGGCCTGCCGGCGTACGAAGGTGACCCTGTGGCGGGTCCGCCCGGGACCGGACCTCAAGGTCGGCGCGGCCGGCACTGCTACGAACGGCGCCTTCGCCGTGGCCAAGCCGCTGGTCGCGGGGCGCTACTACCTGACCGCGCCCGCGGTCGTGGTGCCCGGTGCCGCGGCGTGCGCGGCGCTGGCCTCTCCTCCCCGGCGGCTCGGCTGAGACGGACCGGCCGCTACTTGCGGCCCAGGCTCTGGAACCGGGCCTGGAGACCGGCCGGGGTGTAGCGGGCCAGCGTGGTGAGCACCTTGTAGCGGACGTCGGGGACCGACACGCTGCGTCCCCGGGCGAAGTCGTCGAGGGCGTCGGTCACCAGCGCGTCGGCGTCGAGCCACAGCCAGGACGGCGCCGAGTCGCGGCCGACCTCCATCCGCTCGTGGAACTCGGTGCGGGTGAAGCCCGGGCACAGCGCCATCGTGCGCACGCCCTGGTCGCGGTAGGTCAGGTCGGACCACTGGGAGAGCTGGGTGACGTAGGCCTTCGCCGCCGAGTAGGTGCCGCGCGGCAGGAACCCGGCCACGCTGGACACGTTGACGATGCCGCGGGGGAGCGACCCGGTGCCGGCGGTGCTGCCGGTGCCGGCGCGGCCCACCATGGCCTTGGTGGCGGCATGGCTGAGCCGGAGCACGGCGACGACGAGCACGTCGAGCATCGCCTGCTCCTCCTCGACCGTGTTGTCCAGGAAGCCCTTCTTGAGGCCGAAGCCGGCGTTGTTGACCAGGAGCTCGACGGGGTGCTCGGACGCGGCCACCCGGGCCTCCACGGTGGCCAGCTGGGCGCGGTCGCCGAGGTCGGCGACCAGCACCTCGCACGCGCAGCCGTGCTCGGCGACGAGCTCGGCGGCGACATCGTCGAGACGGTCCCTGCTGCGGGCGACCAGCACCAGGTCGTAGCCGTGCCCGGCGAGCTGCCGGGCGAAGGAGAGGCCGATGCCGGCGGTCGGCCCGGTGACCAGGGCCCAGGGGCGGGGGGAGGACGACATGCGGGTCAGCATTCCACGGACCCTCCCCGGGATCACGACCCGTCTCGGGCAGAATGAGCGGGTGCCCACCAGACTCGCCGTCGCGAACCAGAAGGGTGGCGTCGCCAAGACCACCACCGTCGCCTCGCTCGGCGCGGCCATCGCGGAGCAGGGCGCCCGGGTGCTGCTGGTGGACCTCGACCCGCAGGCCTGCCTGACCTTCTCCCTCGGCATCGACCCCGAGGACCTGGACCTGTCGGTGCACCACGTGCTCACCAAGGGCACCGACCCCGCCGAGGTCATCCTGGCCACCGAGGACGGCGTCGACCTGCTGCCGGCCACGATCGAGCTGGCCCGCGCCGAGGCCGACCTGCTGACCCGCACCGGCCGCGAGTACGTGCTGCGGGCCGCGCTCGACGAGGCGCCCGACTACGACTGGGTGCTGCTGGACTGCCCGCCCTCCCTCGGCGTGCTCACCGTCGGGGCACTGACCGCCGCCGACGGCGTGCTGATCCCGCTGCAGTGCGAGACGCTGTCGCACCGCGGGGTCGGCCAGCTGCTCGACACCGTCCACGACGTCCGGCGCTTCACCAACCGCGACCTCGAGGTGTGGGGCGTGCTGCCCACCCTGTACGACGGCCGCACCAACCACGCCCGCGCGGTCCTGGAGAACATCACCGAGGTCTACGGCCTCGAGGTGGTCGAGCCGCCGATCCCGAAGTCGATCCGGTTCGCCGAGGCGCCGGCCGCGGGCCGGTCCATCCTCGCCACGTCGCGGGGCAACAAGGGCGCGGAGGCGTACCGCGAGGTGGCCCGGACCCTGGTCGCCCGACGGGGCGCGTCCCGGGCATGACCGGCTACGAGCCGCGCCGCCGCGCCGAGGCCCAGCCCCGGTACGGCCGGATCGCCGCCTTCTCCAGCGCCGTGCTGGTGACCTGTGCCGCCGTGCTCGGCGGCATCGGCCTGCTGCCGACCAGCGCTCCGGCCGCCGCGCAGTCGCCGGGGCCCACCGCCTCCGGTCGCGGTGCGATGACGCTCTCCTCGCAGGAGCAGACCCCGCCGCAGACCCGGACGCAGTCCCAGCCGACCGCGCCCGCGCCGACCGACGCCACCACGAGCACCGCCGCCGAGGGACCGGCCGGGCCGTACCCGGTGCCCGCGGACAGTGGCAGCGGTCGGCGCATCGTGTTCGACCAGTCCGACCAGCGGGTCTGGCTGGTGGACCGGGACGGCACCGTGGCGCGGACCTACCCGGTCTCGGGCAGCGTGACCGACAACCTGCAGCCGGGGTCCTACCAGGTCTACTCCAAGTCGCAGCACGCCGTCGGCATCGACGGCTCCACGATGGACCTGATGGTGCGCTTCGCCCACGGCGACAACGCGGCGATCGGGTTCCACGACATCCCGGACTTCGACGGGCGCCGCGTGCAGACCAAGGCCCAGCTCGGCGTGGCCCGCAGCCACGGGTGCATCCGCCAGTGGCACCCCGACGCGAAGGCCCTGTGGGACTTCGCGCCGGTGGGCACCGACGTGGTGGTGACCGCCTAGCTGGTGGCCTGGTCGGCCGGCGCCTTCGGGCCGCCGGAGGACCGGCGACGGCGGTTCCGCTTGCGCGGCGCCTTCGCCTCGCCGTCGCCCGCGGGAGCGGGCTCGGCCGCCGGGGCCTCGGTGCCGTCGAGCTTCTGGCCACCGCGGGTCCGGGTGCGGCTGCGGTCCCGGTTGCGGTTGGCCTCGCGGGGCGCGCGCTCCTCCTTCGGAGCGGGCGGGGCCGGGTCGACGATGCGGCCCTTGGTGTCCTTGGGGATGCCCTGGTCGTGGAAGAAGTGCTCGGAGGTCGAGTAGGTCTCCACCGGGTCCTCGAACGGGAGCCCGAGGGTCTTGTTGATGACCTTCCAGCGGGTCACGTCGGCCCAGTCGACGAAGGTGATCGCGATGCCCGAGGCGCCGGCCCGACCGGTGCGGCCGATCCGGTGGACGTAGGTCGCGTCGTCCTCGGGGCAGCTGTAGTTGATGACGTGGGTGACGTCCTGGACGTCGATCCCGCGGGCGGCCACGTCGGTCGCGACGAGCACGCGCACCTTGCCCTCGCGGAAGCGGGACATCGCCTTCTCGCGGGCGACCTGCGCCATGTCGCCGTGCAGCGGGCTGCACGGGAAGCCGCGCTCGGCCAGGTCGTCGGCCACCCGCTGCGCCGCGCGCTTGGTGCGGGTGAACACGATCGTCTTGCCGGAGTTCTCGGCCTGCAGGATCTTGGCGATCATCTGCGTCTTGTCCAGGTCGTGCACCTGGTAGATGAACTGCGCGGTGGCCGGCACCATCGAGCTGTCGTACGACGACTCGGCGCGGATGTTCATCGGGTGCCGCATGTGGGTGCGGGCCAGCGCGATGATCGCGCCGGGCATGGTCGCCGAGAAGAGCATCGTCTGGCGCGTCTCGGGGGTCTGCCGCAGGAGCCGCTCGACGTCGGGCAGGAAGCCCAGGTTGAGCATCTCGTCGGCCTCGTCGAGGACGAGGACCTTGACGTGGGAGAGGTCCAGGCTGCGCCGGTTCATCAGGTCGATGAGCCGACCGGGGGTGCCGACGACGACGTCGACCCCGGTGGCCAGGGCCTCCAGCTGCGGCTCGTAGGGGACGCCGCCGTAGACGTTGAGGATGCGGGTGCCGCGGTCGGCCGAGGCCAGGACGAGGTCGCCGTGCACCTGCAGCGCGAGCTCACGGGTGGGCGCGACCACGAGGGCCTGTGGCTTGCCGGGGGCGGCGAGGTCGGCGTAGTCGGGGTCGTGCGGGGCGACGGTGCGCTGGAGCAGCGGGATCCCGAAGGCGAGGGTCTTGCCGGTGCCGGTGCGGGCCTGTCCGATGAGGTCGGTGCCCAGCAGGGCGACCGAGAGGGTCATCTCCTGGATCGGGAAGGGGGTCGTGATGCCGCCGCGCTCGAGGGCGTCGGCGATCTCGGGGAGTACCCCGAGGTCTCGGAACGTGGTCAGGATCGTGCCTTTGGCTCGTAGATGTGACCCCTCATCGTATCGGTAGGCTGCGCGCATGACCGAACCCAGCGGTGCCGCTGCTGCCAAGGCCCTGGAGGACCCGACGTACCGGGAGGCGGTCGTCGACCTGCTGGGCGTGATCGCCTACGGCGAGATCGCGGCCTTCGAGCGGCTCGCAGCCGACGCGCGGATGGCGCCCACGCTCACCGACCGCGGCGAGCTGGCCCGGATGGCGACCGTCGAGTTCGGCCACTACGAGCGGCTCTGCGACCAGCTCCGCTCGCTCGGCGCCGACCCGATCGCGGCGATGGAGCCGTTCGTGGTCGCCTTCGACGCCTTCCACGTCCGCACCGCCTCCTCGGACTGGCTCGAGGGCCTCGTCACGGCGTACGTCGGCGACGGGCTGGCCGCCGACTTCTACACCGAGATCGCGGCCTTCCTCGACCCGGACACCCGCACGGTGATCATCGAGAGCCTGCGGGACTCCGGGCACTCCGACTTCGCCGTCGACCGGGTCCGCGCCGCCATCGCCGCCGACCACCGGGTCGGTGGCCGGCTCGCGCTGTGGGGGCGGCGGCTGATGGGGGAGGCGCTGACCCAGGCGCAGCGGGTCGCCGCCGAGCGCGACGCGCTGACCGCGCTGCTCGCCGGCGGCGTGGACCGTCCCGGGCTCGACCTGGCCGCGATCGGCCGGCTCTTCACCCGGCTGACCGAGAACCACACCAAGCGGATGGAGACCCTCGGCCTCGACGCCTGAGCGCGGGTCAGGAGCGGAAGCCGACCTGGCCGCTGGTGGGGGAGCCGAGCTCGACGTAGGAGAGCTTGGCGGACGGGACGAAGACCTTGCGGCCCTTGGCGTCGGTCAGGGCGAGCACGGCGGCGTCGCCCGAGAGGGCGCCGGTGACGGCACTCTCGATCTCCTCCACGCTCATGTTGGTGTCGACGACGAGCTCGCGCGCGGCGTACTGGACGCCGATCTTGACCTCCACGGTGATGCTCCTTCTCAGTTCCTCGCTCAGCCGGCGGGGGGCGGCTCGGCCTGGTAGACCGATGGGTCGTCCGTCTTGGGGAAGCGGCTGATCCCGCGCCAGGCTAGTCCAGCCACCAAGGTCGCCGCGTCGCTCTGGCTGATCTCGCCGTCGCTGTCGAGCCAGAACCGGGCCGACACCTGCGCCATCCCGACCAGGGACACGGCCAGCAGCCGGGACGCCTCGTCGGAGAGGCCGGTGTCCTCGTGGATCACCTTGGTGATCTCCTCGGCGCACGCGTGGGTGACCCGGTCGACCTGGGCACGGACGGCGGGCTCGTTGGTCAGGTCGGACTCGAAGACCAGCCGGAAGGCGCCCTGGGCGTTGGCGACGTAGTCGTAGAACGTCTGCATGGTGGCCAGCACCCGCAGCTTGTTGTCCGTGGTGGCCTCCAGCGCGGCCCGGGTCGCGTCGATGATCCGGTCCGAGGACTGCTCGAGCAGCGCCAGGTAGAGCTCGAGCTTGCCCGGGAAGTGCTGGTAGAGCACCGGCTTGGAGACCCCGGCCCGCTCGGCGATGTCGTCCATCGCCGCCGCGTGGTAGCCCTGGGCGACGAAGACCTCCAGGGCGGAGTCGAGCAGCTGCGCTCGTCGTGCCTTGCGGGGCATCCGCGCACCGCGTGGTCGTGCCTCGTCCAAGGAGCTCACCTCGTCGTCCCCCTCGCTCGGGTCGGTCTCGTCGGTCAGGAGCCTACTCCCGGGTAGGGACGATCCCGCGCAACGTCCGAGGCGTCACGCGCGGCGCTGCTACCGTCGAAAACGGCCCCCGTCACGTGCCCGAGGAGTGCTGTGCCCGATCGCCGTCCCGTGCACCCTCGGCGTGTCGCCGCGGCGGGCCTCGCGCTGGCCGGCGCGGGCCTCGTCGCCTGGGGACTGCTCGGTGGCGGGTCGCCCGAGGAGCCCGTCCGGGCGGTGCCCCCGGCGTCCTCGCCGAGCCCGCGCCCGTCGGTCCCGGGCGTGCTCCCGACCACCACCCCGACGCTGGAGCCCACCGCGGACGACCCGGCCGCCGGCCCCCCGCAGCGGGTGCTGATCCCGGCGCTCGGGGTGGACGCGCCGGTGGTCGGCATCCGTCCCCTCGACGGCGTGCTGGTGCCCCCGGACGACCCACAGACGCTCGGCTGGTGGGACCAGGGCGCGGTGCCCGGCGCCGCCCACGGCGGTGCCCTGGTCACCGGTCACACCGTGCACACCGGCGGCGGCGCCCTCGACGACCTGGAGACGCTGCACCGCGGTGACCCGGTCAGCGTCCGGACCGGCCGCGGCACGGTGCGCTACGAGGTCGTCGACGTGGCGGTCTACCGCAAGGCGACGCTGGCCCGGGACTCCGCGTCGCTGTTCAGCCAGCAGGTGCCGGGGCGCCTGGTGCTGGTCACCTGCGAGGACTGGGACGGCACCCGGTACCTCTCCAACGTCGTCGTGCTCGCCCGGCCGGTGGCCGCATCCTGAGACCTCTCCGGGGGCCGGAGGCGTCCGCGGGGGAACATGGAGGCACCCTGCGGTGTTGACGGGTGCGAACGACCTGACAGCACCCGACGTGGCTACCGAGGAGAAGACGTGTCCCTGCCCCCGCTGGTCGAGCCGGCCGCCGAGCTGACGATCGACGAGGTCCGCCGCTACAGCCGCCACCTGATCATCCCCGACGTGGGCATGAGCGGGCAGAAGCGGCTCAAGAACGCCAAGGTGCTGGTCATCGGCGCCGGCGGCCTGGGCTCCCCGGCCCTGCTCTACCTGGCCGCGGCCGGCGTGGGCACCCTGGGCATCGCGGAGTTCGACGAGGTCGACGAGTCCAACCTGCAGCGCCAGATCATCCACGGCCAGAGCGACATCGGCCGCCCGAAGGCCGAGTCGGCGCGGGACTCCATCCAGGAGACCAACCCGCTGGTCGACGTGATCGTGCACAACGAGCGGCTCGACAACGACAACGTGCTGCGGATCTTCGCCGACTACGACCTCATCGTCGACGGCACCGACAACTTCGCGACCCGCTACATGGTCAACGACGCGGCGTACTTCCTGAACAAGCCGTACGTGTGGGGCTCGATCTACCGCTTCGACGGCCAGGCCAGCGTCTTCTGGCCGACGCTGTCCGTCGACGGGGAGAGCGCCGAGGCGCCCTGCTACCGCTGCCTCTACCCCGAGCCGCCCCCGCCCGGCATGGTGCCCTCCTGCGCCGAGGGCGGCGTGCTCGGCGTGCTGTGCGCGTCGATCGGCTCCATCCAGGTCAACGAGGCGATCAAGCTGCTCACCGGCATCGGCGAGCCGCTGGTCGGCAAGCTGATGATCTACGACGCCCTGGAGATGGAGTACCGCAAGCTCCGCGTCCGCAAGGACCCGGGCTGCGCGCTGTGCGGTGAGAACCCGACGGTGACCGAGCTGATCGACTACGAGACCTTCTGCGGTGCGGTCTCGGAGGAGGCCGCGGAGGCCGC
Organism: Marmoricola sp.; assembly: GCA_044227235.1. GTDB lineage: Bacteria > Actinomycetota > Actinomycetes > Propionibacteriales > Nocardioidaceae > Marmoricola_A. The sequence continues at coordinate 136,668 of JBGAFN010000015.1, read as the reverse complement.
CGCCGGCGCCACCATCTCGGTGACCCAGCTCGAGACGATGCTCAAGGAGCGCGACAACGGCGAGCGCGACTTCGTGCTCATCGACGTCCGCGAGCCCAACGAGGCCGAGATCAACCACATCCCGGGCGCGATCCTGATCCCCAAGGGCGACTTCCTCAACGGCTCCGCGCTGGAGAAGCTGCCCGCGCTGACCGGCGGCGACAAGCAGATCGTCATGCACTGCAAGTCCGGCGTCCGGTCCGCCGAGACGCTGGCGATCGTCAAGGGCGCCGGGTACGCCGACGCCGTCCACGTCGGGGGCGGCGTGGTGGCGTGGGTCAACCAGATCGACCCCTCGCAGCCGACGTACTGACGTGACCGGGGGCACGGAGCCTCGTTGACCCGACGTGACGAAGCCCCGTGCCGCCCTGGTCGTCCTGCTGTCCCTCCTCAGCGCCCTCCTCACCGCCGCGCTCGTGCCGCTGGTCACCCCCAGCGCCGGCGCGGCGGTGTCGTTCGCGCCGGCGTCCTCGGCCACCGTCACGCCCGGCGTGCAGATGGTCACCGGCGGCGCGCAGTGCACCGCGAACTTCGTCTTCACCGACGGGCGCGGGCGGACCTACCTGGGGCTGCACGACGCGCTCGCTGCCCCTGGGCACCCCGGTCACCTTCGAGACCGGCGGGAGCCAGCTCACCGAGGGCACCGTGGTCGGGCGGGGCCGGCTGGCCTACAGCTCCTGGCTGACGATGCAGCGGCTCGGCACCCGCGCTGCCGCCCCATGCGCCTACAACGACCTGGCCCTGGTCCGCGTCGCCAAGGCCGACCGCGGCAAGGTCAACCCGTCGGTGCCGTCCTTCGGCGGCCCGGCGGCCGCGGCGGCTGCCCCGGCCGCCGGTGCCTCGGTGTCCAGCTACGGCAACTCCTCGCTGCGGGCGGGCCTCGCGCTGCTCAGCCCGAAGCGCGGCGCGGTGACCAGCGTCGACCCCAGCGGCTGGTCGTTCGGCGTCATCACGCTCACGCCCGGGGTTCCCGGTGACTCCGGCAGCGGCTTCCTGGACGCCCAGGGCCACGCGGTCGGCGTGCTGTCGACCCTCTCCCTGGCCCCGATCCCGGGGGAGAACGGGGTGGGTAGCCTGCTCAAGGAGCTGCGGTTCGCCCAGCGTCACGCGGGCATCGCCGGGCTCCGGCTCGCGCAGGGCACCGTGCCGTTCGGCGGCTAGTCTGCTGCGGGTGGACCCCGAGGAGTACGTCGAGGCCGTCCTGCAGGTGGTCGAGCGGATCCCACCCGGCCGCGTCACGTCGTACGGCGCGATCGCCGACCACCTCGGCGTGGGCGGTCCGCGGCAGGTCGGCCGGGTGATGGCGACGTACGGCGGACCCGTGCCGTGGTGGCGGGTGGTCCGCGCCGACGGCAGCCTGCCGACCAGCCACCAGGTGGAGGCGTTGCAGCACTACCTCGCGGAAGGCACCCCGAGGAGGTCCTCGGGCCGGCTCGACCTCGCGGTGGCGTTCTGGTCGCCGGCCGCCGGCGCGGTCAGCGCGGTGAGCTCGGCGGCCGAGGGGAGCTCTGCGCGGGGTCCCGACACCGACGCCGTGTGACGGCGAGGCACGGCCAGCAGCAGCAGCGCACCGCCCTCGGACGAGGTGCCGGCCAGCAGCCGTCCCCCGCGAGCGAGGGCGGCCTCCCGCACGAGCGCGAGGCCCAGGCCCGTCTTCGCCTTGGGGTCCCGGGCGACGTAGGCCGCGGAGCCGTCCGAGCCCAGGGTGTCCTCGTTGACGGCATGCACCAGCAGCTCGTCGAGACCGTGACCCGAGTCCGCGACGCCGAGCAGGACGTGCTCGCCGTGCACCCGGCCGACCAGCCGCACGGTGTCACCCGGGGCGGTGTAGCGCACGGCGTTCTCGAGCAGCGTGTCGAGGCAGGCGCGCAGCCGCTCCGGGCTCCCGAGCTGGCGGCCGGCGTGGGCGGAGACCACCCAGCGCCGGTCCGCCAGCACCCCCCACCGCTCCGCGGTCTCCGCGAGCAGGGCGTCGGTGTCGACGAGCCGGACGTCGTCGCGGTCCTGCATCCGGATCATCCGGACGAGCCGGTCGCCGACCAGGACCAGGCGCTCGAGCTCGTCGTGGATGACGGCGAGGTCGGCCCGCTTGGCCGGGTCGGTCTCGGTGGCGAGGAGCATCTCGGCGTACCCGCTGGCGATGGTCGCGGGGGTCCGCATCTCGTGGCTGGTCATCTTGCTGAAGCGCTCGCGCTGCTCGGCCCGAGCCCGGTCCCGCTGGGCGAGCGAGGAGAGCTCGGCGAACGCGTCGTGCCGCCGCCGCACGTTGAGGACCACCAGCAGCATCAGCGCCGACATCATCGGGATCTCGGCGGTCTCGCCCCAGGCGAGGACGCCGGTGAGCACCCGCGCCACCAGGATCCCGCCGGTCAGGACGGTGTAGACCGCGATGGCGACCACCGCCCGGCGGAACGGCCACGGCTCGACGCCGTACGCGAAGGCCACCCCGATCCAGGCCAGGTGGTAGGGGATGGTCTCCTCGCCGGGGAGGAGCCACATCGCCACCGAGCAGACGGTCGCCAGCACCAGCCACGGCACGAAGAGCCGTGAGCGGCCGGGCATCACGCAGCGCCGTAGAAGCAGTACCCGACGCCGCGCACGGTCTCGATCGGAGCCGTGGAGAGCTTGTTGCGCAGCCGGCGCATGCACACCTCGATGACGTTGCTGCCGGGGTCGAAGTCGAGCCCCCAGACGTCGTGCAGCAGCTCGTCCTTGCGGCACACGTCCCCCCGCCGTCGCATCAGGTGCGCGAGCAGGCTGAACTCGCGCTCGCTGAGCACGACCTCGCGTTCGCCGTGCAGCGCACGGCGCCGGTCGAGGTCGAGCTGGATGCCCCCCGCCGACAGGTAGCGCTCGGCCCGCGGCGCCGGGCGCTGCTGGGGCACCTGCGCCACGAGGTGGCGCCGGATCCGGGCGACCAGCTCGGCGGCGTGGAACGGCTTGGACACGAAGTCCACCGCTCCCCGGTCCAGCGCCTGCACCCGGGCCGAGACCTCGTTGACCGCCGACAGCACGATGACCGGCGGCACCGAGGTGTGCGACCCGAGTGCGTCGAGGACCTGCAGGCCGTTGAGCCGGGGCATCACCAGGTCCAGCAGGACCAGGTCCACCTGGTCACGGGCGAGCCGCTCCAGCGCCGTTGCGCCGTCCCCCGCCGTCTGGACCGAGTGACCCTCGGCCACCAGGAACCGGGTCAACAGGTTGACCACACGCTCCTCGTCGTCGACCACCAACACCTTGCTCATGACTGCAACACCCCCGGGTCGTTCTCCCCCCCACGGAATTCCGCCCAGACACATCATGGGCCTTCAGGTGATCGTGACCAGAGCCACCTTCGGAAATGGCCCGACCGGGCCACGAGGAGGTAGCCGAAGGGACCCGGCGCAGCCGGAAGTACCGGACCAACCGGGCAGAACAGATGACAGCTTCATGACAGCTCCATGGTCGGGAGCCGACCACCGACCGACGGCTTCGCGATCCGCTGCTGACGCACCGCTGACCCTGCCCTGACTCCTCGCTCACTCTCGGCCGGCAACGGCCGGGCCGCGCCCATCCTGGCCGCCGGGGGCACTCCGCGCTCCCGGACGACCTCGCCGCAGAGGAGCATCACCGTGGCCCATTCCCAGCAGTCCCGAGGTTCCCGTCGTACGGCGGTCGTGCTCGCCGTGGTCGCGGGGACGCTCCCGTTCCTCGCCGCCACCGCGCCGGTCGCCCCGGCTGCCGCCGCCGCCCCGCTCTCACCGGGCGCGATCACGCTGGCGGTGACCAGCGCCGGCAGCGGGGTGGCGGGCACCGTGCCCGAGGGCACCCCGGTGACCCACTACCGCTGGCTCGTCAACGAGGACGACACCGGCGACCCGGGCACGCTGGCGGACCAGGGCACCGAGCGCTGCCTCCCGCCCCAGCCGGCCGGCAGCGCCCAGCAGGGCAGCGCCGACCCGGACTTCGTCGCGTCCTGCCCTTGGCCCTCGATCCGGCCGACCTCCGGGTTCGCCCCCATCGTCGCGCAGGGCGACGAGACCACGCTGGGCACGAGCACCGCGCTGCGCGACCTGCCCGGGGGCAGGTACCTGATCTCGGTGACCGCGGACGGCTACAAGATCGACGGTCAGCACTTCACCGTCGACGGCGGCACGCAGCAGGTTGCGGTGGCGATGAACCCGACCCCGCTGCCGCTGGCCACCATGCGGATCCAGGTCTTCGACGACACGGTGCCGGTCGACGCCACCTACGAGGCCGACGCCGAGGCCGGCCTGCAGGGGTTCGTCGGCCACCTGACCGACGTCTTCGGCGAGGTGAGCACCGACTACTACGGCAACGCACTGTGCACCACCTACCTGCACATCGCCGACGGGTCGATGCGCTTCGACGCCGACACCGGCAAGCCGGTCGTGGACCCGTCCTCGACCGGGCGGTGCGTCAGCGACGCGACCGGCCAGATCGTGATCCCCAACCTGGGCCCGAACCGGTACGCCGCCACCGTCACCCCGCCCGCGGGCCAGGCCGACCAGTGGGTTCAGACCACCACGCTGGAGGGCGCGAAGGACTGGGACACCTGGGTGCAGGAGGGTGAGACCGGCTACGACAACGAGGTGCTCAAGGGCGGGGAGCCGGTGCCGCTGGTCCAGTTCGGCTTCGTGCGCCGGACCCCGATGCCGGCGTCGAGCGCGACCGGCGAGATCACCGGCGTCATCGTGGCCGGCCTGCCCTACATCGGCGGCACGCCGGGCCTGGCCTACGAGACCGGCTTCCCCTACACCCGCTCCGACGGCCCGATCAGCAGGCCGTGGATCGCGCTGAACGACCTCGACGCCGGTGACGCCGCACGCTACGTCGGCCAGGGCAACGCGGACGGCAGCTTCGACCTCACCCACGTGCCCGACGGGAGCTACCAGCTCTCCGCCTGGGACGACAACCTCGACTACATCCTCTACAGCTTCAACGTGCAGGTCAGCGGCGGCCAGGTGACCGACGTCGGCAACACCGCTCTGACCGCGTGGTTCAGCCACCTGCACGGCCACGTGTTCGTCGACTCCAACGAGAACGGCCAGCGCGACCCCGGGGAGAGCTCCGTCCCCGGCTTCACCCTGACGGTCCGCGAGCGGGACAACTCGCTGATGGACCAGTACACGAACACCGCGACCACCAACGACAACGGCTACTACGACATCCGGGAGACCTACCCGCTGGGCAAGTGGCTGGTGCTCGAGGCGTTCAACACGCGCTACCGCACCACCGGGATCACCTACCGCGGAGAGAACGAGGACCAGCCGACCACCAAGCTCGGCTCGCTGGTCGACCTGGACTTCCTGCCGATCATCGGGCTGGGCGGCGAGATCGACTGGGGCGTCCAGCCCTACACGGCGGCTGAGAACGGCGGCATCGTCGGCACCGTCAGCTACGACACCACCCGCAACGAGCTCGACCCCGCCGACGCCGCCTCGGAGTCCTACCAGCCCGGCATCCCGGGCGTGCCCGTGCGGCTCTACGCCGCGCTCCCGTGCAGCGAGACGACGCCGGCCGACGTCGCGGCGCACTGCCGCCAGGGCAAGGAGCTCACCGCCGACGGCTCGATCGCCCGCAGCCCCGAGCTGCAGGACGCCTACACCTCGGAGGAGTGGGCGGCCCCGCACGGCTGCACGGCGTACGACGCCCAGGGTGTGCCGCTGACCGACCAGCGCGCGCTGCCGGCCTTCGGCGAGACGATCGGCTCCGACCCCAACGATCCCAACACCGCGCCGACCTGCGCCGAGGCCCCGATGATGGGGATCGCGATCGGCCCGAGCGACAAGACCGACGGCGCCGCGAGCCAGACCGTCAACGGCAACTACGGGTTCGCCACCTCCCGGCTCAACCTCTACCCGCCGGGCAGCGCCAAGAACCCTGCCCCCGCCCACGACCTGCCTCTCTACGCCGACCTGGCCGCAGCCGGCTACCCGGAGCAGGACCTGCGCCCCGGCGACTACGTCGTCTCCGTCGACATCCCGGACAACCCGGTCGGCGGCGGGAAGATGTACCAGGCCACCCAGGAGGAGGACGTCAACGTCTTCGACGGCGACACCTACCTGCCGCAGGAGAACACCGGCACCGCCGCAGCCGCCGCGGCGGCCGACGGCGGGGCACCCCCGCCGCCCGACGTCACCCCGCCCACGCAGCCGCCGTCCCAGCAGGCCGGCATCATCTCGCCCTGCGCAGGTGCCCTGCACACCGTCACCGTGACCGACCAGGCCTTCCTCGACGGCGGCGGCAGTCCCTTCGAGGGCCAGCAGCGACCCTCCTGCGCCGACAAGCTGGTCACCGTGCGGGCCGCGCAGGCGACCGCGCCGAACTTCAACCTGTTCACGCCGGTGCCGATCCCCACCCACTTCTGGGGCGTCACCCTCAACGACCTCGGCCTGACCTTCGACAAGCGGTCGGTGAACTACGGCGAGGCCCAGGGCCTGCCCTTCGTCCCGGTCGGGCTCTACGACTGGGCGGGGCACCTGAAGGACACCGTGCACACCGACTTCAACGGGCTCTACGAGGGCCTCGAGCCGTCGACCTCGACCTACAACTGCCCGGTGCCGGCCGGACCCTGCCCGAACATGTACCGCTTTGTCGGCAACGACCCGGGCACACCGGACCACCTCAACCCGGACTACAACCCGGCGTTCCGCACCATCGCCGCGTCGTTCCAGGGCTGGCCCGGCCTGTTCACCGTCACCGACGAGGCACCCACCCAGGTCGCCAACGTCGCGCTCGCCCCCGACGGCACGATCGCCAACCCGACCCAGTGCGACCTCGGCAAGGGCTTCGCGCAGCTGCTGTCGGTCGACAGGCCCTTCGTGCGGACCACGGGCTCGGCCGCCGACCGGACCATCACGATCACCGGCCTCAACCTCGGCACGGCCGGCACGCTCAAGGTCGGCGGCACCACGGTCGGGACCTCCACCTGGACCGCGAACCGGATCGTGGCCACCATCCCCAGCAGCGGGGTGGGGACCGGGGCGATCTCGATCGCGCCGAGCGCCCCGGCCGGCATCAAGCCGGCGTACAACACGATGACCCTGCAGGTGGTCGGCTCGGCGAGCGCTGCGGTCTCCGCGACGAACCCGCGGGTGGTCACCGTCAACCCGTACGCGCCGCTGGTGACCACCGGGACCAACCGCAACTACGCGACGGTGCAGGACGCGCTGGAGTTCGCCCGGCCGACCTCGACCACGCCGTACTGGCTGGTCGCGGTCTACCCCAACAAGGCGAGCAGGACGAACCCGCGCGGGGAGTACACCGAGAACCTGATCGTGCACCACCGGGTCAGGATCCAGGGCACCGGTCCCGGCGGCTTCCTGCCCTCGGGCACCCCGGTCCCCGGCAGCATCCTGGACGGGATCGCCTACAGCCCGGACAACGACCTGGGCACCGCCTGGCTGAACCTGCTGGGCCGCATCTCCTACAGCGGTGACCCGCAGGTGCCGGACTCCGCCGTGGTGACCTTCCTGCGGGACACCCGCGACAGCCGGACGTTGGGCTACGACCCGACCCTGGACGGGTTCCTGATCACCGGCGGCAGCCAGTCGGACGTCACCACCAACATCAACACCATCACCGGAGGCGTCTCGACGCCGTACGGCGCGACCGGGGCGCTGGTCACCCAGGGCGGTGGGGTCTACGTGCACAACGGCGTGCGCAACCTGACGGTCTCCGACGACGTGATCCGCGGCAACAGCGGCTCCTACGGCGGCGCGGTCCGGGTCGGGACGCCGTACGTGGGCTCCAACGACAACGCCGGCTTCGTGCTCACCCGCAACCAGCTCCGCGAGAACGGCGGCACCAACCTGGCCGGCGGGGTCGGGATCTTCGCCGGGGCCGACGGCTACCAGGTCACCAACAACGCGATCTGCGGCAACTTCTCGGCCGAGTACGGCGGTGGCGTCAGCGTCTTCGGCTACCAGGGCGGTCCGAACGACGCCAACCCCGCCGTCGGCACGATCAGCCGCAACCGGGTCTGGTTCAACGCCTCCTACGACGAGGGCGGCGGCCTCTTCGTCGCCGGGGAGCTCACCGCCGACCCGACCCAGCTGACCCAGGGCTCTGGCCCGGTCTCGATCGACCACAACATCGTCGAGTCCAACCTGTCCAACGACGACGGCGGCGGGATCCGGCTGCTGATGGTCACCGGCCGGCACGCCACCGTCGTCAACCCGACCACGGGCACCACGGCCCAGCGGGAGCAGCAGCGGTCCAACGCCCGCGGCACCATCTCCATCGTCGACGACACGGTCACCGACAACCTGTCGGCCCACGAGGGCGGCGGCATCGCCCTGGACGACGCGGCCTTCGTCAACGTCGTCGACACCACGGTGGCCCGCAACGTCACCACGGCGACCGCGGTCACCAGCGACGGGACGCCGGCGCCGGCCGGACTCTCCACGGCCACCAACAGCGACCCGCTCCGGGCGCGGCTCACCAGCCGGTTCGCGGGCACCGCGGCGGCTACCACGCCGTACAGCAAGCCGGTGCTCCTCGACGACGTCTTCTGGGACAACCGGGCCGGTCGCTACGAGGACGCCACCGTCAAGGGCATCGGTGCGCTGGCGAACGGGCAGACCTACGACGTCAACGTCTGGGACCTCGGCTCGCTCGACCCGGTGACGCTCAGCCCGAAGGGCTCGGTCATCGACTCGGTGACGCAGACCGACGTCCCGGCGGGTGGCAACGCGACCACCCGCGTCGTGCACGCGAGCGAGTTCCGCTCCCCGTGGCTGCTTCCGGTCGACGTGCTGCCGTCGCGGACCTACCCGGCCTTCCGGGAGGCGGCCGTGGTGGCGGCGGTGCTGCCGCCACCGGACCAGATGGGCGACTACCACCTGCTGCCGGTCCGGCTCTCGCCGTTCTACTCGCCCCCGGCGCTGGGGCAGGGGCTGGCGAGCACCTCGGTGGCGGGCACCGGCGGCTACCCGGTCAACGCAGCCTCCGACGACCTCGACGGGGACTCCAGGCCCGGGTTCCTCAACCACTACGAGGCGGGGTCCGACCAGCTGACGCCCTGACCGCCGGCGGGCGCACGTCCACCCCCCGACGTGTGCCCGCCGGTCACCCGCCCCGACCACCCGACCTCGTCCGCATCGGAGGACACCATGACCCAGCAGCCCCCCACCGCGTCGCTCACCCGGCGCGGGTTCCTCACCGGTACCGCCCTGCTGACCGGCGCCACCGTGGTCGGCGCCCGCCTGCACCACAGTCCGGTCCGGGCGGTCGGCCTCCGTCCCGCCGCCGGCGCGTTCAGCACCGGCCGGACCCGGACGGTCCACCTCGCGGGCACCGACGGCTGGGTGTCGATGCCGGGCAACGCGCTGCCCGACCCGCCGTTCTTCCCCGACTCGCTGGCGCCCTCGCCGTTCGACACCTACGTCTTCGGCTTCCGGGACGTGACCGGGATGACCACCGACCAGGTCGCCGCCCAGCGCGGCAAGGCGCAGATCAGCGCCCCGATGCTGAGCTTCGACGAGGGCGACGACATCTTCATCACGCTGTCGAACCTCGGTCTGGTGCAGCGCCCCGACCTGTTCGACGGCCACACCCTGCACTGGCACGGCTTCCGCAACGCGATCCCGCTCTTCGACGGGGTGCCCGAGCTGTCGCTCGCCGTCCCGGTCGGCCGCGACCTGACCTACTTCTACCGACCGCACGACGCGGGCACCTACATGTACCACTGCCACTTCGAGGACGTGGAGCACGTGCAGATGGGCATGACCGGGATGGTCTTCATCCGCCCGCAGCAGAACGCGAACCCGGTCGGCGGCGACCCGGCCGGCACCCGGTACGCCTACAACGACGGTGACGGCTCCACCCGCTACGACCGCGAGTTCGCGTTCATGCTCACCGAGCTGTGGTCCGCGGCGCACTACCGCGACGCCCACATCCAGGTCAGCGACTGGACCGACTACGACCCGAGCTTCTTCCTCATGAACGGCCGTGGCTTCCCCGACACGGTCGCCGAGAACGGTGACCCGCTCACGACCGCCGCGGGCCGGCTGCAGTACCAGCCGATCAGCTCCCGGGTGGTCTGCAACCCCGGCGACCGGGTGCTGCTGCGCCTGTCCAACCTGGGCTACGAGAACCACGAGCTCACCGTCGACACGATCGACCTGACCATCGTGGCCAAGGACGCCAGCCTGCTGCGCGGGCGCGACGGGACCTCCGGCTACGTCACGACCAACACCGTCGACCTCGGTCCCGGCGAGAGCCGCGACGTGTTGTTCACCGCACCGGCCGTGGGCGAGTACCTGCTCTACGACCGCAACTATGCCCAGCTCAGCAACGGGGGCACCGGCTACGGCGGGATGATGACGCGAATCGTCGTCCAGCAGGCCCCGCTGCTCCCGCAGACCGCCGCCAACACCTGGAAGAACGCGTGAGGGACCGACGATGAAGCCCACCACCCGCCTCACCCGCACCCTCGCCCGCCGGCGTACGACGGTCGCGCTGACCTCCGGGGCCCTGGCGCTCGGCGCCCTGGTCGCCGGCCCCGGAGCCTCCGCAGCGACCTCGGAGGGCCTGGAGTGCCTCACCGACGCGCACAACGCGTTCAACCTGACTGCCACCGACGGCTACGCCTCCACCCCTGACGGCAACGCGATCTACATGTGGAGCTACGCGCCGTCCACCGGCAGGTTCCAGCTCCCCGGCCCGGTCCTGTGCGTCACCTCGGGCAGCCAGGTGACCGTGGTGCTGCACAACGCCCTCCCGGAGCCGGCCTCGATCGTCTTCCCGGGCCAGACCGGCGTGAAGGCGGACGGCAACCCGGCCCAGCCGCAGCTGGCCGGGAGCGGCGCGCTGACCTCGCTGGTGCAGGCGGCCGACGCGAACGGCGGCTCGGTCACCTACACCTTCACCGCCGGGTCACCCGGCACCTACCTCTACGAGTCCGGCACGGACATGAACAAGCAGGACCAGATGGGGCTGTTCGGGGCGCTGGTCGTGCGGCCGGCGGGGCACCCGAACCAGGTCAACGACCGGGCCGACTCCCGGTTCGACCCCTCCCACGAGTACGTCTTCCTGCTCTCCGAGGTCGACCCCGACCTGCACCTCGCGGTCGAGCGCGGCGACCCGGTCGACTGGAGCAGCTACCGGGCGCGCTACTACATGATCAACGGGCGGAGCATGCCCGACACCATCGCGCCGAACCACGCCTCCTGGCTGCCCACGCAGCCCTACGGCGCGATGGTCCACATCAAGCCGTACGACGCGTCGACGAACCCGTTCCCGTCGGTGATCCGCTACCTCAACGCGGGCACCGTCAACTACCCGTTCCACCCGCACGGCAGCGACGAGCGCGTCGTCAACAAGGACGGCCAGGCCCTGGAGGGCCCCGGCGGCGCCGACCTGTCCTACCTGAAGTACGACCTCGACGTGCAGCCGGGCCAGTCGGTCGACGCCCTCATGGACTGGCGGGACGTCGAGCACTGGGACGCCACGTCCAACCCGGTCCCGAACCCGGCCAGCATCCCGGCGATCACCGACCAGATGCTCGTCGGCACCGACACCTGGTTCTCCGAGAGCCCCTACCTGGGCACCCGGACGGCCGCCCCGACCAGCATCACCGACAACAACGAGTGCGGTGAGTACTACCACGTGGCGCACAGCCACGCGCTCGAGCAGGCCACCAACTACGGCGCGACGTTCGGAGGGATGATGACGCTCTACCGCATCGACCCGCCGGCCGGCTGCCCCACGAACTGAGGACCCGGCCATGACCATCTCGCGACACCTCGCCCTGGGCGCGGCCCTGCTCGCCCTCCCCGCGGCCGCTCTCGTCCTCACCGGCACCGCCGCCGGTGCGACCGTCGCCCCGCGTCTGGCGGCTCCCTCGTCCGTGACCCATCCGCGCGCCGCGGCGGTCGGCCGGCTCGCCCCCAGCGGCTGCGCGCCCGCCGCCGGCGGCGTCGCGTGCGACCTGTGGGCGAAGGCCGGCAGCGTCCAGCTGCTGGGCCAGCCCCTGCCCGTCTGGGGGTTCTCCTCCACCGACGCCGACGGACCCGGCCTGCCCGGACCGACCCTGGTGGTGGACCAGGGCGACACCGTCACCGTGACCCTGCACAACCAGCTGCCCCAGCCCGTCTCGCTCGCCTTTCCCGGCCAGTCTCCGGCCACCCTCGGCGAGGGCCTGTCCGGCGGCGACGACACCACCGGGATCGGCCAGGGGGCGACCCGCACGTACACCTTCCGGGCCGGGCACGCCGGCACCTTCCTGTACGAGGCGGGCCACACCCCCGACGGGGCCCGCCAGGTCGCGATGGGCCTCGCCGGCGCGCTGGTGGTGCGCCCGGCCGGCACCCCGTCGTACGACGACGAGGCGGTCGTGGTGCTCAGCGACGTCGACCCCGCCCTGAACGCCGACCCCACCCACTTCGACCTGCGCGGCTTCCACCCGCGGCTCCGGCTGCTCAACGGCAAGGCCTTCCCCGAGACGCAGCCGATCAGCACCGACCAGGGGCACACCGTGCTGCTGCGCTACGTCAACGCCGGCTCGGCGGTGCACGCGATGAGCCTGCTCGGCGCCAGCCAGGTCGAGACCGCCGGCGACGGCCACCCCCGCGCCGCCGCCCAGCGCGAGGTCGTCGCCGAGGTGGACTCCGGTGCCACCCTCGACACCCTGGTCACCATGCCCACCGGCCCGGAGGCCAAGGTCACCCTCTACGAGGCGGGGGACCACCTCGACAACGACGGCCGCACCGAGCTGGACCCGACCCGGGTCGCCGCCGGCGGCATGATGACCTTCCTCGACACTGCGGCCCCGCCGCCCTCGGACGACGGCGTCGGCCCGGTGGCGACCCACGTCACCGCTGCGCCCTCGCCCTCGGACGCCCGGACCCCGGTCTCGGTGAGTGCCGACCTGAGCGACGTGCGCCAGGGCGGGTCGACCGTGACCGCCGCCGAGCTCGTCCTGGACGACCCGACGGTCGCCGTGGGCAGCGGACTCCCGATGACCGGCGCGTTCGGTGCCGTGACTGGGGCCGTCACCGGCACGATCCCGGTCGCCCCACCCACCGGGGTGGGCTGCGACCCGGTCACCCAGCTGCCGGTGACCCTGACCTGCCTCGCCGCCGGCAAGCACGTCGTCTACGTCCGGGCCCGTGACGTGGTGGGCAACTGGGGCGTGGTCGGCTCGACGGTGCTCAACCTGCCGAAGACCGGGCCGGCGACCACGGGGGGCGTCGCCACCCCCTCGCCGACCAACGGCACGGTGGCGATCAAGGTCTCCGCCACCGGCGACGACAGTGCCGCGGACGGCACCATCACCGCGGGGGAGTACTTCGTGGACACCCTCGGGGACCCCGGTGCCGGGCGCCCCACCACCAACAACCGGGTCGCCACTGTGGTCAGCGAGACGGCCACCCTCCCGGCCACGCTGCCGTCCGGGCAGAGCTGCACGACCTCGCTCGCGGCCTCCTGCCTGGCCGAGGGCCAGCACCACGTCTGGTTCCGCAGCAAGGACTCGCTGGGACTCTGGGGGCCGGTGCTCGACATCCCCGTCGAGGTCGACCGGACCGGCCCGACCGTGCTGGGGGCCAGCGTCAGCCCGAGCTACACCAACGGGCTGGTGGGGGCGACCGGCTACCCGGGCTACCTGAAGGTCTCCGCGCAGATCTCCGACGCCCTCGGCCGGCTCACCGCTGCCCGGGCCTACTTCAACGGAGGCTCCCAGCCCTTCGCCCTGACCCCCGAGGACGGGAAGTACGACAGCCCGACCGAGAACGTCTACGGCCTGATCCCGCTGTCGGCGGTGAGGTCGCTGCCCGACGGCGCGAAGCCCGTGCTGGTGCAGGGCAAGGACGACGCCGGGAACTGGACGTCGCCCCCGTTCGGCACGAGCGTGAACGTCGACCGCAACGCCCCGACCCTGAGTGGTGCGTCCGTGTCGCCCAACCCGTCCCGGGGCCTGGCGACCGTCTCCCTCACCGCATCGGTCAGCAGCGAGCCGTTCGGACTGCAGGCGGCGGAGTACTGGACCGGGACGACCGCTCCGGCGGCCGGGTCGGGGACCCCGGTGCAGGCCCCGGCCGTGGTGGGCGGCAAGGTCACCGTCGCGATCCCGACCGCCGGGCTCGCCCCGGGCACCCGGCAGCTCAACCTGCGGGTGCGGGACATGGCCGGCAACTGGAGCAACGTCGCCTCGGGCACCGTGACGATCCAGGCCAACGCCCTCTTCTCCAGTGCCTTCGACAACGCGACCTCCCCGTTCGGGTGGTCCTCGGCCACCGGCGGCCCCACGGTCTCCACGGCCGCCGGCATCCCGGCCGGCGGGACCAACAAGGGACTGCTGGCCGCGGTCGGCGGCTCGGTGCTCGGCACCGGCCAGGGCACGTCGTACGTCACCGACAACACGCCGGCGGCCGAGAGCACCTACCACGCCCGGTTCGGGTTCAACCCGGGCAGCCTGGCCACGGGCCCGCTGGCGGCGACCTGGGCGACGGTCCTCGGTGGCTACACGGGCGACAACGGGGGCGGCGCCCAGCTGTTCACCGTGGAGTACCAGCGCACCACGGCCTCGGGCGACGGAAGGCTGCGGGTCCACGTGGGCTCGAACGTCAGCACGCCGGTGACCGTGACCGGCCTCGCCCACACCGTCCAGGTCGACTGGGCCACCGGCGGCACCCTGGCGCTCGGCGTCGACGGGGGGCCGGCGGGGTCCGTCGCGGCCTCGGCGAGCACGGTCGGGAGCGTGCGGCTCGGGCTCGTCGCCGCACCGAACTACGCGGGCGCCCCGGCGCGGTCGGCCTGGTTCGACACCTTCGTCTCGGTCCGGTCCTCCTTCTGACCCTCCGACCCCGCCCGACCCGACCTCGACCTCACCCAGGAGGAAGCCATGCCCATCGCGACCCTGCTCGACGAGCTCCCCCCGCCTGTCCCGGACCCGGACCGCCGGTCGTACCGCTGGATGATGGTCAACGCCGTCCTCGCGGCGGCGGCGATCGGCCTCGTCGCCTACCTGGTCGGGCAGGGCTTCGCGCCCCAGGCCGGGCCGCCCACCCGGGTGCCGCGCAGCGCCGCGATGGAGGCGCGCACCGGGGTGCGGTTCAGCCGGGTCGCCGTCGTCGGCGACGGCGGACTGGTCACGGTGTTCTACGTCGTCCTCGACGCCGAGAGGGCGACCAGGTTCCAGGCCGACCGTGAGCACCCCCCCACCCTCGTCTCCGAGGCGCGTGACCTGTCCACCCGGCGCGCCTCGATCATGCGGGCCGGACACCTGATGCGTCCGGGTCAGACCTACTACCTCGTGTACGACGACCTGCGCGACGCGATCCGCTCCGGGGAGACCATGGCGATCACGTACGACGGCGTGACGCTGCGCCACGTGCCGGTGCTCTGATGCTCCGCCCGGGGGGACGGAGAGCGGTGGCCCCGCTGGCCGTCGTGCTGGTGACGACCGTGCTGGTGCTGGTGGGCGGCGGCGGACCCGCATCCGCGCACGCCTACCTGGCCGGCAGCGACCCCGCCGACGGGGCCCGGCTCGAGGCGGCCCCGCCCGCCCTCCGGTTGGAGCTCACCGAGCACGTGGTGCTGGGTGCCTCCCGCCTGGTGCTCGTGGACGGCGACGGGCACCGCGTCCCCCTGACCCGCCCGCGGCTGCTCACGGCCGGCAGCGACTCCGAGCAGCCCTCGACGCTCGTCGCGGAGCTTCCGGTGCTGCGTCCCGGCGCCTACCGCCTGACCTGGCAGACCCTGTCGGCCGACGACCTGCACGCCACCGGCGGCGCCCTGGTCTTCGGGGTCGGCACGGACGTCACGGCCGCGGGGCCCAGCAGGCCACGGACCTCGTGGCCCGAGGCGCTGGTGCGGGCCGCCCTGCTGGCCGCGTCGGCCCTGGCGCTCGGCGGGCTGCTCGCCGCACGGGTCCTGGGCCGGGCCCACGCCCGTGCGAGCGGTGCGCTGCGGCTCGCCGCCGGAGCCGCCCTCTCCGCCCCCGTCCTGGCCGGGGCGTTGCTGATGGTCCAGCTCGGCTCCTCCGGCTCCTCCGGGGCGACCCTGCTCAGCGGCGGGTACGGCGCCCGGTGGCTGCTCCGGTGGGCGGGTCTGGTGCTGCTGGCCGCCGGCAGCGTGGGGCGGCTGCGGTCGTCGGGCCGCGCAACGCCATGGACGTTCGTGGCGGTGACCGGCGGGGCGCTCGCCGCGCTCGGCACCGCCGCCCTCGGGCACCTCGGTGCCGGCACCGCTGGGCCGGTGCGCCTCCTGGTCGCCTCCGAGCACCTGGGAGCGGCGCTCACCTGGGCGGGCGCGGTCGGCGTCCTGGGGGTGGTGCTGGTGCGGGAGCGTCATGTCCTCGACGGTGCGGAACGGGTCCGGGTGCTCCGCGCCTTCGGGCTCCCGGCCGCCGCGTGCCTCGGCGTCGCGGCTGTCACCGGGGTCCTGCTGGCCGGCGACGTCGTCGGCTCGCTGGACTCGGTGCTGCTCACGACGTACGGGAGGACCCTGCTGCTCAAGGTCGTCCTCGTGGCCGTGGCCGCCTCGCTCGGCCTGCGCCACCACCGCCTGCTCCGCACCCGCGGTCCCGTCGTCGCCCCCCGTCGCGGCGTGCTCGCCGAGGCGCTGGTCCTCCTCGGGGTGGTGGGTGCGACGGGAGTCCTCGGCAGCTCGGGCACCGCGACCGACCCGGCGTACCTGCGGCAGCCTCCGGCCGACGACGTCGCCGTCGGCCGCCGGCTGGAGGACCTGCAGGTGGAAGTGGCACTGAGCCCCAACCGCCCCGGCACGGGCCTGGGTCAGGTCCAGGTCTTCGACACCCGTCGTCCCGCGCCGGCCCCCGTCACCGGGGTCGACCTGCGGGTCGGCGACGGTGCCTGGCTGCCGACCACGGTGGACCCGGCCGGGTCGTGGACGGCGCCGACCGAGGCCGGCTCCGGCCGGACCACCCTCGTGGTGCGGATCCACCGGGCGGGGCTCGACGACGTGTCCGGCCGCTTCGCCTGGACGGTGGGGTCGGCCGGGCGGCCCCGTCCGGTGCTGGTCTCCGACGCACCGCTGGACCAGCCGCTCCGGCTCGCCGCGGGGCTGCTCGCGCTGGGCGCCGGCCTCGGTGCAGCGGCGAGCTGGCAGCGCCGGCGCCGTCAGCAGATCGGCGTCGGGGCGGCGGACGGGTCGGGGCTCGGAAGGGCGGACGGGGTGGCGGACGGGTCGTCGCTCGGGGTGGCCGCGGGGGTCGCCGTGGGTGTCGGCTCCTCGGTCGGGGTCGGCTCGGACGGGGACGGCTGAGGGTCCTCCGGGACCGTCGGCGGCTCCGTCGGGCACTCGCCCGGCGTCGGGCTCGGGTCGGGGGTGGGGTCCGGGGTCGGGTCGGGTGTGGGGGTCGGCGTCGGGTCCGGCGTCGGGGTCGGGTCGGCGGCCGTCGGGCTGGGGGTCCAGGGTGCGCTCGGCACTCCGCCGGCGACGGTGGCCTCGTGCCGCACGTCGGGCGTCGGGTCCGTCGTACCGGAGCCTGACGGACCCACCGCGTGGGCGCGGACCGAGAAGGACGACCAGGGCGAGCTCGGCGGCACCAGGTCGGTCGGCAGGCCCGCGCCGAGGTCGGCGCCGTCGTAGGCGGCCTTCCACGCGAGCACCACGCGCAGGTACTCCTCAGAGTGGTTGTAGGCCAGGATCGCGGCCCGCAGGTCGCCCGGGTCGGAGAGGTCGCGGCCGTAGGCGCAGAGGTAGACCATCGCGCCGCCCGCCGCGTCGTCGATGTCCTGGGGGTCGCGACGCCCGTCGGCGTCGAGGTCGACGCCGGCCACGCGCCAGCTGCTCGGGATGAACTGCATCGGCCCGACGGCGCGGTCCCAGGTGCGGTCGCCGTCCAGCGTGCCGCCGTCGGTGTCCGGGACGGCCGCGAACCGGCCTCCGTCGAGGACGGGGCCGAGCACGGCGGGGACCGCCCGGTGCCGGGCGTCGAGAGTGCGGCCGGCCAGGTTCCCCGACTCGACCTGTCCGATCGCGGCGAGCACCGGCACGGTCAGGTGGCACGACGCGGGCGCGACCAGGACCGCGAGCTGGTAGGCGTCCAGCACGGTCTGGGGCACGTCGACACGAGCGCCCGCCCTCGGCGCCCGCGGGTGCCGCAGCACGTCGGTGACGGTCGCCGCCGTGTGCCCCGGGGCGACCTGGTCGGGCGTGGGGGAGGAGACGGACGCGGGCGGCAGCACCGCGGTGCCGTCCGGGACCTCGGTCGGCGCAGGCGTGGTCGTCGACGCAGCCAGCGTCACCACCGGTGCCGTGGCACCCGGCAGGAACAGCAGCGCGCTCAACGACGTCACCGCCGTGATGAGCTTCCCCCTCATGGTCCCCACTCTCTCCCCCCGCGCAAGCCACGGCAACACCGGGCGACCCCCTGTCACCCGACGGTCAGACGCCATGACCCGACCGGGTGGTTCCCCGTCCCACGATTCTTCTCCGGGGGCCTTGGAGAATGCTGGGGGTCGCCCCCTAGGTTGGCGGCACGGGGAGTCAGCCGAGGAGGAGCAGTCGATGCAGCAGGTCCGTGGTGTGGTGGCGCGTGGCAAGGGTGCGCCGGTCGAGGTCGTGGCGGTCAACGTGCCGGACCCGGGGCCGGGCGAGGCGGTGGTGCAGGTCCAGGCCTGCGGGGTCTGCCACACCGACCTGCACTACCGCGAGGGCGGCATCAACGACGACTTCCCGTTCCTGCTGGGCCACGAGGCGGCCGGGGTGGTGGAGGCCGTCGGCGAGGGGGTCACCACGGTCGCACCGGGGGACTTCGTGATCCTGAACTGGCGGGCGGTGTGCGGCAGCTGTCGGGCGTGTGAGCGCGGTGAGCCGTGGTACTGCTTCGCGACCTTCAACGCCACCCAGAAGATGACGCTGGCCGAGGGGCCCGATGCCGGCACCGAGCTGTCCCCGGCGTTGGGCATCGGCGCGTTCATCGAGAAGACGCTGGTCCACGCCGGGCAGTGCACCAAGGTCGACCCGACCGCGGACCCGGCCGCGGTGGGGCTGCTCGGCTGCGGGGTGATGGCCGGGTTGGGTGCGGCGATCAACACCGGCAACGTGGGGCGCGGCAAGTCCGTCGCGGTGATCGGGTGCGGTGGGGTCGGGGCGGCCGCGGTGGCCGGGTCGGCGCTGGCCGGGGCGTCCACGATCATCGCCGTGGACCTCGACGACCGGAAGCTGGCCTGGGCGAAGGGTCTGGGTGCCACCCATACCGTGAACAGCGGCGAGTCCGACGCGGTCGAGGCGATCCAGGCGGTGACCGGCGGGTTCGGCGCTGACGTGGTGATCGACGCGGTGGGTCGCCCGGAGACCTGGAAGCAGGCCTTCTACGCCCGTGACCTGGCCGGCACGGTGGTGCTGGTCGGGGTGCCCACCCCGGACATGAAGATCCCCGAGATCCCGCTGATCGACGTGTTCGGCCGCGGCGGGGCGCTGAAGTCGTCCTGGTACGGCGACTGCCTGCCCTCGCGGGACTTCCCGCTGCTGGTCGACCTCTACCAGCAGGGCCGGCTGGACCTCGACGCGTTCGTCTCCGAGCGGATCGGCCTGGACGACATCGAGGCCGCCTTCACCAAGATGCACCACGGCGACGTGCTCCGCTCGGTGGTCATCCTGTGACCACCCCAGGGACCGCACGCGTGGACCACACCGTCACGTCGGGGACGTTCTCCCTGGACGGGGAGACCCACCAGGTCGACAACAACGTGTGGGTCGTGGGCGACGAGGTCGAGTGCATCGTGATCGACGCCCCGCACGACGTGGCCGCGATCCGGGCGCTGGTGGGGGACCGGAGGGTCAAGGCGATCGTGTGCACCCACGCCCACGACGACCACGTCGGGGTCGCCCCGGCGCTGCGGGAGGCGGTGGTCGCCCCGATCCTGCTGCACCCCGAGGACCGGCCGCTGTGGGAGCTGACCCACCCCGACCACCTCTGGGACGTCGACCTCCACGACGGCCAGGAGCTCACCGTGGCCGGCACCACCCTGCGGGTGCTGCACACCCCGGGCCACGCCCCCGGCGCGGTCTGCCTCTACGCCGCCGACCTGGGCTGCGTCTTCACCGGCGACACCCTCTTCCACGGCGGCCCCGGCGCGACCGGCCGCTCCTACAGCGACCGGCCCACCCTCGAGGCCTCCATCCGCGCCCGCCTCCTCGACCTCCCCGCCGACACCGTCGTCCACACCGGCCACGGCCAGGACACCACCATCGGCGCCGAAGCCGACGCGCTCGGCGCCGGCTGAGCCGAGGTCAGCCGCCGGGGCAGAAGGCCTCCCCGGGCGCGAGCTCGGGATGGATCGGTCCGTCCCGGTCCGCCAGCGACCCCGGCACGGTGCGGCCGCGGACCACGGCGACGAGCTCGGCGAGGATCGACAGCGCGATCTCCGGCGGGCCGTCCGCCCCGATGTCGAGCCCGGCCGGGCCGTGGATCGGCGCCTGCGCCTCGACCGGCACCCCGTGCTCGGCGAGCCAGGTCCGGCGACGTTCCTGGGTCCGTCGCGACCCCATCGCCCCGACGTACGGCGGGGCCGCCGCCAGCGCCGCGGCCAGCGCCGGCCCGTCCAGGCCGTCGTCGTGGCTCAGCACCACCACGCCGGTGGCGCCGGGCAGGGCCTTCTCGAAGGCGGCGAGGTCGTCGACCACGACCGGGGTCCAGCCGAGCAGCTCGGCCATCGGGGCGATTGCCTCGGTCACCGGGCCGTTCCCGGCCACCAGCAGGAGGGGAGAGGTCATGGTCCCCACGGTAGACCGCGGCCGCGATCCGGCCACCCGCTCAGGGACTGTCGGCGAACCGCACCAGGCCGCCGACCGTGCCGACGTACGCCGCCCCGTCGCGACCGAGGCTGACCGGGGCGTAGTTGTTGTTCAGGCCGAGGTTGCTGCCGGCCAGCCGGGACCACCGCTCGCGTCCGGTCCGCAGGTCGAGCGCGGTGAGGTACCAGGCGTCCGGGGCGGCCAGGGAGGCCAGGTCGGCGGGCAGGGCGGCCCCGCTCCACGGCAGCTCGGTGGCGCTCGGGTGCGTCCAGGCATAGACGAGGCCGGTGGCCAGGCTGGCCTTGGAGACCAGGGTCGGGATGCGCGTGGTGGTGTTGCTCCACGCGACGTGGCAGCCGCCGTGGCGGTAGTCGACGTCGACGCGCACGACCCCGGGCACGGTGTCGGCGGAGCGGGTGGTGGCCCCGGCCGGCAGTGGTCCGGCGTACCCGTAGTTGTTCTCCGCGATCAGGCCGCCCGGCACCGAGATCAGGCTGTTCTCGTCCGAGCCGCGGCCGGCCGGGAAGACGGCCTGCCGGCAGACGGGGCGCCGACCGGGGCCGGCCTTGCCGCGGCGCAGCACCAGCACGTGCATGCGGGGGTCGGCGTTGTCGGTGATGGCGATCGACCCGCCGCCGGGGCCGTCTGCCGGGCCGATGAGGGTCGGCGTGGTGCCGCTGCCCTGGCTGACCTGCCCGGGCTTCTGACGCGACCCGCGGTCGTAGGCGCGGCGCCAGGTGACGTGCGGGCGGCCGTGGCGCACGTCGAAGCGGTAGAGGGCGTGGTCGGAGACGACGAAGACCCCGCCGGACTCGTCCATCGCGAAGCTGTTCGCGATCACCTCGCCGCGCAGGCGGTGGAACCGGACCTCCCCGCGCAGGCCCACGAACCCGACGGTCCCGGACTGGGTGACGAACCAGTCCCGGCCCGCCCAGTCCGGCAGCGCCGACTGGATGCCCGAGCCGCCGGTGGCGGCGCTCAGGTCCACGTCGCGGACCAGCCGGAAGGCGTCGCCCTCGACGGCCACGGTGAGCAGATGGCCGGTGAAGGTGGAGACCACCGCCCGGTCCTGCTCGTCGAGGTAGAAGTAGCCGCCGCCGGAGAAGTTGCTGAAGGAGAAGCCGCCGGGCGCCCGCGCCGGCAGGTCGTACGACGCGATCGTCGCCAGCGTGGTCGGGTCGAGCAGGCGCAGGGTCGCGGCGCTCGGACCGATGCAGACCGTCACGATGCGCCCGCGGGAGTCGAAGGTGACCGACGCGCACTCGCCGCCCAGCAGCGTGCTGGTCATCGTCAGGTCGTGCCCGAGCGGTCCCGCGGACCGGTAGGCGTCGGACTGGTAGGCGTCGTTGTGGATGTTGCTGCCGCCGTTGCGGGCCAGGTGCGGGTGCTGCGGGATCCGCGGCGCACGCACCGGACGCGCGACCGCCGGGGACCCGGTGAACGGGATCAGCAGGGCGTCCCGCGGGTCCGACGGGATCGGCAGTGCGGGCGTCCCGGGCGTCGCGGCGGCACTGGAGAGGGCGGGGCCGAGCACGCCCAGGAGGGCTGCGGCCACGGGCAGGAGCAGACGTCGTCTCATCGGGTCCCCTTCCGGCAGCCGAGGGCCTCGGCCCCGGCCGTGGTGAGGTAGCGGGTGCGGGGGTAGTAGCTGCCGAGGTCCTCGCGCTCGTGACCGGGGCGGGCGCGTTGGATCGCGTGCGCGAACCCGGGGTCGGCGAGCATGTTGCGCTCGATCAGCACGGTGTCGGGTGCCGGGCCCAGCGGCAGCCAGGCGATGCCGCACCCGGTCCGGGCGTTGGCGGGCCGGTCCGCGGCGGTCGAGAGCAGCACGGTGAACCGTCGGTGCGGACCCAGCGGCACCTGGTCGTCGACCAGACAGCGGTAGAACCGGCCGGTCGCGAACTCCTCCGAGCACAGCGACCAGTAGCGGAGCTGCCCCCGCCCCATCGTGGTGCGCCCGTCGTGGGTCTGCGGGAAGCGGGGCATCCGCCCGCGCACGACCACGACCGGGGCGTGGCCGGAGGAGACCACGGCGGAGACGTACTTGTTGTCGGGGTTGTCGGCGAAGCCGCCACCTCCGGTCGCGGTGGTGAGCGGCGCGAGCGTGTCACCGACCGCGCTCCCGGTGGCCGGGGTGGTCGCGAACGCTGCGGCCGAGGTCGGCAGGTTGACGAACTTGCGCCACTGCGGCGTGGACGTGCCGAGCACCGCCGGGTACGGCGCCGGCGCGGACGCGTCGCCCAGCAGGGCGTTGAGCCCGTTGTCGGGGACCTCGGCGAGGTCGCAGTCGGGGAGCTCGGTGGTGCCGTGCGGCCCGGTCACCGCGACCCGGGGCAGCCCGACGCCGCCGTCCTCGCCCAGCCCGCGGTCCTGCCGGTAGTTGCGGTAGATCACCGTCGCCAGCGCGGAGC
This sequence comes from Marmoricola sp., assembly GCA_044227235.1. Classification (GTDB taxonomy): domain Bacteria; phylum Actinomycetota; class Actinomycetes; order Propionibacteriales; family Nocardioidaceae; genus Marmoricola_A. The sequence continues at coordinate 113,506 of JBGAFN010000015.1, read as the reverse complement.
CGGTGTAGAGCGTGTTGCGCGCAGGGGTGCCCGGCACCGGGTCGCTCACGACGCGCACGGTGTAGCCGCGGCGGGCGGCACCCCGGTCCGCCCGGGGGCGGAAGGGGTTGCTGCTGCCCGGGTCGGGGGCGATCTCGACGTCGGCGATCCCGTCCACCGAGCGCAGCGCCGCGTCGTAGGAGGTGAACGAGAAGTAGCGGCTGTGCGGGTAGCGCCCGCTCAGCAGCAGGGACTCTCCCGGGGCCAGCGGCAGCGCGAGCGTCCAGTAGTGCGCGGCCTCGTCGGGGAAGAGCACGTTGACCGCGGCCGGGTCGACCTTGAGGACCCAGGCGCACGACCGGGTCTCGGCGACCGCGCCCGGCCCGAGACCGAGGACGGGCACGAGGACGGGAAGCAGCCCGGCCACCAGGGCGAGCAGGAGCGCCCGGGGGCGCCGGGGGTGCGTCGGCATGACGGGTCAACGAGGCGGCCGCCTCCCGGTGACGCGGTATCGGCCCGCGGCAGCCGGTCACGCCCGTAGCCTGGGGAGGTGAAGCGACTCGCACCCGTGCTCACCCTCCTGCTGCCCGTCCTGGCCCTCGTGCTCGGTCCGGACGCCGGTGCCGCCACCCCGCCGGAGCGGGAGGCCGCCGCGCCGACCCGGCCGGACCACGTGGTGGTCGTGGTCTTCGAGAACCACAGCCGCAGCGAGGTGCTCGACGCGGGCGGGTACTTCCGGACGCTCGCCGCGAAGGGCGCCAACCTCAGCGCGTCGTACGCGGTCACCCATCCCAGCCAGCCCAACTACCTGGCCCTCTACGGCGGCGGCACGCGCGGGATCTCCAACGACTCCTGCCCGCACCGGCTCAAGGGCAACCACCTGGCGCGCCAGCTCACCCGCAACGGGCTCGGCTTCCGGGCCTACTCGGAGGGCCTCCCGAAGGCCGGGTCCACGGTCTGCCGCTCGGGCCGCTACGTCCGCCGGCACGCGCCCTGGGTGAACTACGCGAGCTTCCTCCAGAGGCAGCACGTGCCGTTCAGCCGCTTCCCGTCGGACTACACCACCCTGCCGACCGTCTCCTTCGTCATCCCCGACCTGTGCCACGACATGCACAACTGCTCGCTGGCCACCGGCGGCGCGTGGCTGAAGAAGCAGCTCGGCGGCTACGCCACCTGGGCGCGCACCCACAACGCGCTGCTCGTGGTGACCTTCGACGAGGACGACCACGACGCCGGCAACAACATCTACACCGTGCTGGTCGGCGAGCACGTGGTCCCCGGCGAGTACGCCCAGCGGGTCGACCACTACAGCGTCCTGCGGACCATCGAGGACCTCTACGGCCTGGCCCCGCTGCGCCGGGCCGCCGACGCCACGCCGATCAGCGGCATCTGGGGCTGAACCGCGTTCTGTCGGAGCCGGATGGTGTGATGCTCGGGTGACGACGTACGCCCTGCGCCCCCCGGCCGCACGCCGTGCTCCGCTCCCGCACCTCGACACCTCCCAGCAGGCCGTCGTGGCCCACGAGGCGGGGCCGCTGCTGGTGCTCGCCGGCCCCGGCACCGGCAAGACGACGACGATGGTCGAGGCGATCGCCGAGCTCGTCGAGCAGCGCGGCGTGGCCCCCGAGGAGGTGCTGGCCCTCACCTTCAGCCGCAAGGCCGCCGAGCAGCTCCGCGACCGGGTGACCGCCCGGCTCGGGCGCACGCTGGGCACCCAGCTCGCGGCGACCTTCCACTCCTTCGCCTACGCGCTGGTCCGCCAGTACGTCGAGCGCGACCTCTACAGCGCGCCGCTGCGCCTGCTCAGCGCGCCGCAGCAGGACGTCGTGATCGGGGAGCTGCTCACCCCGACCGCCGAGGCGGTCCGCTGGCCCGACGCGTACGCCGAGGCGGTGCGGACCCGGGGCTTCTCCCGCGAGGTGCAGCTGCTGCTGTCCCGCGCCCGCGAGCGCGGGCTGGCCGGGCCGGACCTCGAGGCCCTCGGCCTGGCCCACGACCGTCCGGAGTGGGTCGCCGCGGGCCGCTTCCTCGAGCAGTACCTCGAGGTCCTCGACCACACCAGCGCCCTGGACTACGCCGACCTCGTCGTCCGCGCCGTCGGGCTGGCCCGTCGACCGGAGGTGCAGGCCGACCTGCGCCGCCGGTACCGGTGGGTCTTCGTCGACGAGTACCAGGACACCGACCCCGCCCAGGTGGCGCTGCTCCGGGCCGTGGCCGGTGACGGCCGCAACCTGGTGGTGGTCGGGGACCCCGACCAGTCCATCTACGGCTTCCGCGGTGCCGACGTGCGCGGCATCCTCGACTTCCCGGCGGCCTTCCCCACCCGCGAGGGCGCTCCCGCCCCCGTCGTCGCCCTGCAGACCACCCGTCGCTTCGGGCCCGTCCTGCTGGCCGCCTCCCGCCGGATCGCGACCAGCATCCCGGCCCGCGGGTCCATCCCGCTCGAGGTGTTCCAGGCCTTCCGGGCCCCGCTCCCGGTGGAGGGCGAGCACGGCGCCGGCCGGGTGCGGGTGCAGCTCTTCGACACCCCGCGGGCCGAGGTGGAGCACATCGCGGACGCGCTGCGGCGGGCGCATCTGGAGCGGGGGGTGCCGTGGTCGGAGATGGCCGTCCTGCTGCGGTCCGGGCGCGGCTCGATCCCCGGGCTCCGCCGGGCGCTGACCGCGGCCGGGGTCCCGGTCGAGGTCGCCGCCGACGACACGGCCCTGATGGCCGAGCCTGCCGTCCAGCCGCTGCTGGACGGGCTGCGGGTGGCGCTGCACCTGCGCACCGAGGACGCCCAGCACCCGCACTACGTCGACCCGGCCAAGGCGGAGGCGCTGCTGGTCTCTCCGCTGGGCGGGATGGACGCCGCCGAGCTGCGGCTGCTGGCCCGCAAGCTGCTGCGCCGGGAGAAGGTCGCCGCGGTCGCGGAGGAGCGGGCGGTCCGCGCCAGCAGGGTGCTGGTCCGCGACGCGCTGCTGGACCCGGCGCTCCTCGACGGGCTGCCGCCCGGACGGGAGGTCGACCGGGCGCGCCGGCTGGCGGCCCTGCTGCTGCGCGCCCGCGGCCTGCTGGACGCGCAGGTGACGGCCGAGGAGGTGCTGTGGGCGCTGTGGGACGGCACCCGCTGGCCGGAGCGGCTGCGCCAGGTGGCGACCTCGGGCGGGCCCGGCTCGGCGGCGGCCCACCGCGACCTCGACGCCGTCTGCGCCCTCTTCGAGGAGGCGGCCAAGGCGGAGGAGCAGCGCGGGCACACCAGCACCGAGAGCTTCCTGGACACGCTGGCAGCCCAGCAGATCCCGGCCGACACGCTCGCCGAGCGGGGGGTCCGCGGGGAGGCCGTCCGGCTGCTCACCGCGCACCGCAGCAAGGGCCTGGAGTGGCGTCTGGTCGTGGTCGCCCAGGTACAGGAGGGGGTGTGGCCCGACCTGCGCCGCCGCTCCAGCCTGCTGCGTGCCGACGAGGTCGGCGAGGACGGGCTGCTCCCGCCGGTCGAGACCCGCGCCCTGCTCGCCGAGGAGCGCCGGCTCTTCTACGTGGCCTGCACCCGTGCCCGTGAGGAGCTGCTCGTCACCGCGGTGGCCTCGCCCGAGGAGGACGGCGACCAGCCGTCCCGCTTCGTCGAGGAGCTCGGCGTCGAGCCGGTCCGGGTGGTCGGCCGCCCGCAGCGTCCGCTCTCGCTGGCCGGGCTGGTCGCCGAGCTGCGTCGGACCGCCGCCGACCCGACCTGCTCCGAGGGCCTGCGCGAGGCCGCGGTCCGCCGCCTCGCCGTCCTCGCCCTGCAGCGGCACGGCCACGCCGCGCTCGCACCGGCGGCCGACCCGGCCACCTGGTGGGGCACCCGGGCCCGCACGCTGGCCGAGCGGCCGATCCGCGACCCGCTGCTGCCGCTCACCCTGAGCGCCAGCGCGCTCGAGGCGCTGCTGACCTGTCCGGCGAAGTGGTTCCTCGAGCGCGAGGCCGGCGGCGCCAACCCCTCGACCGCCTCGCAGGGCTTCGGCAAGGTCGTGCACGCCCTCGCCGACCGCGTCGCCAAGGGCGAGGTGCCCGAGACCGTCACCGCCGAGGAGCTGATGGACCACGTGGACCGCGTCTGGGGCCAGATCGAGTTCCGGACCCCGTGGGCGGCGGGGCGCGAGCGCACCCAGGTCCAGGAGGCGCTGCGCCGGTTCCTGGACTGGCACCGCCGCCCTGACCGGCGCACCGTGCTCGGCACGGAGACCGAGATCCACGCCGAGGTCGAGCTCGACGGCGAGGTGGTCCGCCTCTACGGCTTCGCCGACCGGCTCGAGCTCGACGCGGACGGCCGGGTGGTGGTGGTCGACCTCAAGACCGGCAAGTACGCCCCCACCGCCGAGGGCGTCGCCCAGCACCCGCAGCTCGGGCTCTACCAGCTCGCCGTCCAGCAGGGCGCCGCGGACGCGCTGCTGCCCGAGGGTGCGGCCGGGGGCAGCGGCGGAGCCGAGCTGCTGCAGCTGCGGCAGGAGTCCCGGGGCAGCGTGAAGGTGCAGCGGCAGGACCCGCAGGAGCCCGGGCCGGACGGCCACACCACCGTCGAGCTCCAGCTGCTCGACGCGGTCGGGCGGCTGCGCAGCGAGGACTTCCCCGCGCGCGCCGGCGGGCACTGCGACCGCTGCGACTTCCGGCCGCTGTGCCCCACCCGCAGCACCGGGACGGTGCTCTCGTGACCGCCCGCCGCAGTCCGGGCAGCCACGAGCTCAGCCAGGTCCAGGAGCTGCTGCCGATCGGGTTCGTCCCGCGCCCGCTGCCGACCCCTGAGGCGCTGCAACGGTTCATGCAGTCCGAGTTCCCGCTCAGCGAGCAGCAGTTCCGTGCGGTCACCGCGCCGCTGGAGCCGGCGGTCGTGATCGCGGGGGCCGGCTCGGGCAAGACCACGCTCATGGCGGCCCGGGTGGTCTGGCTGGTCGGCACCGGCCAGGTCCGTCCCGAGCAGGTCCTCGGGCTGACCTTCACCACGAAGGCGGCCGGCGAGCTGCGCACCCGCATCCGCACCGCGCTGGTCGACGCCGGCATCCTGCAGGTCGGCCCCGGCCGGCGCGACGACGACCCGGAGGTGCTCGAGCCGACCGTCGCGACCTACAACGCCTACGCCGCCTCGCTCCTGGAGGAGCACGGGCTGCGGATCGGTCACGAGCCCGGCACCCGCGTGGTCGCCGACGCCTCGCGCTACCAGCTCGCGGCCCGGGTGATCGCCCGGCACACCGCGGAGGTCGTCCACCTCAGCGACCACCCGCAGACGGTGATCGGCTACCTGCTGGCCCTCGACGCCCAGCTCGGCGAGCACCTGCTGAGCCCCGACGAGGTGCGGGCCTTCCACGACGGGTGGCGACCGCGGCTGCAGGAGGCGCTGGCCGCCGAGCGGCTCAAGACCGGCCGCGACGAGATCGCGAAGGTGCTCAACACCTTCGAGCGCCGCGAGGAGGTCCTCGGGCTGGTCGAGGAGTACCGCTCGCTCAAGCAGGCGCTGGGCCTGATGGAGTTCTCCGACCAGATCGAGCTCGGCGCCCGCCTCGCGCGGACCCGCCCCGAGGTCGGCACCGAGCAGCGCTCGACGTACCGGGTGGTCCTGCTCGACGAGTACCAGGACACCTCGGTCGCCCAGGCCCAGATGCTGGCCCACCTCTTCTCCGGCCCGGACGCCGAGCACGGGCGCGGCCACGCGGTCACCGCCGTGGGCGACCCCAACCAGGCCATCTACGGCTGGCGGGGCGCCTCGGTGTCCAACATCCTGCGGTTCGGGGAGAGCTTCCCCCGCGCCGACGGCAGCACCGCGGTCGCGCAGTACCCACTCACGGTCAACCGGCGCTCGGACGCCCGGATCCTGGAGCTCGCCAACGCCCTCGCCGGCCCGCTCCACGCGCAGTTCCCCGAGGTGGAGCCGCTGGAGGTGCCGCCGGGGGCCGCCGCCGGCGAGGTCACCGCGCACGTGCACGAGACGTACCTCGACGAGCTCGAGGCCCTCGCCGAGGAGGTCCACGCCGTGCACGAGCGGGGGACCGCCTGGCGCGAGATCGCCGTGCTCACGCGCGACAACGCCCACGCCGCCGACGTCTTCGCCGCCCTCTCCGAGCGCGAGGTCCCCGTCGAGATCGTCGGGCTCAAGGGCCTCCTGGAGCTGCCCGAGGTCGCCGAGGTGGTCGCGACCCTCACCCTGCTGCAGGACCTCACCGCCAACGCCCAGCTGCTGACCCTGCTGACCAGCCCGCGCTGGGCGGTCGGGCCGCGCGACCTCGCGATCCTCGGCCGGCGAGCGCTCGAGCTGGCCGGTGGCCGGCCGGGCCGGGCGAGCGGCGCGGAGCCCCGTCCGCTCGCCGAGGAGCTCGGGGACGCGGTCGCCGGTGCCGACCCCACCGAGGTCGCCTCGCTCTCCGACGCGCTCGACGACCCCGGGGACGGCCCCTACGCCGTGGAGGCGCGGGAGCGGTTCGCCCTGCTCGCCGAGGAGCTGCGGCGGCTCCGCCAGCACGTCGGCGAGCCGCTGTTGGAGCTGGTCCGCCGGATCGTCGACACCATCGGTCTCGACGTCGAGCTGGCCTCCTCGGTCAGCCCGGCCGCCCAGGCCCGCCGCGACAACCTCGACCTCTTCGTCAAGGGCGTCGCGGAGTTCCAGGCGGTCGACGGCGAGGTCAGCCTGCCCGCCCTGCTGGCCTACCTGGAGGCCGAGGACGAGGGCGGCTCCGGTCTCGACGTCGCCACCCCGACCGGTGCGGACACCGTCAAGCTGCTCACCGTCCACCGGGCCAAGGGCCTGGAGTGGGACGTGGTCTTCCTGGTCGGCGTCGCCGCCGGGAAGTTCCCCACCGACCGCGGACGCACCAAGTGGACCGCCGGCCCCGGGGTGCTGCCCTACCCGCTGCGCGGCGACGCGGTGGACCTGCCGGCCCTGACCGGCCCCGAGCTCGCGGACCTCAAGGCGTTCGCCGCCGCCTGCAAGGCGCACGAGGCCCAGGAGGAGCTCCGCCTGGGGTACGTCGCCTTCACCCGCCCGCGCCACCGGCTCGCGCTCAGCTCGTACCTGTGGTCCCCGACCCGCAAGAACCCGACCGGCCCCTCGCCCTACCAGGTGACGGCGCGCGACTTCCTGCTCGCCCGCGGGCTGCCGGTGCCCGGCTGGCCGGAGCTGCCGGAGAAGGGCACGCCCAACCCGCTGCAGGCCGGCGTGCACGACGTCACCTGGCCCGCGGACGGGCACACGCCGGAGGTCGCCCGCCGGCTGGTCGCCGCCGCCCGGGTCAACGCCGCCGTCGACACCCTGTTGTCCGGCGCGACCCCGGAGGCCGCACCGGCGCTCGACGCGACCGAGGCCGCGCAGGTGGAGGCCTGGGACGCCGAGCTCGAGCGGCTGCTGGAGGAGGCACGGAGCCGGCTGGCCGACGAGGTGGTGGTGGCGCTGCCCTCCAGCCTGTCGGCGACCTCGCTCAGCGCCCTGCGCGACGACCCGGCCTCGTTCGCCGCCGGGCTGGCCCGGCCGATGCCGCGCCGGCCCTCGCCGGCCGCCCGCTTCGGCACCCGCTTCCACGCCTGGGTGGAGGCGCACTTCGAGCGGCACCGGCAGGAGCTGCTCGTCGACCCCGACGAGCTCGCCGACCGCGCCGACACCGACATCGAGGGGGAGGAGGACCTCGCCGACCTCGTCGAGCGGTTCAGGGCTGGTCCGTTCGGGGCCCGCACCCGGGCCGAGGTCGAGGCGCCGTTCGCGGTGGTGCTCGGCGGCCAGGTGGTCCGCGGCCGGATCGACGCGGTCTTCCCCGAGGACGACGGCGGCTACCTCCTGGTCGACTGGAAGACCAGCCGCAGCGCCGAGGCCGACCCGCTCCAGCTCGCCGTCTACCGGGTGGCCTGGTCCGAGCTGCGCGGGGTGCCGCTGGAGAAGGTCCGGGTCGCTTTCTGGTACGTGCGGACCGGTGAGCTGGTCGTCCCCGAGGACCTGCCGGACCGCGCCGACCTGGAGCGGCTCCTCAGCCGACCAGAGCGGTGAGCGCGACCTCGACCATGTGGCCGAAGGTCTCCTGCCGCTCGGCCGCCGTGGTCTCCTCGCCGGTGACGATGTGGTCGGAGACGGTGCAGATCGCCAGCGCCCGGCGGCCGTGCTTCGCCGCCAGCGTGTAGAGCGCGTTGGCCTCCATCTCGACCGCCAGCACGCCGTACTCGGCCATCCGGCTGGTCAGCTCGGGGCGCGAGGAGTAGAAGGAGTCGCTGCTGAGGATCAGGCCGACCTTGCTGGTGACCGGCTGGCCCTGTGCCGCCTCGTAGGCCTTGCGGAGCAGGTCGAAGTCGGCCACCGCGGCGTAGTCGAGCCCCTCGAAGGTGATCCGGTTGATCCCCGAGTCGGTGCAGGCGCCGGAGGCGATCACCAGGTCCCGCTGGCCCAGCTCCGGGCTCAGCGCCCCGCACGACCCGACCCGCACGACCGCCTGCACGTCGTACTCGCGGAAGAGCTCGGTGGCGTAGATCGACAGCGACGGCATGCCCATCCCGGAGCCCTGCGCGGAGACCCGGTGCCGCTGTCCCGCCGGGTCGACCCAGGTGCCGGTGTAGCCGAGCATGCCGCGCACGTCGCTGTAGCAGGTGGCGTCCTCGAGGAACGTCTCGGCGATCCACCGGGCCCGCAGCGGGTCCCCGGGCATGAGGACGTGCGGGGCGATCTCTCCGGGGCGGGCGGCGATATGCGTGCTCATGCCGTGAGCCTAAGGTCACTGGTGTGAACGGCTTCCCTGACCCGTACGCGGTCGATGTCGCCCTGTCCCAGCGCAGCCACGAGCGGGCCGGCGGCCGCCGCACCGACGAGGCGTGGCTGGAGGAGACGTGGGCGGACCCGGCCACGCGCGTGGTGGTCTTCGGCGGCGGACGGTTCCCGCTGACCGCGGCCGGGGACGCGGTGGGCTGGGTCGCCCCGGCCGACGCCCCGGCCGGCGAGCGGGTCTTCCTGGGACTGCACGACGACGTGGCGCACTTCGCGCTGCTCCCCCCGAAGAGCTTCGAGGTGCCCGACGACTGGGCGCACCTGTGGACCGTCGGCCCGCTGCTGACCGACGCCGACGCCGGCCTGCTGGTGCAGGCCCAGGCGCTGGCCGAGTGGCACCGCTCGCACCGGTTCTGCCCGCGCTGCGGCGGCCGGCTGCGGATCAAGCACGCCGGCTACGTGCAGCACTGCGACCAGTGCGGCCGCGAGCAGTTCCCGCGCACCGACCCGGCGGTGATCATGCTCGTCAGCGACGGCGAGCGGGCCCTGCTGGGCCGCCAGGCGGTCTGGCCGGAGGGCCGCTTCTCGACGCTGGCCGGTTTCGTCGACCCGGGCGAGAGCCTGGAGGACGCCGTGCGTCGCGAGGTGATGGAGGAGGTCGGCGTCGAGGTCGGCGAGGTCTCCTACTTCGGCAACCAGCCGTGGCCGTTCCCGCAGAGCCTGATGGTCGGCTTCTTCGCGCGGGCGGAGAGCACCGAGATCGACGTCGACGGCGACGAGATCGAGGCTGCTCGCTGGTTCACCCGCGACGAGCTGCGCGCCGGTGCCGAGGACGGCACCCTGCTGCTGCCGCGCGGCATCTCGATCAGCCGCTCCCTGGTCGAGGCCTGGTACGGCGGGGCCCTGCCCGGCGAGTGGTGACGCTGGTCAGGCGAGCGCGGCCAGCTTGGCCTTGACGTCGCGCACCGACGGGTTGGTCTGGGCGGAACCGTCGGCGTAGATCAGCGTCGGCACGGTCAGGTTGCCGCGGTTGTGGTGGGCGACGATCGCGGCCGCCTCCGGGTGCTTCTCGATGTCGACGGTCTCGAACTCGATGCCCTCGGCGTCGAGCTGGCGCTTGAGCCGGTGGCAGTAGCCGCACCACGGGGTGGAGTACATCGTGAACGTGGTCGCACCGACCGACATGGAATGTCCTTCCCTCGACATAGGGTTGCGCTGTCCGCAACCGCTGGCGTGAGGAGATTGTTCCCCGATGTCGATGTCGTCCCCCTCACCCTCGACCATCTCGTCGGCGGACCGGCTGCTGGAGGGCCTCGACCCGGAGCAGCGGGAGGTCGCCCTGGCGCTGCGCGGGCCGGTGCGGGTGCTGGCCGGAGCGGGCACCGGCAAGACCCGGGCGATCACCCACCGGATCGCGTACGGCGTGGCCTCGGGCGTGTACAACCCCACCCAGGTCCTCGCCGTCACCTTCACCACCCGGGCGGCCGGCGAGATGCGCACCCGGCTGCGCCAGCTGGGCGCCCACGGCGTGCAGGCCCGCACCTTCCACTCCGCCGCCCTGCGCCAGGCCCGGTACTTCTGGCCCCGGGTGTACGGCGGCGAGCTGCCCCAGCTGATGGACTCCAAGCTGCCGCTGGTCGGCTCGGCCGCCCGGCGCAACCGGGTGCCCACCGAGCAGGCGGTGCTGCGCGACCTGGCCAGCGAGATCGAGTGGTCCAAGGTCAGCAACGTCCGCCCCGACGACTACCCGACGGTGGCCGCCGCCCGGGGCCGCGAGGTCAGCGGGGTCGACGCCGCGACGGTGGCCCGGGTCTTCGCCTCCTACGAGGAGGTCAAGCGCGAGCAGGGCCGGATGGACATGGAGGACGTGCTGCTGTGCGCGGCCGCGGTCCTGACCGAGGACGAGCGGGTCGCCGCCGAGGTCCGCCGGCAGTACCAGCACTTCGTGGTCGACGAGTTCCAGGACGTCAGCCCGATCCAGTCGGCGCTGCTCGACCTGTGGCTCGGCGGCCGGGAGGAGCTCTGCGTGGTGGGCGACCCCGCCCAGACGATCTACTCCTTCGCGGGCGCCAACGCCCGCTACCTGCTGGACTTCCCGCGCCGGCACCGCAACACCACCAGCATCGAGCTGGTCCGCGACTACCGCTCCACCCCGCAGATCATCGAGGCCGCCAACGCGGTCATCGCCCGGGGCGACACCGGCGGGGTCAGGCTCCGGGCCCAGCAGGAGTCCGGGCCGGCGGTGCGGTTCCACGAGCACCCCGACGAGGTGGACGAGGCCGAGGGCGTGGCCGCCCGGATCCGGGCGCTCCTCGACGCCGGCACGCCGGCCCGGGAGATCGCGGTGCTGTTCCGGATCAACGCCCAGTCCGAGGCGTTCGAGGAGGCGCTGGCCGCCCGCGGCGTGCCCTACGTCGTCCGCGGTGCCGAGCGCTTCTTCTCCCGGGCCGAGGTGCGCCAGGCCGTCACCCTGCTGCGCGGCAACGCCCGCTCCCGCGACGGCGGCGGCCGCGGCGACGAGCTGGTCGAGGACACCCGGGCCGTGGTGGCCGGGATGGGCTGGGCGCCCGAGGCGCCCACCGGCCGCGGCAGCACCCGCGACCGCTGGGAGTCGCTGCAGGCCCTGGTCGACCTGGCCCGCGCGTTCGCCCAGACCTCCCCGGAGGCGTCGCTGGGCGAGTTCGTCGACGACCTGGACCGCCGGGCCGAGGAGCAGCACGCCCCGGTCGCGGACGGGGTCACCATCGCGACGCTCCACACCGCCAAGGGCCTGGAGTGGGATGTGGTCTTCCTGGTCGGCGCCGTCGAGGGCACCCTGCCGATCACCTATGCGCTGGACTCACCGGCAGCGGTCGAGGAGGAGCGGCGGCTCTGCTACGTGGGCCTGACCCGGGCCCGGCGCGAGCTGGCCGTCTCGTGGGCCCTGGCGCGCAACCCCGGGGGGCGGGCCGGACGGCGGCCCTCGCGGTTCCTCGACGGCCTGCGCCCGGAGTCCGGCTCGGACCGGGTCGCCGCCGCACGCTCGACGAAGAAGGGAGCCCGGGTCAGCGCCTGCCGGGTCTGCGGCGCGGCCCTGAGCACCGTTGCGGAGAAGAAGGTCGGGCGGTGCGAGGGCTGCCCGTCGACGTACGACGAGGCCCTCTACGAGGAGCTGCGCACCTGGCGCAGGGAGACTGCCCAGGCCGAGTCGGTCCCGGCGTACGTCGTGTTCACCGACCTGACCCTGCAGGCGATCGCCGAGGTGCGGCCCACGACCTCCGAGGCCCTGCTCGCGGTCAACGGCATCGGGCGCGGAAAGCTGGACAAGTACGGTCCTGCGGTGCTCGAGCTGGTGGGCCGGAAGATCGCCTGAAAAAAGTTCCCGCAAATAGTTTGCCGTCCTGGCAATAGCGCAGGTACCGTGAACGAACTCCCACCGCACTCGGCCGTGGGACCTGCACATCGATGATCGTGAAGGAGGTGCTCGTGATGATCACTCTCGTCTCTCCCAACCAGGCCACGCAGGCCGGCTTCGCCATGTCTGCCACCGGTTGCGTCGACGCCGCGTGGCGCCGTGCCCTCCCGAAGTTCATGGGTGAGGTGTCGGCTCACGACTACGTCATCGGCACCGATGTCACGACCCCGGGTCATCCCACCTGGAGACCACCGACCGAGGAGTAACACCCCTCAGCCGGCAGCCTCCAGGCCGCGGAACCCGAACCCCGGGATCCGCGGCCTTTTCGTTTGGTCGAACAACCACGAGTGAAGAGATCAACACCAGGAGGAATGCAATGAGTACGAACGTCCTCGACGCGCCGATCCCCGGCGCGGACGTCGACGAGGAGCTGCTGCCGTGTCACCGCGAGGACCCGGAGCTGTTCTTCGCCGAGTCTCCGAGTGACGTCGAGCTCGCCAAGTCGCTCTGCGGACCGTGCCCGGTCCGCGCCGAGTGCCTCGCGAGCGCGATCGAGCGGCGGGAGCCGTGGGGGGTCTGGGGTGGACAGCTGCTCCTCGCCGGTGTGGTGATCCCTCGCAAGCGGCCCCGAGGTCGGCCCCGGAAGTCCGAGGTGGCTGCCTGACCGCACGTCACGACCCGCAGTGCCCGCACGGGCGCCCGGCACCAGGCCGGTCGCTCCCGAACCACAAGGACAAACCCATGAACACCGAGAACCGGAGCTACGCCATGAACCTCTTGCTGAACGAAGAGCTCGCCCGAGCACAGATGTCCGAGCGCCTGGGAGAGGCGCGTGAACTGAGGCGCGGCCGCCAGGCCGTCCTGGCCCGTCGGCTGTCCCGCCGGGCCGAGCGTGCCGCGCACCAGGCGCGTCTCGCCGCAGCGCGCGTCCTCTGAGGACCGCCGGACCGCATCGCTCGAACCGCGAACCACGACCCCCGCCCGGCACCCGCCGGGCGGGGGTCGTGCTGTGTCACCCTGGGGAGATGTCGGTGACGTGTGACCACTGCGGGTCGGTCGCGGAGGGGGAGGTCCCCCCGCTGACCTGGTCGCTGACGCTGGAGGCCGGTCACGTCCAGCGGTTCTGCGACCGCTGCACGCGGGAGAACCTGCGCGCGATGGAGGGGAAGCTCGACCGCGAGTACTGGTGAGCGGCCGGGTCAGACCGGGTCGGAGTACCCCGGCATCGACTCCTCGAGGATCTGCCGGAACGGCACCTCCGCCTCGAGCTGGCAGAGCACGCCGACCCCGCCGGTCCAGGTCCGGTGGATCAGCAGGTACTCGGGCGGGAGGGTGAGCCGGAACGCCACCCGGACCTCGGGGGCCGTCGGGTCCTGCAGCCGGGCCATCTGGTCGCGCAGGAACTGGCGGGAGAACCGGTAGGTCTCGTGCCGTGCCGGGTCCGCGAAGGGACCGAGGTAGGCCTTGAGGTCCTCGACGTCGACCCGCATCTGGGGCTTGACGAAGCCCTCGGCCCGCAGGTGCCGGAGCACCTCGTCGTAGTCGTCGAGCTGGGAGAGCCGCATCAGCCGGCCGAGCGCGCGTGGGAACTCGCCGCCGGGGAGGCGGGCCACTGCGCCGTAGTCGAGGATGCCGAGGCGGCCCAGCGAGCCGTCCTCGGCCGGCATCATCCGGAAGTTGCCCGGGTGCGGATCGGCATGCAGCATGCCGGTCCGCGCGGACCCCTCGAACAGGAAGCGGGCGTAGAGGCGCCCGTAGTGGTCGCGCTCGGCCTGGGTGCCGGACTCGATCACCCGGGCCAGCGAACCGGAGCCGGGCATCCACTCGGTCACGATGACCCGCTGCGCGTGGGCGACGACGCGTGGCACCACGAAGTTCGGGTCGTCGGCGAAGGTCTCGGCGAAGACGGCCTGCGCCTCCGCCTCGAGCCGGTAGTCGAGCTCCTCGGTGACCCTGGCCTGCAGCTCGAGGGCGAGCGCCTTGGCGTCGATCCCGGGCAGCATGCCGCCGAAGGCCCGGGCGAGCCGGACGACCTGCTTGAGGTCGGACCTCATCGCCTCCTCGGCGCCCGGGTACTGGATCTTCACGGCGACCTCGGTTCCGTCGACCCAGCGGCCCCGGTGCACCTGGCCGATCGAGGCGGCCGCAGTGGGCGTGTCGTCGAACTCGACCAGGTTGCGCTTCCAGCCGGCGCCGAACTCGCGGGTCAGCTGCTGGTGCACCACCGCGGCCGACATCGGCGGCGCGGAGTCCTGCAGCTTGGTCAGGTGCTGCCGGTACGGCGCGGCGAGCTCCTCGGGCAGCGCGCCCTCGAAGATCGACAGCGCCTGGCCGAACTTCATGGCCCCGCCCTTGAGCTCGCCGAGGGTCTTGAAGAGCTGCTCGGCGGTGCGGGCCTGGACCTCGTTCATCACGGCCTCGGCCGGGGCGCCGCCGAGGCGCTTGCCCATCCCGACCGCACTGCGGCCGGCGTACCCCAACGGCAGCGCCGCGAGCCTCGCGGTGCGGGTCACTGCCTTACGGGGGAGCTCAGCCATGGCTTCATTGTGCCGGGAGGCGCCTAACGGGACGGTGTCCCAGCCCTGGGTCCCAGCCCTGGGTCACAGCCCCGCGTCACCAGCCGCAGCCACAGGCCGGGTGCGGCGGCCAGGGCTGCGCGGCGACCGTGTCCAGCAGCGGGGAGAGCTCGACCGTGGCGGACCGGGTGGTCGGGACGCCGCCCTCGGCGTAGGTGGCGAGCTCGCGGGCGGCCCAGCCGACGGTGACCGCGGCCAGGGCGGGGTCGAGCGGCTCGGGGATGCCGTCGGCCCGGTCCTGGGCCGAGGCGCGCGCGTACTGCTCGAGCAGCACCGGCCACCAGGGCTCCTCGACGGCCCGGTGCGCGTCGGTGCACCGCAGGCACGCGGTCCGGCCGGGCTCGACGAACGGCCCGATCACCGCCCGTCCCTCCACCAGCCGGACCACGAGGTGGGGTCGCCCGGCCCGGACCAGCGCGTCGGCGGCCAGCCGGTCGGGCTCGCCGACGACGACCAGCGCCACCACGGCCCGGGAGGTGGGCGACGGGCGGGTGGCCAGCCCGGACCGGGTGCACAGCGCGGCCAGGTCGGCGCCGAGGTCGTGGGCGCGGGGGTGACCGGCGCAGACGACCTCGACGTGGACCGAGGCCCGCCCCGCCATCGTCCGGTCGAGGTCCTCGCCGACCCGGCGGGACAGGGCGGCCACCGCGTGGCGCGCCCAGGTCGAGCCGGGGGTGACCTGGGGGAGCGCCCGGCGCAGCGGAGCGTCCTCGCCGACGGCCAGCCCGAGCCGCTGCAGCCGGGCGAGCAGGGCGGGGTCGAGGGTGTCCTCGGGAGCGCGTCCGGTGAGGACGGCCAGGGCGCCGGCCACCGCGGGGGTCTCGTCCAGGACGATCCGGCGGTCGGGGTGCAGGCCGAGCTGGACCCGGCGCGGGCCCAGCCGGAGGAGGTGCGTGCCGGCGGAGAGGATCGGGTGCATGCGCGGAGCCTGCCGTACCCCGCGACCGCCCGCGCGTGGCTCTCCACAGACGCGACGGAGGCGGGACCCCGTGGGGTCCCGCCTCCGTGACGTCGGTGTGCCGGATCAGGCCTTGCCGAGGATCCGGTTGAGGTTGGTGCTGCAGACGGGGCAGACGGCCTTGGCCATCCGGGTGCCCTTGTCGTTGACCTTGACCTCGCCCTCGGCGGTGCGCTTCTCCTTGCACTTGACGCAGTAGAACTCGCCGCTCCAGGTCTCTGCCATGAGGGACTCCTTGCTTCCTTGTTCGTCGCCGTGAGGTCGTTCGGTACTCACGAGCCGCCTCGACCCTACGCCCAAGCGTGACGAGAACCACGCACCGCACCCCGGCAAGTCTTGCCATGAGGTGGAACACGTTCTAGGTTGGACAGGTGTCCAGTCAGTTGTCCAACGAGGTCGGGACCGCCCGCGAGCTCAACGCCCGGCAAGCCGAGACCCACGCGCGACTGGTCGACGCGGCGCTCGGAGAGGTGCGGGCGGTCGGGTACGACGCGCTGACCGTCCGGTCGGTGGCGGCCCGCGCCGAGGTGGCGCCGGCGACGGCGTACACCTACTTCGCCTCCAAGAACCACCTGGTCGCCGAGGCGTTCTGGCGCGAGCTGCGTCACCGCCCGCGCACCGCCGTGGAGCGCGACGGGGCGACGGCCCGGGACCGGGTCGCCGCGGTCTTCGCCGACCTGGCCGGGTTCCTGGCCGACGAGGCGACGCTGGCCTCGGCGGTCACCGTCGCCCTGCTCGGCACCGAGCCGGACACCCGACGGCTGCGCCGGGTGATCGGCACGGAGATCAACGACCGGATCGCCGACGCGCTGGGCGCGCGCCCGGTCGAGCACGCGGACGGGGCCGCCCGCCTCGAGGTGCTCGCGCTGGCCTGGTCGGGGGCGATGCTCCAGGCCGGCATGGGCCACACCACCTACGCCCAGATGGGCGAGCAGCTGGTCCGGGTGACCGACCTCGTCCTGGGAGGAGCCGGATGAGCGTGCAGGACAGCGTGCAGGAGGTGGAGCGGGTCTTCGACCCCTACGACTACGCGATCCAGGACGACCCGTACCCGACGTACGCCTGGCTCCGGGACGAGGCGCCGGTCTACCACAACGCCGAGCGCGACTTCTGGGCGCTGTCCCGGCACGCCGACGTGCACGCCGCGGTCCGTGACGACGCGGGCCTCTCCAACGCCATGGGCGTCTCGCTGGATCCTGCCGCCTGGAGCCCGCAGGCGCACCGCACCATGTCCTTCCTCGCCATGGACGGCGCCGCCCAGACCCGGTTGCGCAAGCTGGTCTCGCGCGGCTTCACCCCGCGCCGGGTCGCCGAGCTCGAGCCCGGCATCCGCCGGATCACCCGCCGGCACCTCGACGCGCTGCTGGAGCGGGCCCGGGACCGGGAGGGCGAGCTCGACTTCGTCGACGAGCTCGCCGGGCTGCTCCCGATGGACGTCATCTGCGAGATGCTCGACGTCCCGGAGGCCGACCGCGCCGAGCTGCGGCGCAAGGCCGACCTGGTCGTGCACCGCGAGGACGGCGTGTACGACGTACCGCCCGAGGGCATCGCCGCGGCCCTGGACCTGGTCGTCTACTACGCCGACCTGGTCCGGGACCGGCGCGCCCGCCCCGGCGAGGACCTCACCAGTGCGCTGATCGCCGCTGACGTGGACGGAGACCGGCTCACCGACGAGGAGATCATCGCCTTCCTCTTCCTGATGGTGGTCGCCGGCAACGAGACGACCACCAAGCTGCTCGCGCACGCCGTCTACTGGGGCCACCGGCACCCGGCGCAGCTGGCCAAGCCGTTCGCGGACCCGGCCCGGATCGGCGACTGGATCGAGGAGACCCTGCGCTTCGACACCTCCAGCCAGCTGGTCGCGCGCCACGTCACCCGCGACCTGGTGCTGCACGGCCGGACCGTGCCCGCCGGCGCCCGCCTGGTCGTCCTGCTCGGCTCGGCCAACCGCGACCCCCGGGTCTTCGCCGACCCCGACGTCTACGACCTGGACCGCCCGGCCCACGAGCGCAAGGAGCTGCTCAGCTTCGGCGGCGGCCGGCACTTCTGCCTGGGGGCCAACCTGGCCCGGCTGGAGTCCCGGGTCGCGCTGGAGGAGCTGGTCCGGCGGGTCTCCTCCTACGAGGTCGACGTCGCGCGGGCGGTGCGGGTGCACTCGGTGAACGTGCGGGGCTTCGCCCGGCTGCCGATCCGGGTGCAGGAGAGGCCGGCCCGATGAGGTTCCCCGCGCATCCCGAGCGGCGCCCGGTCGTGGTGACCGGCGCCTCCTCCGGCATCGGCACCGCCGTGGCCCAGGCCTTCGCGGAGGCCGGGCACCCGGTCGCGCTCGGCGCCCGGCGGGTGGACCGGCTGGCCGAGGTCGCCGACAAGCTCGCCGCCGAGGGGGCCGAGGTCCTCGTGCACGCGCTCGACGTCACCGACCAGACCTCGGTCGACGCCTTCGCCGCCGCGGTGACCGAGTCCCTCGGGTTGGTCGAGATCCTCGTCAGCAACGCCGGCCGGCTCGACCCCGGCCGGATCCACGAGGCCGACACCGCGGTGATGGCCGCCGACCTGGAGGTCAACGTGCTGGGCGCGCACCGGCTGGTCCGGGCCTTCGTCCCGGGCATGGTCGAGCGCCGCCGCGGCGACGTGGTCCTGCTCTCCTCCGACGTGGTCGACCTGGTCCGCCCGTTCATGACCGGCTACTCCACCAGCAAGTGGGGGCTGGAGGGGATGGCCCGCTCGATGCGCTACGAGCTCGAGGGGACCGGGGTGCGGCTCAGCGTGGTCCGGCCCGGGCCGACGATGACCGAGATGGGCTTCGACTGGAGCCCGGAGGACACCGAGCTGGTGATCGGGGAGTGGCAGCGGCTCGGGATGGCGCGCTCGGACCACTTCCTGCGCCCGCGCTCGATCGCCGACGCGGTGCTGCTGGTGGCGACACTCCGCCGCGGCGCCCACATCCCGTTCCTCGACGTCCAGCCCGAGTACCCGCCCGCCCCCTCGACCGCCCCCTCGACCGCCCCCTCGACCGCTCAGGAGCCCTCGTGACGACGCTGACGACCGCCCTCCCGCCCGAGGTCTCCCGGCTCCACCCCGACGACCCGCACGGCCACCTGGAGGAGCTGCGCACCGACCCGATCGGCCTGCTGGAACGGGTCCGGGCCGAGTGCGGCGACGTCGGGCGGTTCCGGCTGGCCCACCACGACGTGGTGATGGTCTCCGGGGCGGAGGCCAACGAGGTGTTCTTCCGCGCCTCCGACGAGGTGCTCGACCAGGCGGCGGCGTACCCGTTCATGACCCCGATCTTCGGCAGGGGCGTCGTCTTCGACGCCTCGCCGGAGCGCCGCAAGGAGATGCTCAAGAACCAGGCGCTGCGCGGTGAGCAGATGCGGGGGCACGCGGCCACGATCGAGCACGAGATCCGCCGGATGGTCGACGCCTGGGGCGACGAGGGCGAGATCGACCTGCTCGACTGGTTCGCCGAGCTGACCATCTACACGACCTCGTCGTGCCTGATCGGGAGACGCTTCCGTGAGGACCTCGACGGCCGGTTCGCCGCGCTCTACCACGACCTCGAGCGCGGCACCGACGCGCTGGCCTACGTCGACGCGTACGCCGACATCGAGTCGTTCCGCCGCCGCGACGAGGCCCGGGTGGCCCTGGTCGCGCTGGTGCAGGAGATCATCGACCGTCGCGCCGGCCAGCCGGCCGCCGCGCGCGAGGAGCGCGACCTGCTCGACGTGCTGGTGTCGCTGAAGGACGAGGACGGCAGCGACCACTTCAGCGCCGACGAGATCACCGGGATGTTCATCTCGATGATGTTCGCCGGGCACCACACCTCCTCCGGCACCGCCGCCTGGACGCTCATCGAGCTGCTGCGCCACCCCGAGGTGCTGGCCGGCATCGTGGCCGAGCTCGACGCGCTCTACGCCGACCCCAACGAGGTCTCCTTCCAGGCGCTGCGCGAGATCCCGCAGCTGGAGGCGGCCCTGAAGGAGACGCTGCGGCTGCACCCGCCGCTGATCCTGCTGCTGCGGGTCGCGCAGGAGGCGATCGCCTTCGGCGACTGGACGCTGCCGGCCGGCACGATGGTGGCGGCCTCGCCGCGGGTCTCCAACCGGATCGCCGAGGACTTCCCCGACCCCGACCGGTTCGACCCGGGCCGGTACGTCGACCCCCGCCAGGAGGACGTCGTGAACCGGTGGACCTGGATCCCGTTCGGTGCCGGGCGGCACCGCTGCGTGGGCAACGCCTTCGCGCTGATGCAGCTCAAGGCGATCTTCTCGGTGATCCTGCGCGACTTCACCTTCGACCTGGCCCAGCCCTCGGAGAGCTACCGCGACGACTGCTCCACGATGGTCATCCAGCTCGAGCAGCCGTGCGTGGTCCGCTACCGCCGGAGGGCCCGATGAGGGTCGCGGTCGACCCGGACCTGTGCCAGGGCCACCAGATGTGCCTGGCCGAGGCGCCGGAGGTGCTCGGCTTCGACGACGACGCCGACCAGGCGGTGGTCCTGCTCCCCGAGCCGCCCGCCCCCTTGCACGAGGCCGCCCGCCGGGCGGCCCGCTACTGCCCGGCTCTGGCCATCACCCTGGAGGACGCATGACCCACGACCGCTCCGCGATGGAGGACTTCTGGCAGCGCTGGCTGGAGGCCAACGCCCGGGCCGAGGCCGAGCACGACTGGACCCCGCTGGCCGACTACTACGCGGCGGACGCGACGTACGGCTGGATGTACTCCCCGGACGAGCACTTCATGGCGATGGGGCGCGAGGAGATCCGCGACCTGGCGCTGGGCACCGAGATGGCCGGGATGGAGGGGTGGACCTACGAGTACGTCTCCACCGTCATCGACGACACCACCGGCATGATCGTCGGCTTCTGGAAGCAGCACTCCAACATCACCCGCGACGACGGGCGGGAGTACGAGATCCTCGGCATCGGCGGCTCGTGGTTCGGCTACCGCCCCGGCGACGACGGCCGCGGCGAGTTCGCCTGGCAGCGCGACTGGTTCGACCTCAACTCCACCGCGCACACCTTCCTGTCGCTGCTGGCCGACGGCCGCGCCACCGCGTCGCTGCAGGCCCGGATGCACCTGGACGGGCCGTCCCAGCCCGGCCACTACCGGCTGGCCGACCTGCCCAGCACGGTGTGGCCGCCGGTGGTCGGCGGGAGCCGGGACCAGGTCGGCCCGACCAGCGTCCGGGTGGACGCGTGAGCGCGCCCGCCAGCCCGCCCGCGCAGCTGCTCCTCGACGGCAAGCTCACCGGTGCGAGCGGGGGAGGCTCGTTCGAGATCGTCGACCCCGCCACCGAGGAGGTCATCGGCACCGCGCCGGACGGCACCGGCGCCGACGTGGACGCGGCGATCGGCGCGGCCCGACGGGCCTTCGACGAGTCCGGCTGGGCGACCGACCCCGACCTGCGGGTGCGCTGCCTGACCCAGCTGCACGAGGCCCTGGTCGCCGCGGGTCCGGCGATGCGGGCGTTGACCACCGCGGAGGTCGGCGCGCCGGCGTTCCTGACCGCCGGCCCGCAGTACGACGTCCCGGTCGAGGGCCTGGCCTGGATGCGCGACCTGGTCGGCACCTACCCGTGGGAGACCGACCTCGGCGAGGCGCGTCCGATGGGCATCCCCACCCACCGGACCGTGCGCCGCGAGCCGGTCGGCGTGGTCGCGGCGATCACGCCCTGGAACTTCCCCAACCAGATCAACCTGGCCAAGCTCGGGCCGGCGCTCGCCGCGGGCAACACGGTGGTGCTCAAGCCGGCCCCGGACACGCCGTGGGTGGCCGCCGAGCTGGGCCGGATCGCCGCCGAGCACACCGACCTGCCGCCGGGGGTGCTCAACGTGGTGACGTCCCGGTCGCACGAGGCCGGGGCGCTGCTGGCCGGCGACCCCCGGGTCGACCTGGTCTCCTTCACCGGCTCGACGACGACCGGCCGGGCGGTCATGGCCGCGGCCGCGCCGACGCTCAAGCGGGTCTTCCTCGAGCTGGGCGGCAAGTCGGCGGCGATCGTGCTGGACGACGCCGTCCTGGCCTCCGCCGTCGGGGCCACCGCGTTCGCCGTCTGCATCCACGCGGGCCAGGGCTGCGCGCTGACCACGCGGCTGCTGGTCCCGCGGTCCCGGTACGACGAGGCGGTCGAGGTGGCCGCGTCGGTGATGGCGAGCATCGGCACCGGCGACCCGACCGACCCCGGCACCGTCTGCGGGCCGGTCATCTCCGCGGCGCAGCGCGACCGGGTGGAGCGGTACCTGGCCACGGTCGAGGCGGAGGGCGGCCGGTTCGCCACCGGCGGACGACGCCCCGACCGGGACCGTGGCTTCTGGGTGGAGCCCGCGGTGGTCGCGGGCCTGGACAACACCGCCACGATCGCCCGCGAGGAGGTCTTCGGCCCCGTGCTGACCGTGATCGCCCACGACGGCGACGACGACGCCGTGCGGATCGCCAACGACTCGCCGTACGGGCTGTCGGGGTCGGTCGACTCCGGCGACCTGGAGCGGGCCCGCGCCGTGGCGCGGCGGGTCCGGACCGGCACGCTGGCGGTCAACGGGGGCGTCTGGTTCGCCCCGGACGCCCCGTTCGGCGGCTACAAGCAGTCCGGGCTGGGCCGCGAGATGGGGGTGCCCGGGTTCGAGGAGTACCTGGAGACCAAGCTGCTGGCCGAGCCGGCACGGACGGAGGCGTGATGGGCAGGTCGCCGGGCAGGTTCGACGGCAGGGTCGCGATCGTCACGGGCGCGGCGCAGGGGATCGGCGAGGCCTACGCCCGGGCGCTGGCCGCCGAGGGGGCGGCCGTGGTGGTCGCCGACCTGAACGAGGAGGCCGGGGCGACGACCGCGGCCGCTATCGAGGCCGCGGGCGGCACTGCGCTCTTCGTGCGCACCGACGTCGCCGACGCGGCCTCGGCGACCGCGTGCGCCGAGGCGGCGGTGGCGGCGTACGGCGGGATCGACCACCTGGTCAACAACGCGGCCATCTACGGCGAGATGAAGTTCGACCTGCTGGTCACCGTCGACTGGGACTACTACAAGCGCTTCATGAGCGTGAACCTCGACGGTGCGCTGGTGATGACCCGGGCCTGCTTCGGGCACATGCAGGCCCGCGGCGGCGGGTCGATCGTGAACCAGTCCTCGACCGCGGCGTGGCTGTACTCCGGCTACTACGGCCTGGCGAAGGTCGGCATGAACGGTCTCACCCAGCAGCTCGCGCACGAGCTCGGCGGGATGGGCATCCGGGTCAACGCGATCGCCCCCGGCCCCACCGACACCCCCGCCACCCGGGTCCAGGCCGGCGACCACGTGAGGACGCTGGTCAAGGGCCTGGCGATCAAGCGGGTCGGGCAGCCCGAGGACATGGTGGGCGCGTGCCTGTTCCTCCTCTCCGAGGAGGCGGCCTGGGTGACCGGCCAGATCCTCGCCGTCGACGGGGGCCAGGTGTTCCGCTCGTGACCGGTCCCGTGCGGGTGGGCTTCGTCGGTCTCGGGGCGATCGGCCGTCCGATGGCGCTCCGGCTGCTGGCGGCGCCCGGCGGCCTGACCGTGTACGACGTGGTGCCCGAGGCGACCGCGGTCCTGACCGAGCGGGGCGCGTCGGTGGCGGCCTCGGTCGCGGACCTGACCCGGGTGAGCGACGTGGTGGGCGTGATGGTCCGCGACGACGCCCAGGTGCGCGCGGTGGTCACCGACGTGCTCGCTGCGGCCGCCCCCGGCACGGCGGTGCTGGTGCACTCGACGATCCACCCCGACACCGCGGTGGAGCTCGCCGCGGCCGCGGCGACTTCGGGCGTGCACCTGCTGGACGCCCCGGTCAGCGGCGGTCCGATGGGGGCGGAGAGCGGCCGGCTGGCCGTCCTGGTCGGCGGGTCGGAGGACGGGTTCGCCGCCGCCGAGCCGGTGCTCGGCCTGCTCGGCGACCTGGTGCTCCACCTGGGTCCGGCCGGCGCCGGCACGCACGCCAAGCTGGCCCGCAACCTGCTCCACTTCGTGTCGTTCACGGCGGCGGGGGAGGCCGTCCGGCTGGCCGAGGCGGCGGGCATCGACCCGGCCGCGCTGGGGCGGGTCGTGCGCCACTCCGACGCCGTCACCGGCGGCCCGGGCGCGATCCTCTGGCGCGACACCGGAGCCGAGCTGGAGCCCGGGGACGGGTGGTGGCCGATCCTCGACCACGTCCGCGTCCTGGGCGAGAAGGACCTCGCGCTGGCGGCCGAGCTGGGCGACCGGCTGGGCGTCGACACCCCGATGGCGGACTTCGCCCACGAGCACCTGGCCCGAGCCCTGGGCCTCCCCACGACCCGAAGGAGCCCCGCATGACCGAGTCCCCCGAGGAGCGCCGGGCCCGTGGCCTGGCCCGGATGACCGAGGTCTACGGCAGGGAGATGCAGGACGGGCCGGGCGACTTCTTCGCCTACACCGCCGACCACCTCTTCGCCGAGATCTGGTCCCGACCCGGCCTGGACGACACCCAGCGCCGGCTGGTGCTGATCGGGATGCTGGCCGGGCAGGGCCGCCACGACGTGCTCGGCCTCCAGCTGGAGGCGGCCCTGACCCAGGGCCAGCTCAGCGCCGAGGAGCTGCGCGAGCTGGTCGTCTTCCTGTCCCACTACGCCGGCTGGCCGGTCGGCGCGACGATGAACAGCCAGGTCGAGACGATCATCGGCCAGCACCGCTGAGCCGAAAATCGGGGCTTTGGAATGGTTATGGTGTGATCTGACCGGTTTAGTCATTCTCCAGGCTGCCGTGACCTTTGCCACGTATCCTCGTTAACTTCTGGAACACGTTCTAGTTCAAATCGAGGGGAACTACGAGTGGCGTCCTGGCGGGGAAAGATCGTGCTGCTTCCGGCAGCCCTGGCACTGAGCATCGGCCTGGCCGCGTGCGGCTCGCAGCTGTCGCCCGACGAGGTCCGGGCGGCCAACGGCGGCACGTCCGGCGCCGTCAGCGGCACGGTCGGCGGGACCACCGGCACCACCGACGGCTCGGTCACCGGCGGGGACACGGGCGGCACCGGTGACACCACGGCCGGCGGCGGAGGGAGCGCGGGCGGCGGCTCGGGGAGCAGCGGCGGCGGAGCGTCCGGGGGCGGCTCGACCGGCGGGTCCACCGGCGGCTCCGGGGGCACCACCAGCCCGGTCAGCAAGGGCCCCAAGGGCAGCTGCGCCGGGTTCAAGAACTCGGTCGGCATCACCGACAGCAAGATCGTGCTCGCCAACGCCACCGACCTCTCCGGCCCGGTGCCGGGACTCTTCCAGAGCGCGCTGGACGCGACGAAGGCCTTCGCGGCGTACTTCAACGCCAGCTCCGACATCTGCGGGCGCAAGCTCGAGGTGCTCTCCCTCGACAGCCGCACCGACGCGGGCGCCGACCAGCAGGCCTACGCCAAGGCGTGCGAGTCCGCGTTCGCCGCCGTCGGCTCGATGAGCGCCTTCGACTCCGGTGGTGCGGCCACTGCCCAGCAGTGCGGCATCCCCGACCTCCGCTCCGCGATGGTCACCCTCGAGCGGACCGCCTGCACCACGTGCTTCGGCGCCCAGTCCAACAACTCGAACTACTTCGAGAACGCGGTCCCGGACTACATCAAGAAGAACTACCCGGCTGCGGCCAAGAAGGGCGCGATCCTCTACCTCAACGCCGGTGCCGCCTCGCAGAGCGCGCAGGGGCAGGCCCGGGCGCAGGAGAAGCGCGGCATCACCTACGTCTACAAGCAGGGCATCGACGTCTCGGAGTTCAACTACGCGCCCTTCGTGCAGCAGATGAAGGACAAGGGCGTCCGCTTCCTGCAGTACCTCGGCTCCTACCAGGCCGGCGTGCGGCTGGCCCAGGCGATGCAGGCGGCGAACTTCAAGCCCGACCTCTTCCTGCTCGACCCGTCGGCCTACGAGCAGGGCTTCCTGCAGTCGGGCAAGAGCGCGGTGGAGGGCGCCACGCTCTTCCTCAGCATCCTGCCCTTCGAGCTCGCCGGCTCGAACAAGGAGATGAGCACCTACCTGCAGTACCTGCAGCAGGTCCACCCCGGCGCGACGCCCAGCTTCTTCGGGGTCTACGCCTGGTCGGCGATGCGGATCTTCACCCAGCAGGCGCAGGCACTGGGCGGCCGGCTCTCCCGGCAGACCCTGCTGGACAAGCTCCGCACCGTGAACGGCTGGACCAACAGCGGCATGCACAGCGCGCAGGACGTGGGCAAGAAGCAGACCCCGGACTGCTGGCGCTTCGTCAAGGTCAAGGGAGGCAAGTTCGTCCCCCAGGGCGGCTACTCCTGCAGCGGCCTCACCTCGACCCGATAGGACGGATGCGGCAGCCATGGAGTCCTTCCTCGCCTACACGCTGACCGGTGTCTTCACCGGTGCGGCGTACGCGATCGCCGCCTCGGGGCTCGTGCTGACCTACAGCACGACCCGGGTCTTCAACATCGCCCACGGCGCCTTCGGGATGGTGCTGGCCTTCGTCTTCTGGGACTTCAGCGTCCGGCAGGGGCTGCCGTCCTGGCTCGCCCTGGTCCTGGTCGTCTTCCTGGTCGCCCCCGCCATCGGCGTCTTCGTGCAGCGCTTCGTCGCCCGCGGTCTCGGGGAGGCGCCCGTCGGCGTCGCCCTGGTCGTCACCGTCGGCCTGCTCGTGCTGCTGATCGGCGTCGCCACCCAGGTCTGGCCGCCCGCGGTCCGGGCCGTCCCGCAGTTCTTCGAGGGCAAGGGCTTCGAGTTCGCCGGCACCTTCGTCACCTACCACCAGCTCACCACCGTGGTGCTCTCCGCGGCCGTCGCCGCCGGGCTCTACCTGCTGCTGAACCGCACCCGGGTCGGGGCCGCCATGCGCGCCTCGGTCGACAACCCCGACCTGCTCAAGCTCTTCGGCGGGCGCCCCGACGTGGTCGCCGCGCTGGCCTGGGCGATCGGCATCGGGCTCGCCGCCCTGGCCGGCATCCTGCTCGCGCCGAGCATCGGGCTGCAGTACTACGACCTGACCCTGCTGGTGATCAACGCGTACGCCGCCGCGATGCTGGGCCGGCTGAAGAGCCTGCCGCTGACCTTCGCCGGCGCGATGGGGCTGGGCGTCGTGCAGTCGTACATGATCGGCTACCTGCCCAGCGACGGCGCCCTGCTCGGCGTCTCGTACGGCGGCCTCCGCGCCGTCGCGCCCACCCTCTTCCTCTTCGCGGTGATCCTGCTGATGCCGCAGGCCCCGCTGCGGATCGGCCAGGTCAAGGGCCTCAAGGCGCCGCCGGTGCCGACGCTGGCGCGCACCGGCCAGGCCGGGCTGGGGCTGGTCGTGGTGGTCGGGCTGCTGACCCTCGGGCTCTCGGAGTCCAACCTGCTGCTCCTCGGCACCGCCGCGACGTACGCCATCGTGATGCTCTCGCTGGTGCTGCTGACCGGGTACGGCGGCCACGTCTCGCTCGGCCAGTTCACCTTCGCGGGCGTGGGCGCGCTGGCCTACGCCAAGCTCGACCAGCCCAACCTGCTCGGGGTGCTGCTCGCCGCCCTCGTCGCGGCCGGGGTGGGCGCCCTGGTGGCGCTGCCGGTGCTGCGGCTGACCGGCCTCTACCTGGCGCTGTCGACGCTCGCCTTCGCCCAGCTGATGGACAAGCTCGTCTTCCAGGCCGACTGGGCGTTCCAGTTCAACGGCACGCTGACCGCCGAGCGGATGTCGGTGCTGGGGCTGCGCTTCTCCGACACCGGCGCCTACGTGCTGCTGATGACGGTCTTCTTCGTGGCGACCGCGGCCGCCCTGCTCGGCCTGCGGAAGGGGTCGCTGGGGCGGGTGCTGATCGCGATGCGCGACAGCCAGGCCGCGTGCGGCACCCTGGGGCTGAACATGCGCTGGTTCCGGGTCGGGCTCTTCGCGATGTCCGCCGGGATCGCCGGCATGTCCGGGGCGCTCTTCGCCGGGCTGCGCGGCACCATCGGCGCCGCGGACTTCCAGTTCTTCCAGAGCCTGCTGCTGCTCCTGCTGGCCGTCGTCATGGGCGTCACCACGGTGACCGGTGCGACGCTCGGCGGCACGCTGCTGATGCTGCTGCCGGTGGCCCAGTCGGCCAACCCGACGGTGGCCGGCCTGATGTTCGTCGTGGTCGGTCTGGGCGCCGTGGTCCTGGGCCGCGACCCCAACGGCCTGGCGAACCGGCTCTTCAGCCTGGGCCGCCTGCTGCGGCGGCTGCTGCCGGACGTCCCGCGACCGGCCGAGCAGCCCGAGCCCCTCCCCGACGAGACCCTGGTGATCGAGGCGGTGACCGACGATGTCGCTCCTGCGCGTTGAGGACGTGGTGGTCCAGTTCGGCGGCGTGACCGCCGTCAACGAGGCCGCGTTCACGGTGGAGCCCGGCTCGATCACCGGGCTGATCGGCCCGAACGGCGCCGGCAAGACGACCTGCTTCAACGTCATCTCGGGCCTGCAGAAGCCGACCCGCGGGGCCGTCCACTTCGACGGTCACGACGTGACCTCGATGACGGTCGACGGCCGGGCGCGCCGCGGGATGGGCCGGACCTTCCAGCGGCTCGAGGCCTTCGGGTCGCTGACCGTGCGCGAGAACGTCCTGGTCGCCCTGGACATCCACCAGGGGATCCGGTCGATGCTGGGCAGCCTGCTGGGCCGCTCGTCGGGTGATGCGGACGCCCTGCTCGAGCGGGTCGGGATCCTGGCCTACGCCGAGGAGCGCGCCGACTCGATCCCGACCGGCACCGCCCGGCTGCTCGAGCTGGCCCGCGCGCTGGCCTGCCGGCCCCGGCTGCTGCTGCTCGACGAGCCCTCGTCGGGCCTCGACGAGTCGGAGACCGACGACTTCGGCGACCTGCTCCGCAGCCTGGCCGCCGACCAGATGGCGATCCTCATGGTCGAGCACGACATGGACCTGGTGATGTCGGTGTGCGACGAGATCCACGTCCTGGACTTCGGCCGCATCATCGCCACCGGCACCCCGGCCCAGATCCGGGAGGACCGCAAGGTCCAGGAGGCCTACCTGGGCTACGCCGACGAGGAGGCGTCATGACGATCCCGATCCTCGACGTGATCGGCCTGCACGCGGCGTACGGGCGGATCGAGGTCCTCCGCGGGGTGGACCTGACCATCCCGAAGGGCGCCGTGGTCGCGCTGCTCGGCCCCAACGGCGCCGGCAAGTCCACGTTCCTCAAGGTCGTCAGCGGCCAGATGGCGCCGACCGCGGGCGACATCCACATGGCGGGCGTGCACGTGAAGGGCGCCAAGGCCGACGAGCTCGCCCGGCTCGGGCTGACCACCATCCCGGAGGGACGCAGCGTCTTCCCCAACCTGACGGTGGAGGAGAACCTCCGGCTGGTCTCGTACGCCGGGGTGCCGGTCGACCAGGTCTACGACACGGCGTACTCGTACTTCCCGCGGCTGCACCAGCGGATGCACCAGGTCGCCGGGACCATGTCGGGCGGCGAGCAACAAATGTTGGCGATGGCCCGTGCCCTCGCGAGCGATCCGGCGTTGTTGTTGCTGGACGAGCTGTCGATGGGTCTGGCACCGCTGATCGTGGACGAGCTCTACCGCACGGTCGCGAGGATCGCCGACTCCGGCGTCTCGATCCTGGTGGTGGAGCAGTTCGCGCGGACCGCACTCAGCGTGTCCGACTACGCAGCGGTGATGTCCGGCGGCCGGATCGTGGCCACCGGCGAGCCGGAGGAGATCGGTCGCTCGATGACCGACCTGATCCTGGGAATGGGAGGGGCAGCATGAGACGTGCCGTCCTGGTGCTGCTCTCGGCCGGCGTGGTGGGCCTCGCCGTCCCGACCGGCCCGGCGAGGGCCGACGGGGGTCTCGGCGGCTTCGTCGCCAACGCGACCGCCACCCCGCTGCGCATCGAGATCTACGAGCCGACCATCCCGATCCCCAACGAGCCGCAGGCCGAGCTCAACCTGGCCTTCACCCAGACCAAGGCCTCCTCGGGCCCGTCGGCGTCGGGCCGGGCGTCGTACCTGTGGCCGGGGGCGCCGGTCGGGGAGGGCTTCAAGACGATCGTCGAACAGTTCGGCCTGCCCGCCGAGCTCGGCAAGGCCGGCTACCCGGTGCAGGTCAACGCGCAGTACCCCGGTGACACCTCCTCGCAGCGCCAGGAGCCCTTCCCGGGCGCCACGTCGCGGACCACGGTGGACGCCAAGACCGCCGTCGCACGGTCGGGCTTCCAGCTCTCCGGCGAGCCCGAGGACGGCGACGCGAAGCCCGAGCAGAGCGGGGTCCCCGGCCTCGACGCGCTCAACGGCCTCGGTGGCCTGCTCGGTGGCGGCACCGGTGACGGGGCGGGCGGCGCGACGCCGAGCGCCCCCGGCCTCGGCGCGCTGACCGCGGTGGTCGACGCCGGCGGTGCGACCAGCGTCAGCAAGTCGACCTACGAGGGCGGCGAGATCGTGGCCAGCGGCGTCACGAGGATCACCGACCTGCGGCTGCTGGCCGGCCTGGTCACCGCCGACTCCGTCAAGGTGCTCTCCCGGACGACCAGCACCCAGGGGAAGTCCGACAGCGACGCGGACGTCGAGGTCTCCGGCCTCGCGATCGCCGGCGTGCCGTTCGGGATCACCAAGGACGGCGTGGTCGCCGCCGGGCAGACCACCCCGATCTCCGGGCTCCCCAACGACCCGGGCGAGGCCCTGAAGATGCTCGGCATCACCTTCAAGCTGCCCACCGCGACCAAGTCCGGGCAGGGCGGCGACGGCAAGCAGTCCGTGCGCGGGCTGCAGATCCAGATCGACTTCGCCGCGCTGCGCGACCAGTTCGACTCCAAGCCGATCGACGACCTGATCGCCTCGCTGCCGTTCCCGCCCGAGGCCGCCCAGCTCAAGAGCCTGCTCGGGGCGATCACGCAGGCCAAGCCGCGGATCGTGCTCGTGCTCGGCGACGTCACCACCGAGACCAGCGCCGTCGACCCGATCAGCCTGCCCGGCACCGGCCCGGTCACCTCCGGCGCCGGCGGCGGTGCCGCCAGCGGCGGGGCGGTCGGCGACACCGGCGGCGACGCCCCGGCGCTCGACGCGCCCGCGGTGGACGCCGGCGACCCGGTGACCAGCGAGCTGCCCGTGCAGACCGCGCCGGTGAAGAACGCCGGTGCCGGCCTGCCTCCGCTCGGGAGCATCCCCGGGATGCTCGTCATCGGCGGCATCGCCCTGGCCAGCGCCCTGGGCTGGTACTTCCAGAAGATCGGCGGTCTCGTCCTCGGGGGCGGCGCCGCGTGTGCGCACGGGCTCGAGTCCGGCATCCCCGACCTGCGAAAGGCGTGAGCATGTCCACCACCACGACGATCCCGAAGGCGGCGAGCCGCACCTCCACCGGCGCCGCGCCGCTGCGGACCAACAGCGCGCAGACCCTGCAGGCGGTGCTCTTCATCGCCGGCGCGGTGCTGCTGCCGCTCGGCCTGGTCGTGATCGTGCTCGGCTGGTACGGCGCCTCGAACACGCCGTACCAGTACGACCAGCTCTCCTACCTGGTCTCCGGCGGCATGCTCGGGCTCGGCCTGACCTTCGCCGGCGGCTTCCTGTACTTCGGGGCCTGGCTGGCCCGGGTCGCCGCGGACCAGAAGGAGGCCTCCAAGCGCCTCTCGGACACCCTGCTGCTGCTGGCCGACGTCGTCTCGCACGCCTCCCACGGAGCGGTTACCGGCGGCCCGGCGGCGGGTCGGGACCCGGGCTCGGTGCTGGTCGTGGCCGGCACCGGGAGCACCGTGCACCGCGCGGACTGCGCCCTGATCTCGGGTCGCGAGGACATCGTCGCGGCCGGCCCGGACGGGGCGCACCTGTCACCGTGCCGCGTGTGCAAGCCCGGCGGCTGAGCCCCGGGGCCTAACGTGTGACCCGTGGACCCGATCGCGCTGACCGCCGCGCTCGCCTCGGCGACCGGGTTCGCGCTGTCCACCTCGCTGCAGCACCACGCCGCCGGGGGAGCCCCGGAGTCCGCGACGGGGGCGGTCGACTTCCTCAAGCACCTCCTCTCGCGCCCGACCTGGGTGATCGGCCAGGTGCTCGCGCTCCTCTCCTTCTTCCTGCACGCGCTCGCGCTGCACTTCGGCGCCATCGCGCTGGTGCAGCCGGTGGTCGTCTCCGGCATCGTCATCGCGGTCCCGATGCGCGCCGCGATGAGCCGGCGGCTGCCGCGCCGCGACGAGCTCGTCGCGGTGGTGGTCACCACCATCGGCCTGGCCGTCTTCCTGGTCGCGGCCAACCCGTCGGAGGGCCCGCTGGCCCGGCCCACGTGGCGGGCCTTCCTGATCTGCGCCGGGTTCGCCCTCGTCGCCCTGCTGGTCGACCTGCTCGGTTCGCGCGTGACCGACCCGCGGCGCCGAGCCGGGCTGCTCGGCGTGACCGCCGGCATCCTGTTCGGCGTCGTCGCCGGGCTGGTCAAGCTCGTCATCGACACCGCCTCGGAGCGGGGCCTGGACGGCCTGCTGCTGAGCTGGCCGCTCTGGCTGCTGCTGCTCTGCGGCGCCGGCGGCATCATCAGCAACCAGCGGGCCTACCGGATCGCGTCGCTGTCGGCGTCCCTGCCGGTGCTCAACATCGTCGACGTGGTGGTGGCGCTCCTGGTCGGCATCCTCGTCTTCGAGGAGTACCCGGCCCACACGCCGCTGGCCATCGCCTTCCAGCTCGCCGCGCTCGGGTGCGTGACCGTCGGCCTGCGGGCGCTGGCGCGCGTCGAGGAGGAGGACGACCTGCACCCGGTCCCGACGGTGTAGGTCAGGGAGGCGGAGCCTCCGCGGGGATCGCGGCCAGGTCGGTCATCGTCTCCTCACCGGCGAGGCGGGCGGAGTCCGGTCCGGAGACCAGCTCGTCGGGCCGGTTGCGCAGCACGTTGTCGACGTAGGAGCGGGCGGCGTCGAAGGTGTCGATGACGTGGCCGGCCTGCTCGGCCATCAGCCACCGGTGCTCGAGGATCTCGTGGAAGACCTCCGCCGCGTCGCGCTTGCCCCGCAGCTCGACCGGGATGCTGGTCCACACCGGCTGGAACACCTCGGTGAGCCACCGGTAGGCCACCACGGAGCGGTCCTCGTGGGTCAGCCCGTGGTAGGCGGTGAACGATCCGATGTCGGAGAGCAGCCGTCGCGCCTGGTTCTCCTCGACGTCGAGCCCCGTCATCCGCTGCAGCTCGCGGCGGTGGTGGCCGGCCTCCAGCACGCGGGGGGAGACCCGCAGCGTGCGGCCCTCGTCCTCGGTCGAGATGTCGACCTCCTCGACGTCGAAGCCGAGCTCGTTGAGGTGCTCGATGCGCTGCTGGATGCGCCAGACCTCGTTGCTGTTGTAGACGTCGGTGCCGGTGAGCTCGCGCCACAGCGTCTCGTAGCGGACCCGGACCAGGCTGACGATGTCGTCGGGGTCGGCGTCGGGGTCCATCAGGCCGCCGGCCTGCAGGTCGAGCATCTCGCCGTACAGGTTGCCGTAGGCGACGTCGAGGTCGTAGGCGCGCTGCCCGTCGGAGAGCCGCGCGTGCAGCTCGCCGGTCTCGGCGTCCACGAGGTACGCCGCGAACGCGCCCGCACTGCGCCGGAACAGCACGTTGGACAGCGACACGTCGCCCCAGAAGAAGCCGGCCAGGTGCAGCCGCACCAGCAGCACGACGAGCGCGTCGATGATCTTGGGCAGGGACTCGCTCGGGACGCCGTGCGAGAAGAGCGTCCGGTAGGGCAGCGAGAACTTGAGGTGGACGGTGACCAGCGCCGCCTCGATGGTGTTGCCGTCCTCGTCCTCGCGGCCGGTGACCACGCCGACCGGCGTGACCACGGGCAGGTTGAGCTTCTCCAGGTCGCGCAGCATCCGGTACTCGCGGAAGGCCATGTGCTCGCGGGTCTCCTTGACCGCGATCACCTTGTCCTCGAGCCGCACGATGCGCACCACGTGCCGGGAGATGCCGCGGGGGAGTGCGATCAGGTACTCCTCCGGCCACTCCTCGAGCGGCAGGTGCCACGGCAGGTCGACCCCGGCCTTGAGGAGCTCGGGGTACGGCACGGCCGTCAGGTAGCGCAGAGCCATGCGCCCCAGCCTAGGGCTCCGAGCGGGCCGGGGCTCTGGGTAGCATGGCCGCGCGCCGGGCCTCCGGCGCGACGCCGGTGTAGCTCAGTAGGTAGAGCGCCTCTCTTGTAAAGAGGATGTCGCGGGTTCGACTCCTGTCACCGGCTCTGTCACCGGCTCTGTCACCGGTTCGACGCGACTCGGGCGAGCACCTGGTGCGACCCGTGGCGGTGGTTGGCCGGCTCGTCCCAGAGCACGTAGCCGCGCGGGACCGGGCCGCCCATGGAGAAGTTGGACGCGGCCGCGCTGAGGCGCAGGAAGTGTCCGGTGGCGACGTCGTAGACGTAGTCGCCGCCGGTCTCCCCGAAGACGACGGTGACCTGCACCAGGCCCGCCCCGGCCACCCCCGCCTCGAGCCCGTCGCCCCGGATGGTGACCACCGGACGGCCATCGGTGGTGAGGAGCTGGGCCCGGTCGTCGCGGCCCTCGGGGTAGTCGCCGCAGTACTGGGAGAGCACCACGACGTCGTCGGTGACGCCCAGCCCGAGCTGGTTGCAGTGCCGGCCGGACTGCGGGTCGAAGGAGTGCGTGTCGCCGGTGGCGAGGTCGCGGACGCTGACCTGGTCGTTGACGCCGTTGGTGGTGCGGGTCCACACCAGGGTCTCGCCGTCGAAGGCGAAGTCGCCGACCCTCAGGTGCTCGTCGCGCACGTCCGCGGGGTCCGCCAGGGAGGCCGACCACAACGCGTAGCTCTCCCCGACGGCTCCGGAGTCGTCGATCTCACCACGGGCCGGGCTGTCCGACGGCGGACCGACAGGCGTTCCCGGACCCTGCCGGCCGTCCACGGTCAGGTAGACCCGGCCGTCGGGCCCCAGGGCGACCCGGCCGCCACCACCCGTCTGCGGCACGCCGGACCAGGTGACCACGGACCACGCCCGGTCGGACCGGTCGAAGACCGCGGCGGCGGGGCCCTGCTCGCCCATCGACCCGTAGACCAGCCGGTCCCGGTCGAGGGCCAGCGGCGTGTCGACGGGCACCGGCGGATCCGGCAGCCGGTCCTCGGCACCACTGCCGGGATCGATGAGCGACAGGTGCGCGATGTTCGTCTCGTCGAAGGGCCCGTCCTTGAGGACCACGAGCCCGTCGGCGGTCATCCCGTCGACGTACTGGCCGTTGGCGACGTCGAGGTTGCGGTTGGTGTGGTCGTAGACCTCGTGGACGGCCGGGTTCGGCACCGTCTGGTCCGCCTGGCCCAGGGTGAGCACCGGGCCGTTCACGTCGTCGGGGACGTCGGCGGGCCCGGGGTCCCGGTCGCGGTGCAGCAGTCCCGGGCCGACGCTGGTCGCGGTCACGACCAGGGCGACCGCGGCCGCCACCCCTCCCGCGGCGAGAGTGCGGCGCCGCGCGACCCGCCGGCGTCCGAGGCGCACGACGTCGGTGACGCCGGAGGGCTCGGGCGGGGCGTCGGCCACGTTCGCGTGCAACAGGTCCCTCAGCTCGTCCACCACGACCCGCTCCCTTCTCCGACGGTGAGGAGGTCGCCCAGCGACGTCCCCTCGAACATGGACCGCAACGAGCCCAGCGCCCGCGACGTCTGGCTCTTGACGGTGCCCTCGCCGCACCCGAGAGCGGCGGCCGTCTCGGTCACGCTGAGGTCGTCGAAGTACCGCAGCACCACGCAGGCCCGTTGCCGGTGCGGCAGCCGGGCCAGGGCGTCCATCAGGGCGGCCCGGGTCGCGACGGCGCCGGCCAGGTCCTCGCCGGTCGCTCCGCGCGGACCCTCCTCGGTCGGCTGCTCCGTGCTCGACCGCTTCCGCTGGGCGTCCAGGAAAGCGCTCACCACCGCCCGGCGGGCGTAGGCGAGCTCGGCGCCGTTGCGCTGCAGTCGCGGCCACGCGACGTACACCCGGATCAGCGCCTCCTGGGCGAGGTCGGAGGCGAGGTGCCAGTCCCCGCCGAGCAGGTACGCCGTGCTGCGTAGCCGAGGGCGGGCCGCCGTGGCGAACTCGACGAAGGCGGCCTCGTCCCGGCGGCTCATCGGCGGCTCCTGTCGTCCATAGGAGGTTAACGAGGTGAGGGGCCCGGAGGGTTGCATCGATCTTGACCCGATCTTGACCCGACGGGGTTCAGGTCGGCGCCGGCCCGGCCGATCGAGGCCCTGACAGCTGGGAAGGGGCCCGCATGCGCTGGCGACGCGCCGACGAACCGACTGTGGCCATGGGCTGGCGGCTGGCTGCCGTCGCGGGCGGGGTCGTCGTCTTCGTGCTGGGGCTGGTCGAGCTCGGCCAGCACGACGTCGACGGCGTCCTGCTGATGGCCACGGTGGCGATCGGGACCCCCGCAGGACTGCGGTGGCGCTCGACCCAGGAGCGCCACTCGCGGGAGCTGGCCGAGCGCAACCGCGCGTCACTGGCCGCGTCCGAGGAGCACTACCGGCAGCTGACCGAGTGCTCCTCCGACATCGTCGTCCGGCACTCCGCGGACGGGGTCATGGCATGGGTCTCCCCGGCGGTGACGGAGGTGCTCGGGTGGACGCCGGAGGAGCTCGTCGGGCGCCACCCGCAGGAGCTGCTGCACCCCGAGGACCGGAAGCGGGTCGCAGCCCAGCACCTGCCGCTCTTCTTCAACCGACCCGTGGTCCGGTTCGAGGCCCGGCTGCGGACGTCGGCCGGCGGCTACCGGTGGGTGCAGGCCTCGATGCGCATGACGGGCACCCCGGGCGACGCCGACGGCGTCTCGGTCTGGCGTGACTGCCAGGACGCGATGGAGGCGCGCGAGGAGAGCGCTCGGCTGACCCGCGAGCTGCTCGACCTCGAGGAGCGGCTGCGGATGTCGGTCGACGTGCTCCCGATGGGCTACGCCCGCTACCACGTGCAGTACGACGAGCACGGCGGCGTGCACGACCTCCTGCTCGAGCACATGAACCTGACCGGCCGCCAGGGCCTGGAGTCGACGGTGGTGCGCGGCGCCTCGCTGGGAACCTTCTTCCCCGCATCCCGGACCAACGGGATCTGGGACGCGATCGAGCAGAGCCTCAAGGTCGACGAGCCGCTGCGCCTGCGGTGGGACCTCGACGGATCCGGCCCGCGGGGGTCGTTCGACTCCCACATCGTCAAGCTCGACGAGGACACCGTGGTCACGGTGTGGGAGGACATCACCGAGCAGGTCCAGGCGGAGCGCCAGCTCGCCCGCGCGCACACCGAGACCGCCGAGGCGCAGACCCTGCTCCAGCAGGCCCTGGTCGCCGTGTCGCAGCCGTTGGCGCTGTGGCAGTACGACCCGTCGGGCCCGGAGGCCACCACCCTGCTGCTGGCCAACCCGGCCCTCGGCGAGCTGGCCGGACGGCCCGCGCCCGAGCTGGTGGGCGTGAGCCTGTCCGCGCTGACCTCCCCGGACCGCGCCCGGATCCTGCACCGGGTCTTCGAGCAGGTGCTCGTGACCGGCGTCGCGGTCGACGCCCCGGACTGGAGCTCGCGCTCCGAGCCGGACATCGTCAGCCGGGTGTGGCGCCCGCGGGCCTTCCCGATGGACGGCGACCGGTTGGTGATGCTGCTCAGCGACGTCACCGAGCACATCCGCGCCGCCGAGCGGATGCGACGCGAGCGCGACGAGGAGGCCACCTCGGCCCGGGTGGACCAGCTGACCGGACTGCTGAACCGCCGAGGGTTCGGCGAGCGGCTGGCCGAGGCGCTTGCGGCGGATCCGCCGTACTCGCTGGCCGTGGTCTTCGCCGACCTGGACCGGTTCAAGGAGATCAACGACGAGCACGGGCACCAGGTCGGGGACCAGCTGCTGTCGGTCGTCGCCGAGCGGCTGGGCACCATCACCCGCGAGGGGGATGTGGTCGGGCGCCTCGGCGGGGACGAGTTCGTCATCCTGCTGCGCGACCTCCCCGACGACTGGGACCAGGCGATGTTCGTCTACCGGGCCTGCGCCGTCGTCGGTGCGCCGGTCCAGCTCGGCACCGGGCGTTCGTTCACGCCTGGCTGCTCGTTCGGGGTCCGTCGCTCCACCCCGACCGACACCGCCCAGGCCCTCATCGACGGGGCCGACAGCGCCATGTACGAGCACAAGAGGGCGCGGCGCACCATCCAGGAGCGGCGGCTGCGCACCCTGCCCGAGGTCGCCCTGGAGCCCCGCGCGACGTAGCGTGCAGGGATGGGGTCCGGGGTCGTCGCACGCGAGGTCGTCGTCCGAGGCTCGGTGCAGGGCGTGATGTTCCGGGCCTCGTGCGCGGAACGGGCCACCCGCGAGGGGGTCGCCGGCTGGGTCCGCAACGAGTCCGACGGCAGCGTCCGGGCCTGGTTCGAGGGACCGGTCGCCGGTGTCGAGGCCCTCGTCGCCTGGTGCGGCCACGGACCCCGTCACGCGGTCGTCGAGGCTGTCGAGGTCGAGGAGCGGGCGCCGCAGGGGCTGGTGGACTTCGCCGAGCGGTGAGCCGGGCAGGGCGTCACCGCTACGCGGCGTCGAGGAGCAGCGCGAGGTGCTGCTCCAGCACGGAGTAGATCTCAGCGGTGTGCCGCGGGGGAGTGGTGCCCAGCGGCAGGGTGCCACGGTGGTCGACGCGGAACCAGTAGCCGTGCGGGGTGCGCCAGAAGTACAGCCCGGCCCGCGGCTGGTGGACGTGCCAGCCGGGGATGTGGGTCTTGAGCCGGTGGTGATGTCGGCCCAGCGGGCCCAGGTTGGCGGTCTCGGTCCGCCCACCCTCCGCGCCGTACGGGACGACGTGGTCGAGGTCGCACCGCCGGGTCGGGCTCGTCCCGAACGGGAAGACCTCGAACGGTTGCCGGGCGCGGAGCTGCTCACGCAGCCGCACCGGGATCTCGTAGCTGTCGGCGGCGATGTTCTCGTCCAGGTCGAGGACCGGCCGCACCACGATCCGGTGTCCGTCCAACCACGCCCGAGCCTGGTCCAGCGTCACCCCGCCGATGACCTCGTGGTCGGTCTCGACCCGGGCGACCTGGGTGCCGGGCACCCCGGCCAGCGCCTCGGAGGCGACGTGCACGTAGAGGGTGCCCGGCGGCCGGAGCCGGTCCAGCACCTCGGTGCCCCCGAGGTCGTCGAGGACCCTCCCGACGGCGGCGGTCAGCTCCGCTGGGGATGCGGCGGCGACGAGGTCGTCGACCTGCTCCGGCGCCGTGCGCGCGAGGAGGAGGCAGGCCTGGGCGGGGTTCGCCAGGAGCCCGAGGGCCCGAGCGCGCAGCCCGTCCCGGCCCTCGCCCTCCTCGGCGTCGAGCCGGTCGGCGAGGTGGTCGACCATCGCCTCGAGCCGGACCACGTCCCCGGCCTCGCTCTGCCAGATCAGCGTGCGGTTGCCCGCCTCGTTGGAGCGCCCGGTGCCGACGTACCGGCGTGCGGCGGCCTCACGCCTGCGGGCCCCGGCGGCTGCGGTGTCGGCCTTGACCACGGTGGCCGCGACGAGCGCCTCCGCCCGCGCCAGGGGCAGGCCCGGCAGTGCCTCCGCTGTCTCGGCGTCCACCCACAGCGCCTGACGGTGGTCCAGGTCGGAGAGCCCGGGCACGGCGAGCAGCCTGCGGAGACGCCACGCCTCCACCGTCCCCGTGACCAGGTGCTCCCACCAGCGCGGGAAGCGGTGCCGCAGGTTCATCGCGGACCGGACCAGGTTGCGCCCCGAGTACGTCGTCAGCCCCAGGACCAGGGCGAGCTCGGCGTAGGCGCCGTCCGCGATCCAGGGCGTGCCGTCGTCGCCGGTGCGGGTGTGGTTGTTGACCTCGCCGAAGCCGACCTCGTGCCCGGGCGGGGCGAAGAGGTCGGCGTAGTGGGCCGCGAGCACGAGCCGCTGCGCCTCGATCCGGATCGCCTCGGCACGCGTCTCGGCGGCCAGCGCCAACGTGTCGTGCACGTCGAGGTCGGCGATCGCGTCGAGCCGGGGGAGCGGGACCATGGTTCGACTCTACTCGAACACATGTACGAATACTAGCGGGCGAGGGGACGTGTGGAGAGCGGACTGCAGGGCTCGTACCTCGACCTCCGGGTGGGCTGCCGCACGGGTCGGTACGCTTTGCGCGGTGCGCGCCATCGGGGTGCGCGTGGCGGAAGGCCTTGTGTTGAGCGGGAACGACGACCTGATCGCCAAGCTGCCGATGGCCCGGATCGCGGCCGAGCTCGGGGTGGACGGCTCGACGGCGTCGGCCACCGTACGGCTGACGCTGCCGGCGCTGCTGACCGGGATGAAGGCGAACGCCGCCGACCCGCGCGGAGCCGCGTCGCTGGGCAAGGCCGTCAGCCAGCACGCCCCGGCCGAGCCGATCGGCGCGACCTTCGACCTCAACCTGCTCAACCCGGTCGAGGGCGCCAAGATCGTCGCCAACGTGTTCGGGCAGAACACCGAGGCCGTCATCATGCGGCTGGCCGGGTCGCCGCCGGTCGCCGCGGCCGGCACCGCGCTCACCCGCAAGGCGCTCAACATCCTGGCGCCGATCGTGCTGACCTACCTCAACCAGGCGTACGTCGAGAGCCAGCGTCCCACGCCGGCCAAGGGTCCCGTGACGCCTCCGCCGCCGAGCCCGTCCGCGGTCCAGGAGCTGCTGGACCGGCTCGTGCCGGCGGCGACCGCCGCCGCGAGCTCGACGGCTGCCGCGACCGCCGCCGCCACCGCGAACGCGACCGCAGCGGCCACCGCCGCCGTCCGGGCGGCCACCCCGCGCCCGGCGGAGCCGCTCCCGGTCGAGCCGGCGCCGGTCGAGGAGCCGCAGGCCCGGGCCGCGGTGGAGGTCACGCCCGGCCCGCCCAACCGGGTCGACGTCGCCGCCCTGGCCGGGTCGGTCGGCGGACTGCTGTCGGGCCTGCTGGGGCAGGGCCGCAAGAGCTGACCCGTGTCCGGGCTCAGCCGTCGATCTTCCCCAGCTTGAGCTCGGAGCCGACCATCGACTCCACCTCGACCTCGAACGAGCCCGGCACCTGGCCCCGCAGCCCTGCCAGCAGCGCGTCGGTGGGCGGCAGCGGGTCCGGTGACAGCACGTGCACGACGAAGGTCGGCGCCTGGAAGTCCACGCCGGTCACCGTCGCCGAGGTGCCCTGCAGCCAGGCGGTGGCCTCGGTCTCGACCCGGGCCGTCCAGCTGTCGAGCAGATAGCTGCCGTAGGTGTTCGCGACCAGGGGCACCACCACGAAGGGGACCAGCAGGCCGAGGGTGACGTAGGTCCGGCGCGAGGAGCCGCCGGCCTCCACGGGCGGGTCGGCGTACCCGAGGACGGTGAAGACGAAGGTGCCCGCGAGCACGAGCGCCAGCAGGTTGGACAGGAAGAGCAGCAGCGCGCCGGCGGCCAGGGCCGGCTCGCCACGGCCGAGGCAGACCCCGACGACGCCGAGGGGTGGCACCAGCGAGATCGCGATGGCCACGCCCGGCAGCACCGCGGCGACGTCGCGGCGCGCCAGGGCGACGGCGCCCGCCAGCCCGGTGGCGACCGCGGCGACCAGGTCGAGGACCCCCGGCGAGGTCCGGCCGGTGATCTGGCTGTTCTCGAGCAGGTCGTAGGTGCCCGGCAGGACCGCCGCGAAGGCCATCCCGATCACGACGACCAGCAGCGCACCGGCGGCGACGTAGGGCACCGAGCCGTTGCGGGTGCGCTTCGCGATCGCCAGCGCGATCCCCATGATCGGCGTCGACAGCGGAGCGATGATCATCGCTCCGATCACCGTGGCGGTGGAGTCGGCGAGCACGCCCGCGCAGGCGATCACCGCCGACAGCGTCAGCATCGTCCAGAAGGCCGACCGCTTGGGGCCGCTGTCGCCCGAGCGGAGCTCGAGGTCGGCGGTCAGCTCCTCGAGGGTGCGGCGCTGGGACTCGGGTAGGAGGCGGGCACGCAGGGCGTCGAGCATGGCCCGAGTATGGGTGGGGACGCCCGCCCCGTCGACCAGGGCACAAGGGCATTGCTTCTCCGGCTCTCCCGGGCGGACGCTGGAGGTGGAGGGAGGTCGCGATGACGACGTTCGAAGCGCTCCTGGTGGTCGCGCTCCTCAGCCTGCTGTTCCTGATGGCGGTGCTGGCCACGATCCGGGTGGCCGCTCGCCGGCGGAGCCCCACCGTCGGGGCCGTGCCCCAGCAACGGGTCGGGCACTTCGACCCCGCACTGTCGGAGCTGAACCGGGCCTACGGCGAGGGCAGGATCGGGGAGGACGAGTACCTGCGCCGGCGCAAGGAGCTCCAGGGCCACGGGACCGACGCCCCCTAGGATCCTGGGGTGCAGCTGAACCCCGCCCGTGCGGTCCTCGGCCAGCGCGTCCACGTGCCCCTGCACCTCGACGCGGTCACCACGGTGGGTCACGAGGAGGAGGGTCTCGGCCCGCGGGCGACAGCCGCGGTGTGGCTGGCCACGCAGGCGCTCTACCGGACCGGCCTCCACCCCGGCGTCAGCCTGGTCGTACGACGTCGTGGCGAGGTCGTGCTCGACCGCGCGCTGGGCCACCGCGTCTGGGGCGAGCCCGACCTGATGACCACCGACACCCCGACCTGCCTCTACTCGGCGTCCAAGGCCGTGACCGCGCTGCTGCTGCACCGCCTGGCCCAGGAGGGCCGGCTCGACCTGGACGCGCCGGTGGCCGAGGCGCTGCCCGAGTTCGCCGCGCACGGGAAGGCCCACGTCACCTCCCGCGACCTGCTCACCCACCGCGCCGGGCTCGCCAAGCTCCCGCTGCCGAAGGACCCGGACCCGCGGCTGCTCTTCGACTGGGACCACATGCTCGCGCTGCTGTGCGCGGCCCCGCTCGAGCGGCACTCCCGGCAGGCCTACCA
Organism: Marmoricola sp.; assembly: GCA_044227235.1. GTDB lineage: Bacteria > Actinomycetota > Actinomycetes > Propionibacteriales > Nocardioidaceae > Marmoricola_A. Next base: position 71,231 of record JBGAFN010000015.1, on the reverse strand, counting down.
CGCGGTGACCGGCGGCTACGTCCTCGGCGAGGTCGCCCGCCGGGTCTCCGGCGAGACGCTCCCCGACCTCATCCGCACGCGGCTGGCCGACCCGCTCGGCCTGCGCCACCTGACGTACGGCGTCGCCCCCGAGCGCCGCGGCGAGCACGCCCCCAGCTACTTCACCGGACCGGAGAACCTGCCGCCGCTCTCGCAGGCCGTCCACCGGCTGCTGGGCCTGCGCGCCCACGTGATCCCGCCCGCGATCAACACCGACGAGGGCCTCTCGGCGATCGTGCCGGCGGCCGGCATCTACGCCAGCGCCCACGAGGCGTGCCGGGTGTTCCAGATGCTGCTCGACGACGGGCACGCCGGCGGGACCGACGTGCTCGCCCCGGGCACCGTGGCCGAGGCGCGACGGCCCGCCGGCCCGCTGGTCATCGACGGCAACCTGCCCGTGCCGCTGCGCTTCTCGGCCGGGTTCATGCTCGGGGAGCGGCTGACCAGCCTCTTCGGCCCCGGCACGTCGCGGGCCTTCGGGCACCTGGGCTTCACCAACATCCTGGTGTGGGCCGACCCCGAGCGGGAGCTCTCCGCCGCGCTGCTCACCACCGGCAAGGCGATCGCCCCGGAGGGCGTCGCGGCGATGCTCGCGGTGAGCGCGGCGCTCAGCGCGAGCGTCCCGCGCCGCTGACCGCTACGTTGCTCGGCATGCGCGGAACCTCCCTGTCCCGGCACGTCGGGCCCCTGACCATCGGCGCCCTGGTGGTGCTCTACGTGCTGCTCTGGGTGTTCTACCGGCCGGCCGGCGAGGACACCACGGCGTACGTCGGCCAGCTCGTCGGCGCGGTCTCGGTGCTGCTGCTCTCGGTCGCGCTGGTCCTGATCAGCTCGCTGCCCTGGGTGGAGGAGTGGTTCGACGGCATCGACCGGGCGGCGATCTGGCACCGGCGGCTGGCGATCACCGGCCTGGTGCTGCTCGCCGCGCACATCCCCTTCGCCTCCAGCCCGAAGCACACCTCGCTCGGCGGCCCCCTCGGCGCGATCGGGGCCTGGGGGATGGTCGCGCTCGCGTTGTGGGCGATCCTGCCGCGCTGGCAGTCGGTGGTGCCACGTCCCCTGCGGCCCGCGGTCAAGGCGGCCAAGGACGCACCGGTGATCCGCCAGGTCCGCACCGTCTTCGGCGGCTACGACCGTTGGCGCCAGCTGCACCGGCTGACCGGGCTCTTCGTCGCGGCGGCCTTCGTGCACGGGCTCCTCGACGGCTCGCCCTTCGACGCCTCGCCGGTGCTGCGCTGGACCTACGTGCTGGTCGGTGGCATCGGCCTGGCGTTATACGTCTACCGCGAGCTGCTGGCGCGCTTCTTCCTGTCGCTGCACGACTACCAGGTGCACGACGTCGCCGTGGTCGCGGACGGCCTGGTGGAGATCAGCCTGCGGCCGATCGGCCGCCCGGTCGACTTCGTGCCGGGCCAGTTCGCGCTGGTCTACATCGAGGCGAAGGACGGCTGGCACCGGCACCCGTTCACGATCGCCAGCGCCCCGACCGAGGGCGTGCTCCGGGTGACCGTCAAGGCGCTCGGCGACTACACCTCGCGCCTGCGCGAGCTGCTCGAGCCCGGGATGCCCGCGGTGGTCGGCGGGCCGCACGGTCGGTTCAACCACGCGAAGGGCACCGCCGACCAGGTCTGGATCGCCGGTGGCGTCGGGGTGGCGCCATTCCTCAGCTGGATGCGGTCACTGGAGGCCCACCCGCCGCCCGGCCGGGTCGACCTCTACTACGCGTTCAGCGGGGGCCCGGCCCCGTTCGGGCAGGAGCTCGTCGACCTGGCCGCGGGCCGGGACGACGTCCGCACCCACCTCGTCGACTCCCAGGTCGACGGTCGGCTCACCGTGGAGCGGATCCTGGCCGACACCGGCGTGGAGCCGCGGAGGCTCTCGGTGTTCCTCTGCGGCCCTGAGGCCATGCTGAAGGACTTCCAGCGGGGCCTGCTGGCCGCCGGGGTGCGCCCACGGCACGTGCACCGGGAGTACTTCGACTGGCGCTAGCGCCGTCCGGGCGCCGGCCCGGTGCTGCCCCGGACGACGAGCTCGGTCGGCAGCACCACGTGCTCGACCGGCAGCGTCCGGCCGTCCCGCCGGGCCGCCAGCGCCGCGGTCAGCGCAGCCGCGGCGGCAGCCCCCTTGGCGGTGACGTCCTGGCGCACGGTGGTCAGCTGCGGGCGGACCCGGAGGGCGACGGGGCTGTCGTCGAACCCCACCACCGACAGGTCGCCGGGCACGGCCAGGCCGAGCTCCTCGGCGGCCTGCAGCACCCCGGAGGCCACCACGTCGGAGTAGCACAGCACGGCGGTCGGCCGGTCGCCGGCCGACAGCAGGCCGAGCGCGACCGTGTGCGCCTCGACGTCGCTGTTGTCGGGCTGCCGCACCACCACCGGTGCGAGGCCGACGGGGGACAGCGCGTCGCGGCAGCCGAGCAGCCGCTCCCGCGACACGCGGTTCCAGCGGCCCAGCTCCGCGTCGACGTCGTCGACGCGGCCGTGGTGGCCGCCGAGCCCGGCGGTGAGCACCGCGAAGCGTCGGTGCCCCAGGGCGAGCAGGTGCTCAGTGGCCGCGCGGGCGCCGGAGCGGTCGTCGACGGTGACCAGGGGGAAGCCGTCGACCGGCTCCTGGTCGACGAAGACGAGCGGGAGCCCGCGCCGGACGAGCCAGTCGACCGCGGTGGTGTCCGGGTCGCAGGAGTAGACCAGCGCTCCGTCCAGGGCGACGTCGCGGGCCGGCACCACGCCCCCGTGGGTCGTCGAGGGCACCAGCGTCAGCGCCAGCCCGGTCGGCGCGAGTCCCTCGGCGATCGCGCCGAGGAACCGGACCGCGACGTCGTCGGTGAAGGCGTACGGCAGGTCGTCGGAGGTGAGCAGCACCCCGACCGCCCCGGTGGTGCCCCGGGCCAGCGCCCGGGCGACCGGGTCGGGCCCGGCGTACCCGAGCTCGTGGGCGGTGGCGAGGATCCGCTCACGCAGCGCCTCGGAGAGCTGGTCGGGCCGCGAGAACGCGTTGGAGACCGTCATCCGGCTCACGCCGACCCGGTCCGCGACGGTCTGGAGGGTCACCCGCGCCACGCGCTACAGCTCCGGGTCGGGGATCACGTGGACCGCAGCCTCCTCGGCGCTCGCCCCGGCGCCGTCGATGCCGACGTCGGAGGCCAGCACGCGCGACTCCCGGTCCTCGCGCAGCCCCTCGTCGGGGGCGACGAGCCGTCCGGCCCGCTCCTCGCCGACCTCGTCACCGCCGGCGTTGTCGTCGGACCAGTCGCCGTACGGGTCGGGCTCGGGCTCCTCCTGCGCGAGCCGCTGGTCGAGCGACTCGCCCTGGAGCTGCTCGGAGGCCGTGTTGCCGAAGCCCTGGCCCGCCGACCAGCCCTCGCGGGTCACGAAGCCCTCGTCCAGGGCGTCCTCGACGCCGCGGTCCTCCAGGGTGTCGTCCGGCTGCAGCTGGTCGGTGTCGGGCTCGCCGGCACTCTCGGTGCTGTCGTAGACCTCGTCCTGCTCGCTCATGACGAGCTCCTTCCTCGTGGGGTGCCGACACCTCTCGTCATACCCCTGGTCGGGGCCGGACAACCAGGGCCCCAGTGTGCCTGCCTCGTCACACCCGGGCTCACACCTCCAGCTCCCAGAGGACCTCCGGGCCGTCCTCCTCGTCGACCTGCAGACCCACCTCGACGAACCCGAGGCCGGCGATGGTGCCCAGCGACGCAACGTTGTCCGGGCTGATGCTCGCCCGCACCACCCGGACCGCCGGGTCGCTCCGCATCCGGTCGAGCTCCTGCTCGAGCATCGCCCGGGCGTGGCCGCGGCGGCGCCGGGCCGGGTCCACCGAGTAGCCGACCTCGACCATCCCGCGCTCGTCCGGCGCGGCGTGGAACCCGATGTGCCCGACGATCTCGCCGGCGTCCGGGCCGGTCAGCGCCTGGGCGGGCCGGGCCACCCAGGCGGCGCTGGCCGGATCGGCCGCGACCTGGACCGACCGGATCTCCCAAAGCCACCGCTCGTCGGCGATGAACGGGGTCAGCGCGACCCCGGTCGTGGCGGAGGCGGCGGCGAGGTCGCCGCGGGCCAGCGCGTCCAGCGCAGGCGGCGTCAGCGGCCAGAGGCGGTAGGCAGGGTCGGTCAGGGGCACGACGTCATGCTAGGGAGGTGCCGGAACCCGACGCCCTGGTCGCCGCCCTGCGAGCCGCGGGCTGCGTCTTCGCCGAGGAGGAGGCCGGGGTGCTGCGCTCCTCGGCCCGGGACGAGGCGCACCTCGTCGAGCTGCGGGACCGGCGGGTCGCGGGGGAGCCCTTGGAGCCGCTGGTGGGGTGGGTGGCCTTCGGCGGGCTGCGCCTGGCCGTGGGCCCCGGCGTCTTCGTGCCACGGCGGCGCACCGAGCTGCTCGCCGAGGAGGCGGCCGGGCTGATCCACGACGGTGCGGTCGTGGTCGAGCTGTGCTGCGGGGTGGCTCCGGTCGCCGCCGTGTGCGCCGACCGGGCGGCTCGCCGCGGCCTGCGCGTGGAGGTGCACGCGGTCGACCTCGACCCGGTCGCAACCGCCCAGGCGGCGGTCAACCTGGGGACGGCCGGCACGGTGCACACCGGGGACCTGGACGCCCCGCTGCCCGCGCGGCTGCGCGGGCGGGTGGACGTGCTGGTCGCCAACGCGCCGTACGTGCCGACCGCGGCGGTCTCCCTGCTGCCGCCGGAGTCCCGGTTGTACGAGCCGTCGGCCACCGTCGACGGCGGGGAGGACGGTCTGGACGTGCAGCGCCGGGTGGTCGCCGCGGCCGGCGGCTGGCTGCGGCCGGGCGGGGCCGTGCTGGTCGAGACCGGCGCCGACCAGCTCCCGGCGACCCGCGCGGCGATGGCCGCCCACGGTCTGCGGGCACGGGTGGCCCGAGATGCGGACCGGGCCGCCACGGTCGTGGTCGGCGTCCGGGAGGCGCGCCGGTAACTCTCGGGCATATCGGTCGTTATCTGGCTACTGAACTTTCCTGGAAGGTGGTCGTCATGGAGCGAGTCGTCGTCGAGACAGCGGGGTGGATCCGGTCCGAGGCGGATGCGGAGTCCGTCGAGGTCACCCTCGTCTACGAGCCGGCCGACCCGTTCGCGGTGCGCGTCGTCGTGGACCGGGAGAACGAGCAGCTCACCTGGGTCTTCGCCCGTGACCTGCTGGCCGACGGCCTCCGGTCGATGTCGCCGATCGGGGAGGGCCGCGTGCAGATCCAGGCGACCTCGGTGCTGACCGAGATCACCTACGCCTACGGCCCCGAGGCGGCCATCTCGCTGCGGATCCCGTGGTGGAACACCCGCGAGTTCATCCGGCTGTGCCAGACCCGGGTGCCGCGCGGGGACGAGGCGCTCGACATGGACGCCCTGGTGGCTGCGCTCACCTCGCGGCCCGAGCCCGGAACCCTCTAGACCACCGACCTGGTCAGATGACCTATTTGCCTGCGTATCGGCCCGTTCCCGTGGGCCAGGTCACATTTCCTTGAGCGTTTTGGTGAAGATCGGGACCTTGGTCGCCGAAGATAGGGACATGTCGCCGCTTGGGAGATCGGCGACCACTACCTGGGAGGTACACGACGATGTGTGCACATTCACCTGCTTGTCCGGACGCCGCTGACCGATCCTGCTGGACCGCCTGCGTCGTGAGCGACCACTCCGAGCAGGGGTGGTGCCGGCTCTGCAACGGCGTCATCCTGTTCGACGACGGCTTCTTCCTGGCCCCCGACGGCCACAGCGAGCCCGTCCTGCTCGAGTCCGCCTGAGCCTGTCATCGCCCGTCGTACGCCGCTCCTCGCCGTCCTGACGGCCCTGGTCGCCGGCGCGGTCGCCTGCCTGGTGGCCGTCCCCACGGGGGCGCAGGCGCGGGTCGCCTACGACACCCCGGTCGAGGACTACGCGCCCTACCAGCCGCAGACCCGGTGCCGGGCCCACCCGCGTGCGGGCACCAAGGTCCTCGCGGCCTGGATCGGCCGACGCTACGACGGTGGCACCCCGGCGGCGACCATCCGCGCCTGCGACGACGGCGGCACCTCGGAGCACAAGGACGGCCGCGCCGTCGACTGGCCGATGGACGCCACCCGCAAGGCCGACCGCCGCGAGGTCCGGGCCTTCCTGCACCGGCTCCGCGAGGCGGACGCCGACGGCAACGACGCCGCGCTGGCCCGCCGGATGGGCGTCATGTACGTCATCTGGAACGACCACATGTGGGCCTCCTACGACCACTTCGCCCGCTCGGACTACCTGTCCGGGTCGTGCCCGTCGGTGGAGGAGTGCTCCGCGACCCTGCGCCACCGCGACCACGTGCACGTCTCGCTGAGCAAGCCGGGGGCCCGCGGGCGGACCAGCTGGTACGCCGACCGGCTCTGAGCCCGCGACCCCGGCGACCGGCGACCCTGGACGCCCAGAACTAGAACAAGTTACATTTCTGGGCATGACCCTTCCTGCCACGATCGACGACGCCCTCATCGCCCGGCTCACCGGCCTGGTCACCGCGTCCGGCAGCAACACCCACAAGCTGACCGAGGTCTACACCGGCGAGGTCATCACCGCTTTGCCGCAGTCGACCCCCGCCGACGTCGAGCGGGCCTACGCCGTGGCGCGCGCCGCCCAGCAGGAGTGGGCCGCCTGGCCGCTGGCGCGCCGGCTGAAGGTGATGAAGAGGTTCCACGCGCTGCTGCTGAAGAACTACGTGACCGTCATCGACCTGATGCAGGCCGAGACCGGCAAGGCCCGGCGGATGTCGTTCGAGGAGGTCTGCGACGTCGCGATGACGACCAGCCACTACCTCAAGAACGCCAAGCGGATCCTGGGCGAGCGCAAGCACGGTGGGGTGGTGCCGGTCGTCTCCACCAGCACCGAGGTCCGGGTGCCCAAGGGCGTGGTCGGCCTGATCTCGCCGTGGAACTTCCCCTTCGCCACCAGCCTGTCGGACGCCATGCCCGCCCTGATCGCCGGCAACGGCATCGTCCTCAAGCCCGACAACAAGAGCACCCTGTGCGTCGCGGCCGGGGTGGACCTGCTCTACCGCGCGGGCCTGCCACAGGGCCTGCTGCAGATCGTCTGCGGGGAGGGCCCCGACATCGGTCCCGCGCTGGTCGACAACGCCGACTTCATGATGTTCACCGGCTCGACGGCCACCGGCCGGTTCGTCGGCGAGCGGGCCGGGGCCAACCTGATCGACTGCACGCTGGAGCTCGGCGGCAAGAACCCGCTGGTCGTGCTGGAGGACGCCGACCTCGACGAGGTGGTCCCCGGTGCCCTCTTCGGCGCCTTCCTCAACGCCGGCCAGGCCTGCATGCACATCGAGCGCATCTACGTGCCGGAGAGCCGCGCGGAGGAGTTCACCCGCCGCTTCGTCGAGGGGGCGCAGGCGATCCGGCTCGGGGCGTCGTACGACTTCGGCCCGCAGATGGGCAGCCTGGTCTCGCCGGTCCAGCTCGAGCGCGTCTCCGACCACGTCGAGGACGCCCGGGCGAAGGGGGCCGAGGTGCTGACCGGGGGACGGGCGCGTCCGGACCTCGGGCCCACGTTCTACGAGCCCACCGTGCTGCGCGGGGTGACCAAGGAGATGAAGCACTCCACCCAGGAGACCTTCGGCCCGGTCACCACGATCTACACCTACCGCACCGTCGACGAGGCGGTCGCGCTGGCGAACGACACCGACTACGGACTCAACGCCAGCGTCTGGGGGACCGACCTGGAGGCGGCCGAGAAGGTCGGTCGCCGGATCCAGGCCGGCAACATCAACATCAACGACGCTCTGGCCTGCTCGTACGCGAGCAAGGCGACGCCGTCGGGTGGCCTGAAGACCTCCGGGGTCGGTGCCCGCCACGGCGACGCGGGGATGCTGAAGTACACCGACCCGGTCAACGTCGCCGTGCTGAAGAAGCAGGTGCTCTCCACGCCGCCGGACGTCGACTTCGACAAGCAGGTCAAGCAGACGCTGGTGTCGCTGAAGGCGATGCGGCGGCTGCGGATCCGCTGACCGCCGGCGTCAGGCGACCTGCAGCGACCGCTTCGAGAGGCCCATCCAGTAGCCGTCGATCCGCTGCTCGGCCGGCACGCTCGCGTCCGTGGCCGCGCCGAGCGTGACGAAGAGCGGGGTGTAGTGCTCGACGGTCGGGTGCGCGTAGGGCATCCCCGGGGCGTTGTGCCGGTACGACGCGAGCTCGTCGACGTCGCCGCGGGCGAGCGCGTCGGCCGCCCACAGGTCGAACTCCGTCGACCAGCCGGGGGCCGGCGCCTCGATGCGGAACTCCTTGAGGAAGGGCAGCCCGTGGGTGAGGAAGCCCGACCCGATGATGAGGACGCCCTCGTCGCGCAGCGGGCGCAGCCGGCGGCCGAGCTCCATCAGGCGGCCCGGGTCGTGGGTGGGCAGCGAGAGCTGCAGGACCGGGATGTCGCCGGCCGGGTACATCAGCTTCAGCGGCACCCACGCGCCGTGGTCGAGGCCGCGGGTCGCGTGCTGGTGGACCGGCTCGTGGTCGGGCATCATCGCGGCCACCCGGGCGGCGAGCGCCGAGGCGTCCGGGGTCTCGTACTGCTCGGTGTAGTAGCGCGGCGCGAAGCCGCCGAAGTCGTAGACCAGCGGGGTGCCGGCCGCGGTCGCGCTCAGGCTCACCGGAGCGGACTCCCAGTGCGCGGAGACGATGAGGATCGCGGTCGGGCGCGGCAGGTCGGCGGCCCAGGCCTTGAGCTGGCCGCTCCAGATCGGGTCGTCGAGCAGCGGGGGAGCGCCGTGGCCGATGTACAGCGCGGGGATGCGGTCGGTGGTGCTCATGGGCGTCTCCTCGGGTGTGATGAAGCTAGCGTACAGACTGATACTTGAAGGATCAACTATTGCGCTATGCTGGGCTCATGACCGCAACGAGCACGACGAGCGAGACCCGGTGGCTCACCCCCGCCGAGCTCGCGTCCTGGCTACCGCTCGCCGGCGTCATGCTCCGCCTCGGCCCGACCCTGGACTCCAAGCTGCAGCGTGACTCCGAGCTGACCCACTTCGACTACCTGTGTCTGGCGATGCTCTCGGAGGAGTCCGACTGGACCTCCACGATGAGCGCCCTGGCCGCCCGCACCAACTCCTCGCTCTCCCGCCTCTCGCACGTGATCACCAAGCTCGAGAAGCGCGGCTGGGTGTGCCGGTCGCGCTCGGAGGCGAGCCGCCGGGTCACCCTGGTCCGGATGACGGAGGAGGGGTACGCCGTCCTGGTCGACGCCGCTCCCGGGCACGTCGAGTTCGTCTACTCCCTGATCTACGACGGCCTCCCGGCCGAGGACGTCGAGGCGCTGCGCCGGATCATGACCCACGTGCTGGACCGCATCGACGCCTCCGGCATCTCCGCCACCACCTGCTGAGCGACCTGCAGATCAGTCAGGGGAGCCGCCAGTCGACCGGCTGGCCGCCCTGCCGCACGAGCAGGTCGTTGACCCGGCTGAACGGCCGGGACCCGAAGAACCCCCGGTGGGCCGAGAGTGGCGAGGGGTGGACGGAGTCGACCCACGGCACCGGGTCGAGAGCCGGCTTGAGCGACTGGGCGTCGCGACCCCACAGCACCGCGCCCATCGGGCCGCCGCGCGCGGCGAGGACCTCGATCGCGCGCTCGGTGACCGCCTCCCAGCCGCGCCCGCGGTGCGAGCCCGCGTCTCCGGGCCGCACGGTCAGCACCCGGTTCAGCAGCATCACGCCGCGGTCCGCCCACGGACCGAGGTCCCCGCTGGTCGGCGTCGGCACGCCGAGGTCGGCGACGAGCTCGGTGAAGATGTTGCGCAGGCTGCCCGGCAGTGGCCGCACGTCGGGGGCCACCGAGAAGCTCAGCCCGACCGGGTGACCGGGGGTGGGGTACGGGTCCTGGCCCACCACGAGCACCCGGACGTCGGCGAGCGGGCGCTGGAAGGCGCGGAAGATCCGGTCGCCCGACGGCAGGTAGGTGCGCCCCGCGGCGACCTCCTCGCGCAGGTAGCGGCCGAGCGCGGCCACGGTCGGCTCGACCGGCGCGAGCGCCTCGGCCCAGTCCGGGGCCATCAGGCCGCGGTCGACCAGCCCGTCGAGACTGCCCGTCACGGTCAGCCCCTCGCCAGCAGGGCCGCGAGCCGCTGCGCCACGGCATGCTGCTCGGCGGAGAACGGGTGGAAGGCGAAGGCGCGGGTCTGGTCGGTGCGGTTGCCGTTGACCCACGGGTCGGAGGAGCAGATCGCATGGCCGGCCGACTCGGCGTACATGTCGAGGAACTCGGTCCCGGTGTCCTTCGCCGCTGCCGCCAGCGTGTCGCGCAGGGTGCGCTCGAGCCCGGCCACCACGGTCAGGTCGCCGGTGGCCAGCGGGATGCTGCGGCAGGGCAGGTCGGGGTCGACCAGGCGCGGGTAGCCGACCAGGACCACGCGCGCCTTCGGGGCCCTGTGGTGCACCGCGCGCAGCACCCGGGCGACGGCCCGCCCGACCGAGGCGACCACTGCCTCCGGGTCGCCCCAGAGCTTGGTCATCGCGTCGCCGCACGGCGTGGTCGAGGTGTCGTCCCCGGAGAGCGCGGTGCAGGTCTGCACCAGGGTGCCGAAGACGTTGTGGTCGTTGCCGCCGAGGCTGACCGTGACCAGGCCCGTGCGCCGCGTGACCGCGTCGAGCTGGGCCGGCACGGTGCCCTGGCCCCCGGCCACCTTCTGCGGGTGGAGCACGTCCTTGGTCTCGGCGCCGCTGCAGCTGACGTCGGTCAGGTCGTCGATGCCGACCTGGTCGGCCAGGATCGCCGGGTAGTTCCCGCTCGAGCGCAGGCAGCCCCCGGCCAGGTCGGTCACCGGCACGTACGGCGCCGCGGTGAAGGAGTCCCCGATCGCGACGTACGACGCGGGCACGCCCGCGGCCCGCGACGGGGTGGGGCTCGACTTGGGAGCCGTCTCGTCGCCGGAGGCGTCCGAGCAGCCCGCCAGGGCCAGGGCCGCGACGAGGACCACGGCCGGCAGGAAGAGGCGACGACGGTCAGTCCGTGGCACGACCACGCGGCTTCGGGGAGGCGGCCAGACCGCGGGAGCCGGCCGAGGAGTAGCGACGCTGCGGGTTCGACCCGATCGCGGTGGGCTCGGGCTCGACCTTCTTCTTCGGCGTCCGCTTGCGGGGGGCCGGCTTGGGGGCCTTCGGACCCTTCCGGGCCTCGCGGGCCTCGCGGGCCTCGGTCGAGTGCTGGTCGATGAACTCGTCCATGATCCGCCAGGTGGTGCGCCGGGCGGAGCGACCGGTGAGCATGCCGAGGTGGCCACCGGGGACGATCTCGAAGCGCATCTCGGCGGCGTTGGGCACCAGGTCGACGATCGGGCGCACGCAGCTGACCGGGGCGATCGAGTCGCCGGCGCCGCCGAAGGAGAGCACCGGCACCCGGATGTCGGCGAGCCGGACGTCGGTGCCCTCGAAGTGCACCTCGCCGGTGGCGAGCTCGTTGCCGCGCACCATCCGGTGGTAGAGCTGCCCGAAGGTCCGGCCCGGGTAGGCGATCATGTTCGCGGTGAACCGGTCGACGGCCTCGATCTGGGCCAGGAACTCGGTGTCGTCGAGCTTGGCGAGCTGCACGAAGGGCTTGGTGACCACCTTGTCGAAGGCGGAGAGCTGGAAGGCCCGCCGGACCAGGGGCTTGGGCATCCCGCCCATCACCCGGTAGGCCAGCGTGATCACCGAGGCCCGGTCGCCGGCGACGCCGAGCAGCGGGCGGATCGGGGCGATCAGCGGCACCTGGGTCACGTCGATGGGCGACCCGACCGTGGTGACCGAGGCGATCGGGAGCCGGTCGCCGAAGGCGGCAGCGGTGAGCAGCGTGAAGATCCCGCCCAGGCTCCAGCCGATCACGTGCACCGGGCGCCCGCCGGCGTGGGCGCTGACGTGCTGGATCGCCTCCGGCAGCACCTCGCGGACCCAGTGCTCCATGCCGAGGTTGCGGTCCTTGAAGGAGACCTCGCCGTACTCCACGACGTAGGTCGGGCGGCCCTGGGAGACGAAGTGCTCCACCAGGGAGCAGCCGCGGCGCAGGTCGAAGCAGAGCGACGGGGCCGCCAGCGGGGTCACCAGCAGGACCGGGTCGCCGGTCTCCTTCACCTTGCCCATCGGGCGGTAGTGGTAGACCTCGCGCAGGGTGCCGTCGTCGATGAGCGTGCGCGGCATCGGTCGGAGATCGGCGAGCCCCCCGTACAGCACTTTGTGCGCGACGTTGGCGGATGCTGCGACGATCTGGTCCGGCTTGGGGATCAGATCCATGGGCGGAAGCCTACCGGCGGGTACGCCTGCGTGGGGGGTCGCGTGCGTCACCTGCCGGGCCTCAGCCGGGGTGGTCGGCGTCCGTCCCGTGCCGGCCGGCGCCGGCCACGAAACGGCCCGCCCCGGCGACCGCCTCGACGAGCACCGCGGCGCCGTGGTCCCACTCCCGGGCCAGCGCGTCGCCGACCGTCAGGCCCGCCTGGTCGTACGTCGAGGCGCGGTCGCTGCGCAGGCAGTCCTGCGGGAGGGCGGCGAGCCGCCCGGCCAGCGCGACCGCCTCGGCCAGGGCCGCCCCGGGCGCGCTGACCCGGTTGGCCAGCCCGATCGCGAGCGCCTCGGCCGCGTCCACCGGCCGGCCGGTGAGGACGAGGTCGAGGGCGCGCGACTGGCCGATGAGCCGGGGCAGCCGGACGGTGCCGCCGTCGATCAGCGGCACGCCCCAGCGTCGGCAGAAGACGCCGAACACCGCGGCCGGGTCCACCACCCGCAGGTCGCACCACAGCGCGAGCTCGAGACCGCCGGCGACCGCGTGGCCCTCCACCGCGGCGAGCACGGGCTTGGAGAGCCGCATCCGGGTCGGCCCCATCGGCCCGACCGGGGAGGCCTCGGGAGGTGCGACCTGCATCTCCGCGCGGCTGACCGCACCGAGGTCGGCCCCGGCGCAGAAGGTGCCGCCCGACCCGGTCAGCACGGCGACGTGCTGGGAGGAGTCGGCGTCGAACCGGGCGAAGGCGTCGAAGAGCGCGCGGGCGGTGGGGGTGTCCACGGCGTTGCGGACCTCGGGCCGGTCGATCGTGACGACGGTGACCGGGCCGCGGCGCTCGACCAGGACGCTCACGGCGTCGACACCGCCGCGCGCTCCAGGACCGGGCCCAGGTCGACGCCGGTCGGCATCGTGCCGAAGGCGCCGCCCCAGTCCCGGGCCAGCCGGGTCGCGCAGAAGCCGTCGGCCACCGCCGGCGGCGCGTGCCGCACCAGCAGGGAGCCCTGCAGCACCAGGGCCAGCTGCTCGACCACGCGGCGGGCGCGCAGCTCGAGCTGGTCGAGGTCGGCGAGCTCCTTCTTCACCGACGCCACCGCGTCGTCGAGCCGGGAGTCCTGACCGGCGGCCAGCTCGACCTCGGCGAAGAACGCCTCCAGGCTCTGCGGCTCCCGGCCCATCGCCCGCAGCGCGTCCAGGGCCGCGACGTTGCCCGAGCCCTCCCAGATCGAGAGCAGCGGCAGCTCGCGGTAGATCCGGGCCAGGCCGTGGTCCTCGGTGTAGCCGTTGCCGCCCAGGCACTCCATCGCCTCACCGGCGTGGGCGGGCCCCCGCTTGCACACCCAGTACTTGCTGACCGCCAGGGCCAGCCGGCGGAAGGCGGCCTCGCCCTCGTCGCCGGCCGCGGCCCGGTCGGTCGCACCGGCCAGCCGCAGCGCCACGGTGGTCGCGGCCTCCGACTCGATCGTCAGGTCGGCCAGCACGTTGCGCATCAGCGGCTGGTCGAGGAGGCGGCGACCGAAGGCCTGCCGGTGCGTGGCGTGGTGCACCGCGGTGACGGTCGCCAGCCGCATCCCGGCGGCGGTGCCGAGGATGCAGTCCAGCCGGGTCATGTTGACCATCTCGACGATGGTCCGCACGCCGCGGCCCTCCTCGCCGACCAGCCAGCCGGTGGCGCCGTCGTACTCGATCTCCGCCGACGCGTTGGACCGGTTGCCGAGCTTGTCCTTGAGGCGCATCACCAGCATCGGGTTGCGCGAGCCGTCGGGCAGGACCCGCGGCACCAGGAAGCAGGAGAGGCCCGAGCGGGTCTGCGCCAGCGCCAGGAACAGGTCGGACATCGGGGCGGAGGTGAACCACTTGTGGCCGGTCAGCCGCCAGGTGCCGTCCGGCTGCGGCTCGGCGCGGGTGGTGTTGGCGCGCACGTCCGAGCCGCCCTGCTTCTCGGTCATCGACATGCCCGCGACCAGGCCGCGCTTCCCGGTCGGCACGCGCAGCCCGGGGTCGTAGTCCCGGGAGGTGAGCAGCGGCTCGTAGGCCGCGGCGAGCCCGGCGTCCGCGCGCAGCGCCGGGACCACGGCGTACGTCATCGAGATCGGGCACCCGTGCCCGGCGTCCACGTTCCAGACCAGGAACTTCGCGGCGCGGGCCGTGTGGGCGCCGGGCCGGTCGTCGGCCCACGGCGCCGCGTGCAGGCCGTGCCCCACGGCGGTCTCCATCAGGCGGTGGTACGCCGGGGCGTACTCCACCTCGTCGACGCGGTGCCCGTAGCGGTCGTGGGTGTGCAGGACGGGAGGCTGCCGCTCGGCGAGCCGCCCCCACTCCTGCGCCTGCGCGGAGCCGGCGAGCCGGCCGAGCTCGTGGACCTCGTCCTCGGCCCAGCCGGCGCCCTCGCGATGCAGGGCCCCCAGCAGGGCGGGGTCCTGCGCGGTGTCGTGGCCGACCAGCGGGGGGACCTGGTTGGTGACCTCATGGGTGGCGGGCATCGGGACCTCCGGTGGGGCGGGCGGACGGGTCGGCGCCGACGGCGCGGACCAGGAACGTGACGAGGTCGGGCAGCGTCCGGCGCGACGCGTCACCGGTGGCCAGCGGGACGACCAGGGCCTCGGCCAGCGCGCCGACCGCAGCCGCGGCAGTGACCTCGGGGTCCTGCGGGGGGAGCTCGCCGGCGGCGACGGCCTCGGCCACCAGCCCGACCAGGATGGACCGGTAGGCGCGGCGGAACTCCAGCCGCTCCGCCTCCACGAGCGGGTCGACCGGCTCGGCGAGCAGCGCGTAGGCCAGCCGCGGCGCGGCCAGCGCGCGCTTGGCGAAGGTCTCGACCACGCGCTGGACGCGTTCGGCCGGGGACCCGGGCAGGGCGGCCGCCCCGGCCACGGCGTCGACCTCGCGCTGGGTGGCGGAGCGGAACACCTCGGCGAAGAGTGCACCCTTGCTGGGGAAGTGGCGGTAGACGGTCCCCGTGGCGACCCCGGCCGCCTCGGCCACCGCGGCGACCGAGCAGCCCGCGTAGCCCTCGACGGCGACGAGGTCGTGCGCGGCGTCGACGATGCCGGCCCGGACGGCGTCGAGGCGGTCCTGGGTGGCGGGCGTCCGGCGGTAGGCCATGGGTCCCCGCTCAGCCCTTGAAGGTCGACGCGCCGGCGTCGTCGTACGGCGACGCGTCCCGCTCGGCGACCGCGGTGCGGAAGCCGACCGCGGCGGCGCGCTGCTGGAACGCGTAGCCCTCCCGGGTGTGCCGCGCGATCCCGTCGAAGACCGTGCCGACCAGGGTGCTGGTGTGCACGCCCTGGGCGAGCAGGGCGGAGTTGAGGGCGAGCTTGACCATCATCAGCTGGTTGACCGGCATCGCGGCGATGCGTCCCAGCAGCACCTCGGTCCGGGCGTCGAGGTCCTCGGCGGCCGGCGCCTCGACCGCCAGCCCCCACGCGGCCGCCTCGGCGCCCGAGAGGCAGTCGCCGGTGAGCAGCAGGCGCTTGGCGCGCTGGTCGCCGAGCCGGTGCGCCCACATCCCGGCGGCCGGGACGCCCCAGACCCGGGTGGGCGGGTAGCCGATCTTGGCGTCGGCGGCGACCACGATCTGGTCGGCGTACAGCGCGATGTCGGTGCCGCCCGCGACGCAGAAGCCGTGCACCTTGGCCACCGTCGGCTTGTTCGCGTGCAGGAGCGAGGAGAAGCCGCGGTTGAAGCGGCTCATCATCTGGTAGTCGAGCATCGGGTCCCAGGTGCCCGACGGGTCGTGGTTGGCGGCCTGGACCGCGGGGTCGAGCACGGTCCCCGACGTGCCGGACTGCCTGCCGATGCGGCCCTCGTCGTGCAGGTGCTCGGCCGACAGGCTCAGGTCGTAGCCGCCGCAGAAGCCCTTGCCGCGACCGGAGACCACCATCACGTGGACGCGTGGGTCGAGGTCGGCCCGCTCCACCGCGTCGGCGAGCTCGACCGGGGTGTCGGCGGTGATCGCGTTGCCCTGGGCGGGGCGGTCGAAGGGTGATCCGGGCGATGCGGCCGTCCACCTCGTAGGTCAGCGTCCGGTAGGTGCGCGGGCCGTCGGTCATGGGCAAGGATTGAATCCCGGTTCACACCTTGGGTCAAGACCCCGGCGTGTGCGGGCGGACCTCGCGCAGGCGCCGCATGAACTCCGCCGCCCAGTCGGCGACGTCGTGCTCGGCGACCGTCCGCCGCATCGCCTTCATCCGGCGGCCGAGGTTGCGCGGGCTGGTCTGCATCGCGTCGAGCAGCGCCGACTTCATCCCGTTGACGTCGTACGGGTTGACCAGGAACGCCTGCTTGAGCTCGTCGGCGGCCCCGGCGAACTCCGAGAGCACCAGCGCGCCGTCGTCGTCGGGCCGGCACGCGACGTACTCCTTGGCGACCAGGTTCATGCCGTCGCGCAGCGGGGTGACCACCATCAGGTCGGCGGCCCGGTAGAGCGCCGCCATCTCCTCGCGTGGGAAGGAGGCGTGCAGGTAGGAGATCGCCGGGCGTCCCAGCCGGCCGTAGTCCCCGTTGATCCGCCCGACCAGGCGCTCGATGTCGTCGCGCAGGCGGCGGTACTCCTCGACCCGCTCCCGGGACGGCGTCGCCACCTGCACGAAGACGGCGTCCTCGACGCTCAGCGTGCCGTCGGCGAGCAGCTCGCCGAAGGCCCGGAGCCGGTCGTAGATGCCCTTGGTGTAGTCGAGGCGGTCCACCCCGAGCATGAGGCAGCGCGGGTCGCCGAGCTGGTGGCGGATCTCCGCGGCACGGTCGACGACCGGCTGCGAGCGGGAGAGCCGCTCGAGGCCGGCGTAGTCGATCGAGATGGGGAAGGCGTCCGCCTCCACCATCCGGCCGTCGGGCAGGTAGACGGCTCCCTTGTGCGTCTTGTGACCGACCCGCTGCCGGACCAGCCGGACGAAGTTGGCCGACCCGCCCGGACGCTGGAAGCCGACCAGGTCCGACCCGAGCAGCCCCTCCAGCAGCTGCCGGCGCCACGGCAGCTGCTGGAACAGCTCGGTGGGCGGGAAGGGGATGTGCAGGAAGAAGCCGATCCGCAGGTCGGGGCGCAGCTCGCGCAGCATCGCCGGCACCAGCTGGAGCTGGTAGTCGTGCACCCAGACCAGGGCACCCTCGGCGGCGAGCTCGGCCGCCCGCTCGGCGAAGCGGCGGTTGACCGCGACGTAGGTGTCCCACCACTCCCGGTGGAACTCCGGCTTGGCGACCACGTCGTGGTAGAGCGGCCACAGGGTGCCGTTGGAGAAGCCCTCGTAGAACTCCTGGATCTCGCGCTCGGAGAGGGGCACCGGCACCAGCGTCATGCCGTCCTGGTCGAACGGCTCGCACGGCCCGTCGGGTCCGCCGTCCCAACCGACCCAGGCCCCGTGCTGCTGCTGCATGACCGGCTCGATCGCGGTCACCAGCCCGCCGGGGGACCGGCGCCAGGTGACCGTCCCGTCCTCGTCGACCACCCGGTCCACGGGCAGCCGGTTGGCGACCACCACGAGGTCGGTCGCCGTGCTCGGTCCTGCGTCGGCGCTCATGGACCCACCCTAGAGAACGGCTCCGCAACACGGGCCGGGGGCGAATGACATCGTTGTGGTTCGTCACCTACGATGGGCCGCGATGAGCACCCGGAAGTCGAGCCCCGCAGGAGCAGCCATGGACGCCGCCGCCGTCGAAGGAAAGCGCGAGAGCGTCGTCGGCGACCTCTCCGAGCGCGACCGCGAGGTCCTCGACTTCGAGCGGCAGTGGTGGAAGTACGCGGGCGCCAAGGAGCAGGCCGTCCGGGAGAAGTTCGACATGTCCTCGACCCGCTACTACCAGGTGCTCAACGCACTCATCGACCGTCCCGAGGCGCTCGCCCACGACCCGCTGCTGGTGCGCCGGCTGCGCCGCCTGCGGGCCGCCCGTCAGCGTGCCCGCTCCGCGCGGCGCCTGGGCTTCGAGGTCTGAGACCCGTGGAGCGCCGCCGTCCGCGTCCCGACGAGGGCTTCGCGATGTCCTCGCCGCTGGCGCTGATGAGCGCGGCGGCGGTGGCGCTGGCCGGCATCGCGTTCTTCGCCACCGGGGGCACCGACACCGGCCCGGACCGGGCCACGCTGGCCTCCGGGCCCGCGGCCGTCGCGCCGCAGGTCACCGTCGAGGCGGTCCGGGTCAAGCCGGCCGTCAAGCGCGGCGCGGTCTACGTCGCGGTCTTCAACAACTCCAACATCACCGGCCTGGCGGGGCGCACCTCCGACCGGATCGCCGGGGCCGGCTGGCAGGTCGTCAGCTCGGACAACTGGTACGGCACCATCCCGGCGACCACCGTCTACTACCCGCCCAAGCTCAAGGAGGCCGCGCGTCTGCTGGCCCGCGACCTCGGCATCCAGCGGGTCGTGCCCGCCATCGACCCGATGAGCATGGACCGGCTGACGGTCATCCTCACCGGCGACTTCGGCTGACCGCCCGCCCCGGGCGTGCACCGGGGTGGTTGAGTAGGGGCATGGAGCTGCGCACCCCGCTCGCCCAGGAGAGGTACGACGAGCTGGTCGCGGCCGCCCGTCGCGCGGTCGTCTGCCTCGACTTCGACGGCGTGCTGGCGCCGATCGTGGAGGACCCCGACCAGGCCCACATCCACCCCGACGCGCCCCAGGCGCTCGTCGACCTCGCCGCCCAGGTGCAGGCCGTCGCCGTGGTGACCGGGAGGCCGGCCCGCAAGGCGGTCTCGCTCGGCGATCTCGACGAGGTCGGCGCCCGGATCGCGGAGACCGGCCGGGACTTCTTCGTCCTCGGGCAGTACGGCAACGAGCGCTGGAGCGCGCAGAGCCGGCGGGTCATCTCGCCCCGGCCCCCGCGCGGGCTGGCCACCTTCGTGGCGGAGGTCCCGCACCTGCTGCGCCGTGAGGGCCTGGAGGGCGCCCACCTGGAGGAGAAGTCGCTGGCCGTGGCCGTGCACACCCGCCGGCTGCCCGACCCGGTGGCGGCCCTGGAGCGGCTCACGCCGCTGCTGGCCAAGTCGGCGGCCGAGCACGGGCTGGTGCTCGAGCCCGGCCGGATGGTGGTCGAGGTGCGCGCGCCGGGGATGGACAAGGGCAACGCGGTCCGCACCCTGCAGCGCGAGCAGCGTGCCGACGCGATGATGTTCGTCGGCGACGACCTCGGCGACATCGAGGCCTTCGAGGCGGTCCGCGAGCTGCGCCGGCGCGGGATGGTGGGCCTGCTGGTCTGCTCGGACTCCGACGAGCAGCCGGCGCTGGCCGAGCGCGCCGACATCGTCGTCGACGGCCCCTCGGGGGTGGTCGAGCTGCTACGCCGGCTGACCAAGGACGCGGCCGACCGGGCCTGACCTGGGGCTGAGACCTGGCGTCTCGCATGCCGGGATCGATGTGCACATCCTGAGACGGCTGCCTAGGCTTGAGCCTGCTCATCGAGAGGGGCAGAGGGACACGGCCCGCTGAAGCCCCGGCAACCCGTCACAGCAACACCTCCTGGGAACTGTGACCACGGTGCTAAGTCCGTCCTGTGCGAACGTCGCCCAGGGAAGATGAGAAGGAGGTCTCCTTGAGCGCATCAGTGATCGAGTCCGGTGTCCGCGCGGGGGCGTTCGGTCATGCGACCGGCCTCGTCTGTCGCGAGTGCGGAGCGACCCAGCCACTCGGCCCCTTCTACGCGTGCCTGGAGTGCTTCGGGCCGCTGGAGATCGGCTACGACTTCCCCGAGGTCACCCGGGCGCAGATCGAGGCCGGCCCGAAGAACATCTGGCGCTACCAGCCGCTGCTGCCGGTGCCCGCCGACATCGCGCTGAGCCCGAACATGGAGCCGGGCTTCACCCGGCTGCTGCGGGCCTCCAACCTCGGCGCCGAGCTCGGCCTGAAGACCCTGTGGGTCAAGGACGACTCGGGCAACCCGACCCACTCCTTCAAGGACCGCGTCGTCGCGATCGCGCTGTCGGCCGCCCGCGAGCTGGGCTCGACGGTCTTCGCCTGCCCCTCGACCGGCAACCTCGCCAACGCCGTCGCCGCGGCCGGCGCCCGCGCCGGCATCCGGACCGTGGTCTTCATCCCGCACGACCTCGAGCCCGCCAAGGTCCAGATGACCGCCGTCTACGGCGGCACGGTCGTCGCGGTGAAGGGCTCCTACGACGACGTCAACAGGCTCGCCTCGGAGATCGCGGGCGAGGAGGATGGCTGGGCCTTCGTCAACGTCAACGTCCGCCCCTACTACGCCGAGGGCTCCAAGACGCTGGCGTTCGAGATCGCCGAGCAGCTCGGCTGGCGGATCCCCGAGCAGGTCGTCGTCCCGGTCGCCAGCGGCTCGCAGCTGACCAAGATCGACAAGGGGTTCGCCGAGCTGGTCAAGCTCGGCCTCGTCGAGGACACGCCGTACACGATCTTCGGGGCGCAGGCCACCGGCTGCTCGCCGGTGTCGGCGGCCTTCAAGGGCGGCCACGACATCATCCGTCCGGTGAAGCCGGACACGATCGCCAAGTCGCTCGCGATCGGCAACCCCGCCGACGGCCCCTACGTCCTGGACGTGACCCGCCGGACCGGAGGCGCGGTCGAGGACGTCAGCGACGACGAGGTCCGCGAGGGCATCCTGCAGCTGGCCCGCACCGAGGGCGTCTTCGCCGAGACCGCCGGCGGCGTGACCGTGGCGTGCCTGCGGAAGCTCGTCGAGACCGGCCGCCTCGACCCGGAGAAGGAGACCGTCGTGCTCAACACCGGCGACGGCCTCAAGACCCTCGACGCGATCGCCGGCCGGGTCAACCCGAGCGCGACGATCGAGCCGCACTACTCCGCCTTCGCCGCCACCGGCCTGATCTGACCCGAGGAGAAGCATGAGCGTCCACGTCCGCGTCCCCACCATCCTGCGCACCTACACCGGGGGCGAGTCGGAGGTGACCGCCGAGGGCGGCACGCTGGCCGAGGTCCTCGACGACCTCGACGCGTCGTACACCGGCATCCGGGCGCGCATCCTCGACGAGAACGGCGCGCTGCGGCGTTTCGTCAACGTCTACGTGGGCAACGACGACGTGAGGTTCCTGGACGGTCTGGCCACCCCGACCCCGGACGGCACGCAGATCTCGGTGATCCCTGCGGTCGCGGGCGGCTGACGAGGGTTACCCTCGTGCCGGTCAGCGGACGGCTGGCGAGGTCGGCGAGAGAGGCAGCGCATGATTGCGGCAGGGAAGAGCTGGGCCGTCACGGTGGTCAAGCCCCGGGTCAGTGACGAGACCTGGGGGCGGCTGCGCCGGACCGGGTCGCGCCTGACGGGACGCTCCGGGGAGGCCGACCCGACTCCGGAGGAGCTCCGCGTCCAGCGGCTCAAGGCGATGGACCTCACCGAGCTCGCCCAGGAGTTCGGCACCGACAAGTGGGGGGCCCACCGCTACACGCCGCACTACCAGCGGCACCTCGAGCACCTGCGCGACGAGCGCTTCACGATGCTGGAGATCGGCATCGGCGGCTACGCCCACGAGGGCCGCGGCGGCGCGTCGCTGCGGATGTGGAAGTACTTCTTCCGCAACGCCAAGATCTACGGCCTCGACATCCAGGACAAGAAGTTCGTCGACGAGCCGCGGATCCGCACCTTCCGGGGCAGCCAGACCAGCCCCAAGGTGCTGCAGCGCATCGTGGACCGCGCCGGGGACCTGCGCGTGGTCATCGACGACGGCAGCCACCGGCCCGCCCACATCCGCAAGACCTTCGCCTACCTGTTCCCGCTGCTCCCCGACGGCGCCATCTACGCCATCGAGGACATCCAGACCTCGTACTGGCCCAACTGGGGCGGCAGCCTGGACCGGCACGACCCGACGACCAGCATGGCGCTGGTCAAGGACCTCATCGACGGGCTCAACCACGAGGAGTTCCTCGACGAGGACTACGAGCCGACGTACGCGGACCGCAACGTGGTGGCCGTGCACTGCTACCACAACCTGGTGATCATCGAGAAGGGCCCCAACGACGAGGGCTCCAACAAGCGGCGCGCGAACCGCAAGTACTACGAGGCCCTGGCAGCCGCCGACTCGTGACCGCGGTCCGGGGGGACGGGGGAGTCCGGGCGACCGTCGTCGTCCCGGTGTACGACGCGGGCGACTGGCTGGAGCGCTGCGCCCCCTCGCTGGTCGGGCAGTCGCTGCCGGCCGACGAGTACGAGGTGCTCTACGTCGACGACGGCTCCACCGACGGCTCGGCGGCCGTGCTGGACGACCTGGCCCGGCGCCACCGGCACGTCCGGGTGATCCACCAGGAGAACTCCGGCTGGCCGGGCAAGCCCCGCAACGTCGGCATCGCCGCCGCCCGCGGCGCGTACGTGCAGTTCGTCGACCAGGACGACGAGCTGATGCCCGACGCGCTCGAGCGCCTCGTCGCGCTGGGCGACCGGACCGCGGCCGACGTCGTGATCGGCAAGCTGGTCGGCGGGATGACCGGACCGCGGGCGATCTTCGCGCACGACGTCGAGGGCGGCACCGTGCTCGGCTCGGGCGCCGTGCTCACCCTGACCGGTCACAAGCTCTTCCGGCGGGCCTTCCTCGAGCAGCACCGGATCCGCTTCCCGGAGGGGTACTGGCGGATGGAGGACCTGCTCTTCGTCGCCCGGGCCTATTTGGCCGACCCGGTGGTGAGCGTGCTGGCCGAGCACGCGTGCTACCGCTGGAACGCGCGCGCCGACGGCCGCAACAGCAGCCGGGCCGCCTACGACCTCGAGGGCCACTACGAGCGGCTGCAGGTCCTGCTCCGGGAGGCGGTCGCCGTGCTGGAGTGCGGCGACCCGGATCGCGCCGCGATCGCCGAGGCGCTGCTGCGCCGCTACGTGGGCATCGAGATCCTCACCCAGACCTCGGTCGGCAGCCGCCGGCGGCGTGACCGCCGACAGGCCGCGCGCTCGTTCGAGCTCGCCGGTGCGGTCCTGCGGGGTCTGCCGGAGCGCGCACGTCAGGGACTGGAGTGCCTGCCGGCGGCCCGCGTCGCGTGCCTGGTCGCCGGCGACGCCGAGGGCCACGAGGCCCTCCTGTCCCGGGCCGCCCAGGTGGTCCCGTTCGTGCGGGAGGCGCAGGCGTGCTGGTCGCAGGGGCGCCTCGTCGTCCGCGCACGGGTGGAGTGGACCAACACGCACCTCCTCGCCGACCTCGCCCTGCTCGCGCCCGTCCCGGCCGACACCGAGGCCAGCGTGACCGGGCTCGTGCACAGCCGCCGCCGGGGCGAGTGGTGGTGGCGCGAGAGCGAGGGCGACACCCTGACGCTCGACCCCGCGGCGCTGCCGGCGGGGGAGACCCTCCGGGTCGCCCTCGGGTGCGGGTGGGCCGGGCTGCACCGCCGGGCGCGCCGGAGCGCCGACGCGGTCGTCGTGCTGCCGCGGCCCCTGGTGCGCCGGGGCCGCGTGCACCTGGTCACCCCCGGCGGGACCCGGACGCTGCTCGGTCTGCGGACCGTCCCCGCCGCCCGGTGGTTGGCCCGCGAGCTCGGCCGTACGTCGCCGCGCACCCGGCACTGGCTCACCGCGGCCGAGCTGCGGGTGCCGGTCGCGACCGGGCTCGACGCGTCCTCGCCCGACGACGTGCTGCGTCCGCGCTCCTCGACCCCGGCCCGGCTCGAGCTGGGCGCGGGGCGGGCCTGGCTCGTGCTCGACCGCCGGACGCCCCTGCCGAGCGGGACCCAGCGCGTCCGCGTGGCGGGACACGTCGTCGGCGAGGCCAGGGTCGCGCGGGGACGCCTGCTCTGGTTCCGTCCCGGCGGTGCCCCTGAGGTCAGCGGCTGAGGGACTGGTCGCGCGCCGTGTCGCGGTAGCGGTCCATCCGGCGCTCCATCCGCTGCAGCATGCGCTCGGCGAGACCGTCGCAGGCCCCCATCAGCCGGGCGCGCTGGGCCGGGGTCAGGGCCGGCGGGTCGGTCTGCGCGGCCCGCTCGCGCCAGATCCGGGTGAACGCGACCAGGCAGCGCTGGTGGCTGCGGTCGAGCGGCACGATGCCGGGCGGCACGACGAGGGGTGCCCCCGGGGAGGCGTCCACGCGGGGTCCGTTGCCGCGCACGCGCGGGGCCACGGTCCGGTCGGGTGACGGCGTCGCCGACGCCACGGGAGCGGGCTGCCCGGCGGAGGACGACACCCCGGCGTCGCGGGCGGCCAGACCGAGGGCGAGGGCCGGCAGCCCGCCGATCGCGAGCACGCCGAGCACCGCCACCAGGGGCAGCCAGATCCGTCGCATGACGCCAGTGTCCCAGCCCGGCGCGACGGCGGGCTACCGTTTCGCCGGTGAGCGACGTCTACCTGGTCACCAGCGCCGACTTCCCGGACGGCGAACCGGGTGGCGAGCTGCTGGTCGACGCGCTGGCCGGATGCGACCTCGAGGCCCGCTGGGTGGTCTGGGACGACGCGGAGGTCGACTGGTCGACGCCGCGGCTGGTGGCCGTCCGCAGCACCTGGGACTACCACGCGCGGGTCGCGGACTTCCTGGCCTGGGCCGACCACGTGGAGCAGTGGAGCACCCTGGTCAACGGCGCCGCGGCGTTCCGCTGGAACCTCGACAAGGCCTACCTGGTCGACCTCGGCGCGACCGGCCTCCCGGTGGTGCCGACCACGCTGCTGGACCGGGCCGACCAGCTGTTCGCCGCCGCCGCGGAGCACCCCGGCCGCGTCCTGGTGAAGCCCCGGGTCGGCGCGGGGGGCCGCGGGGTCGTGGTCCTGGAGGCCGACCCCGCCCCGGCCGACGTGCTGGGGCTGGGCGTGGAGCTGACCGGTCCCATCCCGGTGCTGGCCGGCGGACCGTGGGTGGTGCAGCCCCTGGTCGAGTCGGTGACCAGCGAGGGCGAGCACAGCGTGTTCGTGCTCGACGGGCTGCCCGTCGCCCAGGTCCGCAAGGTCCCCGCCCTCGGCGAGGTCCGCGTGCACGAGCAGTACGGCGGCTCGACGGTGGCCACCGAGCTCTCCTTCGAGGCCGCCACCCTCGCGGTGGACGCCGTCGCCGCGGCCGAGGACGTCCTCGCGCTGGAGGGCGTGGCCACCGAGCTGGCCTACGCCCGGGTCGACCTGCTCCGGCTGGCCGACGGCCGCCTCGCGGTCAGCGAGCTGGAGATCATCGAGCCCGGGCTCTACCTCGACATCGTGCCGCGCAACGCGCGGAAGTTCGCCCAGGCCGTGCTCGAGGTCGCCGCCCGGCTCGGGTGAGCGCGCCCGGGCCGGATAGCGTCCGGGTGTGGCTGAGATGGCTGAGACCCGGGTGAGCGTCATCGTCCCGACGTACTGCTCCGGCGAGGGCCTGCTGCGTGTCGTCGGCTCGCTCGACGCGCAGACGCTGCCGCAGGAGGAGTTCGAGGCGATCTACGTCGACGACGGCTCGCCCGACGACACCTACGCCCGGTTGCAGGAGCTGGCGGCGAGCCGGCCGCGGATGCGGGTGACCCGGATCGAGAACTCGGGCTGGCCGAGCCGGCCGCGCAACGTCGGGCTGGACCTGGCGCAGGGCGAGTACGTCGTCTTCATGGACCACGACGACGAGCTCTTCCCCGAGGCCCTGGCCGACGCCTACGCGTTCGCGCGGCGCCACGACGCGGACGTGGTCACCGGCAAGGAGGTCAAGACGACCAGCCGGTTCTTCGCCTGGCCGTCGTTCCAGCACGACGTCGTGCCGGGGACGGTCGCGCCCACCCCCCGCCAGCTGATGCCGATGACCCCGCACAAGCTCTACCGCCGGGACTTCCTGCTCGAGCACGGGCTGCGCTTCCGCGAGGGACGGCAGGTGCAGTGGGAGGACATCTACTTCAACCTCGACGTGTTCGCCCGCACCGACCGGATCGGGGTGCTCGCCTCGCGGCCCTTCTACCACTGGGTGACCGGGCACGGCTCGAACTCCTCCGACGCCTACGCCAGCAGCGCGGAGGCCTACTGGACCCACCTGGAGTCGGTCGTCCGGCACGCGACCGAGGTGCTCGAGGGCGAGGCCCGCGACGAGGTGCTCGCGCACAACTACGGCCTGCGGGTGCTGCGCGGGATGTTCGGCCCCTCCTCGCTGACCCGCAGCGAGGCCTACTACGCCGAGGGCGTCGCCCGGGCGCCGGGGTTCGTGGAGCGCTGGCTGCCGGCGGAGGTCGACCGGCTGCTCGGCGCCACCGACCGCGCCCGCTCGCACCTGCTGAGGTCGGGGCGGCTGGACCTGCTCCGCTCCCTGGCCGAGGTGGACGCCGAGACCCGGCTGTCGCCGCCGGCCGGCACGATGACGACCCACGACGGGCTGCTCCGGCTGTCGGTGACCTCGCGCTGGTCGGACCGCTCCGGGGAGCCGCTGTGGTTCGGGCGCCGCGGGGACCGGGTGCGCCGGATCCTCCCCGACGCGGTGGCCGACGCCCTGCCCGAGGACCTGCTGGACGTGACCGAGGAGCTGGCCGGGACCTCGGTCGAGCTGTTCCTGGTCTCGCTGGGCAGCCAGCTGGCCTGGCCGCTCCGGGCCGAGCCGGCCGTCGCGCTCGTGGCGCACCCCGACCGGCCGGACCGGGTGGGCGTCGAGGTGCGCGCCACGGTCGACCTCGACGCCCGGACCGCGGCCCTGGGCGGCCCGCTGGCCCCCGGGGTGTGGCGGCTGGGGCTGACCTCGGAGTCGCTCGGGGTCCGCGTCCTGCCGTGGGTCGCCTACGACGGACCGGCCGTGGTGACCGTCCAGGGCGGGCGGCTGCTCCGGCTGCGTCCGGGCAACGGCCGGACGATGGGCTTCCGGGTGGGCCGCACCCGCACCGCGCACCGCCTGGAGCTGACCGAGGCCGACGTGGCCGGCGCCGTCGCCGAGCGCGGCCGGCGCGGTGCGCTGCACCTGGTGGTGCCGGTCACCGGGCCGGTCGGGACCCCGGACGCCGAGGTGCAGCCCGCCCACGCGCACTTCGTGCCGGCCGACGGGGGCGAGCGGCTCTCCGTGCCCGCCGAGCTCCGGATGTCCCCCGCGGGCGCGGAGGTGCGCGTCGAGGTCTCCCTGCCCCGCGGCGACCACGACCTGGAGCTCGCCTGGGGGCGCAGCCCGGCGGTGCCGCAGCCGGCGCGCCTCACGGTCGGACGGCGCGGTCGGGCCGCCTGGTCGTTCGTGCCCGAGCGGGCGCACGTCGCGGAGGAGGACGACGACCGGGACGAGGGGGCAGGCGAGGCGGGCGAGGCTCCCGAGACGGACTCCGAGGACTGACCCGGGTCCGGGAACGAGGAGGCCGGAGGGACGTGAACGTCCCTCCGGCCCAAACCCCGTCGCACCCACGAGGTGAGGTCAGGCTATGCCCGCCCACCGGGCGGGTCAATGGCTCGCAACGGCCCGTCCGCCCCGTCGTCTAGACCTCCCGCAGCGACGTCCTCGCCTTGCACTCGGCAGGGGCGAGTGCTAAACATGGGGTTAGCACTCTCGCCATGAGAGTGACAATGCAATCGGTTCGGGGAGACGAGGTCCACCGCGCCGGCAGGAAGGGTCTGCCGGGTCAGCAGGATCGTCCGTCGCGGGCGTCGCTCCCGGACCTCCACGACATTCAGCGTGAGGAACCGCCGGAGATATGTCGAAGCTCATTGCTTTCAACGAGGAAGCCCGTCGCGGCCTCGAGCGTGGCATGAACACGCTCGCCGACGCCGTCAAGGTCACCCTCGGCCCGAAGGGCCGCAACGTGGTCCTGGAGAAGAAGTGGGGCGCCCCCACGATCACCAACGACGGTGTCTCCATCGCCAAGGAGATCGAGCTCGAGGAGCCCTTCGAGAAGATCGGCGCCGAGCTGGTCAAGGAGGTCGCCAAGAAGACCGACGACGTCGCCGGTGACGGCACGACGACGGCGACCGTCCTGGCCCAGGCGATGGTCCGCGAGGGTCTGCGCAACGTGGCCGCGGGTGCGAACCCGATGGCCCTCAAGCGCGGCATCGAGGCTGCGGTCGAGGCCGTCGCCGCCCAGCTGCTGTCGATGGCCAAGGACGTCGAGACGAAGGAGCAGATCGCCTCCACCGCCTCGATCTCCGCCGCCGACACCCAGGTCGGCGAGCTCATCGCCGAGGCCATGGACAAGGTCGGCAAGGAAGGCGTCATCACCGTCGAGGAGTCGAACACGTTCGGCCTCGACCTGGAGCTGACCGAGGGGATGCGGTTCGACAAGGGCTACATCTCGCAGTACTTCATGACCGACCCGGAGCGCATGGAGACCGTCCTCGAGGACGCCTACATCCTCCTGGCCAACCAGAAGATCACCAACGTCAAGGACATGCTCCCGGTCCTGGAGAAGGTCATGCAGTCGGGCAAGCCCCTGCTGATCATCGCCGAGGACGTCGAGGGCGAGGCGCTGGCCACCCTGGTCGTCAACAAGATCCGGGGCACCTTCAAGTCCGCCGCCGTCAAGGCGCCGGGCTTCGGTGACCGCCGCAAGGCCATGCTGCAGGACATCGCGATCCTGACCGGTGGCCAGGTCATCTCCGAGGACGTCGGCCTCAAGCTCGACTCCGCCGGTCTGGAGCTGCTCGGCCAGGCCCGCAAGGTCGTCCTGACCAAGGACGAGACCACGATCGTCGAGGGCGCCGGCGACGCCGCCCAGATCGAGGGCCGGGTCAACCAGATCCGCAACGAGATCGAGAAGAGCGACTCCGACTACGACCGCGAGAAGCTGCAGGAGCGCCTGGCCAAGCTGGCCGGCGGTGTTGCGGTGATCAAGGTCGGCGCGGCCACCGAGGTGGAGCTCAAGGAGCGCAAGCACCGCATCGAGGACGCCGTCCGCAACGCCAAGGCGGCCATCGAGGAGGGCATCGTCGCCGGTGGCGGCGTGGCCCTGCTGCAGGCCACCGACGCCGCGTTCGAGAAGCTCGAGCTCGAGGGTGACGAGGCCACCGGTGCCGCGATCGTCCGCAAGGCCGCCGAGGCCCCGCTCAAGCAGATCGCCATCAACGCCGGTCTCGAGGGTGGCGTCGTGGTCGAGAAGGTCCGCGGGCTGACCTCGGGCTTCGGTCTGAACGCCGCCAGCGGCGAGTACGTCGACATGATCGCCGCCGGCATCCTCGACCCCGCCAAGGTGACCCGCTCGGCACTGCAGAACGCCGCCTCCATCGCCGCGCTGTTCCTCACGACCGAGGCGGTCGTGGCGGACAAGCCGGAGAAGGCCCCGGCCATGCCGGGTGGCGACGGCGGCATGGGCGGCATGGACTTCTGAGTCCGTCCCCTCCCGCACGAACAGCAGGGCCCCCGCTCACGCAGCGGGGGCCCTGCTCCGTTCCTACAGGACGCCGCGCGGTCGCAGCTGGACGCTGATCCGCGGCCCGGTCGGCCGGGCGGTCTTGGGCACCGCATGCTCCCAGCTGCGCTGGCACGACCCGCCCATCACCAGGAGGTCGCCGTACCCGACCGCGAAGCCGACGGTGCGGCCCGCGCCTCCGCCGTTGGGCCGCAGCAGCAGCCGGCGGGCGGCCCCCAGCGACAGGATCGCCACCATCGTGTCCTCGGAGCGGCTGCGCCCGATCCGGTCACCGTGCCAGGCGACGCTGTCGCGCCCGTCGCGGTAGAAGCACAGCCCCGCGGTGCTGAAGCGCTCGCCGAGCTCGCCCTCGTAGTGGTCGCCGAGCCGCTCCCGCGCCTCGGTCAGCAGCGGGTCGGGCAGCACCTCGTCCTCGCCGTAGAAGGCCAGCAGGCGGGGCACGTCGACCACGCGGTCGTACATCTGCCGGCGCTCCTCACGCCACGGCACGTCGGCGACCAGCCGCGCGAACAGGTCGTCGGAGCCGGCCAGCCAGCCGGGCTGGTGGTCCACCCAGGCGCCGTGGGAGAGCGGCGTCCGCGTCGGCCGGAGCGGGCCGAACGACGGGGCCGGGGCGGTGTCGAGGAGCGAGGGCTGGAGCTCGATCGTCATGGGCGCCAGCCTACCTGCGTTCGAACAGGTGTTCTACTGGTGGAGGTAGTGCCGGATGCCGCGCGTGAGCGCACGGGCGTAGCGCCGCTGGCCCTTCGTGGACGACATCACACCCGCGTCGCCGGCGTTCCGCATGTTGCCGAGCTCGACCATGATCGTCGGGAAGCGGCTCAGGTTGAGCGTGCCGAGGTCGCCGCGGAGGTCGAGGGCGGTGCCTCCGCCGACGTACGTCGAGCGGACGAAGCCGGCCCCCTGCAGGGTGCGCCGGGTGGCGCGGGCGTAGCGCAGGGACGCGCGGCGGGACTGCTTCTTGCTCGCGACGATGATGTGGAAGCCGTGGTCGCCGGCGGCTGCGCCGTCGCCGTGCACGGAGATCTTGAGGTCGGCGTTCGCGGTGCGCCCGCGGAAGCCCTTGTCGCCGAGCCGGCCCCGCACGTCGACGCACGGACCCCACAGGTCGCGGCTGTTGCGGTGGCGCGTCATCAGCACCGTCGCACCGAGGGCCTCGAGCCGGTCCCGGAGGCGCCGGGAGACCCGGAAGGCGAACGTCGCCTCCGGGTAGCCGGCGTTGGTGGCGGTGCCGGTCGTGTTGCACGGCTTGGTGAAGCCCCCGGCGTCCACCGGCTGGTTGATCTCGTCGGGGTGCCCGGCGTTGCCCAGCTGGTGCCCGGGGTCGACGACGATGGTGACGCCGGCCAGCGGGAGCGGGGCGACGGCCACCCGCGGCGGGGGCGGCGACATCGCCGGCGCCGGCGCCACCGTGGTCAGGGCGACGGCGACCGCGGTGGCGAGGACCAGGGGGAGGCGCACCGCACGAGCCTACGACGGGCGGGTGCTCTCGGGGACGGCTCAGGGTCGGTCCGGGGTCGCACCGGCGGTATCCCGGTGGAGCGGTGTCGGTGCGGACACCTAGGCTCGGAGCACTGCGGGACGAGCGAGGGAGCCGGACGTGTCCGAGCACGGTGGGGGCAGCACGACGAGCACGACGACGGTGGCCGCGCGGGTCGCCGGCCTGACGAAGGTCTACGGGACGGGGCTGGCCGAGGTGCGCGCCCTCGACGGGGTGACCCTGGACCTGTACGCCGGGGAGTTCACGGCGGTGATGGGGCCCTCGGGGTCCGGCAAGTCCACGCTGATGCACTGCTGCGCAGCGCTCGACGACGCCACCAGCGGCACCGTCGCGGTCGGCGACACCGAGCTCTCGGGTCTCAACGACAAGGAGCTGACCCGGCTGCGCCGCGACCGGATCGGCTTCGTCTTCCAGTCGTTCAACCTGGTGCCCACGCTGACGGCCGAGGAGAACATCCTGCTGCCGATGTCGATCGCCGGCCGCAAGCCGGACGCCGACTGGTACGCGCTGGTGATCGACACGGTGGGCCTGCGCGACCGGCTCTCGCACCGGCCCAACGAGCTCTCCGGAGGCCAGCAGCAGCGGGTCGCGGTGGCCCGGGCGCTGGCGGCCCGGCCGAGCATCGTGTTCGCCGACGAGCCGACCGGCAACCTCGACTCCAAGGCCGGCGCCGAGGTGCTGTCGCTGCTGCAGCGCTCGGTCGACGAGTTCGGCCAGACCGTCGTGATGGTGACCCACGACCCGGTCGCGGCGTCGTACACCGACCGGGTGGTGTTCCTCGCCGACGGGCGCGTCGTCGACGAGATGCGGGACCCGACCGCGGAGCGCGTCCTGGAGCGGATGGCCGCCCTGGCCGCGCCCACCGCCGCCCCGACCGAGGGCTGAGCCGTGCTCAAGGTGACCTGGCGCAACCTGGTGGCGCGCAAGCTCCGGCTGGTCCTCTCGGCCTTCGCGATCGTCCTCGGCGTCGCCTTCGTGGCCGGCTCGCTGATCTTCACGAACGCCCTCGGCGGGGCGTTCGACGACATCATCGACGGGTCGACCGCCGACGTGGAGGTGGCCTGGAAGGGCGCCGGCGACTTCGACTCCTCCCAGGACTCCCGGACCATCCCGGCCGACGTCGTGCGCAGGCTCGAGGCGCTGCCGGAGGCCGCGGGCGTCTACCCGCAGGCCTCGCTGCAGACCGTCTTCGTGATCGGCAGGAGCGGCAAGGTCGTGGGGGGCAACGGACCGCCCGGGCTGGCCTTCAACCCCACCGACGCCCGCGCGATCACCGGCAAGCGGATCATCACGCTGACCTCCGGCACGCTGCCCACCGAGCCCTTCCAGATCGCCCTGGACAAGCGCACGGCCGAGAAGGCGGGCTACGAGGTCGGCGACACCGTCAAGCTCGTGACGCCGGGGAGCCCGCCCTCGATCGAGGCGAAGCTGACCGGCATCATCGAGTTCGGCTCCGGCGGCCTCAACGGTGCCACCCTGACGATGTTCGACCTGCGCTTCCTGCAGGACCAGTTCTTCGGCGGGAAGGACGTCTACACCTCGGTCTCGCTCAACGCCGCCGACGGGGTCAGCCAGGCCCAGCTGGCGAAGGCGGCCAACGCCGTGCTGCCGAAGGGGATCGAGGCCCGTGCGGGCGACGTGGTGGCCAAGAAGAACAAGGACGGCATCAGCCAGATCCTCGGCTTCATCAACACCTTCCTGCTGGTCTTCGCCGGGGTGTCCCTGGTGGTCGGCACCTTCCTGATCATCAACACGTTCTCGATCCTGGTCGCCCAGCGCAGCCGCGAGCTCGCCCTGCTGCGGGCGCTGGGCGCGTCGCGCCGGCAGGTCAACCGCTCGGTGCTGCTCGAGGCGCTGGGCGTGGGCGTGATCGGCTCCACCCTCGGCCTCGGCGGGGGGTACCTGCTCTCGCTGGTGCTGAAGGCGGTCTTCGCCAGCTTCGGTCTCGACCTCGGCGGCGCCTCCTTCGTCGTCACCCCGACCACCGTGCTCGCGTCGTACGGCGTGGGCATCGTGGTCACCGTGGTCGCGGCCTACCTGCCGGCCCGGCGGGCCAGCCGGATCGCCCCGGTCCAGGCCCTGCGCGATGACATCGCCATGCCGGAGTCCAGCCTGCGCACCCGGCTGCTGGTCGGGGTCGCGCTGCTGGTGCTCGGCGGGGCGTCGATGACGGTCGGGCTGCTCGACCTCGGCGGCAACAACCTGGTCGAGATCGGCCTGGGCATGCTCGCCGTGCTGGTCGGCGTCAGCCAGCTCGCACCGCTCGTGGGGCGTCCGGTAATCGCCGGCTTCGGGGTGCTGTTCCGCCTGTTCGGTGCGGTCGGCCGGCTGGCCACCGAGAACTCGCTGCGCAACCCGCGGCGCACCGCGGCCACCGCCAGCGCGCTGATGGTGGGGCTGGCGCTGATGGCGATGATGTCGATCCTGGGCAGCTCCGCCTCGGCGAGCGTCGACGCCGCCTTCGGCAAGAACCTGACCTCGCAGTACATCGTCTCCAACGCGATCGGGCAGCCCTTCTCCACCGACGTCGCCACCCAGATCTCCCGGCTCGACGGAGTGGATGCGGTCGCCTCGGTGCGCCAGGCGTTCCCCTCGATCAAGGGCGGCGGCAACGCCTTCGTCGGCGCCGTCGACCCCGCCGAGCTGGTCAAGGTGATGCGGATCCCGCTCGCCGCGGGCTCGCTGGCCGGTCTGCGGGACGGCACCGTCGCGGTCTCGGAGGCGCAGGCGAAGAGCCACGACCTGACGCTGGGCGACACGGTGACCTTCGAGTTCCAGGCCAAGGACGTCCCGCTGAAGGTCTCCGCGATCGTGGGCAGCAACGGCGTCGTGCCCGCGGACTGGCTGGTCACCCAGCGGACCCTCGTCGACGGCGGGCTCGCGCCGCTGGACTCGATCGTCTTCGTGGCGCAGTCGCCCGGGGCGGACGCGGCGGCGGTCAAGCGGGGGATCGAGAGGATCACCGCCGACCTGCCCACCGTCACCCTGAAGGACCCGCAGGGGTTCGCCGACGAGCAGAAGCAGCAGGTCGACCAGTTCCTGACCCTGATCAACGCGCTGCTCGTGCTCTCGGTGCTCATCGCGATCCTCGGCGTGGTCAACACCCTCGCGCTGTCGGTGATCGAGCGGACCCGGGAGGTCGGGCTGCTCCGGGCCATCGGGGTGAGCCGGCGCCAGCTGCGCACGATGATCCGGCTCGAGGCGATCGTGATCGCCGTCTTCGGGGCGCTGCTGGGCATGGGCATGGGGCTGGTCTTCGGCATCACCCTGATCCGGTCGCTGAAGGACCAGGGGCTCGACGTGCTCTCGGTGCCGTGGGCGACCCTGGTCGCGTTCCTGCTCGCTGCCGCCGTCGTGGGCGTGCTGGCGGCCGTCTTCCCGGCCCGACGAGCAGCGCGCCTGGACGTCCTGAAGGCCATCACGACCGAGTGAGAGGACCTCGGATTCAGGTCGGTTCCGGGCGAGAACGGGACAACCCGGACGGGTCCGCACGGGCCATATCCCCCTCGCTAGACCAGGGCTAAGGTAACCCGAAGGGACTCGAGGCCACTCGAAGAGGGGGATGGCGCGATGGGTGACGCGGCCGTGACGGCTCGACCGAGATCTGTCGTGCACAAACACGTGCAGGTGCGCGAGTACGTGCGCGCCCTGGTCGAGGGAGCCGAACCGGGCACGCCCGCGCCGTCGGAGCGCGAGCTGGTGCAGTACTTCGGCGTCGCGCGGATGACGGTCCGCCAGGCTCTCGACGCCCTGGTCGCCGAGGGGCTCCTGGAGCGCATCCCCGGTCGCGGGACGTTCGTGGCGCAGCGCCGCTTCGACTCCTCGCCCCGGCTGATGGGCTTCGCCGAGGACATGGCACGGCGCAACATGAAGCCTGACTCCCGCACCCTGTTGGCGCGCATCGAGTCCGCCGGTCCCGGCGTGGCCCGGGCTCTGGAGTGCGAGGTCGGCGACCGGGTCGTGCACTGGCAGCGCCTCCGGCTGGCCGACGCCATCCCGATGGCGCTCGAGGACGCCTACCTGGCGGCCGCGCTGGTTCCGGACCTGATCGAGCACCTGCCCGTGTCGCTGTACGCCGACCTGGACCGGCGTGGGCTCGCGCCGACCTGGGGCGAGGACTCGATCGAGGCCGGGGTCGCCGCCGAGATGGAGACCGAGCTGCTCGGTCTCGACCCCGGGCAGCCCGTGCTGCGGGTCGCCCGTCGCGCGTTCCACGAGCACGTCCCGGTCGAGGTGTCCCGGTCGACGTACCGTGCGGACCGCTTCAAGATGTGGGTCCCGCTGAGCCGGACGGGGAACCACGGTCGCCACTGAGGTCGTCGGGCTGCTGCTCGCCGCCGGGGCGGGACGCCGGATGGGGTTCCCCAAGGCGCTCCTCGCCGACGACCGCGGGACGCCGCTGACCTGGGTGGGGGCCGAGCACCTCCACCACGCCGGCTGCGCGCGGGTCGTCGTCGTGCTGGGTGCGGAGGCCGAGCAGGCCCAGCACCTCCTCGCCCTGGTGGGCGAGGTCGACACCGTGGTGGCCCACGACTGGGACGACGGCCTGGGCGCCTCGCTGCGCGCCGGGCTCGAGGCGCTCGCGGACTCGCCCGCCACGGTCGCGGCGGTCCTGGTCACGCTGGTGGACCTGCCCGACGTCGACGCGGCCGTGATGCGCCGGGTGCTGACGACCTGGGAGCAGACGGGCGGCTCGCCCGAGGGGCTGG
Organism: Marmoricola sp.; assembly: GCA_044227235.1. Lineage (GTDB taxonomy): Bacteria > Actinomycetota > Actinomycetes > Propionibacteriales > Nocardioidaceae > Marmoricola_A. The sequence goes on along the minus strand of JBGAFN010000015.1, from coordinate 35,652 downwards.
TACGGGCGACGTACCGTGGGCGTCCCGGCCACCCTGTCCTGATCGGTCGCTCCCACTGGGTTGACCTGTGCGGCACGCTGAGGGGTGACACCGGGGCCCAGCCCTACCTCTCCCAGCGGAAGGTGCATCTCGTGCCCTGTGAGGACCTGGCCACCGGCCGCGACCTGGACCGTCCCTCCGACCTCGCGGGCCCGCGCCCGGCGGAGGGCTGAGCCGGTGGGCACCACCGTGGAGTCCCCGGCCGAGCTCGCCCGGCTGCTGGGGGAGACCGGCTACCTGTGCGACGACGCGCTGGCCACCGTCGGGTTCCTGGCCCTCGAGCTCGGCCGGCCGCTGCTGCTCGAGGGCGAGCCGGGGACCGGCAAGACGGCCCTGGCCGAGGCGCTCGCGCAGGCGCTCGGCCTCCCGCTCATCCGGCTGCAGTGCTACGAGGGCATCGACGCCTCGCAGGCCCTCTACGACTGGGACTTCCCGCGCCAGATCCTCCACCTGCGCGCCGTCGAGTCGGCCGGCGGCGGCACCGGCGCCGACCTGGAGGAGGTCGAGAAGGGCCTCTTCGCCGAGCGCTTCCTGCTCGCCCGGCCGGTGCTGCGCGCGCTGCGGGAGAGCCCGGTGGTGCTGCTGATCGACGAGATCGACCGCGCCGACGACGAGTTCGAGGCGTTCCTGCTCGAGGTGCTCTCGACCTTCGCGGTGACCATCCCCGAGCTCGGCACCGTCGCCGCGGCCACGCCGCCCCTGGTGGTGCTGACCTCCAACCGCACCCGCGAGGTGCACGACGCGCTCAAGCGCCGCTGCCTCTACCACTGGATCGACCACCCGGGTCTGGCCCGCGAGGTCGCCATCGTGCGCTCCCGGGCGCCCGAGGTCCCGGCCGTGCTGGCCGAGCAGGTGGTCGCCCTGGTGCAGCAGCTGCGCACCGCCGACCTGGTCAAGGCGCCCGGGGTGGCCGAGACGCTGGACTGGGCCCGCGCGCTGGACCGGATCGGCGCCGCCGAGCTCGACGTCGAGTCGGCCGCGCGGACGCTCGGGGCGGCAGTGAAGTACCGCGAGGACGCCGACCGGGTCCGGGCCGCCCTGGACCGGATGCTGTCGCGATGACAGTCCCGGCCGACGAGCTGCTGCTCGGCTTCACCCGGGCGCTGCGCTCGGCCGGGATCGCGGTGACCTCCGACCGCAGCCAGACCTTCGTGACCGCGGTCGCCGCCGTCGGCCTGGGGGACCGGCGGGGGACGTACTGGGCGGGCCGGTCCACCCTGTGCAGCGGGCCGGAGGACTTCACGCCGTACGACCGGGTCTTCGAGGCCTGGTTCCTCGACGGCGCGGCGACCCGGAGCGGTGCCCCCGACCGGCCCCTCGCGCAGCCGGTGCTGCAGGCCCCGCTGACCGACGACGCCCCCGGCGAGGGCGGACCCGAGGGCGGCGAGGACGACCTGCTGCGGGCGGCCGCCAGCGACGCCGAGGTGCTGCGGCACCGCGACATCGCCTCCCTGGACCCGGCGGAGAGGGCCCGGCTGGCCGCGATGTTCGCGCGGCTGCGCCCGGTCGCCCCGCTGCGCTCGTCGTACCGCCGGACCCCCGCCCGGCGCGGGGCGGTGGACGCCCAGGCGACCCTGCGCCGCACGCTGCGCCAGCTCGGGGAGCCGGTCGAGATCGCCCATCGGCACCGGTCCGTCCGCGCCCGCCGGGTGGTCCTGCTCGTCGACGTGTCCGGCTCGATGAGCGCCTACGCCGACGCGCTGCTGCGGTTCGCGCACCGGGTGTCGGCCGGGCCGGCCGGAGCCGCCCGGTCCCGGGCCGAGGTCTTCAGCGTCGGCACCCGGGTCACCCGGCTGACCCGGGCGATGCGGCTGCGCGACGCCGACCAGGCGCTGGTGGCGGCCGGCGAGACGGTGCCCGACTGGTCCGGCGGCACCCGGCTCGGCGAGGGCCTGAAGGTGCTGCTGGACCGGTGGGGTCAGCGCGGGCTGGTCCGGGGCGCGGTGGTGGTCGTGTTCAGCGACGGGTGGGAGCGCGGGGACGCGACCCTGCTCGCCGAGCAGATGGCCCGGCTGCACCGGCTGGCGCACCGGGTCGTGTGGGTGAACCCGCACAAGGGGGCGGCCGGCTACCAGCCGGTGCAGCAGGGGATGGCGGCGGCGCTGCCGTACGTTGACGACTTCGTGGCCGGACACTCGCTGGCCGCGTTCGAACGGGTCCTGGAGGTGGTCGCCGATGCGTGAGGTGCTCGACCAGCTGATGACGTGGTGGAAGGCCGGCGAACCGGTCGGCATGGGCACGGTCGTCGCGACCTTCCGTTCGGCCCCGCGACCCCCCGGCGCCTCGATGCTGGTCGGCCCGGACGGCTCCGCGGTCGGCTCGGTCTCCGGCGGCTGCGTCGAGGGCGCGGTCTACGAGCTCGCGCAGGAGGTCGTCGCGGCCGGCGCCCCCCGGCTGCGGCGGTACGGCGTGAGCGACGACGACGCCTTCGAGGTCGGGCTGACCTGCGGCGGCATCCTCGACGTGTACGTCGAGCGGGTCGACCCGACCACCTTCCCCGAGCTCGGCGAGGTCGCCGAGGACGTGGCCTCCGACCGGCCGGTCGCCGTCGCGACCGTGGTGGACCACCCCGACCCGGCCCGGATCGGCGCCCGGATGTTCGTCCGGCCCCCAGGGGTCGGGGGCACCACCGGCAGCCTGGGCAGCGCGCGCACGGACGCCGCGGTCACCGACGACGCGCTCGGCCTGCTCGCGACCGGGCACAGCGGGGTGCTGACCTACGGGCCCGACGGCGAGCGTCGCGGCGAGGGCATGCGGGTCTTCGTGTGGGCCTTCGCGCCGCCGCCGCGGATGATCGTCTTCGGGGCGATCGACTTCGCCGCCGCCGTCGCGCGGATGGGCGGCTTCCTGGGCTACCACGTGACGGTGTGCGACGCCCGTCCGGTCTTCGCGACCGCGACCCGGTTCCCGTCGGCCGACGAGGTGGTCGTCTCCTGGCCGCACCGCTACCTGCAGGGCGAGGTCGACGCCGGACGGGTCGACGGGCGCACCGTGCTGTGCGTGCTCACCCACGACCCGAAGTTCGACGTGCCGCTGCTCGAGGTCGCGCTGCGGCTGCCCGAGGTCGGCTACATCGGGGCGATGGGGTCCCGCCAGACGCACGAGGACCGCGAGCGCCGGCTGGAGGAGGCCGGGGTGACGGCCGAGGAGATCGCCCGGCTGTCCTCGCCGATCGGCCTCGACCTGGGCGCGCGGACCCCGGAGGAGACCGCGGTCAGCATCGCCGCCGAGATCATCGCCTCGCGGTGGGGCGGCGGGGGCCAGCGGCTGGCGGCGATGAGCGGACGGATCCACCACACCGGCTAGAACTTGTTCTAGTCTCGGCGTCATGAAGGTCGGACTGACGCTCCCGGTGATGGAACCCGCCCTCGACGCCGACCTGCTCGAGACCTGGGCACGGGCCGTCGACGCGGGCCCGTTCTCGTCGCTGTGCTTCGGCGAGCGGGTCGCCTTCGACAACCCCGAGACGCTGACCCTGCTCGGGGCGTGCGCGGCCTGGACCTCGCGCGTCCGGCTGACCGTCACCGTCGTGGTGCCGCAGCTGCACGACCCGGTGATGCTGGGCAAGGCGCTGGCCACCGCCGACCTGCTCAGCCGCGGGCGCCTCACCGTGGGACTCGGCGTCGGCGGCCGCGACGAGGACTACCGCGCCGCGGGCGCCGACCTGTCCGAGCGGACCATGGCGGGGCTGGCCGACCGGGTCGCCGCGCTGCGCCAAGTGTGGGCCGGGGAGGCGGTGCGCGACGCCCCGCGCCGGGTCGGGCCGCCCCCGGTGCAGCCCGGCGGTCCCGAGCTGCTGGTCGGCACGCTGGGCCCGCGGACGATCCGGCATGCCGCGAGCTGGGCCGACGGCATCGCGGGGATGAGCCTCGAGGCCGACGTCGCCGACGTGGCCCGCACGTTCGAGCTCTGCCGGCGGGCCTGGGCCGACGCGGGGCGGCCGGAGCCCCGGCTGACCACGTCGTTCTGGTTCGCCCTCGACGACGGGGACGGCTCGGCCCGGGCCCAGGTCGCGACCCACCTGCGGCACTACTTCACCTGGCTGCCGTCGGACCTCGTCGAGGCGATGGTGCCGACCGCGGGCTTCGCCGGCACGGACGGGGAGCTCGCCGACCTGCTGGGGCGGCTCGCGGACCTGGGGACCGACGAGGTGCACCTGATCCCGACCGGGCGGGACGCCGGTCAGGTCGGACGCGTCGCGAACGTGGTCGCGGGACTGGTCGACCGTCTGGGCTGACGCGTCGGCCTCGGGGTCGGCGTCTCAGAACGGGCCGGATGCAACGTGGGTGCAACGTGGGCATCGTGAGCCTTGTCACATTCAGGTCGGCGCGCAAGGATCGAGCGAGCACGGCCCCAACAGAACACGAACTGCGGACACCCGGAGGGTTGCATGACGCGGATCACCGTCACAGTCGACGGATCGAGCTACACCGATGACGTGGAGCCGCGGATGCTCCTCGTGCAGTACCTGAGGGAGAGGCTGGGCAAGGTCGGCACCGTCGTCGGGTGCGACACCAGCAACTGCGGGGCGTGCACCGTCCACCTCGACGGGCGCAGCGTGAAGTCGTGCAACGTGCTGGCCGTGCAGACCGACGGCCACGAGGTCACCACCGTGGAGGGCCTGGCCCAGGACGGCGAGCTGCACCCGGTGCAGGCGGCCTTCCGCGAGTGCCACGGCCTGCAGTGCGGCTACTGCACCCCGGGCATGATCATGCAGTCGATCGACCTGCTCAAGGACAACCCGAACCCGTCCGAGGAGGCCATCCGGCACGGGCTGGAGGGCAACCTCTGCCGCTGCACCGGTTACCACAACATCGTCCGGGCCGTGCAGACCGCGGCCGGCATCGCCGTCGACGACGTCCCCACCTACGAGGGGAGCGAGGCATGACCGTCACCGAGCCCGCCACCGGCAGCAGCCCCGAGATCGGCTCCGCGCGCCGCCGCAAGGAGGACCAGCGCCTCATCACCGGTCGCACCAAGTGGACCGACAACATCCAGCTGCCCGGCATGCTGCACCTCGCGATGGTGCGCAGCCCGTTCGCGCACGCCAGGATCCTGGGCGTCGACACCGCGGCGGCCAAGCAGGCCCCCAACGTCGTCGCCGTCTACGCCGGCAGCGAGGTGGCCGAGGAGCAGGGCGTGATCGCCAACGCGTGGCCGATCACCCCCGACCAGGTCACCCCGACGCACCTCCCGATCGCGGTGGACCGGGTGGCCTTCGCCGGCGAGATCGTCGCCGTCGTGGTCGCCCGCACGGCGGCCGAGGCGCGCGACGCCGCGGAGCTCGTCGAGGTCGACTACGAGGAGCTCCCCGCGGCCCTCGACCTCAAGGAGGCCGCGGCCGACACGGTCCTCGCGCACCCCGACCTCGGCACCAACAAGTCCGCCTTCTGGCAGCTGGACTCGGTCGCCGCCGGCACCGGCGGCTCCGTCGACGAGGCGATCGCCGAGGCGCGCGCCAACGGCATCCTCATCGAGCGGGAGTACCGCCAGCAGCGGCTGATCCCGGCCTTCATGGAGCCGCGCTCGACCGTCGTCGACCCGACCGGCGAGCAGCTCACGATGTGGTCGGCCACCCAGATCCCGCACATCCTGCGCTTCCTGCTGGCCGCCACCACCGGCGTCCCGGAGTCGAAGATCCGGGTGATCGCCCCCGACGTGGGCGGCGGCTTCGGCGGCAAGCTGCAGTCGACCCCGGAGGAGTGGGCGACCTGGCTGGTCGCGCGCAAGCTCGGCAAGCCGATCAAGTACACCGAGACCCGCTCGGAGTCGCTGGTCTCCGCCCACCACGGCCGCGACCAGTGGCAGAAGCTCACCCTCGCGGCGACCAAGGAGGGCATCGTCACCGGCCTCAAGGTCGACCTGCTCGCCGACCTCGGCGCCTACGTCGCCATCGTCGGAGGCGGCGTCCCGGTGCTGGGCGCCTGGATGTTCAACTCCATCTACAAGTTCGCGTCGTACCAGTTCAACTGCCAGACGGTGCTGACCAACAAGACCTGGGTCGACGCCTACCGTGGCGCCGGTCGCCCCGAGGCGACGTACGCCATCGAGCGGCTCATGGACGAGCTGGCCGACGAGCTGGGCGAGGACCCGATCGTGGTGCGCGAGCGGAACTGGATCAAGCACGAGGAGTTCCCGTTCACCACGGTGGCGGGGATGACCTACGACTCGGGCAACTACGAGGCGGCCACCGCGCGGGCCACCGAGCTCTTCGGGTACGACGCGCTGCGCGCCGAGCAGAAGGAGCGGCGCGAGCGCAAGGACCCGGTCCAGCTCGGCATCGGCGTCTCCACCTTCACCGAGATGTGCGGCCTGGCGCCCTCCCGGGTGCTCGGCCAGCTGAACTACGGCGCGGGCGGCTGGGAGCAGGCCGAGATCCGGATGCTGGCGACCGGCAAGGTCGAGGTCATCACCGGGGTCTCCGCCCACGGCCAGGGCCACGAGACCGCGTGGTCGCAGATCGTCGCGGACCGGCTCGGCGTGCCCTTCGACGACGTCGAGGTGCTGCACGGCGACACCCAGATCGCCCCCCGCGGGATGGACACCTACGGGTCGCGCTCCCTGGTCGTCGGCGGGGAGGCGCTCGTGCTGGCCGCCGACAAGGTGGTGCAGAAGGCCAAGAGGCTGGCCGCGCACCTCCTCGAGGCCTCCGAGGACGACCTGGAGTTCAGCGGGGGACGGTTCTCCGTCCGCGGCACCGAGCAGGGCGTGGCGATCCAGGAGCTGGCCACCGCGACCTTCGCGGGGCACAACTACCCCGAGGACATGGAGCTGCGGCTGGACTCGACCGCGACGTTCGACCCGGTGAGCTTCTCGTTCCCGCACGGCACCCACCTGTGCGCGATGGAGGTCGACACCGAGACCGGCGCGACGACCATGCGCAAGTACGTCTGCGTGGACGACATCGGCACGATCATCAACCCGCTGATCGTCTCCGGCCAGGTGCACGGCGGCCTGGTGCAGGGCATCGCGCAGGCGCTCTGGGAGGAGGCCGTCTACGACGAGCAGGGGACGTTGGTCTCCGGGTCGTTCGTGGACTACACGCTCCCGACCGCGGCGGACACGATCAGCTTCGAGATCGACCACACCGTCTCGCCGTCCACCACCAACACGCTGGGCACCAAGGGCGTCGGCGAGGCCGGCACCATCGCCTCGACGCCGGCCGTGGTCAACGCGATCGTCGACGCGCTGCGCCCGTGGGGGGTGCACGACGTCGTGATGCCGTGCACGCCGCAGCGGGTGTGGCGGGCCATCCAGGGCGGCACGGTCGACGCCGGGGTCGACGGCGGCGTCGGCGGCGATGCCGCCCCGCACTTCGACGCGGACGCCCCCAACGCCGATCCCACCGCCGGCTCCACCGAAGGAGGGGTCCAGTGATCCCGGTCAAGTTCGACTACCTCGCCCCCACGTCGGTCGAGGAGGCCCTGCAGGCGCTGGCCCAGGCCGGTGACGAGGCCAAGGTGATGGCCGGAGGCCAGTCGCTCCTGCCGGTCCTGCGGATGCGACTCAACGCACCCGAGGTCGTCGTCGACCTGAGCCGGATCGAGGGTCTCAGCGGCATCCGGGAGGACGGCGACAGCCTGGTCATCGGCGCGATGACCACGCACGACACCCTGATGAACGACCCGCTCGTGCGCGAGCACGCGCTGCTGCTGGCCAAGGCGACCGAGACCGTGGCGGACCCCCAGATCCGGCACCGCGGCACCTTCGGCGGAGCGTTGGCGCACGCCGACCCCGCCGGCGACGTCGGCGCCGCAGCCCTGGCGATGGAGGCCTCGTTCGTGATCGCGGGCAGCGGCGGGTCGCGGACGGTGGCGGCCGAGGAGTTCTTCCAGGGCCTCTTCGCGACCGCCGTCGGAGAGGGCGAGATCCTCACCGAGATCCGGGTGCCGAAGCGGACCGGGTGGGGCGCCCACTACGAGAAGTTCGTGCGCGTCTCGCACCAGTGGTCGATCGTCGCGGTCGCGGCGACCGTCCGGGCCGAGGGCGGGACCATCGCCGAGGCGCGGATCGGGCTGACCAACATGGGCGACCGGCCGCTGCGGGCCACCGCGGTGGAGCAGGCGCTGGTCGGCCAGCCCGCCACCGAGGACGCCGTGCGGGCCGCCACCGCGGCCGCCGCGGAGGGCACCGACCCGCCGAGCGACCTGAACGGCGACAGCGACTACCGCCGCAGCCTGGCACCGGTCCTGACCCGCCGCGCGGTGCTCGCGGCCGCCGGGGTGTAGCCGCGTGGAGCTGACGCACTCCTTCACCGTGCCCGTCCCGGTCCCGGAGGCCTGGGCGACGTTCGAGGACATCTCCTCGGTCGCCGCCTGCTTCCCGGGCGCCGTGGTCACCTCCGTCGAGGGGGACACCTTCGAGGGCACCTGCAAGGTCAAGCTCGGCCCGATCGCCCTGCAGTACGGCGGCACCGGCACGTTCCTGGAACGCGACGAGGCGGCCGGCCGGCTGGTGCTGAAGGCCAACGGCAAGGACAAGCGGGGCAACGGAACCGCCGGGGCGACGGTCACCGCGACCTTCGCCCCGGACGGGGACGGCACCCGGGTCCAGGTCGTCACCGACCTCGCCATCACCGGGAAGGCCGCCCAGTTCGGCCGGGGCAACGTGATGCAGGACGTCTCGGACAAGCTGCTCGGGCAGTTCGTCGACTGCCTGCAGGCGAAGGTCTCGGCGCCGCCCGAGGCTCCCGTTGCTGCCGCTCCCGAGGCTCCCCCGGCCGAGACCCCGGCGACCGAGACCCCGGCGGCCGCGGCCACCGCGGCCCCGGCTGCGGCCGCTCCGGCTGCCACCCCGGCGCCGGCCCCGCCGCAGCAGGAGGCGCTCGACCTCGGGGCGACCGTGCTGCCGATCATCCTGCGCACCTATGCCAAGCAGCTCGCCGGCGGCGTCGTCCTGCTGCTGCTCGTGCGCTGGCTCCTGCGCCGTCGCAGCTGAGGGGTCGGCGGCGGAGGAGGGAAGAACGCCGGAGCAAGGGGAGTTGCGTCAGCATGACCTCTCTCGCCGACCGTACGGTCGCTGCCCTGCGCCGCCTCCACGACGACCTCGCCGCCCTGGTGCCGGCGCTGGCCGACGACCAGCTCGCGGGACCGTCGGGGTCCTCGGAGTGGCCGGTCGCCCAGGTGCTCTCGCACCTCGGCAGCGGCGCCGAGATCGGGCTGGCCGGCCACCGCGCCGCCCTGGCCGGCGAGCCAGCGCCCGGCGGTGACCTCGCCCCCGCGATCTGGGACCGGTGGAACGCGATGAGCCCCCGCGAGCAGGCGGTGGGCTTCGTGGAGTCCGACGAGAGCGCGGTCCGGTTCCTCGAGGAGGCCGGCTCGGAGCGGATCGAGGCCACCCAGGTGCAGCTGTCCTGGCTGCCGATGCCGCTGGCGATGACCACGGTGCTCGGGATGCGGCTGAACGAGGTCGTCCAGCACGCCTGGGACGTCCGGGTCGGCCTGGACCCGGCGGCGACCGCCGACGAGGACGGCGCCGCGCTGGTGCTCGAGCACTACGACGGCGGGCTGGGGTTCCTGCTCGGCTTCGCCGGCAAGGCCGACCAGCTCGGGTCGCCCGCCCGCGTCGGCATCGCCGGCACCGATCTCGTGCTGACCGTCGACGAGCAGGTCGCGCTCACCCGCGGTGGTCCGACCACGGCGACGCTCACGGCTCCCGCCGAGAGCGTGCTGCGGCTGCTCGGGGGCCGGCTCTCCCCGGAGCACACGCCGGACGGGGTCGCCGTCGAGGGCGACGTGACGCTGGACGACCTGCGCCGGGTCTTCCCCGGCTACTGAGCCACCGCCACCCCCGGGTCAGCTCCGGCGGGACGGGCTGACCAGGCCGCCGAGCGGGGCGACGGTCCGGCCGGAGTGCTCGCAGACCCAGACCGGGTCCGGCCCACCGAGCTCGGGGTGGATGTAGAGCGCGTGGGTGTCGTCGTCCTCGCAGACCGGGCACAGCGGCCACCGTCCGACGGTGTCGAGCAGGGCGTCCTGGACGTCCTGCGCGACCAGGCCGGCGACGTAGTCGCGGCCCTCCGCCCACTGGGAGGTCCACCACCGGCGGGTCGAGACCGCCGCCTCCAGTGCGGAGACCGTCGGGGCGTCGGCGACCCCGGTCACCTCCAGATCGTGCAGGACCAGCGCGCGGGCGCTCAGCACGGGATCGGTCATCCCTCCATCCTGCAGGACGGCGCCACATCTACGGCAGCCCGAGCTCCTCGGGGACCGGCTCGGCGTGCAGCACCACCAGGCTGGTCACCGCCCGGGTGAGGCACACGTAGAGCCGGCGCAGCCCGGTCACCCGGTCCGCCTCGCCGGCGACGATCCCGGCCGGCTCCAGCAGCACCACGTGGTCGAACTCCAGGCCCTTGGCCAGGGTCGCCGGCACCACGTCGACCGGTGGCTCCACGGCGTCGTCGGGACGGTCGTCGTCACGCCCGAGGACCAGGTGGACGACGCCGCGGGCGGCCAGGGCCGCCGTGGTCGCCTCGACCAGGGCGTCCGGGACGACGACCCCGGTCGAGCCCACCCGGGCGCGGGTGGCGACCTCGGCCGCGGCCGCGGCGGCCAGCGAGCCGGCGTCCTCCAGGCGGCGCAGCTCGAGCTCGCCGCGGGCCCGGCGCACCGACGTCGGCGGGTCCAGTCCCGGCGCGACCACCGGAAGCAGCCGGGCGGCGTACTCGATGACCTCGCCGGGCACCCGGAAGCCCTGGGTGAGCTGCTCCACGTGGGCCGAGGTCTTGCCGAGGTGGCCGAGCGCCTCGGTCCAGGACCGGGTCGCCCACGGGGTGGTCGCCTGGGCCAGGTCGCCGAGCACCGTCACCGAGCCCGTGGTGCAGCGCCGCCCGACCGCGCGCAGCATCATCGGGGAGAGGTCCTGCGCCTCGTCGACCACGACGTGGCCCAGCGACGGGGTGCGGTCGACCAGGTCGGCGACCTCGTCGACGAGGACCGCGTCGGCCAGGCTCCAGGCCGTCGAGCCGGGCGCCTTGGCCGGCCGGCGCCACTGCAGCAGCGCCTGCTCCTCGGCGTCGAGGAGGCCCTCGGCGTGGACGGCCAGCAGGTCCGCGTCGGAGAGCAGCCGGTGCACCAGCCGGGCCGGGTCGACGGCCGGCCAGACCTGGTCGACGTACGCCTTGACCGGGCGGCTCCGGGCCACCGCGTCCTGGACCCGGTCGTCGGGGGACTCACCGGCGTCCTCCATCCGGAGCAGCACCGCGTGGGCGAGCCGCTGGGGGAGCAGGGCGCGTGCCGCGCCGTACCGGACGCCGCGGTTGCGCAGCTCGGCGAGGATCTCCTCCACGTCGTACGTCGGGACGCGCCAGCGGCGCGCCCCGCGCGGCACCAGCAGCCCCTCCTCGGGTGCCCGGACGTGCCCCCACACGGCCCGCTCCAGCAGGGTCGCCATCCGCGCGTCGCCCTTGAGGGTGGCCACCGCGGCGGCGTCGGTCCCGCGGATGGTGTAGCGCGCGTTCAGCCGGCCCAGCGTCGTCGCGGTCAGGGCCTCCACCGTCGTCTGGGCGGCGTCGATCTCGCCGAGGGCCGGCAGCACGTCGCCGATGTAGCGCAGGAAGCTGGCGTTGGGGCCCACCACGAGGACGCCCTGGCGGGAGAGCTGGTCGCGGTAGGCGTAGAGCAGGTACGCCGCCCGGTGCAGGCCCACCGCCGTCTTGCCGGTCCCCGGTGCCCCCTGCACGCACAGGGACTCGGCCAGGTCGGCCCGGACGATGACGTCCTGCTCGGGCTGGATGGTGGCCACGATGTCGCGCATCGGGCCGACGCGCGGCCGCTCGATCTCCTCCTCGAGGATGCGGGAGAAGGCCTCGCCGTCGCTCGGTGCGGTCAGGGCCTCGTCCTCGAAGGCGGTCACCTGGCCGTGCTGGAAGCCGAACCGGCGCCGCAGCCGCACGCCGAGCGGGGCGCGGCTGCTGGCCCGGTAGAAGGGCAGGCTGATCGGGGCCCGCCAGTCGACCACCATCGGCTCACCCACCTCGTCGGTGACGTGGCGCCGGCCGACGTAGAAGCGTGCCCCGCCTTCCGGGTGGTCGTGCTCGTAGTCGAGCCGGCCGAAGAACAGCGGCACGGACGGGTCGTCCTCGAGTGCCTTCATCCGCTTGACCATCGCGGACTCCAGCAGCAGCTGGCTGACCCAGTCGCCGGCGGCGCTCGAGTCCAGGCGTGCGGTCCGGGCCCGCATCCGGGCCAGCCCCGCCCGGGAGGCCTGCAGATGGGCGCGCTCCAGCTCCAGCTCGTCCTCAGGCATCCGGCCAGTCTCCCCCGAGGTCCCGCGGTCGGGCGAACCCATTTGTAGCCTGACCCCGTGGACCTGATGCCCCTGGTGTTCTCGAGCGGCTGGGCCAGCGGCGTCAACGCCTACCTCGTGGTGCTGGTGCTGGGGCTGGCCGACCGGTTCGGCGACGTCGCCGACATCCCGGACGTGCTCGGCAGCGTCCCGGTGCTGCTGGTCGCGGGCGGCCTGTACGCCGTGGAGTTCGTCGCCGACAAGGTGCCCTACCTCGACTCGACCTGGGACGTCGTCTCGACCGTCATCCGCCCGACCGCCGGGGCGGTGATCGCGGTGCTGCTGGCCGGCGACGCCACCTCGCTCGAGCAGGCGGTGTACGCCGTGGTGGGCGGCGGCACCGCGCTGGCCAGCCACACGGTGAAGGCAGGGATCCGGCTGGGGGTGAACACGTCGCCGGAGCCGTTCACCAACATCGGGCTGAGCAGCCTGGAGGACCTGACCGTGGCCGGGGTGATGGTGCTCGCGCTCACCCACCCCTGGGTCGCGCTCGGGGTGGCGGCCCTGCTGCTGGTGACCGGCATGCTCCTGGTGGTGCTCGTGTTCCACACCCTGCGCCGCGCGTGGCGGGGGCGCCGCGGCCGTCCGGCGACCTCTCGTGGTGCGGCGCCGAGCTAGCCCGCGTCGGCGACCAGGTCCACCGGCGGGCGACCGTGGGTGCGCAGGGTGCACGCCTCGGGCGTGAGCCCGGCCCAGTCGGCCGCCACGTCCAGCACGGCGATCGCGGACGTGGTCAGCCGCAGCGCCCACCCGGTCAGGTCCTCGACCAGGTCCTCGACGTCGGGGTTGTGGCCGAGCAGGAGCACGGTCGGGGCGGTCTCGGGCAGCCCGCGGACCAGCTCGACCAGGCCCTCCACGGTCGCGCCGTAGAGCCGGTCCTCGAGCCGCAGCTCGGGCTCCCGGCCCAGCTCGGCGGCGACCAGCTCCCAGGTGCGCCGCGCCCGCTTGGCGGTCGAGACGACCGCGAGGTCCACCTCGACGTTGCCGGCCAGCCAGGCCCCGGCCTCGCCCGCCTGCCGGGTGCCGCGCCGGGTGAGCCCGCGCTCGTGGTCCGGCTCGGTGCCCGACCAGTCGGACTTGGCATGCCGCATGACGACCAGGGTGTGCCGGGGCGTGCCGGTCGAGGGGTGCGTGTCCATGGGGCCAGTGTGCCCGCCGCAGGTGACGAGAAACCTTCAGGAAGATGTCCGGACCAGGGCATACCGGGTGTGGGCGCGGGGTAACCGGAGGCCACCGTGAGAGACACCTCACAGATGCGGCACATAGGTGCCGTAACGTGTCGCTCTCATGCGGGAAAGGTGGCCTGGCACATCGTGGTGCCGCGGCCGGTCTGGTCATTCGGGGGAGAAGGCTAGGAATCGCCCCTTACAGGACTTAGGTCATGATCCAATCGGGTCCTACGACCGTGACCGATGCTTCGGAGACCCCCTTGAGACTCCTCCACGGCGCGCTGGCCCTCGCCCTCGCGGCAGCCGGTGTCAGCGCCATCACCACCGCGAACGCCGCCGGCGCAGCCCCCCGCAAGATCCCCCTGGTGCAGGTGGTGCAGAACGGCACCGGCGGCCTCACCCTCGACTGGCGCCGCGTGCGCAACGCCACCAAGTACGAGGTCTTCATGGCCGACAACGTCAACCTGCGCGGGATCGCGAAGGTCAAGGCGACCCGGGAGACCCGCGCGGACATCGGCGGCCTCCGGGCCGGGTCGACGTACTGCTTCCAGGTGCGTGCGCTCAACGGCTCCACCGCCGGCAAGAAGTCGCCGCGCAGCTGCAAGACCACGGTGCTGGCGCGCGGGTCGGACTCCGGCGCCCAGTACCGGATCACCAGCTACAACGTGTGCAGCGCCAAGTGCAGCGGCTGGAAGTCGCGCAAGGCCGGTGTCGTCGCGCAGATCAAGGCGACCACCCCGGACGTGGTGTCCCTGCAGGAGGCCAAGTCGGACGCCGGCATCGTCGGCGGGCTCGGCAGCGGCTACGCGCTGGCCCGCTACAAGAGCTCCAAGCAGCTGATCTACAAGACCTCCCGGTTCACCCTCAAGCGGAGCGGCGAGATCCTGCTCGGCACCGCGCCCGACGGCGGCACGCACTGGGCGGTCTGGGCCGACCTGGCCGACAAGGCCCACAACGGCCGCCGGGTGATCTTCGCCGACGCCCACACCGCGCCGGGGACCGACACCCGCGCGAACGACGCAGTCCGGCGGGGCAACGTCTCCCGGCTGATCAAGGGCGTCCAGGCGATCAACACCGCCGGCTCCCCGGTCGTCTACACCGGTGACTACAACTCGCACAAGCACCGGACCTACGACTCCCCGGCCGACCTGATGCACGGCATCGGCTACTACGACGCCTTCGACCTGGCCAGCACCCTGGTCCGGCCGAACTACAACACCTCGCACGGCTTCGACACGGTCCCCAACATCGGCAACACCTGGGGCGACCACGTCGACCACGTCTGGGTCGACCCGTACCACACCCGGGTCCTGGAGTGGGAGAACGCCTCGACGATGGACGGCCGCCGGTACGCCGGACCGCTGCCGTCGAACCACAGCCCCCTGTTCGTCAAGGTGCTGGTGAACTGAGCCGAGGCTCAGACCAGGTCGGCGGCGTCGGTGATCGAGTAGGCGTAGCCCTGCTCGGCCAGGAAGCGCTGCCGGTGCTGGGCGAAGTCGGCGTCGACGGTGTCGCGGGTGACGATCGTGTAGAAGCGCGCCGAGCGCCCGTCCGACTTCGGGCGCAGCAGGCGACCCAGCCGCTGCGCCTCCTCCTGCCGTGACCCGAACGACCCCGAGACCTGGATCGCGACGGTGGCGCTGGGCAGGTCGACGGAGAAGTTGGCGACCTTGGAGACCACCAGCAGCCGCTCCTCGCCGGAGCGGAAGGCGTTGAAGAGCCGCTCGCGCTCCTTGACCGTGGTCTCGCCCTTGATCACCGGGGCGCCGAGCGCGTCGCCGATCTCGTCGAGCTGGTCGAGGTACTGCCCGATCACCAGCGTCGGCTCGCCCTCGTGCAGGCCGACGATCTGCTGGACGAGCCGGGTCTTCTCCCGGGTGCAGGCGGCCAGCCGGTAGCGCTCCTCCGGCTCGGCGGTCGCGTAGGCGAGCCGCTCGCCCTCGGGCAGGCTGACCCGGACCTCGACGCAGTCGGCGGGGGCGATCCAGCCCTGGGACTCGATGTCCTTCCACGGGGCGTCGTACCGCTTGGGCCCGATCAGCGAGAAGACGTCGCCCTCCCGGCCGTCCTCGCGGATCAGGGTCGCGGTGAGCCCGATCCGGCGGCGGGCCTGCAGGTCGGCGGTCATCCGGAAGATCGGGGCCGGCAGCAGGTGCACCTCGTCGTAGACGATCAGGCCCCAGTCGCGGGCGTCGAGCAGCTCGAGGTGTGCGTAGACGCCCTTCCGGCGGGTGGTCATCACCTGGTAGGTGGCGATGGTGACCGGCTTGATCTCCTTCTTCGCCCCGGAGTACTCGCCGATCTCCTCGGGCGTCAGGGTGGTGCGCCTGACGAGCTCGTCGCGCCACTGCCGGGCGCTGACCGTGTTGGTGACCAGGATCAGTGTGGTCGCCTGGGCCTGCGCCATCGCGGCCGCCCCGACGATCGTCTTGCCGGCCCCGCACGGCAGCACGACCACGCCGGAGCCCCCGTGCCAGAACGACTCCACGGCCTCCTGCTGGTAGGCCCGCATCGACCAGCCGTCCTCGGCCAGCGCGATCGCGTGCGCCTCGCCGTCCACGTAGCCGGCGTAGTCCTCGGCCGGCCAGCCCAGCTTGAGCAGGGCCTGCTTGAGGTTGCCGCGCTCGCTGGGGTGGACCGCCACGACCAGCTCGTCGAGCCGGGCGCCGAGCATCCCCTGCACCTTCTTGGCGCGGAGCACCTCCTCGAAGACCGGGCGGTCGGTGCTGGTCAGCACCAGGCCGTGCACCGGGTGCTTCTCGAGGCGGAGCCGGCCGTAGCGGTCCATCGTCTCGGCGACGTCGACGAGCAGCGCGTGCGGAACGGCGTACCGGCTGTAGCTGAGCAGGGTGTCGACGACCTGCTCGGCGTCGTGCCCGGCGGCGCGCGCGTTCCACAGCCCGAGCGGGGTCAGCCGGTAGGTGTGGATGTGCTCGGGGGAGCGCTCGAGCTCGGCGAAGGGGGCGATCGCCTTGCGGCAGTCCGCCGCCTGCGGGTGGTCCACCTCGAGCAGCAGGGTCTTGTCCGACTGGACGATGAGGGGGCCGTCGTTCACCTCGCGAGTCTACGGGCGCGCGGTGGGGGCCCCGGCCGGACGACCGACGTCGTAGGCCATCAGGGCGACCCCGACCGACATCAGCGACGCGGGGTCGTCCAGGTCGACGCCGAGGATCCGCTCGAGCTGGGCGAGCTTCTTGTAGACCGCCGGGCGCGAGCGGTGCGAGGTGCTCGCGAGCCGGGACTTGTTGCCGCCGGCCGCGACGTACTGCCGGAGCAGGTCGAGCAGCCCGCCGGCGCGGCGGGCCTCGTGCTCGAGCAGCGGGCTGAGCTCGGCCTCCACGAAGGCCTGCACCCGAGGGTCCTCGTGCAGCAGCGCGACCAGACCGTAGAGCCGCACGTCGGAGCGGCGGTAGCAGTCGCGCCGGGGCCCCGGCATCGCGGCCGCCACCTCCGCGACGTGGGCGGCCGCGCGCAGGCTGGCGCCCGCGGCGAGCACGGAGGTCGCCGGGTCGGCCGCCCCCAGCGTCACGCCCGGGTCGCCCAGGGCCCGGGCCAGGTCGCCGGCCACGTCGCGGGGACGTCCGCGGGTCGCCGGCACGGCGAGCAGGACGCCGACCTGCTGTCCGGCCGTGCCGGTCGACAGTGGCCCGACCAGGCCGGAGAGGCCCGCTGCGGTGACCGAGGCGGCCAGGCGCTCGGTCAGGTCCCGGCCGACGCCGTGCTCGGCCAGCGGGTCCTCCGAGGCCGCTCCCACGTGCGCGACCACCGCGACGTACGACGGCGCCGTGGCGAGTCCGAGCGAGGCGGCGCGGGCGGCAGCGGTGCCGGCGTCGGCGACCCGGCCGGCGGCCAGGTCGCCGAGCAGCCCGCCCTGGGCCTGCAGGCGCAGACCGACCCGGTCCCGCTCGACCATCCGGCCGAGCTCGAGGGCCTGGGCGGCCCGTTCGAGCACCAGCGCGAGCCGGGCCTGGCTGGCCTGGGCGTTGGGCACCACCAGCCGGCCCCAGCGGTTGCCGAGCCCACCGACGGGCGTCGTCAGCCAGCCCTCGGGACCGGTCAGCCCGGTCGACTCCAGCACCGGCGCGGCCCGTGACCGGGTCTCCCAGGCGGCCAGGAGGCCCGCAGCGGGCCGGCCGAGGGCCGCGTACGCGAGCACGCTGCGGGTCAGGTCCTCGAGCAGCACCGAGGAGCCGCACAGGTCGGCGGTGGTGGCGACGATGGTGGCCGCATCGGCGTTCTCCAGGCTGAGCCGGGTGAAGGTCTCGTGCACCTGACCGGAGAAGGCGACCTGCTCGTACTGCTCGGCCACGATCAGCCGGTGCACGTGCTCGGTCACCTCGACGAACCGGACGCGGGCGTGCAGGGCGACCAGCGGGAAGGTCCCGGCCCGGGCGCGCGCCACCACGGCGGCCGGCACCCGGGGGAACCGGGGACCGAGCTCGACGACGAGGCCGGCCGCGCCGGCGTCGACCAGCTCGGTGAGGTAGGCGACCGCGTCGGCCTCCTCGCCGCTCATCGCCAGACCCGTGGAGAGGATCAGCTCGCCCCCCTCGAGCAGGTCGGCGACGTCGCGGATGTCGCTCACGTGCACCCAACGGACCCCGAGGTCGAGCCGCTCCTGCCCGGCGAGCACCTCGGGGCGGCCGTCGCGCAGCGGCGGCGAGGCGAGCACGGCGCGGATCGTGGGACGCACCCTGGAAGTGTGACATGTCGTCTCCATGTCCGGCAGGTCCGGTGACAGAGTGTCCCTCGCCTCCGGGATGGGCCCCGGGTGAGGGTGGGGGCATGAGCGCCACGACCACGACCATCACCCACTGGATCGACAACACCCGCGACGAGGGCACCTCGGGCCGCCTCGCCGACGTCACCAACCCCGCCACGGGCCGGGTCACCGGGCGGGTCGTCCTCGCCGGGCCAACCGACGCCGAGCGGGTGATCGCCTCCGCCCGGGCCGCGGCGCGAGGCTGGGCCGACACCTCCCTGGCCGCCCGCACCCAGGTCGTCTTCCGCTTCCGCGAGCTGCTCAACGAGCGCAAGGCCGAGCTCGCCGCGATCATCACCGCCGAGCACGGCAAGGTGCTCTCCGACGCCCTCGGCGAGGTGACCCGCGGCCAGGAGGTCGTCGAGTTCGCGTGCGGCATCCCGCACCTGCTCAAGGGCGGCTACTCCGAGGGCGTCTCCACCGGCGTCGACGTGCACTCCAAGCGCCAGCCGCTCGGCGTGGTCGGCATCATCAGCCCGTTCAACTTCCCCGCCATGGTCCCGATGTGGTTCTTCCCGGTCGCCATCGCCGCTGGCAACACGGTCGTGCTCAAGCCCAGCGAGAAGGACCCGTCTGCCTCCCTGTGGATCGCCGAGCTGTGGCGGGAGGCCGGTCTCCCCGGCGGCGTCTTCAACGTGCTCCAGGGCGACAAGGAGGCCGTCGACGCCCTGATCGACCACCCCGACGTCAAGGCGATCAGCTTCGTCGGCTCCACCCCGATCGCGCGCTACGTCTACGAGCGCAGCAGCGCCAACGGCAAGCGGGTGCAGGCCCTCGGCGGCGCGAAGAACCACATGGTGGTGCTGCCCGACGCCGACCTCGACCTGGCCGCCGACCAGGCGGTCAACGCCGGCTTCGGCTCGGCCGGCGAGCGCTGCATGGCGATCTCGGTGCTGTGTGCCGTCGGGCCGGTCGCCGACGACCTGGTCGCCAAGATCGCCGACCGGGCCCGCACCCTGGTCACCGGCGACGGCACCCGCGAGGCCGACATGGGCCCGCTGGTGACGAGGGCGCACCGCGACAAGGTCGCCTCCTACGTCGACGCCGGCGAGGCCGAGGGCGCGAAGGTCGTCGTCGACGGCCGCGAGGTGGTCGCCGAGGGCGCGGCGGACGGCTTCTGGCTGGGCCCGACCCTGCTGGACAACGTCACCCCGGCGATGAGCGTCTACACCGACGAGATCTTCGGGCCCGTGCTCAGCGTCGTCCGCGTCGACACCTACGACGAGGCGGTGCGTCTGGTGAACGCCAACCCCTACGGCAACGGCGTCGCGCTGTTCACCAGCAACGGCGGGGCCGCCCGCAAGTTCGAGTACGACGTCGAGGTCGGCATGATCGGCATCAACGTGCCGATCCCGGTCCCGATGGCCTACTACTCCTTCGGCGGGTGGAAGAGCTCGCTGTTCGGCGACAGCCACGCCCACGGCACCGAGGGCGTGCACTTCTTCACCCGCGGCAAGGTCGTCACCTCCCGGTGGCAGGACCCCGCCATCGCCCCCACCGGCGGGCTCGAGCTCGCCTTCCCGCAGAACGTCTGAGGACACCGTGAACACCAACCCCGCCTACGTCGACGACCGCCGGCACGTCTTCCACTCCTGGTCCGCCCAGGCCGAGATCAGCCCGATGGTGATCACCCGCGCCGAGGGCTCCCACGTCTGGGACGACCAGGGCCAGCGCTACCTCGACTTCTCCAGCCAGCTCGTCTACACCAACCTCGGCCACCAGCACCCGCGCGTGGTCCGGGCGATCCAGGACCAGGCCGCCAAGCTGTGCACGATCGCGCCGCAGTACGCCAACGACGCCCGCTCCGAGGCCGCCCGGCTGATCGCGGGCATCGCCCCCGACGGCCTCGAGCACGTCTTCTTCACCAACGGCGGCGCGGAGGCCATCGAGCACGCGGTGCGGATGGCCCGGCTGCACACCGGCCGGATCAAGGTGCTCTCCCGCTACCGCAGCTACCACGGTGCCACCAACACCGCGGTGAACCTGACCGGTGACCCGCGCCGCTGGCCCAGCGACTACGGCTCGGCCGGCACCGTGAAGTTCTTCGGCCCGTTCCTCTACCGCTCCGAGTTCCACGCCACCACCGAGGCCGAGGAGGGCGAGCGGGCGCTGCAGCACCTGCGCCGTACGGTCGAGCTGGAGGGGCCCTCGACGGTCGCGGCGATCGTGCTGGAGACCATCCCCGGCACCGCGGGGATCATGCCACCCCCGCCCGGCTACCTGGCCGGCGTCCGGGCGCTGTGCGACGAGTTCGGCATCGTGCTCGTCCTCGACGAGGTGATGGCCGGCTTCGGGCGGGCCGGGTCGTGGCTGGCCCTCGACCGGTACGACGTGACCCCCGACCTGGTCACCTTCGCCAAGGGCGTCACCTCGGGGTACGTCCCGCTGGGCGGGGTGATCGTGGGCGACGCGATCCACGACACCTTCGCGCACCGGGTCTACCCCGGCGGGCTGACCTACTCCGGCCACCCGCTCGCTGCCGCCGCGGCGGTCGCCACCATCGAGACGATGCGCGACGAGCAGGTCGTCGAGCGGGCCGAGGCGCTGGGACGCGACGTGCTCGGCCCCGGGCTGCGCGAGCTGGCCGAGCGCCACCCCTGCGTCGGCGAGGTCCGCGGGCTCGGCGCGTTCTGGGCGCTCGAGCTGGTCTCCGACCGGGAGACCAAGGAACCGCTGGCGCCGTACGGTGGCTCCAGCGCGGCGATGAACGACATCCTGGCCGCGTGCCGCAAGGGTGGTCTGCTGCCCTTCGCCAACTTCAACCGGATCCACGTCGTCCCGCCCTGCACGACCAGCGCCGAGGAGGCCCGCGAGGGCCTGGCCGTCCTGGACGGGGCCCTGACCCTCGGAGACGCCCATGTCGGCTGACCGTCCGCCCGCCGACGGGCACGGCACGGTCTTCACCCGCCAGCGCCCCGCCGACCAGGTGGTCGACGAGGCGCTGCGCGGCGTCCGGGACGGCTGCTTCTGGCTCGACGACGTCGCCGACCCGCGACGCTTCGGCCCCCTGACCGCCGACCACGGCACCGACCTCGCCGTCGTCGGCGGCGGGTACGCCGGCCTGTGGTCCGCCGTGCGCGCCAAGCAGCGCGACCCCGGTCGCCGGGTGCTGCTGCTCGAGGGCCGCCGGCTCGGCTGGGCCGCCTCGGGGCGCAACGGCGGCTTCTGCGCCGCCTCGATCACCCACGGCGAGGAGAACGGCCGGCAGCGCTGGCCCGAGGAGTACGACGTCCTGGAGCGCCTCGGCACCGAGAACCTCGACGCCCTGGAGAAGACGGTCCGCGAGCACGCGATGGACGTCGACTTCGAGCGGCCCGGCGAGCTCACCGTCGCGGTCGAGGAGCACCAGGTCGCCTGGCTCCGCGAGGCCGCCGAGGCCGGCTCCGGGCGGTTCCTCACCCAGGACGAGGTCCGCGCGGCGGTGAACAGCCCGACCTACCTGGCCGGCCTGGAGGGCACGGACACCGCGCTGCTGCACCCGGTGAAGCTGGTGCACGAGCTGGCCAGGGTGGCGACCGACCTCGGCGTGGAGATCGTCGAGGACTCCCCGGTCACGGGACTGTCGACCGACGGGCGCTCCGGCCCCGTCACCCTGCGCACGCCGCGCGGCTCCGTGCGGGCCGCCCAGGTGGTCAGCGCGACCAACGTGTTCCCCTCCCTGGTGCGCCGCTACCGGCCGATGACCGTGCCGGTCTACGACTACGCGGTGATGACCGAGCCGCTCAGCGACGCCCAGCTCAGCTCGATCGGGTGGGCCGACCGGCAGGGGATGGACGACCCGGCCAACCACTTCCACTACTACCGGCTCAGCGCGGACAACCGGATCCTCTTCGGCGGCTACGACGCCGTCTACCGGTTCGGCAAGCGGGTGCGCTCCGAGTACGAGCACCGGCCGCAGACCCACCGGCTGCTGGTCTCGCACCTGCTCACCACCTTCCCGCAGCTGGAGGGCATCAAGGTGACCCACCGCTGGGCAGGCGCGATCGACACCTCCACCCGGTTCTGTGCGTTCTACGGCCTGGCCCACCGCGGCCGCGTCGCGCACACCGCCGGCTTCACCGGCCTCGGCGTCGGCGCCACCCGGTTCGCCGCCGACGTCGTGCTCGATCTGCTCGAGGGCGCCGACACCGAGCGGACCCGGCTGGAGATGGTCCGCCGGCTGCCGGTGCCGTTCCCGCCCGAGCCGGTCGCCTCGGCCGGCATCCAGGCCACCCGATGGGCGCTCGCCCGGGCCGACCTCCACGAGGGCCGGCGCAACCTGTGGCTGCGCACGCTGGACCGCCTCGGGCTCGGGTTCGACTCATGACAGGGTTCGACTCATGACAGGGCGCGACTCGTGAGCGACCGTCTCCTCAGCGCGGACGCGCGGTCGGTGGCGCTCGAGGTCGACGACCTCGACCCGGACGACGTGGTCGCCGGCATCCCGATCGCCGCCTCGGTCGCGCTCGGCGAGGTCGCCGGGGTCGAGGTCGGCGTCTGGGAGATCACGCCCGGCACGGTGCGCGACACCGAGGTCGAGGAGATCTTCGTCGTGCTCGCCGGGGACGGCACGGTGCGCTTCGCCGACGGCACCGCGGTGGAGCTCGGCCCGGGGACCGTCGTCCGGCTGCAGGCCGGCGAGCGCACCGAGTGGGAGATCCGCTCGACGCTGCGGAAGGTCTACGTCGCCGGCTGAGCCCGGCCGCTCATCCCGCGACGTCGTGCAGGTGGTGCTCCACGTCGTGCAGGAAGTACGCCGCGAAGGTGCGCACGGTGAAGACCGAGCCGTTGCTGCGGGTGCCGACCCGGTCCCAGTCCGGCCCGGAGACCTCGTCGAAGGCGGCGGCGGTGGCCAGCGCCTGGGCCTCGAGCTCGCCGGCGACGACCGTCGCATGCTGCTCCCAGTAGCGCTCGGCCAGGGCGGTCTCGTCCTGGTCCCAGTTCGCGAAGCGGGCGTCGTCGTCGGTCAGCATCAGCTCCAGCCGCGTCCGGAACAGGGCGCACACGTCGCGGACGTGGCAGGCGTACTCCAACGGCGACCAGGTCGTCGGCGCCGGTCGGGCGGCCGCGTCGTGACGCTCCAGCGCGGAGCGCCAGCGGGGCACCGTCCCACGGAGCCGCTCCCCGGTCGTGCTCACCTCGTACGAGGCGTCGAAGCCGCACGCGGCGCAGCCGTCGGTGACGACGTGGGTCCAGTCCTTGTCGTCGGGGACCGGGGTCGCAGGGGTGCTCATCGGTGCGGCTCCCGTCATCGGTCCTGCCACGTGCAGATGCAGGCCTCGTTGCCCTCGACGTCGGCGAGCACCCAGAACGCGCGGGCGCGCGCGTCGCTGACCAGCACGCCGCCGGCCTCGACCGCGGCCGCCACCCGCTGCTCGGCGACGTCGTGGGGCACCATCACGTCGAGGTGGATCCGGTTGCGCTCGGTGCGCGGCTCGTCGAGCTGCTGGAACCAGACGGCCGGCCCGATGCCCTCGGGGTCGAGGATCGCGTCGATCACGTGGCCCTCCTCGGTGTGCTCGGGCACGTACCCGAGCACGGCCTGCCAGAACGGCCGCACCGCCTCGATGTCCAGGGCGTCGATCGCGATCTCGACGGCGCTGCTGTCCAGCGGCGAGGAGTGGTAGCCGCGCTCGGCGGCCAGCGCCGAGATCGCCCGCGCCAACGTCACGTCGCGGTCCGAGAGCCCCTCCACGGAGTGCGTCGTGGAGACGATGTGCACCAGGTCGGGGTAGCGCAGGTCGAGGGAGGCGTGGTGGTCGTGCTCGTCGCAGAGGGCGGCGACGTCGGCAGCGAACCGGCCGGCCTCGCGGTAGGAGCCGCAGCTCAGGTTGGCCTCGATGCCGCGGCGGATCACCCGCCAGTCCGCGAGGTCGAGGTCGGTCAGCTCGGCAGCGGTCATGCGCGTCGTCATGGACCCGAACGTACGCCGACGGCTCAGCCGGTGGGGAGGGGCCGCACCGAGTTGATCCGGTGCACCGCGTAGGAGCGGACCTCCTCGGAGCGGTGGTCGTAGGCCTGCAGCCGGCCGCCGTCGACGCGGAGCGGGTCGACGACCCGGTCGTGGGAGGTGCCGTCGTTGTCGACGTACCCGATCCACACCGACACCTTGGCCTCCGCGGCCTCCCGGAGGACGGCCAGCGCGGCGGCGGGGGACTGGCGCGCCGCCGAGGTCCCGGCCGGGGCGGGCTCGCTGGGCCGGACGGCGGCGGAGCGGTCGCCGGCCCGGATGGCGGTCACGGTCGCGGCGCTGCGCACGGCGACCCGGGCGGCGAGCTCGGCGGCCTGCACCCCGGCGAGGCGCTGCGGAGGCCGGGCCCGGTGGGCGTCGCGCCGGGCGACCCGCACGGTGCCGTCGGGGCCCTCCACGACGGGGGCGACCCCGAGCTCGCGCAGCCGCGGCAGCAGCACGTCGATCGGGGTGTCGGAGACCAGCACGGTCGGGGCCAGCCGGCGCAGGCCGAGACCGGAGGCGGCCGGGGCGTGCAGCAACCCGGCCAGGGCGGCCTCGTCGTCGCTGCGCAGGAACGCCTCCGCCCGGCCGACCCGGACCGTCCCGAAGGTCCGGGCGACGTCGTCGACCAGGTAGCGCAGCGGCTGCGGCACCGGCGTCCGCGAGGCCCGCTCGATGGTCTCGTGCACCTCGGCGGCCGACCAGCCGACGTCGAAGGCGTGCCGGACCGAGGACTCGGTGAACCGGTAGACGGTGGCGCCGCCACGGGACTCCACGTGGGCGACGGTGGCCAGGTCGTGGGCGAGCCGCTCCTCCAGCGGTCCCGGGGCGACCGCGGTGAGGTCGGCCTGCAGCAGCACGTGGTCGACCGGCGTGGGCAGCAGCGGGGAGAGGACGGCCGCGGCACCGATGGGCCCGTCGTCCAGCAGGGCCCGGGCGTGGGCGGCGAGCCCGCCCAGGCCCAGCAGCCCCACCACGGAGCCCTCCTCGACCGTCCACCCCACCGCCTCGGCCCGGGTGGCGGGGCGGCGCGGACGCAGCCAGGCGAGCCGGGCGACGAGCGAGGGCACCCCGGTGCCCGGGGCCAGCACGGTGCCCCGGGGGAGGGTGCCGAGCTCGGCCAGCGCGGTGCGCCGGGTCTCGACCAGCCAGCCGCGCTCGAGGTCGGCGGCCAGGGCGTTGACCCCCTTGCCCTGCACCCGCGAGCCGACCAGGCCGACCAGGCGCGGGTTGTGCAGCCACGCGTCGGCCAGCCGCGCCCAGCGCTGGGCGAGCGGCAGCGTCCGCCAGGCGTCGAACAGGTCGGTCGGCAGCCAGGCCGCGTCGTACTGGTCGGCCGGCCCGACGGCCAGCAGCCCGGCGGCCGCGACGGTCTCCACCAGCAGCGCCGCCACCCGCTCGTCGCTGCCGAGGAGGGCGGCTGTCGCGCGCAGGTCGCGCACCGCCAGGCCGCCCTGGCGCAGCACCGCCGGGGGCTCGGAGCCCCAGTGGTCCAGCAGCAGCTCGGTGCGGTGGACCAGCTCGTACGCCGCACCGGCGGCGGCCTGGTCGACCAGGGTGGCCGCGCGGGTGGAGGTGGCCAGCGCGGGCGCCTCGTCGACCCGCTCGGCCGTGGTCCGTCCCCGGCGCAGCGCCAGCCCGACCTCGCGCGGCACGGCGAGGTGGCGCCGGTCGCGGGGCACGAGCAGCCCACGCGCGACCAGCTGCTCGACGGGGGTGGTGGCCTCGGCGACCCGGACCGGGGTGCCCGCGGCGTCGGAGGTGCCCTCGGCGCCGGAGGCGTCCAGGTGCTCGAGCATGGCCCGGGCGGCGGGGTCGCAGGCGGCGACCAGCCCGGCCACCCGGTCGGGCTCGGCCAGGGCGGCGGCCAGGGTGTCGAGGTCGACGGCGAGGTTGCCGCTCGAGCGCAGCCCCAGGTCGGCCAGCAGCCCGGCGACCCGGTCGGGGCCGGTGCCGGTGAGCAGCTGGTCCAGCGGCGGACCCAGGCCGCTGACGGTGGTGCCGAGCGTCTCCACCACGGCGGTCGCGACGCGCAGGTCCTCGGGGGTGCCCCAGACCAGGGCCAGGGCGTGCAGCCGGTCCAGCGCCGCCCGGGCCGCCTGCTCCTCGGCGTGCACCAGGCCCAGCACCGCCTCGGTCGAGCCACGCCCGCCGAGGGCCACCAGGGCGTCGAGGACGACGAGGCCCAGGCGGTCGAGCTGGTCGAGCGCGCGCAGCACCGAGGCGCGGGTGCTGGCCCGCGACGCCAGCTGCGAGGAGTCCTGCGGGGCGGGGGTGGTGAGGTCCGGCCGCTCGGCGAGCAGGGTCGTCAGCTGCGCGTCCGACCAGCCACGGAACTGGTCGGCCAGGGTGCGCGGGGGCGCCGGGGCAGCGGAGGAGGACATCCTCACCACGATACCGGCGGGGGTGGCGACGTAGCCTGGCGTGCGTGACGGCTCCTGCGCTGACGGTCGGCTTCGACCTCGACATGACCCTGATCGACACCCGTCCCGGCTTCGCGGCGTGCCTGCGCGCGCTGGGGGAGGAGTACGACGTCGTCTTCGACGTCGACGACCTGGTCGCCCGGCTCGGCCCGCCCCTGGACCTGCTGCTGACGCCGTACGTGCCGGCCGCGGCGATCCCCGGGATGGTCGACCGGTTCCGGGCGCTCTACCCCGGGATCGCGGTGCCGCCCACGCCCGCCTTCGCGGGCGCGTACGAGGCGCTGGCGGCGGTCCGCCGGCACGCCGGGGCCACGCTGGTGATCACCGGGAAGTTCACCCCCAACGCCCGGCTCCACCTGGACGCGCTGGGCTTCGACGTGGACCACCTGGTCGGCGAGGTGTGGGGCCACGGCAAGGGCCCGGTGCTCGCCGAGCACGGGGCGTCGGTCTACGTCGGCGACCACGTGCACGACGTCGAGGGCGCCCTGGCCGCGGGCGTGACGAGCGTCAGCGTGGTCACCGGCGGCTGCACGGCGCAGGAGCTGCTGGACGCGGGCACCCACGTGGTGCTCAGCTCGCTCACCGAGTTCCCGGCCTGGTTGGACGAGCACCTGCTCGTGGCCCGCGCCGCTGCCCTGGAGGAGCGGCTGCGGGGGCTCGGCTCGGTGCTGGTGGCGTTCAGCGGGGGAGCCGACAGTGCGCTGGTGCTGGCCGAGGCGGTCCGGGTGCTCGGCCCCGACCGGGTGGCCGCCGCGACGGCGTACTCCGCCTCGCTGCCGCAGACCGAGCGCGACCCGGCCCGCGCGTTCGCGGAGTCGCTGGGGGTGCGCGTGCTGACCCCGGAGACCCACGAGCTCGAAAGTGCGGGCTACCGCGCCAACGACGTGGACCGGTGCTACCACTGCAAGTCCGAGCTGCTCGACGTGCTCGGACCGCTGGCGACCGCGCACGGGCTCGCGCACGTGGCCACCGGCACCAACGCCGACGACCTGGTCGCCGGCTTCCGCCCGGGCATCCGTGCCGCGGCCGAGCGGGCAGCGGTGACGCCGCTGGCCGACGCCGGGCTGACCAAGGAGCAGGTCCGGGAGCTCTCACGTCGCCGGGGCCTGCCGACCTGGGACAAGCCGGCCGCGGCCTGCCTCAGCTCGCGCCTGGCCTACGGCGTCGAGGTCACGCCCACCGCGCTGGCCCGGGTCGAGCGTGCCGAGGTCGCCGTCCGGGAGGTGCTGGGCCGCCACGGGCTGGCCTCGCCGGACCTGCGCGTGCGGGACCGGGGCGACCGGGCGAGCGTCGAGCTGGCGCCGGCCCTGCTGGCGGCGGGCCTGCCGGGTCGGGTCGAGGCCGACGTGGTCGCCGCCGTGGTGGCCGCCGGGTTCGGGTCCGCGGAGGTGGACCGGCGGGGGTTCCGCTCCGGGGCGCTCAACGAGGAGCTGGCCGACCCGGCCTGAACCCACCTGCGCGCCGCGGCGCGCTCCCCGTACGCTGGTGCCCGCAGTGACCGACTGGCCCGTGGGCCGTGACAGATGAGGTGCACCGGTGCCAACGGGCAAGGTGAAGTGGTACGACGTCGAGAAGGGCTTCGGCTTCCTCTCCAAGGACGAGGGGGGCGACGTCTTCGTGCGCTCCGAGGCGCTGCCGGACGGGGTCGCCTCGCTCAAGCCGGGCATGCGGGTGGAGTTCGGGATCGCCCAGGGACGCAAGGGCGACCAGGCCCTGCAGGTCAAGCTGCTCGACGCACCGCCGTCGGTCTCCAAGGCGCTGCGCAAGAAGCCCGCCGACATGGTCAACATCATCGAGGACCTGATGCGGCTGCTCGAGGGGCTCGAGAACGGCTACCGCGCCGGGCGCCACGCCGACCCCAAGACCGCGAAGCCCACCGCGATGCTGCTGCGCGCGCTGGCCGACGAGCTGGAGCTCTGAGACCCCGGACCCCGGACCCCACCGAGGCCCCGACGACCCGAGCGGTCGTCGGGGCCTCGTGCTCTCCGGGTCGTCTCGCCTCAGCCGGAGCTGCCGGGCCGGAGCGTCCGCGCGAGGATGCGGCTGTCCCCACTCGCGACGACGCCGCGCCACACCAGGACGCCCGTGCCGTGGCGGCCCACGGCGGCCCGCGCGTCGGCGGAGTCGAAGCGGGCGGGTGAGACGCGCACCGGCGACTGCCACCCCCCGCTCACGGGACGGTACGACGCCTCGACGCGGTCCGCGGCCACGCCGTGACGGGTCCAGGTCAGCAGCGTCGACCCGTCCCGCCCGACGGCCACCTGCAGCGCCGGGTCGCCCGCGCCCGCCGGGTCGCCGGCCGGCGCGACCGCATGGGGAGCCGACCAGGGGCCGCCCACGGCACGCCGCGAGGCCACGACCTGTCCGTCGGCCCGGGTCCACGCCACGGTGCTGGTGCCGTGCGGTCCGATGCCGACGACGGGCCGGGCGTGCGTCGGGTCGTCGAGGGTGACCGGGGCGCTCCAGCCGCCGCCGGCATCGCGGGTCACCGCACGCGGGACGAAGTCGCCCGTGCCGACGCGCAGCGCGCTCACCACGACCACGACGTCACCGGCGTCGTCGGTGGCGACCTGAGGGGGCTCCACGTGGCGGGCGATCCGGACCGGAGTCGCCCACCGGCCCGCGACCCGGCGTACGGCGTACGCGGTGGCGTCGACGGTGTAGGCCACGACGGCCCCACCGCGGGCGTCGACGGCGACCACGGGGTCGTCCGCCTCGACCGGCGAGAGGGTCGCGACGGGACCCCACCCCGACGCTCCGGTCGCCCGGTAGCGCGCCTGCACCCGGGAGGCGCCGGAGTCCTCGGCACCCCACAACCAGGTCACCGCGACGGCACCGTCCCACCCGACCGCCACGTCGCGCAGGAAGGCGCCGTGCGCGGTGGAGCCGTTGCTGGGGGCAGGGGAGGAGAGCGCCACCGCCCGGCGCCAGGCGTGCCCGGCAGGGCGGCGCGCCGCCATCACCTGGGGCCCGAAGCCGTCGCGCTGACGGGTCCACGCGACCGTGACGGCGCCGTGCCGGTCGACCCCGGCGACCGGGGCGACACCGTGCCCCAGCACCACGGCGGGTCCCCACGACCCGCCCGCCGTACGGCGCGTGGCCACCACGGTGCCCGACGCGCTCCACACCGCCGTGGCCGTCCCCCGGCGGTCGAGCACGACGTCGGGGTGGCTGACCGGCGTGGCTGCGGCCAGCGTCTCGACCGGCGCCCACGTGGGGGCCGCGCTCACCGCGGGCACGCCGAGTGCCACCCCCGTCACCGTCGCCGTCAGCACCGCCACCAGGGTCGTTCCACGCGCGCGCATCACTGCCTCCTCCACCTCCAGCCTCGGACGCGAGGAGGAGCCGGAGCAGGGTCTTCGGCCCTCAGTCGTCCCGGCGCGACCAGGGGGTGACCGGACGCGGCTGCGGCTCCCCGTCGAGGGTCAGGTCGGTGCGCTCGGCCCAGAAGCAGAGCAGGTCGCGCACCGGCACCGCGTCGTTGAGCGGGTCGGCGTAGGACCAGGCCAGGTCGCGGCCCTCCTCGCCCGCTCCGCGCACCGAGCGGTACGACGCGTGGCCCTTGTAGGCGCAGGTGGTGACCAGCGGGCTCGGCTCGAGCAGGTCGAGCCGGACGTCCTCGGCGGGGACGTACCACCGCGTCGGCAGGCTCGTCTCCAGCAGGGCGACCGCGCGGCGGCTGTCGGCCAGCACCGTGCCCTGGAAGGAGACCACCACGTGCCGGTGCGAGACCAGGGTGTCGATGCGCTTGTAGGGGTCGTGCGGGTGGCCCCAGACCTCCTGGTCCTCCTCCCACCAGGCGAAGGGGTGCAGGTCGAGGGTGACGTGGCCGGCGAGGTCGGGGTCGTCGGGCCGGAACGCCACCCCTGCCAGCACCTCGTCCCCGAGCGCCAGGTCGAGGGGCTGGCCCGGGGTCGTGTGCGGGTCGAAGCCGGGGCCGAGGACGGGTGGCAGACCCTCGAGGCTGCCGCCGACCGGTGGGCCGGCCGCCGTCAGGGTGCCGCTGACCGAGGCCTCCGGCACGGCGTACACCGGGACGATCCGGCGTGGCTCCCACACCAGCAGGGCGTCGCTCGTGGCGGCGACGGTCCGGTCGCCGCGGGTGACGCGGAGGGGCTGGCTCAGCGGCTCGATCCGCAGCTCGGCCAGCAGGGCGCGGTGGTGGTCACGCAGGGTCAGGGCCATGAGCCCCACCCTCCGGCTCAGCGGCGTGGGTGACAAGGGTCGGCCCGGGGCGGAAGACCAGGACGGTGACGGCGACCAGCAGCGCGGCCGCCACGCCGAGGCCGAGCCGGGGCACCAGGGGCAGCACGATGCCGAGGAAGCCGCCGATCACCCAGGAGAGCTGCAGCAGGGTCTCGGAGCGGGCGAAGGCGCTGGACCGGATCCGCTCGGGGACCTCCTGCTGGATCAGCGCGTCGAGGGAGAGCTTGCCCAGCGACTGGCCCAGCCCGGCGCTCAGCCCGAGCAGGACCACGGCGGGGAGGCTGTAGAACACCGCGGCCAGCACGGTCGCCAGGGTGACGCCGACCAGGGCGCCGACCACCACCACGGCCGGGCGGACCGAGCGGAGCAGGGAGCCGACCGCGATGCCGAGAGTGTTGCCCAGGCCTGCCGAGCCGATCACCAGCGCGAGCAGCAGGGCCTGCCGGTCCTCCCAGCCGGGGAAGGGCTCGTCGCGGAGCAGGAACGCCATGAAGAGGGTCAGGAACCCCGAGAGCAGCCGCAGCCCGGCGTTGCAGCGCAGCCCGCGGACCACGACGGCCGGCACCCGGCTGGAGGGCCGGCCCCGCAGCGTCGCGGTCTCCTCGCCGTGCGAGGAGTCCACCGCGGCGGGCAGCAGGATCGCCAGGATCGTGCCGCCGACGAAGACCAGGAACGCGTAGCGCAGCGACCAGTCGGCCCCCGCCAACGAGGCCAGGAACGCCAGCGGCGCCGAGACGGCCGCCCCGGTGATGCCGGCCAGTGAGATGCGGGAGTTGGCCTTGACCAGGCCCAGGGCCGGGGGGACGACCCGGGGAACCGCGGCCGCGCGGGTCACGCCGTACGCC
The DNA here is from genome assembly GCA_044227235.1 of Marmoricola sp. Lineage (GTDB taxonomy): Bacteria > Actinomycetota > Actinomycetes > Propionibacteriales > Nocardioidaceae > Marmoricola_A. The sequence continues at coordinate 3,991 of JBGAFN010000015.1, read as the reverse complement.
TTGGACGCGACGAGCACCCCGAGGACCGCCGGGAAGAGCGCCACCGAGTCGCCGCTGACGGCGTCGGCGAGCAGCCAGCACAGGAAGGCGCGCAATGCCATGGTGGCGCCGACCGCCCAGCGCCGCCCGTGCCCGAAGCGGTCCAGGACCGGCCCGATCAGCGGCGCGACGATCGCGAACGGCAGCATCGTCAGGCCCAGGAACAGGGCGACCTGGTTGCGGGCCTGCTCGGTGGGCACCTGGAAGAACAGGGTGCCCGCCAGGCTGATCGCCACCGCGGCGTCACCGGCCGCGTTGAACGCGTGCAGCTCAATCACCCGGGACAGCCCGCTGTCGCCGGCCCCCTCGGCGTGGCTGGCCCGGCGGGCCTGGCGGAACGTGAACGAGGCGGCCCGCCCCGTCCCGCGGCCCGCCCTCACGACCCCCCGTCCGGTCGCCGAGGCGACCCGGCGCACCCCCCGCGGCGGGGCCGTCGGCTCGTGCGCCGGCGCCTCGCTCGTCGGGTCGAAGGTCATGCGGCCCATCTTGCCGCGTGGTCGGAAGCGGGGGGATGCGACAGTCGGGCCCGGTGTTTGGAACAATCACCCACGTGAGCAAGACCACGAAGGACCCCAAGCTCGACGAGCGCTGCGCCGACGCCGTCGACGTAGCCCGTGCCGCAGTGCTCGAGCAGATCCCGGCGGAGGATCTCGGGGACTACCTGGGCCTCCAGGCCGAGGGGAAGCGGGTGGTCACGCACTACTTCGCCTGCACCCGGCGCGGCTACCGGGGCTGGCGCTGGTCGGTCACCGTGGCGCGCGGCAAGAAGCAGACCCTGGTGACCGTCAACGAGCTGGTGCTGCTCCCCGGCGACGACGCGATCCTGGCGCCCGAGTGGGTGCCCTACCGGGAGCGGATCCGTCCCGGCGACCTCAGCCCGGGCGACCTGCTGCCGACCGAGGACGACGATCCCCGGCTGGTGCCCTCCTTCACCGCCGGCGACGAGATCGTCGACCAGGCCGCGGTGAAGCGGGTCGCCGAGGAGCTCGGACTCGGACGGGTCCGGGTCCTCTCCGTGGAGGGCCGCGAGCTCGCCGCGCAGCGCTGGTACGACGGCAGCCACGGTCCCGACGCGGCGATCGCGCAGTCCGCGCCCGCCTCGTGCGGCACCTGCGGGTTCCTGGTCCGGCTCGACGGCCCGCTGGGCCGGGTGTTCGGCGCCTGCGCCAACGCCTTCGCCAACGACGACGGCCGCGTGGTCTCGATCGACCACGGGTGCGGCGCGCACTCCGAGGCCCAGCTCGCCAAGCGCAACCGCCCGCAGCCGCTCCCCGAGCCGGCCCTGGACACCCTGACCTGGGAGGACCTCGAGGTCTTCTAGGCCTCGTCGAGCGGCGCGGCGTGACAGACCGCCTCGACGTTGTTGCCGTCGGGGTCGCGCACGAACGCGCCGTAGTAGCCCGGGTGGTACTCCGGCCACAGCCGCGGGGCGTGCAGCTCCTCGGCGCCCAGCCCGACCGCGGCGGCGTGGAAGGCGCGGACCGTGGCGGCGTCCGGCGCGGAGAACGCGACGTGCACCTCCCGGTTCGGCGCCATCGGCGCCGTGCCCTGCCACTCGCTGATCCAGAACTGCGGCTGGTCGGTCCCGTAGCCGATGGCGACCCCGAAGTCCATCACCCGGCGGTGGCCGAGGACCCCGAGGACCTCGTCGTAGAAGGCGGCGCTCGCCGCCAGGTCGCTGCAGTTGATCCCGAAGTGGTCGATCATGGGGCCAGCCAAGCAGACCCGGCATGATGGCGGCCATGGCACTCGACCCCCACATCGCCGGACTTCTGGACCTCATCGCCAACGCCGGCTACCCGCCCATGCACGAAGGCACCCCCGACGTGGCCCGCAAGGCGTTCCGCGCGATGACCGTGGACCTGGTCACCCCCGAGGCGGTGGTGCCGGTGGGCGAGGTCAGCGAGACGAGCGTCCCCGGGGCGGCCGGCGACCGGCCGGCCCGGCTGTACCGGCCCGAGGGCCAGGGGCCCTGGCCGACGCTGGTCTACCTGCACGGCGGTGGCTTCGTGATCGGCGATCTCGACACCCACGACCAGGTCTGCCGCACCCTGTGCCGCGACGCGGAGGTGGTCGTGCTCTCCGTCGACTACCGGCTCGCGCCCGAGCACCCCTTCCCGGCCGGCCTGGAGGACTCGCTGGCCGCCGTCCGGTGGGCGGCGGAGCGCCGCGCCGAGCTCGGCGGCGGCGACCTGCTGGCGGTCGGCGGCGACAGCGCCGGCGGCAACCTGACCGCGGTGGTCTCCCAACAGCTGCCCGACCTCGTGGACGTCCAGCTGCTCGTCTACCCGGCCACCGACGTGCTGGGGGAGTACCCGTCGCGGGTCGAGAACGCCGCCGGGTACCTGCTGGAGCTGGCCACGATGGAGTGGTTCTTCGGCCACTACGTGCCGGCGGCGGACGCCGGCGTGACCGAGGAGTCGCTGGCCCTGCTGACCGACCCGCGTCTCTCCCCGATCCACGCGCCGTCCCTGGAGGGCCAGCCGCGCGCGGTGCTGGTGACCGCCGAGTTCGACCCGCTGCGCGACGAGGGCGAGGCCTACGCCGACGCGCTGGAGAAGGCCGGTGTCGAGGTGGACCGGACCCGGTACGACGGCCTGATCCACGGGTTCGTCGACATGAGCCCGGTCAGCCCGGCGGCGAAGGCTGCCGTCGACGACCTGGTCGCGCGCTTCCGGCGGGCCGTGCACGGCTGAGTCGGGTCAGACCAGCGGGGTCTGGCTCCGCAGGTGCTCGAAGATCAGGTTCGTCTCGGTCATCGCCACGTCGCGAGACGCGCTGAGGTTGCCGACCACGAACTCGCGGAGGGCGTCGGGCGAGGCCGCGGCGACGTGCACCTGGAAGTCGTTGGCCCCGGCCAGGAAGAACACGTTCAGCACGCCGTCCAGCCCGGCGAGCCAGCCCCCGAACTCGCCGATCCGCTCCCGGGCGTGGGCCTGCAGCCGGACCACGACGATCGCCTGCAGGGGGCGGCCGACCACCTCGGGGGAGAGGTCGGCGTGGAAGCCGCGGATCGCGCCGGTCTCCTGCAGGCGTCGTACCCGCATCAGGCAGGTGGACGGGGCGACCCCGACCCGGTCGGCCAGCGCGTTGTTGGGCAGCCGGGCGTCGTCGGCGAGGAGCCGCAGGATCCGCCGGTCGACCTCGTCGAGCTCCGGGAGCGCCCGGGCCGGTCGAATGTTGTTCACGTCACACCCTGTCCCAAGCCACGATTGCCGAATCTTCATGCAGGAATTCGGCTCTGAGCGAATCTTCTTCGGCAGTTTGCCACATCGCAAGAACAAAGCGCAGCATGGAGGGATCCAGGCCGACCTCCGGCCTGCCCCCACGGAACTCCAGGAGAGCTTGCGATGAAGGTCGGCGTCCCGAAGGAAGTCAAGAACCACGAGTACCGGGTGGCGATCACCCCGGCCGGGGTGCACGAGCTGGTGCTGAACGGCCACGAGGTCGTCATCGAGACCTCCGCCGGCCTCGGCTCCTCCATCACCGACGAGGAGTACGTCGCTGCCGGCGCCAAGATCCTCGACACCGCGGACGACGTCTGGGGCTCGGCCGAGATGATCATGAAGGTCAAGGAGCCGATCGCCTCGGAGTACGCGAAGATGCGGGAGGGGCAGCTGCTGTTCACCTACCTGCACCTGGCGGCGGACAAGCCGTTGACCGAGGAGCTGCTGGCCCGCAAGGTCACCGGGATCGCGTATGAGACGGTGCAGACCCCGAACGGGGCGCTGCCGCTGCTGGCCCCGATGAGCGAGGTCGCCGGCCGGCTGGCGCCCCAGGTCGGGGCGCACACGATGATGCGGGCCCAGGGGGGCCGCGGGGTCCTGATGGGTGGTGTCTCGGGGGTGTACGCGGCGAAGGTCGTGGTCATCGGGGCCGGGGTCTCGGGGATGAACGCGGCGGCGATCGCGTTGGGGATGCAGGCTGAGGTGCTGTTGCTGGACCGCAACAT